>CAVTCR010000015.1:0-62757 GCA_963733195.1 uncultured delta proteobacterium
GAACGGGTAGTAGGAAGAGCAGACAGCGATCCGCTACAAGCTAGCACCTCGTGATAACGTGAGTGAGGTGCCTAAAAAGGCTTGGTCCTTATTTTTCAGCTCCGCTAGGTAGCGTTAGGACGTTAGGCCGCAGGATTTTGCAGCCCAACAGAAGTGAAGTCACGCTTGCAATGACAACAGCAAAAGTGGTGCAGGTTGAGCAGTTTTTATGATCAACTTGTGAGGCGGCGTAGTTGTGATGGGCTGCACGGCCGTGCGGCAATTGCGAAGAGCAATCGGCAGCCCATATAGCGTTGAACGAAACCGCTGCGCGGTGGCTCGTCGTATCGTAACAATCGGTGATTTCCCTTCCCAGTCTTATCTCCTAGCTCTGTGCCCAGGCTTGGCAACCACCATCCCAGTGAGTCATGACCTCCGTAAATTACCGCGACGTGGTCGAACTGGCCACGTACGTCAAGGAGGTCAGTATGGGCGAGTTACGGGATCGGATGCAGCAGGACCTGATCCTGCACGGGATGGCGCCGCGCACCCGCGAGTCGTATCTGGCAGCGGTGCGGGGATTGGCCACGTACTATCACCAACGGCCCGACACCCTTAGTGAGGTGCAAGTTCAGACCTATGTCCGCTACCTGATTGAGGAGCGCCGGCTGGCGCCCAGTAGCGTGCGGGTAGCGGTGATGGGCTTACGCTTTTTCTACACCCAGACCTTGCAGCGTCCGTGGACCAATTTGCCGTTACCCAAACGGACGAAGACCCTGCCTGAGGTGCTTAGAGGCTATCCGGGAACTGCCTATCGTTTTAGGCGGCCTCTTTTCGGTAATGGAATTCCGGGTGGGGTACCGGACTTAGCCGATGGAGCATTAACTGGATGTTACGCAGATGGATCTGCGCGGCACTGGATTCGGGCTTGCGCTCATAATCTTTGCTGTGGCGGCGGGCGCGCCATTGGTCACAACTTACGGACTGTCCCACACTACTTGTTCGGTGTCGTGAATCTCGCGATGGCGCTTTGCGTTGACGTTTAACGAGGCCTAAGAGCTTGGCGTGGTGGACCAGATAGGCACCAAATCGACGGTTTCACCGCGCGTGAGGGCCCGACTATAATGGTAGAAGGCGCGAAACACCATCTCTACCGAGATCCGTTCGAGGGGTTCATTGAGGCTCTGAGCCACCTGCTGACAGACATTGAGGAGCACGAGGTAGAAGAGGAAGGTGGCATAGAGTTGGAGTTGGACGCCATTGGCCGAGGCTTTCCAGAGATAGGCGAGATCGAGCACCCGTTTGGTCACCAAGAAGGCATCTTCTATGCGCCAGCGCCGCCGATACAACTCACAGATGTGGCGCGCGGAGAGCTGAGTGGGATCAAGCACGTTGGTGAGATAGCGATACCACTGCCCGCGCCACAAGACTGAGACCAAGCGTAAGGGATGACGGCAAGGATGGGAGGGATGGAGGCCGACCTCAATGAGTTCATCGCGATAGTACGGGCCGTGCGCGAGCACGCTGGGTGAGGCGATAGGCCGTCTTTTGGCGCAAACGGGTCACGAAGAATTTCTGCTGGTCGGTAAAGTCATCAAACCACAAGAAACTAAAGAAGCCCAAGTCAAAGATCAGCAAGCCCCGTTCCGGCACGGCGGCGAGAATCTCCGCCGCAAAGCGTTTATCATTGGCCGCCGCATCTTCGGTATAGAGTTGCCACAGGGGACGATGGGTAAAGGCTTCGACCATCGCCATCACGCGGCCTGCGAGGACGAGGCCGGGCTGAGCCTGCAGCGTCTGGGTTTTTTTGCGCAGCGCTTCGAGCGTCGAGCCATCGACCATGGCAATGCGGGAAAAGCGCGCCCGGACCTCGGCCCAGCTTCTCCAGGCCGGGCAGCTGCGGTGGGGACTGCCCCTGCAAGCGGGCGCTCACCTCGGTAAAAACAGCTGCCAGAGCACGGGCGGGTAAAGTATCCAGCCGTTTGGCGATGGCTTGTTCACTAACCTGGAGCGGGGAGACCCACAGCAAGCCGTCTTGGACGACGACCCGCTGCACTTCGGCAATCGCGCCTAAGCGGCGCCACACCAGGCTCACGATCAGGGCCACCATCACCGGTAACGTCAAAATCCGCGCCCGCAAGCGGATCAGCCGCTCGGGATTACGCGGGTCGCGTCGTTCCAGGTGGCGCGGCGCAAACAACGCCGGCGTCAGTAACGCCGTCAGCTCCGCTTCGATCTCCGCCACTGAAGGCATCGGGCCCGGGACCCGATGGCGAAAATCAGGATTCCCACGCCCTCGTTTGTTGCGCTTGACCATCTCTCACCTCTTGATTGTAGATCGTGAGAGAATAACGGATTAGCCGTCTCGGGAAAGCCGCTGTTTGTCAGGTCCCTGTGCCCCGTTCCCGTTAAGTTGGGACCGGTGGCGGGCGCGCCCATGGAAGCCATTGGTCCGTTCCACCACCCAGCGCTTGGGAAGCGGAACAAAGCCCGTGCTCCCCACTGGCCGTTTCTTCACTTCGATCCGCCATCCGGGCCGATGCTCTTTGAGCCACGCGGCCAAGTCATGATTGTGATACTTGCTATCGCCAAAAATGACCGTGAGCCGCGGGAAATCCGTCCGCACTGATTTGGGCAAGGAGCTTGACGGCGGGGGCCCCATCATCGAGCGCCGCGCTCGTGATCAAGACGACGAGCAGCAACCCAATCGTGTCAACCAGCACATGGCGTTTGCGCCCGTTGATTTTCTTGCCTCGTCATACCCGCGCTCTGCGCCCCCCACTTCTGTCGTCTTAACCGATTGACTGTCGATGCAGGCGGCACTGGGAGGGCTCGCGCCCTTCTTGCACGCGCACGCGGGTGCGCAACAGGCTGACGATCTTGGCCCACGTGCCGTCATCCCGCCACTGCGCAAAGTAATCGTACACGGTACTTTTGGGGAGCAAGTCGTGCGGTAACATCTCCCACTGACACCCGGTCCGATTCTGATACAGCAACGTGTCGAGTACGGCACGCATATCAACACGGCGAGGCGCCCCGCCGTGTTGGGTGCGGGGTGAAGGCAGCAGCGACTTCAGAATCACCCATTGTTCGTCGGTCAGATCTGACGGATACCGCTTCCGTGCGTGTTCCGGCTTCGCCATGCTCGCGTACTCCTCTCGTTCAGGTTGTACGCCAACTATCCAATAATTCTCGACTTTTGCCAACTAGAGTTCCCGGATAGCCTCTTAGTCGCGAGGAGGTCGCGCGGCTGCTGGCCAGTACCACCACGGTGCGCGAGCGGGCGCTATTGATGGCGACGTATGGCGGTGGACTGCGGGTCAGTGAAGTCGTGCGGCTTACGCGTCGGGGATATTGACGCCGGGCGGGGGATGCTGCGGGTCGAGCAAGGCAAAGGGCGCAAGGATCGCTACACGCTGTTAGGGCCGCGCCTGTTAGCTGAGTTACGCCACTACTGGCAGGTGTATCGCCCAACGCCGCCGTGGCTGTTCCCGCAGCGGACCAAGCCCGTGCCGATGGATACCTCGACCGCGCAGAAGATTTACTATGCGGCCAAGGCGCGGGCCGGCATTACCAAGGCGGGCGGCATTCACGCCTTGCGCCATGCCTTTACCACCCACTTGCTGGAAGGGGGCGCGGATCTGGCGACCTTGCAACGCTTGCTCGGGCACGAAAGTGTCACGACCACCATGCACTACGTGCACGTGGCGCGTAGTCACGTGGCCGCCCAGGGTCTCCGCTGGAGAGCTTACCGGAGGTCGTGCAGCGGGGTAACCCATGCCGCGGCTGTCGTCGCCACCGACAGCGACCGGCGCCGCCGCCCATCCGTCCCCACCGCCCTTTGAGGTGGCCGACATCGTGCGGGCGTATGGCGCGGCATTTCGCGCGACGCACCCCGTCTCGCACGAGCAAGCACGGGTGCTGCGGGCGATTGCGCAGTGCCGCACGGCTGCTTTCGGCGGCCATGTCGAAGTGTGTGAGCGGTGCGGCACGGAACGGCTCTGTTACGACTCCTGTCGCAATCGCCACTGCCCCAAGTGCCAAGGCAGCGCCCGGGCCAAATGGCTCGCAGCCGAGCAGGCCTTGCTGCTGCCCATTCCCTACTTCCACGTCGTCTTCACCCTCCCGCATCGGCTCAATCCGCTGATTCGGGTCAACCAACGCCTCCTCTACGACCTCTTGTTCCAGACGGCCGCCCAGACCCTGCAGGAGTTCGCGCGGGACCCCAAACATTTAGGGGCAGAACTGGGCATCACGGCCGTCCTCCACACGTGGGGCCAGACACTCACCGAGCATGTCCATGTCCACTGCGTCGTCACGGGCGGCGGCTTGAGTCCCGATGGGACGCAGTGGCGCAACTGTCGGCGGCGCTTTCTCTTTGCCGTCAAGGCGCTGAGCCAAGTCTTCCGGGGCAAGTATCTGGCCGGGCTGGAGCGATTGCGCAGCCAGCAGCGGCTGACCTTTGCCGGGCGAGAGCGCCGCCGTTGGCCGAGGACGCTGCCTGGACGGCCTTCCGTCAGCACCTCTACGCCACGCCGTGGGTGGTCTACGCTAAACCGCCCTGGGGCAGCCCCGAGCAAGTCCTGAAGTATCTCAGCCGCTACACTCACCGCGTGGCCATTGCCAATTCCCGGCTCGTCTTTGTCGGCGACGGGATCGTACGCTTTCGCTATAAAGATTACGCGGCTGAGGGGACGCCCAAAGTCATGGAGCTGCGGGCGGAGGAGTTCCTACGCCGCTTCCTGCTCCACGTCGTGCCCCCCGGCTTCGTGCGTATCCGCCACTACGGCCTGCTGGCCAATCGCACGCGGCAAGAGAAGCTCACCCGCTGCCCGCCAGCTCTTGGCGGTCGTGGCCGCCACGGCCACAGCCCTCCTGGCGCGCACGCAGCCCCGCCCACGGACACGAGCGCTCCTCCCGCCGCTTCCACACGGTGCCCCCACTGTGCCGGGAGTTCACTGGCGGATCATCGCCCTCCTGGCGCCCCAGCGAGGACTCCCGCCATGACCCGTCTCCACGCCGTTCCTACTCTGCCCCTGTGGCACTCCTCACTACTCGTGACTTCCCTCACCGAGCGGTCTGGTCCCGTGCGTTCACATCCTGGCTCTTCCTTCTTCTCGCGAGCAATCAGAGCCGACACTCCTGCTCCTGCCCCGTCTCTTGCGCCAGTCCGTCTGCTCCTCCGCTTGGTCGCTGCCCGTTTCACCGCTCGTGCAACCATTGGCAGGTCTCCTCAGACTCGATAGAATCCCCATAGCGCCGACGGCCTGTGGGGCCGCGGTTCCGTTCAACAGGATTTATCCGCCCTGCGACGAGAAGACCGGGGAAGGCTCTCACTGTAGTACTGCAGGACGGATTAAATCCTTGGCGTTAGGTCCAGATACTTCTAACAATGTATTAAGGAGGATACTCGATGCGAAAACCAATTGCATCTTCGTTTGCAATGATAATCGCGCGCATCATGACTTCGCACGTCGCCCCGACTGTCTCGATGCCGGTGGCCCTGGCATTTCTCAAGGTGATCCCTCCCATGTTTCGTCCCACTCTGATACTTGCCTGTGTGTTGTTGATCTCGGTCCAGTCTCACGCCGACATCATCACGCCGCCTGGTCTCAGCCCGGGTGACCAGTTCCGTATCGTGTTCACCACGGACATCGACTACCGCATGCCAGCTACGTCGCCTAACATTGGCGACTATGACAATCTGATCCAAAATAACGCGGTCTTCGCCGGGCTGGACACATACAACGGACAAGCCGTGAACTGGA
This sequence comes from uncultured delta proteobacterium, assembly GCA_963733195.1. GTDB lineage: Bacteria > Desulfobacterota > Binatia > Bin18 > Bin18 > VGTJ01. Next base: position 5,748 of record CAVTCR010000015.1, read on the forward strand.
TGGTACTGGGCAGTACGCCGGCCGTCTCCGCGGTATCCCGCGTTCCCCTGTCTTCGGACGTGCCAATTTACCGCGTCGATGGGGTCGAGGTCGCGGACAACGCGACGGACCTCTGGGACGGGTCGATCGATGCGCCGATCAACCTGACCGCGAGCGGGGGGGACACCGTTCAACAATCCGTCGAACACGTACTCGGGTTCCAACCCGAATGGTACAGCGGCCTCACCCTTCGGCGGCGGCAGTTTTGTTACGTTTGGCTCGTGGACGCGGGCAGACAGTGGGTGGTTTACCCTTGGTGCGGTTTTTGCTCCGAATGCTTCCTATACCTACTACGGGATTTCGGAGGTATTAACTGTCCCAGATGCTGATACCGACGAGGATGGTGTGCCTAACGATGAGGATGATTGCCCCGATTCCGATCTGAGTGACACCGTTGTGATTGATGGCTGCGATTCTGGGGTCACCAACACCTTGTCAGAAGACGGTTGCACGATTACTGACCTCGTTGCAGAATGCGCCGAGGACGCTAGCACCCATGACCAGTTCGTGAGTCTGTGTCGCTAATTTAACAATGCCCTGAAGCAAGCCGGCACCATCACGGGTCGGCAGGAAGGGCGCGATCGCAACGCTGTGCCGCGCAGGCTGACATACCCTAACCTCTCAAGCTCCGAGCAAACGGGGGCGAAGTAGATTTTTCCAGTGTTGTCAGAGAATCCGGGGCGGGGGGCCAGCGGGCGGAGCTCCCGGCATCCCTTCCCCTGGACCAAGCCTAACTTGGGCGTGCAGGCGACGGCGTACAGCGTCCGCTACGCTCCCGCTTCCCGCCGCGCCTGACGCCTGGCGTTAGGTGTTGCTAAAAGGCGGGCACTTTGTTAGGGTCAGGTTATGACTCTCGAAGAGCTTGAATCAGCGGTTGTCACCCTGCCGCCCGGAGACTTGGCGCGTTTCCGCGAGTGGTTTGAGGAATTCATGGCTGAGCAATGGGATCAGCGCATTGAAGCGGACATCAAAGCCGGCAAGTTTGCTGCTGCGGGCAAACGGGCTGACAGCGACTTTGAGGCGGGTCGCTGTACAGAGTTGTGAAGCACTTTGCGTCCCCGGAGTTCTGGTTTCACTATCGGCAGCTGCCGGAAGACATTCGCAGTCTCGCTGACAAGAACTACGCCCTGCTCAAGACCGACCCTCGGCATTCCTCCGTGCGTCTCAAAAAAGTCGGAGAGTTTTGGGTGGCACGGGTTGGCTTGCATTACCGGGCGCTGGCGAAGGAACGGGCAGAGGGATTGGTCTGGTTCTGGGTTTGGCTTCCATGCCACCTACGATCAAATGATATAGCGTTGCTCCACCTAACCTGCCAGTGCAGTGCATCGGCAGGGACGTAGCTCCGTGTGTTCGTGAAAGGTTGCGGTTCCCCGCCGGGCGCTGACCGGCAAGGCGTGTGTGCCGGGCATGTCTCAATGCTTGGAGGTGAAAGTCCTCTGTCCAGTGAGGTGGAGGCGAAGGACAAGGGAAGCGCAAGGGCGTCACCGTGAGGGTGCGTACTGATTGTACTGGATACACATATCTGGGGATACTGTTGGCCTACGCATTAAGACCTTGAAAAATCTAGAATTTTTGCTGAGGCCGGGACATTCTATGCTGTCTTGGGAAGAGTACCTGTCCCTCACAGCCAGTCCGATGCCGCTGGTTCTGCTAAAGATGGTCCCTATGACATGTCCCAAATCTAGCGGTAGGGGGGGAATGGGATAGGTTTGAGTGACAGCAGCACCCCAAAACGTGGGCACCGGTGACCGATAGAGCACAAAAATTTCTGTATTTTTGCTATCTTACGAGTAGGCCAACAGTATCTCTGGGTTTGACGGACAATCTGCCGCCGGGCGTTATTTAATAGTCTTTTACATTCTTAAGCTGACTGGGGCACTCTTGCCTATTTCCGCCCGTGACATGGATGATGCCGAGAGGAGATATTATGAGAAACAAAGATAAAATTCGTGATCCATTACCAGAGACGTTTGCAACGGAAGAAGAAGCTGGAGAATTCTGGGATACGCACAGCACGACGGATTATGAAGAATATCTGGAGCCTAGCGAGGACGAGATTGAGATCCAGCAGCGCATTTTTGAGGTGCCGGTAGAGGCAGATGTCTTTCGCCGGCTCCAGCAAGAGGCGCGGAGTTTACACGAAAGCGTACCCAAAGTCGTTGATCACATTTTACGTGAACGGCTTACCATGACCGATTCCTAAGAACTGAACGAATCTGCCAAGCTTAGTGATATCCGAATGTTCTGCAATTCGACTGGTCACAAAGGAGAGAGTACATGAAATTCATCCTCCATCTTGGCCCTGTTGTCCCGGCGTCCCCGACGGAGCGCGAACAACTCCGTCCGATTGCCCACCGCACCGACAAGATCCAGCTCATGTTGAATGAGATGGTCGAGCTGGCCCAACTCGCAGAGGAAGTTGGGTTCGACATCTTGACTTATTCGGAACATCAATTCTTTTCTGATGGGTTGATTGCCGGGTCCAATCCAACCCCACATTTGATTAATCTGGCGGCCAAGACCAAGCGGATCAAGTTGGGGCCGCTTGGCTATGTGCTCCCTACCTGGGACCCGATCCGCCTGGCCTTAGACGTGGCTTGGGCGGATCAAATCACCCAGGGACGAGCGGTAGCAGGCTTTGCCCGGGGAGTATTTCCACATTGGGTGAATACCTTGGGACAACACTATAACGTCCAACCCTCGGTGCTGGGGAAGGATGCGGAGCTCCATAACCGCGAAGTGTCCCAAGAATTATTTGAAATCATCAAGCTCTGCTGGAAAGACGAACCATTTGCGTTCAATGGCAAGTATTACCGCGTGCCCAATCCCCCAGAGGGGATCAAATGGCCGGCAGCGGACGCAGCCCGCCGCTATGGGGCACCAGGAGAGATTGATGAGCAAGGGTGGTTGCGCAAGGTGTCGCCTGTGCCAAAGCCGTTTCAGAAACCGCATCCCTTACTCTTGCAAGCTATGACGTTGACCCGAGAAACGATCGGCTGGACTGCACAGGAGGGCATTGTCCCGATGATCTTTTTGCCCTTTCCTGACGTTGCGATTCAAGGGGCAGACTTCTACCGGCAAGAAGCACTGAAAGCGGGACGGGTATTGAAGCTGGGCCAAAGTGTCGGACTGGCACGCATTGTTGCTATAGGGAAGACAAAAGACGCGGCCCTCGATATCGCACGCCGAGGGATTATGTATTTACTCGGGCTCTACCACTCGCATTTTTATCCGAATATTCCCACGACGATTGAGCCCGTCGTTGAGGCGGGAATTGCCTTTGTTGGGACTCGGGACGACGTGCGACGCCAACTCGCTGTCGTGCAGGAAAAGCTGAACCCTGAGTACTTTCTGGTGTTCTGCGATCAAGGCTTACTACCGTTGGACGAAGTGAAGAAGCAGGTGGAACTCTTTGCCACGCTCATGCCGGAGTTTATGGACTAAAGCGAAACACCTGACCTGGGGAGACTGCCTCTTCGTAGGCAAAGATGTTGGGAAGCGAAGAGGCAGTCCCATTCTGGCCGTAGCCGGTGATCGTGCGTTAGTTTTATAAGGAGAGACTGAACGCTGTATTTTTTGTCGTCACGCGGGAGATAACGTGTCCTCTACGCTGTTCCCGTCTGCTCTGATCGAGAGACATCCTTCCAGTCTTGGCTTTTTCAGCTTTCTCTCGTTTCACTCGTTGTTCATGCCGCCACACCGGAATCAGCATCAACGAAATGGCTGTTGCTCCGAGGCCAATGCTCGAAAACCCCCAGAAAAACGAGTGTGTCAGATCATACACATAACCGAGGATGAGCGGGCCAGTGACCCCGCCCAGTCCGCCAAACAAGCCGATGCAGAGTCCCAGCTGCGACACCCACAACTTCTGCAGGAAACAAATCGAATAGAAGGACCGCAAGCGTATTGAACGCGGCAGCATTCAGGAAAAGGACCGCACTCATCAAAGCGATGGTCATTGTAACATCTTGGGTCAACATCAACGCAATCATGAGCGGGCCAGTCAGAAAACTCGCGAGGAACCCAACCACACTACGATGTCCCATGCGATCGCCGAGGTAGCCGCCCAATAGCGATCCAATAAAAGCGGCCAGATAGGGGATGGTCAAAGTCAGACCGCTTTTCATGATCGTATAGCCTCGTTCTTTGACGAGGTACCCAGGGAGCCAACTCAGGTTGGTAAAGCCAACACAGAGTGTAAAAAAATTGACTACGCAAATGGCCCAGAAGACCCAACTGCCAGCAAGAGTGCGCACTCCTTCGGCAAACGACAAGGTTCGCGCCGTTCCCTTTTGCGGATCAAACGTCACCCGATCTTTTGTTAAGCGCTTCAGCCAGGAGCGCCTTCTCAGCTTGTGATATCCACGGATGTTGTTCAGGGTAGTCGTAGATCAGCAACCAGAAAACGAACACGCCGAGCACGGTAAGTGCGCCAGTACCATAAAACATGGCGCGCCATCCCCACTGACCGATCAGCCAACCAATGAGCGGAAGACCAACGATAAGACCAACGTAACCAAACCCGACGGTTGCGCCGTACACCCAGCCTCGTTCGTTCGGCAGTAACCAGTTGTTTTCAAGTTTGTTGATAGGATTTGCTACCCAACCCTCGGAGATGCCGAACAGTCCACGCACCAGGGCAAACTGGCCGACCGTCCGGCACATGCCAGTAAGCGCCGTTAGCACGCACCACCCGGCGAACATCAATGTCGACCATTTGCGAATACTGAGACGATCGGAAGCGACACCGCCGCTTAACTGTCCGAGGATGTATCCCCAGTAGTATGAGCTGAGAATGAGACCAGTTTCAATCCCGCTCAATCCCAGGTCGTCCATAATGTATGGTGCTGCGAGTGAGATGTTGACGCGATCAAGAAAGAGAAAGAAGGCGGTCATCCACAGCGCGCCCATGACGACAAAGCGGAATTTCGGGGATCGAGAGTCAGGGGCCAGGGGTCGGGAAGAGACATTCCTAACGTCTTCCGTCGTCCTCAATTCTTCATTTTTCATTCTTCACTCTTAATTCTTAATTCTTCACTTGATCGCGTACGCATTCGGCGGTGAGCCCACTCCCCCAGGCAGATTCAGTGGAGACGAAACCAGCATAAACTCATACACACCGTCACGTGCGCATTCCTGCGCCAATTCGTCGAGATCCCACACTTCACCAATTGGCATCCCTTGCAGTGCAATCAATCTGCGATGTTGAAAGCCAATCGCGGGGTCAACTGGTAACACTTCAAGCGCAACGTTGTCTGACGCCATCGCGGCAATTTGATGGTCCCAAACCCATGCTGCAGTCGTTTGCTGAGGATCGAGTCCAGGACAGGCCATCCCATCGTCACCTGGGCGCAATGTTCCTCGCAGTTTTTCGCGTCCAGCTTGGTCCAACGTCTTGTACCAAGTGAGCCAACCCGTGCGGAGGAGAAGGATGTCGCCCGACTCAATCTTCACTTTCTCTGCGTCAGCTATCTTTTCTAAGAATGCTCCGTCCATAGCAAACTTTTTGGTCGCGTCGAGCTTTGTACCCTGGCGTTCCATATAGCCTGCCGCATCGAGCAGCACGCCACGACCAATGATGCCGTGTCGTGCCCAGTTTTCGATACCGAGCTGCCCTTTCTCATCGAGGTCGTCATCCTGCCGTCCACCATAGTAGCCAAACTCACGAAAGCGGATGTGACGAAGGCTGTCCCATTGACTGGAACCTTGCAGCGCGAGGTTATCGACATAATCATCGCGACTACCACGCCCAGTCTCGATGTGATGTTTATACCCCGCTGCACGAAACCCGCCATACAACGGGAAGGGAAAATTGAGCGGCAGATCAAGATTGATAACTTTTCCCGATCGCACCAGGGACGTTGCCCGCTTCACATGTTCAGGTGTTATGAGATTGATCGTGCCGAGTTGATCGTCACGCCCGAATACGTCCCAGGCATGACGTTCGCCGGTCTGACCAACAACCGGCAATTGCGCAAATTTTGGCAGCGTAGCCATTGCACTTCCCTCCTTTTTCTTCGTGGGATGTTAGAGCAGGCGTTCCAGGTTCATCATTGCCTGCCTCGAGTTGCCTTGGGTTTGTTGGCCAATTCGCTCTGTAGTTCTGTTTCGATCTCCTCGATGGAAGGCAGGCTAGACTTCAGGCTGTCCGGCAGGGCGCGAGTGAATTCGTAGTCGGCGACTCCGATAGGCTTATGAATATCGCGCAAAGCATATTCAGCGATGAAGCGGTCTTTTGTCTGGCAGAGGATCAGGCCGATGGTGGACTGGTCGGCTTCGTGTCTCAGTTTGTCGTCCACTACCGAACAGTAGAAGTTCATCTTCCCGGCGTATTCTGGTTTGAATTTGCCGCGTTTGAGTTCAATAACGACGAAGCAACGCAGCTTCAGATGATAGAAAAGCAAGTCAATGTAAAAGTCATCTTCACCTACACTCAAAGGGTATTGCCGTCCAACAAAAGCAAAGCCCTGACCAAGTTCAAGCAGGAATTTTTCCAGATGTCGTATGAGTCCGGTCTCCAGTTCACGCTCGTGGAAAGGTTCTTCAAGGGTAAGGAAGTCGAAGAGGTACGGGTCTTTGAGCAACTGCTCGGCTAACTCAGATTGTGAAGCTGGTAAACGCCTGGCAAAGTTTGTGACTGCTGTGCCCTGTCGTGCATGAGCTTGGCTCTTGATCATGGAAGCGAGCATGTCTCGGCTCCAGCCTTGCTCGATAACTTGGTGAGCGTACCAGAGGCGGGTGGGTAACTCTTTGATTTTTTCCATCAATAGGACGTTATGGCCCCAGGGAATTCGTGCAAGAATCTCTTGCACTATTGCTGGCATCCCTATTTGCCCACGAGTTTCAGTATCGTTCATAGGCATGGGCAATTTTGCAACGGGCTGTTGCAAAATTACAGAAGCGTCATACTCACGAGCAAATCGGATCATATAGCCGATGTTCCGCTCGGAAAACCCTTTTACTTCTGGTAGTCTCATTGCGAATGTCCCGTGCCAGCCGAGGAATGACTCTGGCTCCCCAGCCTTCTTGCTGCTGGCGTTCATGAATCATCCGGCCTATATCCCAGTACATCTCAATCATTTCTGCGTTGACAGAAAGTGCAGCCTTGATTTGTGCCTGCCGGATACGGTTCTTAATCTCGCCCAGCAGTTCCCCATAGAAAGCTAGCTCGTTACTCATCGTAACAATGCCTCCTCTAGCCTGGCCTTGAGTTGGTCTCGCAGGTAGCTTGCTGTTCAGCTTCCAGTCGCCTACCAGGGATCACGTTTCCGTTTCTCCTCTGAGAAAACCAAACCAAGTTAACGCCGTGTTACCAGGAATGATGAGGAAAATGAACTCACTCGTTCTCTTGACAGTATTCGACGACACCCTAGAATCCTGGCAACTCTCTTTAGATAAAAAAGGATATGTCTGATGAAAGAAATTCGTTTCGATGGTCGTGTCGCCGTGATTACCGGAGCAGGCAATGGTCTCGGACGCAGTCACGCGAAGTTCTTTGCGTCACGTGGAGCAAAGATCGTGGTTAATGATCTCGGCGGTACAGTCGCCGGTACCGGTGGCTCGCACGTCGCAGCCGACACGGTGGTGGAAGAAATTAAGGCTGCTGGTGGTCAAGCGATCGCAAACTACGACTCCGTTGCGACAGAAGAAGGCGGACGTAACATCATTAAAACTGCGCTCGACGCCTTTGGCACGGTCGACATTCTCGTGAACAATGCCGGGAACGTTCGTGACAAAACGCTGGCGAAGATGGACTTGGCGGATTTCCGTGCGTTGGTTGATGTACACTTGATGGGCGCGGTGTATTGCACCCATGCCGCATGGCCAACTATGCGTGCAAAGAATTTTGGCCGCATTGTCATGACCAGTTCCGCTGCTGGGTTGTACGGCAATCACGGCCACACAAATTATGGTGCGGCCAAGCTGGCTGTAGTCGGCTTCATGAATGCACTCAAAGAAGAAGGGCGCAAACACAACATCACCGTGCATGCCATAGCGCCGATCGCCCAGACACGGATGACAGAAAACGTGACCGCACCAAAGCTCGCCCCACTCATTAAGCCGGAGTTCGTGACGGCAGCAGTTGCCTGGTTTTGCGCACCAGAGAATGAAGAGACCGGGCATATTATCGAGGCAGGTGCCGGGTACTATGCCAAGGTCGAAGTGCGTGAAGCGCGCGGAGCGGTGTTTGGCTCCGACACGATTCCTACTCCAGAGCAGATTCGTGACCGCTATGCCGAGATCTGTGATATGAGCCAAGCCGCACCTTACATCAATGCTTCGGAAGCTCTACGTAAAGTGTTCCGACTGGTTGTGCCGAAAAAGTAGGAGGAGAGGATGTCACGGCTCCAGCCCTGTTCGAGCACTCGGCGGGTGTACCACAGGCGGGTGGGCAACTCTTTGGACGGATGGCTTTCATCAACCGCCCATGATCTCTCGTCAATGGAGCAACGGAGTGTCTGCGTCACGCGGGATGATATGCAGCACCTGCCGGCGTAGCTCGACCATGACGCGCTTTTCCGTATCAAGCATGAGGCGATGGTAGACATAGCCAGGAAGGGTAATCTCTAAGTCATACGGAGCTTGGCGAGTATCTAACTGCCAGTGTAGTGTATAGGTTTCCCGCTCTATACGTTCGTTTACGATCCGTCCGTGCAGGACGTTCTCACGTTCACGCTGTGAAAGGCGATCAGGACGAACCAGCAAGATTTGCGTGGGACGGATACACAAGTACACGGGAGTTCCCGGTGCCAGGACCTTCGGTGCAACTGCAATCAGGTTCTCTTGCCACCGGACCCAGAGCGTTTCTTCATCAGCACTTTCAACCACAGCCGGAAGCATATTCCCGGTACCAACAAACTCGGCTACGCGGCGTGTCGCCGGATGAAAGAACACTTCTTCGCGAGTTCCCTGCTGTATCACTCGCCCAGCATCGTAGATAATCACACGTTGTCCGAGAGCAAATGCATCGGTCAGATCGTGCGTCACTACTAAGACTGTGATCTTCATCCGCGCTTGAATCTGCACCAGTTCTTGCCGGAGGGACTCGCGCAGCGCGACATCCAATGCCGCAAATGGTTCATCCAGGAGAAGCAGGCGAGGTTCCACAGCCAGGGCACGGGCAAGCGCGACTCTTTGCTGTTGTCCACCGGACAGTTCTCGCGGTCGGCGATGTTCTAGTCCTTGCAGACCGAAGAGCGCAAGTAGTTCTTGCACTTTTTGTTTTTGCTCGTGTCGAGAGCGATGCAGCAAGCCAAAGCTGATGTTGCCTCCGGCTGTCAGATGTGGGAATAGTGCATAGTGCTGCGGCACATATCCGACCCGTCGAACCTGTGGCGAAAGGTTAAGCTGCTGTGCGCTGTCGTACACAGCCTGACCGTCGATCGTGATACGGCCGGCGTCAGGCTGCATCGTCCCGGCAATCGCTTGCAACGTTAAACTCTTCCCGGCACCAGACGGGCCAAAAAGGACGACCAGTTCGTTCTGTGCGGCAAGAGCGACATCAAGACGAAACCCGTCAAGGCGCTTACGGAGCACAACCTCAAGCATAGATACCATACGGACTGCGATGCAGTAGCAGTCGGACACCGAACAGCACACTAAACGAAACGACAATGAGAATCGCGGACAAGACTAATGCTGCCGTCAAGTCCGATTCCATTGCCGAATAGATGGCGAGCGGCATCGTTTGCGTACGTCCGAGAAAATTCCCAGCGAACATGATCGTCGCGCCGAATTCTCCCAAGGCGCGCGCCCATGCCATCACTGCACCGCCGAGCAGTGCCGGAAAGGCGAGCGGTATGGTCACTCGCAGAAAGACGCTGAACGGTGCGTGGCCGAGCGTATAAGCGACACGTTCGAGTTCTTGATCCACGCTCTGAAACCCCGCCCGCGCCGCCCGGATGTAGAAGGGAATGCTGACAAAGCTTTGCGCCAGGATGACTGCGAATGTGGTAAAGCTGATTTGTATTCCAATCGCGTCAAGCCAGGCACCAAGCACGCCACGCCGCCCAAAGGCCATAAGTAACGCGACTCCGGCAACGGTTGGTGGCAATACCATCGGCAGATCAATGAGCGTGTCCACCAGGGCGGCGCCACGAAAACGGTGGCGCGCCAGCAAATAGGCAAGCGGGGTGCCCAGCACAACCGCCAGGCATAAACTGCTCAATGATGTCACGACACTGAGACGTAGCGCTTCGGTCACGATGGGTTGCCGGAGTGTGTCCCATAGACCTTCCTGTACCCGCACTTTCAGAAAAATCGCTGCCAGCGGTGAGATAAGGAAGATGAGCAGAAGGAGGAGGGGAAAGAAAAATAGCCAGTTACGCTTCATGGTGTCAGCTACGGTCGGTCGTTATGATATCTCAGGGCTTCTTGCTTTGCCGATTGGCGACGATACAATTTTCCTATCTCTTCTTATGGAGGACGCTGATGAAACTTAGTGCGCGTAATCAATTCCAAGGGCAAGTCAAAACGATCAAACTCGGCAATGTCATGGCTGAGGTCGTCATTGACATCGGCGGCGGTCACGAAGTCGTATCTGCAATCACCCGCGGCTCAGCGGAACATTTAGGGCTCACGCAAGGTGCAACCGTGACGGTGGTGATCAAAGCGACGGAGGTCATCCTCGCCAAGGACTGATGCTGCCTGCACACCTATTCACACTAGAAGTGAGTCGCCCTTCATCTCCACCGTTATAGTCTAGCTGTTGTGTCTGCCCTTATTCTTTTAGTGGAATAAAGCTGTGCGCCTTGAGAATTGCCTGACCTTCTGCTGACAGCACAAAGCCGATGAACGCCTGCGCGGCGGCACGGTTTCTGACCTCTTTTGTCAAAGCAATCGGATATGTGGCGAGTTGGTTGTGAGCGTCGGCAATAGCGATGGCTTGTACGTCTCTGCTCACTCTTGGTGTCACGTCAGAAACATAGACGATACCGGCATCTGCCTCACCAAGCTGGATTTTGGTGACAACCTGTTTCACGTTCTCTTCCTCGGACACAAGATTCTTCAACGTACGCTGCTCAAAATCGGCTCCACATTCAGTGTTTGCTTTAGCAATGGCTTGACGGCTGTAGTTCCCCACTGGCACTTTCGCATTGGCGAGGTCAAGTTTGACTCCTGGTTTTCCCAGGTCACAAAACGTCGTGATTTTTGCTTTGTTGTCTTTCGGAACGATCGTCGACTAGTCGATTCTTGACAAAGACAGGAGGATTCCCCCTGCACGACATTACTCTTTTTCGCTTGTTCCATCTGTGCAGCATCGGCTGAAGCGAACACGTCCGCGTGTGCTCCTTGTTCGAGTTGCGTGCGTAAAGTTGGCGAACCGCCGAAATTATACACAACTTTCAATCCTGGATGAGACAGTTCGAGTCGCTTGCCGATTTCGGTGAACGGCTCAGTCAACGAGGCAGCAGCGAACACCGTCAACTCTCCGGTCACGGTTGATTGTTGCTGGGCATGGGCTGCGCTGAGCCCATGCGATTGCTCAAGGAAGGAAGGAGAATTTACACAGAAAGCTCCAAAGAAAGCCGTTGCAAAAACTACTCGCATCACAAAGCTTGGGTGTCTGCTACTGCGTGATATTATCATCGTTTCTTGTCTCCTCTTTTCGGTTTGCTTTTCTTCTGCGTGGTTGGTTGCTCTCCCTTTTGCTGACTTAAAGTCAGCACCTTCCGACGATGAGAAACGACCCGGGCAGCGATCCTGATTAAGCCACTCCAACATGCTTTCTGCGGCAGTGAGTTTTGATTCCAACACGAGCGACTCGAAGCTCGTGGGGTTTATATCGCGCGTGTGGTTCTGTTGTCGCTCTAAGTAGTCCCGACATGCGGCGACTTGCGCTTTGACAAGCGCCCTCGCTTCAGCGGCGCCAAGTTGCTGGGCAAAATAAAGCTTGAGGAGAAAATCGAGCCGCACTTCTCGCATGCGTGCGACCGGGCGACGCAGCCATTCGAGAAAGAAGGATTCCGCGTCATCCGCCAACGAGAAGACCTTGCGCGGCGGACGCGCGCCGACCGTGACCTGTTCTCCGCGGATGAGCCCATGTTCCTGCAAGTCCTTGAGAAATGTGTAGATGGTGCTCATATCCGCCGGAATGACCTGCCCCAAATCTTCTTCTGGCTTGAAATGTCGAGCAATCTCATAGCCGTGCATTGGTCGTTCACGTAGCAACCCCAAAATGGCGTACGCCGTGGGCGTTACATTGACATCTAATCGAGCCATATATATACAATCCAAAAATATTTTACTACCGAGTATCAAACATTGCGACAAATGACAGAAGGAGGTCTGCAATGCAACTCAGCGCACGCAATCAATTTTCAGGTCACGTCAAAGAGGTCAAGCTCGGCAACATCATGGCGGAGGTTGTTGTCGACATCGGCGGTGGACATGAAGTGGTCGCCGCTATAACACGTGGCTCGGCCGAACGGTTGGGACTCGCGCAAGGCAGTGTAGTAACAGTGGTCATCAAAGCGACCGAGGTGCTGATTGCGAGAGACTAGTCCTATTGAATATGTATAGTGACATTTTCGTGAACGGGAGGAGGATCAGGATGGTTGCTGTTTTTCTCATGCTTGCGTTGCTCGTGAGCAGCCCAGCTATCGCTCAAGAGGCATCACTCATCGATATTTTGGCGGCGAAAGGTGTAATCAGTGAGCAAGAAGCGCAGCGGTTAAAGAAAGGAACAAAGGCGCAACCCGGAAAGCCTGATCAGCAAGCGTTAATCGATTTACTACGCAGGAAAGGTATCCTCGGAGAGGAGGACGTAGCCCAGCTTCAGTCATCGGCTACTACGACGATAGTTGAGAAACCAGCCGCAACTCCGTCGTCTAGAGAAGTGACGGAATGGCTATCTCATTTGGAAAGCCGCCAAGCGGCCTTAGAGGCGCAGAACCAAGCGCAGACGGAAGAGCTGAAGAAGACGGCAGTGGCGGACGTGAAGAAGAGTATCGACTGGCTCAATCGCTTCAGCTTCTTTGGCGATATCCGCGTGCGGCAAGAGGGCTTTTACCAAGATGGCGTCGATGCCCGGAACCGCCAGCGCTTTCGCCTGCGCTTCGGCGCCCGCCTGACCGTGAGCGACGAACTTGAGGGGGGCCTTCGCTTGGTCAGCGGCAATCCCAACGAAGTCAGTGCCAACAACCAGACCATGACCGATGTCTTCACCCGTAAACCCATTAACATCGATCAGGCCTACATCACTATCCGCCCCGGCAAGACCCTGGGCCTGGAAAAACCCTTCTTCTCGCTCACCGGCGGCAAGTTCACCGTCCCCTTCTTTCGCCCCCGCGCCATCATGGGCTCGGAATTGTCTTTGATGAAGACCTAGCACCCGAAGGCTTCTATCAAGACGATCACCCTGCTCGAAGGCAAAGTCGGTGACGTCGTGCGTAGCATTAAGCTGGTGAGCGGCCAGTGGGCGGCCCAAGAGTATACCAACGCACCCGATTCCTACATGTTCGGGGAGCAACTGCAGGTGCTCTTTGCCCCGACCGAAAAGAGCCAACTCACCTTCGCCGCCGCCGACTACCACTTCTCCCACGCCGGCGCGATTGCCCAGGCCCGTAATACCAACTCCAGCCTTGTCCTCACCAACTCTGTCGTTCTCCGTAATGGCCAGATTGTCCCGGGTGGCAGTCCCATTACGCCCAGTAACCAAAATCCCATTCAGCGGTTTTGCGGGAGGCTTTAATATCCTCAATGTCGGTGCCCAATGGGTCATTGATACCGGCTATCCGAAGCTGGCCATTCTCCATGATGGTGGATTATGCCCACAACTTCCAAGCCAAGATTTGGCGAAGACAATGCGTATCTGGTGGGAGTCGGGGTCGGGCAGACCCGCAATCCCGGGGACTGGGCCTTATCGGCGGCGTGGAATGCGGGTGGAGACGGACTCGGTGATTTCGATGTTTACGTTGAGTGACTTTGGCCGCAATGGGGGGACCAATGTGCAGGGGCCGATTGCTAAGATCGACTACATGTTGCTACCCCGCTTGACCTTGACTGCCAAGGGGTATTTTGTCAGCTTAATTGATCGTCCCAAGGGCATGCTCGAATCAGTACCGTCAATCGCATCCAATTCGATGCCCAGTTCGCGTTCTAACGTCTAACTTTGAAGTCATTATTTCGTTATAAGGAGGGACGTATATGGGCCAAGTATCACAAGTTCTACCGGAAGCCGTCCGCGGTTTCATCACGCCGACCAGCAAAAAAATGCTCATCGGTGGCAAGTGGGTTGATGCAGCATCAGGAAAGACGTTTACCACGGTTAATCCAGCAACGGCGGAGACCCTCGCCATGATCGCCGAAGGCGATGCAGAGGATGTAAATCGTGCGGTTGCGGCTGCTCGCAAAGCCTTTGATGACGGGCCGTGGCCGCACATGAAGCCTGCAGAGCGAACGAAGATCTTGTTAAAAGTCGCTGATCTTATCGATAAACATGGTGACGAGCTGGCTCAACTAGAAACGCTTGATAATGGCAAGACTCTCTTCGAGTCACGTAACGTTGATATTCCCGGCGCGGCGGAAACCTTCCGCTACTATGCTGGTTGGCCGACGAAGATTTATGGTGAGACTAATCCCTCTGATCCCTCGTTCTTCAATTACACCTTACGTGAACCAGTAGGCGTGTGTGGTCAAGTTATTCCGTGGAACTTTCCGCTTTTAATGGCGGCATGGAAACTGGGACCAGCATTAGCGTGCGGCAACACCGTTATACTGAAACCGGCAGAGCAGACACCGCTCACTGCCCTCCGTCTCGGTGAGTTGCTGTTGGAAGCTGGCATACCTGAAGGTGTCATTAATATCGTGCCGGGATTTGGTCCTACAGCAGGGGCAGCTATCGCCAACCATCCGCAGGTCGATAAGGTTGCGTTTACTGGCTCGACGGAAGTCGGCAAAGAGATTCTCAAAGCCTCGGCTGGCAATCTCAAGCGAGTCTCATTAGAGCTCGGTGGAAAGTCTCCAAACATTGTGTTTGTCGATGCCGATCAAAACGCGGCGGCGGCAGGTGCCTTTATGGGTATCTTCTTCAACCAAGGGCAAGTCTGTTGCGCTGGGTCGCGGTTGTTTGTCGAGCAAAAGATGTACGATCAGTTTGTTGATACCTTATCGTCTTCGGCTGCTTCGATTAACCAGGGGCCAGGGCTGGATAAAGATGCTCGTCTTGGACCGTTAGTGTCGCAAGAACAATACGAACGCGTGCTCGGATATATCGACATCGGCAAGAAAGAAGGTGCGCAAGTCAAAGTTGGCGGAGAAGCAAATAGTGCACTTGGTAAAGGCTATTTCGTCAAGCCGACTGTTTTTGCCAACGTCAACAATTCTATGCGAGTGGCGCAAGAAGAAATCTTCGGCCCTGTGGTTACCGCTATACCATTCAAAGATGAAGAGGATGTAGTCCGTCAGGCGAATAACACGATTTATGGTCTAGCTGCTGGCGTTTGGACAAAAGACGTCTCCAAAGCCCATCGGATTTCCCGTGCCTTACGAGCGGGGACAGTATGGGTGAACTGTTACAATCAGCTCGATCCTATTTCTCCGTTCGGTGGTTACAAGCAGAGTGGCTTTGGTCGTGAACTTGGACACTACGCATTAGAGCTGTACACACAAATTAAAAGTGTGTGGCTCAAACTAGACTAGAGTAGTTCCGCAGATCACAATCTGTTCTGGCACAATCGGGACAACCCAGGGATAGACGGAGCGTCTCCGTCTATCCCTATCAGGTTAGTGCTTCACGAAGTCACGCTTCATGTTATTGTCCCTCTTCAGTGAAGAAAGTTGAACTTGAGCACCGCACCACCTCCTACGGTGACGTGCTATCATCTAGCCCATTCCTGCACAGGAGACACATCGATGTCAATTGAAGTCTTTGGAGTTGAGCACCTTGACCTTACCGTCAACGATCTTCAATTGTCTCTGCCTTTTTATGCGAAAGTTCTTGAGTATCTAGGATTCAGACGAGTTGCACACGAAAGCTATATTGCCTGGTCTAACGGCCACATGGGCATTGGCTTCCGCGCCGCACCGCCAGAAGAAAAGGGTGTTGCATTTAGTCGCTATCGGGTCGGGTTACATCACCTAGCGCTCAGAGCAAAAAGCCGCGAGGACGTTGATCAGTTTTTTCAATTTCTCATGCAGGAAGGGATCACAATCTTAGATCCTCCTGCTGAATATCCTCAGTATGGCCCTAATTATTACGCCGTTTTCTTTGCCGATCCTGACGGCATGAAGCTAGAGTTTGTGCATTTCCCTTGGGGATATTGGAAGCGGGTGCAAACAACAGGTCGGGATGAACGCCCACGGTATATGCCGGACAAAGTGTGAGTAGAGTTTGGAAGCGACTCCATCTCTCTCTTTCCAGCCGTATATAGCGTGACCATTCCACAGGGGGCACGAAATCAAGAGAGGGGCGGAAGCTTTCCTTCGCTATCTTCTCTCCGAACCTGGTCGCACGGCGTTCCTGCGACGCGGGTTCCCGCCAACAGATGTACTTGTTGGTGGAGATGAAACGGCAGGTGCCACAATCGTTGCGCCGTCTCATTCAGGGTCCTTACTCTCCGTAAGTGACTTTGCCCCTGCGTGGATTCCGCATACGGGACCTCTCCGTTCGAATGTGTCGTAGCCACCCGACATCGCATTGACATACGCGTAAGTCATATATATAAGCTCAAAAATATTTGGTCACCGAGTATATATTATTTATATCCATCCCCAGTAACAGAAAAGTGCCCCGGCCTGGTAATCAATTTTCAAGTCCTGTTACGGCGGTCAAGCTCGGCACCGCCGTGACGGCGGCTGTTGTCGACGGCGAGGGTGGGCATGCAAGTATCGTCGCAATTTTCCGCAACCCCGTCGAGTGATTATCACGAAGCGCTGGCGATGCCGTGGCGGAAATGAGGAACGCAAGAACAGTATTTGTGAGGAAAGACTGGCCCTCACAGACGTAGCAAGAGAAGGAGGGAAAAGATGAAGTTTCTACGGGCGATGATGGTAACCACGTGTGTGCTGTTCTTTGTCGTTTCGGGTGCGACCGCCGCGAATCTCTGTAAATGGCGCGCTTGGTGGCGGGAATACTCCGTTCGGGGGCTACAAGCAATCCGGCAACGGCGAGTTCGGCGTCTGGGCTGAGGCTTCGAAACCAAGGCAATCGTGGGATACAACGCCGCGGAATCAAAATAACGCGAACTCGGCGCCAGCGACCCCAACATTTCGTATCTTGTTGGGGTCGTAGCCGACCGAGGGCGTCGGTGTGAAATGCCGCCAAGCAGAGGCAAGGGCGAATCGTGGCAAGTTGGTATGGACGAGCCCAACATCAATAAGGAGTGGAGGCGATGAGCAGAATGATTGACCGGCTCTGCCTGGCCGGGGTTCCGCTTGGAGGGATGCAATCGGTGGTGATTGATAACGCCGCTGAATACTTCCTCACAACACGATTGCCAATCGGGTGGGACCGAGACACGTTTACGCTTGCGGACTTTCCCCAATGCCTTTCTCCATGGCGGTCTGCCTTCGTTGAATTTCGCCTGCCTGCCTCAGAACGAGAACAACATAGAGAAGCCCCGTATAGCGTCGGCATGGCGGTGTATTCCAGTCGAAAAACAGATCTTGCGACCAGAGGGAAAGACCCTGAGGGGTCTCTACCGAGCATCCAACAGGCAATCGTGCGAACTTATCCTCACCTTGTCGCTCAATCCGAGTGGCTGACTTCGTTTGCGCTGTGGCTGGAAAGTCCCCACCGGGTCTTGGCTGGCCCGTCTCGCCAACTACACGTTCTTTCATACGGCAAATGGCGACTTGCTCTGGAATGACGGCAATGTGCCTGAAGCCATCATGGCGGACATGCAGTGCTCTGCGTTCAATTCGCCGGAAGAGCAGCGTGCTTTCGCTAAGCGCGTGATGACTCCCTATCTCTTTCCATTCCTCTTCGCCTTTAGCTTAGCGAATTGTAAAAACGTGACTACCTCCCTTGTTCACCCTCCTGAAAAACTCTCTCGTGCCCACAAGAGGCGACATGGCATCCCGCTCTCGCGCTACTACACGCTCAACATTGAACCGATGAAGAAGGTGCTCCGGGAAGAGGGCCAGGTAGAATCGCACGGCCTTGAAGCATGCGCTTTCGGTTTGCCGGGGGCACTTTGCGAACTACACCGAGGGAAGAGGATTGTTTGGCAAATATCACGGCCAGTTCTGGATTCCCCAACACGTGCGCGGATCAGCAAGCCAGGGAGTCGTCACGAAAGATTATGCCGTAAACGCGCCACGGGAGACGCCGTAAGGCTAGCCTCTTTCTCTTCCTTTCTTCTTTTCCTCTGTATCCCGTCGAACCTGGAGAGGTCACCGAATGTTCCTAGTAGAGCCTTACCAGGATAGCACCCGCCCCGATTTTGCCTGGGCTTAGGGGAGTAGAGGTTTGCCTCCGCATTTCATCCTTGACGAAAGGCTCTTCATATTCCTGCTTCTGGGCTTGGGCCCGTCTCGTTGAGAATTCCTTCCATCCGCAAGCGGACAAGCCGTTTGGTACGCTCTGGATCCGTCAAGATATAAAACCGTCCGTCTTTGATGGCTTGGACTACGATGGTGCCAACCTCCTCCGGTTTCATACCCGCTACGGCAAGATGTGGAGTGTGAGAGGAGGCTGTATACTTCCTGAGAGAGTCACAGGAAGGATAGAGATCACAAGCATGTTAAGTGACGAGGATTATCAGGAAGCGGTCCGGCGCTATAAGAACATGCGGGGGAATGGGCATGAGCGCCAACGGTATCATGCGCTGATTTTAGTGCATCGAGGGTATAGCTATCGGGAGGTGGCCGAGATTCTCTTGGTGGACGAAGAGACCATCAGTCGCTGGGTGGAGCAATATACCGAGCACGGGTTAGACGGGCTGCGCAATCATCCGCACTGGGGCGGGGAGCACGGGCAACGCGAGCTCAGTTGCGAACAAATCGTAGAGTTGCAGCGCATACTCCGTGAAGAAGCAATGGTGGGGACGAAAGTGGGCAGTGGCTGGACGAACAAGGCGGTGCGGCAACTCATCGCGGAGCGCTTTGGAGCGAGCTACAGCAAGAGTGGGATGCGCAAGCTGTTTGGGCATATGGGGTGGAGTTATCAATGTGGGCGCAAGCTCTATATTCGGCGGGATCCAGTGGATCACGCGCGCTATGAGTTGGAGACGCGCGAGGTGTTGGCGAAGTACGCGCGGACGGGGCAGCCGGTGGTGCCGTTAGCGGGGGATCAGAGCAAAGTGTATTTGGAAGGGACGTTGAGCCGGCGCTGGAATCCGATTGGGCAGCAACCGGTGGTGGCCGATGGAGCCCGGTCGAAGCGCGCGGAGAATCTATATGGGGCGGTGCATTTGGGGACGGGAGCGGAGGTCGCACCGTTTGTGATTGATTGGCAAGATAGCGACGCGACGATTCGGTGGTACGAACTGCTCTTGGACGCGTGTCCCCAGGGGCAGATCTTGTTGTGGCAAGACCAAGCGCCACATCACACCAGTGACGAAGTCGAGGAGTGGTTGGAACAGCAGCCCCGGATCGAAGTAATTGCGTTTCCGAAATACACCCCAGAGGAGAACCCCAAGGAAGGCACTTGGAAGGATCTCAAGGAGGAAGTGAGTCATCATCACTGGCATGAGACGATCGGGGAACTCGGCTCGGCGATTGATCGGTACTACCAAGCAGGAAAGACGCACGTAGTGAACTTCTTACAAAAGTTTGGCTATCGCTGGGTGGATGGGATCATTGAACCATAGTTGCTGGATGCGCGCGTGGAGATTCCGTCGTCGCTCTGTTAGAGCTTCCTGTGCTTGTTCATCGCGGGATACTGTAAGCCTCTCGGGTCGATTGCGATCAGCATACAAAATATTGGTAGCCGTTGCGCCCGGCACTAACAGCGCGGCTGTGAGCTTTGAGTCGGCTGCTTGCAGATCATAGTGTAACCCTTCCGTCAGCCGGGTGATCGCATGCTTGGTGATCCCATACGCAGAGGTGGTACCGGTAGTCAGTCCGACTGTCGAGGTTGTATTGATAATGACGCCTTCCTCGTTGTTGGCGATCATGCGAGGGACAAAGGCTTGGATGCCGTACAGAACGCCAGAGAAATTCACCGCCATGATCCATTCCCAGTCCTGCGGCGGGATTTCCCACACGTGACCGAGGCCGCCAGAGACCCCCGCATTGTTGCAGAGAATATGGACATTACCGAACGTTGCAAACGTCCGGTCTGCAAGTGCAGACACCGACTCTCTTTTAGACACATCCGTCACGACCGAGAGGGTGTGAGCGCCTGCCGTTTGCAACTCTTTCTCCATCTCTACTAATGGACGTTCCTCGATATCTGCTAAAACGAGTTTCACACCCTCTTTGGCCAACTGTTGAGCAATGCCCTTGCCAATGCCACTGGCCGCGCCAGTGATCACCGCCACACGATTTGTTAAGTCTTGCATACTCACCGCCTTTGTGTAGAAAACCTGTGCCGGGGAACTCTGTACTGTATCCCTAACCCGCTCGATAGCGAGAGCACCGGATGCGTCGCTTCAAATCTCCTCGGCGAGCCCAGTGATTCCTTAATGGAAATTTTTTCCGGATTCCTTCGCGGCAGCAGTACCGGAGCCTTCCCTCTACTGCCTGGCATCCAGGAGTTCTGCAAAACTGATCACGTTACCTTCCGGATCGCTAATTTCGACATAGCGCTCTATGTCGCAAATACTGCTGCCATAAAATGAGCGGGTACGCTATCTCGGGCTTATTTCCCGGTCAAGAACAAAAAAATACCTCCACGAAGCCTCTCCTCAGTGCAGCATACACCCTTCATAACCCTTGGCCGCCACCTCCTGTCACACCCGTCGTACATCAACCTCCGACTGCCCAGCATCACGAGGTGTGCAGGTGTTCTGCCCATTTCTTCCGCGCCTCACCAGATACCGGGTAAATAACTCTCTGTGACGATGACGTGGACTCAATGGGCGCTCCGGTGGCTGAGGGTCCATACATAAGCCGCCACCGCTGAGATCTCAGCAGGAGAAAGCTGTTCACTGCTTACCGGAGGCATTGCGGCCCTGTACTCCTTCGGGTTCGGTACTCCATCGGTAATTATCTGGGTAAGGGATTGCAGGCTGCCATCTCCCCACAAGTGCTTACCACTCGTGAGGTCGGGCCCCAGCGGCGTTCCCTTTGCGTCTGATCCGTGGCACCCTACGCACGTTGCACCTCCCTGTTGGCCGTGAAAGATCTGGTCGCCGAGCGAAATCTGTGCCGCCGTGACACCAGAGGGAAGCGGCATGGAGCCTTTCGCCTGCGAGCCAGCCTCCGGATGGATGCCTTCTGGCGGAACAGTAGCTCCAGACACTGGATTATCAGCTCGAAAGGATGGCGAGGGGGCGGCCTCAATTCCTGCCGTCGTGGGGCCACGGTATGTGACTCGCCAGATCCGACCGTGCTTGTCGTCCGTGATGTAGAGTGCACCATCAGGTCCGACCGCAAGCCCCGACGGCCGGTGTGCAGCCCGACCTGGTTCTTTGACTGCTCCAGCGAAACCATCGGCGAAGACCAAGTACTTCCCTGTGGGTTTTCCGTCAATGAAAGGCTGGAACACAACGTTGTAGCCGCCCTGAGGGGAAGGGGCTCGGTTCCATGACCCGTGGAATACGATAAACGCTCCCCCTCGGTAGGCTGTCGGGAACTGCTGTCCGTAGTAGAAGAGGAGGTCATTCGGTGCCCAGTGGGCCGGGAAGACCGCAACTGGGGCTCGCTTCTGCGCGCATGGCCCAACCGCCTTGCCACCATCACCTCCGTACTCCGGAGCTA
The DNA here is from genome assembly GCA_963733195.1 of uncultured delta proteobacterium. Classification (GTDB taxonomy): domain Bacteria; phylum Desulfobacterota; class Binatia; order Bin18; family Bin18; genus VGTJ01. Next base: position 27,594 of record CAVTCR010000015.1, read on the forward strand.
GGACTAGCTTCTGCTGGGTCAGGTCATAGTAGCACTCGGGCCAACCATAGGCGGCTCCACGCTCCAGCTCCATCAGTTCCTCCGCCGGCTCGTTGGCTCCCTGCTCTGGCGTGTAGAGGCTCGGCCAGTTCTCTCGCAGTTGGTCGCGGCCATGCTGGGTGGCAAAGAGTTGACCCGCGGAGTCGACTGCGATGCCTACCGCGTTGCGAATCCCAGTAACAAAGCGCTCGGCAGGAGAGAATTTCTGCCCCGTCCGGTTGGCATCGTAGCGCCAGATGCCGGCCCGTGTCTCGAGCTCCGTGCATGGCTGAATACCTGGGGAGTTAGGTTTTCGATTCTGGACCTGGCAGGAGTTGGTTGCTGAGCCGAGGTCGACGTATAAGCCCCCCAGCGCATCGATCTCCAATGGATGCATAGGGTGGTCATCAGTGAGGGGTAAGCCGGATAATATAACCTCAGGTGGTCCGCGCGGTGCATTCATCTCAGCAGGCAAAGCGTAGCGCACAATGCGATCGTTCATTTCCACAAAAAGCCCGCCCTTGTAGAGCGCAATGCCTGTGCCGCCGGCGCTGCCCTGCTCGCGGGTCTCGCCGAAGCGAATGGTGACGTCGGCCCGGCCGTCACCAGTAGTATCTTGGAGGGCGACCAAGAACCCGCCTGGAGGAGGGGGGTCGTTGGCGTAATAGCGGCCACTCCAGGTATTGACATACACCACACCATTTGGAGCGACGACGAGGTGTCGCGCATGGCCAATGTTATCCGCGATACACAGTCGCGCAGAATTTGGGGGGCAGTGTGAGTCCGCCGTTGTCATCCGCGCAAGGTTCCGTCGGCTTCGACGTCGTATCGTGTTCCTCGCGCGCAGTTGCTGACGAACCGCTCGCTAGCAGTATCCCGATGATGAGAAAACTCATCGCAGCAACTTGTCTAGTCAAATCACAGATAGATAGATCATTTCTCATTATGCGTGCCTCATTGATGACCAAAGTGAAAAGCGTTCGGAGTCGCCTGTCCATACCTTTAACACAGCAGTTGTGTGTATCGCTTCCGCACCAGCAAGACCAAGCATCCATATATCTTGATCTGTTGCAGGAAAGGACTGGACCGCTGGGAACATCTCTGTTATCCAGCGCGGTAATAAAGCCGCTATGGTAACTCTTATTGTTGTTTTGTCAGGTCACAGTCCGTCAACTGGACAATTCATATGTGGCTTTTGTCATGAAACGAGGTCTTTCAGTTGAAGGACAAAAGCGAAGACCCGCTGTCCATCGCAGCAGTGTAATATATTCACGCTTCTGCCTCGGTTGCTCCGGAACTAGAACTCTCGGGGATATAGTTGGCTACTTCCGTCCATATCGCTAGTCTGCTCGTACCTGAGTGGGACCGCCGCAGGTACTACGAGCTGGCCGTCAAGGACTCGACCCAGTACCATCTCGTGGTCTCCAGCAGGCAGACTCCCTGTCACCTGGCACTCAAAGTAGGCGAGAGCCTGGGCCAAAATTGGCGCTCCACTACGCCCCGGATACCATACAATCTCGGTCAACTTATCCATCATACGCCCCGATTGCGTACCAAAATGCCGCGCTATGTCGAGATCGCTTTCCTGGAGTACGTTCACTGTAAAACCACCCCCGGCCTTGAGGAGTTCATAGGAGGTATGGGTGGGATTGATACTCAGAGCTAAAAGCAGCGGGTCGAACGAGGCCTGGATGAGCCACGCTGCCGTGAAGGCGTTACGCTGGTCTGCATGCGCCACTCCCACCACATAGACTCCCGCAGTAATCCGGCGAAAGAGTGCAGCAAGGGATTCACTCATACTCAGCTTTCTCCTCCGCGAAAAGCTCTTTATGTGGGCCAGCGTCATTGCACCAGTGCAAGGTCAAGCAGGTTTTCGCTCCCGAACAACAATAGCCAAGGTGCCTCCCTTCCCCTCGGCAATGGCGTCGACCATCTCTTTGATTTCTGTCGTACTAATATCTCGATTACAGACCTGACAGTATGCGGATCGCAGAATGCGAGGAGGCTTATTGTTCTGTAGTTCCACCTCTCTCACAAGGGGAGAATCGAAACAGGAATGATTGGAGAGAGGACTGACTGCTACATCTGAGGCCATCGTGAATCCTTTACCATCACCGAGTAACGACTGTGAGTTCATTCCCTCGACCTGCATCGAATGGCAGTGCGAGCGACAGATACCCGTTCTGCGGGTTGCGCACATAGTCGAGATAGCCCGACGATTGCTCCAACGCGTTATCGCCAATCACGAACGCGCCATCTCGTAAGTGCGGCTCCAACAGCTTGAGGACAGGCAGGTAGAGGATGAACGCGCCGTCGAGAAGGACCAGGTCCACGTCTCCGTTGATCCCCTCTTTCAGCGTTTCGAGTGCGTCGCCGACGCGGATGTCCACAAGGTCGGCCAAGCCCGCGGCCTCGAGGTTTTCCCGTGCGCGCTGTGCTTTCGTAGGTTCTAGTTCCGTGCTGATCAACTGACCGCCACCGTTATCGCGCAACGCACTGGCCAAATGAATCGTCGAAATACCAAAGGAGGTGCCGAATTCAACGATCCGCTTAGCTTTCCGGGCGCGGGCGCACATGTAGAGGAGGCGTCCAAAGTCAGCGGAGACGTTCAGGAAGTTGTCCACATACGTCCGATACACTGCGCGATAGTCTTTTGTCTCTGCTTCCAAAAACTTGTTCAACTCATCGTGAGTGAAGTCCCCGTTCCGATACTTTTCCATGAGCGCACGATCTGCGGTTTCAGCCTCCTGATACAGCCGTTTGAGAATGTCTGCGACCCTACCTGTCGTGAGTGAATCCATGTTATATGCTCCTTCCGAAATAAGTTACGCTCTTCCTGACATACGGGGAGAGCCTCGTATTGGAGAGGATACAGGGTTTTCTCATTGAATCCACAGACACTCTACAGGAGGTACAATGAAATTCGGCATTCATCATTCCTCAGGGCCTTACCTGCACACGATCTCTCAAGAGGAACGCAGGCGGCGACGGCGTGCTGGTTCGTCAAGCCAGGGATTCGGAATAAACGAATCCTTTGGATCGATACGAACCCCCGGTGGCACGATTGCGTCAATGCGATCCAGCACCTCCGGAGTGAGCTTTATCTCAGTCGCGCCCAGCGTATCTTGGAGCTGCGCTAACGTCTTCGGCCCCATAATCACGGAACTCACCGCGGGATGCTCAGCCGCGAACGCCATTGCCAGGTGTGTGAGCGAGAGCCCCGCATCGTGCGCCACGGTGCTTAACTCTTCCACCAGCGTATATTTTCGTTGTACCTCTGGCCGATCTTCATCCCACACCCCCAACCGTCCTAATCGACTCGTCGCCCGACTTCCTGCCGGTGGGGGTTCATTGCGTCGATATTTCCCTGTCAGCCAGCCCCCAGCTAACGGCGCATAAACCATCACTCCGACTCCGTGGCGTTGGCACGTCGGCAACACACCTTCCTCTACTTTCCGACTCAGTATCGAGTAGATACACTGTTCGCTTCGCACCCGCGCCAGCTGGCGTTGCTCCGCGATACGTTGCGCCTCAACAATCCACTCGGCTGAGGTCGCCGAGGTGCCAATCACCCGAATTTTCCCCGCCCGTTGCAAGTCCGTCATCGCTGCCAATGACTCTTCCAACTCTGTGTCCCAGTCTCGACGATGCAGTTGGTAGACATCAATGTAATCGGTCTCTAATCGCCGTAAGCTGTCCTCAACGGCGCGCACAATCCACCGGCGAGATCCTCCGCCGTCGCCCACGTTTTTTCCCGTCCGAGTCAATAACTCGACCCGTCCTGGGGGGAAAAAGCATTTGGTGGCGAGTATCACCTGGTCGCGGCGTCCCTGCAACGCCTTGGCCAGAATCCGTTCCGACTCGCCGTCGGAATAGGCGTCGGAAGTGTCAATGAAGTTCACACCAGCGTCCAGGGCCGCATGCGTGATCTTGATGCACTCGTCATGATCTGGGTTGCCCATTGGCCCAAACATCATCGCACCCAAACAGAAGTGACTCACCTTTGCGCATATTGTCACTTGCCGTTGATCTGCTAGTTACATTCCAACCCAAAGGAGCCTTCATGGACGCCTCAATAGCTTTACCCGTTGTATTAACAGCCCTCCACTTTGCGGCAGACAAACACCGTGATCAGCGGCGCAAAGGGGCAGAGGCTTCCCCCTATGTGAATCACCTCATTGAGGTGGCAGAGCTGCTTGCGCGGGAAGGAGGGGTGACGGATGTCATTACCCTCCAGGCAGCCATTCTTCATGATACGCTGGAGGACACTGAGACAACCGTGGCAGAACTCGATGCCCACTTTGGCATGGAGGTACGGCGGATCGTAGAAGAAGTCACAGACGATCAAACACTCTCGAAAGCAGAACGGAAGCGGCTGCAAATTGTTCATGCTCGGCATCTCTCCGCGCGCGCCAAGTTGGTGAAGCTCGCCGATAAGATTGCCAATCTCCGCAGTCTCCTGCACGCGCCCCCGGTGCAATGGTCGCAGAAACAGAAGCGGGAATATGTGGCGTGGAGTGAACGGGTGGGAGAAGAACTCCGAGGATGCAATAAGAAGTTAGAGGACTCATTTGATACGGAGGTCGCGAAGGGGAGGCGGAACCTTGGCATCTCCCTGCATTAGGCCATAACTGTATAATTGGCATTATCGCAAGTTTTTCTTTTGAGGATGGTCCATTATTTTCCTCCACCAATAGTGAGGTGGAGGAGTGGGCAGAATGCTCAACTTTAGGGGATAAGATCGAACCTTCCCCTTGTCTCTAGTATTTCGCATCTATAGAAGGCTTATGACACGTTCTCGGTTAGGTAGACTATCGGGAAGGCTCTCTACTGTTTGTCCTTCCCGATCAACAACCAATTTATGCTTTCACCATCCTTCTTGGATGGGGCTGTTCATGACCAATGATCGGTTGAGGCCGATAGGGCTCCTCAAGCGTCGCGATTTCTTCATCACTCAATATGATATCAACCGTCGCAAAAAGCTCTTTGAGATGAGGGATTTTGGTCGCTCCAATGATCGGTGCCGTGACACCCGGCGCTTGCAGAATCCAGGCGCACGCCACCTGCGTCGGCGTCACCCCTCGCTGTTTGGCGACCTTCTCTGCCGCCGCAGCAATCGCGAAATTTTGTTCGTGAAAATACCATTGCTGGGCAAACTTGTCGGTTTCTGCACGCTTAGTGACTGAGGTTCCGCCTTTGGGGTCACGGTGGCCAGCAAAAAAACCGCGTGCCAATGGACTCCACGGAATGAGCGCTACGCCTTGGTCAATACAGAGCGGGATCATTTCCCGTTCTTCCTCACGATAGACGAGGTTGTAATGATTCTGCATTGCTACAAAGCGATGCCAGCCATGTTCCTTGGCTGTATAGAGAGCTTTGGAAAACTGCCACGACGCCATGCTACTCGCGCCGAGGTAACGCACTTTGCCGCTACGCACTAGAGAATCAAGTGCTTCCAGTGTCTCTTCAATCGGCGTGGTGTAATCCCAACGGTGAATTTGGTAGAGGTCAATATAGTCCATCTTCAGCCGACGCAGCGAATTTTCACACGCCTCAACAATGTGTTTCCGACTCAGGCCACGACGGTTGGGCCCGGGACCCATCGCGCCGTGGGCTTTGGTGGCGACCACGATGTCATCACGCGAGGCCATCTCGTTGAGCCAGCGCCCGGTGATTTCCTCACTCGCGCCCACGGAGTAGACGTCGGCGGTGTCAAAAAACGTGACGCCGGCTTCTAAGGCCACGGCGAAATGTTCGCGGGCTTCTTCCTCCCCGAGTGCCCAGTCTCGCTGTAATGACCAGGACGGCTGTGGGCCGCCGCCATAGGTCATGCAACCCAAACAAATACGCGAAACAGTGAGGCCAGTGTTGCCAAGCTTCGTATATTGCATGCTGTCTTTCTCCTTCTGTTTTTGTCGTAAGCCTCACAAAGATACGCACTTTCAGAGATCCACTCTCACGCGAGCAAGAATGTTTTCCTTCACTACGAGTGCGGTCTTCTTACTCTCTCTTGCTCTTGCCCTCTGAGCAATTCCCGGTCAGAAATCCAGCGGCAGCGTAAGATGCTGCGCAAAAATATAATCGCGGTGGGCAATGAGCAGAGGGATCAACCGCCGATGCGACCGCAGTACGCACCGGCGCCCAGATCTGGCGGAAGAAATCCGGCATCGGGTTCTTGTCAGGGGGGTAGGGATCAACAACCTGTGACATGTTCGCCCAATACAGATCCAACGCTGTCAGTTGATGACCAATAAAATAGCGACTGCCTGCTGTTTGTTGCTTGTGTAGCCGGGTGGATAAGGCTTGGAAGATCGGGATTATTTTGGCCGGCGCCGCAGCGGCATTCTGGGCTGAGTAGCCATAGGCTTGCACCATCGGATTTTGCTTGAATGCCTCCCCTTGTGCTTTGACAAGCGTGTCAAACATGATGTGACGCGCCTGCCACGTGAAGCCTTCTTCGCCGCACAGCTCGTTGGAGAAACCGATCATGAGCGCGCGGTCTTCTACGTTCCGTGGTAGGAGTGACGGCGTAGGTGCCAGACGTTCCGCTAGCATCAGTATTTCATACCATCCCGTCCGTGCCGGCTCCTTGTCGTACATTACCACCGGAGCATTGCGGTGGCCCGTCCAGGCCACGAGGTCCTCGTTGGCTTGTCCCCCATGCTGAGCAACGGGAACGTACGGAATCTTTTTGACGTGAAAAATGCTTTTGGCTGCCTGACTCCACGGCGCAGGGCCACCAACTGTGAGTGCCAGACGTAAGCCAGGCAAGTCTTTCGCTTCGGCAACGGTTTTATATTCCATAAGGGACATCTCCTTTCGTTGTATGCTTATTGTCCTAAGGGCACCGCTTTAATGTAAAAGGGCAATCGTGGAGGGCCGTTTTTGGCCGGGTCGAAGAGATGAGAGAGCTGTCCTTCTGCGACCCACGCGGTTGTTCCCACCACAGTGACAGCGGTAGGAACCGAAAAGCCTTCAGCGAGTGTCTCAATCGATGCCTTGTCTTGGGTGACGATCACGCGATCGAGCGTTCCCATTCCCTTCTACCATCACAAAGGTCAGTCCGCTCACAAGACGAAGCCCGTCGGGAGACTTCAACGGTCGTGACGTCTGCAGCTTCGTCACCTTTCCTGGCGCTCCGTTACGCACTTCGACACGAAAGAGTTCACCTTTAGTGAAGGTGTTGACGTAGAGATGACCGTCGCCACCGAAGGCAATGCCGTCGAGACCGGCACCCGGACTCGGAACAGCAAATTGTTGATCCTCAAGCCACACCTCCAATTGGTTACTGCCGGGTTTGAGTCGCAAGATCTGGGGGGCAAAAGTGTTTGTGACAAAGACAGAGCCGTCCGGACCGATGGCAATGTCATTGCAAAAAGTGCGCGTGCCAGGCAGTGCCGCGCTGACCTTTCCCTCTCCTGTGCGCAGATCAAAGCCCTTGAGGTGGCTTCCGCTGACCGTACCCGGCCCTGGTACACCAAACGTTGACATATCGTTCGAGCAGACCCACAGCATGTGCGAGGCGTTGTCGACGAACACACCGAGCGTTGACCGGGTGCCAAAAGCGCCGGGCTTGATCCAGGGTTCGTCTCTCGTTGCGCCGCGTGGTATCCGCGTTATTCCGCCTGACGCAAGGCTGCTCACGTACAGCGTACCGTCAGATGATGCGGTAATGCTTTCTGGGTAGGCCTGATTGTCAGCCAACTCAATGCGATTTGCGTCCTCCGCCCTCGCAACTGGAAGGGCATAGAACAGACCTATAACGACCAACATAACCGCTGCGCGAGCTCGATTGCTTTCCGTCATGACCTCTCCCTATCAACACGGTTAGGAACACTAGCGAAACGCCGGTACCACCTCGGTGGCAAATCGCCGCAACGCTGCATAGTCGTACGGCGCGGACAGAGAAAGGATAATGTGGGTTACTCCCACCGCAATATACCGCTCGATTTGCTGCCGGATCTCCGCCAGATTTCCTACCAGCATGTCTGGATTGTCCTTGCGTACACGCCGTGCAGTCTCAGGATCATCCGTCAACGTCATTTGCAACAACGCAGATTTCTCAATCGCCTCCGGGTCGCGTCCAGCCTTGCGGCAGTGCTCGGTCAGCACGGCGATTTTCCGCGCAAAGACCTCCGGCGAGCCAAACCCGTTCCAGATATTCGCGTGTCGCGCGACGATATCCAAGGCAACCCGTTCTCCAGTTGCGCCCACTAAGATCGGCGGGTGGGGTTGCTGTACTGGGCGTGGATTCAGCAACGCATCGGTCAGTTGATAGTAGCGACCAGCAAATGTCACCCGCTGTTCCGTCCACAGACGGGTAATCACGGTCAGCGCTTCGTCTAGCCGTTGCAACCGCTCGCGCATCCTGGGAAATGGAATCCCAAACGTTTTATGCTCTAATTCAAACCAGCCCGCTCCCACGCCGAGGATCAACCGCCCCTGACTGATAATATCGAGCGTCGTTGCCATCTTGGCCAACACTGCCGGATGCCGGTAGGTATTGCCTGTCACCATGACACCAAGACGGACGCGCTGCGTGACCATGGCCAGTGCGGACAAGCTGGTCCAGCCCTCTAAACACGGACCCGTGGGATCAGAAAAAATCGGCAGAAAATGGTCGAAGACCCACGCACTGTCAAATCCTAGCGTATCGACTTCACGCCACAGCGCGACTATTTCCTGCCACGACCCATGCTGCTGCGGCGTTTGGATGCCAAACCGAACAGGATATTGTGCCATTGCTTATCATCTCCTCTTGTACGCTGGCGTTGTCCGAGCAGTGTTGTAGTTACGCTCGTTTCGCTACAAGAGCTGCGCACGACATTGTCAACAAGTTGATAAACCACGACCTGACAAAACTACAATGGAGAGCCAGTGCAACCCCTTCAGAATCTTCTGTAATATACTCTAGCGTATTCAGTTGTAGCCGCATCAGCATGCTAGAATCTCGTACCCCCAACCGCATAACGTGCTTGCGCGGAAAAACTCGGGACCGGACAGATGAGGTGTCATCTTGTGAGTGGCATCGTTTACCAGGGTGATTTTGCGATGCCACAATCACTGCGCCTTCTCTACTGAGGGCCATTACGTTCCGTCACTGACTTTGTTCCTGCGTGCAGTACCGTCAGCGTTTTGACTTGTCTCACCCAGCGGGCATGGCGCTTCTCACCAGGGACAATAATGCGTAATGGTCCCTCTGTGGATGAGAGTGGCTTGCCGTCACGTTGGTCGGCAAGAAAAATGACACGATCCGTGAATCCAGGGTCGAGTTCTGCCACAGCAAAGACAGCTTGATAATTGTCGGCGGCTGTCACGAGCACATACGTCGTCATCTCATGCCCGCGTAATTTTTCGCCTAATTTCACCCCCGCTAACCGGAGAATTTCCACCAGTGGTGTGCCTTCGAAGGTTGCCTCAGCACCACCGTGATCTATCGCGCGTCCTGTGTGACGTGGAAGTTTCGCTATTTCAGCGCCGCTAAGTTGCAGCGGATGTTCCACCTCACCGTTAACATGCAATGTCGCATTCGTCGCGGGTGAATCGGCCTGTTTTTCCTGTCCGCGAGTGAGAGCTGGATTAAACACACCAACGAAGTAGAAAAAGAACAAAGGGATACATAAAAACGCACGTCGCATAGTCTTTTCTTAGCCGCGAGTCCGAGGATAGGCAACCAGCCTTCGGGCGATATCGGTCGTTGATATTACTTTCAAAACGCTTTCAGACATCCCCCTCTTCTTTGGCTCGGTCGGAGTGGCGTTTGCAAAAGTTGCATCAGCTCAGCGTCAACCTCGAAAAGAAGGCGAGCAAGCTGGGCAAGGCTGGGCAATGATCTCTTCTCGATCACTTTCAGTGATTGTCTCAGTCAGCTGATTTTGTTTGGCCTGACATCCCTCGACGAGCTGGCGGCGATACGCGAGTACTGCGCTGACACTGAGTTTCTGCATTGACATGTCAGGAGCGTCTGTCATCGTACCCCCCTTTGTGTAATTTATACTATTGCCAAATATTCGACTACCGAATATAATCCGCCGTGTTTCACAGCGCAACCCTTGCCTTGACTACCCTCCGTCTTGGCGAGTTGCGCTGAGAGACAGAGAAATTCTTATTATCTTATGAATACGCATCCACTCGCGCCGCATTGGACGTTTCTCAGCAAGGCGCCCTTTGATCCTGATTTTGAGGCAGCGAAACGGGAATTTCAGACGCTCTACACTGTTGAGGAACTGCTGCATGTTCCCTAGTGCGCGAGAAATAACTTGGAGTGATAGAAGTTAAAGAAAGTTACGTAAGAGCGTAACATGGAAGAAACGATCGAACAATACACCAACGAGCAACAAAGAGAGAAAGGAGTTTACTATGGCTGCAGTATCAACAGAAACAACCCCACGTGTTAGTAACCCGGTTACCGTCAACAAAGCGACGCTCGACTTTCTTGCCGGTGCCCCTAAGCAATTACTCATCAATGGCAAGTGGGTTCCGGCAAAGTCAGGAAAAACGTTTGACGCAGTCAACCCAGCCACCGAAGATGTCATCGCTCGGGTTGCTGAAGGTGACAAAGCCGACGTAGACGAGGCGGTCAAAGCAGCGCGCAACGCCTTTGAATCAGGCAAATGGTCCAATATGAGTCCGCACCAGCGCGCCCGCTATGTGTTCAAGATGGCCGATATTATCGAAGCGCATGGTGAAGAACTGGCCGAACTCATCACCTTAGAAAACGGCAAGCCGATTACCGAGTCCGAAGCCGAAGTCGTCAGAGCGGTGGATGCTTTTCGCTATTACGCGGGGTGGGCCACTAAGATTTATGGCGAAACCAATCCGTCGGACCCGAGCTTTTTCAATTACACGTTGCGTGAACCAGTCGGTGTGTGTGGCCAGATCATTCCGTGGAATGGTCCACTCTCAACCGTGAGCTGGAAAGTCGCACCAGCGCTTGGCGTGCGGCAACACGTTGATCTTGAAACCTGCCGAGCAAACGCCGCTGGTGGCGCTGCGGCAGGCGAACTGATGCTTGAAGTCTGGCCTTCCGGAAGGTGTCATAAATATCATTACGGGCTTCGGTGAAACCGCTGGAGCGGCAATTGCCAGTCATCCAGACATCGACAAGGTGGCGTTCACTGGTTCGACTGAAGTCGGCAAGTTGATTCTGCAGGCGTCTGCCGGCAATCTCAAACGTGTCTCGCTGGAGCTGGGTGGTAAATCACCAAACGTGATCTTTCCTGATGCTGATCTCGAACAAGCGGCACGCGGCTCTGCACTCGGGATCTTCCGCAATCAGGGACAAGTCTGCTGTGCCGGCCTCGCGCATGTTTGTCCAAGAGCGAGTGTATGACGAGTTCGCTGAGCGGCTCTCTTCGAGAGCCGGCGAGATCAAACTTGGGCAGCCGTTGGACCGCCAGACCACCATGGGGCCATTGGTCTCGAAAGAGCAGCACGAACGCGTGCTCGGATATCTCCGTCTCGCTCAGCAGGAAGGGGCAAATGCCAAGATCGGTGGCGAACGTGGACCGCAGGATAAAGGCTATTTCGTGAAGCCGACGGTGTATACCAAGGTCAAGAACGACATGCGCATTGCGCAAGAAGAGATCTTCGGTCCTGTCGCGGTTGTCATTCCGTTCAAGGATGAGAACGACGCCGTGTTGCAGGGCAACGACACCACTTATGGATTGGCGGCTGGCGTGTGGACCAAGGATGTGAGTCGTGCGCACGCAGTGGCGCGCAAGCTCCGGGCCGGTTCGGTCTGGGTCAACTGTTACAACATGATTGATCCCATCTCCCCGTTCGGCGGCTACAAACAGTCCGGGTTCGGGCGAGAGCTGGGGAAACATTCGATCGAACTCTACACACAGATCAAGTCGGTATACGTGAAATTGTAAAGATCGTGTTTTGACTCCAAGGCAGAAATCTCTGGGAGACAGCGAGGAGAGGAAGATGGAACTGCAAGAGCACAAATTCAAAGTGATTGGCACGCGCCCAATTCGGCACGACGGGGTAGACAAGGTCACTGGCCGCGCCAAGTATGGCGCGGACATCTACCTACCGGGTATGCTCCACGCCAAGGTGTTGCGCAGCCCCCACGCGCATGCGCGTATCAAGTCCCTCGACGCCACGGCGGCGCTGGCGTTGCCAGGAGTGAAAGCGGTCATTACTGGGCACGACCTGCCAGATCTCGCGCCTGGCGCTCAGCCCATGGGTGAACAAACCATTAACCCCCGTTATCTCGTCCATGAATGTCCTGGCCCATGAGACAAAGTGCTGTATCATGGGCATGCCATCGCCGCCGTGGCCGCGACGACTCCGCACATTGCCGAGGAGGCGCTTGCGCTTATCAAAGTTGACTATGAACTCTTGCCTCCCGTACTCGATGTTCGTAAGGCCATGCAGGATGACTCGCAGATCCTCCATGGGGATCTGCGCACCAGCGGGACGCCGGAGAAGAACGATACGCCGACCAACGTTGCCAACCAGATTCGTTTTGCCCGTGGAGATCTTGAGGTTGGCTTCAAAATAGCCGAGGTCATTATCGAGCGCGAATTCAATACGTCGATGGTGCACCAAGGCTATATCGAGCCGCACAACGCAGTGGCGCAATATAACGCGGACGGAAACGCTACCCTTTGGGTGAGCACCCAAGGCCAATTTGCCGTACGCGACCTCTGCGGACATCTCTTACAAATGGACCCCAGTCAACATTAAGGTGATCCCCGCTGAGATCGGCGGCGGGTTCGGTGGCAAGACCACCGTATACCTGGAGCCTCTTGCTTTGTTATTGTCAAAAAAGACTGGGAAACCAGTCAAGATGACCATGAGCCGTAGTGAGGTGCTCCGCGCCACCGGGCCGACGTCCGGCTCCTATATTCGCTGCAAGATCGGCGCAACCAAAGAGGGGAAAATTACGGCGGCGCAGGTCTGGATGGCCTACGAAGCGGGCGCGTTTCCCGGCTCGCCGGTTGGTGCGGGCTGCATGACGATTCTTGACGCCTTATAATTTAGAAAATTTTCAGATCGACGGCTTTGATGTGGTGCTGAACAAACCAAAAACGGCGGCGTACCGTGCGCCAGGCGCCACCAATGCGGCGTTTGCGTCGGAGACAGTGATTGACGAGGTGGCGGAAAAACTAGGGATTGATCCCTTGGAGTTTCGCCGCCTGAATGGCGCCAAAGAGGGTACGGCGCAACCAGCCGGACCGAAGTTTCCTCGCATCGGCTTTCTGGAAACACTCGAAGCGGCGAGAACAAGCGAACATTACCAGTCACCCTTACCACAATCGAATGGGAAATTGGTTGGGCGGGGAGTGGCCTCTGGGTTCTGGTTTAATGCGGGCCTGCAATCGAGTGCGACCGTGAGCATTAACAGTGACGGCACGGCGAATGTCGTGACGGGCTCACCGGATATCGGCGGCAGCCGCGCGTCGATGGCGATGATCACTGCTGAGGTCTTAGGGCTCAAGGCTGAACAAGTTCATCCAAGCGTGGCAGACACCGCGACCATTGGCCATACCGATGTAACAGGAGGCAGTCGGGTGACGTTCGCTACCGGCTATGCCGTCTACGAAGCCGCCCAAGACGCTGTACGCTTGCTGAAGGAGCGCGCGGCGAAATTGTGGAAAGTCACGCCTGAAGATGTGGTGTATCAAGATGGTGATTGCCTCGTGTCTCACGAATGGGCAGGAATCGATGACGTTAAAGGAGCTGGCCGCGAAACTGGCGCGTGCCGGCGGTCCAGTGACCGGGCGAGCCTCGGTGAATCCGCGCGGCGTTGGCGCTGGTTTTGCCACGCATATCGTCGATGTCGAAGTTGATCCGGAAACGGGGAAGACCCAGATCCTGCGCTACACGGCGGTGCAAGATGTTGGGCAAGGCGATCCATCCGAGCTATGTCGAAGGGCAAATTCAAGGCGGCGCTGTGCAAGGGATTGGGTGGGCAATGAACGAAGAATATTTTTACGATGACAAAGGTATTATGCGTAACACTGGGTTCCTCGATTATCGCATGCCGACGTGTTACGACCTGCCGATGATCGACACGATTATGGTCGAAGTGCCAAACCCCGGTCACCCACTAGGTATTCGTGGCGTAGGAGAAGTGCCGATCGTGCCGCCGCCGGCGGCCATCGCCAACGCTATCTACCGTGCCGTCGGAGTACGCATATTAGAACTCCCCATGTCGCCACCGAAGGTAGCAAAGGCGATGTGGGAGAAAGCAGGATAGTAAACCGATGGGGATATTGGAAGCAGGCGCAAATCGCCGGACGAGACGAACGGCCACGATATGCACCTGCTTAGCCAGCACAGGAGGTAGACACTCCATACTGAGGGTGTCGTTACCCGCAACCCTGGGTATTGTCTTTCCAGCTGCTGACCCTTAATAAACGCTTCAGTCGACAAAGACTACGAAAAGTCTCCACGCTAACTGCCTCTGGCGTCTATAATCGCTGCCGTATCGTCATAGTCTTTAGTTTCTGTTCCTTCATTACTTCTTCCGCTCAAGACGTTGATATTCTGGGTAGTGGTTCAGTTTCCCTTTCCAGATTAAAAAGAGACTTCGCACTCTTTGTCATTCTGAGGAGCAGCGCGACGAAGAATCTCTCAGGTTGGCGTGTAGGGGGAGAGATTCTTCACTTCGTTGCACTCCGTTCAGAATGACATGTTTGTGGTGTTGTTCGTTAACCTGAACCGTTACCGTGTTCTGCCGTTCATTTTCGGAAGAGACTAGTCCATGCTATGAAACATTGTGCATCCAACTGGCATCACATTCCGTAGAAAGGAGAAGCAGAAGGAGCAACTATGCAAAGACGCTTATTTCTTCAACAATTGGTCGCTCTCGCTTTGGGTGGACTTGGATTTTCGTCTTGTACGCGAAGTGAAACAGCAAACGCTACTGCTGAGCAAGGCAGTGCGCAGATCACGAAACTGGACAAGCCTCTCACGGAATGGAAGAAACTCCTTCCTCCCAAAGCATACGCGGTGTTGTTTGAGGAGGAGACTGAACGGGCAGGGTCGAGTCCACTGAACGATGAAAAGCGAGACGGAACGTTTATCTGTGCAGCGTGCTATCTGCCGCTGTTTGAATCGAAAGCGAAATATGAGAGTGGCACTGGCTGGCCGAGTTTCTATCAACCTATTCCAGGACGTATGGATAAGAAAACTGACTACAAGCTGATTTATCCGCGCACGGAGTATCACTGTATCCGCTGTGGCGGGCACCAAGGCCATGTGTTCGACGACGGTCCACCACCGACCGGACAACGCTGGTGCAATAATGGCGTGGCGCTCAACTTTGTTCCAACCGGCGAGTCACTGCCAGCACTGAGGACATGAATATGAAGATGTGGCTGAAGATCGTTTTAGTTGTTGCCGTTGTAAGCTTCCTTTTTACTGCTTATGCTCAAAAAGGTGAAGAGAAGAAAACCAGCAGTGATCAATCGTTGGCAACGGCAACCTTCGCCGGAGGGTGCTTCTGGTGCATGGAGCCACCGTACGACAAATTGGACGGTGTAGTCTCTACGACTTCTGGTTATATTGGTGGACAGAAGAAAAATCCGACGTACGAGGAAGTATCTGAGGGGACGACTGGTCACGCAGAAGCTGTGCAAGTGGCTTACGATCCGACCAAGGTGAGTTACGAAAAACTACTTGAGGTCTTCTGGCAGAATATTGATCCATTCACGCCGAACGCGCAGTTCTGTGACCACGGCTCGCAATATCGCTCGGCGATCTTCTATCACGACGAGGAGCAGAAACGCGCAGCGGAAGCCTCGAAACAGAAGCTCGAGAAGTCCGGGCGATTCACTCAACCAATCGTGACTGAAATCGTTGCCGCGAGCGAGTTCTATCCAGCCGAAGACTACCATCAGGATTATTACCAAAATAATCCCACCCGGTACAAATACTATCGCTACCGATGTGGTCGGGATGCGGTGCTGGAGAAGATTTGGGGGAAAACGGAGGGAAGTGCGGCATTGGACCATTAAGCTATTCTGAGAGGAGGCTTTTGCCCAAAGCTGTAATGGTCATCTTTTCTCCCGGTAAACAACCTACCCTGCAAGAGACGAACATTCCCGAGAGCTTGTTGCTGTTCATCCTTGCTATTCTCTTGTACACTCCGTTCACCGAGGGGTGATGCAAGATGGATTTCGCCGAGGTCCTAGAAAAAGTCCTGGAACTGCTGCAGCGCCAAGGGCGTGTGTCCTACGAGCGCGCTGAAGCGGCGTTCAATCTTGATGATGTCTACCTGCAAGACCTCAAGGATGAACTGCTCTTCGCCTATGCCGAACATGTGAGAGGAAGAAGGTCCGGGATTGGTGTGGGCGGGCAAAGGCAGTGCCAGAGTCTAGTGTCCAGGGTCCAGAGTCAGAAAAAGTCCAAAGTCCAAGGTCCAAAGTCCAAAATCAGGAAACCCAGCCCCCAATCCCTAGTCCCCAGTCCCTGACGGCGGAACGTCGCCAACTGACCGTGATGTTCTGTGATCTCGTGGGCTCGACGGCATTGTCGGCACAACTTGATCCCGAAGACTACCGGGCAGTCGTCCAGCAGTATCAACAAACCTGTGCCGAAGTGATTCAGCGTCATGAGGGCTATCTTGCTCAGTACCTTGGTGATGGACTACTCGTCTATTTTGGCTATCCCACTGCCCATGAGGATGACGCACGGCGAGCCGTGCGGGTGGGATTAGAGATTATTACGGCCCTACAAACCAGGTTCCTTCTCTCCTGTGGGAACGCTTCCTTTGTCTCCCTCTCCCTCGGAGAGCGCACGGCGCGCGAGGGCTGAGGGTAAGGACGTCTACAGAGACCCCGACCAACTCTCCTAAGGGGGAAAGACTTCAAGTCCGCATCGGTATTCACACCGGGTTAGTCGTCATTGGCGATATCGGTGCCAGCGGACGCACGGAGCAGCTAGCCTTGGGTGAGACGCCGAACATTGCCGCACGCATTCAAGGCTTAGCCGAACCCAACACCGTCATTGTCAGTGCCGCGACCCAACGCTTGATCGAGGGACAGTTTGAGAGCCAACCGTTTGGCTCACATCTGCTCAAAGGCATCGATACGCCGATTGCTGTCTATCATGTGCAGAGTGAACGACAAGGCACTTCTTCGCTCGCCGGGCGCGGTACGTTGACGCCGTTAGTGGGACGAGAACAAGAAGTTGGCTTACTCATTGATCGGTGGGAACAAGCTAAAGAAGGACGCGGGCAAGTCGTATTGCTCTGCGGTGAGCCAGGCATCGGCAAATCGCGACTGGCGTACACGCTGAGAGAACATATAACTCGCGAAGGGTCGTTGCTGTTTGAAGCGCGTTGTTCTTCGTATCATCAGCACAGCGCATTCTATCCATTGATCGATGTCTTGCAGCGGACGTTACTCTTGAGCAGACAAGACACTGATAGTGAGAGAATTGAAAAGCTGGAACGTGTCCTGACATTGTACGGCCTGCAGAACAGCTTGCCACTTTTTACGGCGCTCCTGTCGTTACCGACCCCGCCTCACTATCCGCCGTTAAATGTCACCCCACAGAAGCAGAAAGAACGGACACTACAAGTGCTAGTACAGTTGTTGGTCGCCCAAGCCGAGCGGCAAGCAACGGTCTCGGTGTGGGAGGACCTGCACTGGGCGGACCCGTCGTCGTTAGAGTTTCTTTCGCTTCTGGTTGAACAGCTTCCCACGACAAAACTCCTACTAGTCCTTACGTTTCGTCCGGAGTTCACACCCCCGTGGAAGCCGCGCTCGCATATCTCTCAGCTTGTGCTCAATCGCCTTGGCAAGAAGCAAGTTGAAGCAATGATCGAGAAAGTTGCAGAGAGTAAAAATCTATCTGCGGATGTTATCGAGCAGATTCGTGTGAAGACGGACGGAGTGCCGTTGTTTGTCGAGGAATTGACCAAGAATGTCATCGAGTCTGTAGAGTCTGTTGGGTCTATAGAGTCGCCTAGCCGCACACCCCGCCAACTTGCCATTCCTACAACCTTACAAGAAGCACTGCTGGCGCGGTTGGATCGTCTGTCTGATGCACGGCAAGTTGCGCAACTGGGTGCAACGTTAGGCCGCGAGTTCTCGTATGAGCTGTTACACGCAGTGACCCCACTGAGCGAAGCTGACTTACAGGCTGCCCTGAGCAAACTGGTCGAAGCCGAGATTCTCTATCAACGCGGCGTCGGCGAGCAGGCGCGCTACTTCTTCAAGCACGCGCTGATTCAAGACACGGCCTATCAATCCCTCCTCAAGAGCACCCGGCAGCAGTATCACCAACAGATTGCTCAGATATTGGAAGAACGATTTCCCGACACCAAAGAGACCCAGCCTGAACTCCTGGCGCATCACTACACCGAGGCGGGGTTGATTGAGCAGGCAATTCCGTATTGGCAACAGGCAGGGCAGAAAGCTGTAGCGCGTTCGGCCAATGTAGAAGCGATTAGCCACCTCACCAAAGGATTGGAGTTGCTCAAGACCCTGCCAGACACGTCGAGAGCGTGCTCAGCAAGAACTGTCACTGCAACTCACGCCTGGGCAATGCCGCTGATGGCTACTAAAGGCTTTGCGGCTCCAGAGGTGGGAACGATCTACACTGCGGGCGCGAGAGCTGTGCCAGCAGGTCGGGGAAACTCCGCAGCTCTTCCCGGCGCTGTGGGGACTGTGGCTGTTTCATGCTGTAGCGAGGCGGAGTTGCAGACGGCACGGGAGCTCGGTGAGCAACTCTTCGCCCTGGCCCAGAGCACACAAGATCCTGCTCTTCTCTTGGAGCCCACATGCATGCTAGGGGCCACTTCATTCTCTTGGAGAGTTTGTCTCAGCCCGAGCGCACTCGGAGCAGGGGATTGCCTCTATGACCCCCGGCAGCACGTTCCCTTGCCTTTCTCTATGGGGACTTGACCCCGGGGCTGCTGTCTGAATTTTAGGGCTTTAGCTCTGTGGTTGCTCGGCTATCCGGACCAGGCTCTGCAGAGCAGCCACGAGGCGCTCGACATTAGCTCGGGAACTGTCTCATCCTTGTAGCTTGGCTGAGGCCTTGATTCTATGCTGCCTGGCTTCATCATTTCGCCGGGAGAGGGCAAGCAGTCCAAGAACGGGCAGAGGCGGTCATTGCTCTATCGACTGAGCAGGGGTTTCCGTATTGGTTAGGCGGGGGCCTATTCTGCAAGGATGGGCGCTGGCCGAGCAGGGGCAGGAAGAAGAGGGAGTTAGCGCAGATACGCCAGGGCTTGGCCGCCGACCAAGCCACAGGGGCAGCGGTGGTACGACCATATTATCTTGTCTGCTGGCCGAAGCGTATGGAAAAGCTGGGCAAATCAGAAGAAGGGCTTAAAGCGTGTGAGCCGAGGCGTTAGCTCTGGTGGACAAAACTGGAGGGCGCCTTTAGGAAGCGAGCTGTATCGGCTCAAAGGGCGAACTCACGCTACAACAAGATAGTCAAGAGTCAGTCAAGTCTCAGTAGTCATGACCGATCCCCGACCCCTGACTCCCGACCCCCAAGGCGAAGCCGAAGCGTGTTTCCTCAAAGCCATCGAAATCGCCCGCAAGCAACAAGCAAAGTCCTGGGAACTCCGCGCGTCAACGAGCCTCGCTCGCTTGTGGCAGCAACAAGGCAAAAAAGCCGAAGCTCACAAGTTGTTGTCAGATGTGTATAACTGGTTCACCGAAGGGTTTGACACCAAAGACTTGCAAGAGGCGAAGGCACTTTTGGAAAGTCTAGAGTCTGATGTCTAGAGTCCAAACAAGGCAAACGGCAAAAAACGAAAGCGCCTAACCCCCTCCCGGCCCCTGATGAGATTGCGCCATCGGGTATATTTGTTTTGGGCTCCCTGTGTCACAATACTGAAGACACAAAGAAACAGGAGATGGCTATGGCGATCGTGGAAACTCTGACTGCTGAACCGCCGCCGCTTTACGTAACTGACGAGGGCGTAGTGCGGGTTACTGGCACTCGTGTCAGCCTCGACACGGTGATCGGCGCCTTTCAGAACGGTTCTACAGCTGAACAAATTGCTTATAAATATCCGTCTCTCAACTTGACCAACATCTATGCGGTGATCACCTATTACCTCCGTCATCGCCAAGAGGTCGAAGCCTATCTGGCTCAACAGCGCCAAGAGACCGAAGATATACGGCGGGAAGTGGAGGAACGTTTCTCTCCGGCTGGCGTTCGTGAACGTTTACTAGCACGGCACAGACACTAAGTCTTAATCCAATGATTCGTTTCATAACGGACGAAGATTTCGACAACGATATCCTCCGTGGAGTTGTTCTCAGACTTCCAGGACTCGATACCGTGCGTGTTCAAGATGTTGGCTTGCTGGGGAAAGACGACTCTATAGTGCTGGAATGGGCGGCTCGCGAAACGCGAGTCTTGTTGACTCATGATGTCCGTACGATGAAACACCATGCATATGCACGTTTGACGGCCGGGCTGTCGATGCCAGGCGTATTTGTCGTGCCACAGTCTCTTCCCATTGCTCAAGCAATAGAAGAAGTGCTGCTATTAGCAGAGTGCAGTGTGGACGGTGAATGGGAAGGACAAGTTCGATTTCTGCCACTGTAAACTCATGAGGGGTTTTCTCATTGCTCTCCATGTCCTGATCGCCCGATGATTCAATCGCCCAATGTCCTCCTCCCCTTGTCATTTCCCGACCCATGCGTCAAAGAGAGGGCATGGATACAAACCTTGCTTCTCGACCACTCTCGCGCGTCGCACTAGGCGGCTTCGTCCTGGCGCTGGTTGCTGGACTTTCATTGTTATTGGCTGGTGCAGGATACCGACTCGGGTGGTGGGACTTCCGCCCTGGCCTGACAATCTTTCGCTGGGCTGCATATGGGGGTGCCGACAGCAGTGGTCCTCTCTCTTCTTGGTATGTTCTTTACTCGTTCGGGGAGTACGCACCGCGGATTTTCACTTGCTGTGATTGGCCTCATCGTCGGACTGGTTGTGACCTGGATTCCCTGGCAATGGTGGCAAGTCGTCCAGCGCGTGCCAATGATTCACGACATTACGACAGATACCGAAACACCGCCGGCTTTTGTCGCTATCTTACCGTTGCGAGCAGGCGCACCGAACTCGGCAGACTATGGTGGTCCAGAGATTGCCGCCCAACAGCGCACTGGCTATCCTGATCTGAAACCGCTCACGCTTCAGATTCCACCGGCGCAAGCCTTTACTCACGCCCTGGAGGCAGCACGTAATATGGGTTGGGAGATCGCTGCCAATGAACCCACCGAAGGACGCATCGAGGCAACCGACACGACCTTCTGGTTCGGCTTTAAGGACGATGTGGTGGTGCGGATCACTCCTGCTGGCAGCGGTAGTCGGATTGATGTGCGCTCGGTGTCCCGCGTAGGACGGAGCGATGTCGGAACAAACGCCAAACGGATCACTGCTTACCTTGAGCGTATTACGCGTGTAGCCTCCTCGTGAAACAGGTAGCGAATTCGTTTCACGAACGAAAGCTTGCCCAATTCACTCCGAGTTTTCTCATCCGCGCTCGCAAAGTGTGTGGATTGATGTTGAGGAGGGCAGCCACTCCTTGTGGTCCTTCGACGCGCCCCTGGGTAGCCGCCAATGCCTGCTCGATATGCCGCTTAGTTGCCTCATCCAACGAAAGAATAGCGGAAGTGTCAGTCGCTGCGGTCGAGTGTGGAGGTTTCGTTGTTGGAGGGAACGCAGTGATATTGGTGCCCACACCCAAGGCTCTGGCTACTTCAAGCCGCTTGCCGTCTCCAAGCAAGGCAGCCCGGTCGATTACTGCACCCAGCTCGCGAACGTTGCCCGGCCAGGGGTAGGTGGCGAGCAGCGCTAGATCCTCAGCAGCCGGAAGCTGCAATTTCAACCCAAAGTGCACCGCAGCCCGACGGGCGAAATGCTCCGCAAGCAGCGGAATATCCTCCTGACGCTCGCGCAAAGGAGGCAGGACAATCGGAAACACCGCAATCCGGTACCAGAGATCTTCGCGGAACGTGCCGCCTTGGACCATCACGGCCAAATCACGGTGCGTGGCGGCAATAATCCGTACATTGACTTTGATGGAGTGCTCTCCACCGACCCGCTCAAAGGAACCATCTTGCAAGACTCGCAATAGACGAACCTGTGCTGCGAGTGGAAGTTCGCCAATCTCATCGAGGAAGAGGGTTCCTTCATCAGCCCGCTCGAACCAGCCTCGTCGCGTTGCCGTGGCACCGGTGAAGCTGCCTTTTTCATGACCAAAGAGTTCGGCATCGATCAGCTCTGGAGGAATAGCGCCGCAGTTGACGCGAAGGAATGGTCCGCGCGCCCGTGGGGAGCGATCGTGAATCGCACGGGCAATCACTTCTTTACCTGAGCCGGTTTCCCCAAGTAAGAGGACAGGCACATCCGAACGAGTCACTAGGCCTACTCGCTCCATAACGAAGCGTAAGCCCCGGTCAGCGCCAATGATAGGGGCAGACAACTCTTCTCGCCCCAGGCGGGTGAGGAGAAAGCGCTTATCGGCTTCGGCAGCTTCTCGTAACGCCTGGAGTTCATGAAGTCGGTGGTCGTTATCCAGAGCGACGGAACACGGTTCGAGCAATTCCTCACACAGTTTCTCCTGTTCAGGAGTCAAACGATGCGCAGGTGATATTTGTAGGAGCAGCACGCCATAGGTGCCATGTTCACTGACCAGAGGACCGACGATAACCTCTCCTTCCGTGAAGGGGAGGAGAGCAGCAAAGCCAATATGTTTGCTCTGACTATTCGCTCTATAACGCTGGAGCTCGCCACGGCGACACCACCGTAACAGCCGCTCTATCTCCCTTGCGGGCCAGTTGGTTGGATCAGGAGGGACTTCGTCGCTAACTGAAGCGGGGACGAGGGTGACGGTCTCCAGACGCGAACGCTCTTGGTCAATCCGGCGGATCGCCAGCCGAGTAAGTGGTAGGCGGTGTGTCACCATTGTGTTTAAGGTCGCGGCAAATTCCGCAATCTCACTATGGCGACTGACCTCGCGCCAAACCTCTAACAGGAAGGCAAGAAACGGCTTCATACGATTGAACTGTTATATGTACTAGATAAAGCCGTTAAATATCAAGGCTTCTATCGTATTTAATAGCTCTGTGAGATTTCACTACTTTTTCTATAGATGAAATAGCTTTAAGAAAAAAGGCCGCAGCCATCTTCTGCTGTGAATTCCTTTCACATTCTCCATGACTACGCTTCAAAGGAAAGAAAATACTCTGATTGGCATTGTTCTTGCCTAGAATGAACGGACTCAATGAGAACCCTCGAGTTTTTTATGCCACATACACGGACGACAGACAACGAATGGGATCCGAACCTCGAACAGCAAATTCTGCGGGCAATCAAGCACGTCCGTTATGGCTCGGTGGAGATCATCATTCATGACTCGAAGGTCGTGCAGATTGAGCGCAAAGAGAAGATCCGCTTCAACCACGACAGCACGGAAAACAACAAGTGAGGACTAGCGGTAGCATAGTTGACGGGATCGCCCGCCGACCAGATGACTGGAGGCAGGCGAAACTCCTATTTTTCAACGTCGCAGGACCGACCGGACAACCGGAGGCGCTCAGGCAAGGAAGGAGTCCGTGTGATGAGATCGCGCCGGTTGTTCATGCTTGTCGCGGTGATGATAAGTATGGGGGTAGGAACACCACAAGTTGTGATGGCAGAAGGAAAAGCGCTCAAAAAAGCGCTGTCTGAGAAGAGAGCGTTAGAGGACAGAGTGGAAGCATTGGATCGTAAAGTGCGCGTGTTGGAGCAACGGTTGGAGCAATCTCTGGGCACTGCCGGAGGAGCGAGAAGCGTGGTTGTACCTGCAGCGAAAGCAGAACAAGTCGAAGCGCTTGATCAGAAGGTACGTATTCTTGAACGGCGCTGGGAACTCGACCAGGAACAAGCGACCGCCAAAGCGAAGGAAGCACCGGTGGTTACTGCCGGGAAAGAGGGTTTCTCACTCAGAGCCGCGGATAATAGCTTTCAATTACGCATTCGTGGGTACACCCAAGCCGATGGACGCTTCTTCGCTGATGACAAGGAGCGTGCGCTCACCGATACGTTTTTGCTGCGCCGGGTGCGCCCTATCCTTGAAGGAACGGTGGGCAAGTATTTCGATTTCCGCATCATGACGGACTTTGGCGGAGGCACGGCGACGGTCCAAGACGCCTACTTGGATATCCGCCCGTGGTCATGGGGGAAGCTCCGCGTCGGAAAATACAAGCCTCCAGTTGGTCTTGAACGCTTACAATCAGGATCGGAATTGTTCTTTGTCGAGCGTGGACTGCCGACTAACCTGGTGCCGAACCGCGATGTCGGCGCGCAGATTCATGGAGATTTGTTCGACGGGGCGTTCACCTATGCGTTTGGCGCGTTTAACGGGGTGGTAGATGGAGGCAGCGGTGATCTAGATAATAACGACAGTAAAGAGTTCGCTGGTCGCCTGTTTGGTTTCCCGTTCAAAGCAACTTCAATTGAACTGTTGCAGGGACTTGGTCTTGGTATAGCCGGAACTTATGGGGACCAGAAAGGCAGTACCGGCTCGCCTTTCTTGCCGACGATGAGAACGCCAGGGCAACAGGCTTTCTTTAACTACCGCTCCGACAATACTGCCGCTGGCACTACCATCGCCAATGGGATTCATTCGCGTGTTTCACCGCAGGGCTATTACTACTATGGGCCATTTGGCTTGCTGGGGGAGTACGTGCGGTCGTACCAACCTGTGCAACGCGGAAGTGCCGCCGCAAACTTGGATAATGAATCCTGGCAGGTTGCGGTCTCCTACGTGCTCACTGGCGAGAATGCTTCGTATCGGAGTGTCTCGCCCGTCAAACCCTTCGATCTGACAAAAGGGACCTGGGGTGCGTTCGAGGTTGCTGCACGATATGGGGAGTTAAACATCGATAAGGACGCCTTCCCCATCTTTGCTGATCCCACCAGAGCTGCCCGTGTGGCTGAATCCTGGGGCCTGGGACTCAACTGGTATCTCAGTCGCAATGTGAAATTCCAACTGAACTACGAACAAACGGACTTTACCGGCGGCAGCACCAAAGGTGAGCGGCCGAAAGAGCGTGCGATTCTCAGCCGCTTCCAGGTCGCGTTCTAATGCGTAGTCACATGATCGATGTGAAGCACAGATAGGAGCAAGAAAGGTCACTGCTATGATTGTGCAGGTTCTGCATTCGGCTGTGCTCCATGTACTGGCACTCCACGCTTTGTGCCGGAGTAACGCAAGGTCTTCGTTGTACAGTTCATTGCGCAGTCTGGCCATGCCTGAGCTGGCACCAGCCAGGCGCAGAAAGCCGTCATCATACTCAACGTTTCCTACGATCCCACGCGTGAATTGTACCAGGACTTTAACACTGCCTTTGCCAAGTACTGGCAAGGAAAAACCAACGAGGTGGTCACCATTAACCAATCCCACGGTGGCGCTGCAAAGCAGGCCCGCGCGGTGATCGATGGGTTGGAAGCTGATGTTGTCACTCTGGCGCTCGCCTACGATATTGATGAGATTCATCAGAAGGCGAAACTCATCCCTGCTGATTGGCAAAAGCGTTTGGGCAATAACAGCGCCCCCTATACGTCGACCATTGTGTTGTTGGTGCGCAAAGGCAACCCCAAAGGCATTAAGGATTGGGATGACCTCGTTAAGCCAGGAATTTCAGTTATTACTCCAAATCCGAAAACATCTGGCGGTGCTCGCTGGAATTACTTGCCGCGTGGGGGTATGCGCTGAGACAACCCGGCGGTGATGAAGCCAAAGCGAAAGATTTTGTGACCCGTCTGTACAAAAATGTACCTGTCCTCGACTCGGGTGCGCGTGGGTCAACGACTACGTTCGTCGAGCGCGGCATTGGTGATGTGTTTATCTCGTGGGAAAACGAAGCGCTTCTTGCTATCAAAGAACTGGGCCCAGACAAATTTGAGATCATTATTCCTTCAGTCAGTATTCTCGCTGAGCCACCAGTCACCATCATCGACAAAGTGGTTGACAAACACGGAACCCGCGCCGTTGCTCAAGCGTATCTGGAGTTCCTCTACACAGCGGAAGGCCAGAAGATTGTAGGAAAGCACTACTACCGTCCACGGCTGGCGTCGGTTGCTGCCGAGTATGCCAGTCAATTTCCCCAAGTGAATTTATTCACCATTGATGAAGTATTCGGGGGGTGGCAAAAAGCGCAGAAAACCCACTTTGCCGATGGCGGGACGTTCGACCAGATCTATCAGCCGGGCAAATAAACGGCGAGCAGACCCCTATGATTCTCAAGCAACGCAGCATCCTCCCAGGTTTCGGTTTGGCAATGGGCTTTACGCTCTTGTATCTCAGCCTGATTGTATTGATCCCGATTGCCGCTCTTTTTCTCAGGACGACGTCGTTAAGTTGGGGCGAGTTTTGGTCCGCTGTCACTGCTCCACGCGTGCTGGCTTCATACCAACTCAGCTTCGGCGCCTCCTTCGTTGCTGCACTTGTGAACGCCGTGTTCGGCTTGCTCGTCGCATGGGTCCTGGTGCGGTACTCCTTTCCGGGCAAGCGGATCGTTGACGCGCTCGTCGATCTCCCTTTTGCCCTACCCACTGCTGTGGCGGGCATCAGCCTCACCTCGATCTTTGTGAAAAATGGTTGGATCGGCCAATATCTTGAACCCTGGGGTATTCAGGTTGCCTTCACCCCACTGGGAGTGACAGTCGCACTAGTCTTCATCGGCTTGCCCTTTGTCGTCCGCACGATACAGCCAGTTTTAGAAGATTTGGATGAGGAACTTGAGGAGGTCGCAGCCAGTCTGGGTGCGAACCGTTGGCAAACCTTCACCCGGGTGCTGTTGCCTCCGTTGTTACCCGCTCTCCTCACCGGGTTTGCCCTCGCCTTTGCCCGAGCGTTGGGTGAGTACGGCTCGGTCGTCTTTATCTCCGGGAACATGCCGATGCGCACCGAAATCGTGCCGCTGCTGATTATCACCAAATTGGAGCAGTACGATTACGCCGGCGCGACGGCAATTGCGGTCGTGATGCTCGTGGCGTCGTTTGTCCTGATGCTGGTGATTAACCTGTTGCAACGCTGGAGTAGCTCACGTCACTTGGCGGCGGTCTGAAACTGGAAGAAGGAGACGCGACACTACATGGCTAGCAGCATCGCTTTACGACACACCGCTGAGTTGACTGCTCAACCGCGCGCAACCACCGAACCGGTGGTCGTCCGTTGGCTCCTGATTAGTGTTGCGCTTGCATTCTTGGTGATATTCCTCTTCGTGCCTCTTGTTGCAGTCTTTGCCCAGGCCTTACAAAAAGGCATCACTGCCTACTTCGCTGCACTCCACCAACCTGATGCACTGGCTGCCATCCGTCTCACATTGCTGACCGCAGCTATCGCTGTGCCGCTGAATCTTATCTTTGGTGTCGCGGCCGCCTGGGCTATCACCAAGTTCGAGTTTTTCGGCAAAAGTCTTTTGATCACTCTGATTGACGTACCTTTTGCCGTCTCTCCGGTGATCTCGGGATTGATCTTTGTCCTGCTGTTTGGCCTGCAAGGTTGGCTTGGCCCGTGGTTGTCCGACCATGACATCAAAATTATCTTCGCCGTGCCGGGGATTGTTTTGGCAACCATCTTCGTCACTTTCCCCTTTGTCGCACGTGAATTGATCCCGCTGATGCAAGAGCAGGGCACCGAGGAAGAACAGGCTGCGCTTGTGCTCGGTGCCAGTGGGTGGCAAACCTTTTTTCGTGTCACCCTGCCGAACATCAAGTGGGGGTTGTTATACGGAGTGATCCTGTGTAACGCGCGGGCCATGGGTGAGTTTGGCGCCGTGTCGGTGGTCTCCGGCCACATCCGCGGCCAGACCAATACCATGCCCCTCTACGTCGAGATTCTCTACAACGAGTACAGTTTTGCCGCTGCTTTTGCCGTCGCTTCTCTGCTCGCGCTGCTAGCCTTAGTAACCCTGGCCGCGAAAAGCGTTGTCGAGTGGAAAACCCAACAACAACTACTGGCCGACGAAAGAGCCGCCGTGAAGGAATCCATATGAGTATCGAAGTTCAGAACATCAAGAAAACCTTTGGCCATTTTACCGCACTACAGGACGTGAGTTTTCAGGTGCCGACAGGTGAACTGGTCGCGCTACTCGGCCCGTCCGGTTCAGGAAAGACTACGCTCCTGCGGATCATTGCCGGACTAGAGGGGGCAGATCAGGGGTCTATTCTTTTTCAGGGTGAGAATGCAACGGATCGGAGCGTACGCGATCGGCAGGTGGGCTTCGTGTTCCAGCATTATGCCTTGTTCCGGCATATGACCGTCTTCGAGAACATTGCCTTTGGTCTACGCGTGCGACCTCGTCACTCCCGTCCGTCTGAAAGTGAGATTAGCGCGAAAGTGCATAATCTCCTTCAGTTGGTACAATTGGACCGGTTAGCGGAGCGTTATCCTTCACAGCTCTCTGGCGGGCAGCGGCAGCGCGTCGCCCTGGCCCGCGCCTTGGCTGTCGAGCCCAAGGTGCTATTGCTCGACGAGCCGTTCGGCGCCCTGGACGCGAAGGTCCGCAAAGAGCTGCGTGCCTGGCTGCGCCGGTTGCACGATGAAATTCATGTCACCAGCGTCTTCGTCACCCACGACCAGGACGAGGCACTGGAAGTCGCCGACCGCGTCGTGATCATGCACCAGGGCCAGATCGAACAGGTCGGCACGCCCGACGACGTGTTCCACCATCCCGCGACGGAGTTCGTCATGCACTTCCTCGGCGATGTAAACGCCTTCCACGGCCGCGTCGATGCCGGCATTGTCCAGTTCGGCTCGCTCGAACTGCCGTTCCCCGAGGATCGCCAGCAGATTACCGGCGACGCCCGCGTGTTCATCCGCCCCTACGATGTCACGATCGACACCAAAACCAACGGCCTGCCCGCAATGGAGGCCAAGGTGGTCCGCGTCCACTCTGCCGGTCCCCTAGTCCGCGTAGACCTGCTCACCTCAGCTAATCAGCGCTTAACCTCCGAGATCTCGCAAGAGCGCTTCGCTACCATGAACCTGCAGCTGGAAAGCCGGGTCTACGTGCGCCCGCGCCACATCCGCGTCTTCGCTGGCAACGGTCAACGATGATGAGCCACACATGCTGTGAACGGGAATAGTGATTGTATCACTCTCGAGAATATGGGAGTGTCCTAGGAAACGATCAATCGAGGATGACCTGGCAAAGGATTAATAAAGGAGGTATGCCACATGCCGAGTACAGAACAAATTGTTGGCACGGTCGAAGGGGTTCCTACAGTCGAAGCGACATTGAATTACCTGCTGAAGACAGGAGAGAAGCCGGTATCCTATGCGTACACGCCGCCGCCGGGCGTTCCGCAAACCACCCGGCAGAACGATCCCAAAACCGTCACCATCCATAATGGGCGGCCTATTGTCAATCAATTCTCCCTGGACACGCAGGGCTTCGTGTTGACGCACCACGATAGTAAAGTCGTGAATTTCTATGACGAGACAGAAGTACGGGAGGTCTACTACCCAGAGGTTGAACGGCTGCTCAAGGAAGTCACTGGTGCGGTGAAAGTAGTGATCTTTGATCACATCGTGCGCAATGCCGCGCAATCACGACCAGGCGAGAACAACGTGCGGGAACCCGCCAAGCTGGTCCACAATGATTACTCGTTCAAGTCTGCCCCTGGGCGTGTGCGTGATCACCTCCCAGAGGAGGCGGACGAGTTATTACGGCATCGTTTTGCAGAGATCAACGTCTGGCGTGCGATCCGTGGCCCAATCCAGAAGTCACCGCTGGCCTTGTGTGATGCGCGAAGTCTCACGACCCAAGACACTGTGCCGACTGATCTTGTCTACCCTCACAGAGTCGGTGAAACCTACTCGTTTACCTACAATCCGAATCACCAATGGTTCTATTTTCCGCAGATGCAACGGAACGAGGCAATATTACTCAAGTGTTACGATTCCAAAGAAGATGGTCGTGCGCGCTTCACCGCGCATACTTCGTTCGAAGATCCAACGAGTCCACCTGATGCTGCGTCGCGGGAAAGCATTGAAGTGCGCGCGTTGGTCTTCTTCGCCCCTGAGAAAACCGAATCTGAACCGGTCATTGCCAACGGTCAGAGCGCCGCAGCTGTTGCTACGCATTGAAGAAATCCTGGCAGTAACCTTACCTGCAGTTTGCATCTGCATGAAGAGGCTATTCGTGGGTTCCCTCTCCCCTTGAGGGAGAGGGGAAAAGTAGAGCATGCAAGTCTACTCACCCGAATGAAAAGAGCCGTCTTTCGAGGCTACATGGTAATAGAGGAGGAGACTATGGGACGAATCTCGTTTATCGAACCGGAACAGGCGTCTGCAAAGATGCGAGCTGTCTACGCTGCGTCGGAAAAGGAGTTCGGTCATGTCCTCAATTTCTACAAAGTGCTAGCTCATGCGCCAGAGTTCGTGGACGGCTTTAATTTCATCTATGGGAAGCTGCACCACATAGACCTCGACCCGAAACTGCGGGAGTTGGCCTATCTGAAGACGTCGAAGGTCAACGGCTGCCGGTATTGCGTGTTGGTCCACACCGCCCTTGGTCGAAAGGAAGGATTGACGGAAGAGCAGCTCACTGAATTAGACACCTATAAGGACAGCACCGCGTACGACACAGTGCAAAAACTCGTGCTGCGCTACGCTGAGGATCTCACCCGTAAGGTGCATACGGAATCGGCAGTGCTCGACGGGCTCAAGCAATTTCTCTCGGAGAAAGAACTCGTGGAATTGGCTATGACCGTTGGTATTGCCAATATGGCCAACCGGTTCACGGAATCGTTCGACATCAGCCCTCCATAACGCCCTGTGAATAGACGGGCCAAAGTTATTTCAAGACACGCACATGGCGCGCGCGGGCGCCACGGGCAGCTCGCTACCTGTGCAACGCATCACTGGCGGACAAGGCCGCTAGTGGCATTCTTCCCTTATAGCTGTGAGCCTGGTTTACCGGGCGTCACGCCTTGCGCGTGATGATTTATCGTCGCGAAAGAAGAGCAAGCCAGGATTTTGTTATGCACCCCTGCTGCAGTGGCTCGTCATCACGAGCGGTGTAGGTCCCATGCCAGGCGTGGTCCATCAAGCAGTACGACGACTTGGTTCAAAATGTTTCGCCCGATAATGCCCCAGTCCTGCTCAATGAGGAGAAATTGTCCGCGAAACCTCCGTCCGAGCAGACGCAGTTCCAGTCGAACCATCGGAGCCGTGCTCACCGTATCGTCAAACCCGACCAGTTCGTAGCGTCGGGTTGGGTCGCTCTGAAGTCCCAACTGCGTGGCCTGCGCGTGAGGCACTAATGACACATCAGCCCCGGTATCAAGCAACATTGGCACCTCGGTCACTTCCGCGCCTGTCTCGGGGTTGCGGAGACGTACCCGAGCGAGGGGAGCAGGCGGCGCGAACCAGACAGTGTCATACGTCGTCATCGCCCGAATCCTTGCTGACTTCCATCCGGAACTCCGCAGCCTGTTCTGGATGCGCCAGCCGTGGGCTGACAAGGCGTGCGCGCGGCTTAGGCTGAAGATCGGAAATGACCACCGAGACCTTGGTGTGGTCAGGCAACGGGACGGGCGTGGTGAGTTTGAGTTGGCCGTGTTCAACGACGCCTTCCAAGGTGAGAACCGGCATGACGTTGCCTCCAGAGTGTTTTTTCTACTTTATACTGTTGAGGCGAGTGGGGAAAGAGAAGGCAGAACCGTATCGAGGGTAACGACTTTCGCCGAGCGAACAGGCATTGGTCTTGGCAGACCGGCTGTAGTCAAGTCAAAAAGAGAAAATATCTTCTTATGCCCAGACAGAGCCTAGGCATGAGAGTGAGAAGCTCTCCGGAAACCGCCAAACGACCCCTGCAACTGACAAAACCGTGCTTAGATAGGCTCACCTGTGCCTGCGGCACTGGCGCAGGCAGGACAGGCTTGTCGAAGCATGAGCAGCATGTGAACCTGGGTAAACTCATCTGAAATTTGCTCTAGAAATGCGCGAGGTAGCCTCCATCAACAGCCAGAACCTGTCCAGTGATGTAGGAGGCGGCTGGCGAGGCGAAGAAAACAGCGGCGCCGGCAATCTCTTGAGGATCTCCCCAGCGGCCAAGGGACGTGCGCTTCTCTAGCCATGCGGCAATATTTTTGTCTGCGACTAAAGTGGCATTGGTTTCGGTTGCAAAAAATCCTGGAGCAATACCATTGACCGTAATGCCGAACTTTCCCAGTTCGGCGGCCAGAGTTCGAGTCAATGCTTCGAGTCCCCCTTTGGCGGCTGTATAAGCCGCGTCGCCCGTTCCAGCGATCGGACCAGCGATCGACGTGATGTTGACGATTCTGCCTGAGTGATTCTCGATCATGAGTCGCGCTGCTTCCCGACTGAGATTGAAAGGTGCAATGAGATTAGCTTCGACGAGTTGACGTACTGCATTCAGCTCAAATTCGAATAATCCACGACGATCGCGTACTCCAACATTGTTGATCAGGATATCAAGACGCCCGTATGTTGCTTGGGTGGTGTGCCAGATGTGGATATGCGCCTTCTAAAGTTCTGGAGAATCAATGGCTTGTGAACCATTGACTCCATATCTAGAACACCACCCTCGGTCCCTCGGATGGGACGAGCCTCGCTTCGCCTTTCTGACGCGTTTGCTGGGTGCCAGTGCATATTGAGCGCTGCTTTAAGACCTCACCGTTTTCACTCTTTACCGTCGTTGTCGCCTTTAAGTAGATTGTCACCCGCGCTGAGTATATTACGGCAATCTTATCACGTCCTAAGTCTGTAGAAATTATCAAGGTGATTGAGTCTCAAGATGTACGACTTCTCATGGAATCTCCACGTTATCTGCATGTCTTTGCCGACCGCGTTGTCGACGATGTAATCCCTGTGGAAGAAAAGCGACTATTGGTAACTGCTGTTGCACGCACGGCTACTGCTGGAGGGCGAGGTTGAGGCGACGTCAGTATTACTATCTGTGCGCCCTGTTATTGGGCAGACAGGAACACGTAGAGCCGCCCCACAGCGACTTTGTCAAGAATGATTTGGCCGGTGGCACCGATGACAAAGTCGGGAATATGGTCGCCATTGATGTCACCTAGAGTGACGAGACTGTAACCAAGCGATGATCCTTGATGCGGAAAGGGATTATCAAACGTGGTGAGCAGTTTTCCGTCTTTGCCATCGAACAGGAACGCTTCACCCTGGAGATGGAACTGGTCGACCGTTTGATACGGTGCACCGATGAGAATATCAGGAATGCCATCGTGATTGATGTCGAAGTTACTCGCGAACGAGAAACCGAAACCGGAGTACGCACGCGCATGAGCCGGATTGCGAAGGCACGGAGGAGACTGCCATCCGCACCATTGAAGACAAAGGCAGCACCTTCGGCGCGACTAGTATCGCTGTCTTTATACGGTGCACCAACAAGTATGTCCGGTATCCCATCGCCGTTGTAATCGCCCCCTGACGCGACTTGCCAGCCGAATCCTTCTCCCCTGCGTGGTGAGGGGTCGTCCATTGCGAAAAGAAGCTTTTGGGTGTGGCCACTAAATGCATAGACTCGCCCTTGTACGGGGACCTGGCCTACGGTTGTGTACGGCGCACCAATAAGAATATCTGGAGCTCCGTCGTGATCAAGGTCGCCGCCTCCAGCAACCGACCAGCCAAAGGCGCCCTCTTTCGCCCCAAGCGGAGGAACAAAGGTGTGTACTACATGGCCATCTTTGCCATCGAACACAAAGACACGACCATTGCCTTCTTGCGCAAAAGCGCCAACGAGGAGCTCGGGAATATGATCACCCGTGAGATCGCCGACCACGCCAACCGACCACCCGAACCCCGCGCCGGCTTGCGGCTGCGGGGCGCGAAGGGTACGCAACAGCATGTGAGTTTTTCCGCTGACAACGTACGCCGCGCCGCTCTTCTCCTGGCCAAATGCCCCGACGAGTAAGTCAGGGACGGTATCTTGATCGATGTCACCGATCGCAGCCAACGCGCAGCCGAACGCCGCCCCTTCGGTCGGGTCCATGGCTGCAGCGACCTCGGGTGATAACGCCGGTGGGTCGAGAGTAAACAACACTGTCCGGCGCCGTCCGCTAAAGACGAAGACGCGTACCTTGCTTTGCCGCTTGGGTGCCATGGTATGTGTAAGCGCCCACGGCGTAATCGGGAAAGTGGTCTCCGTCGAGGTCCCCGACCACGGCGAGCGTTGAAGCAAACCCGGTAAAAGGAATGCGCTCGGGACTCTCAATAATCTGGGTAGCGGCGTGGGCTGCACTGCCTCCCCATCCCAGGAGGACCTCAAGGACAACCACGCGAGTCACCACACCGAGCCACCACATACGTTCTCCTTCCTCATCTTACCCTGGAACTAGCGATCTAGCTCGCTCAGTCCGAGAATGGCATTGTATGTCCACTCACCGCCTGTGTAACTCCCTGTCCTGCTCTCTCCCTCTAATTTTTAAGACAGCGCAGAAATGAGTCTTAAACGGCGCAAATCAAGTGCCGTGGGCACACTCTCAGTGCCGAACATGCTCTCACACCACACTTCCCCTAGTAGCTTCAAGGACATGCCCGCGCTTCCTCCGCCTCTTCCCGTCCACGATCAGCTCAAAAATATCTCTCAGTATCGAGCACTCCCGCCACCGCAGTGTCGCCAACTTCCTCGTCAATCTGGTGGCTGGGTTGATTGCGTACACGTATCAGCCGAACAAACCTTCGCTCCACACTCGTATGCCACACAACGATTCCCTGTCGGTCGTCACCCTGATAATTATGTCGAACTCTGATGAAAACCCCGGTCGTGCTTATACGAT
Source organism: uncultured delta proteobacterium (assembly GCA_963733195.1). GTDB lineage: Bacteria > Desulfobacterota > Binatia > Bin18 > Bin18 > VGTJ01. Next base: position 62,361 of record CAVTCR010000015.1, read on the forward strand.
GGCGGGTTGCGACCGACCTTATAAAAAGGGTCAGATACCAAAGTGGAACACTACCTCATCAGTGACTACCCGTTGATCGTTACAGCAAAGATGTCGAGCGCCCGAGTGGTACTCAGTGCCCCCTCAATCTCGACATCTTTGAGCAGGTTCTCCTCGGCTGTGAGTTGCTGGAAGATCTCATCCCGGGCGCGCACGGCGATTTCAGACGGCCACCCGAAGTAGCGCCAACTCGGCGCGTCATTCACCGTACGCACGCGCATCACCAGCGAGCCGTGCGCATGGGTGAACTGATACAGTTGCTCGGCGGAGGCCTGGGTTGAGCGAATCTCGTGCAGCTCACATTTGGCGCAAATGACACTGCCGGTAATCTGCAGCCCTCCGCGTGCGTCTCGCCCCT
>CAVTCR010000016.1:0-45320 GCA_963733195.1 uncultured delta proteobacterium
GGCCGACTTACCTCTCCCCCCGTGGCTCACAAAGCAGCAAGCCCTTGGCGTATCTGGGCAATCCCTTCTTCCTGTCCCTGTACAGCCAGCGCCCAGCCGCGGAACGTCATCCCTCCCCACGCCAACCAGAACGCAGACCCTTGCTCGGTCGAGAGCATAATGGTTGCCTCGGCTCGCTCTCGGACTGGTTGGACCTCTCGGCGGCATTTATAGAGCTGGGTAGCAAAAGCCAGGGCCGCCATCAAACTGGGGGGATGAGACAACCGCTGGACCAGGGCGAGCGCTTCGTGGCTCTTCTTCAGGGCCTGGTCCACATAGCCAAGCAGCCATAGGGTCCAGGCCGCAAAGGACAGGCAATACACCCCCGGGTCTACTCCATAACGGAAGGCTAGGGAACGGTGCTGCTGAGGGTCATAGAGGGCAATACCCTGTTCAAAGTGCACTCGGGCAGGGGTCAGCTCGCCAAGACAGAACAAGGCCTCTCCCAGCGCCCGGTGGGCCGCTAGGAAGAAGGCCGGGTCTTGCGCACTCTGGGCCAGGGTAAGGAGCTGTTCCCCCAGCTCCCGCGCGGTCTGGTGCTCCGCCCGGACCAGAGAAAACTGCCACAATCCTGCCACTGCCAAGAAGAGCTGAGGAGTTTCTCCGATTTGCTGGCAGAGCTCTCGGGCTCGGGTGTAGGTCCGTTCCACCTCCGGGGTTGCATAGCCCTTAGTAGCCGCCAGCGGTACGCCTAGGGCGACTTGCAGCGTGAGTTCTTGCTGGGCACGCTCGGGAGTGTCTGGCAGGGTCTTGAGCAACTCCAGGGCAGCGGTGAGGTGACTGATCGCTTCGGCGTTGGCTGACCGCTGCACGGCCTGTTGCCCGGCCAGATGGAGATAGTCCATGGCTTTCTCCGTGTTGCCGCTGCGACTGTAGTGATGGGCGAGGTCACTGTAGTGTTCCTCTAACTGGTCGTGAAATAGCGCTTCGATCGCCTGCGCCGTTGCTCGTGCAAGACCTTGCGTCGCTCGTGCAGCACCGAGTTGTAGGCCACCTCCTGGGTCAGCGCATGCTTGAAGAGGTACTCCACTTCCGGAAACGCCGGCTGTTCGTAGAGAAACTCTTTGCGCTGGAGGGCCGCCAGCAGGCGATAAAGTTCGTCTTCCGGTTGGAGATAACCTGGCGGATCAAGACTCACCGGAAACTCCCGGCCAATGACGGCGAGCTGTTGGAGCAAGGCTTTCTCGTCCGGCTCGAGGCGGTCGATGCGGGCGGCCAGCACGCCTTGCACGGTGGGCGCACATGAAGCGTCAGTGCGTGGCGCGCTGCAGCCGGTAGCTGCCGCGCTCAGCCACTGAGAACGCCTTCCTCGGCCAACGTCTGCACTACCTCTTCCATGAAGAAGGGCGTGCCTTCGGTCTTCTCCAGGATGAGCTGCTTGAGGTGTGGAGGGGCGCACCGCTGCACGCTGTCCCGCTCCCTGGACGGCGGTCGCTCTCCCAACAACGGCGTCCAGAAATTCTTCGGCTTCCGCTTTCCCCAACGGCGCAAGCGCAGCTGGGTGTAGTACGTCTTCTGTCCCCACTCATGCCGATACTCCGGCCGATAGTTGTCGAGCAGCAGCAGCCTGGCGCTGGCCACACTCTCGCTCAGCATGTCCAGAAATCCTTGCGTCTCGTGTCGATCCAGTGCAGGTCTTCGAAGATCAGGATCAGGGGTTGATTGAGACTCTCGCGCAGGAAGAGTTTCTTCAGGGCGTCAAAGGTCCGTCGCCGCCGGATCTGTGGGTCCATCTGCTGTAGAGGCGAAGGTTGGTCGTCGATGCCCAGCAAGGCGAAGAGATAGGGCAGCGTGTCTTCCAGGCTGCGGTCGAGCATGAGCACTTTGCCGCCGACCTTCTCGCGCCGTTTGCGTTCGTCGTCCTGCGGTTGAATCGAAAGTAGCTCTTGAGCAGCTCGATCACCGGCAGATAGGGCGAGGCTTTGCCGTGCGAGACCGAGTAGGCTTCGAGCACGAGACAGCCGCTCTGAGAGAGGAGTTTGAACTCGTAGAACAGCCGCGACTTACCCTAACCCCGGCTCGCCCATCACCCCGACGATCTGTCCGTGCCCAGCTTTGGCTTGCTCCAAGGCCTGCTGTATCTGCTCCATTTCACTGTGGCGCCCCACAAAGCGGGTCAGCCCTCGCCGAGCGGAGACTTGCAGGCGCGTGCGCAGGGCCCTGCGCCCAGCACTTCGTAGACATTGAGCGGCTCTTCCACCCCTTTGATCTGCGTCTTCCCTAAGTCTTGAACTCAAAGTAGCCCGCTGTCAGCTTGTGGGTCTGGGCGGTCACCAGAATCGAGCCCGGCGCTGCTAACTGCTCCATCCGTGCCGCCAGATTGGTCGAGTGGCCAATAGGCACGTAGTCAGCGTGGAGGTCATCCTTGCGAATCGAGCGCAGCACCACTTCCCCGGTGTTCACCCCCACCCGCATGAGCAGCGGAGCATAGCCTTTCCTCCGCAGCGTATCGGCATACCGGCGCATCTCCTCTTGCATGCGCAGTGCGGCATACAGCGCCCGTTGGGGATGATCCTCATGGGCAATCGGCGCGCCAAACAGGGCAAAGATGCCATCGCCCAAGGCTTGGGCCACATAGCCCTCATAGCGATGCACGGCGTCCATCATCAGTTGCAGAGCGGGATCAATAATCGCCCGCGCCTCTTCGGGATCGAGTCCTTCAATAAGCGCCGTGGAGCCTTTGAGATCGGCAAACAGGGCCGTGATCGTCTTGCGTTCGCCGTCGGTGATTACTGCCGCACGAATCCGCTCGGCGAGATGGGAAGGGGTGTAGGTGATTGGGGGTTGGGGCTGGGGCTAGGTGTTGGGTGGGACTGGCAACTGATGATGAGAACTGACAACTGGTTGTTCGCCGACCCATTTGAAGCCACGTCCCTCGTCATCGACGACTGCGGGATGGGTGTAGAGGAGTTCGGCTTTGAGATCCTCAAAGTAGTCGTCATCGAGCGCGAATTGTCGTTTGAGCGACCGGTAGGTCACCTGGCCACGCTGCTGCACGAGCGCGGCCACTTGATCGACGATCTCATAGAGGTCCATCAGAATCCCTCCAACCCTTCTCCCTCGTTCTTACGTTGACAGCCCTGAGCTGAGGTCCTACAGTACTTCGCGTATAGGAGCATCTTTTATGTCGTCGCCATCTGTTTCTGCCTTGCTTGATCCCACCCTCACTCAGTACGAGGGACAGAAGAACTCACGCCCGAGGAATGGGAAGAGCGCTATGTGGACGCCTGGCTGCTCCTGCAAGTCACCGCGGAGGACGAAGCGGGTGAACCTGTACGAGCCAGATTGGTGGCGGTAACCACCGATCCGTTGACAGACGCCTTTCAACGACTCTGGCGTTCGTACGCTGACCGCGGGGTACTGACCTTGTTCACCCATGGGCAGTACTCTGAACCGCGGCCCGCCGTGGTGGCATATGCCCCGTGAGTGGGCGTCATTTCGTCCGCATTCGCTTCCGGTCATTACCGTGCGCAAAGGGGCCTGGGCGATTCGTGCCCTGGCCGACACGGCGCCCAAACGAGTCTCATCCATCCACGTCTCGTCCTCCAGTTTGGCCTTCCCACCATTGGTGAGTGCCATCGTGGGCATTGGCTCGGCGGTAGCTCGCGTACCTCGTGTACAGCTTACGGAGTTGCACGTCGCGCGGTGGCCGTTGCCGACATGTGAGGCTGGTGTTGTCAACCTGGATAATCTCCGTTTAGGCATTGATCTCATCCTTGGCATCAGCGCGTTCGGTGGTTATTGTCTCCAGTTCGATTTCGTGAGGGACGGGAGGATTGTACTTGTTCTCGGAGTAGTGCGAGAGTGATCGCTCACGCATGAGAAAAGTTCTTATCTCAATGGCCTCGTACCTCCAACAGCGCCTTCGCTTCTTGCAAATCCTTCGTGTCAAAGCCTTCGGTGAACCAGCCGTAGACTTCAGATAACATGCTTGTCGGCTTCGTGTGCTCTTGCCCTTGCTGCTGCCACAAGCGGCTCAGGCTCATCACCGCCCGCAGTTCCAGCGACTTCGCCTGCTGCTTCTGGGCGATCTCAATCGCCTTCAGAAAGTACGCCTCGGCTTCGGCTTGTGGGTGCTAGGGACTGGGGTTGGGACTTGGGACTGACAACTGAGACTTGACGACTGACAACTTTTGTAGTGTAAGTTCACCTTTGAGCCGATACAGCTCCGCCTCGTAAAAGTGCTCTCCGTTTTTGTCCACCACCGTCAGCGCCTCAGCTAGCGCGGCAAGCCCTTCCTCTGCCTGCCCCGCTTTCCCATATGCCTCGGCCAGCAGGGCAAGAAAATAGGACTGAAATATCCCTGCCCCTAGGGCTTGGTGGGCGGCCAATCCTTGGCGGATCTGGCTAATCCCTTCTTCACTCTGGCCCTGTTCGGCCAGCGCCCAGCCCTGCAGGATAGTTCCTTGCCTTAACCAACTGGAAATCCTTGCTCGCGCGCGAGGGTGATTGCTGCCTCGGCCCACTCTTGGGTCAGGGCTCTTTCCCGGCGGAACTGGTGCGACAGGGCAGCGAGAGCCCGGGCGGGCCCAAGCTGAAGGGATGAGCCCGCTCTTGGGCCAGGGTGCGCGCGGCCTCGCTTTTCTTAGCGCCTGGTCCGGATAGCCCAGATGCCACAGGACCAAGGCGGCATAGGAGAGGCAAAAGACCCCCGGCTCCATGCTGTAGAGGAAACATGTGAGCGGTGGCGCTGAGCGTCATACAGGGTCAGGCCCTGCTCCAGGTGCGCTTGGGCCGCGCCGAACTCACCCAGATGGAATAAGTACTGCCCAGCGCCCGATATGCCTCCACAAGGAAGGCCGGGTCTTGCTCCCGCTGGGCCAGGCCCAGGAGTTGCTCCCCCAGCTCGCGCGCCGCTGGAAACTCGCCCCCCACAAGATGAAACGTCCGCAGCCCAAAGAGAACCGGGAAGAGCTGGCGGGTCTCCCCGACCTGCTGGCACAGCTCCCGGGCGCGGGTATAGGTAGCCTCACTTCCGGTGAGGCATAACTCTTGGTGGCCTGTAACGGCACGCCCAGAGTGAGTTGCAGCGCGAGTTCTTGCTGGGTACGCTCGCGGGTGTCGGGCAAGGTGTTGAAGCAAATCTAAGGCGGTAGTCAAATGCGTGATCGCGTCCGCATAGGCCGAGCGTTGGACCGCCTGTTGTCCAGCTAGGTGCAGGTACTCGATCGGCTTTCTCGGTGTTGCCACTGCGCTGTAGTGATGCGCCAGCTCGCTGTAATGCTCGTCTAAGGTGGCGTGGTAGAGTGCTCCATGGCCTGGCCGTCTGCTCATGTAACGCTTTGCGTCGCTCATGAGCACCGAGCTGTAGGCCACTTCCTGCGTGAGCGCGTGCTTGAAGATATACTCGACTTCCGGGAACGCGGGCTGTTCGTAGAGAAACTCTTTGCGCTGGAGGGAAGCGAGGAGGTGATAGAGTTCCTCTTCTGGCTGGGCAACAACCTGGCGCACCAAGCTCAGCGGGAACTGCCGCCCAATGACGGCGAGTTGCTGGAGGAGGGCTTTCTCGTCGGCGGCGAGGCGGTCGATGCGGGCCGCCAGCACGCCTTGCACGGTGGGGGAGATATGGAGTTCGGTCGGCGCTCTCTCTAGCCGGTACTGGCCGCGCTCGCCGCTGAGCACGCCCTCTTCCGCTAACGTCTGCACCACCTCTTCCATGAAGAACGGCGTGCCTTCGGTCTTCGCCAAGATGAGCTGCTTCAGGGCTTGTAGGGGCGCACCGATGTGTGCGCCTGCCCCTGAGGGCCGACACGCCGGTCGGCCCCTACGGAACGCCCAACAGGACATCAAGAATTCTTCGGCTTCCTCTTTGCCCAACGGTGCCAAGCCGCAGTTGGGTGTAGTAGGTCTTACTGCCCCCACTCCTGCCGATACTCCGGGCGGTAGTTCGTCAGCAGCAGAATCCGGGCACTCGCCACACTCTCACTGAGCATGTCCAGAAACCCTTGCGTCTCGCCGTCGATCCAGTGCAGGTCTTCAAAGATGAGAATCAGCGGTTGATTGAGACTTTCCCGCAGGAAGAGCTTCTTGAGCGCCTCAAACGTCCGCCGCCGCCGAATCTGCGCGTCCATCTGTTGCAGGGGGGAAGGCTGGTCTTCGATCCCGAGCAGGGCAAAGAGATAGGGCAAGGTGTCTTCCAGGCTGCGATCCAGCGTAAGACCTTGCCGGTGACTTTCTCCCGGCGCTGTCCGCTCGTCATCTTGCGGCTCAATGTGGAAGTAGCTCTTGAGCAGCTCAATCACCGGCAGATAGGGCGACGCTTTGCCATACGAGACCGAGTAGGCTTCCAGCACCAGACAGCCACTGTATGGCGAGAGCAGCTTGAATTCATAGAACAACCGCGACTTCCCTAACCCTGGCTCGCCCATCACCCCCACAATTTGCCCATGCCCTGCCTTGGCTTGCTCTAAGGCTCGCTGCAACTGCTCCATCTCGTTGTGGCGCCCGACAAAGCGCGTCAAGCCCGCGCTGGCCGATACTTGCAACCGCGTCCGTAACGGTCCCGCACCGAGTACTTCGTACACATTGAGCGGATCTTCGACCCCTTTGATCTGGGCTGGCCCAAGGTCTTTGAACTCGAAATAGCCGTCGGTGAGCTTGTGCGTGTAGGCGGTCACCAGAATGGAGCCCGGCGCCGCCAATTGTTCCATCCGAGCTGCAAGGTTGGTGGAATGCCCGACCGGAACATAGTCCGCATGTAAATCGTCCTTGCGAATCGAGCGCACCACCACTTCCCCGGTGTTCACCCCCACCCGCATCAGCAGCGGCGGACGCCGTTTCAGGCGCACCTGATCGCCATAGCGGCGCATCTCCTCTTGCATGCGCAACGCGGCATACAGCGCACGCTGGGGATGATCTTCATGGGCAATCGGCGCGCCGAACAGGGCAAAGATGCCATCGCCCAGCGCCTGGGCGACATAGCCCTCATAGCGATGCACCGCATCCATCATGAGCTGCAGCGCAGGGTCAATGATGGCACGGGCCTCTTCCGGATCGAGCCCTTCAATCAGTGCGGTGGAGCCTTTGAGGTCGGCAAACAGCGCGGTGATGGTCTTGCGTTCGCCATCACTTGCCCCACGGGCTTCCAGCGCGGCTTGTTCAGCGCGAATGCGTTCGGCCAAATGAGGCGGAGTGTAGGAGATTGGGGGTTGGGGATTAGGGGTTAGGGATTGGGTGGAACTCGGAACTTGGAACTTGGAATTCGGAACTGGCGCAGCGCCGTCCCCGGCCCAGACCAACACTTCGCCGTCTTTATCGACCGCCAGCTCTTGCCCGGTGATGAGTTCGAACTTGAGGTCTTCGAGGGCGTCGTCATCCAAACTAAACTCGCGCTTCAGCGCCCGATACGTGATCCGCCCCTTACGCTGGAGTAAGACGCTGGCTTGTTCGACCACTTCGGAAAACTTCATATGGTGCTCTCACTGCGTGGACGGTCTGTTCTCGCGGTACGTCGGCCCCCCATGTACAGACACCGCAAGCGTCAGGGCTCCGGTCCATGCCCGCTGTCCCCCAGGGGCAAGTATCTCCTGTTGTAGGCGCTTTGCCGCTTTCGTACAAGGAGAACGCCGCTTTCCTCACGCTTAGGCGGCCATCTTCTGTATGCTCATGGCCTCGAGGCACGCTATCCACACACTGCGCACCAGCATCCACGGCCTCTCGTCGCGCCGACTTCGTTCGCCCCAATAACTCCGTGACTTCTTCCTCTCTTGCTCTGTCTTTAAGTCAAGTCCCCTTCTTTACTGCCTATCTATGCCCTGCTAAGAGGCCCTGCTAAGTAACTGCCGAAACAGGGAGGAGATTGCCAATGAACTTTGGTCTTTTGTTTCCTTTTCGCAATTCGGCACGCTCCCGCCTATCGTTCCCAGAGTTGTATCGTAAGCACCTCGATTTGACCGTAAAAGCTGAGGAGCTTGGCTTTGATACAATCTGGCTTACTGAGCATCACTTCGTTGAAGACGGATACTCGTCTTCCTTGCTTCCAATTGCAGCGGCGATTGCAGCACGGACCAGGAAAATTCGTATCGGTACGTTTGTCCTCCTTTTACCCCTCCACAATGCATTACGGGTAGCTGAAGATGCGGCTACGGTTGATATTATTTCTAACGGTCGCCTTGATCTCGGAGTTGGTCAAGGTTACCGAGTCGATGAATTCACGGGTTTCAATATTCCTCGCAAAGAGCGTGGTCCACGGCTTGAAGAAGGGGCCGAGGTAATCCGCCGTGCCTGGACCAAGAACAACTGGTCGTTAGAAGGAAAATTTAACCAACTCAACAACATCACAGTTGTTCCTAACGTTGTCCAAAAACCGTATCCACCAATCTGGTTTGCTGCACGGGGGCCGAAATCAACCGCCCGTGCAGCTCGCAACGGCTATCACCTGATGGGAACTGGTGGATCAGATCAGCAGCAGATGTATGACGCTGCGCTAAAGGAGAACGGAAAGCGTGTAGAGGACTTCTATATTGCTCAGCTCCGCACCGTCTTTGTAGCGACGCGACGGGAAAAAGCTTGGGATGAGGCTGAAGAAGGGGTGCATCACATGTTGAGCTGCTACGGGAGATGGTTTACCGAAGCAAACGACCTGCCGGGCGATACCGCCTATGGTATGGACCTGCCACGTGTAGGCAAACTCCGTGAGAGTGACACGGCCCAACTCTTCGGTGAGCCGCTCATTATTGGCACCCCCGATGATGCAATTCGTTTAATCGAAGATTATCAACGGCGGACGCGTTGTACGCATCTCGTTGTGGCGATGCCGCTCCCAGGCGTCGATCCGAGAAAAGTGCAGAAGAGTATGGAACTCTTTGCCAAAGAAGTGATGCCGTATTTTCGTAAGAAAGCCAGAAAGAAAGTAGTCAGTAGTTAGTAGGGAATCTGGGATAAAGGATAACGGAGAAAGGATAATGGAAGAGTAGAGAACAGCTCTCATTTGCCTTTATCCCTTATCCTTTGCCCTTTATCCTTCTACCGAGGACTGACAACTGAGAACTGACAACTGGTAAAGTAAGGAGGACATCATGGCTGCGTTCGATGCGCGATGGATGGAACGCTGGCAAACCCTGGTCAACCAGGACAGCGTAACGAAAGTCATTGGTCGGCATTTGAGTGCTGATATATTGATGGAGTTTGGCAGTGCGGTCTACGTTGTTTCGTTCGTGAATGGGACGTTATCGCGGGTGGCACAAAACATTGGGCCTGAAACCACGTACGATTTTGCGTTGCGGGGCCCTCAGGAAACCTGGGGAAAGTTCATCCAGCCTGTTCCTCCACCCATGTATAACGACATCTGGGCGATGGCACACCCACTGCACGGCCGCTTGAAGATCGAGGGTAATGTAAAAGTGATGTGGCAAAACTTGCGGGCGTTTACCTGGGCGCTCGACCTGATGCGCAACGTGAAAGAGTAAGGAGGGATATCCCATGGCGAAGATTGAACCCATCACTGGACGTTATATTTACGTACCCTACGAAGGCGAAGAGTACCGGGTCTATTATGAAGAGGCTGGTCAAGGGATACCCTTAGTGTGTTTGCATACGGCAGGGACCGACTCGCGTGAATGGCGACATCAACTCTGTGATCCCGATATCAATCGCAATTTCCGCGTTATTGCATTGGATCTCCCTCGACATGGGAAATCTATTCCTCCTAAAGGGTGGTGGAAGGAGGAATATAAGCTAACTGCGAAGTTCTATTCTGAGTTCCTCATGGCATTTTGCCGCGAACTCGGCCTCGAAAAACCCGTCATTATGGGCAGCTCGATGGGAGGGAACATTTGCCTCCACTTGGCGCTCAATTTTGCCAATGATGTTCGTTCGCTTATTGCGATTGAAGCGTGTGACTACTCTCCAGGGTGGTGGTTAGACTGGTTGTGGAATCCGCACATGCACGGAGGCGAGGTTGCAGCCACCTCAGTGTATGGCCTCATGGCTCCGCAGAGTCCGCTCGAATACCGCCAAGAAACTTGGTGGTATTATGCGCAAGGTGGCCCTGGAATCTTCAAGGGCGACCTCTACTTCTACAGTGTGGATCACGACTTCCGGCAACTCTGTAGTAAACTCAATGGCAAAGTACCAATCTACTTTATGACTGGGGTGTATGACTTTGCCTGTACACCAGAAATGACCGAGCAGACAGCGAAAAAAGTCAAAGGTTCAGAATGCGTCATCATGGAAGAAATCGGCCATTTCCCGATGAGCGAGAACCCTGTCACCTTCAAGAAATACTTGATGCCAGTGCTGGCAAAGGTGCTGCAGAATCGATAGGACACTATGAAGAGTAAAGTGTAAAGAGTAAAACGTACACTGAAGACTGCGAAATCATGTATCACGCATTACGTATCACATGTTGCATATTACGTGTGACGTACCATCGCAGTACAAACGAAAGGATAAGGAGGAAGACTCCTCATGAAATTTAATCTCTTCATTTTACCGACGATTCCAGGAACGTCTGAGGAGCGTGAACGGTTACGACCGATTGGACGCAACAACGATAAGTACCAGCAGATGTTGCAAGAGGTACGCGATATCGCGCAGATGGCCGAAGACTTGGGCTTTGATGCTATGTCAACAACCGAGCATCACTTCCACTCTGAAGGCTTTGAGGCTTCGGTGGCTCCGTTGATGTTGTACACTGACCTTGCGGCCCGCACTAAGCGCATCAAATTTGCCTCGTTGGGATTGGTGTTACCTACCTGGGACCCGATCCGCGTTGCTGAAGAGGTTGCAATCCTGGATCACCTCACTAAAGGACGCTTCATCGCCGGGTTTGCCCGTGGCTACCAAGATCGCTGGACTAACGTTCTCGGGCAACATTACCATGTGACCGGTGCGCCGATGGATGGTTCCGAAGTTGATGCCCACAACCGTGCCGTGTTTGAAGAAGTTTTTAAGATTGTCAAAATGGCGTGGACGCAAGAAACGATCCGTTTCAAGACAAAATACTACGAGGTGCCGACCCCACATGATGAGGGAATCCGCCGCTGGCCAGTGGCGAAAAACTGGACCGCAAAGTATGGTGCGCCTGGAGAGGTTGACAAAGATGGTGTTGTGCAGCGGATTTGCGTGATTCCGAAGCCTTATACCCAGCCGCATCCGCCAATCTGGCAGCCCTTCTCAGTGAGTGAAAAAACCATCAGATGGTGTGCTGCCGAAAATATCGTTCCGTGGATTCTCGTATCGCATCCCCCGTCGTTTCGGCAGCTCTGTGAGGCGTACAAAGAAGAAGCGGCAAAAGCTGGACGGAAACTAGAGATGGGGCAAAGTGTCGGAGTGTTCCGTTCCGTGCATCTCGGGCGTAATTATACCGAAGCGTATTCCTTAGGAACGCACGCACAGGGCACGGGGTTCATCGAATACTTTTCTGGGTTCGGCTTTTTTGAAGCCTATCGTTATCCAGGTGAGACAACGCCAGTGCCACAGACCTTTGAGCGTATGGTGGAAGCGAAGTATGCACTGGTTGGAACAATCGATGACATGAAGCGGGAATTTGAGGCGCTGCAGAAGAATGCTAACCCTGAATGGTTCGGATGGTATTTCGACCAGGGACTCCTATCCTGGGATGAAGCAAAACGACAACTCGAATGGTTTGGCAAGCATATCATTCCTGAGTTTAAGGGCTAGGTGTAGAGAAAAGAGACAAGGGGCTTTAAGCCCCTGTTAATTCAAGGGGCGTGTCGTAACCTGACCAAGAGGTGACACGCCCCTTATTTTTTGTTTGAGGAAGAACAGGCGATGAAGATTCTCATCACTGGAGCTGGTGGACAACTTGGGTACGCTTTACCTCAGGCGTTGGTGGACCATAAGATTCATGCCTTCACGCATGCCCAGCTTGATATTACGCAACTGTCAGCCGTGCGCACAGAAATAGAACATGTGGAGCCTGATCTGGTCATCAATGCTGCTGCCTATAACAACGTGGATGGAGCAGAGAGTGAGCCAGAGGCTGCTTATCGTAGTAATGCGCTCGGACCACGAAATCTCGCACTTGTAACCGCTGCTCACGGGATTCCACTTCTCCATGTCTCAACTGATTATGTATTTTCTGGCACCGGGAAACGACCGTATCATGAGTTCGACCGTACGGGGCCGCAATCAGTCTACGGCGAGAGCAAACTTGCAGGAGAGGAAGCAGTCAGGGCACTTAATCCACGCCATTATATTATCCGTACGGCATGGCTGTACCATATCATTGGCAAAAATTTCCTCAGAACGATGTGCACATTAGCTCGGCAACAATCGGAAGTACGGGTCGTCAACGATCAACGTGGCTCTCCGACCTACGTCCCCCATCTGGTAGATGCGCTTGTACGTCTAATGACGACCAAAAGCTATGGACTCTATCATTTTGCTGGACAGGGAGAAGCAAGTTGGTATGAGTTGACGTGTATGCTGTACCAACTACTGGGCATTGAGACCTCGGTATCCCCGATACAAACTACTGAATTCCCCCGACCTGCTAGACGCCCGGCCTATTCGGTACTCACAACGATCCAAGATCCGTACATTGTACTCCCTGCATGGGAAGTTGGAGTGCAGCAGTTTACTGAGGAGATTCAAGAGCGACCCTCTAGGTAATTCATTGTTAGTGAGGTATTATTCCTGCTCATTCTGGTGGTTTACTGACAAGATTGCGATAATATTAGGATTGTGTCGAACCTTTCTGAGGTTGCTGTTAGAAAAACTTTCTGTTACCGTTCGCTTCATTTTTGGCTATAAGGAGCGTGTGTATTATGCCTCGCACGAAATCGTCACGGGATGCGGTTAATATTCTTAAGAAGCAAGCGGGTAAGATTCTTACCTCTCTCCGGCGTGAAATTGTACAAAAAGAGAAAGAGTTGGTTGCTTTGAAACAGGATGTCCAACGTTTGCAAACTGTTGTCAATGAACGGACGGGCGCGTTTGGTGGAAGCTCCTCGCGGATACGTCTTGATTGGAACCTTGTCCTCAAGGAATTGCCTGAAACCTTCACGTCCAAGGAAGTAAGCCTAAAATCCGGCAAACCTATGGAGCAGGTTTATGCAGGGTTAAATCGCTGGATCAAAGATCGCAAAGTGCGGAAAGGGAAGGACGGATATCAGAAGGTCACTGCAGGCCGGTAGCGAAAAGCGAGTGCGAGCTTGCTTCACGATAATGACACGAATCGACGTGCGGCCATATGCGGAAGCTGTTACATTACTGGTTTCAGCGGGGAACCGTGCTGCGCGCAGTGAAAGTTGCCGCAATTGTCGGCCCAATTCTCACCGTAATCAACCAATATGAAGTTCTATTGAGTGGAAATTATTCGCTTCGTACCATAGGAAAGATGTTGTTGACATTTCTTGTTCCTTATTGTGTCTCTTCGTTCTCATCAGCGAGAGCCGAGATCGAGCGGGAAGCTAAGAGAGAACGAAGCACGAGCCTATGAATCATTCCGAGGCGAAGCTGACCGCACAAAGGACTTTAGTCTCTCCTCAAAGACAATTCCACCGCGAGCTTGGTCTGTTTGATGCCAGTGCCATCGTTGCCGGGTCGATGATCGGCTCGGGGATCTTTATCGTTTCAGCGGACGTAGCGCGGACGGTTGGCTCACCAGGATGGCTGCTGTTCGTGTGGGGTCTGAGTGCAGTTGTTACTATTCTTGGGGCGTTGTCGTACGGCGAACTTGCCGCGATGATGCCACGCGCTGGCGGTCAGTATATCTACCTCCGAGAAGCATATTCACCGTTGCTTGGCTTTCTCTATGGCTGGACGCTATTCCTGATCATTCAAACTGGAACGATTGCCGCAGTCGCGGTGGCGTTTGCTAAATTTCTTGGCGTCCTCATTCCGTGGATTTCACCGCAACACAGTTTATTTCAGATCGGCAGCGTTTCGTTTTCTACGCAACGCGTCGTAGCGATTGGTGTTATCGCCTTGCTAACCTGGTCGAATAGTCGTGGGTTACGCGAGGGAAAAATCATCCAGAATATTTTCACCTCAGCAAAAATTATTGTACTGGTAACCCTCATTCTCTTAGGGCTCGTCTTCGCGCGTGAGACAACCGCGGTAAGTGCGAATTTCACGATGCCGTGGAAGGCTTCTTCTCTGTCACTGGGATTTCTGATGTTAGTGGGTGGGGCAATGGTTGGGCCGTTGTTCTCGTCAGATGCGTGGAATAATGTAACCTTCACTTCTGGTGAGATAAAAAATCCACACCGGACACTACCGCTGAGTTTGCTCGGCGGTACGGTTATTGTAATGGTACTCTATCTGCTCACCAATGTTGCGTATCTCTGTTTACTACCACTAGAAGGGGTAGGGACAGGGGTGACTGTAGCAGAGCGAGGTATTCAGTATGCAACTGAGGACCGGGTCGCGACGGCTGCCGCGTCGATCATTTTTGGTCCCAGTGCCGTGGCCATAATGGCCGTGGCCATTATGGTGAGCACTTTTGGTTGTCTCAACGGCCTTATTTTGGCTGGTCCTCGCCTGTATTACGCGATGGCGCGAGACCGACTGTTTTTCGTACGGACAGGTCATCTAAATGAAGCTGGCGTACCTGCAGGTGGCTTATGGCTACAGATGCTATGGGCGTCACTCCTGACGCTGTCCGGGACTTACGGCAACCTGCTCGACTATGTCATCTTTGCTGCGTTACTATTTTACGTGTTGACAGTTATCGGTCTTTTTATTCTTCGCCATACGCGTCCAGAGGCCGAGCGCCCCTATCGAGTCTATGGGTACCCATGGGTACCAGGACTATATGTTCTAATTGCGTCTATTATTATGGTTAACCTATTGTTCGTGAAACCTGCGTATACTTGGCCAGGACTACTACTCGTTCTTACTGGAGTACCGGTTTATTTTCTCTGGCAACGTCGTATGGACGAGTAGCGCGGAATGGAAGAGTAAGTGCCTCTCGCTATAGAGGTGTCCACCATCGCCGATAGCTTCCTGATGGA
The DNA here is from genome assembly GCA_963733195.1 of uncultured delta proteobacterium. Taxonomy (GTDB): domain Bacteria; phylum Desulfobacterota; class Binatia; order Bin18; family Bin18; genus VGTJ01. The sequence goes on from CAVTCR010000016.1 coordinate 14,961, forward strand.
CAACTAAAGCGAGAGTTATGGAACTGTATCACCCATCAGAGGTTTTTTCACTTCCTTTTATGCCAACTTCACCAGCAACTCGTGGTGTTTGGGGTGCTATTGCCCGCTACAAAGAGCTGAGTGCGCTTGCCCAAGATCTTGTGGCTGAACTCGAGAGCGGCCTCACTCTGCTCCAGAGACTTCCCGCAGCGATTACTTTTTTTGGCGGCGCGCGTATCCGTCCAGATGATGTGTATTATCAGGCTGCAGAACGTATGGGAGAACTCCTGGCGATGACCGGGATTCCACCCCGGACGGGAGCCGGGCCAGGGATCATGACGGCGGTCCCGGCGGGATTTCACCGCAAGTTACATGAAAACGGTGTGTGGGGCGGAAACGGCAATGGTAGTGATGGTACGTCCTATGAACAGCACGAACGCCCGCAAGCGTTAACCCAAGGGTTCAACATCAAGTTACCGTTTGAACAAAGTATCAACCCGGCGATTGATGTGTCGCTCGATCTCGCCCACTTTCCGACGCGCAAGCTGATGCTCTATGCGAACACCTTGGGCATCGTCATCTTTCCGGGAGGATTTGGCACCCTTGACGAACTGTTTGAAGTCTGGCGTCTCAAGAGTGCAGGCCGCCTCAATCACCCCTTTGTCCTTTTTGGTCGCGATTTTTGGGGACCATTGGCCGAGGCGCTTCGGCAAAGTACCTTGGGTGCAAGACGAGAGACCGTACCTCAGAACGTTTTTGCTCTGGTAAAGCTTTGTGACGAACCCGAAGAAACTCTACAGTCGCTTACAACTGACAGCGAGCAGACTGGTAGTGAAGAACCGCTTGAACAACTCGGACGACGTATTGCCCACGAAATTGTGGAGGGACTCGAGTATCTTGAGCGGCTGACACCAGCCGTGACCGTGCTGGGCGGGTCGCGCCTGCGGAATGATGACCGGAGCGTCGTAGCATGCGAGGAGATTGCGCGGCGGTTAGCGATTGCTGGAGTGCCGACACGGGCCGGAGGTCCTGGGTCGTTATCTGTGGCGCTCGCACGAGGAGGGCACCGAGGTGCCGAGTATCTGCCTCAACAAGCCTTCGGTATGCGTCGGCGTGACGCACGGAATCTCTATGGTGCGGATCGTGTACACCTGGTCAATGATCGCCTCACACATAAAGTGTTACTGACGGAAGGCTCGTTAGCGATTATTGCTCTGCCTGGTGGACTTGGGACGCTCGACGAACTTTGCAGCGTCCTCTGTCAGCTGCAAACCGGAAAGATTACGCCGCGTCCGATCGTTTTATTCGGGACGGACTTCTGGCAACCGTTGTGGTCGGCACTGCGAGCACAAATGTTGGATGGACCGCGCCAAACGCTTAGTGCTAAGGATTTGCAGTTGGTAACGATCACGGATGATCCTGCCCATGCGGCTGAGTTGTGCCTGGCGACGGTGCCGGCCCAGTAATGCACGTGACTGAGGTAGGGTGTGAGAGTTGTGTATCTCCATCTCTCTCAAAAGACGACCATCACTATTGAAACAAGCGGCGCGAGCACGACAGCGATAGATAATAATAAGGTGAACACACTGATAGCTGCCCAACCAGTAAAAGCGAGATGATCACGCATTGTTGGGGTAGGAATCGAGGCAGCAAGATGCAGCCGTTGTCGCAAGTCCCTAACTGTTGATGACAATAATTCATCATTAAATTCTTCTCGATACAAATTCTTCGTGTGCCGTCCACGGACGAACGCACGATAGACCGCCCGTGGCGCGATCACCAACCCAATCGCCATGGCCTGCAAATTCAGTTGCCAGGCGGCATAATGATGGGCACAACCTGAGGCAATCTCCCACGCGCCGATTTCTGCCTCACCGGTCCACATGGTATCGTAGCCGGTGACCACATGGTGGAGGTCGTGAAAACGGACGGCACGAACCCGCGCCGCGGTGTTGGGGAAGTAGATCGGCAGTGGCCCTGCCTGGACTTTGACCCATGTGGCGGTGTATCCGCCATCACCAAAACCGTTCTCAGCAAAGTATTGGGCTCGGGCGTCACGGATTATGAGTGCCTCAGCATAGGTTGTCATCATCTGCCTCGCTTCTTGCTCCATGCATTTGCCGTGTGGGGACACAACAAGTCTTCATTGACCTCTCTTCTCTGTAGCCAGAGAGAACTTTCTTATCAATTGCACAGTTGATAGTAAGGGTGAAACTTTTTCCTTCGTTGCGCATTTAACTGAACGTGACGGTCATCGAACAAGATGAGGAGAACAACGCTTGGAGGATTCGACAACGCTCACGAGATAGGCCACAATTGAGCCTTGTAGAGAAAGGAGGTGGACTGGAGACGCAACCCAGGACGATGGTAAGAAGGGAGTTAGGACCGGGTACAGTGACGTGAAATCTATAAGTGGATGACAACATCTAAGCAATGGTCAGCGAAAAATCACGAAGGAGGTACATACAATGAACACATTCGGTAAAGGCATTATGATCGCAAGTGCAGTGGCAACTTTAGTAGCAAGTGGCTCGTTAGCTGCGCGGGCTGCTGACAAAGCCGGTGGCGATACGGTTAAGTGTGCCGGTATTAACTCATGCAAAGGAACGGGTGCATGCGGAGGAGGTGGGCATGGGTGCAAAGGGCAGAACTCTTGCAAAGGCCAAGGATGGGTAGAAGCCAGTGCGAAAGAGTGCGCTGACAAGGGTGGCAAAGTCGTTGCTGATGAGAAAAAGTAAGTGATGAAAGGAACGAGCCTCGGCAACAACTGAGGCTCGTTTTTTTAGAGTCGTACACTCATGAGTTGTACAGTTCCCTATCTTGGTCATGGTGTTGGCTTACGCACACAGCATTTCCCTCACGTGTGGGATGGCACTGCACGTATCGATTGGTTCGAGGTCATCTCTGAGAATTTCATGCTGCGTGGCGGTCGTCCGTTGGCCGTGCTTGAGAAAGCAAGAGCCTTGGCTCCCCTGGTCTTGCATGGCGTATCCTTATCTCTCGGCTCAACTGACCCTCTTAATGAGCCTTATCTTTCTGATCTCAAGGCATTAGCGGAACGCTTTCAACCTGCCTGGGTCTCGGATCATCTGTGTTGGGGCAGTGTTGGTGGACATTACGCTCACGACCTACTGCCATTGCCGTACACTGACGAAGTGTTGGCGCATGTTGTCGAACGGGTTCAGCAGGTCCAAGACCGGCTAGGACGACAGATCCTGATCGAGAACGTGTCCAGCTATCTGACCTATGCCCATTCCACCATGTCTGAGTGGGAGTTTCTTGCACAGATCGTGCAGCGGGCGGACTGCGGCATCTTGCTCGATGTAAACAACGTATATGTCAGCGCGACCAACCATGGGTTCGACGCACACGAATATCTTCTAGGCCTCCCCGTGGATCGTATCTGCCAAATACATTTGGCTGGTCACAGTACCTATGAAACGTACTTGCTCGACACACATGACGGACCGGTGATTGCACCGGTATGGGAGCTGTATCGATTCGCGGTGCGACGTTTTGGTCGCGTTTCCACACTGATCGAGTGGGACGATAAAATTCCAGAGTTTCACGAACTGTGTGCTGAGGCAGAACGTGCATGTGCCATTGAACATGAGGTCTGGGAGCCTTCCTATGCTCAGTCTGCGTGATTTGCAGTCGCGGTTTTTTTACTCGATTGCGCGTCCGATTCATTCTCCCGAAGAGGAATGGCAAGGGTTTGACCCATTGTTACTGCAGGTGATTCACACTCAAGGGAAACTCGGTGCAGAAGCACGGCTCGACATTTATGCGCAAATGTACTGCGCGCGTCTGCTAGATGCCTTGCAAGAAGATTTCCCGCGCGTCGCCGCAATTCTTGGTGAGGAGGATTTTCGCGAGATTGGTCGTGCGTATTTACGGCAGTTTCCCTCTTCTCATCCCTCACTTCGTTATCTTGGTACTCACTTCGCCGAGTTTTTGACTACACGACCAGTAGGTACCTCATTGCCTTTTCTTGGCGATCTTGCGCGCCTCGAACGGATGCGCCTTGATGTCTTTGACGCGCCGGATGCCGAACCCTTGCGGCTGGAAGACTTGCAAGTAATTCCTGCTGAAGCCTGGGCGACGGTTCGGTTTCGACTCATTCCTGCGTTACTCATGCTGACTTGCGCCTGGCCAGTGCAACAGATCTGGAAAGATGAAGGTTTCACTCTAAGTGACAAGCTGCAGCCGATGTCAACCGTACTTCGTGTGTGGCGGCAGGATTTTACCGTCTATCAAGCAAGTATGGATGCGATCGAACAAGCTGCTCTCACTGTGATGCAGGCAGGCGAATCATTTGCTAGCGTCTGCACTACCGTGGAGCCTCTCGTCAACCCAAGTGAGGACGTCTCCGCCACAGTTGGGAGTTTGCTCTTGCGGTGGATCGAAGACGGGATTCTCACCCGCACGTACGAAGTCTAAATCAGCCAGTAAGGATTCACACTTCAGGTTCCAGCTGGAGCTTCATCCTGACGTGCGTGCGAAGGGCTGAAGGCAGGATAAATTCCACGAAGTTCTCAGACCTGTCCTGAGCGGAGCGGAGACGAAGGATTCTTCGCGGAGTTTATCCTAAGATCGTTAGACTTCGCTCCGCTTAGGATGAACGGAAGCGAGAGACTCAGAACGACACGCATGAGTAGACAGGTTGTACTGCGTGACCTGTGAAACCCCGGAATCCCGTCCGCATCTAAATCACCAAATACGGCAGACAGGAGGAATTTTTTTATGTCAGAAATGGTTGCAAAGATGTCGACGCCAGAGGTGAAAATGGAAAAGAGTGGACTCTCCGTGGGACGTATCGTTTTACTAGTAGCCGCCGTAGGCGGTCTGATCCTACTTGGGCGCCAAGGGGGTGCATACATTCCAATCTTTGCGGAATGGGTTAAGGGTCTGGGGGTGTGGGGACCTGTAGCGTTTATTGCGGGATATGTTGTTGCCGCGGTGATGTTCATTCCTGGGTCGTTGTTAACGCTCGCAGGTGGGGCGATCTTCGGACTAACCAAGGGTGTAATGATTGTTTTCCTTGCTGCTGTGCTGGGGTCCTCAGCCGCGTTCCTGGTGTCTCGCTATGTGGCGCGCAGCTCGATTGAACGCCGGTTGGCTGGCAACGCGCGTTTTGCTGCTATAGACCGTGCTGTGGGGGCACAAGGGCGGAAGATCGTTTTCTTATTGCGTTTGTCGCCGGTTTTTCCCTTTACGTTATTAAACTACGGATTGGGGCTGACCAACGTCCGCTTTGTCGATTATGTGACCGCGTCAGTGGGAATGCTGCCGGGAACGCTGCTCTACGTCTATTATGGCAAGGTCATTGGCGACGTTGCCGCTCTGGCTGGTGGTATGGCGAGAGAGAAAGGCCCCGCTGATTATGCTATCCTTATTCTTGGACTAGTGGCGACGATTGTCGTGACCACGATTGTCACCCGGATTGCCCGCCGTGCGCTCAACGATGTAACCAAAGAGTAAAGATTTCAAATGCTTACTGCAACATAAGGGGGCGATAGGGAACGTGCGACTGTGGCAAAAGTACACCCTAAAGACTATTCGCTTGCTGCGAGAGTATCATTCTGGGGGCTCTAATTTTTATGTGTCATGTACAAGGGGGGATCTATGGACACACGCACGTTCTTGCGGCTTGATAGCGCTACCGATTTTTCGTTCCGCGGGTCGCATGGTCGGAGAATGGAGCGTCAGACCGTGACTGTACAAAGCCTGACCAGCGCTCTCAGACAGACCACGGCAATGATTTTGGCTGGAGGCCAAGGGGAGCGCCTCGCACCACTCACTCGGGATCGTGCCAAACCGGCGGTCCCATTTGGTGGGAACTATCGCATCATCGATTTTACCTTGTCGAATTGTCTCAATTCCGGACTCCGTAAAATTCACATTTTGACACAGTACAAGTCACGCTCTTTGGATCGCCACATCAAACAGGCGTGGAACGTGTTCACGAGCGAAATGGATGAATATATTGATGTCCTGCCACCACAACAGCGCAGTGTTGAACGGTGGTATGAAGGAACCGCCGACGCCGTCTTTCAGAACATCTACACGCTGCAAATGGAGCAGCCCCAGTACGTGCTCGTCCTTGGCGGAGATCACGTCTACAAAATGGACTACAGTGAAATGCTTGCGGCTCATATCAACAGTAGGTCAGAAATCACTGTTGCCTGCACTGAGGTGCCTAAAGCTGAAGCAAGACGCTTTGGAGTGATGGGCGTCGATCCCGACTGGCGCATTCAGCGTTTTCAGGAAAAACCGGCGGAACCTGATGGCATTCCCGATAATCCCGATTACGCGTTGGCGTCGATGGGAATTTACATCTTCAACACAGAGACCCTCGTCCGAGAGCTTCTTGCCAATTCCCGACAGAATGAAAGCCATGACTTTGGCAAAGACATTCTTCCACGGATGGTGCGCAGCGGCGAGTGTGTGTACGCCTTTCCCTTCCGCGATCGCAACAGCGGCGCGATCAAATACTGGCGCGATATTGGCACCCTCGATAGTTACTACGAGGCGCACATGGATCTGATCGCGGTCAGCCCAGTCTTCAACCTCTATGATCAAGATTGGCCTATTCGTACCTATCAGGTACAAGCACCGCCCGCGAAAACTGTCTTTCGTGGGGCAGAGCGTCAAGGTGAAGTGTTGGACTCGTTAGTCTGTAACGGTTGCATCATCAGTGGTGCACGAGTCGAACATTCTATTCTTGGACCTCGCGTGTTCGTCCACAGTTGGGCACATGTTGAGGATAGTGTGGTGTTTGATGATGTCGAAATTGGACGCCATGCGCGGGTTCGCCGCGCCATCATCGACAAGAACGTCAAGATTCCCGCGGGCGCAGTGATTGGGTATGATCTGGAACGCGATCGGCAACGTTTTACGGTAACAGACAACGGTATCGTGGTTATCCCTAAGGGCGCGGCAATTGACGAAGAGTTAAGAACCGGAACTTTTTTGTACCTGGGACTAAGAATCTTTGTTGGTCTGCTCGTCCTTCGGGCCGCGGTTGATGACATTCATGGCCATTGCGATCATCGAACCGATATCTGACACACTGGCCGGTAAGATCATCGTGTTATTGGTTTTTGCTAATTCGCCAAACTGTGTGATGTATTGTTCGGCAACGCGTAGCTGGACAGCCTCACGGCCACCCGGCAGTTGAATGGATCCCGCGACTTTGCGAATGCCCTCAGCCGTTGCGTCGGCGATCGACAAAATAGCCGCCGCCTCTCCCTCGGCTTCGTTCATTTCCTGTTGCTTCTTCGCTTCTGAAGCTTTGATCACTTGCTGTTTTTGTCCTTCAGCGGTGTTGATCGCAGCATCGCGTTCACCTTCGGAGGTGAGTACTAACGCCCGTTTCTCACGCTCAGCACGCATCTGTTTTTCCATAGCGGCGAGAATATCGGCGGGAGGAGTAATGTTCTTGATCTCATAGCGCAATACTTTGATACCCCACGGCTCGGTGGCCTTGTCGAGTTCAGTCACGACGTTGGTATTGATCTGGGTACGTTCTTCAAAGGTGCGATCTAGCTCGATCTTGCCGATCTCGCTCCGCAATGTCGTCTGTGCCAGTTGGATAATAGCGAATAAATAGTCCGACACTCCATACGATGCGCGCTCTGGGTTCATGACTTTGAAATACAACACGCCATCAACTTGCACTTGAACGTTGTCACGCGTGATACAGACCTGGGCGGGGATATCGAGTGCAGTTTCTTTGAGCGAATGGCGATAGCGAACGTTGTCAAAGAATGGATAGAGCAGGTGAAACCCAGCGCTGAGCGTTCCTGAGTACCGCCCTAAACGCTCGACGACGTAGGCGCTCTGTTGGGGAACGACGATGGCAAGTTTGGTAAAAATAAACCAGATGAGAACGGCCAGGACAAGAACGAAAAGTAAAGTGCCATCCATAAGGGTGTTCCCTCCAAATTATGTCGCGCTGACTATGAGCATCAATCCATCGACTCGTTGCACGCGGCAGCGTTGGCCTTTGTAGAGTTGCTGCGTATCCCCATTTTGTACGTTCCAGGTACTGCCATGTAATTCGGCTTTCCCGACCGCTCCAGGGAGTAGGTCGGCGCTGAGGAGTGCTACCTCACCCACCAGGGTATCGACAGCATCGGCTGTTTGCCGACGACCGCCAAGAGTGGCGAGAAGACGATTACGAAAAACTAGCAGTGAGACAACTGACAAGAGCGAAAAGAGCAACCATTGCCGGGCGAGCGAGCCACCAATGTCAACACTGACCAGTAGAGCAACCAGGAAAGCACTGATTGCGAAGAATATAGCGTAGAAACCCCCTGGAGTGAGAGCCTCAAGAAAGAGGAGAGCTAAACCAAACAGTGCCCAGAGCCACCATTCCATAAGGTCGCAGAGAGTGACGTTACGTACTGCTAACGCGAGATTTAAGGATTGCTTGCACGAGATCTTCTGGTACTGCAGCAGGAATCTGTTCATTGGAAGCAATGATAGCAGTTTTGCCCATTCGTACCGTATCTTGATACTGCTGTAAGTATTTTACACAGTGCGGACACTTGGCGAGATGGTCATCGAAGGTTGTACGTTCTGTGGGAGGAAGTTCATCTTCGATATAACGCCAGAGAAACTCGATAAACTCGCGACAGGTCATACGGGTTCCTTTATTCAGCGCATCTTCTCTATGTTAACAAATACTGCTGTATTACAGAAATCACACCTCATCTTCTCGGAAGTGCGGGTCAAGTAATGTCCGTTGGGACCTCGTCCGGTACGTGTCTATCCAAGAATGAATTCCCTACCGTGTCCACGCGAGCCAACGGTGAAACATCTTTTTCACAAACGGTGTCAGTCGAGTACGGTTGAATGCGTCACCCACTTTGCGAATTGCTTCGGCTTGGGTGGGATATGGGTGAATCACCGACGCGAGTGTCTTCAGGCCGATTTTGCCGACCATTGCTAAAGTGATTTCACTGATCATCTCGCCAGCATGTCGCGCGACGATAGTTGCACCAAGAATTTGATCAGTGCCCTTTTTGACGTGGACTTTCACAAATCCATCTTCTTCACCGTCGGCAATCGCGCGATCAACTTGACTCATGGAGATAGTAAACGAGTCTATGTCGATCCCTTTGGCTTGAGCATCGCGTTCGTACATACCGACATGGGCGATTTCTGGGTCAGTGTAGGTACACCACGGCATGGTCAAGGCGCTCAGCTTCTTACTGCCACGGAAGAGGGTGTTTTGGATGACAATCCGTGCGGCAAAATCGGCAGCGTGGGTAAACTTATAATCCATGCAAATATCGCCCGCAGCGTAAATCCGGGCGTTGGTTGTTTGTAATTGATCGTTCACCTTGACGCCGTGTTTCTTATCGTATTGCACACCAACGATTTCAAGATTTAATCCTTCCACGTTCGGCGCACGGCCCGCGCCAACAAGAATCTCATCGACAGCAATTGAGTCTGCTTTGCCTTGCGAGGTGAAGTGCAACACTTTTCCGTTTGCTGTACGCTCAACGTGCTGCACTTCGGAGTCGAGCACCAGACGGACGCCTTCGCGAATGAAGGTTTGCTGAACAATCTCTGCAGCGTCTGCATCTTCGCGATTGAGAATGTGACCGGCATTATGGAACAGCACGACCTCGCAGCCGAGACGATGAAACGCTTGTGCGAGTTCGCAACCAATCGGACCACCGCCAATCACGGCGAGACGGCGTGGACGTTCTGTGAGAGAAAAAACGGTTTCGTTGGTTAAGAATCCTGCTTCGGCCAAACCTGGAATATCAGGATTCACCGCGCGAGCACCACTAGCGATAACGGCACGCTTAAAGCGGAGCGTTTTTCCGCCAACTTCAACAGTATCAGGTCCAGAGAAGTGGCCATCACCGAGAAAAACGTCCACACCTAACTCTTTGTGGAAGCGATGAACGGAGTCGTGATGACTAATGCCAGCACGTAAACGACGCATCCGTTCCATGACGGCAGGAAAGTCAACTTCGACATCGCCACGGACACGAACGCCGAATCGTTCAGCGTCACGCATATCGCCTACAACGCGGGAGGATCGGATAACGGCTTTGGACGGAACACACCCGACATTGAGGCAATCACCGCCCATGAGATGACGCTCAATCAGTGCGACTTTTGCTCCCAGTCCAGCAGCGCCAGCGGCGGTTACGAGTCCAGCGGTTCCAGCGCCAATCACCACCAGATTATAGCGCGGTGCAGGTTCTGGATTGGTCCAGTCTGTTGGGTGGACGTTGGCGACTAGTCGTGCATTGTGCTCGTCGTTCGGCAGGACTTCAGGAAAAGAGCCTTTTGCTTTCGTTGGCTGCCAATCGTGAGCAACACCGTTGCCAATTGGTATAATTGAAGATTTCGTGCGCATCTGTTGCTGTCCCTGATTCATAGCGGACCTCCTATTGCAATAATAGAGGGAAGTTCTGCTCTTCCTCTCTGATGCTGCACGGAGGCGGGGGGTTTCATGGAATCAAGTCCGTTGCTCTCCCCTGTGTTACTCCCCACTTTGCTGCAAGAGCTTCGCGACCAATCCCGTCCATCCGGTCTGATGGCTCGCACCTATGCCTGCGCCGTTGTCACCGTGGAAGTATTCATAAAACAAGAGGAGATCACACCAATGCGGATCGTGCTGGAACTTCTCTGTCCCGCCATAGACTGGGCGACGACCGTTGGCATCCTTGAGGAAGAGCCGAGAGAGGCGGCGGGAAATATCTGCGGCGACCTCTCCCAATGTGTGGCGTTGTCCTGACCCCGTCGGACATTCGACCCGGTACTCATCGCCGAGGTAAAAGTGGAACTTTTGGAGCGACTCGATCAGCAAGTAGTTTACCGGAAACCACACCGGACCGCGCCAGTTTGAGTTCCCGCCAAAGATTCCGGTGCTTGATTCCGCAGGTTCGTAGTGCACTTGGTGTTCGCGGCCGTTCACTGCCAGGGTGTACGGATGGTCGTGGTGAAAACGCGAAAGTGCGCGGATACCGTACGGAGAAAGGAACTCCTGCTCATCCAACATATAGCGAAGGACTTGTTGTAACCGTGAGCGATTCACTAATGACAGAAACCGTAGCACTCGCCCATCTGCCGTCGTCTGGGTTTCGATATGCTCGCTCAACTCAGGGCGATTCTCGATGAACCATTGCAGGCGACGCTTGAACCCTGGAAGCTTATCGATGATATCCGAATCGAGTGTTTCAACCGCAAACAACGGTGTCAGCCCTACCATAGAGCGGATTTTCAGTGGAAACGGCTTCCCGTGCTCTGGATGTAGGACATCATAGTAAAAGCCATCCTGTGGGTCCCATAACGAGAGCCCTTCATTGCCGAGGTTGTTAATCGCCCGACAGATGTACACAAAGTGCTCAAAGAATTTACTGGCGACGTCTTCATATGCTGGGTCTTCTCGCGCCAGTTCTAAGGCAATGGTCAGCATATTCAGACAATACATGCCCATCCAACTGGTGCCATCAGATTGTTCAAGGTGTCCGCCGGTTGGCAGCGGGGCACTACGATCAAAAACTCCGATGTTATCGAGCCCGAGGAAGCCACCCTGGAAGACATTGCGCCCTTCCGCGTCTTTCCGGTTCACCCACCATGTGAAGTTAAGCAACAGTTTGTGAAACACGCGTTCAAGAAACTTACGATCAGCTACACCTCGGCGCTTTTCCTCGATCCTGTACACCCGCCATGCAGCCCAGGCGTGGACCGGCGGGTTCACATCTCCGAACGCCCATTCATAGGCAGGGAGTTGGCCGTTCGGGTGCATGTACCACTCACGTAGCATCAGGATCAGTTGTTCTTTAGCAAAGTCGGCATCGACTAGTGCGAGCGGGAGGCAATGGAACGCAAGATCCCACGCCGCGTACCATGGATACTCCCACTTGTCGGGCATCGAAATGACATCGGCGTTAAATAAATGCTCCCATTGATGATTTCGACCTTTCAGCCGTTCCGCGGGAGGAGCCGATTCATTGGGATCTCCTCTGAGCCAGCGGCTGACATTGTAATGATAGAACTGCTTGCTCCACAGCATTCCTGCCAATGCTTGTCGCATGACGTTACGAGCATCGAGCGAGAGAGTATCGGGAATGACCGTGGCATAGAATTCGTCGGCCTCGTGCTGACGCGTGGCAATGAGGTTGTCAAAGTCGTTTGCAAAGAGGGTGTCTGTGCTCATGCTCGGAGCGGTGTTCGTCAGCCGCAAACGAACAGTTGTCGTCTCACCAGGACGGACCGCCAACGGATAATGGGCGGCGACCTTAGTGCCGTAGTGTGCTGGGTTCACCGCTTCCTTCATGCCGTGCACGATATTGTCGTTGATCCCATCTTTGACGTATGGAGAGAAATTTTCGTCTCCACACAACCGGTGAAGATTGGTCTCGTTATTGGTAAAGAGCAACGGCGGAGCACCATCACAGTACAACCAACGTTGACCGTAATACTCGTGTCTAATTTCAACTATGCCTTCCTCCATCTTGCGTAATGATGGGCGCCGGACATCAAGGCCAGCAGACCACGTATTACGGAACCACAGCGTTGGAAGTAAGTGAAGGGTAGCGGTTTCGGGGCCACGATTCACAACCTGTATGCGAATCAAGATGTCTTCAGCTGTCTCTTTCGCGTATTCGATAAACACGTCGAAATAGCGATTGTCGGTAAACACTCCGGTATCGAGAAGCTCGAACTCGGAGTTTTCCCGCCCACGCCAACGGTTTTTTTCTACCAGCCACGCATACGGAAACTCCGCCTGTGGGTATTTGTAGAGAAATTTCATATACGAATGCGTTGGCGTCGAGTCGAGATAGAAGTAATAGTCCTTTACATCTTCCCCGTGATTCCCTTCGTTGCCGGTTAAGCCAAAGAGCCGTTCTTTGAGGATGGGGTCGCGACCATTCCACAAGGCCAACGCGAAGCAGATGAACTGCTGACGGTCGCAAATACCGCCGATTCCATCCTCATTCCAGCGATACGCCTTCGAGCGCGCGTGATCATGCGGCAGATACTCCCACGCGGTCCCGTACGAGCTGTAATCTTCCCGCACCGTTCCCCAGGCCCGTTCGCTAAGATATGGGCCCCAACGTTTCCAGTTGATTTTGCGATTACGTGACTCTTGTAGTCTTTTTTCTTCTGCTGTCACAGTTGGTACACCTTCCCTTTCCACCAGTGTAGCAGATCATCTACGCAACTTTATATTGCTCCTGCGTGGCTGCCTTCATGTCGGCTGGACTCTCCGTGCGAGACCAGCTACAGGGGTATTCTTGAGGAGGCGGTTATGAACGCGTTGGAAGAAGGAACGAAGCTCACACTCGATTTTCGCAAGTTGCAGAAGGTCGCTGAGACCAAGCAGGCAGTGGTTCCGGTCGTGCTACAGCACGCAGACACCAAAGAAGTGCTCTTTATCGGTTATGCTAATGAGTTGGCACTGCAAGAAACGCAGAAAACCCGCCGTGCTGTGTTGTGGTCAACCTCACGCAATGAGCTATGGCGCAAGGGCGAGACCTCTGGCGATGTACTCGATCTCGTTGAGATCCGTCTCAACTGTGAACAGAATTCACTGCTCTATATCGTGCGCCCGCGCAAAGGAGGCGTGTGTCATACGAAGGATGCATCGGGGCAAACCCGTATCGGTTGTTATTACCGGCGAGTGGCTGATAGTGCGGCTGAGTTAGAGTTTGTGTGAGATTCGCAATTCGGCGATGTTCCCGAGGGAGCAGGTCGCTGTATTGCCGTTCGGGTGAAGGGAGAACATCATGTCACAGCGCACCAATCCGCCGTTTCGGGCTGATGTTGTCGGCAGCTTGTTACGCCCCGCCTCGCTGCTGGTGGCGCGTGAGCAGCACAAGAAGAGCGAAATCACCGCGGCAGCCCTGCGTGCGCTTGAGGATGACGCCATCCGTGACGCTGTCAAGTTGCAAGAGGACGTGGGCCTACAGGTCGCTACCGATGGCGAGTATCGACGCGAGCTGTGGCATATGGATTTCCTCTCTAAGTTCGTGAATGCCGAGATGTACGAGGCAGGGATCAAGATCAAATTCCATTCCGAGCAGGGTGACATCGACTTCACGCCTCCTGGTATCCGCGTGGTCGGCAAGCTAGCGCGCCCACAAAACGGTATTTTCGTCAAAGATTTTGCGTACCTGAAATCTGTCACGAACGTCACGCCCAAGCAGACTATTCCGTCGCCGACCAACATGCATTTTCGCGGTGGTCGCAAGGTGATCGATGCGCAAGCCTATCCTGAACTTGACGAATTTTATGCTGATCTCGCACGTCTCTATCGTGAAGAGATCGATAGCTTCGCCAAGGCCGGCTGCAGGTATCTGCAGATCGACGATGTCAACTTTACGTATATGTGCGACCCTAAGCTCAGAGCGGACGTACGTACCAATATCAACGAAGAACCAGAACAGCTTACGTATACCTACGCTAAACTTATCAACGATTCGATCGCGAGCCGTCCCATGGACATGGCGGTGTGCGTGCATATGTGTCGTGGTAATGCCTTTTCGACGTGGATGGCAGAAGGTAGCTACGATCCTGTGGCCGAGGTGATTTTTAACGAGATCAAGGTCGATGGCTTCTTCCTTGAGTATGACACGCCGCGTGCTGGGGACTTCACGCCGCTCCGTTTCGTGCCTAAAGGCAAGATGATTGTGTTGGGTCTTGTGACGACCAAGCATGGACGACTCGAAAACAAGGACGACCTCAAACGGCGCATCGAAGAAGCTGCCAAGTACGTTCCGATCGAACAACTCGCGCTGTCTCCGCAATGTGGGTTCGCCAGCGGTGCCGCGGGTAACAAACTGTCACATAATGACCAGCGGGCCAAGCTCGAACTCGTTGTTCAGACTGCCCGCGAAGTGTGGGGCTAAATCGAAGCACATGACATTCGTACACTTTATAATGTGACCACTCGGTTGTGTCATTCTGAGCGGAGCGAAGAATCTCTCGGAGAGACCCTTCGTTGCACTCAGGGTGACACCCCTGGTGCGCCAATCTTTTGTGGTCTGATTTAGATGTAGCCATATGGAGACTCCTACATATAGCCAGGCAGAGGTGTCTATATGTGACCATTTCTGTCTACCCATAGGAACGTGTTTCTGCTAATAGGAACAAATGGTGCAGTTGAATTGTCGCCAGACAGCTTGTGAGAGAAACTTATGACTGTTAGCTTCGCCGATATCGAGGACAAGTTCGACCGCGTGTTTGGCTTCATCCGTCTGCGACCTTGAGCGAATTCTCACTCTCGATCCAGGAGCCAACTTTGCTGTAGCCACCCTTGTCGCTTGTGCATGCGAGACCTTAGCGCGATATCGCTACGTGAAGGAAGAAAGGTGCCGATGCCTTTTCACAGCTTTTACCCTCCGGTCCGTTCCAGACGATAGCAAAGACGCTCTACGAGGTTCTCAGGAACGGTTTCGTTCATCATTCCAATGCCGCAGACATTCGAGTCGGTGGAACAATCGTGCGCCTTGCTGTCGCTTGGAAGGAGCACCTGCACCTTTCGGTAAAAGAGATTGAGGGTGTTCCTAATCTCATCCTTAATGTAACGCAGCTTTGCCGTGACCTCTTTTCGTCCTTTGACGAGTATCGAGCTAAACTAGAAAAGAATGGCGAGGCAAGGGATCGCTTTTTCACGACGTATCGCCAAATCGGCATAAAGGAGGTGACGGTTCCTAGTGAAATCGCTGCCTGGCGGGAAATTCTAAAAATTGATCAAACGTAACCAGAGTATCTTTCGGTAAGGTCGTCTCTTGATGCAGGTTGCATCCCTATGCTATGCCGCACCGCGTAGGCCCGGAAGCGACACAGAGAGGTTCTTTCATGGATCAAAACACTCAGTGGCGACGCCGACTTGACGAAACATTGGACCGGCTTTCTGCTCAACTCCGAGCAGATCTCTACGACAACGTAGTTGTTGAGGTAGTTCGTGACTGGTTCAGTTCTTGGGATTCTGCTGGCTGATCTGAACACGAGGATACGTACCAAACTTTCTGAGCAATCCCCCCTAGTCGAGCGAAAAGTAAAGAGCGCCCTTGGGGAGTTTGAGTCCTCTTTGAAAGCAGACCTCCAATCGGCAGCAACAAACAGTCCGAAGGGAAACATAGACCTTGCGGGTGCCGAAGAGCAGATCTCGGCTCGTATCGCAGACATAATTGGCATGATAATTACGGTCGTCGGTGCCACACTGGCGGGAGGAGGGGGAACGGCACTCCTCGCTAGTGGGCCAGTCGGGTGGATCATTGGGCTAATCGGGGCTGCGATCGTCTATGTGCTTGGCCGTGGAGTTGTAAAAGACATGATCGAGACACAAATCCGAACAATGAGCCTCCCGCCGTTCCTGAAGAGATCTGCGAAGAGCAAGGTTGCCACTGAACTGTCCTTGAATGCGGGTAGATTCGAGGCCGAGATCCATTCGTTACTCCGAGAGAAATGTGAACCCCTTTACCGCGCGATTCACGAAATCAATGTCTGACTACTTCCGCCGTCTATCGAAAGAACCTGAGCTTCCTCCAGTGAAATACCGCTGGGAGAGTAAGTATCATTCTCTCCTTTCGAGAGAACCTGCCGAAGTGTTGGGAGTCGCCCTCGCCACTCCGGATATCGAAAGCAGCATTAGCGGGGCTCTTGCGGCGCGTTTTAACTATAATGGTGACAAGTACGATAAGGTCATCGACTACGTATACAACGAGATAAAAGTCGGCGGGTCCAGCCTGCATCACAATCTTGATGGCTCACACACGTTTCAAGGAGCCCTGGGGGCGCTACGACAAACCTTTCCCGAGGAACACGATTTCACGTTACGCCTCGAAGCCCTGGAGCATCTCGCTCGCGATTTCACAACGCCCTCTGGAATTAACCCGTTCTTGTCACCGACCAGCTTTGCTCAGGCCAAGCTCTTCTTACAAGAGACTGGTCTATCCCCCTCGCTAGCGAATGATCTTTTGAATCTGAACGCTGCGGAGATGGCTGGGGCGGTCTTTGGACCGGGTCTCCTCTTGCTGCAAGGCTCTCTGAATAACGATGAGTCCACGTGGAGTGCCGCACGGCAGGTTGGCCGTTTAGCAGCAACCTATTTCTTTGCTGGAAATGCGATTGGTCTCTTGTGGCGCTTGTGCTTTGTTCATCCGTTCCGTGACTGCCGACCATCGAGAGGACGTTGTAACCAGCTATGCTATCGGAATTGGTGAGGTGGTTTTGGCCGCCACCCTATTCCCTTTCGTTCCCTTATCGGTAACCTTGATTATCGCAACAGCGGCAAGTGCCTGGGTGGCACAAGCTGTTTAGGGCAGATCTTGGCTCGGAGCTTGACGCCCTCTTTCGCGTGCAGTTTCCGCAGTACAGATCTTACCTGAGTCAGATCTGAAAACGTAGGTTACGGAAGGGGCTGTCTAACAAAAGCTCGCAGGCCGACGCTCGCTACGCTCGCGGCTGAAGTTTAGCGTTAGGCTTCAGTGACACATATGGACACTTGGCTTTCAACCGATCTTTATGAAGAAGCCATATCGGGCTTGCATCTTGCCGCGGGCAACACTCGGGCAGTAGCGGAATACCCCTATCCTTGGAAATGGGCCATTCTTGGCCTCCAGAGTGCCCTTCAGGCTTTCATGGTCCTTGCATTGGAGAACAGCAACGGTCTCCTCGCGCTCAAAGATGACACCGTGGCCAAGTGGATGCGGTCATACCGGGAGGGTAAACCCCTACCCGAGGAAAAACTTGACTGGTTTCCCGCTCTCTATGACAAGATCAAAAGTAATCGCATGCTTTTCTTGGTTGTCAGCAAGAAGTATGAGCCAGATCCAACGCATGACTACAGTGTCAATAAGCTAAACGAGTTTAGAAATGCTTTCATCCACTTCTTGCCCAGCCGGTGGCTTCTTGACGTCACCGGCCTGCCCCGCATCTGCCGAGATTGCCTGGATGTGATTAAGTTTCTCGCGTGGGAGTCGGGCAACGTGACTTGGTACGATGACCGCACGGCTGAAAGGGCGAAACATGCGATCGAAGAGCTTGCCCTTGCTCTTGAGGCGAGGCGATTGCAATATACACTCAACGTTTAACGCGTGACTGGAGTGGACCACCAAGGAAGCGGCCCGTCTTGACCAGGCTCGCTCGTCCGACGAGCTTCAGCCGCCAAGCGTTAGGCCCTAAGAGCACAAAGCGCGCATGGATAACGGCATTGTCGATTCAAAAGTCCATTTGTTGCGAGCCGAAAAACTCGCTTCAGAGTTTGAGGTTTTAGGTGTTTCAATTATTGCTCATTTGTTAGCAATTCCTCGCCTTTTCTCGAAAAAAGAGTTTGATAGGATACCGGAGTCAACGATCCAATGGTTTGGCTATCTGTACAGTCACCATGAAAAGATGTTGGGGTACCGGCAGGCTTGGATCGGAAAGGCTTTTGAATATGCGGTCGCCGAACTGTTCAATAATCACTCCGAACCCTACTGGTCGCTGATTTGCAGAGGAATCGACAGCGCCCTGTTAACAAGAAAGTCTTCTCGGGTAAGCGCGGTAAGCCTTGATATCGAACGGCTGTCATGCGTTCGGGTTTCCAAGGAATGTGTAGATGCCGAAGATTTGAAACGTGAATTTGGTCGCTTTCGTATTCTCTCGGACGCAAGACGTTCCATCGAAAATGTAGCGAAAAAATATCCAGAGCTAGAAACCAAGGTTGATGTACTTTTTTGTGAGAGAGGAACTGTGGAAGCTCGCCGATTTGCTATCATGGCTTCGCTCAAAGTAAACAGGAAGGCCTTTTTACAGGACAACGTTCGCCAGGTTTTTCGCAGCTTCCCAATTGATTTGGGAATCAGTGTCGAAACAGAAAAGTACCGAGCTGTCAGATTCGAGGAAAGTGTAGGTGTTCACGTCGTTTATCTACCGATGGATGTTACGGAAGTATATGCTTGGGAAAATGCAACAAAGATAGTGGAAAGAGCCTTAATCGACAGAGAGAGTAACCGAATTATCCGGTACTTCCGAAGTTTTTTCCGGCCAGAGACTCCCACATACTATTGGGTTGATTTCCTAGCCAAGAGACTAGAAGTAGATATCAAGGACGTTGCTCAAGAGATTCGCCAAAGGCTTGGCCAAGCACCAAGGGAGCGGCTTATTACTGTACCAGTTCTCCTTGGAACTGAAGAAGACGCGGTACTGGATCTTGTTGTACAGTGAAGAGGCACTGTCGGGCCTAACCCTTGTCAGGCTTCCGGTGTCAAGAGGGCAGCCGGATGCCTGCGCACAGGGGCGGAGTGACTGTCCGTGAAACAATTGGTGATCCTGTAGAGCCAAGCGGTCGAGGTTGACTTGTTTCGGTTGAGCATAAAACTGATCCTATTTCCCCGGCGCCTTCACCAGCGCGATCGCCCCGCTTGGGCACAGATCCACAACGTCTTCTGCTGCCTCGCGCAAATCATCACCGATTGTTTCAACGATCACCCGCGGCGTGCCGTCAGGGTCGGATTTGATCAATTCTGCGTGCAAGTATGAACACTGACCGGCCTTGCGGCACTTTTGATAATCAATCACCAGCCGCATCTCAGCGCCCTTCAACGTGCAAACTGAGCGGTAACCGTTCGAACCCAAAGACGACCGGGCTTTGTGATTGACGTACTGCGGCAGCGGTGCCGTGTGTGATGGTGGAGAAACGATCAAGAAACGCATTCAACGAGATCTTCGCTTCTGCTCGCGCCAATGGCGCGCCTAAGCAGTAGTGAAGGCCGACGCCAAAGGCGACATGATTACGCAGGTCGCGATCGAGCCGGAATTCATCCGGATTGGGAAACTCTTTTGGGTCGCGATTGGCGGCACCGAAGAAAACCGCCACCAGTTCATTCGCGGGAATTGTGATTCCTGACAGCGTCACTTCTTTGGTCGTCGTGTGCAGCAATTGCTAATTTTCTGGGGGATTGCTTCGTTGCAAAGCCCGTTCTGAGCGAAGCGCAGTGGGGTCGAAGGGCTCCTCGCAATGACTCCTCAAAACCACCCAAACGGACCACTGAAATTGTTGCTCCACTCCCGTTCCGCAACATACACGCCAACGTGTGACCAGAGGTGAAGGAGGTCTTCACTTGCCACTCGACAAAGGCTGGTCGGGTTGCATCAGCGGGAGGACGATCGAAAAAGTAGTGCCCTGGCCTGGATGACTGTCTACGGTGATCCGCCCGCCATGGGCTTGTACGATACTCTTGCAGATCGAGAGACCTAATCCCATACCTCCTTTGGTTTTCGTGGTGAAAAAAGGTTGGAAAATCTTGTCACGATCTCGTCTCGCAATACCAGGTCCGGTATCGTTTACACTGACGGTGACCTCTTGACTGTGAGCATCTCCATTTCCTATGGCGTCTGCAGTCATTGTTGCGCGAACGCCCAATTTTCCTCCCTGTGGCATGGCCTCGATCGCGTTGAAGAATAAGTTCAGCAGCACTTGTTGCAATTGCTGCGCATCGATGTGCAGCTGCGGGAGGGCTGTCTCAACTTCGACTGTCGTCTCGATGCGCTGCTTACGGAGGGGCGTTGCCACTAAGAGTAGACTCGTGGTGAGTAGTTTGTGTAAATCGGTCCACACGAGATTGGTTGGCGCTGGACGGACAAAATCGACGAGGTCGCGAACGAGTCGTTTACAGCGTTGCGCCTCGCTTTCGATAATCTCCAGTCGACGGCGCAGGGGGACGTCTCCCGGTACTTCTTGGAGGAGATCTTGGGCAAAGCCGAGAATAATGCCAATCGGATTGTTAAATTCATGAGCAAAGGACGCCGCAAGGTCACCCACAGCCACCCGCCGATCAGAAAAGATAAGCTGCTGCTCCCGGTCTTTGGCTAATTGACGGAACTGTTCTTCACTGCGGCGGAGTCGGGTCTCCATCCGCGTGCGCGCTGCCACTTCTTTTTCTAGTTGCGCATTGCTACGTACGAGTTCGGCGGTCCGCTCCTGCACGCGTCTTTCCAATTCAGCGTGGGCCCGCCGTAAAGCGTCGTCTGCCAACTGGTGTTCTGTGTTATCGCGTGTCGCTCCGTACACTTGGGTGAGCTTACCCTGTGCATCGGCGATAGCCCACATGGAGGATTGCAGCCAGCGGACCTCTCCTTGTTTAGTCACAATACGAAGCTGATACGTAATCGGCTGGTCGGGAGGCAGCCCAGTGATGGTCGTGGTGACCCGTTCCAAGTCGTCCGGGTGGATGTACAAGTCAAGCGGGTTTGGGTGATTCCGCGCTTCTTCGACGGTGTAGCCAGTGATTTTTGTGAAGCTGTCAGTGAGCCAATCCAACACTAGCGTGCCTGTCGCTGAGAAGTGAAACGAAAACGCGTAATCAGATGTGGACTGACTGACAATACGATACCGCTCCTCGCTCTCTCGTAGGGCCTGTTCTGCCTGCCGTCTTTCAGCGACTTCGGTTTGCAGCAGAGTATTGAGGCGCCGCAATTCCGCCGTCCGCTCGTGCACATGATGTTCGAGCTCTTCTTGTGTGTGGAGTCGCTCCTCTTCGAGGCGCTTGCGACTCGTGATGTCTGCGGCGATCCCACAGATCGCATAGGGGACTCCCGCTGCGTTGGAGAGTGGGAACTTCGCGGACAGCAACGTGCGAGGACCATCCTCGAAGGTAAGCGTCTCTTCAAACTCTACCGGTGTACCTGCGGCTAGCACGTGTCGGTCGTTGGCGCGATATTGGTCTGCGAGTTCGTGCGGCAGGAAGTCATAGTCGGTCTTGCCTTTGATGTCCTGGATGGCACAGCGGGCATAGAGTGCGCTTTGGCGGTTGACGAACAAGTACCGACCAGCGAGATCTTTAATGAAGATGGCAACCGGCGCATGGTTAAGGATTGCCTCCAACATGGTTTCGTTATCGCGTAACGCCTGTTGGGCGTGATGCAAGTCACGATCGTGCGCGGCCAAGAGTTGCCGTTGGGCCTCGACGGTGCGCTCGAGTTCGGCCGTGTGTTGTAGGAGACGCTGCATCGTTTCCCGATCGACAAGGTTATTGTTCATAAGGGGAACTTTACGCCGAGGTTTCACCATACGTTTATTTCCATACGCTGAGGTTGGCGCTTTCTCAAGGCTACGCGTCTGACTCTCGTGACCCAAGAACGATGCCAGGTGCCTCTGGCTCCGCGAGATTTCTTGGCCTGTCTTTTGCTCTGCTGTCTGAATGTTGGAGGTAGTCCAATTGCGGTTTTGCTCGTCGAGATCACGTAACTGATACAAGGAGGCAAGTAAGGTCGCCCGGCAAAAGCTGGCGGAACTCGCGCGTACGCATCTACCGGAGGTGAAGCACGAACCCATCCTCCATGTGAGTAGCGATCCCGCACGTACGATACTTGAAGTAGAAAAAGACATCGACGCTGATTTGATCGTGATGGCCACCCATGGATTGAGAGGGATTTTTCATTTGGTACTTGGGAGTCTGACCGAGAAAATGATGCGTGAAGCCCACTGCCCAGTGTTGTCGCTGCGGCAGTGATATGTTCATAGTCGATGTGACGATATGGGGTGAACATTCGCTTACGCACCCTGACGAGCGATGTAGAGAGCAAAGGAGCACACATCAGTATGACGCCAGCAGAACAAAAGAAGATGCACCTCCGACGGTACTTTGCCGAAATCGTGAGCAAAGGCAACCTGGAGGCGATCCCTGACTTTGTCGCGCCTGACCTCGTCTTCTGGGGACCTTACACCTCAGAACCTATTCACGGTATTAAACGCTTCACGGAGTTAATCGCGATGCTGCAGGCTGCCTTCGACGATTTCCAGATTACTGAGGAAGAAATGGTCGTGGAGGACGACACTGTCGCCACGCGTTGGATCGCGTCCGGTGTGCATCGTGGCGAGTTTATGGGAACTGGACCGTCGGGGGAACCGTTTCGTTTTACCGGTACGGGATTTTACCGGATTGTAGACGGGAAGATCGTAGAGGTATGGTCCTTCAACGACAGTGTAGAGGTGATCCGTCAGCTCCGCAGTACTTCCACGCCTGTCGAGCCCACAGCTACGACAATAAAGAACTGACTGCTCCTGCGTTAGTGGCTCGCGTATTTTAATTTTACTCGGAGGAAGGGGTGTTTTCGTTAGTGCAGTATTGAATAATGCTCACGTATGAGACAGGGTCAAATCGGAGATGACAAGCTCATGCAAGAACGTATTTTAGTGATTGACGACGAAGAGCATATGCTCGTCCTCTTTGAGAGCGTCTTGGGGAAAGAAGGCTACGCCGTGGTGTGTGCCGCCTCTGCAGAGGATGCACTCCGTCTGTTGGAAACCGAGGAATTCGATTTAATCGTCTCTGACCTGTTGCTGCCAGGCATGGATGGACTCACCCTTTTGCAGCAGGTAAAGGCGCTGCGACCGACGCTGCCGTACATTTTGCTGACCGGTCATGGCACTGTCCGTTCCGCCGTAGAGGCCATGAAGGAGGGAGCGACCGATTATTTGACCAAGCCGGTCGATACGGACGAACTGAAAGTAGTTATCGCCAAAGCCCTGGAATTGCGCCGCTTGACACGCGAAGTCGAACACCTGCGTGCACAGGTTGCCAATGGCCACGTCTTTCCCCATATCGTTGGTCAAAGCAAACCCCTGCAGGCGTTGTTACGGTTGGTAGATCTGGTGGCGGGTAGTGATGCCACGGTGCTCCTACAGGGAGAATCAGGCACCGGAAAAGAGCTGATTGCTCGTGCGATTCACGATCACAGTGCACGGCGCGAGCGACCGTTTGTCATTCTCGATTGCGGGACAGTGCCAGAGACCTTGTTGGAAAGTGAGTTGTTTGGCTACACCAAAGGGGCCTTCACTGGTGCAGTGACTAATAAGAAAGGCCTCTTTGAGGAAGCCAACGGCGGGACACTATTCCTGGACGAAATCGGGGACATCACGCCCATGTTTCAAGCCAAATTGTTGCGGGTGCTGCAGACTGGTGAAATCCGGCCGGTCGGTAGTATCCGACGCGTAGCGGTGGATGTGCGCGTAATCGCCGCGACTAATCGCGATCTCAAGCAGATGGTGGCGGAGCGTCAGTTTCGCGACGATCTCTACTATCGATTAGCGGTGGTTCCTTTGCGTGTTCCCCCCTTGCGAGAACGGAGAGAGGACGTGCCTCTGTTGATTGACCACTTCCTTGCCCGCTCGTGTCAGCGCAATGGGCGCGAACTCAAGACGATGTCGCCTGCCGGTCTGCGCCTGTTGTTGGAGGCACCGTGGCCCGGTAACGTGCGCGAGTTGGAGCATACCATCGAACGAGCCGTCGTACTGACATCGAGTATGGAGATCCCACCGGAGAGCGTTATTCTCGAGTCAGCAGTGAGCGCTGGGTTAACCTTTCTGTCGCGGCAGGAGGTGCGTCATGCACGCGAGGTCCTGGACAGTGCTGAACGAGAGAAGCTACGTGCCGCCCTCACGCAGGCGAATGGTAATCGGTCTCGCGCCGCTAAGGTACTAGGGATCAGTCGCTCAACGCTCTATGAGAAGCTCAAACACTACCGGCTGAGTGCGAATCCACTGCGGGAAGAGGAGCTGTTGTCCGACCCTAACAGACACGCTAACTCCTGAGAAGGTCAGCGAAAATATCACAGCTAGTTGATACTGTCCAGTTCCAGTGGACAGTGACCCGCACAGTGCATACGGATGCGTAATGGTCCACGTTTACAGATCTTTTTCGCGAAATGGGTGTGCTGGGTGAACATACTCTGTCCGATGTACCAGACACCTCGCTCTCTGCTCGAACTGCTCTTAGCTCTGCCATCGCTCCGTCTTCGTTTATGCGTGAGGAAAAACGCCACAAAACCGTGTATGTCTATTGCTTTTCTGGACTTCTGACGAGCACTCATATCCGTGACAACGGGTAATTGTGTGGCGTGACTTTTGCTCCGACGTAGAAACGAGGACTACTGGCAGACGGACAGGAGATACGTTACCCAATAAAGAGAAGAAAACGATAAACCCTCGGCGTCCGAACAAATCCGACTGACACCATGCCAACGGATAGTGACGCCTGGTGAGATCATTTGACCTCCTTGCCAGTATTCTCAACGAGGGAAAATGGCGGTTTGAGCCTCGTGTAAGTGCTGTGACCTTGCAAGGCCAAACCGCCTTCCCTCAATCGCCTTCACGCCACCGGATCACGTTGCTACACCAGTGGGCGATGTACGGTGGCTCCGCACACCTTTCAGGTGAAGGATGTGTAACTGTTGGAGTATGTAAGGAAACGTAGGGAGCTGTCATGGCTACAATCGTCCTCAGCGAGCAAGAGCAACAGATGCTCATCGAACTACTGGAACGAGAGATCCCGAGTGTACGTGAGGAGATTTTACACACAGACACTGCGGATTATCGGGATTTTCTCAAAGACCGTGAACACCGCCTGCGGGAACTCCTCAATCATTTGAAGGCGCAGGCTCTGATGCCGAATGCTTCTCCTTCTGGCGAAAAATCTTGGACGGAAATCACATGACAGACACAAACCGCGGCCAAAGAAATTGCTAGCTGGAGACACGTTGTAATAGCCATGACAATTGGCTCATGGTCATGTAACGAGCGTTTCGGCGAATTCAGTCCGATGAGTGTAGTCACCCTACGTGATATTTCTATGGAATCATGGGGCTGTTCCTGAATTGACAGTTTACCGCGAGTCGGAGTAGTAGGGAAAAGACGCCCGAACGATGGAGGTGGGCGTTGTGGGGACAGGACAGGTGCGTATGGTCCGAGCGTCCCCAGTTCAACAACAACGAGGTGTTCTATGGGAGATCTCACGCCTCCTGGCTACAACCGCCCGCCGTGGTGGACACCGCCACCAGGTGGGTTTCCGAGCGACCGTTTCACTGTATAGACTAAGCCTTCATTGTGGTGCTTGAAAGCACCGGCCGCTGTGCGGCCATACAAAAAGGAAGGTTTCACGTCACACGGAGCGATCAATTAACAGTGAACGGTGCAAACGGGAGTAACCTCCAGTCCATCGACGGCGGGTGATGCGTAAATATGTAGTTGCATGAACCATGCGCGCATGGGACGTGTATGGCGGGCGACCTTCCTGAGAAGGTTGCCCGGATGGCACACTCGTGCGGCCTAAGGCGATGCCTGATGGATTCGATTTGGAGGGCCTCCATGAAGACACTAGTGGGAATTTTTCGTTCTGCTGCGACCGCGGAAGCTGCCTTGCAGGCGTTACACGCATCAGGCCTGCCGGATGATGAGGTGCTTATGCTTACGCCGCGGTCGATCCTGAATCTCCATGTGGGACCATTACCCGAGTCGCATCCCCACGGATCCTGCGGGATCACTGCAGGTCACATTGCCGGAGCCATCACCGGCTTTGCTGGTGGTACGCTGAGTGGGGCCGTAATAATCCTCCTAGTACCTGGGGTTGGCCCACTACTCGCCACTGGTGCCTTGGCGCTTGCGAGCCTGATTGGCGTCGCTGTTGGTGCGGCAGTCGGTGATCTGTTGCAGAAGACTTTGGGACCACGCCTGTCGTACGAGGATGTCCTTGTCTATCGCGATGCGCTGAGACATGGACACGATATTGTGATTGTCCACCCAGCGGATGACGTGAAGACAGACAAGGTGCAGCAAGTGTTCAGCGATTTTGGTGCTGAGAATCTTGAAGACGCACGCGACCATTGGTGGCACAGGCTACGGGATAGCCAGATTAAGGCTTCTGATACTCCTCACGACACATTCACTGCGACTGAGGTTGTCTACCTTCAGGGATTTGAAGCTGCGATAAACCCAGGCGTCTGGGGTCATTCGTACGAGAAGGCAGCGGCATTGCTACGTCAGCAAGAACCCGCGACCTATGAAGAGGTGGCGTTCCGGCATGGCTATGAACGCGGTCAGAGTTACCGGCGAGCGACACTAGAGACGAAACAGAAGGAAGTCATGCCAGTGCTCTGAGATAATTGGTGATGTGTCAAAATCTGAAGGCATGGCTGACAGTAGGGGATTGTGGATAAAGTTGCCCGAGACGAGCCTATGAATCCACGTCTCCTCCTGCAACAGTTGATTGCCTATGAACAGCGCATTCATTGCTGGTACCAAACGTTGGCGGTAAGAGCCGTAATGCCAGCCAAAGCACGCGCCTTTTGGCGGTCCATGGCCGAGGACCACCTTCAGTGTCTTGCGCTGTTGGAGCAATCGGAGCGGGTGTTGGACCTTATCGAATCGCTTCCGGAAGTTCTTCGTGACGTCTTTCTCAATGTGGAGAATCCGGTGGCAACCGCTGAAGCGGCGCTGCAGCGGGTTGACCTCAGCGTTGAGGAAGCACTGCAGCACAGCGTTAGCATTGAGTCCTCGGCGTTGAACGGACTTGTCCGTATGTGGCTCCAAGGGTTCTCAACCGCAGCTGGATCATTCTTGCCGGATCTGGAGCATGAACATCACGTACGCTACCGGCGTCTGGTCGAGACCATAGAGACCTTGAGTCACGACCCGCAGCTGTACGTGCAGGCCTTGGCGATTTGGCGTGCTGACCAGCCACATCTTAAGGGTCGAATTACTGTGCGCCTAAAATCTTGAGTCGGTTATTGATTCGACGAATGGTGCGGCCACACATCACGGTGGCTGTGCTTATCGGTTGCCTATGACTGTTCGCCGATGGATCGATGTCAGGAGAAAACGGACAGTTTCTCTCCCGCTGTTGTACAGCCCTACACAGTCGAATCATTGTTTTCACGGTAACGATCATGTGTTTCTCGGCACGACCTTTGCGGATATTTCCGGTTGAGGAGTATCGGCGGCCGTAAATAGAATGGGTGAACCGTAACGCTCATAATGAGGTGAAATACGAGAGCACGACTGCAGCGGAAGACGAGAAAACGTATGGTGATCCAACGACGTGCATATCGTGATTCAATTATGGGGACCACCCCCATAAAAAATGCCGACGCCCAACGAAAATCCGGGGGAAGTATTCCCACTGGAGCGTGGCGGCGGCTGAGATCACTTACATCGACTGCCGGTATTCCTCGTGAAAAAACGATAGAGGCCCCTGTCGATCGCAAGAGGCTTAGCTCCGTCAATGAAGGACCATTGCCAGTCCAGTTCTTTCCTGTCCCTATGGACGCGGTCGCTACAGTGAACGGTGGCCAACGTCTCTTGCTCGCGGTACTCGAGAACGCATTGCATGTATGGGTGCGTTATTGTCACGCGCGCGATATCAAGGGGCACCGGATCTTTAAGGAGACCGAGAGCTGGTTCTGGTCTACCCAGCACGACTATCTGTGTTCCTTTGAGTGCATCTGCGAGCATCTGCAACTGGATCCGAACTACATTCGTCGCGGCTTACGCGCTTGGCAACACGTCCAGACAGCGCCGCGCGCTTCTATACTCCCATAGCAGTGGTGATGCCTGCGCGAGAATATTCAAGATCGACCGGCCGGACTAAAGGGAGAGCGACAGTGTCCGGAGACTGTCCAAAGTGTCGTGTCCGATCGGACACGAGAAGGACACACTGAGATCGCCTTCCTGACCAAGGATGGTCTGACCCCAAGCGAATGACTCGGTTTGGGCTTGACCACCGTATTAACAGGGGAGGAGGGAAAGGGCCTTTTAGGGGTAGGGTTTTAGGCCGCCAGAAGCATCTCGGGAATTCCTCTCAGTGTGTTAGATTGAGCAGGCTGCGGCCACGGCTCTGGAATGAAGCGACCCCGCGGGAGACGACGCTGATTGAGCAAGGCCACCAAGATGATGATCCAGCCTTGGCGAAAGATACTGACCAAGCGTAGTTGCGTCGCCTGTAGGGGCCGAGCTGCGGGAGCGTCGGCATCCGCCAACGGCAGCAACGTACTCACCGGAAGTGTCTCCTCCGCTAGGCCCCCGACACTGAGCAACCACACCGTCGCCACGGCCACCGCTAACCACAATCGCGCGGCGCGCTGCGGATCACTCATACGGGTGCGCTGCCATTGCCACCCGCCACGTTTCGTAATCTTAAAGCCTTGTTCAATCCAGGCTCGTAATCCGTACCAACAGGCCTCCCCCGCACTGGGCGCGAGGTCGGTGAGCAACAACCACGGATCGTGATAGCTCTCGTCCCACCGCGCCAGTAGCGTGCAGTTGAGGCGCCGGCGCGCCCCCTGAAACGCCGTGCCCGTGCCCACCCACTGTGTACCAGGCTCCGGCACCAACTCGCGGAGCGGGTGATAGTGGGCGCTCTTGGCGGGCCGAAACGTCCCGCCGGTATTGATCCGCAGCAGCGGATGCCAGCCCAAGCGCACGATGCGCTGAAAGAGCCAGCGCGCATACAACCCGCGATCGGCGAGCACGATCACAAAAAACCGGCGCGGTACCACCGCCCGCACTTGGCGCAACATCCGCAACCATTCCCCACGCCACGCATGTTTCTCCGTGGCCGGTAACACCGTCCACGCCACCGGAATCGCACAGCCCCGATAGACAACGCTGACCACTAACACGACGAACCGTTGCCCTAACGTCGTTGCATCTACAGCGAACGCCAGCTGCGTGCCCTCCCACCACCTCAGCACCCACGCCAATAACGGCGCAAAACAACTCTCCACCTGCAGCTCTTGCCGGGGACCGCCCCGTTTGGCCGTCGCCTCATAACACCATTCCCGCAATTGTTGCCGCACGCTATTGGGCTGACGCTCCAGCCCCGTCGCCAAAAAAAGACTCACCGCGGTCAGCGCACACGACCGCGCCAACACCATCCCCACACTCCACAACGCCAACACCGTCGCTTGCGGTTTGCTTAAGTGCGGCATATGGGTAGTGACCACCTGCGTCCATTGATACACTGCCTGTTGGCAAGACATCGCCTCCCTCCAACTCACTGAAATATGTCGCAATATCCCAGTATGCCGGTGGCGCGTCGTCTTGCCAGACCTCTCCCTTTGTAACTCGGTCAGCTCACTTCTCTAAAACCCTACCCCTGAAAGGGGAAGAGGGCTAGATAGTTCTGCTGCGGATTCATTCCTGATAGAGCTTGGTTGAAGAAGGCTAGCATGGCACTGATTACCCGTCGACTAGCACAATTGCTCCGCTCGGGCAGAGATCTACAACGTCTTCTGCTGCTTCGCGCAGAGCTTCATTAATTGCTTCGATGATTACTCGCGGTGTGCCGTCAGGGTCGGCCCTGATCAATTCCGCGTGCAAATATGAACACTGACCGGCCTTGCGGCATTTTTGATAATCAATCACTAGTCGCATCTCAGCGCCCTTCAACGTGCAAGCTGAGCGGTAGCCGTTCGAACCCAAAGACGACCGGGCTTTGCGATTGACGCACTGCGGGAGCGGCGCTGTGTGAGAGGAGGGAGAAGCGATCAAGAAACGCATTCAAGGAGATCTTTGCTTCTGCTCGCGCCAATGGCGCGCCTAAGCAGTAGTGAATGCCAACGCCAAAGGCGACATGATTACGCAGG
>CAVTCR010000017.1:0-104269 GCA_963733195.1 uncultured delta proteobacterium
GCTCATGAGCGTGATAGGCGAGCGAGTGTCTCAAGTCTCTGCGCCTGTGTTTCGAGGGCGCAGAAGCGGATGGGTCCTCGCCCCCCCGGCCCTATGCTTCAGCGGTATGCCTCTCATGAGGTGTTCCGCTAATCCCTCTGCGCTTGGCACTTATGCGGGCGCCAGGCGGCCGAGATTTTCCGTGAACGGAAATGCGAGGCATACAATGACCAGGAGGGCTCTCCACCGAGGAAGCGAGTTACCTAACTACGCGATTCCCGGTGAAATGAGTTGAGCGATCAAGGACTTATAAAGGGAATAGGCCAGTAACCACCCCAGCAAGTGAATCGGTAGGGCATGGGCGGGATAGTGCTATTCAAGTAATGCTGGCGGGCAAACGTTAATCTCCAATGCCCTGAATCTACAGAGCTTTTTGCGACATATTCTGGGCAGAGCATTACCTGGATAGCACTACCCAGGCAGTGTCTACAAGAAACGTGGGGTGTTCTACATCGCGTATTACACCCCGGATGGAAAACAAGTCTGTGAATCGGCTCACACGAAGGACAAGGCAGAAGCGAGACGAGTCCTACAAGCCCGCTTAGGTCAGCTTGCAGAAGGCCGCTATGTTGGCCCTGCAGCGGAGCGAGTGACGTTTGAGGAATTGGCTGAAATGATCTTGGATGACTACCAGGTGAACGGGAGAAAATCGTGCGGTGATGTCGAGTGGCGTATCCGTTGTCATCTTCGGCCCTTTTTCGGTCAGAAACGTGCTCAGGAGATCACAACCGCAGATGTCAAAGCGTACATTGCTCACAGACAGCGGAAGACGCAAAGAACGGAAGCATTAACCGAGAACTGGCAGCCTTGAAGCGGATGTTCAATCTGGCCTTACAAGCAGAGAAGATCATCAAGAAACCGTATATTCCTTCGTTAGAAGAGAACAACGCTCGCAAGGGATTCTTTGAGCAGGCAGAGTATGAAGCAGTGCTCGCAAAGCTTCCTGAACATCTCCGTTCTGTTGTCACCTTTGCCTATGCTACGGGGTGGCGCATTAGGAGCGAGATTCTTGCCCTTGACATGGTCTCAGGTTGACATGGAGACAGGAACCGTCCGGCTAGAAGTGGGAGAGACCAAAAACAAAGATGGTAGGCTCATATATTTGACTCAGGAGCTACACGCCCTCCTGATAGATCAATGGCAGTCTCATCAAGCCAGTATCCTGAATGTCCGTGGGTTTTCCATGATCAGGAAGACGGATCAAGACCTTTTACAAGAACTGGCGCAAGGCTTGTCAGGTTGCCGGGCTTGCTGGTAAGTTGGGGCACGATTTCAGACGGACAGCAGTGAGGAACATGGTGAGAGCAGGAATCCCTGAACGAGTAGCTATGCAAATGTGCGGGACATAAAACACGATCGGTATTTGACCGCTACCATGTCGTGGCTGACGGCGACCTGAGAGAGGCGGCACGACGGCTAGATCGTGCGTTTACCCCTCAAACAACTACCCTTTCAACTACCCTACCCCTCTCAGCAGTGGAGAGAGTTGCTGTAACTCACTGATTTTTTTATATGCCCCCGTAGCTCAGGCGGATAGAGCACAGGATTCCTAATCCTGGGGCCGTGCGTTCGAATCGCGCCGGGGGCATGGCATTTCAATGAGTTACCGGCGCATTCTCTTCTGTTGCACCGGGGTCGAGCTGGGAGATTAGTCCCGTGACCTGGCCGGCCAATCCGCACGGATAAATCGGCGAAGTAAAGGAGATCGCCACGTACCGTGCAGCGCCTCCACTATGCAATCTACGCGATGTGAAGGTGGCGGTGCGGATGCGTTACAGACGGTGCGAGGCCTCTGACCCTAAGCCACGCACCACCTGCTCGGGAAGGACACCATTTATCCTGTGAAGAAGAAGCGCTGTACAGTTTGTAACCATGCGGACTATTACGCAAGTGTCCTCACGCGCGGTGATCGACAGCATCGAAGCTGGGTCCGGTCCACTGAGGGACGGAGTATGCTGGGAACGGTGATTAAGGATACGGTGCGGACGTAAGGTGTGATGCCATGGGGAGCGACGAGGCAACGAGATCTTGTCGTGTTCGTCCGAATGAGCTCTACGAGCGCGAAACTTCAACATATGTGCCTAGCTCAAAGAGAAAAGTCAGTGTTAAGCGGGGCCTGGAGATCATAGCTTCGACGCGCAACATACTAACGGTAGAGACGCTCGCCGATCTGCCGTACCCCCCGGCAATCGAAGAAGCGGTGCCCAGAGAAACGAGATAGGTAACGACTCCAAGATGCGTCCCACAGCCGCGAAACCAGCATGCCCCGCCCTTCTAACTCGATGAGCTGCAGGCCACCCCTGTCCGCTCCAGTGTCACTCCGGTCGCCGTGTGTACTTCTGGGTCACTTAATCCATGAAAGGTATGTACGTGAAACCAGTCCAACCGGCGAAACCACCGTACCCAAATCGCACATGGCAGGAGAAATATCATCCAGACGACAACCCGCGAGGCGGGACGAACGTCAAGAGGAGATAAAGCGCGAACATCGTAAGGCTGAAAACTGTCAGCTCTAGGCGGGGATACATCAGCAAGACCGTCCCGCTGTGCAACAGCAAACCTAGTACGAGGGCGACCGGAAGCCGCGCAACGTCCAGAACCACACGTGCGAGCATAGCTTCTATGATCACTGTGAATATGGACAACCCTATCGCAAGGAGGCTACGGCCATGGTGCCGATCAGCCCATGCACTACGCTCAGTGGGATGACCTGCGCGACCAGCACCGTACCCGAGAGGAATGCTCCATTCAACTTTGAGACCGCCGCGAAGCCATAGACGATCGACAGTTGCATTCGGAGTAGGAACACTGGCCACGCCGGCACTGAGTTTCTGGCCCTCGTCGGCGCGCGTCGAGCGAAAACACCGCCCCGCTATTGGAGAGCACCAAGAGCGTGACAACAAGGCCCAGTAGGTAGAGGTGGTTGCTGTAGGTCTGCTCGTAGAACAGCACCACCGCCAATAGAATGGCCGCGAGGAGGCTGCCTGTCCAGCGCGTACGCCACCCCAGCATGAAGAGAAGGCCCGCCACCAGCCAGATACCAAGCACTACGGGCACGGCCATCGCAGTCAAAGTGGGCATCCCGGCGACATACGGGAGGCGAAGCGTTATCGGCTGTACCAACTGATCTAGGACATGCCAAGAGGGCGACACATGCAGAAGAGCGGCAAGCGCTGCAACAATTCGTGCGAGCGCGAGCGGTGCTGCTGGCGCTCGGGCAGCAAGAAGACACGAGAGCTCAGGAGGATTCATTGAGGGGGCTCTGTTGAGCATGACTGGTAGACAACGGTCCCCTCCGGGCGACGAAATAATTCGACTGCCTGGAGCGACGGCTCGACTCGGCAGAGATGCTTGCCGAGCTCCTGGATATAACCGGGTTGGAAATCAGAACGGAAGTAGGCCAGGTAGCGGGAGGTAATCAGCTGGACACTACTGCCATCGAGGCGTGCTGCCGTGATCTGCGGAGGATACTTTACGACTGCGTACATCTGCCACCCGAACCGAGTAGGGCGGGGATTCGTCAGTTGCCACAGTGGCACCCCGATCTGGATGGCGAGCCAAAGCAGGATGAAGGCGGTAACTGCCCAATCTCGCAATTGTGCCCCGAATCGTAGGAGGTCGTATAGTGGCTTATTGTCCGTCCCCTTGGAGGGCTTTCTTGATTTTCGATACTCATCGAGGCTCATCTTTCCGGCCTTAAACTCTCGGTCAAGGTTGCGCATTTGCATGTCTACGGTAGAGAACGAACGAATTATCTTGATAGCCTTCTTTGCGAAAATAGAACGTATGGGACTGACTCCGTGCGAGGTCCACAGAAGCGGGGGTATACACCTGTATTTGATTATCAATGAGGACATGCGCCCCTGGTGGATTAGAACCTCTCCCCACTTTTTGTGTGGTCCCGTTAACAACCGTCTACGCACCCATTCACGCAAAAGATCAAGAGTCCAACGAGCACTACAAGGGAATTTCCCTGTGCATATCCCCCTCCTATGCTTGTGACTCTTTCTATTTTACCGCGGACGGGGTGTCAGGAAGAAAGAGCGGTAGGCTCATTTCTCCCCGGGAATAGGACCTGCACCGAAGGGCAATAACCATCTCCCGCACCGTTTAAGACCTGGACGGACTTCTGCCTCACTGACGGAAAAGGAGAACAGAGGAGGGATAGTAGTCGATTACTTTTCATCGTGGCAGCTTCTCACAGATAGATATCATGAGTCTCTTGGCCTTCTAAGAAGAAACTCCTTTGGAGACGGACCTTTAGATGTTTTTCGACGCAATGCGCAAACAGCAGGGTGCAGATCGACCTTTCTATCGATTATAAAAATAATTTTTTCGAGAAAGTCTCGACATGACGCTGATTTTTTGTGAATAATGTTAGATCAATAGAACTGATTTCCCAACCTGAAACAATCTTAAAAAGAGCCGCTGATTGAGAATTTTGAACAATGGCCAAGAGTAGCGAAATTACTCTCCCATCCACACCTTCTTTCGTGTCCGGTAATCCTCAAGGGAAAGTCAGAGGGAAGTGTCACGAATTACAGTCGCGTTGTCCGAAACGTCACCGAGAGTGTCTTTATTGCGCTCACTTTCTGGCGGAAGCTGAGCGTGTCACTCTGGTTTATTCTGTTTACCGCGCTAATAGATATAGTCGGGTGCATCAGGACTCCGCAGCAACTGTATCCTGGCGTGGGATGAGGACTATTTGACGAAAGTCTTATTCTCAGAAGATGCGTTTGCCCTAGTTACTACGCCCCCATAAGACACATCATCGCAGCGCTCCGATGAACCGTTCCCAAGCTGCCGATGTCTTCTCACCATTATGCTTCAAGTTGTTTGGCGAGAGGGTAACGTTTTGAGCAGACGATAGAGTCAGCGTGTGCGGGTAGCTCCGCAACGCCGGTACTGAGCTTTCCCACAATGCCCTACTTCGCGAGATCACGATCAGCGCCCTGCGCTCAATAGCGGCAGAGACAAGAGAGAAGCTGTACTCCTGGCTGGGCACGGTGCACCCGCCCTTGAACCGCGAGCTCTTGTATGGAAACCATTCGATAACAGCTAGACGTTTGGCGAGATGCTCAAGAGGGATCACCTCTGCCAGCTTCTTGGTCTTGCTTTTCCACCAGCGCCCGCCCGGGTGAGAATCGCGAAATCGGGGATCAAAGAAATGGAACGGCCACGCGGTCTGCTCATGGTGCAGGTTGGCAAATAGGACGGTACGAAACTGCGGGTCGGCGTGCGAGGGCGTATCTGTGGCCAGGTCAAGGCCAGGATTCAGTTGGAGCACCAAGACAGGCGCGGAGGTGACTGCGCCAGCGAACGGCTCCGGGATCACCGTATCGACCTCGAGTCTATACGGACTAGTAGGTGGGAGCTTCGCGTTGAAAGCCTCCACCTTGAGCCGATCTTGGGGCAACACATAGGGAGCGGTTGAGGGCAGCGCTCGCCAGGGGTTTGCCATACTTGTTCTCTGATTCCGATCCCCATTCGGTGTCAGCATCTCTTCCTCGGCCCATCCCATAAGGAGTTCTCCTTTAGTGGCGAAGATCGGCAGAATGCGAAAGAAACTTATCTCCCTCCAGGTAAGGGGCAGAGGAGGAACGGGACTCCCCGACTCGTGGGGCCTCTTTTGGCCCCCGCCTCCGAAGACGTGACCTCGTTTTTAGGGTGCCCAAAAAGTGTGACTAAACCGAAGAGGTAAGCGAAGATATGGAGGGTTAAGGAGTGAGAGGCGACAGGGAAAAGTCTTGGTTTCTTACCCTCTATCATCTCTCCTCACTCTCTGTATCGGTCTATATCACAACTGGTTTCTTGATTCCTAATCCTGGGGCCGTGCGTTCGAATCGCGCCGGGGGCATAAAAAAATTTCCACTGAGACGAACTGGCCTTTAGAAGAAATCCCGATGGATGGCAAAAAATTGGGGCTTTACAATTTTCCAATCCTGCTGTAATCGCCTTCCCTTCATGGGGGTGAGGGATATGTTGGAAAAAAATAGAGCTGCTGATTACGGAACGTTCGTGGAAATTCTTCGCGCCGGATTTGCTTTGGCGGAAGCAAAAACCGCCGTCAAGACACACCGGAAGTTTTCTAAAAGGGTTACGATCGGCGGCGAGTCACTCCTCATTGAAGCTGGCCACGGAAAAGTTGTGGTCGTTTTCCAACAGGAATAGCTGGGTGAAGAGTTGTGGGGCTGGCATCAGTTTCCCTTTTGTTGCGTGATGCGTGTCGCGTGATCGATAAAGAAACGGAAATTCTACCTCACGTATCATGCACCACGTTTGACGCCTCACTCCTCATACGCCTCAGCCAAAAGGTCGACCGTATGCATCGCTCGAACTGATAGCCCCCGCTGCTGCAATCCAGCGCGAATTTGCATGAGGCAACCGGGATTCCCAGCAACAACCAGTTCTGCTGCTGTTGCCTGAATGTTGTTCACTTTTCGTTCGAGTAAGCGATTGGCCATTTCAGGTTCAGTCAGATTGTAGGTTCCCGCACTACCACAGCACCAATCTGATTCGTTGAGTTCGGCAATCTGAAGTCCAGGAATTGCGCGAAGCAGTGCACGTGGCTGTTGCCGCACGTTTTGTCCATGCGCTAGATGACAGGCGTCATGGTAGACAACTTTGGCGCGCACTTCCCGGGTCGGCGGAACGAGCGGAATGCTGCCGAGAAACTCGGTCACATCTTTCGTCTTCGCTGCAAGCTGCTGCGCACGTTCGTGATAGGTAGGGTCGCCCTTAAATAACTCGCCATACTCTTTCATCATCGCCCCACATCCGGCAGCGTTAATAATCAGCGCGTCGATGTTCAATTTGCTGAACACGTCAAGGTTACGGCGCGCTAGGGAAAGGGCGTTTGGTTTATCACCGTTGTGCAGCAAAAGTGCGCCGCAACATCCTTGCGCTTTCGGCACTAGCACTTCGCATCCATTATGACGGAGGACTTTCACCGTCGCCTGGTTAGTTGCGCCAAACATGGTCGGCATCACACAACCAGAAAGGAGCGCGACCGTGTGTCGCTTCTCTCCGATCGCTGGGTATCGTTCCAGCAGCGTCGCCGAAGAAACCGTGCCAGGTTCTGGAAGCAAACTAAACCAGTAACGGAGTTGTTGTGGCAGAGCCTGCGAACGAGCGAGCTTCCCCAATCCCAGAGCCGCTCCGGTTCTAAGAAGAAGCGCAAAGAAGCGAGCACCGAGAGGATTAGGAAAGAGTACGTTGATCGCTTTACGTTTGAACCGTTCAAGGAATGGTCGTTGGTAGTTTTGCTCGATATAAGGCCGAACACCTTCGATCAATTCGCCGTAATGCACGCCAGAAGGACAAGCGGTCTCGCACGCACGACAGCCAAGACAGGTATCAAGATGCCGTACGGTTTCGGCATTGAGTTGAAAGCGTCCTTCATGCAGTCCACGCATGGTGACAATACGGCCACGCGGTGAGTCCATTTCCGTCCCGAGTTCAACGTAGGTTGGACAGAACGACAAACAGAGTCCGCAGTGGACACAGTCGAAGAACTTTTCGGAATCAACGAAGTTGGTTTGGGGCATAAGCAGTTGCCAGTTGTCAGTTATCAGTTCCCATCACGCAACACGCATCACATGCCACGTCCTAAATCCCCCCCACAAAGCGTCCTGGATTGAGAATCCCTTGCGGATCAAGCGTCTCTTTCAAGCGCTTCATCAATGGAAACGAGTTCCCAACATGTCCCCACACATCCACACGATCCTTGAGTACAGGATCAATATGTTCGATGACCAGAGAGCCATCGAGTTGCTTTGCCAGAATCCGCAACCAATCGACAAACGAGAGCAATTTCTCCGAAGCAACGTTTCCATCGTGCGGGACATGACCATAGATTATTCCGCTTCCAGCATGAGCCAGAAGTTGGAGTGCCAATCCACGTAACTCTGCCTCCTCCTCGGCCTTTTTGTAGAAACTCGCTACATGTGTAGGTAACACGCTCGCTTTGTAACGAAGCATTGCGTCACCAGCAAGAGGAAAATCGCGTAACGCGTTTGCAGTCACCTGATCCTGTCCCTCGGCTAACTCTTGCACAGCTCCCGAATTTTCATCGAGCAGTTCGCGCAACCGTGCCCTCTGGTATGAGACCTCTTCGTTTATGCCAGCAAGGGCGACAAAAAGATGAGCTGCCTCTGCTTTTTCCTTCATTCTCGTAAACGGGTCGAAGTTTGTCAGTTCCAGAAAGAATGGTTGCAGTTCCGTCCCGAGGAGATGTAGCACCTTGTCCATGGCCGATTCGGCGGAGGGAAACACGCACGAGCATAGCACCTGGCACTCTGGATACGGTCGTACTTTGAACGTTGCTTCGACAATAATTCCCAGTGTTCCAAAAGATCCACAATACAATTTGGGAACGTCATACCCAGCAACGTTCTTTACAACCCGACCTCCACCCTTGATGACCGTGCCATCTGCAGTGACCACTCGCAAGCCGAGGAGAAAGTCACGCACGGTTCCTTGAGAAAGACGAGACGGGCCGCTGAGATTGGCTGCAATGATCCCACCAATCGTCGCTCGTTCTGGAGATGGGGGGTCGAGCGGAAGCCATTGACCATGCTCGCCAAGGAGAGTTTGTAAACGAGCGAGAGACATACCCGCTTCGACCGTGACTGTCATGTCCGTGGGTTGGTAATCCACAACACGGGTCATCCGTTGTAAGGAAAGCGCGAGATCATATCGCCGCGGCAGAGAACCAATATGCAGGAATCCACCTTCCCCTATCGGAGTCACTGCTGTTTTCTGTGCTGAAGCCGAACGTAGCGCCTCGGCTACTTGCTCAACCGACTCCGGAAAAATAATCTCTCGCGGTTCTCGCCCGTCAATAGCAAATCGCTTGCGGTTTTCATCCCCACTCATTACTCAGTCCTCATTACTCGTCACTGCTCAGAGCGGCACTTGCCGCCGGGGCATGCGCACGTCGATACATCCATGCGGCATCGGGATAATCTTGTTCGGATTGCAACGGCTTTCGGGATTGAACACCGAGCGAATTTGGCTCATGACCATCAGGTCTTCTGGACTGAAGATCAATGGCATTTGTCCCATCTTCTCAACACCGATCCCATGTTCGCCAGTCAGACTCCCACCGAGATCAACGCAGGCTTTGAGGATCTCCTGTCCAGCCTTCACAACTCGTTCAGTCTCATCGGCATTACGCTCATCGTACAAAAGAATGGGATGAATGTTGCCATCGCCAGCGTGAAAGACGTTGGCAATGCGCAGATGATACTTCTCCGCCACCGAAGTAATTGTCCGCAAAATATCAGGAACCTTCGTCCGTGGAACTACGCCGTCTTGTGTACAATAGTTCGGAGCTAAACGTCCAACTGCACCAAAGGCGCGCTTCCGGCTTTTCCACAAAGCAGTCCGCTCGGCTTCGTCGCGGGCAACACGAACTTCACGGGCACGGTTACGCTTGCACAGCTCCATGATCCGCGCGGTCTGCGGATCAAGCCCGGCTGCCAGACCGTCGAGTTCGATAATCAACACTGCACCAGCATCGGTCGGGAAACCAAAATGGAACGCCTCTTCAACCGCCTGAATGATAAGGGTATCCATCATCTCGATCGCTGCAGGAACGATACCGGCAGCGATAATGTCAGAAACTGTTTGCGTTGAATCGTGGACCGACTCGTAAACAGCTAGAAAGGTACGATATGCCTGCGGTTGACGAGTCAGGCGCAATGTCGCCTGGGTCACGATCCCAAAGGTTCCCTCCGCACCAATGGTGATTCCACGAAGATCATATCCAGGGACATCTTCTACTGCGCCACCAAGCATTACGATTTCTCCGTCCGGTAAGATCAGTTCCATGCCAAGGACGTGATTCGTCGTCACCCCATACTTCAGCGTATGTGGCCCACCGGAATTTTCCGCGACGTTGCCACCGATCGTGCACGCCTGCTGACTCGACGGGTCGGGTGCATATTGAAATCCTTCGCCTTTGACCGCGTTACTGACCCACAAGTTGACCACTCCTGCTTGCGCAACGATGTAACGGTTGAGGAGGTCGATGTGCAGGATCTTGTTCATGCGACTGGTGCCGATCATTACTGGTGCCTCGATCGGTAAACAGCCACCGCTTAGGCCAGTCCCCGCTCCGCGCGGAACAAAGGAGATTTTTTCTTTATGGAGAAGTCTGACGATGGCAGCCACTTCTTCAGTCGAGCGAGGCAACACTACAACCTCAGGAATAGATTTCTCTAGAGTGTAGCCATCGCAATCATAGACAGAGAGGTTGGTCTTATGTGAAACAACGCCGTCAGGGCCGACGATGTCAGTTAATTGAGAAATGAGAGTTGAGTCCATAGTCTTGTAGTTCTTTACCCTCACCCTAGCCCTCTCCCTTCGAGGAAGAGGGAAGCAGACGCGAGAGCGGCTGTGGGCGGCGGTAGTCTTGTTTGTCCACCGGAAGAAGTGTGCGTTATGCTTTCGGTCTCCGCCGGATCATCCGGTTCACCGTATATTGCAGGAGAACTTCCCCTTTTTGATTGATCACTTGTTGTTCAGAAGTGACAATGCCACGGTCAGGCTTTGAAGTTTCACGTTTTGCTAAGACTTTGACTTTAACGTGAACCGTATCTCCGCAGCGTAACGGTCCGGGGATCTTCATTTCCTCGACCCCAAGAAGCGCCATGCCACCTTTCACTAATCCAGATTGAATCGTCATCCCTTCGGATAATGCAAAGGTAAAAGAGCCGGGGGCGATGCGGCTGCCAAACAGACTCTGGTTCTTTACAAACTCCATATCGACGAACAATGGCTCGTGAAAACCAAAAAGGTTCACGAAAGTAACGATATCTGTTTCTGTGATGGTCCGCGCATGAGTTTTGTACTCCGCACCGATCTCGAATTCTTCAAAAAACTCAACTGTCATGAGCACTCCTTCCGTGCGGGGCAGTGTTATGAGTTCTGCTGACGAAGTCAACAGGATGTTGACAAATCGCGGGCGCTCACGTTCATTTGTGCGCTATGAAAAAACAAGTTGCTGTTGTTGGTGCGACGGGAATTGCGGGACAGCAATTTTTAGTTGCCCTGCATAATCATCCGTGGTTTGAAGTAAAGGCTCTGGCTGCCTCCGAACGTTCGGCTGGTAAGAGTTACGCCGAAGCGATCCGTGATCCCAAAAGCGGTGCACGACGGTGGTGGTGCCAGGAAGAACCGCCTCAGCAGGCACTGTCGCTGCCGGTACATGAAGCGTCATCACTGAATCTGAACGGTATCGACTTGGTGTTCTCAGCAGTTGAGTCGGAACCAGCGCGTGAGTTGGAACCGCTCTATGCCAAAACCACGCCTGTGGTAAGTACAGCGTCGGCATTCCGATACGAGCAAGACGTGCCGATCTTCATTCCTGGCGTGAATCTCGATCACGTTCGTTTGATCGACGTGCAGAAAAAGAACCGGAGATGGAAAGGGTTCATTGCGACCCAGCCGAACTGTACGACTATTGGCCTCGCTATTACGCTGAAACCGCTGTTTGACACCTTCGGTCTCAAGAAAATTATTATGACGTCGATGCAGGGCGTGTCAGGAGCTGGGCGTTCTCCAGGCGTTATCTCACTCGATATCCTCGATAACATCATTCCTTTCATCTCAGGCGAAGAGGAGAAGGTTGAGAAAGAGACACGTAAGATTCTCGGCGTTCTTGGAGAAGGAGCTATTCAACCAGCAGATTTTGTCGTCAGTGCCACCTGCACCCGAGCAGCGGTCTTAGAAGGACATACGGAAGCGGTGTTAGTCTCGATGGCAAATCCATGCTCAGTTGAAGACGCACGTGCAGCAATGATTGCCTTCGGTAAGGAGTTCATCAGCCTTGGGCTCCCCTCAGCACCGCAGCATATGATTATTCTGCACGACGATCCGTTCCGACCACAGCCGCGTCTGGATCGTGATGCTGAAGACGGCATGGCAACGTCAGTCGGTCGCTTGCGTAAGGATCAGGCGTTAGAGAACGCGGTCAAATATATGCTGGTCAGTCACAACACCAAGATGGGGGCAGCAAAGGGAGCGGTATTGATGGCGGAGTATTTGTTTCAGAAGGGGTATATCTAAAGCAAGAGGGACGTAGCTTATAGGCTACGCCCCTCTTTTCCACGACCGCTAACGTGATCGTTATATTTTTCCTTGTAACAAGAAAGTGATCAACAGCGCATAAATGGCGAGCGATTCGATGAGTGCCAGACCGATGATCATCGGTTGAAACAGACGATCGGCAGAGTTGGGGTTACGACCGATCGACTCCATCGCTGAAGCCACTGTCTTCCCTTGGCCGATACCAGCTCCAGCAGCGGCAATGCCCATGCCCAAACCAGCGCCTAAGCCAATCAGCCCTCTTCCGCTGCCATCGCTCCCATCTTGAGCGAATGCACTGCCGGCAGCCGCCAGCAACATCACGAACATAAAGGCACCAACCAACCCAAACTTCTTCATACGGACTCCTTTCATACTTTCCTCCTGACGAAGTGTTGTGGGCACGCCACTCCTCTTATCCTCTTCCACTCCTCGCCCCTTCGTCTCTCAGAAAGTGGTTAATGTGGCAATTTTTAGTGGTGATCTCCGTGGCCAATAACGTTGGCGACGTAGACCATGCTGAGCAAAGTAAACACAAACGCCTGCAAGAACGCAGACGAATGCTCCCAGCAGATAGAAGATTACCGGGATCACCAGTTTTGTCAGACTGGTGAAGATTTCAATCGTCATATGGTCCCCGGTCATATTGCCAAAAAGTCGCAAGCCAAGAGAAAGAGGACGGACAGCGTTACTGATAATTTCCAGTGGAATCATCAGTGGTGCAAGTATGAGCAATGGGCCGGCAAAATGTTTGAGATATCCGAGTCCCTGCTCTTTGAAGGCGAAAAAGTTATAAGCGATAAACGAGATCAGCCCTAAAGCAAACGTGACATTAAAATTGGCGGTGGGCGGTGCAAATCCAGGCACAAGGCCAATCAGGTTGGCAAACAGGATAAAGACAAAGAACGAACCATACAGATGGATGTATTTTCGCCAGTGGTGGCCGATCGTGCTTTCGGCCATCCCAGAAATTCCTTCAACAAGTAGCTCTGCTACGTTGCGTAGGCTCAGGGAATCATCTGGTATTGCAGGGTCTGCGGCGGCGTTGAGTTGTCGGCGCGCTAGAAGGGTAAAGATGACCACTATAGCAGCAACGATCAGTGAAGTCGCAACGTGATCAGGTAAAGTGTTAAAGCCGGGAATAGCAGAAACCCAAGTAAAGGGATGCTCCATGAATGTACCGTTATGAAATCTTCGGAATGAGAATAGTTATTTTTCTGAAACTGCCACTCGGGAACCGTTCCACGAGTCGAACAGGCTGACTATCATGCAGGTCAGAACCAGTAAAGAGACCCCGGCCATAAAGCTCAATGGTTCTATTGGGTAGCGGATAAACATGGCACTCAGCAAGAGGAGAAAAATTAATCCTTTAGAGATAATCAAGAAAACTGCGCTTCTTCTTCCTGGCTGATTTCCTTCAGAACGGAAGAGGAGAAGGGCAACGATTTTCTTGAGCAGCCAGAAGTTGATCTGCATGATCAGACCACCAGTGAGGAAGCTGGGAACGTGACCGAGGTTCATCCCCCACCCGACAAGAGTGCCAACCCCAAGAAGGACAAGGTTGAGTCGCTCAATCTTCTCTACGGTTCTGTTCACGGCGATCAGAAATTTCTTTGAGGACAGTTACGAGACGATAAAAGCCACTAGCTAGACCGAGTATCGCGCCAAGAAATACTCCCCACGGCCCTGTACCAAAATGTGAGTCAATGTAACTCCCGCCAACAATTCCAACGATAGCAGCAACGGCAAACTCCAGCCCAATCGCGCTGTATTTTGCATACGTAGTGAGTGGATTCTCTTTTGCCATCGCTCCTCTTGTGGATACGGACTAGTGCATACCGTGGAGTACATCTTTAGCAGCAGCGACAGTCTCCTGCACCTCTGCTTCACT
Source organism: uncultured delta proteobacterium (assembly GCA_963733195.1). Classification (GTDB taxonomy): domain Bacteria; phylum Desulfobacterota; class Binatia; order Bin18; family Bin18; genus VGTJ01. Next base: position 14,021 of record CAVTCR010000017.1, read on the forward strand.
ATGCGCCAGGGAGATAAATGCAGTTTCAAACTGCGAAGGAGGAAGATACACCCCACGTTCGATCATGCCTTGAAAGTAACGCGCAAATGCTTTGCTATCACTTTGGGTGGCAGTCGTACTGTCACGCACATGACTCACGCCAAAGAATAGCGTGAACATCGAGCCAATTTGGTTCACGCAAGCAGTGGTCCCAGTATCTACTATTGCTTGCCGCAATCCTTCTGCCATCATCGTCCCAAGTTCATTCAATCGATCGTACGTTCCAGGGTTACTGATAATTTTGAGGGTCTCAATCCCAGCCGTCACTGCTAGCGGGTTTCCAGAAAGCGTTCCGGCTTGGTATACCGGCCCAACCGGAGCGAGCAAATCCATAATTTCGCGTTTCCCCCCAACTGCTGCCAAGGGCATTCCACCACCGACGATTTTTCCTAAACAGGTCAGGTCTGGGGTTATGCCATAGAGTTCTTGCGCTCCTCCTCGTCCAACACGGAAACCAGTGATGACTTCATCAAATATCAGCAGTGCGCCATAGTGCTGGGTCAGTTTCCATAATCCAGCCAGAAAATCAGGATCAGGAAGAACCAGCCCCATGTTCCCAGCGATAGGCTCGACAATAATGGCCGCAATTCCCGTTGGATCGGCTTCGAGGTAAGCAGTCACACTTGCCAGGTTGTTATACGTGGCAACCAACGTTTGGCTGGCAAAAGCCTCGGGCACTCCGTCGCTATCAGGCAAGCCGAATGTAAGCGCCCCAGACCCAGCTCGGACTAGTAGCGCATCAGTATGACCATGATAGCAGCCGTCGAATTTTACAATCTTCGTTCGCTTCGTGTATCCACGCGCAAGACGAAGAGCGGTCATCGTTGCTTCAGTGCCAGAAGAGGTAAGACGAACTTTCTCGATCGACGGCACAGCCCCAATGATCATCTTCGCAAGTTCAATTTCTCGTGCCGTCGGCGCACCAAAGCTTGTTCCTCGCTTAAGGCTCTCCTCAAGTGCCTTCACAATTTGTGGGTGTGCATGTCCAGCGATCAATGGCCCCCAAGAGCCAACATAATCAACATATTCTTTGCCATCAGCATCGACGACTCGACAGCCGCGGCCGCGCTGAATGAAGAGTGGATTTCCACCAACAGCGCGCCAGGCGCGCACGGGACTGTTCACACCACCTGGGATGTATTGTTGCGCTTCGAGAAAAAGCTTATGGGACGTAGACATAGAGAGTGCTCATTGCAGATGAAAATTTTCCCTCAGCTAACACCCTAACTCTAGTGAGTCAAGGCAAAGAAAAAATCTCTGCGAAGACACACACTTCCATCACCCCTAAATTTTTTGCTTGCATTCAAAAAAAAAAACGTTTAAGCCTTCGCATACTCGTTTCGTCTATTTTACTTTTTTCCAGTACATGTAGGTGAAGGAAAGTAGTGAAGTCCTTTCCCCTCCCTCCCAAGGCCGCTGGTAAATCATCAGGGTGATCCTGGGACGGAGAAAAAGAAGGTGGGGGAGAGGTGTGTGGAAAACTCCGTGGTGGAGGGGGGAAAACTTCCTATGGCAACGCAAGTTGGAGAGTTATTCACAGGTGTGAATAACTTCCTCACCAAGGTCATTGGGGAGGGTGGTGTGCAGCGGGTGTGGGAACAGGTGCTGAGTGAGGTGGCAGGAAAGGTCGGACCAGTTCAGACCGAAACCTGGCTTAAACCAATACGACCTCTCATGTTGCGAGAGGACATTCTGCACCTGGAAGTGCCGAACACACTCTTTCGCGATTGGTTACTTGAAAATATTGTGCCGACACTCCAAGAGTCCCTCGTGAATATCTTGGGTCATGTTGTTCACATTACGTTTCATGTCGCCAGCAAAAAACAGGGAGAACTTTTCCCGTCTGTTACTGAGGAAAAAGGAGAAGGAAAAGCGGATGCACCTCGGAGCACGACGAAAAAGAATGGGCTCGTTCTCAACTACACCTTCTCGACGTTCATTGTCGGTGGTGGAAATCAATTTGCTCACGCGGCTGCGCGTGCCGTCGCCGAAGGTCCGGGGAAAAATTACAACCCGCTCTTCATTTATGGTGGCGTTGGGTTAGGCAAAACCCATTTGATTAATGCTATTGGTCACGAAGCCATTGTGAAGCAAGGATGTAAAAGTGTTTTCTACCTGTCTTCAGAATCATTTACCAACGAATTGATCTCCCATTTGCGACGCGATCGCATGGATGAGTTCAAGAGTAAGTTTCGTCAAGCTGACGTACTGATTCTCGATGATGTCCAATTTCTCTCAGGACGAGAACGCACGCAAGAGGAGTTTTTTCATACATTCAATACCTTGCATCAATCTCATAAACAGATCATTCTCACCTCAGATAAGTTTCCTAATGAAATTGGCGGACTTGAAGAGCGCTTGCGCAACCGATTCGAGAGTGGGCTCATCGCTGACATCCAGCCGCCAGATCTTGAAACCCGTGTCGCAATCCTCCAGAAAAAAGCGCAGTTGAAAAGAATTCCCTTGCCACAGGAAGTTGCCATTTTTATCGCTACTCATGTCACTGCCAATGTGCGTGAACTTGAGGGAGGGCTGACTAAGCTGGGAGCATTCTCCTCTCTGACACAGAATCCGATCACTGTCGACCTCGCACACCAGGTTCTGCAAAACCTGATGAAGGGTGGAAAAGAAAAAGAGAAGGAAATTTCCATCGAAATGGTTCAGAAGTCGGTCTGTAAGTATTTTGGCATTCGTGTAGCTGACCTGACCTCCAAAAAGCGGACGCAGTTCGTCGCCTTCCCGCGGCAGGTGGCTATGTTCCTGTGTCGAAAACTTGCTGGAGCGTCTTATCCAATGATCGGCGTACGCTTTGGTGGCAAAGATCACACAACTGCGTTGTATGCCTGCGCGGCGATCGAGAAGCGGCTCAAAGAGGAAGAAGAGCTACGAACAGTTCTCGCTCGGATCGAACACCTCGTGTATGGGGGCGAAGAGTGATTTGCAGGGGTGTGAATAACCCTGTGAATAACCTGTGAATAAGTATGTGAATAACCTGTGAATAACCCTGTGAATAAGTATGTGAATAACCTGTGAATAACCCTGTGAATAAGCTGTGAATAACCTGTGAATAACCTGTGAATAACTTTTCCCCCTGTGAATAACTTTGCAGAGTTATTCACAGGTACCTGTGAATAACTTTTCTTTATATATTAAATACATAAGTGACTTATCCACATATTCACACCCCCTACTACTACTATTAAATAAAAATATAGAAGAATAGAAGTAAGAGGGGGAGAGAAAAATAAAGCTGTGAATGAAAGAGGAGGAACTGTGGAAAAGTAGCAGAGAAGAGGCAAGGGGAAAGTCAGAATGATGAAAGACAGAAGGGCACTAAAATAAGTAGGAGATCGACATGGAAAGCACTTTAGAGAAAGAAGATTTGCTTCGTTGTTTATATCTCGTGCAAGGGGTCGTAGAAAAACGCTCCACTTTGCCAATCCTTTCCCACGTTCTCATCGAGTCAGGAGAAGGAGAACTCTCTCTTGGAGCGACTGACCTTGAAGTCGGCATCCGACAACGTTGCAAAGCCACTGTGAAGAAGTCTGGCTCAGTAACAACGGATGCGAGAAAGCTCTACGAAATTATTCGTGAGCTTCCACCAAGTCTTATTTCTCTTCGCTCAACCGGTAACGGCTGGGTTGAGGTGAGCAGCGGCAGGTCACGATTTCGCATGGCAAGCCTCGATCCAAAAGAATTTCCGGCTATTAGTCCATCGTCAGCAGGGTCACAAGGAGAAGAGAAGAAGATCGCCGTCTCTCTCCCAAGTCAGACCATGCGAGAAATGATCGAGAAGACGCTTTTCGCGGCCTCTCCCGATGAGTCAAGGCCAAACCTCAGCGGAGTCTACATCGAGCCTTGTACGGCAGGAAAAACGCAAAAAACGGGGAAGCTACGCATGGTCGCTAGTGATGGCCACCGACTTTCGCTGATTGAGCGAGACACAGTCACCCCACCTTCCTCATGGCCAAGCACAATTCTCCCCCGCAAAGGGTTAGTGGAAGCTCGCAAACTTCTCGAAAAAGGAGAAGAGAACGTCGAGTTCACTATCCAAGGCTCTACCGCGGCTCTCACCAGAGAGACGACTGAGCTCTCGATGCGGTTGGTAGAAGGCGAATTCCCTGACTATCAACAAGTGATCCCCAAAGAAAAAAACCATGCGATCTCGTTTTCGCGCGAAGATTTGCTTGGCGCACTTCGTCGTTTACTCGTGCTTACAACCGAACGCTCTCGCGGTGTGAAGCTCCAAATTGAGAAAGAAAAAATGGAAGTCTCGGTGAATACACCTGACCTTGGCGAAGGAGTCGAAGAGATCGCTATCGAACATGGAGGAGAAAATCTCATCATTGGTTTTAATGGCCGCTACCTGACTGAGATGCTTAACGTGATAGATGAGGAGCAAAAAATGACCTTGTATCTCAAAGATGAGGCTAGCCCGGGTCTCATAAAAGCGGAGAAGGATGAAGACTTTTTCTATGTGGTTATGCCTATGAGGATTTTTTAATTTTGAGAAATTGTTTTAAAATAATGTTATTCTTGAAATCCTGTTTACTTAAGAGGTCGCAAATGATAGTCTCTCTTGACGCATCACGAAAAGAAAATAACAATTTTATAAACCTGTTTTTGAGGAGTGCATGCTCGAGCAAGATTACGGAGCAAGTCAGATTAAAGTCCTTGAAGGACTCGAAGCGGTACGTAAACGTCCGGGAATGTATATCGGCGATACCGCAGAGAGAGGATTTCACCATCTCGTCTTTGAGGTCGTAGATAATTCTGTAGACGAAGCACTGGCCGGATACTGCACTAACATAAAAATCACTCTCCACATCGACAACAGCGTCACAGTAGAAGACAACGGTCGGGGCATCCCAACAGAGATCCACGAAACTGAGGGAGTCTCCGCCACACAAGTGGTGCTCACAAAACTACACGCCGGCGGGAAGTTCGACAAAGGTGCGTACAAAGTTTCAGGTGGGCTTCACGGCGTTGGCATTTCTGTCGTCAATGCACTCTCTGAACAAATCGATCTCGAAATCAAGCGCGGCGGGAAAGTCTACCAACAGAGGTATCACCGAGGCGCACCTGAAGAAGATCTCAAAGAGGTCGGGGTCACTGAAGAGAGAGGAACAAAGGTCACGTTCAAACCCGACGTAGAGATATTTGGTGAGCGGGAGTACAGCTTCGACTATCTTTCCCAACGACTCAGAGAACTAGCGTTCCTCAATTCCGGACTGCGAATCTCTATCTCAGACGAGCGAGACCCAGAAAAACATCATGACTTCTTTTACGAAGGGGGAATCGTTTCCTTCGTTGAACACCTTGGGCGTGCGAAGACCCCTATTCACCCAAAAGTCATCTATCTCAAGGGTGATAAAGATGGGATCGAAGCTGAAGTTGCTTTGCAGTGGAACGACGGGTACGCGGAAAACATCTACACATTCGCGAATAACATCAACACAATCGAAGGTGGGACTCACCTCATTGGACTAAAAGCTGCACTCACACGGACAGTGAATTCCTATGCCGTCTCTTATGGCCTTGTCAAAAAAGACCAAGAAGGGCTCCAAGGGGAAGATATCCGTGAAGGGCTGACCGCAGTCATCAGCGCAAAGATTCCTGAACCGCAGTTCGAAGGGCAGACCAAGACAAAGCTCGGGAACAGCGAAGTAAAAGGCTTCATCGAAGCGTTCATTAACGAAAAGCTTGGCGCGTACTTCGAAGAGCACCCGGCAGAAGCAAAAAGAATCAGTCAGAAGAGCCTCGAAGCCTCCCGCGCTCGGGAAGCTGCACGTAAAGCAAAAGAACTCACACGAAGAAAAGGCGCGCTAGATTCAGGTTCCTTACCTGGAAAACTTGCGGACTGTCAGGAACGAGATCCGGCAAAGAGCGAGATCTTCATCGTCGAGGGTGATTCCGCCGGCGGATCGGCGAAGCAAGGAAGGAATCGTGCGAACCAGGCGATTCTTCCGCTACGGGGCAAGATCCTTAACGTCGAGAAAGCTCGCTTTGATAAGATGCTCTCTTCACAAGAGATTCGCTTGCTCATTACTGCTCTAGGAGCAGGAGTGGGAAGAGAAGAAAGTGATCTGTCTAAGCTCCGTTACCACAAAGTCATCATCATGACGGACGCGGATGTGGACGGATCACACATCCGGACGCTCCTGCTGACATTCTTCTACCGACAACTTCCAGGAATCATTGAGAATGGCTATCTGTGCATCGCTCAACCTCCGCTCTATCGAGTAAAAAAGGGAAAGCAGGAACAATATGTCAGGGACGATACCGCTCTTGAAGAATTTCTTATCAATACTGGAATCGAGAATGTGAAAGTTGGGCAGCTAGAAGGAGAACAGCTCAAAGTTTGGGTAAAAGAATTCTCGCACTGTGAGAAACTTCTTGGTCTCGTTGAAAGAAAAGGAAAGGATCGCCGTCTTGTCTCGGCCTTGTTCAGTCAACCAGGATTTTCTCCGGAAGTTCTCAAAGATCGTGCGATTCTAGAGCGAATTTTTTCCGTCGCTGAAGAAACGGTCAAATCCCGCTTTCCTGACCTTCTTCCCATTTCCTTTTTTGCAGAAGAGGACAAGGAGATCGGCGGTTACCGCATCGTGGTAACCGCAAAAACGAATGGTTCTGGGATTCGGACTGTTTTCGACGATGACTTCCTCACTTCCCCGGAAGCGCAAGAACTCATCCGTACCTTTACCGAACTACAGGTGATTGGTCCTGCTCCGTTTTCGCTTATGGAGAAGGACGAGGCCGTTGTACTCGCCGACCAACAAGCCGTTATCGATCACATTCGCTCGCGCTCTCGGCATGGGATGGAAATCCAGCGTTACAAAGGATTGGGAGAGATGAACCCAGGGCAACTGTGGGAGACTACAATGGACCCCGAGTCGCGCACCCTCCTCCATGTGAAGATCGAAGATGCCTACGAAGCTGATGAAGTCTTTTCCACCCTCATGGGAGACGAGGTTGAGCCACGGCGTCGATTCATTGAAGAAAACGCTCTCGCAGCAAAAAACCTCGACATCTAGGGCAAAATACACAAACCGTGAAACGTAAAGCGTGATTTAGAGGTCCAGAATCTTTTTTACGTTTTACGCTTCACGCTTTATTGGACTTTATGGAACCAGGATCGAACAACGGATTGGTAACGGTCAACATCGAGCAGGAAATGCGGCAGTCCTACATGGACTACGCGATGAGCGTCATCATCGGAAGAGCCCTTCCAGACGTCAGAGACGGACTCAAACCTGTTCATCGTCGCGTTCTCTACGCGATGTCCGAATTGGGGAACGATTGGAACCGAGCGTACAAAAAATCAGCTCGTATCGTTGGCGATGTGATCGGTAAGTATCACCCTCATGGTGATGTCGCCGTCTACGACACCATCGTCCGTATGGCGCAAGAGTTTTCCCTGCGTTATCCACTTGTCGATGGACAGGGGAATTTTGGTTCTATCGACGGCGACCCTCCGGCAGCCATGCGTTACACCGAAATTCGCATGACCCGTATCGCTGGGGAAATGCTTGCTGATATCGATAGAGATACCGTAGATTTCGCTGCAAACTACGATGACTCCACGCATGAACCCCTCGTTCTTCCAGCCAAGGTTCCTAATCTACTCATTAACGGTTCGTCTGGAATTGCCGTCGGCATGTCGACCAACATTCCTCCACACAACCTTGGGGAAGTGACCGACGCGTTAGTGGCACTGCTCGAGAACCCTTCTCTCAACAATACCGATCTGCGGCGATATATTCCTGGTCCAGATTTTCCCACCGGCGCTTTCATTTACGGTACCAGCGGAATCCGCGAAGCGTATGAAACCGGAAAAGGCATCGTACAGATGCGCGCCCGTACCTCCATCGAAACCAACGAGCGCACTGGCAAGAATACTATCATTGTTAACGAGATTCCCTTTCAGGTGAACAAAGCCCGACTCATTGAGCGGATTGCTGATTTGGTCAATGAAAAGCGTATCGAGGGGATTTCTGATCTTCGGGACGAATCTGACCGTGAGGGAATGCGTATCGTCATCGAACTCAAGCGAGACGCCGTGCCCAATGTGGTTGTGAATCAGTTGTACAAATTGACCCCGATGCAAGAGTCCTTCGGGGTTATTCTTCTTGCGATTGTTGATGGCCGTCCTAGGCTCCTCACGCTGCGAGATACCCTGACACTGTTTCTTGCTCATCGTCGAGAGGTTGTCCGGAGACGCACGGCTTTCGATTTGAAGAAAGCCCAGGATCGGCTTCACATTCTCGACGGATTAAGAATTGCACTCAACAGCCTCGATGCGGTACTACAAGTCATTCGCCAAGGACAAAACCCGGCCTCTGTTCGGCAGACCTTGATGGTGCAATTCTCACTGAGCGAGATCCAAGCGCAGGCAATTCTCGATATGCGTCTGCAACGGCTTACACAGCTTGAGCAAGGAAAGATCATCGAGGAGTACAACGAAACCGTCGCGTTGATCAATCGCCTACAAGAAGTCTTGGCCAGTGCGCAGGAAATCGACGCGATCATCAAAGAAGAGCTGAACGACATCAGAACGCGCTTTGCTGACGAACGGCGTACACAAATCGTCTCTGAGACAACTGACCTTTCCGATGAGGACCTGATTGTTGAGGAAGACATGGTCGTGACGGTCTCTCATGAAGGGTACATCAAGCGGAACCAGGTCACTCTGTATCGCTCACAGCGTCGAGGCGGCAAAGGCGTTGTCGGGGCGACGACAAGAGAAGAAGATTTTGTCGAGCACCTATTTATTTCCTCTACGCATTCGTTCCTGATGGTGTTCACAACCAGAGGACGTGTGTATTGGGTGAAGGTTCACGAAATTCCCCAGGGTAGTCGCACCGCGAGAGGGAAAGCACTCGTCAACCTATTACCGTTGCGAGAAGGAGAACGCATCTCCGCTTTTCTGCCTGTACGCGAGTTTAAGGAAGGGAACTTCCTTATCTTCGCTACACGCAAAGGCTTAGTGAAAAAGACTGAACTGATGGCCTACGCGAATCCACGGCGCGATGGCATTATCGCTCTTGCCTTAGAGGAAGACGACGAAGTCATCGGTGTGCGGTTGACTGATGGGCAGCAAGAAGTTTTACTCTCAACCAAGAGTGGTCAGGCAATCCGTTTTTCCGAGGAAGAAGTCAGGCCAACGGGGCGCGGCACCTACGGCGTGAAAGGCATTACGATCGAAGAAAAAGACGCTGTAGTTTCCCTGGAGACTATAAATAAAGAGGCGACTCTTTTGACTGTTTCGGCACGAGGCTACGGGAAACGGAGCGACGTTGACGACTATCGAATCCAGTCGCGTGGTGGTAAAGGCGTGATTACCATGCGCACCACTGACAAAACCGGGGAAGTCGTTAGTATGCGGCAAGTAAAGGACGATGATCACCTTATGCTGGTGACGGACACAGGAAGAATCATTCGTCTCCGCATGGCCGAGCTGCGCGTGATTGGCAGAAATACCCAGGGGGTACGCTTACTCAACACCGGCCTAGAAGAACGGTTAGTCAGTCTTGCACTTCTCGCAGAAAAAGAGGATGAAGTAGTGGCAGAAGAAGTTGTCGTGTCAGTTGAAGAAGACATTACACCTACAGAGGAGGATATATGAGTGTTCAAGTCGGACAAAAGGCGCCGGATTTCACATTGAAGACCAGTAAAATGGAGGACTTCAAGCTTAGTGATCTCCAAGGGAAAAAGAACGTTGTGCTCTTATTCGTTCCGCTCGCTTTTACCAGTGTATGCACAAAAGAGTTTTGCTCTGTACGAGATAGCGTTAGCTCGCTACAGAATGATAAAACTCAGGTCGTCGGTATTAGTGTCGATAGTCCTTTTGCTCTTGATGCATGGGCAGCTAAGGAAGGCTATAACTTTCCTCTATTGAGTGACTTTAATAAAACTGTCTCTTCTTCCTATGGAGCGCTTTACGATAATCTACTAGGCTTTAACGGTGTTTCTAAGCGATCAGCGTTCGTAATCGACAAGAGTGGAACTGTCAGATATGCCTGGGTTTCAGAAGATGCCAGAAATATGCCTGAATTCGATCCCATTCGCTCTTGTCTCCAACAATTAGGATAGTAGGAGTGGGCAGGGTCACAACCTGCCCACTTTTTCTTCTCGCTTGGGAAGAACGATTAACGCGAGTACTGCCCACACTCCAAAAACACATCCCAGAACGGTCCACAATCCTTTCGGGTAACCATTGTTGTAAGCAAAAAGGCGGCACATCGCACCGTCGAGCAGATGTGCAAAAAAGGCGGTTCCGAGTAATACGGAAAATGGGAGATCGTTCGCGATAAAACGGAACCCGGTAAAGTATCCAAGGAAAATCTCCCAGTTCACAGATTTCTCTTTCTCTTCCTCAATTGTCTGTTATACTGCCCATAAATCTTCCGTTCGCTTTATACAGGAACAGTGAAAGAAGAACAGACCATTTTCGATAAGCTCTATGAAGCAGGCGAAGAAGGCATGGCGCGGTTCGCCAAAGAAGCACTTTCTCACCCAACTGTTTCTGGGTTCATGAAACAGGCCCTTCGCAATGCGTCATCGACGAAGGGAAAGATAGACAAGAGCATGGATACCTTGCTTGCACTTCTGAATCTTCCCTCAAAAGAGGATTACAACAGATTGCTGGCAAAAGTTGAAACTCTCCAGGGCAGTCTGGTCAATCTCAATATCAAGCTTGATCGTCTTCTTGCTGAACAAAATAAGAGAAAAAAGAGTACGCAGCGGAAGAAAACTGCCCCCCCTCCTAAACCCTAAACTCTTCTGTTGTGGTAAAGCCCTCTTCTCCTCTTCCGATAAATCTTCTTGCGAATCCGCGGTTGGTGGGGAATACATCACTATGGTATAATAGTTGCAGTGTTGTGTGGCGTGAGGAATATCCGATCATGAAAAAAAAATCTTTACATAGTGTATGGTTAAGCATTTTTACCCTCAGCTTTCTTGTTGTTCTTACTGGCCTTGCTGATGCCTGGGAAGAAGAGAGCTTCTACCAGAAGACGATCATCATTGCCCGCCCGTTCATCCTTCCTCAAGGCCCGAAAGATATGCAAGCACAGACCATCGTTGGCTCACCTCGTGAGTATACAATCCAGAAAAAAGATACGCTCCTTGATGTCGCTCGATACTTTGACCTTGGATACAATGAGCTGATCCATGCCTATCGCGATATGGATCCTTGGTTACCTCCGGTAGGAGAAACATTAACGCTGCCAACGTTCTGGACGCTTCCCAAGAGCAGTAACGAGGGAGTGGTTGTCAACATTCCCGAGATGCGACTCTATTACTTTCCGCCACGAGAAAAAAGTGAAACTCAGCGAATGGTTGTGACGTTACCAGTGGGGCTTGGACGCGATGATTGGCCCACACCGATCGCCAAGTTCAAAATTCGCGGCAAAACACCAAACCCGACCTGGGTCATTCCTGAGTCAATCAAAAAAGAGCGCATAGCGGAAAAGGGTTGGACCGAAGACTTCATTCCAGCTGGTTCCCCTGACAATCCGATGGGGAAATATAAAATCGAACTTACGCTTCCACTGTACGCGATCCATGACACCAACAATCCGTGGGCAGTTGGGAGATTAGTTACACATGGATGTATTCGTCTGTATCCCGAGGACATTCAACAGTTCTTTAACGTCATTCGCGTTGGAGTGCCGGGTGAATTCGTCTATCAACCTGTGAAGGTCGGTTTTCTCAATGGGAGGGTCTACGCTGAGGCTCATGAGGACATCTACAATCTGGTCCCTGACCTGTGGGAGGAAGCACAAAAGGTTGCCCGTGAGAGTGGTTGGGAGGATATGATCGATAAGAACCTCTTGCTCAAAGTCCTGCTGAAGAAAAATGGGGTGCCGACCGACGTTACTCTGGGCTCACGTGTAGAAGAACCGGAGCAATACGAGCAGCCCGAAGAAGTTTATGAGCAGCAACAGCCGAACGAACAAAAGAGACCCGAAGAAATCATTGAACAGGAAGAGTCGGCAGGAGAGTTTGATAATACCGAAGCTAACAATGCTGGAACAATTACCGTGCTTGAGTAGGCTATGGAACTGAAGGTTCACACGACTAAGAAATACGAGGTCGTCGACATCACTCAGAAAATTGCAGAGGTCGTAAAAATTGCAAATGTCGATGAAGGATTCTGTTGTGTGTTTGTTCCACATGCGACAGCAGCTGTTGTAACTAACGAAAATGACGACATGCAGATTGGACTCGACCTCCTTGATGCTCTCGATAAACTTGTCCCTGAGGGAGGATGGCGTCACGACCAAATCGATAGTAACGGCGCCGCGCATCTCAAAGCCGCTATCCTTGGTCCGAGCGAAATGATCCCTGTGCAAAAGGGCAAACTTGCTCTCGGCACCTGGCAGGCCGTGCTGTTCGTTGAGCTTGACGGACCACGAGACCGCAAGGTAATTGTGACGGTCAAATAAACAGACCTGCCCATGGGGATTTCTCTCCATAGGCAGTCTTTTCCTCTTCCTCACCCTGCACTTCCGGAAACCTCACCCTTATGCAACCGATCAAAGAATGGCCTGAGTCAGATCGCCCGCGCGAGAAGCTGCTTGAACACGGACCTGAGTCTCTCTCTCCTGCTGAGTTGCTGGCCATCATCCTCCGTACAGGAGAAGCCAGTACTGGACAAAGCGCTTTAGATCATGGTCGTGCGCTCATGACTCTCTGTGAAAACTCCTTTCGCATGTTGGCAGATGCAAGCACACAGGAGCTCTGTACGATTAAAGGGATCGGTCCAGCCAAGGCGGCACAGATCAAAGCCGCGTTGGAAATCGCTAGACGATTCTCACAAGAACAGATTAAGCAGGGTGAGCAATTCCGTTCCAGTGTCGAGATCTTCAATCACTATCACGAACAGCTCGGCAGTCTGAAGAAAGAAGAATTCCATGTTCTCTTGCTTGATGCCAAAAATAGAAAAATCAGAGACGTACGTGTTTCAGAAGGTTCCTTGACTTCGTCTCTCGTCCATCCGCGTGAGGTATTTAACCCAGTGATCCGTGAATCTGCTGCGGCTGTGGTACTCGTACATAACCATCCCAGTGGCGATCCTACACCGAGTCAAGAAGACTTACACATCACCCGTAGGCTCCGGGACGTCGGAGACATCATGGGGGTACGTGTTCTCGACCATCTCATCATTGGGAAAGGGAAATACGTGAGTTTCGTCGATGACGGCTACTGGGAACGATAGCAGAAGAAGGAAAGAACATCGGCTATGGCATTGAACCGCGCCCTCGTTGGCAAGCACTATCCACCACAGGATTATGGTGTGACTGCTGAAGCAATCTTTAAATATGCCCGGGCCTACAACGAAGATAATCCGTGGTTTCTTGCCGGAGAGCGACCGGGCGGAGTTGTCGCCTCCCCCATGTTTGGCGTAGTTGCTAGCTGGCTCTCGATTATGACAGTTGTGACTGACAGTGACTTACATGTCGACGTCCTTCGGTTACTCCACAGTGAGCAAGACATGCAGTTTTTCCAACCTCTCGTACCCGGCGATATCGTTACGAGTACGGCTATTGTTGCCGCTATCGAAGAAGAAGCTATGGGAGAGTCAATAGCTATAGATGTTAACTGTGTGAATCAGCGAGCAGAGCAAGTTCAGACGATGCGCTTCACCGCCTTGATTCGTGGGCGGAGCAGTCGAGAAAGAAAACGTCTACCATCGACTAGTGAAGCAACACCTATAGGGAAGGCGTTGTTTCAGGTCCGGCAGACAATCGACGATGATCAAACTTACCGCTACGCCAAAGCTTCCGGCGATTACAACCCGATTCATGTTGATGAGAACGTTGCGAAATTAGCTGGTCTTCCTGGGATTATCGTGCATGGTCTGTGTACGATGGCTTTTACATCCAAGGTGATGATCGATCACGTGTGTGACGGTGATCCTCGTCGTTTGCGCCGCCTACGAGCACGATTCTCTCGCCCAGTCTTTCCTGGTCAAGAAATCACCACTGCGGCGTGGTCTCTCCCAGACCGCGATGGTCTCAAGGTCTACGCATATGAAACGTACAATCCCGATGGGAAAGACGTCATTCGAGAAGGTCTTGCAGAAGTCGCCTCCGCCTAGAAAGGAATATCATCATCCGACGGTACTGGGCCACCACTGAACTCATCAAAGCTACCTGCGCCTCCGCCCTCCGCTGCTGCTGTACCGCGTCCACCACCACTGCCACCAAGAAACTGTATGCGTTGCGCAACAACCTCGGTAATATAGCGCTTGTTTCCTTCCTTATCGTCATAGCTCCGTGAACGGATCGCGCCTTCGACATACACTTGTCGTCCTTTGGCAAGATACTGACCACAGGATTCAGCTTGCTTGCCCCACACCACCACGTTGTGCCACTCGGTTCGCTCTTGCCGGCTGTTTTCCTGATCCGTCCAGCTATCAGTTGTTGCAAGCGGAAACTTCGCCACCGCTCGCCCACTTGGCGTAAAGCGCACTTCTGGATCCTTGCCGAGATTGCCGACGAGAATGACTTTGTTAACCGAGGCCATGGTAGGTTCCTCCTGTTCTGCACCGTAACATTTAGGCTATTGAAGTCAATCATAATGGAGAACGGGAATCAGGGGGTGAAGGTCGGTTCTCCTATTGGCTCATTGCTGAGAACGTGCTGCTTCCCTATAGTCCTGTACAAACCAACACGTGGGGGCGGAAGTGAAAGTTTGTCGTTATCTCTCTGTCTCTCTATCTCTCTATCTTTCAATTTTTCTCATTTTTCCGCTGGCAGGAAACGCAGCTGAGCCGCGAAATCTAGAAAAGTATGGTCCGTTTATTGCCACCGGTCATCAGGGGATGGTTGTCACCGCTGGTGAGCAAGCGAGTGAAGCCGGGCTGGCCATGCTGCGTCAGGGAGGAACTGCGGTTGATGCTGCAGTAGCCGCGTCGTTTGCTGTCAGTGTCATCCGTCCACAATCGACTGGTATTGGTGGTGGGGGGTTCTTCCTTTTATATCTTGCCAAGAAGAAGGAAACGATCGCGATCGACTTCCGCGAACGCGCTCCCCTCGCAGCCACGCGAGATATGTTTATCCGTGATGGCAAAGCTGTCCCCGAGCTGAGCCGCAATGGCCCTCTTGCTGTCGCGGTTCCAGGTGTCATCGCTGGACTGGTGGACATACAGAAAAAGTACGGCACCATGCCCCTCGCAAAAGTCATGGCCCCAGCCATTCGTTTGGCAGACGAGGGATTTCCAATCTACCCACAATTGGCAGAAGCGATTCGGTATCGCACCAAACTTCTTGGTGATTCCCCAGCTACCCGCGCGATCTATTATCGTGATGACCGTCCGCTCGGAGAAGGAGAACTTCTTATTCAGAAGGACCTCGCGAAAACTCTCCGTGGCATTGCACGCAAAGGAAAGAACGCCTTCTACAAGGGTAAAGTAGCCATAGCGATCGTGCAAGAAATGCAAGCTCGTGGTGGTCTAATCACCCAAGAGGACTTGGATACATATCGAGTCCTTTATCGCCCCCCAGTGACTGGGACCTTCCATGAGGCCCAGATCCATGCCATGCCGCCGCCGAGTTCTGGGGGAGTACTCATCACACAAATGCTCAATGTGCTATCTGGGTTTCCTCTGCAACAGATTGGCTTTCACACCCCGAAAGGAATCCACTTACTGACAGAAACGTTGCGTCTGGCGTTTCGTGATCGTGCGCAATACCTTGGTGACCCAGATTTTGCTGAAGTGCCCATGACTATGCTGGCCTCAGAGAAGTATGCCGCTGAACAACGGGCCAAGATCGACCAGGCGAAAGCAACCCCGAGTAATGCCGTACCTGCGACCCCAGCGGGAAAGATCGAGTCAACAAGTACGACTCATCTCTCTGTGATTGATAGGCACGGAAATGCTGTCGCGACGACACAAACAGTGAATCTTTACTTCGGCAGTGGAGTAATGGTGCCAGGTACGGGAATTCTCCTCAACAATGAAATGGACGACTTCAGCGCGCAGCCGATGAATCCCAATGCGTTTGGGCTTATCGGCGTTACAGATGCAAACACGATCGCCCCACGGAAGACGCCACTGAGCAGTATGAGTCCAACGATCGTAACCAAGAACGGCAAAGTTATTTTGATTACCGGCAGTCCCGGCGGCTCTCGCATTATTAGCTCGACCTTGCAAGTCTTGCTCAATACCCTTGCATACGACATGTCATTGCCAGAGGCGATGTTTGCCCCGCGTATTCATCATCAATGGTTTCCCGATGAACTGCAGCTCGAAGTCCAAAAAGGTGAAGAACCCGAAGGACTTGCTGCTGCACTCCGCCAGATGGGGCACACCGTGAAACCTGTCGAGGCAAACAATGATGGGCGCCATCTGTTCGGCAACGTACAAGCGATTCATGTTGATGCTGACTCGGGACTGATCACTGGAGTGTCTGACCCACGTGGGGAAGGAAGACCGAGGGGTTTCTGAATCGGATACTTGGGGAGAAAAGGAGAAATGGGTAAAAGGGAGAAGGAAGAGACAAAGGCAAAAAAAGAGAAAAGAGATTCTTCGCACCCTTCCTCTCACTTCGCTTTTTTTCCCTGAGTTGATACTGATTGCTTACCGGTTCATGAAGGAG
Source organism: uncultured delta proteobacterium (assembly GCA_963733195.1). Taxonomy (GTDB): domain Bacteria; phylum Desulfobacterota; class Binatia; order Bin18; family Bin18; genus VGTJ01. The sequence continues at coordinate 30,667 of CAVTCR010000017.1, forward strand.
CGATATATGACCAACCCAACTGACTACTACCAGATCGAAGAAATGTTGAGTGAAGAAGAACGTCTGGTGCGCGATGTCGCGCGCCGTTTTGTTGATGAGGAGTTTCTGCCCCGCGTTCAGAAAAGCTTCCGCGAGGGCAGTTTCCCGATGGATCTGGTTCCTCGCTTGGGCCAACTTGGATTCCTCGGGATCACGTTACCGACCCAGTACGGCTGTGCTGGTCTTAACAGCGTTGCCTATGGGCTAGTGAGCCAGGAATTAGAACGTGGCGATAGTGGGCTGCGCTCATTTGCGAGTGTCCAATCATCATTGGTGATGTACCCGATATATACGTTCGGGTCCGAGGCGCAGAAAAGCTTCTGGCTGCCACGTATGGCGCGAGCTGAGGCGATTGGGTGTTTTGGTCTTACTGAGCCGGACTTCGGTTCCAATCCTGGCGGCATGCTCACCCGTGCCAAACGCGAGAAAGGAGGCTTTGTCCTCAATGGCACCAAACGCTGGATCACAAACGGTTCTGTTTCTGATGTTGCGGTGGTGTGGGCAAAGCTCGAAGAAAACGGCAGAGATACTATTCGTGGCTTTCTCGTGGAGAAGGAACGCAAGGGGTTCAGCCGACCTGATATTGAGGGTAAGTTCAGCATGCGTGCCTCAATCACCTCCGAGTTAATCTTCGAGGACTGTTGGATTCCTGAGGAGAATATCTTGCCAGGCTCAGGTGGCCTCAAGTCACCGCTGATGTGTCTGACGCAAGCGCGCTACGGTATTTCCTGGGGTGCAATCGGCGCAGCGATTGCCTGCTACGAGAGCGCAGTGGACTATGCCAAGAACCGGATCATGTTCGCTAAGCCAATCGGCGGTTATCAACTCGTACAAGCGAAATTGGTCTGGATGATTACCGAGATCACCAAGGCGCAGCTTCTTTCCCTCCGCTTAGGGAGGTTGAAGGACAGTGGGAAAATGCGTCCTGAGCATGTGAGCATGGCCAAGATGAACAATGTCTCTACCGCGCTACACATCTCCCGCTTAGCACGTGACATCCTCGGAGCGAACGGTATCACCGATGACTATCCGATCATTCGTCATATGTTGAACCTCGAAACCGTGAATACCTACGAAGGGACTGAAGATATCCATCGCTTGACCATCGGGCGTGACATCACAGGATTGAATGCGTTTGAGTGAGGGGTTGTGTTTCCTTTTTCCGTTTAGCGTGGAGGCAGAAACAGGATGCTCCTGGATTCCGGGTCTCGCGGTGCTCGCCCGGAATGACGGAGGGGATGGTCTTCGTCATTCCAGCGAAAGCTGGAATCCAGAGGGAGGCGAAGAGCGGGGAGTTTTGTTGCTGAGCAGTAGCGTGAAGATGCTCTTGTTTTTCTCTGTCTCGATCTCTGTCTCATTATGCTTCCTCCCTACGACACTGAACCCTTCGACCTCACGATTGGTGCACGACAGCTCACGCTCCTCCGCGTAAAAGATTTAGAACGCTGGGTCGATCGCGAGGCGCTTCTGCGTGACGAAACTGAAGAACCACCATACTGGGCGCATTTGTGGACGGGAGCACTTACACTCGCTCGCTACGTGGAGGAACGAATCGATTGTCGAAACCTCAGCATCCTCGACCTTGGTTGCGGTCTTGGCCTCACCGGCATCATAGCTTCCCTGAAAGGTGGGCGAGTCACCTTCGCAGACAAAGACCCTACGGCAGTTGCATTTGCTACGATGAACGCGCAGATGAACAATTGTCCGTTGTTTGAAGCGCAAGCCGCCGATTTCACTCACGATACGCTCGACTCTCAATTTTCTCTCATTCTTGGTGCGGAGATTCTCTATGACCGCCCAACGTTTCTCGCGCTTGTGACTTTCCTCACCCGCCATTTAACCCCAAGTGGAACGGCACTCTTTGCCGACGCACAACGCACCAACACCGAGGAATTTTACCGTCAATTAGACAGCGCTGGGTTACAGTGGACGAGCGAAGAAGTACAGGAGCGAGAAGATAAGTTGCCACTTAACGTCAGCATCGTTACTATTCGCAAACTGCCAACAGAGAACAGCCTCGGATAGTGAACGATGGTTACCAATCGAACGATCGACAAAGTGATGAGCATGGTGCGTGAAACCTCTGCGTCGTGGAATGCACCAGTGGTGACGCAAATGGCCTCGCTTTCGCGCGACCCCTATCAGGTCTTAATTGCGTGTCTGCTGAGTTTGCGAACCAAAGATGAAACCACTGGCCCTGCTGCGCGTCGCCTGTTCGCTCTGGCGGACACACCTCCGAAGATGCTGACGTTGACGAAAGCCCAGATCGAGCGTGCGATCTATCCGGTGGGATTCTACAAAACTAAAGCGCAGACCATACTCGATATTTCCCAAGAACTAGTGGACCAGTACAACGGTCGCGTTCCTGACGAGATTGATGAGCTACTAAAGTTTAAAGGCGTCGGTCGCAAAACTGCCAATCTTGTTGTTACTCAAGGTTTTCAGAAACCAGGGATCTGTGTGGACACTCATGTCCATCGCATTTCAAACCGTTGGGGCTACGTCGAAACTGAAACCCCTGAAGAGACGGAAATGGCACTGCGCGAAAAGCTTCCGCCCCAATACTGGATCGAGATTAACGACCTCTTAGTAGCGATGGGACAAACAATTTGTCACCCTACCTCGCCAAAGTGCAGCCTGTGTCCAATCGAGCGATATTGTGAGAAGGTGGGTGTTGAGCGTAGACGGTGATCGTCCCCAAAAAAACTGCTAACACACCTTTGGTGAAAGAAAACTCATCTACCCGCACCAAACTGTTCTGGGTCGCCATCCTCTACTTTGCTGAAGGGTTTCCCTTTGGTCTGCTGATTGACGCCTTTCCGGTGTACTTCCGTGGACTCGGGGTCAGTTTGGCGGACATCGGTCTGCTCTGGCTTGCTGGGCTGCCGTGGACACTTAAGTTTCTGTGGGCACCGGCGGTGGACATCTGGGGGAAGCGAAAACATTGGATTGTTACCTGTCAGGCACTCTTGGCGATAGACCTCGGTCTTTTCGTCTTTCTGGAACCAACGCAGACAAGCGCGACCCTGTGGATGCTCCTCGTTGCGCTTGCGGTTTTTTCGGCAACGCAAGACATCGCCATTGATGCCTATACGATCGAACTTCTCGACGAAGAGGAAATGGGACCAGCAAATGGTATTCGTGTCAGTGCCTATCGCGTGGCACTGATTTGTGCGGGTGGACTCTTCGTGGCGCTCGCTGGTGTAGCAGGAAGAATCCTGTACGGTTCTGAAACATCGGGATGGCGAGTCGCCTTTGCCCTGGCCGTTATACTCTTGGCTGTGATGGCAATGCTGTCGAGCCGAGCGCCAGAGACCGCTAGAAAACAGCCAGTGAACGAGACCTGGTCTGCAACACTGAAACGCGCGGTGATCCAACCGTTCCGCGGATTCTGGCAACGATCCGGCGTTATTCAGGTTATGTTCTTTATCTTAATCTTCAAACTTGGTGACATGGCATTGGGGCCGATGGTACGTCCGTTTTGGGTCGATCGCCATTTTACGCCTATTCAGATCGGTGCCGTTCCTGGGACAATCGGTGTCGTCAGCACCATCGCCGGTGCACTGTTAGGGGGAAAACTCACACAGAGTTGGGGGCTCTTTCATGCCTTATGGCTTCTGGGGATTGCGCAGGCCGCATCGAATCTGATGTACGCTACGGCGGCGGCTCTTCCTCCCTCCAATCTACTGATGTATAGCGCATCAATTGTGGAGTCCTTCTGCGGAGGTCTTGGCACGGCACCGTTTCTCGCATTCATGATGAGTATTTGTGACAAAACCCAGGCCGCGACGCAGTATGCGCTGCTCAGCGCGCTTTTCGGGCTGACGCGGTCTGTCTCTGGTCCTATCTCCGGCTGGATGACAGAGCGGTTTGGGTACGCAACGTACTTCGCCGCGACGTTCTTTCTCGCCTGGCCTGCGTTTCTGCTGCTGCCGTGGGTGCGGCAGTGGATTAAGGAAACCAAGCCGCGGAGTTAGTGATCTGGGTCGACTTCCTGGACCCATCCACCGCCAACTCGTTTTCTCCCGGCTCGTTTACGCGGATCTATTTCATCTTGCTCATGAACGGGTGCGTACTCTTTTCGGGCTCGTGGGGGAGGTTCGTTTCGTTCGGACTTTGGAGAGTAAGTTCGTGATGGAGTGCGATCGTGCGAACGGCGCGCTTCCAAAGGAAGACGAGAAGAGGAACGTGTGGTCAGGAAGATTTGCGTAAAGAAGAACGTCGTGCCGTTATGGGCAATGCCGATTCCCGTCAGATCGAACTTTCCTTCGATGTTTGCGCGATGACCGGAACTATTGAGCCATTCCGCAACCGCCGTGGCCGGCGCGGAAGAAGCCTCGCGATTATTGGTGCCAACATTCTCGGCAAACTGTGTGAACGTGATGACCTTGGTCAGTGAGTGGCCGCGCGTTTCCGCGCCTTCATGCCCCATCCCAACATAACCCGTTGCCATGTCTCTGCTGTGTCGCCGGGCGACGATCGCTATGTCTTCGCTATAATGAAGAGGCTCCAATCCCATTGCGGCACGATGATCATTGACGAGTTCGTGTACCTTTTGCTCAAGTGCAGCCACGTCATCAGCACGGACAATAGGGCTCCCAATCCCAAACGTGAACAAAACCGATGGAAACAATAAGATACAGAGCCAAGGGATACGGGAAATCATGGTTCTCTCTTGAGCGAAAGCCTCAAGAAAGCTTAAGGCGCTTGCTACCTATTTTGCAAGACTGGTGATTGTCAGGGAATGGACCAGACGAATCCTCAGCTAGTGGTTTCCGGTTACACAGGAAGGGCGTCATTTCCATTTTCTTACGGGAATAGTTCTTCTCCTCACCGAGTTGCAAGTGAAAGACACAGATCGATGCTTGGAGCAGGGCCCGTTGTGCGGGTTGAAATCCCTCTTGCCGAAGAAAGTCATTGTTATGATCACGATACTCCTCGCTGACGATCATACCCTTGCGCGACAAGGCCTCCGCCGCTTGCTACAGGACTGCACCGACCTCAGAGTTATCGGTGAGGCGAGCGATGGTCAAGAGACCCTGCGCGTTGCTCGTCAACTCCAGCCCGATGTCATTCTTCTGGACCTCTCGATGCCTGGGATGGATGGGATTGAAGCGACTAAACGAATTGTTGATGAAGGATTGAAATCGAAAGTCCTGATTCTCTCTAGGCATGCGAATGAAGAGTATGCTGTCCGAGTCCTGCAAGCTGGCGCGCGTGGCTTCATTGGGAAAGGTACATCCGGTCAAGTAGTTGCCGAAGCAATTCACAAGGTTATGGCCGGAGGAATTGCTCTTCCACGCACGTTTGCCGGAGCACTGCCGAAACGATATCTCCGTAAGAGGTCAGAGGACTCCCCTCTCGAAATCCTCTCCGACCGTGAGTTACAAGTACTCAAACGGCTAGCCGAAGGGCGAACTGGACGCGAGATCGCGCAGGAGCTGGATCTCAGTCCGAAGACTGTAGAAACCTACCGGTCACGTCTGCTTGAGAAGCTCGATCTCAGCACCACCGCCGATCTTGTCCGCTTTGCCCTGCGGCACGGTGTGATTGTTGATACGTGGTGAGTTAGAGATAGTGCCGTCTTGACTAAGAGTTGAGCTAACACCAGAAGCCCGCTACAGTCATCACTGCGGACGTGCACGGCGGACGAGTAGAGAGGAAGTTGTATGGGTGGCAGGAACAGGAACGATGTCCAGCGTATTAATGACTCAGTGTGGTATAAGGATGCTATCTATGAACTGCATGTGAGGGCATTCTACGATAGCGGTGCCAATGGAGTTGGCAACTTTCGTGGGTTAACACAAAAACTGGATTACCTGCACGACCTCGGGGTCACGGCGCTGTGGCCCATGCCCTTTTGCCCGTCTCCACTCAAAGATGATGGCTACGACATGGCGGATTACACTGATATCCATCCGCTGTACGAGGGTGACAAGGAGAATATCGATGCAATTGAGTTTATGCGTCGCTTCAATACCGAGGTGTATCACCATTATCCTGATGTGCAGACGACCGCTGAAGAATCGACCTCCTGGGCTATGGTGTCACGACCGACGTACGTCGGCGGACTCGGTTTTGCATGAAGTGGGACATGGGCTGGATGCACGATACCTTGTCGTATCTGGCAGAAGACCGCAATCTACCGAAAATATCGTCACAGTGAGTTAACTTCGGCAATGTGACGGTAAACTCCATCATCTTTCAGTGGTGAAGGCATAGAAGGGAGAAGCCAGATACAGGTGATACCGAGATCGTGGAGATAATCTAGCTTTGTGCTGCGCCGCGAAAGTCGCCGATGCCGTCGGCGTTGCTATCACAAAATGCGCGAATCGAGAATTCATAGAAGATCGCGTCTTTGTACCATAGCGTGGGCTTGGTCATGGTCATGCCTCCAACAGACGCGACGTAGGGCTTCCCGCGTAAGCGTCTGGAAAGGCATCGTATCCGGTATCTTGGATGTACCCTAACTTATCCGTCGATCGCGAATGGCAGCGAGGTCTCCATGGATAGCATGAAACGCGCTGAGCAGCGCTGGATCGAAATGCTCGGGTTTTGTCTTTTCGTCGCCGTGTAACAATACCTCCAGCGCGTGGTCATGATCTAAAGCGGAACGGTATGGACGTGCACAGCGGAGTGCTTCGTAACGTTCGGCTATCATGACAATCCGACCTGCCAAAGGAATCTGCTCGCCTTTCAACCCCTGTGGGTAGCCGCTGCCGTCCCAGTGTTCATGGTGAGTGAGGATTACTTGCCGGGCGATTTCAAGTAACGGCGACGTCACTCCAGTCACGAGACTGGTACCGAGGGTGGGATGCATTTCAATGATGGCGCGCTCTTCTTGTTGGAGTCGTCCGGGTTTGAGCAACAGAACGTCAGGAATACCAATCTTCCCGAGGTCGTACAAAGGAGCAGCTGCATACACCAACTGGACTTGTAGTTCTGGGAGTCCGAGCTGTAATGCCAGTAACATTGAGTATTGGCTCACACGAGTGAGATGCTCACCGCTATGGTGGTCGCGAAAGTGCAGGGCAGTGGCGATTCGTAAGAGGACTTCATAGATCGCGTGCTCAAAGGCTTGCGCTTTCTGCCGTTCTGCCTCGAATGCCTTTCTGAGGGTTGTGATGAGCACGTGCAACTGCTGTGAAGTGATTCCGTTAACGTGCTCTAGTTCTTTTTGGACCTGTGACAGTTGTTGCTGGAGTCCGTCCAACAAGTGGAATAAATTCAGAGGGGAAGGATTCATGCTGGAACTCCTATCTGGAACAAAATGACGAGAAAAGTTGCCGTCTCCTCTGCGAGGAGTAGGATGCGAAACCTTACTCGTTCTCAATGACGTATCGGGAGAAAGGGGCATTCGTATAAACGAAAGTTCGCCCACTCTAGGCAACCCCTTTCCGGCTGTGGTAAGCCACCGTAGCGAGCTACTTGTGGCAAGCAACAACTCGGTTGATTCGTAGACACGTACCTATAAGGAGGATGCACCAATGGCGTATGAAGCGATTATTTATGAGAAGGTGGAAGAGAAGATTTTCCGTATCACTTTGAATCGTCCGGAAAAGCTCAACGCAATGAGCCGGCAGTTGCTGTCAGAGTTAGACAGTGCGCTTGATGAGTTCGAGAACAATAACGATGCGAGTGTACTAATTGTTCGTGGCGCTGGACGGGCCTTCTGTGCAGGATATGACCTGGCGCCGGTCGGTGGTTCTGGAGGTTTTACCGTGACTAGTGACCGTTGGGGATTGCGCAAAATTGTGCAACGTTGGCAACGGCTGTGGAATCTACCCAAACCCACTATTGCACAAGTGCATGGCTTTTGTTTGGCAGGAGCTACGGAGTTTGTTGGACACTGTGATCTCGTGTTTGCTTCGGAGGATGCACAGTTTGGTCATCCTGCAGGCCGTTCACTTGGTGTATTGCCGACACTTTCACTCTGGCCCTATCTCATCGGCATTCGTAAGGCAAAGGAGTATTTCTTCACTGGTGACTCGATGACAGCGCAGGAAGCGTTGGACAACGGTCTAATTAATCGTGTTTTCTCTAAAGAGAAGCTCGAAGAGGAGGTGCTGGCCTATGCGCGGCGCGTAGCGATAGTGCCGGTTGATCTGCTGACATTGCACAAAGCCGCGACCAATCGTTTTGTCGAAATTATGGGCATCTATGCAGCAGAACAGTCAGCGGCAGAATATGATGTCATTGCCCATCAGACAGTGACAGTGAAAAATGAAGTGAAGAAAATGGCTGAGCGCGGGCTCAAAGACGCCCTGCGCGATCGCGATAAACCGTTTGCAGGAAAAAAATAATCAGGAGTGTATCTATGGAAGGACAGGACGGACGCCGCATTTATCTCATGCGCCACGGAGAGACGTTGTACCAATCGCGCGCAGCCGAAGGTGCGCTGGGGAACGGAGAGTTAACCGAACGTGGGCGTGAGCAAGTCGCTTCCGTCGCGCTTCTTTTTCGGGGCGTACCGATTGACCGTGTGTATGCAAGTCCTCTGTCTCGTGCACAGGAGACAGCGCAGATCGTCGCCAAGGAAAAAGGGTTAGATGTGTTGGTTTCCAACGACATTCGTGAGATCACCCCTGATGAAGCCATTGTCTCAAAGCTGGCGCCAGCAGACACATTGCGTGAGGTACAACGCTTCTTCAAAGAGTCGGCGATCAGCTGGGATGAGCCGTATCTCGGCGGGGAAAGTTTCCGCCAGGTGCAAGAACGCGGCGTCCGGTTTTTCAATTCTTTGATGAGTCAAGACGATTGGCAAACTGCGTTGGTGGTTGCCCACGGTGGCATGAACAACGCGCTGCTGGCCTATGTGACCGGTGTGACGAGTGGGCGATTACTGAACATTGAACAAGACTTCGCCTGCATCAATGTGATCGATATCGTGCACGGGAAGCCAATGTTGCGGTTGGCCAATTTTACTTTGTATGATCAGCTCAAGATCACTTTGCGCGTCCACAGCATTGACCTTATTCTCAAGCTGTTAGTCGAACGGGGAATCGTACCGAAGTAATAAGCCACAAGGCACGAAGAGGGAAACGACGGAAAGGGAAAATGGGGAAAAGGTCTAGGAAGGAGAAACTTCACATGGCTTTTTGCTTTCCGTTTTCCCTTTCCCCCTTGAATAGAAAGGAGGGCGTATGTTGAGCCTGTACACTTATCCGATGTCTGGTAATGGTCGGAAGGTCCACATGTGTCTTGAAGAGATTGGTGCGCAGTACGAAATTTCGCGTATCGATCTTCTCAAAGGCGAACAGAAGAACCCTGACTATCTCAAGCTCAATCCCAATGGCAAAGTCCCGACCCTAAAAGATGGTAGTTTTATTCTGTGGGAATCGAACGCCATCCTGCTTTATCTGGCGGAGAAGGTTCCGGCGATACAGTTGCTACCGACCGATGGGCACGACCGCGCCCGTGTATTTCAGTGGCTGTTGTTTGAACAGACGACTTTCCGCCCACCACTATCGAGCCTCGTGCGCCAGACGCGTTTCACACCGTCAGAGCGGCAAGATAAGAACCTTATTGAGCAAACCTGGAACGAAGTCCGTTCGAATATGAGGATTCTGCAGGACGCTCTTGCTGAGCGCGATTATATTGGCAAAACCTTCTCGATCGGTGACATGGCAGTGTTGCCCTACATCTATCTCGCTACAGATTTAGGATTAGATATCACTCCGTGGTCGTCTGTCGCCGCTTATTATAAGCGGCTTTCAGTACGACCAGCATGGCAGAAGGTGATCGGATGGAAATGATTGCCACGGTGTTTTCTGCTGCTTCCTTCTGAGTCTGTTTAAAAAACGTTGAAAATTCAATAGATTTTTCACTTCTTTTGCAGCTAACAAAATAACTCCAAAAATTTTTCTTGACTTCATTTCAAGCGTGACTTATGTAGTCAAATTAGACTACTCTGAAGAAAGTAATTCAGTGAGCGTTCAACTCGTCATCCTTGGTCTACTTTCGGAAAAGCCACGCCACGGCTACGAACTTCGTCAAGAAGTCGAACGCCGACTCTACGCGACCTACATGAACCTCAGTGGGGGTTCGCTTTATTACAACCTCGGGCGGTTAGAACGAGCCGGGTATGTTGAGAAAACCCGTGTTGAGCAGAACGGTCGTTACCCTGCCCGCCGAATCTATCAGATCACTCCAGACGGAGCTGTCCATTTCCGTACCGAACTGCGGAAACTTTTATTTGACGTCGAGGGGCGAGAAAAGGTATTTGACCCTTTTAATACCGCACTCGCCTTTGGCCATTTTGTTGATGAAGAGGAACTTCGCGAAGCGGTGACCGCGCAGCTCAAATGGGCGCAAGAACGTGTGGCGTGGATTCGTACGCAGCAGGAGTTCTGGCAATCTCAGGAAATCTCCTTTGCACAGGGAAAAATTATCGAACATGGGCTGGCACACTATGAAGCAGAAATTCGCTGGTTGCAGCACTTTCTGCGTGACCTTGATGTCCGTGAAATGAAGGCACTGAAGCAAGAGCCCAGAGCCAGCGTCTCTAAAATAAAATAGAAGAGCAAATTTGTCTTAATAGGAGGAACTCATTGTGGAAGGTCAACAAGGATTAAGCGTACTCGATATGATTCAACAGGGGTGGTACATCACCTACCCCTTAATCGTGATTTCGATCATCACTATCACGGTGATTTGTGAGCGACTCTGGGCGCTCCGGGGGCTAATCGGTGGCACTCTGCGTGTCGCAGGAGGGTTAGTCGGTAGATTGCAAAAGGGCGATTTCAAGGGGGCACTGACGTCGGCACAGCAGGACAAGACCGCGCCTGCCGCGCGAATCTTCCGCGATGTCATTTCTCAGCAAGACGGGGAATCGCTTGAGTATCTTTCCGAGATCGTCGAAGACCGTCGGTTTGAGGAGATCGATGCCCTTAAAGGAGCGATTTGGATTCTCGGCACTGTCGCGGTGAGCGCCCCGTTTATCGGGCTGTTGGGAACCGTAGTTGGTATCATTAAGTCATTCCACAGCATGTCGGTCACTGGCAGTGGCGGGTTCACCGTGGTTGCTGGTGGTATCTCGGAAGCGTTGATCGCCACCGCCCTGGGGTTGGCCGTCGCCATCATCGCGGTCATTTTTTACAACTACTTTCAGACCAAGCTCGAACGCATTGAGTCAGCGATGACGATCGCGTCTGACCGCGTGCTGGAAGCGATTCGCATGGGGAGGAAAGCTCATGGGAATGTCTAGCCCACGCAAGAAAAAAGGCAGCAGTTCGGCCATCATGGCCGAGATTAACATCACCCCGCTGACTGACGTCTTCTTGGTGCTGTTGATTATTTTCATGGTTACCAGCGTGGCTATGGTGCAGTCGGGCGCCAACATCAATCTGCCAGAGGTGGAAGAGACCAAGTCAGAACCTCGACAGATTGTGATTACCGTCACACCCAAGAAAGAAGTGTTCATCAACAACACCCCAGTATCGCTGGCCGACCTGGAAGGATTCCTCCGTCCTCTGATTCTGGCGCAACCAGACATCCCGGTTGTATTAGAGGGGGATAAGGAGGTGTTGATGGGAGACGCAGTGCAAATTCTTGCCGTCGCCCAAAGAGCTGGGGCAAAAACTATCGCGGTTGCTTCTGAAAAAAGGTCAAGTTGATGCCTGCAATGTCAGAGGGAAAAACAGGTGACCTATGGCTGAAGAACGAAAAAAATCACCGGCACTGACCTCCATTCAACAAGAGCTGCAAGAGGACATGTGGCTGTACCGCGGACAGCGAGTAGGGAAAAATGCCCGCTGGTTTGCTCTCTCTGCCGTTGCCCATGTGTTACTCCTCGGACTCTTCGCCACGGTCTCGATGACGATCGCGCATAAACGCCAAGAGCTGGTGAAACTCGCGAAAGTCCAAGACCTGGCGCCTTCACTCGAAGAGCTGGAACGGATGAGGAAGGCGCAAGCTGAGGAGAAAAAGCCTGAAGACTGGGAAGGTGAGCCTTCACTCAAAGACCTGCCAGGCGTGTTAACCATGGAGCAGTTGGCGCCGAAGAAAGCCTCGACGCCGGCTGGGCCGCCGCCGGAAGTGGGTAACGTCCAAGCCGTTCGTGCGCCGGTTATTCCAGTCGCGCCTCCACCGCCAACAGCGAGATCACTTCCAGTAATTGAAGGACTAGGGCCGGGTGTCATTCAAGTAAACAACAACGGACGTGATGGTGCTGGCCAGCTCTCTAATCTTAATGCCATCGGTGCGATCGGAGGAGCAATGGGCGGCCTCGGTGGTGCCGGTGGAGATTATGTTGGTGGGCTGCGCAAAGTCGGGCTTGATGTGGCTCTGGTGATCGACGCGACCGACAGTATGCAGTTCGTGGCGGATTCGCTTAAATCTCGACTGCTCAAACTTATCGCTTCTCTCCACAAGATGGTGCCGACCACACGGATCGGTATCGTTGCGTATCGCGACAAGGGTGAAGAGTATGTCACCAAATGGGTCGATCTCAGCTTCTCGACCAGCAAGCTGCAAGATTTCGTCTCGAACCTACAAGCTGGGGGTGGTGGGGATTGGCCGGAAGCTGTGTTTGATGGACTCGAAGCCGCAGTCAATGATCTTAAATGGCGTAAAAATTCCAAGCGCGTCATCGTACTTGTGGCAGGTTCGCCTCCGCATCCAGACAGCGTGGGCAACGTACTCGGGCTAGTGCAAAATTTTCAGGCCCAGGGTGGGATGGTGAGTGTTCTGGATATGGCTGACAAAATGCACGAAGATTTCGAGCGTGCCATCTATAGAACCAGCTCGCAGCTGATCGCAAGTGAGTTCAAAGTCTCCCCGCTACCGGCATTTTACCAGGAGTTCCGTAACACTATGTCGTCAATTGCTAAAGCTGGGGGCGGAGAATTCATCCCGCTCACTGAGGATAAAGCGCTGACGAAGCAGATTATCGTCATGACGTTTGGCTCACGCTGGCAGACGGAGATGGCGAAGTGGCTGCGTGATTTGGAATAAGAGAAAAGCAACCGCGAGTGGTCACGGTGCGGTGTAGGGGCAGGTCTGCAACCTGCCCCTACCCTTCTATAAAGAGCGTGTGACAGGGCCAGAGTTTCGACAAGGAGAGTCGAAGTGCAACTGTTGGTGATTTTTTCCTTTCTCTGTTCACTGGTAGGGATCGTCTCGTTTCCGCAGACGAGCACCGCGGAAACCGTCGCAAGCTTGTTAGGACAAGCCCGCCAAGCCAGCGCGCAAGTACGCGGGCTTAAAAACGGCAGTACCAGCGACAAGCAACAAGCGATTCAGATTCTCGGGCCGATTGCACTCAGTCTCGTTGGTGCTTCTGATCTTGCCTCGGCAGCGCAATCACAACGGGGAACAGTGCGAGAGGTCTACGAAACACTGAACGGCCCACTCGAAGACATTTACGAGGCTGCCTTTGCTGATATCAACCGGATGAGCAAGCGTGTCATGGATATCGATGGTGATCTTGAAGCCCTCTACGAAACCAGAGAATGGAAAGACGCTCAGCTTGTCGCTTCACAATCCCTCTATTTTCTCAATTGGTTGCGGTATATCGGTTCTTATGTCGTTGACGGCGGAAAACGAAAAGAACTGCTGCAGAAAGCTGCCGATGGATTCTCTGAATTTGCCGTTGGCCAACAGGGTTCGCAACTCAAACGTGAGAGTCTCTTTGGTCGTGCATTAGCAGAAAAGGACTTGCGACAATTTGATTGGGCGATTCGTGATTTTGAGTTGCTCTTGCAGGAGCCCAACCTGCCTAACGACATGGAACGCAAGGTGCGTGCGAGTCTCGCCGACGCCAAGGCTAGAAAAGCACGCGGGGGGAATCAGAAGGACGATGATAGTAATGCCCCAGCGCCGCCGACCCCTGAAGACATTGCTAAAGCGTACTTAGACAAAGCAAGAAGTTTATTCGAACGTCGCCGCAAAGAAACTGGGGCGACACGGGAGAAGACCCTTCTCGAAGCACTCGCGTATGCTGAGGAGGCGAAAAAGAAAAGCGACAAACTCAAAGGCCCTGCGGATGCATTGATAAAGGAAGAGCTGACTCCTGAAGAAACCGCTATGCTTGAGGAGGAACGGAATCCGTTTCCCCAGTGGAAGGAAGCGACCGAACTCTTACGCGCGAACAACTATGCGCAAGCGGTTCCTCTTCTCAAAGAGGTAGTAGCGTCGGGCGACCCACGAGCCACTGCCCATCGTCGGGATGCCCTGTATTTTCTCAGTGCCGGTCTTTTCCAGCAGGGCGAATATCGCCAAACGATCGAGCGTGTTGATGAATTCTTTGGCAATGACGGTGCTCCGGCACGCTACGGTGCTGATGCGGCGTATCTGCGTTTCAAAGCTGCTGAGAAAATCTATTCTAGTAGCAAACCGCCGACCGAAGAGAATACCAAACTCTATGTGACAACGACAAAAGACTTTATCCGTCGCTATCCGACGCACAAATCGATCTTTGAGGCGTACTTTCGTCTCGGCGAGTACGAACAGAGCAAGGAAAACTACCTGGGAGCGGTGGACTACTATCAAAAAGTGACAGGTGATGTACCGTTCCGTGTACGGGCAGACTACGCGTCTTTGCAGAGCTATTCTGCGCTCCAAGAAGCGATTGATGAGAAGAAGCCAGTTCCTATTGCCGAGAAAGATTTGCGATCGCGGATCGGGGCGAGCTTGCAATCGTTCTGGAAGAACCTTGCTGTCCTCGATCAAAACCCCGCCCAAGCACAGCAGATCAAGGACCTCAAAGAATGGCGCGGAAAAGCAACCTTCATGAACGCCGTTTATCTTGGCAAGGATATGGACGCGAACGCGACTGCGCTTGTGTCCTTGTTACAAGATTTTGAGAAAAAATATCCTGAACAGAAAGATGCCTTTGAGTCAGTTGCACGTACACGTCTTATTGTTCTGCAAAAGACGGGACGGTACGCTGAACTAGAGAAGGAAACAGAGCGAATTTTTGCGACCTACAACGGCGAACAGCAGCAGGAGTTGGTAAAAGGACTGAATCAGGTACTGACTTCAGACATCAAACGATTGGAAAAGGGCGGCGACAAGGAGAAAGACAATGTACTCGTTGCCAAGCGTACCTTAGCACGATTGCATGCCGAACGTCTCAGACGTGGCGATGCCTTTGGGCCAGAGGAGTCTCCAGAGCAATTCAAGTATGATTTGGCTCAACTCTATCTTGACATTAAAGACTACGACAAGGCCGAGGCGATCTACCAAGAACTACGACAAGGTGCATACTCTCTCGCGGCACTGGCCGGATTGGCACAGATCGCCGATGTGAAAGGGGATACAAATCAATCTTTCGCCTTATGGAGTGACTTACTCAAAGAGGCAAAACCGGACGAACCTGCATGGTTTCGTGGCACCTATGGCGTTGCTCAACTCCAAGCCAAGCAAGGTAACAAAGAGCAATCGTGCAAAACTATTAGTGAGGCATTTGTGCAGGATTAGCCAACTGAGAGACGCCGGTCTGAAAAAACGGATTCAAGAGCTATCGTTGCAGAGTTGTAAGAAGTGAGTGCGTAAAACGTGATACGTAAGACATCGAGAACCGGGAGGAGTGGTTACGTTTTACGCATTTTCTAGTCGGTAAACGCTCTTTCCCTCTTCCACAGACTCCTATAAATATAGCGCCTATGTCAACAGAACCAATCTCCGGGGGATTGTGGTTTTTCATTGTCAAAGGCGGACCGGTGATGATTCCCATCATCATCCTGTCAATTGTTGCGCTCACGATCATCTTCGCAAAATTCTGGGAACTCTGGCGGTTTCGCCTTCGTCTCAACAACTTAACGAATAAACTCTACAATCTTGTACAAGATGGTAATATCTCTGGCGCACTCAAGGCTAGTCGCGAGGATGCAACAGCACTGGGACGTGTATTTGAGAGTGCAATTGTCCATCGCACGCAAGAGCGCTCTGAGTTGACACGCCGGTTGGAGCGGTTTGGTGGTGATGTGGTCGCTGACCTGGAATCGTATATGGGTGCGCTTGCTACCATCATCGGCGTTGAACCGATGCTGGGTTTTCTCGGCACTATCGTTGGCCTCATTAAGGCGTTTATGAATTGGGAAACGATGGGTGATCGTATTACCATCAACCTATTAGCTGGTGGTATCTATGAGGCAATGATCACTACGGCCGCAGGGCTTATTGTCGCCATTCCTTACTATCTGATTTACAACCACTTAGTTACGAAAGTCGGTAAGCTTACGCGGCTGACCGAAGAGCGGACGGAAGAGTTTGTTGATTTGGTCACAGACATGAATGTCAAGGAGCCGGTTCGTCATGCGCTTTAAACGGCAGAGTAAGCTCATGTTCAGTATGGAGTCAGTGGCGATCACTGACATCATCATGAACATGTTCATCTTCTTCTTCATCACTTTCAGTTTTCTTGCCTCGTTCAATAAATCAAGAGAGGGCCAAGTCGATGTGAACCTGCCGAAAGCGACCTCGGCCTCTCCGCCGATCGAGCGCAAGAGCCTCACAGTGAGTCTAACCAAAGAGGGAGGTCTCTTTCTCAACGACGCGCCAATTTCCCTTGAGCAGCTCAAAACTCGCATGCAAGAAGAAAAAGGCCAAGCTGTAGAAGTAACGCTTGTGGTGCGAGCCGATAAAGAAGTCCAGCATGGTCGCGTCGTCGAGGTCATGGACATCGCTCGTAACGAAGGACTCAATCGCCTGGCCATCGGGGCGCAAGCGCGATAGAAGAGAGGGAAAAGGGGAAACGGAAGAGCACGAAGAGTAACTTTTTTTCTCCCTTTCGCCATTTACCCTTTTCGCCTTTTCCCCTGATATGCAAACTGCGTGGCAACAACAGAACCTTACTGCTATTACTCACCGTCTTGCCGCTGTGAAACGACTACCGGCTGGCATCCTCTTTGAGCGTAAGTCGCAGTACAATCACATCATCGTCCGTAAGACCTCAGAGCAACTCTTACTTTGTTATCGTCACGAGCGGCATCGTACTGAGGAAGTGGAATCGCGGCTTGATCCGGAGAATCCGCTCGCGTTACTGTCGGATTACACACAAGCCATGCTGTTGGCGTTGGCGTGGCAATCCGCACCGCAACGGGTTCTATTACTAGGACTTGGTGGTGGCCGTTTGCAGATGGTGCTGCATCATTACCTCGAACACCTCGAACTCTACACCGTAGAACTCGATCCTCTGGTTGTCGAAGTAGCTCAACGTTTCTTTGCCTGGGAAACGGACCCACGCCAGCATCTGACGGTGAAAGACGGACGTGATTATCTGCGCGGGTTTCCTACTGAAGCACCATATGATGTGATTCTGCTTGATGCCTTTCAAGTGAGCGGTATTCCCGTGCATCTGTGCACACGCGAGTTTTTTGCTGAGTGTCGTGAGAATCTTACTCCAGAGGGGATCGTTGCAACCAATCTCCACATCTCCACCTCGATTTACGATTCAATCCGTAAAACTTTTGCAGCAGCGTTTCGTTCGACCACTGCGTTTCGTTTGCTCGGCGGCAATGTGGTGGTAGTTGGTAGCGAAGCCGAGCGATTAACATTACCAGAGATTCGCGAGCGCATAGCCGCCGTGCAAGAGCGGTACGGATTTAATTTTGCCTTGCCCGAACTCGCGCGCCGCGAAGCTTCCGGTGCGTCCTATCGTCAGAGTGCGCCGATCTTGCGTGATGCGTATACGCCAATGGGGGAAATGCCTCCTCCGACTACGCGACGGTAACCGTCTAACACTTGAGACTCGAAATTACTCCCCACCCTTTGCCAACACCTCTACTACTGGCACCGGTTTCTCTTTGCCCTTGACCGCCATTGTCGCTGTCCGTCCGAGCGTGAATTCTGGGCCGAGATGCGAGGCGGTCACTTCCGAAATGACAATCGTCGTTTGCAGCTCTTTGGTAAGCCCTTCAATCCGACTTGCCAAGTTCACCGGATCACCTATTACTGAATATTCGACACGTTTGTCTGGACCAATCAGTCCAGCAACGACTTCACCAGTGTGAATACCGACGCCAATGCGGAGGACAGGGAAATCCTGTTCTTGTAACCGAACGTTGAGCGATCTAAGCCGTTCTACCATCCCTAATGCCGCTCGTACTGCTCGTGCAGGACTATCAGGGTACTCGTTTGGTGCACCAAAGAGTGCCATCACACCGTCACCTGTAAATTGATTGACGACCCCACCTTCGGCCTCGACGGCTGCGACCATCTCGGTGAAAAACTGATTGAGCATACGGACCAATATGGCCGGATCAGTCCGCTCACTAATGGTGGTGAACCCACGAATATCCTGGAAAAGAATACTTATCTCACGACGTTCGCCAGCCAGGGGCACGTGTCCACTGAGTACAGCGTTCGCAATATCCTGTGAGACAAACCGACCGAAGGTGTCTTTGATCTTCTCTCGTTCTTCGAGTCCGCTGACCATCTCGTTGAATGAGGCACCAAGAAACCCGATTTCATCTTGTCGTTTGACTGCAATTCGCTGGTTGAAGTTGCCCTGGAGCACTTGCTGCATACTTTGTACTAAGGTCTGAATCGGTGCGGTAATTCCGCTGGTAAGCCCACCGCCAAGCACTAATGCGCCAAGCAGCGCCGCAAGCCCGACTCCGGCGATTCGCCACCGTAGGCCGGCTAACGGTGCAAGCGCGGCGTCGTACGAACGCTGCACCAGTGCGTAGAGCGGTGAAGGAAGCTGCGATTGAATCGGGACCAGCAGAGACAAGAAACGCTCCCCCTTCAAGCTGAGCAAAAAAGTCTGGTCTGGTGGGTGCTGGAAAATCTCCGCTGTGGGCCGCTGACCCGGTGTCAGAAGTTGTCGTTCGGTCGGTGGCCACGATGAGGAAAACAGTCGCTCTTGAGTAAGAAACGACACTTCAGACCCAGTCTGTTCTTTCAGTTGTTGCACAGTAATATCACCGATGCTCGTACCTAACAGGAGGAAGCCGATCACTCTGGGAGCGAGGATAGGTACGACCATGAACTGATAGAGGGCAGCGTCGACTTCGATGACCAGGACCACAGGTGAAGCGGCAGCAAATGCCTCTTCGAATGCCGGGAAGAATGGCGAGTTCTTTGCCACTGACGAACTTGCCGCTTGAGTCAGCAAACAGCACTCCAGTTTCATCGGTAATCCAGAGTACGTCTCCACCTGTGCGGTCACGATAATTCTGCGCGACAGAGAGGAGTGTCAAAGAATCCCGCGTCGCAAACGCCTTTTTGAGTGCAAAGTCAGAAGCTAACAATTCTGCTTTTTCGAGCAGGTGTTCGGCGCGCCCTTTCATGGCGCGTCGAAACACTTGATCGGTGACTTGCAGCTCGCGCGTGAGGATTGATTGAACCTGGCGACTCACCATCAGTTGGGTGAGCCACAGAGTGAGAACCAACAACAAGAGGATCAGCGCTGAGAAGGCAAGAAAAATCTTCGTGCGTATCCGACTACGGGCCCACCATGTCATCGAGACCCTCGTTGCCCACTGATCGCAGGACGTTCCTGCGCCGGTTTCAAGCTGAGAGTAAAGGTTAGCTCGGGTGTGGCTTCATCGATCCGTATTTGTTGGGTGGTGTCTGCTATTTTGCCGCGACTACGCTCATGCCACGACACCAGGGAATAGGTACCGGGTGGTATGTCAGGCAGGACAAACCGGCCGTTTGCATCTGTGGTCGCATAATAGGGAGACGGAACGACCAGAATAACGGCTGACATCCAATCATGGATGTTGCAGCCGACATCGACGACGCCGGGTTGATCAAAGGCAACGGATGGCTTTGCCTCGCCTTTGTAAAGCGGGAGGTCGAAGCTCTTAGCGCGAGAGAAAGAGTATACATGATGGTGAATCTGATCATGATTTGGGAACTGGACCTCGGTCCCAACAGGTATTGGCAGAAGATTTGGGACAAATTGTTTATCTATTTGATCCAGGGTCGCTGTGCGATGAGCTGCTGGTTTTGCTCCGCCCGATGCTGGGGTCTGAACAAAGACGACGGCCTGAGGAATGCCGGTTCCTTGCTCGTCAACGACCTTGCCTTTTACTTCTGCAGCTTGGGTAACAGAGACACAACTCATGAACACAGCAACAACAATGATGGTCCACTGCCAGCGCGACGTCCAAGATATAACAAACTGTTCCATAATTAATAGCGAAAGCGGTAACTTAGTTGCCAGCCGCCATCGGACGGATCAAAGCGAACCGGCATCGTCCGGTGACTATCAATAAACATATACTCGAAACCGACTCTATGGGAGAGACCAAACTCAAACAAATATGCCACGGTGAATGCGTCACCGTTTTCACGATACGACGGTGGACCATCAGTATCATCCGTGCGAAAGTTATCGTAGCGCACGCTCAATCGATGTCCTTGATAGTGGACAGAAAGAAGTACATAAAAGGCATGGAGCAGCACATCACAATTGCTGGCGCGACTCTGAGCGCTGCCTCCGAGATACTGGGCAAGAAGATCGATATTCGCCAACGGATGGAGGACCGCACCGACAGTACCGAAGCGCGTGCTCCATACTCCGAATGTGTCTTGATCGCCAAGATTGTCAAAGTAGCCGAGACTCAGCTCTCCTCGGTTGCGAGAGTCGCTCACGCTGAAGCGAGTATACAATGCTGGTCGATAATCGCGCTCGTCAAAAACCGATACGGGGTCTGTGTTACCGCCGTGTGCGTGTGGGAGATCGTTGTTCACACCGCTTTGGTAATCACTCAACACCCAGCCACGCGGTACGAGTAAGCGGGCCATCTGGTCCGGGCCAAAACCTGCTCCCGCGAGCACTCCGAAACGTAAGCCAGACAGTGTCGTTCGCCACCACTCTCCTTCTAGACCAACCACGTACACTTCTTCCCACAACCACGTATTGAGTGCAGAAGGTGTGAGGGTGTACTGCGGAGTCCATGCTGGCCCCACATGCTCAAGGGAGAAGGGATTATTCATCACTCCAGCCTGGAGCCCCCACCCTTTAGCTGGGACTCCCCACTCTTTGCGGAGAATCGCCTCAATCAACAAAGGGCGGTCAACATCAATATCAGTTTCAGCATTGAGTTGTGCACGGGCGCTGATACCCCAGGGCAGAGTTGCGCCTAGTTCTACCGAAAGCTGAGAGAATGCGAGGCGAGTTGAGCGTTCCCCGTCCTGAAGAGAACCTGTTCCTCCATAGCGACTTTTACCGATGCCCATCCCTTGATCTGTCCAACTTGAGGCGCGGCCGCTGCGAGCGATACGGACATCCACAAGGCCGCGAACCCAGACTGGCCACTTCTCTTCAACATCGTATTGTCCCCAACTCACGGCTGGGACAGTACACCACAACAACAGTGACTGAGACGTAGCAGACGCAGCGGATCATGGTACGTTTGACTCCACCTGTACTTTGGCAAGAACCATTCTGCCTGCTTCGCGTGCTTCCCGCCAGGCTACATTTTCGAAGATGATTGTGGTCGGATGAACGATTTTCCTTCCCAATGTATCTCTCTTTGTATATACTTCTCTAGATGGACGGGTTCGAGTGGGATGAGGTGAAGCGGCTGGCCAACATCGCGCGGCGCGGTGTGGACTTTGAAGATGCGGCCCTAATTTTTGAGAACCCTGTCCTTGAGGCCGAAGACGGACGCACCGCCTACGGCGAAAAACGGTTTCGGGCGCTGGGGCATGTGGACAAGGACTACTTTGTCGTGACGTACACATGGCGCGGCGACACCCGGCGCATCATCAGTGCGTGGAAGGTAGGCAAACGTGGCCAAAGAAGATATACGGCGCTTCTCACTAGCGGAACTCAAGGCAAGGCGTAAGAAGGGACTGACCAAGACGCGCCCGGACGCGCCAGAGATTGAGCTTGACGAAGCGTTCTGGAAAAGCGCCCGTGTGGTCCTGCCGGGGGAGCACAGGAAGAAGCTGGTCAGCTTGCGGCTTGATAGTGAGGTATTCGACTGGTTCAAGACACAAGGCCGTGGCCATCTTAGCCGTATGAGCGCCATTCTCCGCGCTTATATGGAATCTCACCGGGAACAGCGTCCTTAACACGCTATGATGAACGACAACCGGAAAACACCGCACTTCTCTTGAAGTGGAGAAGCTACTGGCAGTCGTAAAAGGAGCTCGGCACGAAGCCCGCGACCGCTTGCTCCTGCTGTTGTTACTGACGCACTTCTGACACGGTTCGATTCCTGTTTCATTGGGTTTCTCTATGAGGAGTCATCCCACTTGCCTCATCCGCTCCTCAGAGGTGCCTGTGGAAGATCTGTGCGAGGCAACAGAACTGCAATATCCCCCAGACTGCGCACACAAGCCTGGAGAAGTATGACGCCACGATTGACGTGTGCACGGAAATAGTCCGGTACCCGCGCGAGATCTACGCCATCTCGCCGGCAGCGTTCTTTCAGTAAGGCAACAAAGAGATCATCGTACTCCCCAAGCAGGGTATAGCGATTAAACTCCCGTTCCTCTTCAGGGTATTCGTTAGGATCTGGCAAAGACGGCTCGGCCAGGGACAGGCAAAACCCAATCCGGCATAAGAGGTTTGGCGTGAGACCGGTACGACCAGCGAGAAAGCGTAATCGATTCGAGGCGTCTTTATTGAGTCGCTCCGTTGCGCTTTGTCTATTTCACACACCCTGAAATTTATTTTTTCTATGCCAGGAAAGATGAATGGGATCAGGCCACACAACACGTTCCCTGGGGAGTCGGATCTTCTGTCCGTGATAATCACGAAGCGCTTTTTGATCAGGGCTCTGCTCCGTAAACTGCCCAACGGCGACGACCACAGTATAGTCATCAGCAATAGTCCAGAGACCTTGGTCAAACAGCCAGTGAGCATTCTTGCTCAGGGCTAAGACCGTTCCGTGCGTCATTGTTACGCGAATCGGCAAACTGGTGGATATGTGCTGCATCTACAATACTACCTGCATCGATAGTTGTCAGTCGATAGTTCGTTAGCGCGCAGGTGTAATCGTAGGCAGCAACGACAGTCAGACGGAAGCGAGCTTCACGGCCTTGTTGTCTAGCGGAATAGACAGCATTGTCGATTGTCTCAGCAATACTGTCTTTCTCATCGGTGACGTGTAAACCAACAAGCGAGTAAAGCGCTACACGTTCTGCCGGTTGGAAATGCTTCTCGATCAGAATACGACGAGCTTTGTCGCGTAAGGCTGGGTCTTTCGCAAAAGCAACAAATTCTTCGTTCAAGGCGGCATACCGAGTCAAACGCTTATCAGGCGAGGGTTTACTGTTTTCATCAAGCGCAGACCAGAAGCCATCGCTTTGCAAATAATGAAACGGCAAACGCACATCCGGAGGTTGAGTGCGACGATGAGCTACGACGTTCCAAAACGCAAAGAAACGGAAGGCAAGTTCAGGGGAAAGTGATAAAACATCCTCCGGTAGTTGCCCTTGCTCAGCGAGTTCCAAGACCACAAGGAGAAGTAGCGGCTTGTGAGGTGCCGGATCACCTCGGGCGCGATCTACTCTCAACTGAGTGAATTTTGCAAGCCAGTACTCAGAGTTTTTCATACTCGCGACCGCCAATGCCTTTAGAATATATAGGGCCAGAAGAAAGAGAAAGGCGTTTCCCCCGCACAAAGGTACAGAAACATATGAGAAGAAATCGGACAAGTTCGAGAAGTCTATTGACTTCCTTCGTTGCTTGTCTCGTAGGGAAAACAGCGATATTCACCAGATGATCCACAAAATCGCGAGAGAGTATGCTGGAGGTTCTTCTGGGAGGAGCAAGACTGGGCTATCCAGAAAATTTTGAAGAACTATTTCAGTGTGGTAACGGAAGTATTCCCCTCTGACTGACAGTCGAAAGATTCGTCATTGGGGAAAACAATCGGATTCTCTGTATTCATGAGATTGCTTGGCGACTTGGCGAAGAAAGGTTTGTCAGTGCAACCCGAGCCGCGTCTTGACCATGAATTCTTTCTTAATTTATTTGAGTAGGCAAATTATTGGCGCCGTTCACATTCGACAAATACCCCCGGAGCGGAAGCGGCGAGACCAAACTTTATAATGACGTATAGTCTGCCATTTTAGATTGAGGGCAGCACTGCGCAGTAGGACCCGTCTCTATACATGACTGTTAGCCGTCAGACAGAACCCAACCATTGCGCTGCCAGAGAGAGGAAGTTAGGCTGACGTTGTATGGATCCCTTGACGCTTATCGAAGCTCACGAGACTGAATTGCGTGCCCTTGGCGCGCAACGTATCGGTGTCTTTGGTTCTTTTGCCAGAGGAGAAGCCACGGCAGAGAGCGACGTTGATGTCTATCTGGAATTTGCGAAAGACAAGAAGAACTATGACAACTTCTTTGCCATTTATGAACTGCTTCAAGGACTTTTTGGCCGACCTATCGATCTCGTTACTGACGGCTCGTTGAGTGAACGGAAAGCCCGGATCATTCTTCCTACCGTGCGCTATGCAGCCCTCAACACTTGACCAGGAAGACCGCATTTGAGAAAGAGCCGGCAACCCACACGGCCTCCTACCGCCTCAAAAGTAATTGACGATTTCATTGGAGGGGATGATGAACTTCGGGAGATGATTCGACAGGAGGTGTTGAACTCTGAAATCGGTCAGATGATTTACGACGCACGCACAAAAGCTGGTCTGACACAGCAGCAACTTGCCAACCGCCTCGGAACAACCCAATCGGTCATATCGCGTCTAGAGAGCGCTGATTACGAGGGTCATTCACTGAGTATGTTGCAGCGCATCGCAGAAGCCTTGGGGCACAAACTGGAATTGAGACTTTCAGCGGCAGCGCAGGAGGCGTCTCCCTCTTATTTCGGATAGCGAATCGCGTAGATCGCGATCGCGAGAAAGACCAAGGAGACACGACCCACAAAACAGCGACAAACGTTTCCATACCTAAAAGCTCCCGTAAGCTTTGGATTTGTCGCTCGATATCCACAAGGCAGGTAAATGGTAAGAAAACCCACTATCCGTGAGGAAGTGATATGAATCATGTAGTCTGAGTCATTCGCTGGACAAACTCTGCATGCTCACGGCTTGCTATACCTTCCCCGAGCGTTTTCAGGACTCCGGCTAAGTCTCCCTGTAACATCGCCGCAGCATCGAGCCAGAGACCAGGAAAGGTCTCGCTTTGATATATCTCCGCCTCACTCGGAGATAAACGCTCGTAGCGACCATCACGCAAGACAAACCAATCAATCGCATTGTCCACTGTCCGCCAGACGATATACTCACGGACACCGTGGCGACGATAGACATCTAACTTTTGGTGCAAATCATAGGCAACACTACTGGAAGCAACCTCTGCCACCAACTCAGGGGGACCTTCGATAAAGCCATCAGCAGCCACACGAGACTGGCCGCCGTTGGTGAGACGAAGGAGCACATCTGGTTGCGGTTCGTTGTCCAAGTCCAACCGGACGGTGGCGTTATCGCTCGACCTCGATCTCCAGGGGTCGATGCAGTGTACACTACCTAGCCAGGTATTCAAGCGCGGAATGTTGCGCGGCCATGTCCTTTATAACGAACGGGTGAAGGCATGTAGACTACTCCTTCGATGAGTTCTGCTTTCTTGAGATGAGGCATTGCTTCATAGCGACGCTCAAACTCCGGGCGTGTCAGTTGGTCGCCATTTTCAAGCAGAGGAACTCCCCGAACAACTGCTGAAGCTTGAGTTGATGTGGATTGAGATGAAATAGACATGAGAAAAACTTCTCTCCTCTATGAGATATTCTCTTTATTTAATGAGCAGGTGCTTCTCACGATCGGCAGCATAAGCCAAACAGGCCCGGATATCTTCTTCGGTGAGATACGGGAAGTCATCAAGAACTTCCTGTTGCGACATGCCGGAAGCCAAATACTCCAGCACCTCATAGACTGTAGTTCGCATCCCCCGGATACAAGGCTTGCCGCCGCGCTTACCAGGCTCGATGGTGATGATGTCTTGGTAATTCATGCGCTGATGGTAGAACTAACCGTCATTATCAGCAAGAGTTCGGAGATACCCTTTACAAACCGCATGAATTTCTCAATTAATTCTCACTACGAGCGGCATGAAGACACGAATACACGCAGCATTCGGCAAACGAGTCAACGGAAACCTGTATTTTCACGTCACAGCGCTTGAAGGGCTTGACCCTTACGTCCGCGAGCAGGTACAACGTGCGGCTCTTCAAGCTGAGTCTTGAGATAGAAGCTGAGTTCAACGTTATAAAAATTGACGAGAAAGATCAGCAAATTTCTTTGCTGTACTACGAGAACTTCTTTGAGAATCCATTTCCTGCGTTGCAACGTTTATGTGCCGTAGATGTAGAGTCTGGTCGCATCAAACAACTCCGTTACGATCGTGTCCAAGAATCCCCCTATTCTCCATCGCAAAGAACTCTTGCTGCCTCCAGATCATCCTCAAGTGCTCACTTTTTGCCTCTCTGACGCAGCAGCTCGAATCGCTCAGCCTCTTTCAAGATACGCGTCGTATTGGACTCTTGCGTGTAATGGCAGGAACGTTTGCATTCCGCAGGGTACGAGGTTCGTAACCATCAATTATTTCCTTTGAATGGAAAGTCACAGCTAAAAGAGTCAGCAGTCTAGAGACACTTGCCCGGCATCGTACTGCCCTGCAGCGCTACGCGCTTTCAACCTCTAGACAAAAAGGGAAGGCCCGTTCACCACTCTAGGGAAAATCTGCGAAAGAGGTTCGTGTAGCAACATTAACAAGGGAGCCATTGGGCGGTTATCACTTTGCCTCAGCCGCTACGGCTTTTCACTGCTTCGTTTTGTATTTACTCAAAACCACTCGCAGGTTGCGGTCGGCTCAGAGGTGCTTGGTTAAGCCATCTGCCTTAGCTCTGCGAAGCCTCTGTCACTTTCTCCGTCAACCAGACATTAATTAGAGTCTCTGTCGATACTCCCTGCTTGCGAGCACATTCTGTGAGCTTCTTTGCTAATTTTGGCTCTAGTGCCGTTAGAAATACCCGGCGTTGAATATCTACCTCAAAGCTCGCTTCGCGCGTCTGGTCCCAGTAGTCCGTTAAATCATGGCTGTCCCAAAACTCTGCTGCCTCAGCCACACTGTGGAAGTGTTGCGGAATCGGCTCTCGTTTTTTGTTACTTCTTCGCATAGGCTCGTTTCTCTTTCTTAGTCATCTCTCGGGCACTGACAATCAGGGCTTCCTTAGTGGTCTTGTAGATAAAATAGATGATGAGATAACGCCCTGCAGCTGTCCGTCCCATTGCCGCGTACAAATCTTCGCCTTCTACATCCCCCCTCTCAATGAAACGAAAACGGCGTACCGCCGCCAGGGCTTCGTCGACTTCCTCGGTCGTGACCTGATGCTTCCACGCCAGCTTGTCAACGACTTCCCTCAACCAAATGATTCCCGTTATTCTCATTTGCCATGCAGTATGCTTGTCTGGCCCTCTGGAGCGCAACCCGCAGATAAAGACCTAACTCTGTTGCCGCACTTACCAAGCTCATGGTGATGATGTCTTGGTAATTCATACGCTGATGGTAGAACTAACCGTCGTTATCAGCAAGAGTTCGGGGATACCCTTTACAAACGGCACTGATTTCTCAATCAATTCTCACTACGAGCGGCATGAAGACACGAATACGCGCAGCATTAGGCAAACGAGTCAACGGAAACCTGTACTTTCACGTCACAGCGCTTGAAGGGCTTGACCCTTACGTCCGCGAGCAGGTACGACGTGCGGCTCTTCAAGCTAGTCTTGAGATAGAAGCTGAGTTCAACGTTATAAAAATTGACGAGAAAGATCAGCACATTTCCCTTCTGTACTATGAACACTTCTTCGACAATCCATTTCCCGCCCTGCAGCGTTCGTGCGTCGTCGATTTAGGGTCTGCTCGCGTCAAGCATCTTCGCTACGATCTCTCGAACAATCCGCCGATTCTGCATCGCAAGGAACTTTTGTTGCCTCCAGACCATCCTCAGGTCCCGCTTTTTGCCTCTCTTACAGCGCAACTGGAGGCTCTCGGACTGTTCTACAACTCCCGACGTATCGGCTTTGCGTGCCAATGGCAGGAGCGTTTGCAATTGGCGGGGTATGAGGTCCGGGACCATCAATTAGTTCCGCTAAACGGTACGTTACAACAAGAGAGGCTGTTGACGGAGGTACCTGCCCGCCATCGTACCGCCCTGCAGCGCTATGCGCTCTCAACCCCTATGCAGGCACTGCAACGGCATGGTTATTTGGATGTGTCACGAACCATTTTTGATTATGGTTGTGGTAAGGGCGATGACATACGCATTCTACGTCAGAATGGCCTCGATGCCGTTGGATGGGACCCGCACTTTGCGCCGGATACTCCCAAAGAGCCAACCGACGTTGTGAATCTTGGCTTTGTCATCAACGTCATCGAAGATTCTGATGAGCGAGCCGAAGCGCTTCGTGGCGCGTATGCGCTCACCAAATGTGTCTTATCTGTTGGAGTCATGCTTGCTCGTACTGAGCAGTTAGAAGCGGAGCAGTATAACGACGGTGTCCGCACGCGGCGCAACACCTTCCAAAAATACTTCACCCAGCGTGAACTTAAAGCGTACCTCCAGTCAGTACTCGGGAAAGAACCAGTCGCTGTTGGGCCAGGCATCTTTTTTGTCTTCAAAGATGAAGACGAGGAACAGCGCTTCTTTGCCCGTCGGGTACGCAATCGCGGCGGACTCGACCAACTCATTCGCCGTTTACCAAAGCCAACCAAAGAAGAACGAGAGCAGACATTCTACAATACACATCGTGTGTTGCTCGAACAGCTATGGGAGACCTGGTTGGAACTGGGTCGGAAACCAGAGTTGAGTGAAGTTCCACGGCCTACAGAAATCGAAAATGCTTTTGGGTCACTCACAAAGGCGTTGCGATTTCTCGAACGGTTTCATGGTACTGAGGCAGTAACAGCAGCGTTTCGTTCACGCAAAGAGGATCTGTTGGTCTACTTTGCCTTGCAGCAATTTGAGCAACGGACACGTTATGCGACACTTTCGGAAGAACTCCGGCGAGACATCAAAACGTTTTTCGGAAATTATCACAACGCCCAGGCGGAAGCACGGCAATTGCTCTTTTCTGCTGGAAAGCGTGACCTCATCCGGCAACTCTGCCGAGAAGCTGCAGGCAACGGGCTTGGTTGGCTCGAAAAAGATCGGGCGCTATATCTGCATACCAGCCTTGTTGAACGGCTTCCCGCTGTGCTGCGTGTCTACGTTGGATGTGCCAGCTACGTGTTCGGCGACGTGACCAGCGCGGATCTCATCAAGATTCACACCGACTCGGCGAAGATTACCCTTCTGTCATGCGATGATTTTGCAGGAAAGCCACTCCCCCGTTTGCTGGAGCGTATTCAGATTCGGTTGCGAGACCAAGATGTCGACCGCTTTACCTTCAGCGGCCCACACGAGCCCCCTTATATCTACCGGAAATCACGGTTCATTACCGCAGACTTTCCCCACTATGAAGAGCAAGTTGCTTTTGAGAAAGCGCTTGACGCACTCCACCTCTTCAACTTTGACGACGGAATCAGTCTTCCAGCTCAGGTTTTTGACGATCGACTGAAAGCGGTCCGTGTAGAACTTGATGGTTTTACCGTGAAATCGTCTAACACCTTGCCACGCCTGGATGATCTCTGTGGCCAACATTTCTGCTATCGCGATTTTATTACGTGTGGAGAAACACAAGCGAAGACTGGTTTCCCGAATATCCCTCAGCAAGTCGACACCTATAACGCCCTAACACGCTTGGCGACGCAGATTCTTGATCCAGTCATTGACTATTTTGGCGAGATCGTTCTGACGTACGGATTCTGCTCACGTGAACTTGCCAAACACATTCCTGGTCGCATTGCGCCAGCACTCGATCAACACGCGAGTCACGAGCTGAACACGCGCGGACAACCCATCTGTAAACGGCTGGGTGCAGCAGTCGATTTTATTGTCACTGATGAGAGTATGCTCGAAGTTGCACAGTGGATCGTGCAACACACACCATTTGATCGGTTGTACTTCTATGGTGATGACAAGCCTGTTCACGTAAGCTGTGGGCCGGATGATAAGCGTGAGATCGTCATCATGAAAGCCAGTAAAAGTGATCGTTCGGTCCCCAGAGTAATAAAGGTTGAAACATTTCTCGCGTTGTCGCGGGATACCGCTAAGACGATTCCTCTCTGACCTTTCCCCTACGACAAAGATATTGTCACGCCTTGATAGACACGGACAATCTTCGTATTCTCTAGCGGACGGGCGAATGTCCAGAGAAGAGGAAGACATGACTAAGCGAGCTGTTCCCTTGGAGCTTTTGAAACGATGAACGACGAACACAGAACGATAGAATAGACCGAGTCTTATTTTTCTTCGTAACTCTTCCATTTTACATTCTGCATTCTACATTTCTTCTGATGTCTTCCCTCCGCCATCTGTGGTTCGACAGCCGTCATCTGCTCGGGAACTCTGCCGGTCAGACATTACTCACAGAACTAGATGCTCTGGGGATGCGCACCCGCGAAACGCTTCTTTCGACTGGCGATCGATTGGCAGCGCTTTCCTTGACCCTCGCGCAAACGTTCTGTCGTGTGGCACCGGCGGCGTGGCGGGTCTTCGGCGCGAAAGAATTTCCCCGCTGGGTGGCAATCGGTGAATGCCTCGCTGGTGAAGAACCATCGTCTCGTGAGGGAGCGGCTGCGTACTTCACGATAGATCCTCACAGTTTGTCACTCATCGGGCTCGATATCGCTGAAGAATGGTCCGAGATTGGTCGTGAGACGTTGAAGGTTTCGCGCCGTTTAGGATCGCAATTCTTCCAAAGTTCTGCACCAGTACTAGCGACCCTTCCCACTCCTATCCCAGACCGACTGCGTGTTTGGGCAAGGCACGGCTGTGCGCTGCTGAAGGCAAAAGGTTGGAAGGGTGAATTTTTAGCCGTGTCCTACTTTGAAGCAGCATCGGCCGCACTTCCAGTGCTGAGTAATGAAGAGATGGCTGCCTGGGCAACCTTAGGAATGTTGGTACAAGATTCTGGCCCTTGGACATTCTATGCGACTCTGCCTAAAGGTTTTGCGGCATTCAGTGGACCAGAACGGATGTCGCTTTTAATGGCATGCCAACACGCAGCAGCCATCGCTGCCAAAGCGGCGACAGAGGTGTTTCTTCACGTGCCGCCGGCGCTTGCCCCCTTCCCTCCTCATTTACGGATGTTCCTGTTGTCACTTCTGGTTCCTGTCGTTCGCACTGATCCTGCTGCGATTCTGCCACTCCTTCCCCTGCTCTCTTCATTTGTGAGAGCAGTGCAACTTGATCAAAGACTGTGGTTGCAAGAACGACTTGCTGCCCTCGCCCAGCAGTTTCCTGCGATCGTCTCGCCTGTGATACGTACCCTCCCTCGGGTTTGCGAAGAAACCGGAGAGCAGGGAGTTGAAGAATGGCTGACAAAAGGGCTGGACGTCGCCACCAGCAACGTCGCGGCTGGGGTTGCGTACTTCGCCTTAGAATCTCGTACCAGCCTCAGACAACTGCGGCAGTCCTCACAAGGAGTTGATCTTGAGGAGGTGCAAGAGCTGCTGCGGAAATGTATTCAGATGCTGTCTAGAACCTTGGTCGGTATTCGGAAACAGGAAATGTTTGCCTACCCTCCATCGCTGGAAGAGTTTCCCTTCTACAGTGATGCCCTTCCCCTTCCTGCTCGTGTGGATATTTTGCCCACGTACGAGGAGAACTTTCGCCTCTTTCGTCTTGTTGCTCTGCAGCAGGCTGGTCGTCGCGAGTTCGGCACCTATGATTTCTCCCTTACTGACTTATGGCCACAATTACCGATTGCTGTGCGGCAATTATTGAAAGATGACCAAGTGCCTATTGGAGGGCTCGGAGAATATTTCCGCTGTTTTCCTCATCCTGACATTCTCGAAGCCCTGTTTACCGTCATGGAAACCCAACGTGTGGCAAGCCAGATGGGTCGCGTCTATCGTGGCCTGCAAGAAGAACTCCGTTGGGCCACTACACTTGATTTGCCATCCTTGTTACCGGACCTCCTTCTTTCTCTCGTTCCACAACTTCGTGTACGCGGGCGGACGCATGATACCGTGTACGACTCAGCTCTTGCTGCCGCGGAGATCTACGCCCGGTTGTTGTCTACTATCGCCGCCGCTCGTAACGCCCGTGATCCCGCGGCGTTCGGTTCGCTAATGTTCGATAAAATCACTGGCGATGCACTGATTGACCCTGAGATGGATGATAGCCTTCCGCCCCCTGATGCCCCGGAATTACCCCAGCTCGAACTTGACCCTGAACGTGACGAGCGCGAGGGTGGTTCGCCGTTGTCTCCTGAAGAACTAAAAGCGTTAATCGAGGCCGGAGTCGATCTCCAGATTCGTCAGGGGAAGAGCGATACCATCACACCTCAAGGTTTATACATCAGTGACCTGGACGGGAAGTTGCCCAACGATGGAGAGCGTGAACACATCACGCCAGAGAATGGAGTCGCTGTTGTGGGACAGCGGCGGCGCGAGCGTGATGCTGCATTGACGTTTTTTTACGATGAATGGGATTATCAGATTAGTGATTATCGTTCGCGTTGGTGCCGATTGCGGGAAATTGTCCTTGCTGGCGATGCGGGAGAATACTTTTCCAAGACGCTCAATGACTACGCTGCACTGACACCCGCTGTGAAACACGAATTCCAGCGGATTCGTCCAGAGCAATATCGTGTCGTGCGTGGGTTAGAGGATGGCGAGGAGTTTGATTTCAACGCGGTTGTGACTGCAGCGAGTGATATTCGCGCTAGGGTGAGTCCCTCACCGAAGCTCTACACGATACGACGGCAGACTGAGCGAGATGTGGCAGCGTTGTTCCTGCTGGATATGAGTGCATCAACTGACGAACCTATCGTTCCCATCGTTCGAAAGTATATCGAAGAAGACCAGGACGACTGGCAGGCAATGTGGAAGAAACGTGCAGCAATGCCCGAACCAAAACCACGTCGCATTATCGATGTGACCAAAGAAGCGCTGGTGCTGATGGCCGAAGCCCTCGAAGAGATTGGCGACACGTACGCGATCTATGGATTCTCTGGTCAAGGACGGGCCAATGTCGAATTTTACCATGTCAAATCGTTTCTTGAAGCGCTATCACCAACAGTGAAAGGCCGGATCGGAGCGATCGAGCCCAAACAATCGACACGCATGGGAGCAGCGCTCCGCCACTCTGTCGAGAAGCTGAAAGATGTCGCCTGTCGGGTCAAGCTACTGGTGCTGTTAAGCGACGGGTTTCCACAGGACATGGACTACGGGTCTGATCGGCGTTCGATTGCTTACGGGATTCGTGACACGATGACAGCGCTGCAAGAAGCCGATCGCGCCGGTATTCTCACTTTCTGTTTGACGGTGGACAAAGCTGGCCACGATTATCTGCGTGAGATGTGTGAGCCCTCGCGTTATCTCGTGCTTGAAGATGTCGCGTCATTGCCGACTGAACTGCCCAAAGTGTACCAGCGCTACATTCGCCCGCGAGGAGTATAGTTTCTTGTTTTTCGTTCCATGTTTCAGGCTTTAGGTTCCACGTTCCACGCTTCACGTTTCTCTCAGTAGAGGAGCTGTATATGTCCCTGAGGTACCCTCTCTGACAACTCTAGGACAAGCGTGTATCTTGCCTCTGTGTACGATCGCAAAGACACTTTTTACCAGAAAGCCAAACAGGAAGGTTATCGCTCGCGGGCAGCGTATAAGCTCCTCGAACTGCAACGGGAGTTGCGGATTTTTAAGCCTGGAGACCGAGTTATTGATCTTGGTTCGTGGCCTGGTGGGTGGGTGCAGGTAGCAGCCTCTCTGGTCGGGAGCACTGGACAGGTGATTGGCATTGATTTGGTAGCGCTCGACCCTCTCCCTTTACCGAACGTGACTCTTGTGCAAGGCGATGCCACCGACCCAAGACAACAAGCGCAACTCCTCGTTCTGTTGGGTAGCCGAAGCGATGTCCTGTTGTCTGATATGGCCCCGAAACTCAGTGGAATCCGAGAAACAGATGACACACGAGCTATGGATTTGTGTCGCACTGCCTTGACCTGCGCTCCTCAGCTTGTACGACCAGGTGGAGCGTTACTACTCAAAGTCTTTATGGGACCGGAGTACAAAGCATTTCTGACGGAACTCCGCACCACATTTACTACAGTAAAAGTAACCCGACCCAAAGCGATACGAAAAGGGTCTGCTGAAACGTATGTCCTTGCTACCGGCCTGCGGAAGGTTTTGCCGTAGACGAAGATGCCCCCTTAAGAGAAGGAATTCATAGCTCTTCTCTTAAAGGGGAACATTCTATCTAGGGTTACACTAAGCAACGAGAACGGGTCCTACGAAACCCGTACTTGCTCGGTCGGATACCCTACTCCCTCGGTGATATAGAACTGCTGTGCCGCTTGGCGACGATTACTCGCCCGCAGCTTTGCGAAGATGTGGGTAAGATGATTCTTTACCGTCTTTGGGCTGATATGAAGCCGTATACCAATCTGTTGGTTGCTCATCCCTTGTGCGAGGAGGGTCAGGACCGTTAACTCCTGGCGGCTTAACTCTTTCAGGTTCTGTACTGTCTCACCTTTGCAATGGAGAAACGTATGGAACACTCGCGGTGGAAGATGTGGGTCCACCCAGATACCACCAGCGTACACTGTGGTAATGGCAGTGCAGAGGTCAGCTACTGATGCTGCTTTGGAGATATAGCCATGTGCGCCACCGACAGCTGCTTCAGTGGCATACTCTTCTTCTGTCTGGCTCCCAATGACGAGAATTCTTGTTTCCGGACTTTGTCGAAGTAGCTCTTGGCAGAAAGAGGCGAGGCGCCCCAGTTTCGGCATCTCATAATCCAACAGTAACAGGTCAGGTCGTTGGGACAATGTTAATCCCAATGCAGTTTCGCCATCGCTTGCGACTCCTACGACAGTGTATTGTTCCGATTGGTTTGCGAGGGTGTACTGGAGCATGTCAGTAAACATGATGTGGTCGTCAGCAATGAGGATCCGGATAGACATACTACTTATTCTCCTTGGGTCCTAGAAATCAGCAATAACTGAGCCAGCAAAATGTCAGGGTTTTTGTGACAGAAATGACAAAAAAAACCCGAGGAACAGAGGAAAAGTGAGAAAATAGTGCTTCTGGCGCGTGTCAGCAGAGCAGGTGTGACAGTTCTGTCATCTGGGCATGTCAAGGGCTGTGTCAGTTTTGTCAAAATCGTAGGCTGACCAGTAGCAGCATCGGTCAGCTTCTTACTTTTTCCAGGGTGCCTGACTATGCTCCTCCATCTCTTAGCACTTTTACTTCACGTGAACATGAAGTCGGTTCACTTCTAGTCGTGGAGCCAGTAACAGAGAAATCGCCCGAGAACTCCGAGTTGCAGAGCGTACAGTTAAAGCGCACGTGATGACAATTTTCCGCAAACTCGGCGTCTCCGACCGAGTACGATTGGCTCTCGTGATGAATAGACAGTCCATTGCCTCGGACCTCTAGGTCTCTCCGATGTTGCTCCCGTCCAAAGTGAGCCTTGATAATCTCAGCGTCAGGTAAGTGATCATTTCTTCCAAACCTCGACTTTTCTATTTCCGCCCAACACCTCACTCTACTGTTCTGATCAAACTTTCTTGTCAGTGCCTCCCTGATGGCACGCTTTTTGTTCATTGCCAATGTCTAAGAAGCCTTTGAGTAAGAATGTGAAAGTGGTTTTTGTGTCAATCTTGTTCCCAACAATTGCCCCTAGGCCAGATAATAATGATTTATGAGCCGAGGTAGGAAAAAGCGTGCGGGATTCTCAGAGGTTGGCACATTCTTACCGTGTCAGTTTTGTCACAAAGAGTGCCATCCCTGTCAGCTGTGACAGAGGAGTGGCTAGTCATGAAGGAAGAGACCCTGTAGGAAACTGAACCCGGAATATCGCTACACCTGGTTGTTAGCAACCCGTGGCCTTTGGAAATGTGAGCGCAACTTGACTGTATTCCTCTGTACTTCTCCATCGGTCAATCGCATGCCAGATCTCTAGCTCCAAAGTCGCGCGTACTCCAGAGTAGAGATAGTGACTCTGACACCACTTTTCGAGATTGCTTTCTTACCGGAACAATAGGGGGAAAAGCGCATGTTTCACCAATTTTTTAACGCAGAAGTCCTTCTTGTTGCACTCAGTGTTTGGGGACTTGGGGTAGCTCTCTATCTCTTAAAAATGTATCTGCAGCGTCAGAATACCTATCATACCCGCGTGCAGAACCGGATTACGCGGATTGGGAACCAACCACTCGGGCAGGAGGAAAGACAGAACTCATAACTATTCTGTTCGTATGTGCCGTTTGACACCTCAAATCTCCTACGCTACGCTGCCCTCGCGTTAAGCGGTGGGAGTGGTAGAAACGTCCATTCTCCTTCCTGTTCGTAAGCCCTCTGATCGCTAGGCCCCCGTCCCTATTATTCTTCTCCAAAGGATCTTGTCATGCAGCGTAATCGTCGAGTGTACTCTTGGGTGTGGCTGTTCCTGTTCTTTGTCTGCGGGGTCCCAACCCTCGGAGAATCCCGTACCATGATCCTTGATAACCCACAGCGACATGCCTTTCAGTGGGTTTGCGTCTTCGCTGACCTTAGTCGGAGATGTCGACGGAGACCAAGTGTCAGACTACTTGGTTGGGGCATACGACAATCGGTGGGACAAAAACGATCGTCAGGGCCGAGTTTTTGTATTTAGTGGGAAAAGCGGGAAACTTCTGTTTCCCATCGATCATCCGTTCCCGCAAAAAGCTGCGGCATTTGGTTTTTCTGTCGCTTCCGCTGGCGATGTAAATAAAGACGGAACAGCAGATTTTCTTATCGGCGCCTTTGGACAGGATGACGGTAGTGGGAAAGCGTTCGTCTTCAATGGGAAAGACGGAAAGCTTTTATATCCCGTACAAGCACCGCAGCGACAGATAGGTGCTGGCTTTGGGTGGGCTGTTGCTTCATTCGGTGATCTTAACGGCGACAGTACTCCAGACTTTGGGGTTGGAGCTTTCGCCCAAGAGGGGGCTGGTCGAGTGTTCGTCTTTAGTGGTCATAACGGTAAGCTCTTGCGCACGATCACTCCACCAGCAGGAAGCTTCGCTTTTGGTTGGGCTGTTGGCAGGCATCGAGGACCTTAATAAAGACGGCCTTCCTGAGATTCTTGTGGGAGCGCCGTATACTAATGTGGGAAAGAATCCGATCCAGGGACAAGCTTACGTCTTTAATGGCAAAGATAGCAATTTGCTTTACACCTTAGAAAATCCCCAGCCCATAGCTGGGGCAGTGTTCGGTTGGCGTATGACGGACGCTGGCGATCTGAACAAAGACGGTATTCCCGACATTCTGGTTGGTGCGCCGTATCAAGATGTCGACAAAGTGATTGCTCAAGGAGCGGCTTTTGCCTTTAGTGGAGCAAATGGGCAAATGCTTTTCGCGCTCAAGAATCCAGTCCCGCGGCCGTATGCTGCGTTTGGCTATGCACTCACAGAAAGTGCTGACATGAACCAAGACGGTGTTCCCGAGATTCTCGTTGGGGCTCCGTATCAAACCGTCGATGAGTTCCACGTGCAAGGAGAGGTCTTTCTCTTCAACGGTCAAGATGGTCGTCACCTCACCACGTTCGACAATCCCTATCCACATCAAGGCTCTTCATTTGGGTATACGGTCGTTTCTCCTGGTGATGTGAACGGCGACAAAATTCCCGACTTCGCGATTGGCGCCTCTGGACAGGGGATTATGGACAAGCCGGCAGTAGGGCGGCTTTTTGTCTTCCTCTCGCAGCCATAAGTTGGTTCGTGTCATTGCCTATATCCTATCGAGCCTGATTGACGCTGCTCTTCCAGCGGGCTTAGAATAGCGTCGGTTTGAGGGTCTCAAATTGCGGCATGCTGGACGTACAGTAAGGAGGCGATCATGGGCACTACAACCCGATCGATACTCACGATCTCTCATCAATACGGAAGTGGGGGAAGCCGGATTTCCCGCGACCTCGGACAACGTTTGCAATGGGCGGTGTGGGAGAAAGAGATCGTTCGCCAGATTGCGACACAATATAAAGTGTCGGAAGAGTACGTCGAGGCGAAAGACGAACGTGTCGATTCTTTCATTGAGCGGATGGTCGGGCTCTTTGGCATGGGAGGATTCGAATCCGCCTACGAAGTGCCGCCTCCGTTATGGCTAACTGATGCGCAACTCGTGCGGATGACACGAGGGATTGTCGAAGACGTGGCAAAAGAAGGGCAGGCGATCATTGTCGGGCGGGCGGGGAATTTTATCTTGGCTGATCACCCACGCACCTTACACGTTTTCATTCTGGCGCCACTTTCTGTGAGAATCGGGCGTGTCATGGAAGCGGAAGGCCTCTCGCATGCTGCGGCAGAACAACGTATTGCTGGAATGGATAAAATTCGCGCGGACTACGTGCGAACATTCTATCATGCGGATTGGCGGGACCCAGGTCACTATCACCTTGCGATTGACTCTGGGGTATGGGGAGAGAGTGGCACGACAGATTTGATTGCCTGGGCGTTGGAACGTGCAACATAAGCAATGCGAAGCACGAAGCCTCGGCGCCTCTTTCATTTCTAATTCCTCATCCCCAATCCAGAGATCCTCCCTTTGGGGTCATGGCATCTCTCGTACTGATAAGAGACAATGCTTGCATGCCTCTTCATAGGAGACTGACTATGCGGGATGCCGCATTAGTCTTCGCTGTACTGCTCCCTGCCGTCTATTGCTGGGGAGCGCGAACGGCAGCATTCGCAGGTATGCCATTGACACTGGACGAAGCGGTCGCGACTGCTCTGACTCATCATCCGACCATCGATGTAGGGAAAGCCGAAATTGTGGCGGCGCAACAGCGTGTTCGTCAACAAGAAGCAGGCTATCTCCCGCGTGGCGCGTATACATATTCTTTCACCCGCCAGCAACAACCAGTCTCAACAGCAGTTGGTGGGATTCAGATTGAGGATGGGCAGCAACAACAACGCAGCCTCTCGCAAATTTTCAATTTTCATTCGACCAATGTTAGCCTCAGCCAGATGTTGTTCGATTTTGGTCGTACTCTTGATGCTATCCAATCCGCAAGTGCCGCTGTCGAAGCAAGTACCGCAGACCTCGAGACCACTCGCCAAGCGATTATCTTCAACACCAAGCAAGCCTATTATGGACTCCTTTCTTCTCAGCATCTTCAACGCGTGGCCGAAGAAACCGTTCGGCAGAATCAAAAGCATTTGGAAGATGCCCAAGCACGCTTCGAGGTTGGTATTGCACCACGTTTTGATGTGACCCAAGCACGGGTGCAAGTGTCGAATGCTGAATTAAATTTGGTGACAGCTCGCAACAATGTCGCCCTTGGCCATGAAACCTTGCGTACGGCGATGGGAATCACCGATGCGACGGATTTCATTCCGATAGATACGTTTGACCGTCAACCGCTTTCAGTGAACGAGGTTGATATTCTTCGTCAGGCATATGCGAACCGGCCAGAGCTACACAGTATGTGGGCGCAGCAGAAAGCGACCACTGAACGGGTCTCAGAACTACAGAAACAATACCTTCCCTCAGTGACAGGCAATGCACAGTATAATTGGACAGGACGTGAGTACCCGTTACCGGAAGGATGGGTAGTTGGAGTCATCCTAACCGTCCCTTTGTTCGACAGCATATTGACCACCGCGCAGGTTGGCGAAGCGTATGCGAATCAGCAACGTCTCATAGCCGAGGAAAAAGATCTACGGCAGCAGATCACTCTTGAAGTACGCCGTAGTCTCCTTGACCTGCGCCGGGCTAACGAGAGTATTCGTGTCAGCGAACAGACGGAAGTGCAAGCACGTGAGAACCTTGCGCTTGCCGAAGGACGGTATCAAGCGGGAGTCGGGAACATCATCGAGGTGACCGATGCCCAAACCTCAATGACCTCCGCACGGGCAAGTACAATTCAGGCTCTCTATGATTTCAAAACTGCTCTGGCTCAATTGGAAAGAGCCGTCGGGCGCAACCTCGAATAATTCCGCAACGATGCGTCAGAAGCAGCTTTTCCTTGCTCTCCTTCTTGTCGCTGGTGGCCTTGCTGGGCGCTGGTGGTGGTACTCGCAAAAGAACGAACAGCCAGTGACTTATCTCACGACGGTGGTCGAGCGTGGTTCGATTACGCGATTGGTTGTTGCGACGGGGACAGTCAATCCGGTCACAACTGTGCAAGTTGGTACCTATGTCTCTGGTCCGATCAAGGAACTCTTTGCTGATTTCAATTCCGCGGTCAAAAAAGGGCAGCGTGTGGCCCAGATTGATCCGCGACCGTTCCTGCTCAAGGTCAAACAAGCAGAGGCTAATCTGTCGACGGCTCGTGCACAAGTAGAAAAGGACAAAGCTGATCTCACGTTTAAGCAACGTGCCCTCAAACGAACGCGTGAGCTGTTCGAGCGTAACTTGATCGCCAAACAAGAGGTCGAAGCTGCCGAGCGAGACGTCGAACAGGCACAGGCACAATACCAACTCGACCAAGCTCGTGTTGAGCAAAACAGTGCGGCATTGGAAGAGGCGCGGGTAAATCTCGGCTATACGGATATCGTCTCGCCAGTCGATGGCGTAGTGGTATCACGCAGTGTGAATGTCGGACAGACGGTGGCGGCCAGTTTTCAGACGCCGGTTCTGTTTCAGGTGGCACAGGATTTGACCAAAATGCAGGTCAATACCAATGTCAGTGAGTCGGATATCGGTTTGGTTGCAGAGGGGCAGAAAGTCTTCTTTCTTGTTGATGCGTATCCAGAGCGAAAGTTTTGGGGCACCGTAATGCAGGTGCGAAACGCGCCACAAATCGTGCAGAACGTAGTGACGTATGATGTGGTTGTAGGGATCGATAATTCTGATCTCGCACTCAAGCCTGGAATGACCGCAAGCTTGTCTGTGATCACCGCACAACGAGATGATGTGGTGAAGATCCCTCAGGCTGCCTTGCGGTTTCATCCCTCGTCGCTGAAGAAAGACGAAGCATCGCTGCAGGATGGCACCAACGGTTTGCGTCCCCAAGCATCAGTGAAAAGAGAGCGAACGTCGAGCGAAATTCCCCAAGTGTGGATCCAAGCCGCAGAGCAGAAGCTGACCCCGGTTACGGTGCAGCCTGGTATTAGTGACGATACCTTTACAGAGTTAGTATCGGGGGATCTCAAAGAAGGGGATAGAGTGGTGACTGGGGTGCGCGCAACCAGTAACGACACGCCGCAAACGACTCTCCCAGGCTTTGGCATGCGATGGCGGCGGTAACGGATGGAACATAACCTGTGAAGCCTGGCGCGCTACACACGTGATCCTGTGACTACGGCACAGCTCATTCGCGTAGAGGACCTCACCAAAGTGTACCACCTGGGTGAGGTCGAAGTGCACGCGCTGCGCGGAGTAACGCTCTCGATTGCATCTGGAGAGTTCATCGCGGTCATGGGCGCTTCAGGATCGGGAAAGTCGACGTTCATGAATATCTTAGGCTGTCTCGATCGCCCGACATCTGGCCGCTATCTGCTTGATGGGAGCGATGTCTCGATGGTGAGCCCGGACGAGCGGGCTGAGATCCGTCGTACCAAGCTTGGATTTGTCTTCCAGAGTTTTAATTTGTTGTCACGAACCAGTGCAGTGGAGAATGTTGAGCTTCCACTCGTTTACAGTGCAGTTTCGCGGACAGAACAGCGCGTGCGCGCCTTGCAGGCCTTACAAGCTGTAGGCCTCGCAGGACGTGAGCACCATCTTCCCAGCCAACTCTCAGGTGGACAACAACAACGCGTCGCGATCGCCCGTGCTTTGGTGAATACACCTGCTGTCATTTTGGCAGATGAACCAACCGGCAATCTTGATACCACAACTAGTGAGGAAGTCATGA
The DNA here is from genome assembly GCA_963733195.1 of uncultured delta proteobacterium. Lineage (GTDB taxonomy): Bacteria > Desulfobacterota > Binatia > Bin18 > Bin18 > VGTJ01. Next base: position 72,495 of record CAVTCR010000017.1, read on the forward strand.
CGCTGTTTAGTGAACTAAACCGCCAAGGTATTACTGTTATCATCGTGACGCACGAGGCGGACATTGCTTCCTTCACTCGACGTCGTATCGTGTTTCGTGATGGAGTGATGATGACCGACGAACGGGTCGGGACGAATACTGCGACACAAGAAAAGAGCAATCCTCTGGCGAAGATGTGAAGATCGCTCTAAACCAAAGAGCACGACATTCGGACGCTATACGATTCGACGTGACAGAGGTGTCATTCTGAGCGAGAGCGAAGAATCTCTCGAGAGACCCGTCTCGAGTTCACCCTGAGCCTCGTCAAAGGGTTCAGGGTGACGCATCCGATGTGCCATTCTCGTACTATCTGCTTTAGGGATACTGTTCAGTTACTGACGGCTTTGCTGAACGTTCTCAACGCGGAGCTGTGGTAATGTCATTCTCTTCAATTAGAAAAATGTAAGGCTGGGATAAGACCGCAGGCCGTTCCCAGCAACGCCCTGGCCAAGATTTTGCCGTGCACCTCGTGCCCGTGAGCTTGCTTGACACTGCACCAGTCGGCTGTAACTATGCCGCCGATATTTTTTCTTAGGAGCGCAATCGTGAGCTTGGCGCAAGTGTTTATGGGTAAGAGTCACAAACTAACGAGTGAGCCGCTCCTTCCGCTTATTGCGGCGCAAGCAGCGAAGGCCGATGTAACGCGTAGTGTTGACCCAGATATAATCAAGGCGATTAAACAGACTGACCTCATGCGCCTTTCAGCAACAGGGAATATCGGTGGAATAGAGGCAAGCATCGGTGCTATTGCCAAAGAGCTTGAAGCGATTGCTGGATGTTGTGCTTCGACCGCTTGGTGTCTATGGAATCACCTTTGCGTGTTCCATTTTATCTGTGCCCAGCTTGGGCCAGCAGGCAGCGACACGCTGAAAAAGATCGTTGCCAACCGTGAGTGGGTGAGTTTTCCCGCTGGAGCAGGGACGAGTGTGCGTGGCCGTCGCAACGGAGACCATGTGATCATTGATGGTCGCGCGAGTTTTGCCTCTGGCTCACGTTACGGTGAATGGGCAGCGTGCCTCTTCGCTCTGGAACCTACTGATGGACAGAAAGCTGGGAAGCCGGACTTGCATTTTACCGTGGTTCGGACTGATGCTCCTGGTGTTTCCATTGATCCGACATGGTTTTCTATGAGCCTGCGTGCTTCGGCCACTGATCACATCAATTACAAAGGGGTTGCTGTGCCGATTACTTTGCTCCGACCTTTTCCCGTCGAGTTCCGTTATACCTTTCGTGATCCAGCATTTCCTGTGGTGGCACAGCGTTACCGCGAAGATTGGGTTGCTCTCTCCGTTCTATGGCTTGGCGCACAGGCGGTAGGGCTTAGCTCAGCGGCGCTTGATGAAGCCTGTACGGATCTCACTGGACGGGTAGCAATTTTCGGCGTGAAGGTTGCCGAACGTGCCGCTGTGCAACTACATATCGGCCAGGCTGCGGCGGCGATTTCTGCGGCACGCGCTGCTGTGTATACAGGTTGTGCAGAAACAGATGCGCGCATCGAAGCGGGAATCACGCCGACAGAAGCCGACTATCTCCGACAGTTAAGTTACCCGATGGTTGCATTGCGCTTGTGTGATGAGGCAATGCGTTCGCTCTTACGAGTGCAAGGCGGGAACGGTCTTCGCGAGGGCGGGTCGTTCGAGCGCCGTTATCGCGACTTCCAGGCTATGCCTCTACACATTAATGCGCATCCTGACCGAGTGTCCGAGTTGATGGGGAAGTTTCTCCTCGGGCTCACCAATGACGCTCCGTTTCAATAAGTCTGAGCGCTGCTCCCGCTCATCCTTCCTGCGGCATCCAGGAAGTATGCATACTGACCAGTTGCCATGTATCAGCGAAATTACCAAAGGTACAACTGAAGCGGATGTAGAACGTTTTCCGCTCCAATCGCTTCGGTTCTACCTCCATCATGAGGCTTCCCCACACAAGGCCAATCGTCCCTATCACTTGGAAATGTGGGTCTAAGGGGATGAGTCGGACGTAAGAATGGGTCGCAAAAAAATTCTGGAACAGAGAACGAAGCGCGGTTTTCCCTTCCACGTGCACAGGTGCGAGCACACCGAGGAAGACCATATGCTCATGCGCGGCAGACATAACCGCTTCAAGGTCGCGGGCAGAATACGCTGCTATCACCTGCTCGAAGGCCGCTCTTTAAGATGTCAGTGCTGCGCATTCGGCTGTCTCCCTTTCCAGAAAGTTACGACAGAGCAGCATACTACTAAAGAATGAGGCAGGTCGGCAATGGTGGCCAAATTCGAGTTTTGCCGACGATGACCATGCCCCGTGCCAGAAGAGGAACGGTGTGATGGGTCTCTTCTACAAGGTAAACGTGAAGTCCCTGACCAATGCTCCCGGGACCCGACTACTGCTCGTCGAGCGAGATCCATACGTACCGGAGTCAAGAATAAAGTCTCGCTCGCTCGTCAGTCCTTCGAGATTTTCTCCCAACATTCGATAGAGCGTTTCATCAAAGCGCATGACGTTGAGCGGAGCCTGAATGACGCCATGTTCTACCCAAAAAGTGGCAAAACGTGTCATGCCGGTAATACGACATGCCGGACGGTCTGAGTAATTGAGATACCAGAGATTATTGACGTAAATGCCAGTATCGAGCTGCTTAAGCACATCCTGTGAAGCAAGATTCCCCGCGGCGATATCGATCGATTCAGGCATTTCGCCGTCTCCGGCACCATTGGTAGGCACTGCGTATTCTTTGGCCGAACGTGGGGACACCAGACAGTTACGGAACCCCCCTTTTTCAATCAATACGACACGGTCTGGTTTCAAGAATCCCGCGTCTTGAAAATTCGGCGCAACACCGTCTTGCGTATTCTCGGCAAGGTTAAGCATCGGATGCAGCTGTGCTTTTCCTTCTGCCATCCTGAGCAACGTCGTCTGTTTCGTCCGATGATCTTTGAGACCAAAACCACCCCAGTTCAACAGTCCAATAATTTCTGCAAAAGCGGCGGGCGCGAGATACACTCGGTAGCGTCCCGGTGCAATTGTACGCGGCGATCGCGCCAAGACAGTGAGTTCTTCACTGGCTAACTCTACCTTTCGAGAGAATTCTGTTGGGGCCCAGACAAAACCAGCGTAGCCAGTCTTCACGGCTTTATCACCCTGCAAATAAAAGCTCCAATCAAAATTATAGCTGTAACTGGAAAACCAGTTGCGCTGACCAAAGGAATTAGCAAACCCGTTGTGAATACCTCCGGCAGCGTAGATACCAACCAGGTCACGCCCACGACCCGTCTCGAGAATCGTAGCGACAATTGCCGTGCTATCCTCGGGAAGTTGGTTTTTACCATGATGCTCACTTGAATGAACCTCAGTCGCATACAATAAGTGCGGATCGTCTGGTAGATGTGGAAGCTTCTCTCGCGCACTCGCCAGCACCTGCGTAACCCGCGCTTGATCAAGGTCGATATCGCCTGACAACGAGATCGTACCCTCGCTGTGACGCTGTCCCTTAATAAGGTCGAGTTCGAGATATCGCTGAGAGACTGTTCCAGCTTGGCGGACTGCGCTGTGGTTAAAACGAACGAAATCCGAATCTTCAGCAGAAAAACTACAGGTATAGATTTCATCCGCATGGAGAAGGGACGAGAGGTAATCAGCAATGTGGTAGAAGTATTCCTGCATGGTGTCACTCTCCGCCGAATACTTCTACCTCAGCGAAAAGGCAGGGCGGTGAAGCATGTCCTACGCGAATGACTTGATTGGGTTCGCCTTTCCCACAATACGGTGATCCGAGCATCTCTACGGTCTCCGGCATTCCGACCATCTTCAAGCTACGCCAAAACGTGGCAGACACGCCACGATAGTTTGGATTCTTGACCACGGTGGTGAGCTTACCATTCTCGATACGTTGTCCCCATTCACAGCCGAACTGGAACTTATTACGTGAGTCATCAATCGACCACGAGCAGTTTGTTTGCATGTATATCCCCTTCTCAATCGCAGCGACCATATCAGCAAACCGCGCTGTCCCAGGTTCCAAGTTAAGGTTCGCCATCCGGTCAATCGGCGGACGGTTCCAACTAGTAGCTCGTGCATTGGCAACGCCAGACAGCCCAGTCCGTGCTTGCGATGTAATACCTCCCAACCCACGGAGAAGAATCCCGTTGCGGATGAGGTGCTCACGTTGCGCAGGCTGTCCATCATCATCAAAACCATAACTGGCAAACTCTTGGGAACGAGTGGGATCGAACGTGATATTGAGAAGGTCTGAACCGTAGCGATACGAACCGAACATCTCTGGAGTGACGAAACTCGTCCCTGCGTAGTTACGCTCGTCTCCGAGAATACGGTCCAATTCTAACGGATGTCCAATCGACTCATGAATCTGCAAGATCATCTGGTCTGGCGCGAGGAGGACGTCTTGTGTTCCTGACGGACAATTCGGAGCGAGGAGTAATTGCAGTGTCTCATCAGCGATGCGCGGCGCGGCATTGAAGAACCCGCTGTGGTCAAGAATTTCTAATCCCCCTTGGCGACAGTAGCCACGCCCGGCAAATGTCCGACTCTGCGTTTCCGTTCCCGCGTTAGCGGTTGCACTCAGCATCGGCACGAGATAGCGGAAGTGTTGCTGAACTTGGCCGCCATCTGCCGTCACGAAAATCGTATCACTCTCTGTGTACCAGAGCGAAGCGTCCCAATCGACAATACGATCATCAGTCTTCAATCGTAGGTTCTCAGCGCGGAGCAGATCGATCTTTTCTGCGAGCGGTACGCTGTTCCATGCTTTCTGTACTGGACTCGTATACTCGCCAACAGGACGAGGAAACGGAACTGTAGAAAAATTCACGACGCTACGGCCAGCACTCGAACGTGCCCAGGAAAGCGCATGCTCGGCTGCACGTCGCAGACCCGCTACGGTCAAATCGCTTGTCGCGGCATAGCCCATACCGCCCTCATTAACAACGGTGATCATGGCGCCTATATCTTCTGATGTAGACACCGGTTGGAGGATATGTTGTCGCACGGACAGATATTCCGAGCGAGCGTGAACGAGCCGTAATGAACAGAATTCAACATGAGGAACAATCGAGCGAAAATTTTCAATAACGCGTTCGTGCATGAGAAAACCTTATAGCGACTTGCGGTTCAAACAGTAATTGCTAACACTGTAGGCGTATAAACATTACCGCGCAGCTTATCCATCTTTCTTCTCTGTATTCAAAATAACCTCGTGAATTTCGAGGACATTCGGGCCAGCGAACATTTCTGCTGGCGGGCGGTTGCTATGGGCAATGCGAAAGGATTCGCTCTTAGTCCAGTCCCAGAATGCTTGCTCACTTTCCCAATACGTTTGTACGAGATAATACCCTTGCTCGGTCTTTTCCTCCCACTGTCCAGTCTGGTGGTTGAAGCGGCGCTGGACAGGGCGTAAGACCAAGTTCTTGATGAAGCCCGGCGATCGGTCAATAAGATGAGCGCGATGACGAAAACGATCTTCAAACTCTGCCTCATGGCCAGAGGCAACAGGAATGCGATTAGTAACAATAAACACGGTTAGACCTCCTATCGAAGAAAGGTGTCCTTCAACGGATAGATGGAATCGTGCCAGCAGACAAGTTCCCTGTAGTGAAAAGGACGGCTGCATTTTGTACCCCTGAGAGAGGATGTGTCATGAAAATGTACCGGAAGCGTTCATGTCTTGGTTTGTGTCTAATTGTTTTTCTTTCGTGTGTTGGGCCAGCTTGGGGGGATGCTGCGAGTGAGGCATATGATGAAGGGGCGCGCCTGTTGCGTGAAGGCCAGCACCAAAACGCTATTCCTGCGTTCGATAAAGCCTTACGCCTCAATCCCCGTTATACCGAAGCGTACAACGCACGTGGCGTGACCTTCAACGAGCTTGCGCAGTACGAACGCGCGCTCAAAGATTACGATGCTGCTCTTAGTCTGAACCCCCAATATGCTGAAGCGTACTTCAATCGCGCTAATGCCTATAATGACCTGGGACAGGCGGAGCGGGCAATAAAAGACTATGACGAAGCGCTACGCCTCGATCAAAACTACCTGGGGGCCTACTATAACCGCGCATTGGCACATATGTCGTTACGGCACGGTGAGGCCGGGGCAGACGCGCGTGCTTACCTGAAACTGAAAGGCTGGAAAGACGAGAACAGCAGAGATCAGTACATGGTGTTATTTGCTCATTTTAGTGATCGCTGGGCAAAACGTGACACCGAAGCACGCCTGATCCTTGACGAAGCCGCGAGCAAATGTGACACGACGAAATGGCCCTACCCAATTATCCGTTATTTACGACGTGAGATAACAGCCCAGGACTTGCTTGCTGCGGCCACCGACTTAGATAAGAAAACTGAAGCCCGGACCTATTTAGGGCTCGATCTCCTGCTGGTTGGCAATCGTGCTGACGGGCTCACGCATCTTGAATGGGTCAAGGAGAACGGCAAGAAAGCGTTTGCCGAATATGGCTTTGCGGTGAGCGAGCTTCGTCGCGCTGGAGCCGGAGATGCTGCGAAGCCGTGACCGTAATAGCAAAGAACACATCGCAGCGATGGCTTGAGTGCTTCTCCTAAAGAATGATAGAAAAAGCTATTGTTTGCTGTTTCATAAGGAGGAAAGCCGATGACATCGAACGGGCGGTTTCCGTACGCTGGTGCAATCGACGCGGACGGTCACATTCTCGAACCACCGGACCTGTGGGAAAAATACATCGACCCGCAGTATCGCGACCTAGCTATTCGCGTCCGCAAAAACCACGAAGGCCTTGAAGTGATCGAAGTAGGCGGTGCGCCAGCCAAATATTTCAAACCCGGGCAATTAGCTCAGTCTGGAGCCATGGGGAAGCGGGGGAAAGACCTCTTACCCAGCCCAGAGAAAACTTATGTCAACCAAGCCCCGTTCGGGTCGATGGACCCTAAGGAACGCCTTGCTCGTATGGATCAAGAGGGTTTGGAGAAAGCCATCATCTACCCTAGCCTTGGGTTGCTCTGGGAAGCCGAAGACATCGACGATTTTGCACTTCAGGCTGCTTATGCACGCGCGTACAATCGTTGGGTAGTTGATTTCTGTGCCAACTCTGGTGGTCGTCTTGTTCCTGTAGCACATATTTCTTTTGGTGATCCTGCTGAGGCTGCGCGAGAACTAGAGCGTTCAGTGAAGGCTGGATGTCGAGGGGCCTTCTTCGTGCCTTTCACACCGACCTACCAATCGCATGCGCATCCTGATTACGATGCGTTCTGGGCGAAAGCGCAAGAGTATGACGTGCCTGTTGGTATTCATCCGAGTGGAGAACCACCAGCAAAGCGTGTTCACCAACGCTTTCGAGAGATGAAGTGGGCAACCTGGCACCACAATGTTCACGGTGCGCAAGGTCCTTTGCAGGCGTTTACTGCGATGTTTCAATACGGACTGTTCGATCGCTTCCCCACAGTCAAAGTGATCGTGTTAGAGTCCGGCGCAGGGTGGGCTGGTTATCTGCTGAATCGCATGGATGCTGTGTATGACAGTGCGTTAGGGGAAACCGTCCGGCTCAAAGAGAAGCCGAGCTATTATTTCCACCGGCAGTGTTGGATCTCTGGCGACCCAGACGAAAAAGCCTTTGGCCACGTTGTGGACTTTGTGGGAGCGGACAAGTTCTTTTGGGCCTCAGACTTTCCGCATTTTGATCATCCGGGAAACTATATGGATGAGCTGAAAGAGTTGGTAGAACCGATGTCAGCTTCGACCCGGCAGAAGGTCATTGGCGAGAATGTGGCGCGGGTGTACGGGTTGTAGAGCGATCTTCGTTGTGCTCATTCGCGAGATTACCCTCACCTTATCTCTCTCCCTTGAGGGAGAGGGATAAGGCCGCGAGAGCGGATGTGGGTGAGGGTGAAAGTGGATGTTACGAGAACAGATATAGCAGGAACGCTGTCAGAATCCCTTCACTCCTTTATCTAATTGTACCCCAAATGTGTTCAGCGCCATCGACACCAGATTGTATTGACCGACCGCAAACACAACGTCCATGAGCTGTTCGGTGCTGTAGCGCTCACCCAATGCGGCCCAGGTTTTATCACTGATAAACGCGTCTTTGTGTAACTCGTCAACTGCACGTAATAGTGCGGCATCGAACGGCGCCCAACCGGGAGCATCCGGTCCTTCTTTGATCCGTGCGATCTCAGTGTCAGTCAGTCCGGCAGCTTTGCCGAATATCACATGTTGTCCCCATTCATATTCTGCCTGACACAGCCAACCAATACGCAGAATGAGAATTTCTCGTTCCCGGGGTACTAACTTTGAGGTGTCGCCCATCACATGGTAAGCCCAGACACCGAACTTTTTCGAGGCTTCCCAATGTCGGGACAGTGTCCCTAAGACGTTATACACCCGCCCTTCTTTATGGACGGGCTCAAGCACTTTGCGTTGTTCGTCTGTCCATTCTGCTTCGGTCAGTGGCGTAATACGTGGTTGCGATAGTTTCATTTGATCCCTCCTTGGAGTCGCTGTATACAAAAACTAGCCAGGGATCAACCTTTGCCGAGAAATTTACAACCACGAAGAAAACTCCTCATCGTCTTTCGGACCGTCTGAGGAGCGTAAGAGAATGCGCGTCTTTGAAACGAGAAGCGTCGGACTCCCGCTGATTTATTTGGCAGATTCTTTATTCCGGTCCCTGCTGGTCCTGTGCGAAGGATGCGAGCAGCGTCATGGTGACCATTACGGAGTGCAAGGGTTAATGCTGTTCCTCCTGCAGAATTTTTTGTATCTGTTTGTGCGCCGTTACGCACGAGAGACCACACTATTTTCGTGTGACCGTTCCAAGCCGCGTACATGAGCGCAGTCCAGCCTTCGGCGTTCTGTGCATTTATGGAGGCACCGTTGTTGAGCAGGGTCCGAAGAATAGTGCTACGCCCTGCAAGAGCTGCAAGCATTAGCGCGGTTCGGCCGGAGGCGTTTTGTTCGTTCACATCCGCTCCATTCTTGAGCAATTCCTGCACCTCAGTCGTATGTCCGTGCATCACAGCCAATACCAGTGGCGTTGAGCCTTTTTCATCGTTCGTCGTCCTCGTTCTTTGCATTTCCATCTGTCTTTTCACCCCTTGAGGAGTCGCAGATGTTGTAGGTGCGAGAAGTACCTGAGAATTGACAGACAATGATTTCCTTGCCCCTTTTTCTTGGAGTTGTTGTCCCTGAGCGCGCTTTTCTCCAGGCGGAAGACTACGAGCGATCTTTTCCGCTCGGGCAGACGGTTCGCTGGCGGAGGGATCCCTTTGTGGGTCAGCATTTTTCTTTTCTCGCTCAACGTCCGCCACCACTGGAGAACTGTGGGCAGTCGTAATAGTAACTTGGCGAGTTGTTAGCCTGGCGAGATCTGTAGCGGATTGTTTATTAGTTTGCTCAGGAGGGGAAGGAAGTTTTTGCTGAGAGGTAATACTCGTAGGCAGTTGGAGGGGAGTAGGGGGGGGAGGTGGTAGTACCGCTTTTGCTGACACAGGGTCCGAAAGTGGTTGGTGTTTAGCATCGGGCTTGAGTGCTACGGGCAACGGCAGTTGAAAAGAGAGCAAAAAAAGGAGAAAACCACCGACACAGAGCCCAGCTCCGGTGGTCAGTTGACGTCGTGCCTGAGGGAAGAAGTCAGAGCCCTGCACCTTTGGGTTCTCTCTTCGCCGGCGTGGGAGAGTGTCGAAGACCGAGGGCCGCGGTACCGACAGTTCGGGAATCGTTCCTACGTGTGAGTACTCCGATCGGTTCGATACTGTCGGAATTTCGTGCTCGGGCTCGCTTGCTGGGGGTAACTGCAGGTCTCTTGCGGCTTCCTCAATAATCTCCTTCGTCACTGTATTTTTCGCTTCTGTATACGCGATCAGAAGTGCGTTGTCACAGATAGTGTTAATATAACGAGGAACGCCTTGTGAATACTCGGCAATAGCTTGCACAACCTCCGGTGGAAAGAGGTCGTGCTGGTCGCACCCAGCGGTACACAAGCGATGCCGAATGAATAGCCCAACCTCGCTTTTATTCAACTGGTCAAGTTGGCATGAGACCGCAATCGTTTGTTTGAGAACGGCCACTGCAGGGTGATTGAGGTTGTCTTCAAGCTCTGATTGCCCTACCAGGACAATCGATAGCAGCGCTTCGTCTTCGACTGCGAAGTTTGCGAGCTGCGCAAGTGCCGCTAATACAGACGGCCGTAAATTGTGTGCTTCGTCAATAAACAAGGCAAAATACTGACTGCGTTGCCGTTGAGTGACGAGGAAGTGATACAGCGCCTCGAGTTGCCGGGACTGGCCATGTGGTTTATGCGGAAGGGCAAGATCATCGCAGACACAATCCAATAGATCCTCAAAGAGCAACGTGGTATAGGGACAAAGAATAAAACTAACTGTGCGTTCTAAATCCGTCATGAGTCGACGGAGGATAGTCGTTTTTCCCGTGCCGGCTTCGCCTGTGAGCACGACGACCCCTTTCCGTTCGTCGATACCGCGGCGCAGAGTGGCGTAGGTGTGTTGATAGAAAAGGTTGGAGTAGAAAATTCGCGGGTCTGGCGTGACGTTGAACGGACCTTCACGGAAGCCGAAGAATTTGTTGTACATAATACTCCTCTTGTACAAGCAACGGATGGTTTTGCATCATTTTTAACAGAGCCAAATTTCTAGAGAGCTATGAATTCGAGTTGTCCAGCAATCCTAGTGAGAAAAAATGATGCAAGATTAACCGCCGTGTGTATTGAAGCCAGTGAGAAGCAAAAAAACTTTTCACTACGGTGTGAACATGCTTATCACACTGCTTCCGTCGTGTTCCCCCCACATCATCCAACCCTTATGTTCAACCTCATAATACGGTCAATAACAGAACAGGCCTACAGTTTCATGACGGCTTCTTTAAAAGAAAGGTCTTGCTATTTTACCTGAGACTGATCGCCCAATCCAGAGCTTTACGGAGAGAAAATGAGAAAGTACCCTGCGTCCGTTGACGAGGCGCGAAGGGTTTGTGAAGAAAACCTCAAGTGGGGCAGGCGAAGATTTATGAAGAGAAAGAAGAAAGACAGGAAAGAGAAATAAGGGCGATCAGTAACAGAACCGATCTTTAGTTGAACATGGTTCCTCCAGCTTTTCCGTCTTGTAAGGCGCGTGCAGTTTCTTTATGTCCTCTTGCGGTTGCATACATGAGGGCCGTTCGTCCGTCGGTATTCATTAAGTCTACTTCTGCTCCACTGCTTAACAGGATCTGCACGGTTGTCGTATGGCCATTTCTCGCCGCGTACATGAGGGCTGTCCATCCTTTGGTATCCTGGACATTCACTTTTGCCCCTCTCTCAAGGAGAAGTTGGAGGATCTCATTTTGGCCTTGAATCGCTGCCATCATGAGCGCTGTTCCCCCTGTGGGGTTGTTCAGGTTGACGTCCGCGCCTTTCTTGAGCAGCAGCTCTACCATGGGCGAATAGCCATGTAACGTTGCCGTCATCAAGGCTGTCCAGCCACTCTCATCGACGACGTCCGGGACAATCCCTGCACTTAGAAGACGCTCTCCTTGTTCCACGTCTCCTTGTGAGGCTGCCTCAATAAGTAAGGATTCGTGAGCAGACGGAGAGTCGCTTGCCTGCGTTGATGGCAGTTGCTCTGGGAATTGCGAAGGTTTTTTCTCGGTCAATTCTTGGAGGGCAGTTTTTCCTTGGGAGTTAGTAATAACAGGTGGTGATATTGCAGATATTGCCGGAACCAGCGACGTTTTTCCCTCCTTCGTCTGAATGGGGTCTGCCTTGCGGTTTTTCTTTACTGAATCAGCTTCTTTTGCTGGAAGCCGTCCCTTGTCAGAGTCCGAGCGCACGGCCATAGCCCCGAGTTCATTGGGAACAAAAGTTCCTGCTCCATTATCGGAGATATTGGCCATGTGACCATCTTGTCCCGCGGGGGGGATCGATGGGACAAAAGGATCCTTGCCCCCCCCATAAGGAAAAAGAGTGAAAAACCACAAGGCGAAGGCGAGTCCAGTGCCAGCCAAGGCAAACCAGCGTGAGGAAGTTCTCCTTGGAGGGTGCCTTTTGCTGGTGTCGGTTCTGGTTACGGCGATGCGCCGCGGAGCGCTGCCTGTGTGCGTGTCGGCTGTAGTTGTTAAAGCGTTCACCGAGGGAACATGTAACTGGGGTGGTTCTGCTTCTTGAGAGGCTAGGGGAGGGATCTGAGCAGAGACCATTTCCTCCTTAGGGTGAACTACCTGATTCTTTTGCAACACAGGGGACGTTTTTTGTAGGCCCAAATCCTGCGAAATCTCTTCGATCATTTCTGCCGAGATGGTTTTCTCGGAAATACTGTAACCAAGGAGTAAGGCATTATTACAGAGAATGTTGATCAACCGCGGGACGCCCTGAGAGTGAAAGGCGATACGTTGTATTGCCTCCGGGGTGAAGATGTCGTCTCGCATACACTCGGCAGCCTGTAAACGGTACGCAATGAATGGACCGACGTCTCTTTCCTTGAGTCGGTCGAGTTGGCAATTCAAGGTCACACGTTGCTTGAGTTGATAGACAGCCGGTTGGGCAAGTTTCCTTTCAAGTTCAGGTTGGCCGACGAGAATAACAGGAAGTAGTGTTTTGCTCTCGGTCGTAAGATTTAAGAGGTGGCGAATTTCTTCTAAGACTGATTCTTGGAGATTTTGCGCTTCATCGATCAGGAGTGCCGCAGTGTGTCCTTGACCTTGCAGAGTAATAAGAAACTCTTGAAGAGCCTTTAGCGTTTGGAGTTGCCCTTCCTGTCGAAGGGGGACTTCCAGGTCTTGGCAAAGGAAATTGAGCAGATCGTCGAATGGCAGTGTCGTATAAGTGAAGTAAGCAAAATGGACTGAGTCTTCGAGATCTCTCATGATCCGCCGCAACATCGTCGTCTTTCCTGTGCCCACTTCACCAATCATGACGGACAAACTCTTGCCTTCACGAATACTATGAACGAGGTTGTTGTAGATTCTCTGATACGAAGGGGTTGCGTAAAAAACATGAGGATCAGGGGTTACGTTAAAAGGCTGCTCACGAAAGCCAAAGAAGTCGTTGTACATGACGATCCTCTCTAGGGAGGGAGACTGGATTTACTCGTAGAGGTTCTAGGTTCCGAATTTGCGACGGACTGTCGTTGGTCCCACCGTTTGCGTTCTCATCGAGTACAGACGCTCGACACTCGTACAGCGTGTCTCTCTGGGAATTAATCTCTACATATAGTATCATCATCGCTAGGTCCTTTCTAATATTAAATTGGGGACTAGGATAACTCTTGCGAGATGCACGAAATATGCTGAGATGGTGCTCGTGAGCTGATCGAAAGAGCGGCCGCCAGACACATTTCTAACGGCCGCTTGAGAATTGGCTCCTCGGGCAGGACTCGAACCTGCGACCCGCCGGTTAACAGCCGGCTGCTCTACCAGCTGAGCTACCGAGGAACAGAAGAAAACGTAGGCGGGTTTTAGCAAAGGGGCGGAAGAGTGTAAAGCATATCCGCTGATCACAGAAACGAGACGCTACATTTCTCGTCGCCCTTCGATAGCGCGACCAAGCGTCACAGCATCAACATATTCAACATCTCCCCCCATAGGGATGCCGTGTGCGATGCGACTAACCCGAATGCCAAGCGGCTTAATGAGTTTTGCAAGATACAAAGCTGTGGCCTCTCCTTCGACAGTCGGGTTCGTTGCGATAATTACCTCTTGGGTTTGCCCACGACGAAGCCGCTCTATCAGTGGAGTAATTCTAAGTTGCTCTGGCCCTATGCCATCAAGGGGGGCGAGTACACCTTGCAAAACGTGATACCGACCGTGGTATTCCTGCGCCCGCTCTACTGCCATTTGGTCAGCAGGTTCTTCGACGACGCAAATCGATTCATCACTCCGTTTTGGGTCACTACAAACAGGACATAGTTCTCCTTCGGCGAGGCTGAAGCATTGCTGACAGTAGGTGGTTTCTGCTTTTACTGCCCAGATCGCTTCGGATAAATTCTCTGCGTACTCCCGACCTGCTCCTAAAATGAAAAGTGCTAAACGAGTCGCGGTCTTTTCGCCGATGCCTGGGAGTTTTCCCAGTTCTTGTACGAGGCGAGCGAGCGCGGGAGTGAGCTGCATGGTGCCCTTCGTACCACAAACGAAAGGACAGACCTATTTAGGCTGTCAGTCCGGGGATCTTGAGGCCGCCGGTCACTTTTGCCATCTCATCCGCCATAAGCTTCTGGGCTTTGCGTAGCCCTTCATTGACTGCGGCGATGACGAGATCTTGGAGCATCTCTGAGTCACCAGATGTGATTACCGTCGGATCAATCCGAAGCGAGACAATTTCGAGACGACCACTGACGACGGCTGTTACCATGTTTCCACCGGCAGATGCTTCTACAGTTCTGTTGGCTGCATCCTCTTGGGCGCGGGTCAGTTTGGCCTGTAGCTGTTGGGCCTGCTTCATCAAGTCTCCCATGTTTGCCATATGTGCTCCTTATCGTGACGGATCGTTGGATAAGCGATGCGAGCGTGTTGTTTGTACTTCTCCTCCCAGAACGTCGAGGACGGTTTTGACGAGGGGATCATCTCCCACTGGAGGGGTATGAGGAGCCGGGATCTGTTCTGTTGCTGTTGTTGATGCAGAGGGTAAGCGTGGCGACGAGGATGGTGGTAATGCTCCTCCTTTTATCAATTCTATGGTCAGAGGGCGGCCAAAGGCCCGCTTGGCCGCAGTCTCGAGAAGTGTCACATTTTCCTTACGGGAGAGCTCCTTAAAATATGGATCTTTCTCTAATCCGATATGGAGGCTGGTCGGGGTGATGTCGAGAAGGCGGCCAGATTTCAGTGCAAAAAATACTGAAATCTTCTCTTTCTGCACAGCCGCCAGAAATTTATCCCACGCCTGTTGCTGGTCAGTGCCAACGACGGAATCCTCTTTTACGCGAGGAGTATCTTCCTCTTGCTGAACGAGAGAGGGAGTAGCGCGCGAGAGTGGAGGCTCTTCACGACGTGGACTCGCAGCGGAACGAAGAGTAGGTGGCCCCTCTTTGGAAAGTGATGCAGATGGACGAAGTGCGGAGACTGAAGTAACAGACGGCGAAAGAGACGGGCCCGGCTGGCTTGTTGGTAGCGAAGGCGGAATCTGACCACTCAGACTTTGGGCCACAGTTTCCAAGCGAGCCAAGGCTTCATCAATCGGCAATACTGCTGGCTGGCTTGCCAATTTGACCAGTGTCATTTCGACGACCAGCTGTGCATAGGCAGTCTTACTGACGTCTTCTTCTGCTCGCAAGGCGATGGTAAAAAGTCGTTGAAAGTCTTCGAGCGATCGTCGGGAAGCTTGCCCCTGGACCTCGGTGATCTCGTGATCTGGTAAATCTGTAAGCGGGGCGAGTTCTGGGTTGACTTTAACCAGGACGAGATTACGAAAGTGTTCAAGTAAATCATGGCAAAGACGACGTGGGTCGTAGCCATGCTGATACAAATCTCCGGCTAAGCGCAGTGCTGCGGCTGGGTCCTGCGCTAACACAACTTCGGCGAGGCGGAATAACGCTTGTCGATCGGCGACGCCAAGCGCTTCCTGCACTGTTTGTTCGTTAATCGTTCCACTACTCCAGGCCACCACTTGATCAAGCAGAGACTCGGCATCGCGCAAACTGCCATCGGCTTCGCGAGCGAGCAGCGCGAGTCCACGATCATCCGCTGTCAGGCTTTCGCGTTCGGCAATCGTACGCAACTTGTGGATCAGCTCACGTAGCGGAATGCGCTTAAAGTCGTACCGTTGGCAGCGTGACGAAATCGTCGCCAGGATCTTATGCGATTCCGTCGTAGCAAAAATAAACTTTACATGCAGCGGTGGTTCTTCAAGTGTTTTGAGCAGTGCGTTGAACGCGGCATTCGACAGCATGTGGACTTCATCAATAATGACAACTCGAAAGCGACTCTTGATAGGACGGTATTGAATACCCTCGGTGAGGTCGCGGATGTTATCAACCCCGGTATGCGATGCACCGTCGATCTCTAAAACATCAAGTGCCGTCCCAGCGGTAATCTCTGTGCAATTACTACAGGCGTTACACGGTTCTGCGGTTGGGCCTTTTTCACAGTTGAGGGCTTTTGCCAACAACCGGGCAATTGTGGTTTTTCCTACTCCGCGGGGGCCAGTGAACAAGAACGCGTGTGCAACACGTCCACTCGTAATCGCATTGCGTAGAGTGCGGGTCACGTGTTCTTGACCCACAACTTCGTCGAAGGTTTGCGGTCGCCACTTACGCGCAAGAACAAGATAGCTCATGGCAAAAAACGTAATTCGTGAAACGTAAAGCGTAATTGCTGGAGGCGAAGTCGTTATTCTTTACGCTGTACGTTTTTAAACATGCCGCCACTGGTGATAGCTAGGCTTCCCTGCGGCACAGGGTTAGAATCGGTACCGTTGCTTCCTTCCGGACCTGGCGGGGTTCCCGACCTCCCTTGCGCAGGACCTAGCTATCACCACTGACGGAGAGGGAGGGATTCGAACCCTCGGTACCTTGCGGTACACACGATTTCCAGTCGTGCCCAATCGGCCACTCTGGCACCTCTCCTCACCGGCGTTCTCAAGCCGAGAGACAGCCAGATCCCATCTCTTATTAGAGGATTCGTGAGGTTGTAACACCTCCCCTGTGCTCTCGCAAGGCAGGAAATGGGTTATGGTAGTGAGTTCCGAGTAACGAGTAAGCATAGAGCGTGAGATTTTCTCCTCATCATTCAGTTCTCATTATTCATTACTAAAACATAGGGTCGTTGACAGTGCTGCCTCGCCTCTGTTAGCGATGCTGGGAACCTTGATTTTCCCTACACATCTGGCATAAAGGGGCCGGTCTTTATCCCATGGCACAATACATTCCTGTCGTCATTGCTCTTCTGGTGTGCGGTGCGGTCGCAACACTGATGACTTTCGCAAGCACATTGCTTGGCGCTTCAAAACATACGCCAGTGAAAGATGAACCTTTTGAGTGCGGCAATCCGTCCAGCGGCTCTGCCTGGGGGCGGTTTTCGGTGAAATTCTATCTCGCGGCAATTCTGTTCATCATCTTCGATATCGAGGTTGTCTTCATGTACCCGTGGGCAGTGGTGTTTAAGCAACTCGGGATGTTCGGATTCATAGAAATGCTGGTATTCGTGCTGATTCTCTCGGTCGGGTTGATCTACATCATCAAGAAAGGGGCGCTTGAGGCAGCGTAGCCTCAGCCCAATACCAGCGAAATGCCTGATACGGGACTTCTGAGCAAAATCGAAGCAGCATTTCCCGGTAAGATTTTAGAACACCATTCTCTATATGGGTACGACGTCATCGTACTCAATCGGGACGATGCTTTCGCTATCTTTGCAACGCTACGAGACCACCCTGAGTTTGCATTTAACCTGCTCTCCGACCTCACTGCGACTGACTTTCTCGGACAAGAGCCTCGCTTCGAGTTAGTGTACCAATTGTACTCTATTCTCCTCAATCAGCGTCTGCAAGTGAAGATCCGCGTGCCAGAAGATGCGGCATGGGCACACAAGTGTAGCTTCCTTATGGAAAGGTGGCAATTGGCTGGAACGGGAAGTATGGGACATGTTTGGGATCAAGTTTCACTGATCATCCCGACCTGCGGCGTATTTTGATGTACGAAGAATTCAAAGGTCATCCGTTACGCAAAGATTACCCGGTCAATAAGCGGCAACCACTGGTTGAAGAGCGAGACCCGATTACTAACCCCTGGCCAAAAAGGTAAGTGGCATGACAGACGCGGCGAATCAGCTTGTCGAAATGGAACTAGACCCTACCTCCGAGATCATGTCCCTACAAATGGGTCCCTCGCATCCGGCCACTCACGGCACGATTAAGCTTTGGCTCAAGCTTGATGGTGAGAAGATTGTCAACTGTGAAGTCGAGATTGGATATCTCCATCGTGGTTTTGAGAAAATGTGCGAGCAGCGGACCTGGAACCATGTGGTGCCGTATGCCGACCGTTTGAACTACATTTCTCCGCTCATCAACAATGTTGGGTTTGCCTTAGCAGCAGAAAAGTTGCTCGATTTAGAGGTGCCCGAACGTTGCCAGTACATCCGCCTGATCATGAGTGAAATCTCGCGGATGACCGACCATTTCACCTGTCTTGGGATGGCTGCTGCGGAAGCCGGTGCGCTCTCAGTGGCGTTTTATGCGCTAGAGGCGAGAGAAACGCTCTTCGACATCGTAACCGCGGTAACTGGAGCTCGGCTGACTGTGAGTTATACACGCGTTGGTGGCGTGACGCAGGACTTGCCCGAGGGATTTGCAGATCGGGTGCAAGGTGCGTTTACCGATATTCGCCAAGTGATGAGTGACTGCGATAAGTTGCTGTCGAAAAACCGTATTTTCATTGAACGGATGTCCGGCGTTGGTGCCATTCCGGCGGATGATGTTGTCTCGTATGGAGTGACTGGGCCGCTGCTGCGCGCCTGTGGTGTTGCCTATGATGTTCGCAAAGCGCAACCTTATCTGTTTTATGACCGGGTAGAGTTTGATGTTCCGACTGGAACTCAGGGAGACAACTACGATCGTTTCAGTGTTCGATTTGAAGAAATTCGCCAAAGCATGCGAATTATCGAGCAGGCGCTTAAACAGATTCGCTCCGGGTCCGGTGCGCGTAGATGACCCACGGATTACCCTCCCGCAAAAGAAAGATGTATACGGCAACATTGAAGGATTGATGAACCACTTCAAGCTGGTCATTGAAGGCGTGCGCATCCCGAAAGGCGACATCTATCAGGCGGTAGAAGGGGCAAATGGTGAGTTAGGGTTCTACTTGGTGAGTGATGGTAGTGGACGTCCCTATCGGGTGCGGGTGCGGCCTCCGTGTTTCTTCGGGATGGCGGCCCTGGGGCAAATGCTGAAAGGCTGTTTAATTTCAGACATTATCACCACTTTCGGCATGATCAACATGATCGGTGGGGAATGCGACCGTTGAATTAATGAAGAATGAAGAATTAATAATGAAGAATGGCAAGAGAAACTTTTCATTTTTAATTCTTACATTCTTAATTTTTCATTAAACTTATGTCTGTACAGTTTTCTGACACAACGCAGAAGAAGTTCGAAGAGATCCTGACGCATTATCCCAACAAGCGGGCGGCGTTGTTGCCGACCTTTTGGTTGGCGCAAGGTGAGTTCGGGTATCTCAGCCTGGAAGTGATGGAGTATATCGCCAAGTTGCTGGGGCTCTCACCGGCCTATGTCGGTGCCGTGGCGTCGTTCTACACCATGTATAACAAGACGCCGGTGGGCAAGTTTCATGTTCAGGTCTGTACCAACCTCTCGTGTACGTTAATGGGAGCAGAGGACATTGTCGCCTGCGTAGAGAAAAAACTGGGCGTCGGTGTGGGGCAGACAACAGTAGACAAAAAATTCACCCTCAGTGAAGTCGAGTGCTTAGGATCATGTGGCACGGCTCCGGTGGCACAAATTAACGACGACTATTACGAGAACCTGACCCAAGAAGGGGTTGTGCGATTGCTTGACCAATTGGTGACGCAGAAGTGAGGGCAGTTCGGCGCGTGTGAGATTGCGTTTTTATGGATTCAACTACTCTTCTGATCGACGTTGTTTTGGTTCTCTTCGTGTTCGGCATGGTCATGCAGATTGCCCCGCTGCTCTTATGGATTGAGCGCAAGGGAAGTGCGGTCCTGCAAGATCGCATTGGCGCAAACCGAGTCCGTATATCGGACATTCCTCTTTTCAAAGGACGCCTCGGGAAACTCCCTTTCAATGTCGGGATCGTGAACACGTTAATTGCCGACCCGATCAAGTTGTTCACCAAAGAAGATTTCGTTCCTCCCGGCGCTGACAAACTCTTACATACACTTGCGCCCATTTTGGCGCTGGTACCGGCACTGATCACCATGATGGTGGTGCCATTCGGTGATGTGATTACCATCGCCGGACGGACGATCGAACTCCAGGCGGCACGACTCAATGTTGGCATTCTCTACATCTTAGCGATGGTGTCCCTTGGTGTGTACGGTATCGTGCTGGCGGGATGGGCATCAAACAATCGTTGGGCGCTCCTTGGCGGTATTCGTGCTTCTGCGCAAATGATTTCCTACGAAATCGCTATGGGACTTGCGCTCATTGGTGTCGTGCTGACGTACGGGACGATTGATCTGCAGGAAATTAACCGTGCCCAAGGCGGACTCATCCTGGGTGCCTTGCCGAACTGGGGTATTTTCTATCAGCCGCTGGCGTTCCTTATCTTCTTGACGGCAGGGATCGCGGAAAGTAAACGTGCACCGTTCGATCTCCCTGAAGCAGAGCCTGAGCTGATTTCCGGATACTTCACCGAATATTCCGGGGCGAAGCAGTCGATCTTCATGTTGGTGGACTTCCTTGAATCGCTTATTGTTGCGGCCTTGGTGACCACGCTGTTCTTCGGTGGATGGCAAGTGCCGTTGTTGGAACGTGATGGTTTGCACTTCCCCTGGGGAGGCTTCATGCCGCTACCCCAGATCCTTGTTGCCATCATTCAGGTCCATGCGTTCATCATCAAAGTTCTTTTCTTCTGTTGGCTACAGATCATGATCCGCTGGACATTGCCGCGCTTTCGCTATGACCAGTTGATGGCCCTGGGGTGGAAGATCTTATTACCGCTTGCTTTGGTAAACGTTATGCTCACTGCACTGGTGCTCTTAATCGCTCAAAATCTCGCTTCATAAATATGGATCTCTTTACTTTCATTATTCTCGCGATTTTGATGGTCGGCTCGGCAGTGGCTGTAGTCCTCCACCCGAGTCCGGTCTACAGCGCGCTCTCTTTAGTGGTCCTGATGAGTCTGCTGGCGGTGTACTTTCTCTTCCTGAATGCCCATATGGTCGGGGCGTTGCAGATTATCGTCTATGCGGGTGCGGTGATGGTATTGTTCTTGTTCGTCATTATGCTGTTGAACCTCCAGTCTGATTCTCGAGAGAATCAGCAATCAGAGATGAGAACTTCTGCTGGAATCCTGTGTGCCGTACTGATTGGGGAGTTAGCGTTTTTCCTGGGAAGAGGGGGAGGGCGACTAGAATTACAGACGAGTCAACAGCAATTGCCAGAGGGGTTTGGCACCATGCAGGCGCTGAGTGAACGACTATTTACGGACTTCTTGTTACCCTTCGAAATTACGTCGGTGCTGTTGTTAGTAGCTGCGGTTGGCGCGGTCGTGTTAGCGCGACGCCAAGCGTAAAACTAGGGGTCAGGGAGTCAGGGGTTAGGGGAAATGGAAGAACTACAATCAAAGATTCCATATACTCGATCGCCTTTTTCCCTTTCGCCCCAACGAGACGCGCGGTCTGGTATTGAAAGCGAAAATTATGGTCCCTACTCATTATCACCTTATCTTGAGTGCGATCTTGTTCACGATCGGGACGATGGGCGTTTTACTGCGACGGAATACCATTATCATCTTTATGTCCGTTGAGCTGATGCTCAACGCAGTGAATCTCTCGTTTGTGGCGTTGGCTCAGCATTGGGGTTCAATGGATGGACAGTTGATCGTCTTCTTCGTTATGGCGGTTGCTGCTGCTGAAGCTGCTGTCGGTCTCGCCATTATCCTCATGGTCTTCCGCACCAAGGAGACAGTGAACGCTGACGAACTCAACCTCATGCGCGGGTAGCAACGAAATCACCATGGAACACGCACACACAGCAACCCAAGCAACCATACAAGCAGTTACCTATCTGCGCTGGATTGTTTTCCTTCCTCTCATTGGTGTTCTCTTCAATATCTTCTTCGCCCCCAAGTTCGGCAGAAGAGTGGTCAACTTAGTTGCTCCTGGGGTGATCCTGGCTGCTTTTGCTTTCTCCTGGACGGCATTTGAGCAACTGAGCGAGCTCCCACCCGGTAGTGCGTTGGTGGATAACATTTACCCGTGGATTACCGCAGGGCAATTACATGTTGACTTTGCACTGCGGGTCGATGCCCTCACGGCAGTGATGATCCTCATCATTACTGGGGTAGGCGCGCTGATTCACATCTACTCGACTGGATACATGGCGCACGACGAAGATGTCGCCCGTTACTTCACCTATCTCAACTTGTTTACGGCCTCGATGCTCTTGTTGGTGCTGGGAGAAAACCTGCTCCTGCTTTTTGTCGGCTGGGAAGGGGTGGGATTGTGTTCCTACCTACTTATCGGCTTTTGGTATACCGATGACGAAAAAGCCAGTGCCGGGAAGAAAGCGTTCATCGTCAATCGCATTGGTGATGCCGGGTTTTTACTTGGCATGTTCCTTCTCTTCTGGACACTGGTCGCCAACGGGGTATGGACCCTCTCGATTAGTGAAATGCAGCGTGCGATCGCCGAACATCCTGGGATCATTTCTGGAGGTATCGCTACCGCGGTCTGTCTCCTGCTCTTTGTTGGGGCAACAGGAAAGTCGGCTCAGGTTCCGCTCTATGTGTGGCTTCCCGATGCCATGGCCGGTCCGACACCAGTGAGTGCGCTCATCCACGCTGCGACGATGGTGACGGCGGGTGTTTACATGATCGCTCGCCTGCATTTTCTGTACGAGCTTTCACCGACTGCGTTAAGTTGGGTGTCGTGGATTGCTGCCATCACTGCCATTCTCGCAGCCTCCATCGCCCTGGTACAAACAGATATTAAGAAAGTTCTGGCTTATTCTACGGTCAGCCAACTCGGCTATATGTTTTTAGGGGTGGGAGTTGGCGCATATGGAGCCGGCATTTTCCACTTAATGACGCACGCGTTCTTCAAAGCCCTCCTCTTCCTTGGTGCGGGCAGCGTGATTCACGGTATGAGCGAGGAACAGGATATCCGCAAAATGGGCGGTCTACTGAAAAGGATGCCAATCACCGGATGGACATTCCTCCTTGATTGGCTGTATTGCGATTGCTGGGGTGCCGGGTTTTTCTGGGTATTACAGTAAAGATTTGATTCTTGAAGAGGTCTATGCTGGTCCGCACGCTCAGCCCCTGTTGTATTGGGTAGGCACAATCGGCGCTGGTATGACCGCTTTTTATATGTTTCGGCTTTTTCTTGTGACGTTCTGGGGAAGCGAGATTCGCGCGAGCCACGATGTTGTCCATCATGTTCATGAGTCACCGTGGTCGATGACAATTCCTCTCATTATTCTTGCCGTGTTTTCGGTTTTTGGTGGCACCCTTCCACTCATCCCCTGGTTATCTCCTCTCTTCCATGCCGGACATGTCGAAGTCCCAGGTATGATTCGTTGGCTACCAACGATTGCAGGAGCTGTCGGTATTGTGTTGGCGTTCTTTATGTATGGGACCAATGCCAAGGCAGTAGAGAAGATGAACGAAGCACCAGTCGGACTGCGCGATCTGTTATGGAACAAGTGGTATGTGGATGAAATATACGATGCAACTGTCGTCCGGTTTACCGGGTGGCTAGCAGATAGGTTCTGGAAAGACGTCGATACGAAGGTGATAGACGGAACAGTGAATGGCTCGGCGCGCCTCATGGAGTATTGGGGGTCGACTATCCGAGTATTGCAGACAGGGAATGTTCAGAATTACGCGATGTCGTTCCTGGTCGGTGTAACCGTGATTCTCTTCCTAGGGGTGTATCTATGGTAAGCATGGTCCTCTTCACCCCACTCTTTGCTGCACTTTTTGTGCTTTTACTCCGTAAGGAGCATGAGGACGGTGCGCGCTGGATTGCGTTCGGAGCCTCACTGCTGACCTTTGTCTTATCACTCAGGCTCCTGTGGAACTTTGACAGTAGTGTCGCTGATTTTCAGATGGTCGAGCAGGTACCGTGGATTCCCGACTTTGGTATCGAATACCATGTCGGCATTGACGGGATCAGCCTCTTCTTGGTGCTGCTCACAACGTTTCTCGTTCCCCTTGTCACCATTTCTTCCTGGGGTGATGTGCATAAGCGAGTCAAAGAATATCAATTCCTTTTTCTCGTGCTTGAGACTGGGATGATCGGTGCTTTCGTTGCTATCGATCTGTTTCTCTTCTACGTGTTCTGGGAAGTCATGCTGATTCCGATGTACTTCCTTGTTGGAGTGTGGGGAGGACAGCGGCGCATTTACGCAGCTATCAAATTCCTACTCTATACGATGGTTGGTAGTCTTTTGATGCTGGTAGCAATCCTCTATCTGGCCTATCAGCACAATGAACAGACAGGAGCGATCTCGTTTAATCTCTTACAGCTGTACAATTTGAATATTGATGGCACGGCGCAGCGCTGGCTGTTCTGGGCTTTTGTCCTATCCTTTGCCATCAAAGTGCCGCTGTTTCCGTTTCACACCTGGTTACCCGATGCGCACGTCGAAGCCCCAACCGGTGGTTCGGTAATTCTTGCCAGTGTGTTGTTGAAAATGGGAACCTACGGGCTCTTGCGTTTTGCTATTCCGCTCTTTCCCTTTGCTGCGTACGAATATGCCTATGTCCTTATTGCCCTTGCTGTTATTGGTATTTTTTATGGCGCATTGGTCGCGATGGTGCAGCCCGACTTAAAGAAGTTAGTGGCGTACTCGTCTGTCAGCCATATGGGATTTGTTGTTCTTGGATTGTTCGCCTTCAACTTGCAAGGAGCGCAAGGGGCGATCTTTCAGATGCTCAATCATGGTCTCTCGACTGGCGCACTCTTCCTCTTGGTCGGTGTCGTGTATGAGCGTCGTCATACCCGCCTGATTAGTGAGTACGGTGGCTTGTGGAAACAAGTTCCACTCTATGCCTCAATTTTTCTCGTGACGATGTTCTCTTCGATTGGGCTCCCGGGGCTGAACGGATTTATTGGCGAGTTTCTGATTATGCTGGGCGCGTTCGATGCGGTTGTCCAAAAGGGCATTGCCAGTACTTCGGCAGGGGTTAATTGGCTCATCATGATCTTTACCGTTTCTGGTGTTGTCCTTGGTGCCGTCTATATGCTCTGGATGTATCAGCGCGTGATTTTTGGTCCGCTGAAGAACGAAGAGAATAAGAAACTGACCGACTTATCGAGCCGCGAGGTGCTCGTCTTTACTCCGCTGCTAGTGATGATGGTGGTGATGGGACTGTATCCAACGCCATTCCTCGACCGGATGGAAAAATCGGTGACCGCGACACTCGCACGTGCAGAAGCGAAGCGTGTTGCCGACGAATCGCGTATTCGCTTGAGCCAGGATACGCACGATACACAAACTGCGTCAGTGAAAGCTGCTATTCCAGTAGTGGCACAACCCTAACGATCAGCACTTTTGGTGATACCCATGATTTTGCCTGTGGTGAACTGGCCCTCGATACTCCCCATTCTGATCCTCACGGTCGCAGGAATGGTCGTTCTGTGTTGGGACCTGTGGATGAAAGAGAAAGATAAGTGGTATCTTGCCCTCGTCTCCATTCTGAGTGTGGTCTTTGCGGCTGGGCTATCGTTGCTTTTATGGGGAAGAAACGAGGGTGCGTTTGGTGGTACGCTGGCACTCGATTCCTACGCGTTGTTCTTTAACTTCGTTCTCTGCTTCGCTACGGGGATGACATGTGCAATGTCAATGCACTATGTCGAGGAGAATGACATTCCCCAGGGTGAGTATTACGCGCTCATCCTCTTTGCCACGGTGGGGATGATGCTAATGGCGGCAGGGACCGATTTGATCGTCATCTTTCTTGGCCTTGAAACCATGTCGATGGCAGTCTATGTGCTCGCTGGCATTCTTCGTCATCAAGCTAAATCCAACGAAGCCGCGTTGAAATACTTTCTGCTTGGTGCCTTTGCCAGCGGATTTTTACTCTACGGTATTGCGCTGATCTATGGTGCGACTGGCAGTGTACAGCTCGACAGAATCGCGCTGTACATCAGCGAACGCATGGGCGACGGCAATTTTTCTCCTTTGTTATTCATGGGAATTGCCCTCTTGATTGTCGGTTTCGGCTTCAAAGTTGCGGCAGTGCCGTTTCATGCGTGGACGCCGGATGTGTATGAAGGAGCACCGACGACGATTACTGCATTTATGGCAGTGGGGGTAAAAGCAGCAGCCTTTGCCGCTTTTACTCGTATTTTCCTATCCTCCTTGGGATCAGTGCAAGAGTACTGGCAATGGATTCTCTGGGTGTTGGCGGTGATCACGATGATTGTCGGTAACGTGACCGCACTCATGCAGAACAACATCAAACGAATGTTGGCCTACTCCAGCATTGCTCATGCTGGCTATCTCTTGGTGGCGATGGTTGCAGGAAGAGAGACTGGTGGCGCGGCACTGATGTACTATCTCGTCGCTTATGCGCTCATGAATATGGGAGCGTTTGCCGTTATTGTCGCTGTCAGTCGGCGAGGCGAGCCTAACGAGGAATTTGACGACTACGCAGGACTCGGGTTTCGTCATCCCGGATTGGCTCTGGCAATGACGATTTTCATGCTATCGCTGACCGGCATTCCGCCACTCGTCGGTTTCACCGGCAAGTTTTATGTCTTTGGTGCGGCAGTTCAATCCGGCTTTATTTGGCTCGCAGTGATCGGCGTACTTAATAGCGTAGTTTCCGCATACTACTACATCCGAGTTATTGTCACGATGTACATGTACGATGGCGAAAAACAGATTGAGCCGCTCTCTTCGCGTCCAGCGTTAGCCTCAGCTATCGTCGTTGCTACGCTCGCGACGATTCTGATTGGCGTCTTTCCTGCGACCTCGATGTGGCGGGCACGCACAGGGTTTGCCTCAGTTGAAAAAGGACCGCGTGCAGTGGTTCATTCTGCTCCTTCATCAAGCAGCGCGCTTGCCTCACGTAAATCAGCGGTATCAAAGCCTTCAGTAAATCCTCAGTAGTCAGTAGATTGAGGCGCCCGCTGGGGTGTTTGTTGAGGCACTTCCGCCGATCAACCTTGAAGCTGTGCCGGTAGCCATTCTGTCGTTGTGTACCCATTCACCAGCTTGATCTCTGGATGTGAGGACAGATGATGAGGATACGGAGTACGGCAGACGATCCAGTGTTCGCGTGTAGCACGGTGGCCAAGGAGCTTGACGACTTTGCGCAATGAGGCAACAGCACGTTCGTCACTCATAGTCTCAGCCCATTTCGCTTCAATGAGTCGGACAAATCCTTGATGTTCGATGACAAAGTCGACTTCGGTGCCGTGCGCATCGCGCCAGAAAAAAATCTGCGCCGCAGAGCCCTGAGCCGCTTTGGCGCGGATTAACTGGTTCAACACAAATGTTTCCCAGAGAGCACCAATGAAGGGGGACCGTTCGACTGCCTCAGGCGAATCGAGGCCAAGCAGAAAACACAACAAGCCGGTATCACGTAAATACAGTTTGGGAGTTTTGATCAATCTTTTGGCGACATTGCCAAAGTATGGCTCAAGAAGGACAATCTGATTCGAGGCTTCAAGAACAGAGAGCCACTCGCGAGCGGTCGTTCCAGCAATACCGATATCACGAGCGAGATCCGTCAAATTGAGCAATTGCCCTGATCGCAGCGCACAGGCGCGGAGAAAACGCTCAAAGTCCGCAGACTGCCGATGCGCAGGAGCAATCTCACATCTCGTTCGAGATATGTCGCGATATAGCTGGAGTAAAAGACCTGTGGAGACAGTACCGCGTTCCGGTATAGTTCAGGGAATCCTCCACGCCACAAAAAGTGAGGAAGCGAAACTGGCGGGCTCAGCTCTGTTCCCTGCACCTCTGTCGCGGATAATGTGTCCAACTCGATCACCGCGCACCGACCGGAAAGACTTTCGTTCACGGCAGCCATCAATGGAAATTTTTGCGAACCAGTCATGAGAAACCGCCCCATACTATGGCGCTGCTCATCGATGGTGCGTTTGAGGTACCGGAAGATTTTCGGTGCGTACTGAATTTCGTCGAGGATCAAGGGTTGGGTGTACTGCCGCAAAAAATTTTCAGGCTCCTCCTCAGCGTGTTGTGCGACCGACGGAAGATCCAAGGCAACAAAGGCAGCACTAGGAAAAAGGTGGGACAGCAGAGCAGTTTTTCCTGTTTGCCGCGCACCAGTAAGTAGGACCGCAGGAAAGTGCTGCGCCAGGGTGAACACTGTGCGGAAATACTCCTTTCAATCCACATAATTGGATAATATAGCTTATCAAGCTGGATTATCCAGTCTTAAAAACTAGTATGACCAGTCCGCTGTTACTGGGTATTTCCTCTTCAAAAGACGGTGCGCCAATCCTTCAATGGCTCGATGACTCAATGCCGCAATTTGCGAGCCGCACTTTTGCTTCCTGCAAGTCTTTGGTGTCGAAGCCTTCGGTACACCAGCCGGCAGGCTTCAAACCGCAACCAGATCCACAGGAGATTCGTACACTATGTAACAACAGGTGTCGTTCCTCCGCGCGGCGATCAATCGCCGGGCGGCGAATGCCGCCGCCAATGTCCTGTGGTTCGATTTAGCGTGGGCATGACGTGTTTGTGTGCCGCTTCCCATCATTCCGGGCGAGTAACGCGAGATCTGGAATCCAGGAGCGTCCTATTTCTGCCCACCCGATTAGTGTTGCAGTGCCGTAGGGTAGGGTGAGCCCTTCGATTGGCATTGTTACGCTGCATATGCCTTCTTCGCCTTTTCCTGGTTTTCCTTTTTCTTCCCCTTCAGACTCAAGCCTACAGCCTTCTTCGCTTTCTCCATTCATCATT
The DNA here is from genome assembly GCA_963733195.1 of uncultured delta proteobacterium. GTDB lineage: Bacteria > Desulfobacterota > Binatia > Bin18 > Bin18 > VGTJ01. Next base: position 101,050 of record CAVTCR010000017.1, read on the forward strand.
GAGTAAGGTCCCATTGCTCCACAAAAATTGAGACTTCTGATTTCCCTGGGTTGCCCTTCATTTATCCCTTGACAAGAGTATGCGACCCATCCATTGACGACTGAGGCAGTAGGAGATCTTTCACGATGTTCCGACTTTCGTGGACCGAAGGTTCGTAAAACAGTGACTCCTGCAACGCTGTTCCGTGGGCCGACTCCCGGAGATCTTATAGGCCCATATCTATCGCAATTCCTCTGGCTTGATGTATTGCATGGTTCGATGACGCTCACGCAACGGAGTCGTGTTCCTATCGCGAATGATGATTATATGCGCGCTTATCCTGAATGGCTGGACATTCAACGAGGCCTTCGCACCAGCACGGATTAACGTGCACGATACCACCCCCCGCTATTTGCGTAATGGTCGGGATTTAGTCGAGTACGTCCATCGCGATTATCCCTATCAAGCGTTTCTTAACGCATGTCTGACTCTGTTTACCATGGGTGCACCATTGAAAGGAGACTATCCGTACAAGTGGTCACTGAGCGCAAGGAAGTTTTATAACGTTTGGTCCGCCGGATGCCCTTGATTGTGTGGCCCGGGTTGCCAATCCTGCGCTGAAAGCCGAGCTGGTACCATAAATGGTTAGTGCATCGACGGCTGCGACCAGAAGCCTTTGGGGGGATGGATCCATAACCATATGACGCGTGTGATTGAGTACCCGCTGCACGATGCGACTGTTTCCCAATGCCAAAGCACTTGATGCCATATCTCGTGCTACGGGTTCGTATCTCTTACCGATGGCTTACCCAGAAGGCTGTCCTACACACCCTGCCTATCCGGCTGGACACGCAACTATCGCTGGAGCCTGTACCACAGTGTTGAAGGCGTTTTTCAATGAAGCGTACACGATTCCCTCTCCTGTAATAGTGAGTTCTGATGGTCTTCTCACTCGGTCCCATATCGAGGAACGGCTCTGACAGTTGGGGAGAGCTGAATAAGCTCGCTTCCAACATTGCTCTCGGGCGTGATACTGCCGGTTTGTGCATTGGCGGTCTGATGGAATCGAAGGACTAAAGCTTGGTGAAGCCGTAGCGATGAAGGTGCTTGCTCACCTCCGCACTACCTATCCAGAACACTTTGACGGGTTTCGTTTCACCAAGTTCGATGGCACCAGCACGTCTGTGTAATGGAACCGGAACCAAATTAGAAAAGGTGGCCCGGGTTCGCTTCTGCCAGTGACATAATCTGATAGATTATTGAACTCTTTAACTCCGCCGTTCTCGCAGCGATGCTGCTTAGAAAGAAAGTCTTCTGCTCGATGTCTTGCCCTCTGGATGCTCGCTGATCTCAACACGGTCTAATTTATTAGACAACACGGCGCTCTTTTTGTATAGGGTGCGCCCATGAATACACACATTGACCTGGCATCCCTCCTTGAAAGTGCTGATCGACGTACCCTTGCTGCGGTTGTGACTCACTTGGCGAATGATCCGAAAGCGGTTCCGACCTCCGAGACCGCGCGCAGATTGAAGGGCTGGCCGCACGGCTGCTGCCACATATGTCGCTGGCGAGAACGGCAGGTCCACCAAGTGACAAGGTTCTCCAGGCCGCGATGAGCCTGGCCGCAGGTGTGGAAGTCCCAGCCGAGTACCGCCCGATGGTACGTGAACAGATGGATGGGGCCGACTGTCGCTCCCGAGCCACTAAATCCACCTTCTGACTCCAATGTCATGATTATCGGTGAGGCGTACAGGTGTCCTCGCCGGGCTCAAACTCGATCAGTTGGGACTGTCGTTGTTTACTATTCTTGAGAAAACCCTGAGCCCGGCGGCACTTGGTGGCAGAACAGTTATCCAGGATGTCGAGTCGAATTCCAAGTTTGCTGTACTCGTATTCATTCGCGCCAGATCCTGGATGGCCCGAGCATTCAGCCATCAGCCTGATCTGTTGAATTACGTGAAAACGATCGCCGCGGCCGACAATTTTCGCGATCGCTTGCAATGCGGAACAACCGTCGAGCCATGACCTGGAACGATAAACGTGCCATATGGGATCTTGATGTACGACGCGGTGACGGTTCAACTGAACGTATCAGCGCAAATTTCGTCATCGGCGCGACTGGCTTCTGCGGATTGCAAGTTCCCCACGATTGATGGAATCGAAGATTCGCAGGACCCTCGTTCCATTCGACCCATTGGAACCATGATGTCGACTTAACTGGTAAGCGCGTCGCGGTGATCGGACCGGCGCTAGCGCAAACCAGATCGTCCCGGCTATTGCTCCAAAAACAGAGGTACTTGTCTATCAGCGTATCCCGCATGGATGATTCTCCACCCGCAGTTCGGCAAGGCGCTTTCTGGCTCGGAGCGCTTTCTATGAGAAATTCCTACGTACTTGTCATCGTTTCGCTTTCGGCAATTCTGGCAGATTGGTGATGCGATTTTACCGACGCTGCGGTCGATCCTAGCTGGCCACCCTGAGCGATCTGTGAATGCGGCAAATGATAAACTGCGAGGCCAGCTCACCGAATACATCAAGGCGCAGCTCGGCGATCGACCAGAGTTGATCGAGAAGGTTCTCCCGATGTATCCACCGTATGGGAAGCGGATGTTGCTTGACAATGGTTGGTATCAAGCCCTCTGTCGTGATGACGTACGGCTCATCGCTGAGCCGATTGAGCGCATTACAGCCGATGGAATCACGACGAGTGCAGGTCACGACCAAGTTGACGTGATCGTCTTCGCTTCCGGGTTCGATACTGGTCGGGTGCTGTGGCCTATCCAATATAACGGGGTGCAATGGCATCGACGTGCGCAAACAGCTCGATGAGCGCTTGGAGACCTATCAAGGTATGGCCTTGGCGCATTGTCCGAATCTTTTTATCTCGCCTGGACCGAATGGGACGCCCGGTCACGCGGGATTGTGGATATTTTTCGCCGAGTGCCAGGTGGGCTACATCGTCGAGTGCCTGCGTACGATGTTCGAGCATAAATGGACGCGTTTGGAAGTTCGAGAGGAAGCCGTACGGGCGTTTGTCGACGAGGTCTCGGCTGAACTTGAGCACTATGTGTGGAGCTTACCGGGCATCAGCAATTGGTTTCGGGGGTCGCGTGACCGAGTTACTGCTCTTATTCCCAAACGGTTGGTCGACCTGGTGGCAAGAAAGTAAAGCGCCAAAACTGAGCGACTATGTTAGTGCGTGAGAGGAAATGAAGCGCACATGACACGCGAACTTATT
>CAVTCR010000018.1:0-93805 GCA_963733195.1 uncultured delta proteobacterium
TGGCGAGACTCAGGAAGTGTTGGGTGAATCACTGACCCCAGGGGAACCGTTGCAGTCATGCGATACGCTGATTGGTACCTGCCGGCTGTAAGGTCAGAAGGATGCTTATTGCCATAATTCTCCTTCCTCCCCCAAAGGTTACTGGAGATCCATCGGGAGCCCAACGGGAACACTAACATGGCCACAATTCGCCTTCTCCTGGGCAATGATCACCGGCTGGTGCGCACCGGGACTCGCTCGCTCCTGGAACAGATGGCAGGGGTTGAAGTCCTTTCATGATCGCAGTAAAGTGCGGCCCCAACGTCATCCTGATTGCTCTTGGTTGATGGATACCCTTATCGGGGATTTAGATTGGAAGTCGGCCAGACAAGCAATCTGGCGATAGGCGCATCTAACAAGTAAGAGAGGATTGTATGGATCTCGATCCAGTCATGTGGGCTGTCATCATTCTGGTGGTCACCGTGATTGCCGGTGGAGTACTGTTGTGGAGTACGAAGCCAAAGAAGAAGCCTGAATATCCAAGGAAATGATCAGTCACCAGAATAGATAAAGACATGGACATGACTACGATCCTCGCAATCGCGCTTGTCGGCATCATCGCTGGCATTTCGCTCATAAGATTCGCACGATTCGAGAACGGAGCGCAAAAAAGTAGACATATGTAAGTACCTAACGGACGGGCAGTGTTAAGACTAAAAGCCTCAACTTATCATCGTTATATATAACATACTGTTACTATAAAGTTTGAAATAAGGCTACTTTCTGTGCGGGGTACAATCTCTCCGTGCCAGAGACCTGCAATTTCAGGCTACTAAGGAGAGAGTACCATGGCGAACGAGCAACCTCCCACACCGAGTTTTCAGGAACCCCGCAGGACTAACGAAGCACTCTACCGGCTCGGGGAAAGCCTGATCAAACACCGCATCCCGGTACTCGTCCTGGTCACAATCTTTACAGCGATCATGGCGTATTTTACCTTCCAATTGCACATGTCCACCGCGTTTAACGACCTGCTGCCGTACCGCCATCCCTTCGTGCAGGTGCATTTTAAGTTTGCCGAACAGTTCGGCGGCGCCAATAACGTCAACATCATGCTCAAAGTCGAGAAGGGGGAAGTTTTTACCAAAGAAATACTCAAGAAGATTTTCGACATGACCCAGGCAGTCGATCGCGTGTTTGGAGTGAATCATGACCAGATCGCCTCGATCGGACACCGCACGACACGCTATCTCACGGTGTTAGGGGGAACAATCGCAACGCCGCCGGTTATGCGCCGCCCGCCGAAGACTGATGAGGAAGTCGAGGAGATCAAAAAGATTTGCTACAACACCGAGTCAATTTACGGTCAGCTCGTTTCGCTCGATGGGAAAGCCTTGCTCATCAAGGCAAATTTTATTGAAGGGCGAATCGACTACCGACGTATATTTGATGAGATCCAACGGACGGTCGTCGAACCGTTCTCCACCAACGAACATACCATATGGATCGCTGGCGAGCCGCAACTGTACGGTTGGATTTACCGCTATGCCAACGAGGTCTACAGCGTTTTCATTGCCGCAACCCTCATTGCCTGGCTCCTGCTGTATTTCTATTTCCGAGATTGGCGTGGGGCGTTACGTCCGACGATTACCGGAGTCATCTCCTCGTTCTGGGGACTGGGGATGCAATCCTTGATGGGATTTGCCATGGATCCCTTGACCTTGGTAATCCCGTTCTTTGTCACTGCGCGTGCAGTGAGCCACTCCGTGCAAATGCACGAACGGTACTATGACGAATACAAGAAGTGGAACTGGAACAAAGAGAAGGCGATCGTTGCCTCTTTTGCGGAATTGTTTGTGCCCACAAGCAGTGGCATCATTACCGATGCCCTCGGTATGTTAGTCATTATCGTGGTCCCGGTAGTGATTCTGCAAAATATTGCCATCTCGGCGTCGGTGTGGGTAACTTCGGTCGCGATCAGCGAACTGCTGTTGAACCCAATTATCTACTACTATCTCAAGGCCCCTGAAAAGGAGAATGTGATCAACCGGTTGCAAGGCCCCTTCCAGAAGTTTATCGAACGCTGCGCGGATTGGCTCGTGGAGAAACGGAATGCGCAGATGGTTGTTGCCTTTTGGGTGATTGCGTTCCTCATTGCACTCACGCAAGTACGTCATCTCACGATTGGAGATCCTACGGCAGCAACGCCGCTGCTGCGGGAGGACTCCCCCTACAATCTGGCGCACCTGGAGATTCAGAAGTTCTTTGGCGGTGTCGAGCCCCTCATCGTGGTTGTTGAGGGACGAGACAAAGATGTCTTAAAGGACCCCGCTCTTCTCCGCACGATGGAGAAATTCCAACGCCATCTGGAGCGGGACCCGGATATTGGCTATAGCTTTTCCTTGGCTGATATTGTGTCGTCGATCAACATGACCTTCTATGACCTGCAACCGCGATGGTCCATCATTCCTCACGAAACCCCGAAGGTAAGCTCGCTGTTCTTCTATTACTTCGCTGGTGCGCCGCCGGGCGAAACCTCTCGCTTCCTTGATCCAAGCTACACAACGTCCCATGTGACATTCTACGCCCGTAACCATCAAGGAGATAATGTAGCCCGCATGATTGCAGGAGCGCGGCAGTTCGTGGCCGAGAATCCGATGGCCAAGGCGGACTTTCGCCTCGCCGGTGGACTGATTGGTGTGACCGGAGCGGCCAATGAGGAAATTCTCAAAAACGACCTCCTGATGCAAGTGCTCGGCTTTGGCACCATGTTCATCATCATCATGTTCACTTACCGTTCGGCAGTGGCCGCGTTGGTGATGATGGTAGCGATGTTCTTGGCCAACGGGATCGTTAATGCCTATATGGGGTATCGCAACATCGGTATCAATCTGCAATCGTTGCCGATCGTCACCGTGGGTCTTGGGTTCGGGATTGACTACGGGGTGTATCTCGTCAGCCGGGCAGTGGAAGAATACCGAGGAGATATCAAAGAAGCCATGCGGATTGGTATTGCGACTGCCGGCAAGGCGGTAACGTTCACTGCCTTGACGTTATCGCTGGGCGCGGCCTGTTGGATATTTTCCAACATTCGCTTCTGTTCGGAGATGGGACTCTTGCTGGCATTGTGGATGATGATCAGTTGGCTCGGCTCCTGCACGCTCGTGCCGGCGATTATTGTCCTGGCGAAACCCAAGTTCTTCCTCCGTGCCGTAGAAGAAGGGATCGTCGGCTAGAGTAGTATCCAGGGTTTTCCGAGAGGTTGCTGCACCCTCTTCTGTCCGACGGTGCGGCAACCTATGTCTGAGGTAAACTCAAACGATGTGAGGTCGCAACGGCACGAACCACTCCGAGTTGAAATGTTGCTAAATCTCGCGTGACATCGTACCATCCCGTTTGCCCGAATTTCACCGATGAGGAGGTCCAGATGGCAATAACCGTGCTCTATGGAGACCGTTCGCCATCAGCAACCAACGCGAGTGCTGATGGGAACAACCTGTGGCTGTCGCTCACAGAACTGCATAACGCCACCGGCTGGGAACTCAAGCCGCAAGGTGCATGTCTCGATGATGTGTGCGTACCGATCCCTATTGGTCGTGAGGCTGAGTTCATACGCTCCAGCGGTAAGGAGTTTAATCTCGCTGCCCTCGCTCACTTACAAGGTCAACCCGTCGTTCATGACGATACTCATAACGTGTGGTTCTTTGGTGAAACAGGAAACACACGTAATAACGCCCTGACGTCCCTGCAAGCGCCGGATTTTACGCTACCGGACCTCGACGGAGGACAGCACTCCTTGTCACAGTACCATGGCAAGAAGATCGTGCTCATGTCCTGGGCCTCATGGTGAGGCTGCCGCTTTGATTTGCCCGTGTGGCAGAGTCTCTACCAAGAACTAAAAGACAAAAATTTTCTCGTTATTTCTGTTGCTTTCGATACCGGCGGCGTCTCTGCCGTCAAAGATTGGATTCGCCCCGCCGAGCCAGTGCAATTACCAAAAGAATTGCTCGAACATTATGGGCTGGGACGAGTCCCTCACCAGTCGTGCAGCGAACCCCTACCTACCCCTGCCTCATTGATGAGAAGCATATCGTCGCCGAACTGTACGGTATGGTGAATGTTCCCCAAGCGGTGTGGATCAACGAACAAGGTCGCATCGTCCGACCTAGCAGAATCAGCTGGATCGAGTGACGGTTTCCGCACGATGGATCGTACCACTTGGCAGATGGCCCCTGACGTTGCGGCGGAAGGGAAACGTATCCGCACACGCTATGTTGACGCGATCCGAGATTGGGTGGCAAAAGGTGACGCGAGCCAGTACGCGCTCTCTCCAGAGGAAGCGCGCAAACGCATGCGTGGACCGACCAACAATGATGCCCTCGCAGCAGCCAATTTCCGACTTGGCCAGTACCTGTTCTCGCAAGGTCACCAACAGGATGCCCGTCGTTACTTTCTCGAGGCGAAACGGTTACGCCCGGAGAGTTGGAACTTCATCCGCCAGGAATTGGAACTGCAAGGGGTCGGAAATGCATCAGGCCCTGAATTCTGGACTCAGGTCGATGCGTTAGGGGAGAAAGCCTACTATCCGCAGGCCAAGCTCTAACGTCAGATTATATCGTTACGTGCTGCGGGAACCCAGGGACGAGTATCGACTGCTCGATCCGTCCCGCAGCAGTGTAGAAATGAATGTCGCCGTCAGCCTTACAAATCCAGACTTCCTGCGCCCCTCGGTCAAAATAGAGCGCTCGTTTCTCTTCGATCTCGTCATCCGTATTACTAAGTGAAAGCACTTCGACACATATCTCGGGGGCGATTGAACATTCGGTTTCATCTTTAATTTGCTGGAATCGTTCTTCTGAAGCCCAGGCTACGTCTGCTACTTTCGTTCCTTTCGCAGTGGAAATTGCACATTCCGCCAAGACTTTGCCATCATTCCGCAGAGATCGCAACAAAAATCCGATCTCCCCTTGATAGGCAGAGTGATACACCTTTACTGGAGCCATAACGATTTCCCCTCTTTCGTTGGTTTCGATCTTAAAGGGCAAATCTTGTAGGCTTGGATGTTCACAGACTTCTTGCCAGTTCATACTTCACTCCAGTCCCGTGTAATCAAACTCCATTGGTGTAATGTCACCCGCATCGATCGCACGAATCCGACTCTCTGATAACGGATAACTGAACTGCTCGTTACGCATGTGAATGCGTTGCAGCAGGATCTTCTTGGTCATATCCGCTATTTCGTCCCACTCGGCAGACGCTAACTCTTGTTTCGCCAGGCCGATAAAGCCGTCACGCATGTGACCGATTTCGTCGTCGTAGACATGTTTACAGGCATTGGCGATGCGATCGTTCAATTCGCTACTACCGCCGAGACGCATCCCAGTCGTATACATACTGCAATAGCCGCCTTCAGTGAAACGGACAGCAAAGAAGCCAAGCTTGCCGCGTTTCTCTCGATACTCGTAGCGAATGCGCGCGAGTTCGTTATCCGACTCCCACGCGGTGAGTTTTTCTGGGTTGAGTTTCTCTCCACTGAGCGAATCATAGATGTCAGCAAACAAACAGTAATGAAAGAACTCCGCTCGCAGGCCGTCAATCACATCCAACACTTCGTGACGGTCAACGCTACGGTCGATCTTGTGAAACACATCGCTGAGATAGGCAACCGGTCCTTGGAACAGGCCTTTATTCTTATCGCCGACACCGGAGCCCCAAATTTCTTTGAAACATTGGCGTCGCAGCCAAAGCAAATCTTTTTCCTTCGTCCGCTGTGGACTCTGGAAATACGACCACACCACTTCTGCCTCCCCGGCCCAGTACGGGGCGGCGAGATCAACAAGACGTTTGAGGTTGGGGTTCACGGGCATAACAAGGCTCCCGGAAACGATGATGCGTTCTTAGAGGGCGTCAAAAAAGGCTACTTGCGTGCCAAACGTGCGCACCAGGACGTTAATCATGGCGACATGAATCAGGGTCTCGCTGGTTTGCGTGTGGAATTCATAGTCCTTGCTCAACCGGCGATAGCGGCTCAACCACGCGAAGGTGCGTTCGACTACCCACCGTTTGGGTAAGAGCACGAAGCCTTTGGTGCTCTCGGGGCGTGAGACAATCTCTAAGCGCAGTTTGCGCGAGACGCGTAACTGGCGCACCGAGGTCACGAGCTGTCCCGCATAGCCGCTATCGGCCCAAATGCAGCGCAGCCGCGAGAACTTATGCCGCAGGCGCTCCAAGACCAGCTTGGCCCCGTCCCGATCCTCGATATTGGCGGCATGGACCACCACGGCGAGCACCAGCCCTAGCGTATCCACTAAGATATGGCGCTTGCGCCCCTTAATATGCTTGCCCGCATCATAGCCACAGACCCCCCTTTCGGTCGTTTTGACCGTTTGACTATCGAGACTGCCCGCACTCGGTTGCCGCTGCCGCCCTTCCGCTTGGCGCAGATCCCCGCGCAACGTGTCATGGATCTTCTCCCAGATGCCCGCTTTGCGCCATCGCCAGAAATAATAGTAGACAATCCGCCACGGGGGGAAATCATGCGGTAACAACCGCCACGCACAGCCGGTGCGTAAGAGATAGAAAATCGCATTGACGATCTCCCGCCGGGGATAGGTAATGGGGCGCCGCCAGGTTTGGCGGCAGGCACCAGCGGGTCGAGCCGCTGCCATTCTTTCTCCGTCACATCCGAGGGATAGCCTTGGCGTGTGTTCATGCCTACTCATATCGACCTTCACCTCCCGCTTTTTAGACACCCTCTTAGCTTTAAGCTAAGGAGAGTTGAGGAGTGTTAGAGTTACATATCTTTACGTATTACTTTTGAACTTCAAAAAATGGAGCTACTTATCTTTACGTCCTACATTACTTAGTTCTATCAAATTGGTCCCCCAGTTCACAAATCCCCTGATAAAACAGCCTGAGGGCGTGGAACGCGAGTTTCATCCCGTCGAGAATCTCTTGTCGCGTTCGTTCGTCGTGGACATGCCGCGTGATCGGTTCCCAAACCTTTCGGCCTGCATGCTCGTCATCGGCTTTGGTATGGTACGAGAAGAAAAAGACTTGCTCGTCATTAAGATTGAACGTGCGTTTCCAGACTTCGGCTTGGAAATTATGCTTCGGCATGGTGGAGATGATGAACTCATCATTTGACGTGGCAAGCCAGCCTGCAATCCAATGACGCGTGCGGGCAATGTTCTCCCAGACGTTAAACGCCACTTCGACTAACGGCACTGGCTTTACGGTATTCATCTGCTCGTCAGTAAGGCCGATGTTGCGGCCCATCTGCCATAAAATACCCGTATGAGGTTGCGCGATCTTGTCATCAAAGACCAGCTCTTCCCGCATCTGCCCAATCGTCTTACGAACCACCGCAAGGTCCGGGCAACGACTCATCCACGCTGGTCGCATGACCGAGCTGAGCAGCCGGTTGCGCGGGATATGTTGGAGTAGATACGCTTTGCCGCGTCCGCGGGTTAGTGGTTCATTGAGCCACGGCACTTCAGCGGCAAATTTCAGGGAATAATCGCAGATTTCGTCGATAATAGAGGTATTGTCGAGCATAGGACTTTCTCTCAACTGGGGTCGGGGGCCAGGGGTTAGGGGTCAGTAGAGAGAAAAATTCAACCGATCCCTGGCCCCTGACACCCAACCCCTACTAAACAATCGGATCGTATGGAAATACATCCGTCGTCACATCGAGTTTGTAAAAGGAGCCTTTGAACGCCTGCGGAATCACTTCCGCCACTTTCTCCGGGGTCCAGCCTTCCATGTCAGCCACCTGACGAATCGGTCGAGGCTGGGAGAAGAGAATGATCTCCTTGGCACGGACGCCAAAGATCTGACCATTCACTTCCTGTGCAGCGTCACTGGCTAAAAACGTTACCAGTGGCGCGATCATGCCAGGGTCCATTTTCTTGAGTTTCTCGACTCGTCGCTTTTGCACTTCAGTCTCAGTAGGAATCGTACCGATCATGCGGGTCCACGCAAACGGCGCAATGCAATTCGCCGTCGCTCCATAGCGACCAAGATCAAGCGCCGTTGCTTTAGTAAGCCCGACAATACCCATTTTCGCCGCAGCATAGTTCGCCTGGCCGTAGTTGCCGATCAGCCCGGAAGTCGAGGTGATGTTGATGATACGGCCGCTTTTCTGTTGGCGCATGTGTGGTGCTGCTGCGCGCGTACAGGCAAACGAACCTTTGAGATGGACGTTAATGACCGCATCCCAATCTTCTTCACTCATGTTGAAGATCATACGGTCACGAAGAATACCCGCGTTGTTCACCACGATATCGATGCGTCCGAACTTTTCTAACGCCGTGCCAACGATCTTTTCGCCACCAGCCAAGCTGGCTACGGAGTCATAGTTTGTAGCTGCGGTGCCTCCAGCAGCCGTGATTTCGGCAACTACTTTATCAGCAGGTGTCGCATCCCGCCCTTCGCCAGCAGAACTGCCGCCAATATCGTTAACTACGACTTTCGCCCCTTCTTTCGCAAGCAGTAGAGCGATACCGCGACCGATCCCTCCACCGGCACCAGTCACCACTGCAACTTTGTCTTTGAGCATCATGGTTTAGTCCTTCGGCAGGCACAGCCTGCCCTACGATCCATTTCCCCTTTTCCCCGCTTCCCCTTTTCCCCACTTTTATCCCTGGAGCCTCCAGCCTATAGCCTCACTTTATTTTCTTTCCTCAAGCGTCAACGCTCCTGATGGACACTGCCGGATCGTCTGTTTGATTGCTTCTATGTTTGCTCCATCTACATTGATCCATGGGTCGCTGTTCACATTGAACACCTGCGGCAAGCCTTGGACGCACTTTCCGGCATGGATGCAAATTTTTTCGTCGTAACGAACGGTGATTTTATCGTTGCTATACTCTTGCATGGCGTTCTCCTGTCTGTGGCCGGTTCCCAGCTCTTCACATCCAGCTCTCAATGAGCGACAGTATCCTACGCTGTGCACATGTACTATCCGTTTCGTCTTTTTCCCCTGTTCTGTCTTTGGGATCTTCAGCCTGAGGCCTAAAGCCTGTTTATGGTTGTCCAAGCACCGCCACACACGACACCGCGCCCGGACCGCCAACATTATGTACGAGTCCCATCTTCGGATCTTTCACTTGCCGTTGCCCACCTTGGCCGCGTAGTTGCGTCACGATCTCATACACCATGCGCACACCACTGGCACCAATCGGATGACCAAAGGATTTAAGTCCACCACTCGGGTTCACCGGAATATCACCAGTGAGTGCAGTCCGTCCCTCTTCGATGAGTTTCGCGCCCTCACCCTTCTTGGCAAAGCCGAGATCCTCATAGTTAGTGATCTCTGTCCAGGTGAAGCAATCGTGCACTTCAGCCACGTTGATTTCCTTGAGTGGATCTTTGATCCCGGCCATCGCATAGGCTTGCGCTGCCGCATGCTGCGTCGCTGTGAATCCAAGATAGTCAAAGTTCGGGTCCATAAACGGACGACCACTGGTCACTGACAGGCCCACACCTTTCACCAGGATGTAATCGTTGCGATACTTCTTGGCGAGATCAGCGCGGCAAACGATGGCCGCTGCGGCACCATCAGTCGTTGGGCAACAGTCATAAAGACCAAACGGATAAGCAACAATGGGCGCAGTCAACACTTCTTCTGGAGTAACTTTTTTCTGCAAGTGGGCCTTCGGATTGAGAGAACCGTTATAGTGATTCTTGACCGAAACTTTAGCAAGCGTCTCACGTGTCAGACCATACGTATGCATGTAGCGAGTAGCAGCCAAGGCAAAAAGGCCCGGAGCAGTCGAGCCGTCGTTATGATACGGGTGCACGCCTTCACGCGCTAAGCCACGTCCTGGCCGATCTTTATACTTCTCGACCCCAAGCACTAACGCAGTATCATAGATGCCAGAGGCAACAGCTAACACTGCGTGACGGAAGGCATCGGTCCCGGTGGCACAGAAGTTCTCAACTCGTGAGATTGGTTTGTTGTACAACCGTAGCGCATCACCGAGTGAGACAGCTGCCTTGCCATGTCCTTGGGCTGGGGAATACGTGCCAAGCCAGGCAGCGTCAATTTCATCCGGGCTAATCTTTGCATCATTAAACGCAGCAAATGCCGCTTCAACGGCCATTTCTTCGTAACCTTGATCAAAGTTATCTCCGAACTTGATACATCCAACACCAATGACAGCGACCTGGTCTTTAATTGAATTCGGCATGGCGGCTTCCCTCCCAATGAACGTTCGTTATATAGAAACACCCCCTGTGTGATGCTCCCTGGGACAACGGACACGGAGTGTGTATCGGGGACTATACGACGTTGATCCAGGAAGGATCAAGCACCTAATTCTTTGAAAGGATCAAGACCATTTGACCCTGTACCTTGCCTTGACCCGCCCGTTATTCGCGATACGATAATTTCTCTTGGAGGTAGAACGATGCGCACGATTCTCAGCTTTTGCCAAGGACTACCGGAGAAAACTTTCGATCCTAGCGAGGTGCTTCTCGCCGAAGGGGTGAACGAAAGAATCCTCTACATCCTGATTGAGGGAGAGGTTGAAGTACTGAAGGGTGACTTGCAAATCAATACCGTGTCCGAACCTGGCGCGATCTTCGGAGAGATCTCGGTCTTGCTCGACATCCCTCACACGGCGACTGTCAAGACACTCTCGCCGACTCGGGTGTACGTGATCGAGCATGCCAGCGAGTTCCTCCAGTCGCATACCGACATCTCGTATCAACTCGCGAAGTTGCTCGCTCAGCGCGTGCATGGCATCACGACCTATCTCGTTGATCTGAAGAGTCAGTTTGAGGATCACAAAGACCACCTTGGCATGGTCGACGAGGTCCTTGAGAGCTTGGCCCATCAGCAAGCCGAGGAATGCACGCCGGGCTCTGATCGCGACCCTACAACAACTCTCTAAACCAAGCCGGCAGCGCGGTGAGTTCGAGAACTGGACGCCTAAGGGGCTCGTTCAGTTGTACGACCTCGGCACCGGCTAGCGAGAACCAGAGCGCCATTTGTTCATCGGTGTTGAAAACGATGTGTGTGGGACACGGGCCGATCTGTCGCCCAGCATTGAAGACCCACGTAGAGCCTATTTGATCCACCCAAGAGCCACCCTGGCGGAAGGGCGATTGATGGATGTGGCCGGTAAGTACGATGTCCGGTTTGTACTGCTTAATCCACCCTACCAAATAGTCGTCGCCGAAGTACTTCTGTCCACCCCAGCTCGTGGGTGATCCGTCCGGTGGTGCATGGTAGATCCAGATCCACCGGCTCTTGGGCTTTTCCGTGTCACGCGCGAGCTGCGCGCCGACCTTCTCCCGGGTCTGCGGGCCGTCCCACCAGGGGCAGATAGTAAACAACGTGTCGTCGATCACAAGACAGTCCCCGTCGGCTGGCACTCCGAGCTGACGCACCTTAGAAATCCATTTAGCAGATTTCTCACCGGCGGCGTTCCGGGCATCAAGATCATGATTCCCTGAGCACACGATGAGTCGAGTCTTGGCGTGGAGACGCTTCAAGTAGGTAAGGATCACGGGAATCTGAACCCGGATCTCGACGGGGGAAGAGATATCGAGATGGTCGCCCGCGATCACCACGGCGTCGAATTCTTTCGCTACAGTCGACACCCAGTCGAACTGTTTGAGGACATAGTGCAGATCAGAAATGAGGAGGCACTTCACGGCCACCTCCTCTCTCTTGTCTGTACGTCAATTAAAAATGTAACAAGGACAGCCTCTCTCTCAAAAGAGAGCAACGGGTAGAAGTGGGGGACTTCGACTTCTCGTCGGATCAGCCACAGAGTCAGATCGTCTAAAAAAGCAGGTAATGTGGTAATGAGATATTTTCTCATAGAGTCGTGGCGCCTCCACCACCCGTGTATGCAACCCCAAGGCAATCGCGCGGCCATAGGCCATCAGTGGGGCGCTGGAAACCTTCACTGTGGGATATAAAACCCGCGTGCACCACGAATGCCGAACTTCTTCTTCTTCTTAAAAATAGCACTGACGGTCCGGTTTTCCTCCGTAGAAGTTTTTTCCACCTTGGCGGCTTCAATCCCCTTCCTCAGCGCATAGGCACCAAGAACTTTTTCCGTCACAAAGGTTCCAGCAACCTGACACACCTGTCCTTGTTTAAACGTCGGCGTCCCCCAGACAAAAACTGGAAGTGCAATGTCTTCGTCATCACGTAACATGAAGGTCGTGTACGGATTCTCTCCGTAACGAGTCACAACGTCAGAGACCTCACCAATGACTGTAACTGACTGTTGGTAAAACGATTCAGGTGATTTTATTAACTCTGGAATTGTGTGAGCAGAGGCTTGAGAAAAATAGCAACCGCTTACCACCAATATCATTGCCAACATCAAGACTTTTTTCATCATTCGCGTTGCCATACATCCACTTTCACTTTTCAAATAGGTGCCATGCGACCACGAGCGCAGAGGTCGTCGCCGCTGCCCGTGTCCGCATCCAACGCCACACACGTCCTGGCGCAAAACTGCTTACGCCTAACCCACGCATGTCGTCGAAGAACGAATAGACGACTGGGGTCACCAATAACGTAATAAACAAACACAGGGCTTGCCCACCGACGACGACCGTTGCCAACGACGCACGTGCGGCCGCACCATCTCCTCTTCCCAGCGCGATCGGGAGCATCCCCGCGATAATGGTCAACGTCGTCATCAGGATCGGGCGGAGTCGCACGCGATCAGCGACAATTTGCGCCTCGTATCGACTCATCCCTTTCTCACGGAGGTGATTCGTGTAATCGACTTGGAGAATCGCGTTCTTTTTCACCACCCCCATAAGCAGGAACACGCCAAGTACACTATAAATGCTTAACGGTTGATCAGTGATAATCAGGCTGAGTATTCCGAACGGTAGGCTGAGAAACATAGAGACCATGATCGTCACCGGGTGGATAAAGCTTTCAAACTGCGCAGCTAACACGATGTAGATAAAAACAATGCTGAGAACGAAGGCGATAGCAAAATTCTGCATCGCCTCGACCATAATCTTTCCGCGACCGGTGTATGCAGTGGAGTATTCCGGGCCGAGATTCAGTCTTTCACTGCTTCATTGCCCTGCAACATCGCTTCACCCATCGGCTTGTCATACAGGTTGGCAATCACTGTCACTTGCCGTTCCTGTGCGTAGCGGTCGATCTGCGCTGGTCCTTTTCCCGAATGCAGAGTCGTGACGTTACTAAGCCGGACAAGGTTTCCGTCTCGCGATGGCACCATCAGTTCTGCAACTGCCGCTTGATCTTTCCGCGAATCCGGCTGAAGACGTAAACGCACGTTATATTGCTCTCCTGCCTCACGGTAAAAGGAGATACGCTCGCCGCCAATTTGGGTGCGAAGTGCAGAGGCAATATCCTCCACGCGCACGCCGAGGTCAGACGATTTTTTACGGTCGATATGGACCTGGACTTCTGGATGGCGCAAGGCTTGGCCGGTATCAACATCGACGAAGCCAGGAATCACAGTCAGCTTCTTAATCAGCGCTTGCGAATACTGGTCAAGCATCTGCAAGTCGGGTCCGCGCAAGGTTACATTAAACGGTGTCTGGCGGAATCCACCACCCTGCATGAGGTTAAGATTCTGTACGCTCAGCCGCAGGTCAGGGTATTTGGTCAGTAGCTCGCGAACCACCTGCATCATTTCTTGCTGGGAACGCTCACGCTGCGATAGATGCGTCAAGCCAACATAAATCGAGGCATCAGTCACGTTACTTTGAAACTGCCCGCGCACTCCGATCGTGGTGAAGAGGTGCTCGACTTCAGGAACGGTACGGAGATCGGCCTCAATCTTCCGAAGAATGGCATCGCTGCGCTCTAAGGATGCAGCCAGGCGGAGTTTCAACAATCACTTCAAACTCACTCATATCGTCGTCTTGAAACACTTCCACTTTGGTAATGGGAAGCAGCCACCGCAGTGAGGCAAAGATCGCAACCGCGCACAACAAGGTAATCACCCGATGGCGTAGGCACCATGCCAGCATACGCTCATAGCCACGTTCCAATGAGGCATAGAGCCACGTCTCGCGCGCGCTTTGATGATGCGACGTGACTTTGAGGAAGCGCGAACACAACATCGGCACAAGGGTGAAGGCAATAATCAGCGACACAAAAATGGCAAACGTCATGGTCAAGCCAAAACTACGGAAAAAACGCCCGACAATGGCACCCATGAAGGCAACAGGCAAGAAGATCACTATCAGCGACATTGTCGTCGCCAACACTGCCAAGGCAATCTCTCGTGTCCCCTCTAAAGCTGCTTCCATCGGCGAGCGTTTTTCTTCTTCCATGTGGCGGAAGATATTTTCCAAGACGATAATCGCGTCGTCGATGACGATACCAGTCGACAGCGAGAGGCCGAGCATGGTCATATTATTGAGCGTAAAGCCCATGTAACGGAGAAAAGTAAAGGTTGCGATGATCGACGCCGGAATTGAAATCGCGGCAATCAAAGCACTGCGCCAGTTACGAATGAAAAACAGCACAACTAGTGCAGCAAGAAAGCCGCCGAGGATCAGATGCTCTTGCACTTCTTCCATTGAGCGACGGATGAAGCGGGATTGATCGCGGACAATCTGAAAGCGAATATCCTGCGGCAAGGTTTTCCGGATCTCGTCTAACCGCGCCGTGATCCGATCAACAACTTCGACGGTATTAGTTCCAGACTGTTTTCGTATTAAGAGAGAAACAGCATTTTCACCGTCGAGGCGTGACAAGGTGCGAGCTTCTTCTTCTCCATCAACAGCATAGCCAATGTCCTTGACACGAACCGGGGCGCCTTTCACATCAGCAACGATAATATCGTTAAAGGCACTGGCCTCTTCAATACGCCCGAGAGTGCGGAGTCCTTCTTCTCGCGTCTCCCACGTCAGCCGACCTCCAGGTATCTCGGCATTCTGTTTGCGAATCGCATCCTTCACCGTTTGGATCGATAGGTTGTATGCCGTCAGCCGGTCAGGATCGATATAAATCTGGATCTCACGTTTCCGGTCTCCTACCAACGAAACCGCGCCAATATCTTTGATCGTTTCGAGCTGGCGTTTAATCTTCTTGTCGGCGATTTCTGTCACTTCGCGTGACATCCGTGCGCCAGAGACAACTATAGCCATGATCGGTGACGCATCAGGGTCGAAACGTTCAATGACCGGCGGATCGGTCCCAGGCGGAAAGTCTCGTAAGACAGTTGACACTTTCTCCCGCACTTCATTAGCAGCAGTTTCGATATCCTTCTCTAAGACGAACGAGGCAAAAATCTGCGACTGCCCTTCGATGGTCGTTGAGCGTAGCTCATCAAGCCCACTAATCGTGTTGATTGCTTCTTCGATACGTTTGGTGATCTGCGATTCGATTTCTTCTGGGCTTGCACCTTCCAGACGTGTCGTCACCGTCACCGTCGGAAAATCGACCTTCGGATAAATATCGACTCCAAGGGTACGGAGGGAGGCCAACCCAAGCACGACCAGTGAGACGACCAACATCGTGGCAAACACTGGACGACGGATACAAATTTCGGGGAGGGACATAGTAGCCTCTCGCGATCAGCACTTCAACGTCGGAATGCAGATCATGATGAACAATGATATAAAGCGACGGCCTAATACGTTATTGCCCTGCGCCTAATTTATCGTTCACGCATTCCACATTCAGCTTTCTTTCCCATTCGCTACTCTAATCTTCGCTCCTTGGTACAGTTGCGCCAGACTTGAAGTGGCAACGGTCTCACCCGATCGCAACCCATCAGTAATCTCAAGCTGGCCGTTTTGCCGCACTCCAAGTTTCACTTGACGCTCTTGAACAGTGCCGTCCTGTACAACAAAGGCTTTGTTGATACCGACATATGTATATACGGCTTCTTCAGGAACAAAGATCGCCTCTGGGTTCACGCCAGTCACAATCTGGCCTTTGGCAAAGAAGCCAGGTTTGAGCTGTCCGTGCGCATTAGGAACTCTAGTCTCTAACGCTAGTGAACGCGTTTGCACATCAACCGCAGGACTCACCCGCATCACCACGCCAGGGAACGTACGCTCAGCAAACGCTTCAACTTGCACCTCCACAGGCTGTTCAATCTTAATCTCTGGTGCGAACCGCTCAGGCACCATGCCCTGAAGTTTCAACGGATTGGTAATGACAAGATGTAGCAGAGCTGTTTTCTCCTTGATCGTCTCGCCCATAGAGACGAGGCGTTGACGAACTTCGCCAGCAATCGGAGCAATAATCTCTGTATCGCTCAGGCGTTTCCGTGCGAGATCAACCTGGGCACGAAACCGGTCAATATCTGCCTCGCGGGCACGGACTTGCGCTTCAATCGCGTCGAATCGAGCTTTGGCCACATCCAGCTGGCTCGTCGCCACGATTCCTTCATTGTGCAGTGGCTGTATCCGTTGCAAATGCAGCTCGGCATCGCGCCACTCCGCTTTTGCTTGTGTCACCGCTTTCAGTGCGGCTTGCATATTCGCGTCTGCTTGTGCCAATGCGAGTTTCGCTTCGCGCTGGTCAAGAAGCACGAGACGTTGGCCTTTTTTCACCTTATCGCCAAGATCAACCAACACTTGCTCAATCGTACCGGGAGTTTCGTTACTGATAGTGACTTCTTCCCACCCGGTGAGCGTGCCTACCATCTCGACTGTCCGCTTAACTTCGCGCGTTGCTACCGGCGTGGTGGTAATCGCCATCACCTGCTCAGTCGGCGTTCCTGGTGTTTGCTTGGTGGCTCCTTTGTCCGCAGGACGCTCTCGCGAACAAGAGACGATAGCCGTAAGAATCACGCAATAAAAGGATATGAAGACGAACATCAAGTCATTACCACACGAACGCAATCTCATAGAGACACACTAGGCTCCTCATCAGCAGATAGAGTTATCCCTAGCATGCGAGCAGTGGCAACAGAATCCCGGTTCTGTCTCCTGCTATGAAGATCGCACCGAACGGTATGTCTACAGAATCTCGACCAGTTGAATCTCGAAGGAAAGGTCTTTCCCTGCGAGTTCGTGGTTTCCATCAAGCGTCACGTGGGTGCCAGATACTGCGGTGACAGTCACCACAGCAGCAGCGCCATCTTCTTGGCGAATCTGGTAACGGTGACCGACTTCTGGGGCCACATGGGAGGGCAAAGTCTGACGTTCGACAGTGAATATTAACTCGTCTTTATACAGACCATACGCATCGACCGCGGGAATAAGAACCGTTTTTGTATCTCCGGGCTGCATACCAATGACGGCACGATCAAATCCGGCAATGAGCTGTCCTGCACCTACAGTGAACTGTAGAGAATCACCACCGACAGACGAATCAAATACGTGTCCATCAGTGAACTTGCCTGTGTAGTGAACGCGGATTTGGTCTCCAGTTTTTGCCTGCGCCATCATCAGTCTCCTTCACTCTGTACCACACAAAAAACAAGGAACGCTCACGGCCAGTACAGCTTCCTCGCCTGTTTCGTCAATTCAGCCTGAAAATCTGGATGCGCAATACTAATGAGCGCTTCTGCACGTTGGCGCTGGCTCTTCCCTTGCAAATTGACAATGCCAAATTCGGTCACTACATAATCCATGTACTGACGCGGCGTGGTAATCGTGCTCCCTGGTTCAAGCATCGGCACAATGCGTGACAGTTGCCCTTTCTTCGCCGTGGATGGTACAACCATGATCGAACGGCCACCTTTCGAATACATCGCACCCATCATAAATGTCATTTGCCCACCGACACCGGAGTACATATTCGGCCCCAAGCCTTCGGCTGCGGCTTGTCCAGTGAGGTCGATAGCCAGCGTACTGTTGACAGCAACTTGGGAATGTTGTGCTGCGATCGTTAACAGTGAGTTGGTGTAGGTCACGCTGTGCAGCTCAAATGCGGGATTGTTGTCGACGAACTTTAGGTCCGCAGCTCCGACAATCATTGCTGCTACAGCCTTCCCTTTGTGCATTGACTTATACTTACCATTCGCGACTCCACGTTTGACGAGTTCGACGTGAGTCACGGTCATGATCTCAGAATGAATACCGAGATCGTTCTTATCCATGAGAAAATAGCCGATCGATTCGGAGATGGCACCAATACCCATTTGTACGGTATCGCCGTCACGAATGAGCGACGAGGCAAACTCACCAATCACTTCGAGTGTCCCTCGTTCTTCTTCGGGCGGGGGAGGTGTTCCAAGAGGGAAAGCTTTGGACTCTTCGACCAGATAGTCAATCTCAGAGACATGAATCCAGTTATCTCCATGCGTGCGAACGAAAGTCGGATCAACTTCCGCGACAAAGAGTTTGGCTGTTTTGGCAACATCTTTGTTGTACCAAAGCGCATTGCCAAAACTGCAATAGCCTTTCTCGTCTGGCGGGGAGACGACCCCAAAGAAGATGTCCGGCTCCCAAGTATTGGTTCGCCCCTCTTCAAGTTGCTTTGGGTATTGAGGATAGTCGAGCGTAATAAAATCGACGTAGCGATTGTTCATACCAGGGCGACAACCTGCACCAACATAATCGACCACGCGATTGAACGATTGGTCATACTGCGGTTCATTCCAGAATGGATGGCTGTACAGCGGATAGCATTGAATAACTGTCACATCCTGTAGTTCACCATTTCGTTTCGCCAGTGATTCGAGAATCGGAATGGGAGGGCGACCAATATGAAAGCGGACCATTTGGCCGGATTTGACTAGCTTGGCTGCCGCGTCAGCAGTGATGATTTTGTCTTTGTAAGTGTGTTGCCAGGGGGTCATACGTTTCTCCTTCCTATCCCACCAAACTATGTCCTCCATCCACAAACAACGCCGAGCCTGTCATGAATGTATTCGCATCTGAGCACAGAAACAAAATCGCTGGTTTCATTTCCTTTGCATCACCAACACGTCCCATCGGGATCTTATCCATCACACTCTGTCCACCCTTCGTTTGCCAGAACTCATGGTTCATCGGCGTATCGAAGTAGCCCGGACACAAAGCGTTGACGCGGATATTATGCCGCGCCCATTCCAATGCCAACGTCCGGGTAAACGATACAAGCGCCGCTTTCGTTGCTCCATAGGCACCCATGTAGCGAGCGACAATGGTCGAAAACACCGACGACACGTTGATGATGTTCCCTTGCTTGCGTTTGATCATCTCGGCACCGACGTGCTTGGAACAGAGTACTGGACCTTTCAGGTTCAGGTTCATGAAACGGTCCCACTCTTCTTCTTTGAGGTCATGAATTGGGGTCGTCCCACCGATCCCGGCATTGTTAATGAGAATGTCGATCTTGCCGAACTCAGCCATGACTTTTTGTACCATCGCAGCAATGTCGGCATCTTTGGTCACATCAGCCGCAATGCCGATCACCTTGCGACCAGTAGCAGAACGAACCTCTACTGCCGCCTTATCGAGATCAGCCTGAGTGCGAGCAACAAGGGCAACGTCAGCGCCAGCCTCGGCCAACGCATACGCCATCTGCTCACCCAATCCTTTGCTGCCGCCAGTGATGATGGCGGTCTTTCCTGTCAAATCAAAATACGAGGTCGCCATGTCTTACCCTTTCGACAATTAAGAATGAAGAATTAAAAATGAAGAATGTAAGAAAGAAGAATAGCAACAAAAGCAACTTTCTCCAGATAATTTTTCATTCTCAATTCTTAATTTTTCATTGCTGCTTTAGCAGCCGAGCTGCCGAGCAATCACCATCCGTTGCACTTCACTTGTGCCTTCACCGATGGTGAGAATTTTCGAATCAAGATAGAAGCGCGACACCGGAAACTCGCGGGTATAGCCATATCCCCCATGAATCTGCACAGCCTCTTCCGCCGCTTTCACCGCGATTTCTGATGCTGCCAGTTTCGCCATCGCTGCTTCTGTAGCAAACGGACGTCCTTGGTCCCGCAGCCATGCGGCACGGTAGATCATCAGTTTCGCCATCTCTGCTTGTGTCGCCATGTCTGCAAGCTTGAACTGGATGGCCTGATGCGACGCCAATGGCTTGCCAAAGGTTTTGCGCTCCATCGCGTACTTGAGCGACATCTCCAGGCAACCTTGCGCCAATGACAATCCAAGCGTAGCAACGGAGATACGACCACACTCCAGCGTCTTGAGGAACGCGCGAAAGCCCGAGCCTTCTTGTCCGAGCAAATTCTCACGAGGGACGCGCACGTTGTCGAAAATTTGTTCGCGCGTATCAACTCCATGCCAACCAATTTTCTTGTACCGCCTCCCAACAGTATAACCCGGTGTCCCGTGAGGAATGATCAGCGAACAATACTGTCGTTTGCCGCTCGTCATCTGTACCGTTGGTAGTAAGAGCGACGAGACCATAGCTGATCGGCGTGCCAGCATTTGAGATGAAACATTTTGTCCCATTCACCACCCACTCATCGCCCTCTAAACGGGAAGTCGTCTGAATATTAGAGGCATCCGATCCAGCTTGCGGTTCAGTTAAACCAAATGCCCCCAGTCGCTCTCCGCGCGCGAGCGGTGCTAACCATTTGAGTTTCTGCTCTTCAGTGCCGAAGTGTAGGAACGGCAAGGACCCGATCGTTAAGTGAGCCTGCAAAGTCGTGGCAATCGACTGATCCACTTTGCCGATTTCTTCCAATGCGGCAACCATAGCCATTGTTCCAGCATTCGTGCCGCCGTATTCTTCCGGAATGAGTAACCCCATCAGGTTGAGGTCAGCCATCTTGCGATAGACCTCAACCGGAAAGTGTTCAGCATCGAACCACTCGTCAGCATACGGAGCGATCTCTTTACGAGCAAAATCGCGACAGAGATCTTTGAGCATCTGTTGTTCAGGAGTCAGTTCAAAATCCATGACGGTGGCATATAGCACATCCCGCATAGCTTATGGTAGGAGCCGTTGCAGTGGAGGGTGAGCACTGCCCGCCCTATTTGACAGAAGGAGGAGCCAATGCCCCGCAAAATTCAATTCGGTCTGTTTCAACCGCAAGTTGGTCTATCATTCTCGATTCTCAAAGAACGTGCCCTGGCCGCTGAAGAGTATGGGTTTCATTCGATCTGGCTACCGGATCACATGTGGGTCCGTGGCCTGCCACAACTCGATTATTTGGAGAGTTGGACAGTGTTGTCCGGCTTAGCAGGCGCAACAACTCGTATTCGCCTCGGTGGATTGGTATTCTGTAACTCGTATCGCAATCCCGCCTTCTTCGCCAAAATGGCTGCGACCCTCGACAACATCAGCAACGGACGGCTCGAACTCGGTCTCGGTGCCGGGTGGATGGACGAAGAGTACAAAGCCTACGGCTATGAATTCCCTTCCGGTGGCGTACGCGCCAGCCAATTGCGAGAGGGGGTAGAGATTATCAAGAAGATGTTTACCGAAGAGAAAACCTCGTATGCGGGTAAATACTACACTGTTACCGAGGCTCCTAATAACCCCAAACCAGTGCAGAAGCCACACCCACCGATCATTATCGGTGCAGTCGCGGAGCAGAAAATGCTCAAGCTTGTCGCCGAACATGCTGACGGCTGGAACTGTCCGGCCGCAGCGTCTCATCGTATAGAAAAGAAATGGCAGGTGATTGCCGATTATTGCAAAGGATTTGGGCGCAATCCCGACGAGATCGAGATTTCTGAACAAGTGGTAGGTGTTCTTGGGAAGGATCGCGCCGATTTCGAGCGCAAATGGCCCATGGCAAAACAAACATTGGGACGGTTGGCCGACCTCGATAAAACTGCCCTCCGTGGCGACCCCGCCGGTTTCATCGAAGGAGTTAAGGAAAAGAATCGCAAAGGAGTGACGCTCTTCACTATGGTACTGAGTGACGTAGCGCAGGATGATTTTCTGGCGACGCTAAAGCTCTTCTCTAAAGAAGTGATGCCAGCGTTTCACTAAATACCCCTACAAGAAATAACGTCTCGAGTTTATTCTCTGGCACTCAGCATTTACTGCGAAGACAAGGGGCTTTAAGCCCCTTGTCTATAGAGCGAAACTCACTGGTTATGAATTGACAAGCTCTCAAGTCTTCCTTTTTCTCACTTATTCTCTACGTAGAGAAACTCATCCCATCCTTTGCCCTCTCTCCTTAAGCAATCGCAGCGCAAGCCGATAGTTGCCCTGAAAAGATACCAGACACCATTCGCTATAAAGAGGCGAGAGGAGATGCTCCATGGCAGTAAACGGACAGTCAGAAAGAACCGCTAGTGCCGATGAAATGACCTACCTGGAACCTGTCTCTAACGAGAGATCTCTTCCTATCGATCATTCTCATACTTCCCAGCCGGTTCAGCCGCAAGGAGAGATGACCGCCGAGGCTGTGAACGCGCCGGCCGAAGTCAAGCCAACTGATCCGCAATCGGTTCCACCAGAATCGGTCAATAACACAACCCCTCCCAAAGCTGCCTCTTTTTCACCAGGTCTCCGAAACAACGGGAGGAAAGTAAAAATTGGCGAACTCCTCATTCAAGAAGGTGTAGTGACACCGGAACAAATCGAGCAAGCGCTAGTGGTGCAAAAGACTCGGCACCCAGCTCCACCGTTGGGCGAAATTTGTGTCGAACTCGGGTTCGTCTCACCAGCGACGCTCAATAAAATTTTGAGCAAACATCATGAGCGTATCCCATTAGGGGAAATGCTCGTTCATCTCGGCATGGCGAATCAAGACCAGGTGAACGCAGCGCTAGAGATCCAAAGGGAAACCAAGAAGAAGCTTGGCACCATCATGGTTGAACAGGGTTACCTCACAACCAATGCCTTAGTAGGTGTACTTTACAAGCAATCGCAAATCGCCAAACAACATCAGGAAAAACGTCAGGGCCTAGCGGCACTCCCACGCGTGAGTCCGCAAGAGATGTCGGCTGCAGTCGCTGCCGCTCGGGAACAACAGCAACCCCTCGGGACCGTACTCTTGGAACGCTTTCACCTCAACAAAGAAGAAGCTGGGCAAGCACTTAGCATGCATTACAAGTGTCCGTTCGCTGAGTTCAACGAAACCGTTGTGATCTCGCCAAGCTTGCTACGCGGGATCAGTACAAAGTATCTGCGTACCCACTATTGGATTCCGTTGCGGGCAGGTGAACAGTGGGTGGAAATTCTTATCGACGATCCCCAATCTTTTTCTAAAGTCCAGGATATAAAACGCACGTTCCCCGGGAGAGAGATCCGGTATGTTGTTGGTTTTCGCGACGACATCTCAAAGTACATCGCGAAATACATCGCTACACGAAATAGCAGTCTCGTCACAAAGCAAGCGACTACGCCGTCCACGGATGCAACCTCGCAACTGACCCCTGATTCGCATCTCGCTCCGCCGAGTTTCTGGGAAGGCAAGGGAGACCTCAAGCCTCGCGAAGAAGTTGTTGGAGCAGTCTTTGATGAGGCCACAGAAGAAAGCCTCGACGAAAACGATAGCACAGTCGTGCGCTTGGTGAATCAACTCGTCTCTGACGCAGCAAAGGCCGGGATTTCCGATATTCACATTGAACCCTACGGTCCAAAGAAAGAGATTATTGTCCGCTTTCGTATGGACGGAGTGTGCTACGAACACATGCGTATACCTGCGGAGTATGCTCGCCCACTGGTCTCCCGACTCAAAGTCCTTAGTCGTCTCGACATCGCTGAGCGCCGCAAACCGCAGGACGGCAAATTCAAGTTCCGGCTTTTAGACCGGGAGGTCGAGTTACGTATCGCTACCATTCCCACATCCTCTGGAAATGAGGATGCGGTATTACGTATCCTCACCTCAAATGAACCATTGCCACTCAGCAAGCTCAATTTAACCCAACGCAATCAACATGAACTCAGTAAGGTGTTAGAGCAACCACACGGCATGATTCTCTGTGTCGGTCCCACAGGGTCGGGAAAAACGACAACCCTACATGCGTGTCTTGGTCACATCAACGTTCCTGGACGAAAGATCTGGACCGCGGAAGACCCGGTAGAAATCACTCAATCAGGCCTGCGCCAAGTGCAAGTACATCCAAAAATCGGGCTGACTTTTGCTACCGCCATGCGCTCATTCTTACGTGCCGACCCCGACGTCATTATGGTCGGCGAAATTCGTGATCAGGAAACCGCAGAAACGGCAGTGGAAGCGTCATTAACAGGTCACCTCGTACTCAGCACCCTGCACACCAATAGTGCACCAGAAACGATCACGCGCTTGCTCGATATGGGAATCGACCCATTTAGCTTTGCCGACGCGTTACAGGGGGTGATCGCTCAGCGCCTCGCACGAACTATCTGCTCAAACTGTAAAGAACGTTACCGTCCGAGCAAGGATGAATACGACGCTCTCGCGCTAAACTACGGCGAAGAAGCGTTTGACCAGTTAGGCATTCCCTTCGATGAACGATTTGTCTTGCATAAGGGGAAAGGATGCGAGACTTGTCGCGGCACTGGCTACAAGGGGCGGGTTGGCGTGCATGAATTTCTCCCCGTAACCGATGAAATCCGATCGCTGATTCACAACCACGGTCAAGTCATGGATATCCGTAAAGTTGCCCAGTCACAAGGAATGACACTGTTGATTCAAGACGGCATTCTGAAAGTGCTCCAGGGATTGACAGACTTTAGCCAAGTCAAAGCTGTGGCGATGCGATAAAAGAACAGGGGCGCAACATACTGCGCCCCTGTTCTCCCTCCTTTGGCAAACAGGACAGTCTCACTTCATCTTCCGCATAATCTCTTTCGAGAACGATTCGATCGTTCCGCGTGGGTCGCTTGTCGGCTGAATGGCTACTTGTCGGATGCCGGCCTTCTTCATGTTATTGATCGTCTCGATGATTTCATTTCGTGTCCCTGTCAGCGTAGTCGCACGGATCATCTTCTCAGTCACTAACGGTTCATGTTCTTTCTTAAATCCTTGCAAATAGTCGCTATACAGCTTCAGGTGACGGGTCTCGATCGATTCCGCGGGCGCGCGATAGGCCGTCTTAAAGGCAACGATGTCATCGCGAAGATCTGCGGGCAGATCACGCGGGTCAGGGCACGAGAACGCATAAATATTGCTTGAGGAAGTGACAAACGCGCCAATGGCCTTACGCACTTTCGGCGTTTCCACCTTCTCTCCTTCTTTGGTCAGATGGAAGGCAGTCATACCCAGCACGTAGATTTTTTTTGGATCACGCCCGGCACGTTCGGCCCCTCGACGAATATGGCTCATGTTGAATTCGACCAGGCTTGGACTGACGGCACCGAACAAGATCACCCCGTCGGCAATCTCTCCGGCGAGTTCAAGCGTTCTCGGACCACTCGCGGACACATAGATGGGAATTTTTTTCTTAATGTTGATCGCACCGCTGTTCGGATTCAGAAACTTGATCATCCGACGCCGCTCGCCCTCCTGATACTCCGTCGTTTTCCCCGCCAATAAGTCACGACAAACACGCACGTGATCTCGGAGAGCATCGAGCCGCGCAGCTGGCATGCCCAAGGTACGACGAGCAGTGTTCCCGGTGCCGATACCAAGAATTGCTCGTCCTGGCGCTATCGCGTTAATCGAAGCGATAGAACATGCAGTGAGTGGAGCAATACGTGAGGCCGGATTGGTCACCCCAGGACCAAGCATAATCTTCTTGGTGTGGGCAGCACATAACGCTAACGCCGCATACACATCACTGGCTAACATTTGCGAGTCATATAACCAGGCGTGCGTGAACCCGCGCTTCTCCGCCAGTACCACGTCTGGGGTCACGTTGACATCACCGAAAAACACGAAACCAAAATCCATATCTTCTCCTTCAGTACGAGGCGTAGTACGGTCCCTCACAGGAGTGTTGCGAAACTCTTCATGTTCGTTTCTTGCTCAATAGCTTGAATTGCGATTTGCACTCGACTGACCTTGTCTTTTTCCCACACTGCCTCGGCAAGCCCATGATACTTCTCAATCAACTCTGCCCAAGATAATGGATTCTCTGGATCGCCTTTCGGATACCGCACGTGAGCAAACATCTCGCGCCCGTCTTTGAGTTTGGCTCGTGCCCAGGCAGGCCATTCACGAGGATAATTTCTCTCTAATTCAGGATCACGTGTATAACCGACCTTCGCCATAACCTCCTGAATTAGGGGATCATTGAGCACGGGTTGTGAGAACTCTTCAAGACCAGCCCGACGTTTGATCAAGGCAACCGCAATACCAAACGGCAAGCTAAATTGCGCATCAACAATTCCTGCCGGGTGACGCTTGCGTTCGGCTGGCTCGCATATCACAGGAATGCCAGTCTCTAGCATCCCGATCGTCACCCGTTCGATATCTCGGGGCTGTAGGCTGTGCTCCTTTACTAACTGCAAAGTGGCATCAATCGGCGCTTGGGTGTAGCGACAGCAGGAATGCGGTTTCACTGCGGTTTGCAGAATCTGAAAATCTACCCCCAAACCGTCGGAGACTTTGCCAGGGTCGGCATGTAACGAATAGGCTTTCAGAAAACCGTCTTTTCCCTCAACAATCGTTGCTGGACCAATAAATCCTTCGCGGGCTAACAACGCAGCGTGGATGCCGCTAAAGGCTGCCCATCCAGGATGCAGTCTTTTGGTCCATGCACCATCCGTGAGAAACTCCATTGAGCCAGCGGCTTGGCTTCCGGCAATCCCGAGGGCAGAGACGAGTTGAACCTCATTCAGTCCGAGCAACTTCGCAGCAGCCACCGCCGAGCCAAACGTTCCACATGTCGCAGTGGGGTGAAATCCACGCGCGTAGTGCTCCTTTGGTCGCAGGGCCATAGCTAACCGTGCGGCGGCTTCGAAACCGGCCACTGAAGCAGCAATGAAATCTTTTCCGCTGGCGCCAACCTGCTCCGCTACCGCTAACGCCGTCGAGAACACTGACACGCCCAGGTGAATCGACCCGCCTTGATGAGTATCGTCTAGCTCAATGCTATGTGCCGAGGTGCCGTTCGCTAAGGCCGCATAGGCAAAGGTTGTTTTCTGGGCACTCCCAAGCACGGTTGCCGTTCCCGACCCCCCGAGATCAGCGGTCAGGCGATAGAGCGGTTGGCTGGAATCGCTCAGGGAACCTCGTACAGCGACACCAAGGTAGTCGAGAAAAAAGTATTTGGTACGGTCTATAACCTTTTCAGGAAGATTGTCATAACGCAGGTTGTGACAAAAAGAAGCGAGTTGGCGGGTTAAAGGGATTTCCATAGCAGCACCGTCCAGAGTCTACGGTCCAGCGTCCAGGTGCAAGGCTGAAGACCCTGATACGCTGACTGATGATTACTGAGATGTGACAGCTATTCTCACACGACTGACTACTGATACTACTGACTACTGTCTTCACTTTTTTACAACTTCGGAATCACCTTCTCACCAAATCGGCGAATGGCATCGAGTGTCTTCTGATGCGAAGGGCCGCCCGGCTGACGGAAACGGACAATCAGATAGTCCGGACGGATGGCTTCCTTCCACATTTGCAGTTGCTGCAGGCAATCTTCCGGTGAGCCAACAATCAAACGCTCCTTGGCACATTTGCTAAAGGATAGGTCTTCTGGACGTTTCACGTCCTTCAAATGCTCATCCGGTACATAGGCTCCATACTGGAAGTAGAAACGGTGCGTGTACATCGTAGGATCACTTTCCGCTTCCGCTTCTTTCATGCTGTTGGCGACTACGGCATCACGCATCAAGCAAATATACGGCTTCCGTCCTGCCTTCTGACACGCAGCGCGGTAGCGATTCGCATAGTCTTTGATCACAGGAAGAGACTGGACAGGATCAGCAATCCAACCGTCAGCCATCTTGGCAGCACGACGCAAGCCAGGAGGTGTCCACGAGGCCATCCAGATCGGCGGGCCAGGTTTCTGGAACGGTGTTGGAGTAATCAACGTGTCCTTGTAATGGAAATGCTTCCCTTGGTAGGAAAAGCGCTTGCCGGTCCACGATTCACGCATGATTTCCAGCGCCTCTTCGGTGCGTGTGGCGCGCTCAGCAACGGGAATCTCAAACGCATCGAAGTCATGCGGTTGGTAGCCCACACCAACACTCAACACCAAGCGACCTTTGGTCGCTAAGTCGATCACAGCACAGTCTTCAGCGACATGCACGGGATGATGCAATGGCAGCAGCAGCACACAGGTGCCAACCTTAATGCGTTGTGTTTTCATGCCGACGAGCCCGGCAATTAACAGCGGGTTAGGAAGATAGCCGTCTTCTTGTTGGTGATGTTCGGTAATAAAGCAGCCATCCCACCCGTTCGCTTCAACCGCTTGCGCTTCGGCGACGATCTCATCAAGCACTCGCGTCATATTCGCGCCCGAGGGCGGATCTTGTGTACAAGGCAAGTAGCCAACGGGTAGCATAAGAAAATCTCCTTTCATAGAAACGCAAAGCCTGACCCTTAAAGCAAATACCGAAAAATTTGTCCATTGCTGACTCGCACGATCATGGGAGCGTGAAAAAATCACTCATCGCTGAATTTCTCGCTGCTTCATGTGTTCGCTCCTTATTCCCACGAGTGCGTTGACAAGCTGTCCTCTCTGCGACAGGCTGAGGGACGACATGCTTTCGCTTGCTAAAATTCTCATCGTCGATGACGAGCCGTTCAACGTGGACTATCTGCAGCAAGAGCTGGAAGACCTCGGTTACACAACAATCAGTGCCACCAACGGACAGGAGGCCCTGGAGAAGGTAGCTGCCGAAGCCCCAGACCTGATCCTTCTTGATGTAATGATGCCGGTCATGGACGGGTTCACCGCCTGCCGTCTCCTAAAAGAC
Organism: uncultured delta proteobacterium; assembly: GCA_963733195.1. GTDB lineage: Bacteria > Desulfobacterota > Binatia > Bin18 > Bin18 > VGTJ01. The sequence continues at coordinate 28,616 of CAVTCR010000018.1, forward strand.
AATGAAGCGACCCAGCTGATCCCGATTATCATTATGACAGCCCTACGGGAGACGGAAGATCGTATCAAAGGCATCAAGGCCGGGGCCGATGATTTTCTCAGTAAGCCAGTTGATCGACGCGAACTGATCGCGCGCATCCAGACTGCGATCAAAATGAAACAAGTTGTGGATCGAAGATTGAGCGGACAGAAAACCGAGGACAGCGGACAGGCGGGAAGAGAAATACCAAACGAAGTCTTCCATTGCGAGGGCGAGTACTGGACCATCGCCTATCAGGGGACAGTCTGCCGCGTTAAGGATACTCTCGGGCTGCGTTACCTCGCCTCCCTACTCGGTTCCCCACATAGACAGATCCATGTCCTTGAGCTGGTAGCTTTGGGGGAAGGCCCAGCAGAACATGTCACTGCCGAGGGAAGAAACCCAACTATATTAGCGGAAGCAGGCCTGTACGTGTCCAGGCTTGGTGATGCCGGAGAGATTCTGGATGCTCAAGCCAAAGCGGCGTACAAGCGGCGGTTGAAAGAATTACGGGAAGAACGGGAAGAAGCGCAGACAGACAACGACTTAGAGCACGTCACTAGGGTCCAGCAAGAAATCGACTTTCTAACTGAGGAGATTGTGAGCGGAATTGGGCTCGGCGGACGTGACCGCCGAGCCGCATCTACCGCGGAACGGGCGCGAGTGAACGTGACGCGAGCCATTAAAGCCGCCCTGCAAAGGCTTTCTACCCATCACCCCGTGCTGAGCCTTCATCTGACCCGTACCATCAATACAGGGACGTTCTGTTCCTACACCCCTGATATTGACCTCCCCAGCCCTTGGAAGTTGTGATTGTTAAGAAGGCTAAAGGCTCTAGGTTGTAGGGTCTTCCTTTTAGCCTTATGCCTACAGCCTTCTGTGTTGGTTGTTCAGTCAGAATGAACAATTCGTTCCGTCTGTTGTTACGCCTATGTGGTGAGTAGTTACAAGGAGTAGCCAGACTGTGGAACGCGTCTAGTAACCTTTGGTGCTAGTTCTGAAGAACAACGTAAGATCAACGTGTTGCAAAGCCTGCATGCCTCACAGTAGAAGGGCACACACGAGGAAAATCACATACTTAGGAAATTAAACTAGCACCACTGGTTATAAGGTTATGGAACGCGTCTATCACTTCATTGTGCACAGACCAAGGCTTGTTCTTTTGCTTATTGCCCTGCTCACTGGCTTCTTCGCCTTTCATGCGCAGCACATCCGGTTGGATGGTTCAGTCGAACGGCTGCTGCCGGGAAATGACCCGGACAATCCATACTATCAATACTACGCGGAAGTCCGCGAGCTGTTCGGGAACGACGAAGTCGGCGTTATCGCCGTCGTCGCCGACAATATCTACGTCGCCGAGGTCTTGAACAAGCTCCAACGTCTCACCAAAGAAATCGAAAAAGTCGATGGCGTCGCGAGTGTCCTGAGTCTCGCCAATGCGGTAGACCCGGTAGCCGATGTGACCGAGCCACCGTGGATCATGCCACAAATCCCAACCACTCCTGCGGCAGCCACGGCCCTACAAGAGAAGTTGGCTGACCGTCCGATTTACCTCAAAATCCTGGTGGCTCCTGACGGACGGGCGGCGGCCATCAATATCTTTTTTGCTGAGATGAGCAACGACGAGTTCATGCACCGCGGCATTGATGACACGATCCAGAAAATTGTCGAGCGGGAAAATACTACCGCCGTTCAAGAGCAACGGCCGGAACGATGGTACTACACCGGCTTGCCCCACTTTAAGGTCTACTCGACCAAGGTTATGCAACGTGACTTATCACGGTTGGTGCCGCTGATGCTGCTGTTTATCGTGCTGGTGTTGTTCTTTTGTTTCCGCTCGCTCCGCGGGGTTTTGCTTCCGACCCTGACAGTGATTGTCAGTCTGATCTGGACCCTGGGCATTATGGTGCTCAGTGGCGGAGCTCTCAGCCTAGGCAGTATGGCCCTGCCACCGCTGGTGTTGGTAGTCGGTGTCGCCTATTCGCTCCACGTAGTCGCCGAATATTACGAGCTCGCGCGCCCTAACCGTTCGCCCAAGGAAGTAGTGCTGGAGACTGTACGGAGGATCAACACGCCAGCCCTGATGGCCGCCCTCACAGCCGTGCTAGGGTTTTTCGTGCAAGCGCTGAATCCGATTGTCAGTATTCGCGAAATGGGCATCTACTCATCGCTCGGTATCACTTTGGCATTCGTATTCTCGCTGACTTTAGTGCCGGCGCTCCTCGCGATGCTGCGCCTGCCAAACCGACGCGTAGACACCTTCGCCCCGGGGCTCAGCGCTAGGCTGCGACGGTTAACGAGCACGGTCATGCAGCGCCGGAGCCTCATCATCACCGCGTGTGCTATTGTGGCACTCCTCGCGTTCAGCCAGATTCCCTCGATCCGAGTCGATTCCGATTTTCAATCATTCTTCCGTCCGTCAGACTCCATTCGTCAGGCCACGGACGTGGTCAGTCATACCCTTGCGGGCAGCATGGCGTTTAATGTAGTAATCGACGGAACAACCCGCGACATAATGAAGCAATGGGAGACCCTACGACGCATACGTACCCTGCAAGAGGCAATCGACGCGTTGCCGGGAGTCGACAAGACGGTGTCGTTCGTCGATTACTGCTTACTCATCGACCGTGGCGTTCAAGAAGGGGGCGGTGGCCTCGAAGTCTCCCCCGAAGGAGAGTTGGTCGAGCCTACAGTTCAAGCATCTGGAAAGAAGACAACCTTTCTCGAAAATCCCGAGCAACTAAAAGCGGTTATGCAATTGTTTGCAGGGCGACCGAAAAGCCTCGCCTTGGTGGTGAACCCCGAGTTCTCGCGCACCAACATCCTCGTACGCACTTCGCTGTCGGGCTCGAATGACATTGCTGCGACGGTGGACAAAATCAACACCCTGGCCGCCGAGATTCTTCCCCCCGAACTCAAAGCGCACCCGACCGGGAGCATTATTCTGCTGACAAAAACCATTGGGGACATTGTCAGCATTCAGGCGCAAAGCTTGACGCTCACCGCGGTAGTCATCTTCGTCCTGATGGCGGCCATGTTTCTTTCTGTTCGCGTAGGGGCCATCGCTATGATCCCCTACCTCTTCACACTCCTGGCTTTCTTCGGCCTCATAGGAGCTTCAGGAGTCGTTTTCAATCTTGGCACTAACACCATCGCATTGGTCATCCTGGGGATCACCGTAGATAGTACTATCCACCTCATGACGCGGCTGAGCTTTGAACTGCGAACCGGCGCCGATCAGGAACCAGCCCTGCTACAGACACTTGCTACGGTGGGCAAATCCAACCTCTACGTTTCCTCAAGCTTCTTCCTGGGCTTTCTTGTCTACGGCTTTTCCACTTTCGTTCCTATGCAACAGTTTGGTCTTCTCTCTGCGACTGCCATGATTGTAACGCTGGCAGCGAATGTCGTGTTGTTGCCGGCGCTGCTCGCCTCCCGTCGCATCCTCACTGTGTGGGACCTCTTGTATACGGTGACGCAGCTCACGCAGAAACTCGAACAGCGCGTAGCGGAACGCACCCAAGAGCTGCAAAAGGTGAATCGGCAACTGGAGGTGGCCTCCCGCCATAAATCGGAGTTCTTGGCCCGCATGTCCCACGAACTGCGCACGCCCATGAACGCCATCATCGGCTTCACCCGCCTGGTCATGCGACGCTCTCAGAACATTCTGCCTAAGCATGAGCACGAGAACCTGGGGAAGGTCTTGATCAGTGCCGAGCACCTCCTGACGTTGATCAACGATATTCTCGACCTCTCCAAAGTCGAGGCGGGGCGGATGGAGGTCCATGCGGTTCGCTTCGAGTTGGAGCCGTTGATCAATCTGTGTCTCCACACGGTCGAGCCACTCATCAAGAACGAACGTCTCCGACTGGTGAAAAAGCTGGAGGGCGGCATGCCCGAGCTTTTTACAGATCAGGACAAGCTGAAGCAGATCCTCATGAACCTCTTGAGCAATGCCCTCAAGTTCACCGAAGCGGGGACGATTACGGTCACCGCCCAGCGTCAAGATAGACACGTCGTAATTTCCGTCGCGGACACCGGCATTGGCATCCCCGCGGATCAGTTAGCGCTGGTGTTTGAAGAATTTCACCAGGTAGACAACAGCGCCACTCGACAGTATAGCGGCACGGGCCTGGGGCTCTCGATCAGCCGCCACTTCGCGCAACTGTTGGGCGGAGACATCATGATACAAAGCACGATCGGGGTGGGCTCAACCTTCACCGTTAGTGTTCCGCTGCACTACGAAGCTGCTCAACTGGCTGCGCACGTTGCAGCGGTCTCCGTCCGTGACGTCGGGACTCCTGTGTTTGAAACCGGTTCGGTGGCGCTAGCCATAGACGATCCTACAAAGGTAAAGTCATGAAGAAAATTCTGGTTGTAGAAGATGTGGAATTTAATCGCGATCTCCTCGTCCAACTCTTAGAGGACGACTACGAAGTCATTACCGCGCCTGATGGAGCGGCCGGGATCATAGAAGCCGAGCGCGAACACCCCGACCTCATTCTCATGGATCTCTCGCTGCCGGTGGTCGATGGGTGGGAAGCGACTCGCCGAATCAAGGCCAACGCAGCACTGCACAACATTCCACTCATTGCGCTGACGGCCCACGCGATGAGTGGCGATGTAGAAAAGGCCCGAGCGTGTGGCTGTGACGATTATCTGAGCAAGCCGCTCGATGAAGACCTATTGTTTGAGAAGATAAAGCAGTTTTTAGGAGAAAGGTAGAGTATATTCAGGGACCGCCGGCATGGAGGGATACGTAATGCCCGAACGCCCCAAAATCCTCATCGTCGATGATGAGCCGTTCAACGTAGACTACCTGGAACAAGAACTAGCAGACCTTGGCTATGAGACAACCAGCGCCACCAACGGACAGGAGGCCCTAGAGAAGGTAGCTGCCGAAGCCCCAGACCTGATTCTCCTCGATGTAATGATGCCAATCATGGACGGGTTCACAGTTTGTCGCACCCTGAAGGAGAGTGATGAGACACGGCTCATCCCCGTCGTGATCATGACTGCCCTGGATGGGATTGAGGATCGGATCAAAGGGATCGAGGCCGGGGCCGACGATTTTCTCACCAAACCCGTTAATGATCGAGAGTTACTCGCTCGCGTGCGGACCACCTTGAAACTGAAACACACGGTAGACCATAAGCTGAACGAACTCCGGCGGATCAAAGATCACTTTGCGAAGTTTGTGCCCGAGGCCGTGAAGCGGCTTAGCCACTGTCGACCCCGAGGCACCAGCGCTGGCGAGGAAGCATGAGCAAGATGTGACGGTTCTCTTTCTTGGACATCAGTGGCTACACCCGTTTGAGCGAACGGCTACCGCCAGAGGTACTCAATACGCTGGTTGAACGTTATTTTTCTGCTTTTCTCGACCGTATCCATCAGGCCGACGGTGATATCAATGAAACTGCTGGTGATGGATTCATGGCCATTTTTCACGATGTTGATCGCTGCGTACACGCGGTCAAAGCTGTAGACACTGCGCTCGCCTTACTCGCGGCCACGGCAAGCGCTCAACCAAGAGAACCGTGAACATCCGCTCTCTATTCACATGGGTCTCAACTCTGGGACCGCGTCTGGTTGGCGCGACTCGCTTTCGAAGGGATGCATGGCGCGCGCTGGACTTTCACAGCCAGTGGCCCAGTAACGAATCTTGCGGCGAGGTTGGCAGGCGTTGCCAAGGCCGAACACATCCTTATTGGCCCTGAGATAGTGCGCCGTCTTGGGGAAAGCTATCGCCTAGAAAAAGTAGGGCGCGAACGCTTGAAAAACATAACCGAAGCCATAGATATTTACCGCGTTATGGGTCGATCGGTTTTGCTGTGAGGGTTGCTTTTCTCGACACAAGACCAAGGGAAAGAGTTCACTGCTCCTAATCTTACGGTCTCCTTTCTCCGGGTCCTGAAAACGGCGGCTTGACTTCTGTGACTGTAAGAATTTTCCAGGAACCGTTTTCTTTCTGAAGCGTGTACGAGGCACGTAGTTTCTCTAAAACAGATTGGTCTTTCTGGTAACGGGTTACATCAGCGACGATCAGCGCGGTTTCCTTCGTCAACGGCCAGACCTGAAGTTGATCCGTCACCGATCGGCCCCAGCCGCGCTTGTGTAGGTCGGTCATGACGCGTTGATAGGCGCGCTCGTGATCAGCGACCGTCAGTGTCACGATCATTCCCTGTTCGCCGAGCAAAAAGGCATGCGGGTGAGCCATACGAGCGAATAAATGCAGCGCGGTCCTCTTCATTGAAGCCATTGATGTAGTCGCGGTAAAACCTTTCGACTTCACTAATGATGGTCTTGGCATCAGCAACATTCTCCTGCGAACCCTCCGGTCCAACAAAAGGCGGCTTTACTTCAGTCAGCGTCAAAACTTTCCAGGCTCCACTATCTTTGCGCACAGTGTAACAATAGCGCCCGCTTTCCAGGATTGAATTGTCTTTTTTGTAGCGTGAGATGTCAGCCACAAGAAAGGCCATAATCTCGGCAATTGGCCACACCTGGAGTCGATTCACACCAGTATGATCCCAACCGCGTTCTTGAATCGAAGACATCACTTCTTGATAGAATCGCTGTTGATCGGACTCTTTCGCGTTGATCGTCAGTCCATGTTCGCCACTGAGTATCCCGTTGGGGTAGCAGAACGAACGCAGGTACATGTCGGTATCCTCACGGTTGAAACCATCAATGAAGGTACGATAAAATGACTCCACTTCATTGGTGAGGGTAGTAGCATCCACCATAATCATACTCCTTTAAGCGATCCACAAAGTAGTAAAGTTCAACCTCTGACAATAAAAAAAGGAGCCGACTTCCGACGGCCCCTGTATATCATGACAGGGTTCATTTGCAGTAGGGCACCCCTCCTGAAACTGTAACCATACCCCTGAGACATTCCTTAAATTGAAATCTTGCTTAGCGGTACGCCACAATTTCCAGCAGGTTCCCGTCCGGGTCAAGAAAATACAAACAGTCGTGATCTCCCCAGTCAATCGGTCCGTAGGTCGGTATGCTGCGAGCCTTGAATACCTCCTGCGCCGCTTGCCAATCCGTACGGCTCACTGTGAAGGCGTGGTGTCCTTTGCCCAGGGGATTCTCGATCCGGTCCGTTACTCGTGGTGACAGATCTCGGCGCTCGAATAGTGCGAGGTTGAGATTACCGCACTGCAATAACACTTGGTGACGACCGAAGCGTTGTACGACGGTCAGACCAAGGACTTCAGTATAGAAGCGTTCAGCACGGTCAAGATCGAAAACATCAACACCAAAATGGTCGAGACAGAGTAGTTGCATGGGTGGATCGTACACTAGCTACTGTTACACGAGAAGTGTAGAGCAGAGAATCAAGACGAGAAGACCCCAACGGGGTTGCTCCTACCATCATCAAGTGACAGAGTGCCAGGCGTCATGGAGGAAACCTCATGCCTCTCTTCCAAGCGAGCATGGAATTCGTGGCGACGTTGGCATGCGCTATTTTCGCCGGGGCCGCACTCTACATTAACTTAGTCGAGCATCCGGCACGTATGGTCTGCGGCACGGAGATAGCAATACGCCAATGGGCACCAAGCTACAAACGGGCTACATGGATGCAAGCACCGTTGGCCATTGTCGGATTTCTCGTGCCGTCCTTGCTTGGCTCGCAGGGTCAAGCCTATGGTGGCTATTCGGTGGAATGTTGCTCGGTCTGGTCGTTCTATTCACCTTCGTGATAATTCTGCCAACAAATAAACGGCTGCTGTCCCCGGGCCTCGATCAACGCGCAGAAGAAACTCGACAGCTCTTGGAAAAATGGAGTCAATTACACGGTGTGAGAAGTGTGCTCAGCACCTTGGCCCTGCTTATTTTTCTGCTGCATTGACAACTCCTTCTAATATTTTAAGGAGATGAGCGATGGAATTTTTGATCATAGCGTACGACGGTAAAGACCCTGAAGCAAAAGCACGTCGCTTATGCGTGCGTCAGGCTCATCTCGATGGTGTGCAAGCGATGAAACAAGCCGGCACCTTTATTAACGGCGGGGCTATTCTCGACGAGAACGGCGAGGTGATCGGTTCGACGCTCTACATGGATTTTCCTTCGCGGGCAGATCTCGATCAGTGGTTAACCAGTGACCCTTATATCACCGGTGGTGTGTGGGTCGATATCGAGGTACGGCCAATCCGCCTAGCATTTCGCTCGTAATTTTTAGGAACAGGGATGTGAGACAACATAGTACGCGTGCGATCGTTTGTCGTACACTGATCTTCATCTTTGCAGTAACAGCCTGTCATCCTACGACTGTGTCGAAGGAAGCGACGCCAGAAGAAATCGCGACTTTCTTCAAAGGGTCCCACAAAAAGGTACTCACCTTCGTTGGGTACTCTGGCGCGGAGTATGAGGATAAAACAGCGATGCTTGATCAGGCAAAACGCATACTTGCCGAGTTTGATCACGCCAAAACGATCGTCAACATCGGCGCAACTCTCGATGGCATCGGTGCTATATACAAAGAAGCGAAGCACCGGGGATTTGTCACCACAGGTATCGTTTCCACTCAAGCACGAGAGGCGAAGGCCACACTCTCGCCGTATGTTGATCATGTATTCTATGTCAAAGATACAACCTGGGGTGGACTGATGCAGGGCTCCGAGCAACTCTCACCAACCTCTACAGCAATAGTCAAATCTAGTGATGTCATCATCGGTATTGGCGGTGGTGAAGTCGCCCGAGACGAAATGCTCGTAGCAAAGCGGTTAGGCAAAGATGTTCGCTTTATCCCGGCGGACATGAACCATCAGAGAGCTATTGAGAAGGCAGAGCAAAAGGGGCAACCCGCGCCAACAGAGTTCCGAGGTGCTACTCACGCAGTGTTTTCGTCAAATGTAGTGGGCGAATGATCCGCGCCTTAACTTTGCTTCCTATATCTTCGCTACCTCTCGCGTGAGGTCAAAGGAACGGATTGTGACATCACTCACACCAATATACTCCGGATAGGTCTGTTGCTCCTTCATCGCTTCCTCCGTGCTCGAATCAGCTTCCATTCTAGTCACATTCGTGTTGAACAGTGTTGGTGCTAGATGACGTTCAGCGCTGAATTCCCTATATCCCTCTCCTCCTGTCGGGTGCTTTTATACTACAGAAGAGGCAGGAGAGGAAATTCCGTTCCTCCACTCGCTTGACTTCGTTGACCACCGTGGCACCCTCGTGTCCTGTGAGTGTTTTTGCAAAGGAGTCTTTCATGTCCCTCGCGGAAACATCTATCTCCCCTGGCTCTGATTCCCTCGATTCTCCGTCTCTCCTCGAAATCGCACGAAGATTCGCGCCACAAATCTGTCTTGTCTACGAGCAGATTGAGGCTGACCGCCGACTTCCATCCGTACTCGTCACCTCTCTAGCCGAGGCGGGCCTGTTTCGCATGTTGGTTCCCCACGCCCTTGGTGGGTTGGAAACCGATGTCATAACCATGCTTCAGGTTTTTGAGGAGTTAGCGAAAATCGATGGGTCGGTTGGGTGGTGCACCATGATTGGAGCAACCGGTGGACTAGTCAGCGCGTATTTACCAGAAAACACCGCTCGGACGATTTACGGGAGCGACCCACACGTCATCACAGGTGGAGCCTTAGCACCGACAGGCAAGGCCGTAGCTGTCGACGGTGGCTACCGCGTGAGCGGACGGTGGCAATTCAACAGTGGCTGTCAGCATTGCTCGTGGCTCATGGGTACCTGCATCATCTTCGACGGGGATACACCCCGTAAAGGCAAGAACGGTGAACTGGTATCAACCATGATGATCTTTCCTGCCACCGACGTCGAGGTCATTGATACTTGGACAGTCTCCGGCTTACGAGGAAGCGGGAGTCATGACATCGCTGTGAATGACGTATTCGTCCCCGACGGCTACCATGCGTCTCTTGTCTCTGACCGCCCATTTCATAATGGGCTACTGTACCGATTCCCCATTTTCGGCTTACTCGCCTCCTCCGTAGCCAGCGTCGCCCTCGGCATGGCACGAGGCGCCATCAACACACTCAGGGAAATGGCACCTAAGAAACGTCTCACCACAACTCGCAAGCGGATGGTAGAGCGCGAGGTGGTACAGATGCAAGTCGCGCAAGCAGAAGGATTACTACGCTCTGGTCGGGCGTTTCTTTTCGATACCGTGCAGGAAGTGTGGAACAAGGTAAGTGCACATGTCGCGCCCTCTCTCGAACAGCGAGCGCTGTTACGCCTGGCTGCGACACAAGCAGCAATTCAAGCCGCACAGGCCATTGACCTCATGTACCATGCCGCAGGAACGAGTTCGATTTGGGCGCATAATCCTTTGCAACGTCACTTCCGAGATGTGCACGTTGTCACCCAGCATGCAATTCTCAGTACGCCCATCTATGAGATGGCTGGCCGCGTGTTTCTTGGACAACCAACCGAAACGGCAATGCTCTAAGATGCCCACAGCGTGTTTCTCTAATGAAGTGAGATGATCACAACCGGAGTTCTTGGCGGGACCGGCTTCTAGCCCGTCCTTCGTAACAGGCTGGAAGCCTATTCTACCCAGGTCTTACCCAATTCGGTTGTCAAAACTCGTTAGAGGTTAAAGTGGAGCGCTCTACCACTGACCAAGGTCGATGACGAGCGGTGTCACCGTCGGATCGTGATAGGGACCGTACACGCGGAACGGTAGCGTGGTCAGCATTTCTGCGCCACGGGCAAGTAATTGTCCCGCGAGCGGAACCTTCGCCACACTACTCGTGATCCCATGGAGTGGCATGAACGAGGTCTTCAAGTCGAGCGTGTGCTGGCCCAGATCGATTTCGCCTGTAGCCTCAATACGGACGGAGTTACTCGCAAGAGACAAATTCGGAGTTACGGCCACTCCGTTCCCAAAAACAAAATCCCCAGCAAGCGACGAAAACGCCAGGCCGTCGTTTGGTAGACGTGGCAGTTGAAAACTCAGTAGCTCTTGTAGACTCACGGCAGACCATAATCGCACCAACATCGGTATTTGTTGAGCCATTCCATCAGCAATTGCAGCTGAACAGAGCCATGCCAAGCGACTTGCCGCTGATCAAGCTGCGATGACCATGTCGGAGCAACGGCCCGAAGCTCAATCGTCTCAAGTTCTCCTTCGCTGCCACCAGTGCGACGGAAAATCGCAACCAACACCACATGCACGTTCACCTCAGAATTTCGCTTCGTCTGGCCGAGCAGCAGGATCGGCAAGGAACTCTCGCAATACGCGGACATACGTTTCACCACCAGCCTCATGCAGGTTGTTGTGCCCGGCACCCTCGATCGCGTAGAATCGCTTCGGTTGCGGTGCCAAGGCATACAACGCTTGTCCTTGATGAAACGGAACCGTCCAGTCTTCTGTGCCGTGGATAATTAACAGCGGAGAGGGGAACCGTTCGACTAAGCGAGCAGAATTCAGATCCTGATCCACAAGAAAAGCAAGCGGTGGTAACCGGAGCTCCCCCATGGCGCGTAAAGAGAGAAAGGGCGCAAGGAGAACAGCATGGCTCGGTGGGGTTTCCAGTGCAAGCGTTACCACCACTGCCGCCCCTAGTGACTCGCCAAGATACACCACCGGTCGGCCTGCAATCCAGCCGCGCTGCTGCGCACAGGCAATCGCTGCACGACCGTCATCTAGAATACCGGGAATAGACGGTTTCCCTCGGCTCTTACCAAAACCTTGATAGTCAAACACAAAGTGACTGCCCCCCACGCGATTGTGCAGGAGGCGAAGATGGGCAAGACGATGACCAATGTTTCCTGCGTTGCCATGGAACCAGATAAACAACGGGTCCGCCGTACCTGTAGGCGTCTGACGGCTTGGCACATACCATCCATGGAGCAAGCGACCGTCGGCTCCGCCAAACCACACTTCCTCATACGGCAATCCGTATGCCGCAGGTGAAGTATCGACCTTTGTATTTGGATGAAAGACAAAGGTATTCTTGAGCCAGTCGATCGGAGAGGTCAGTAACGAACCGAGCAGCGCACTGACCGAGGCCCAACCGATTTTCCAATTTACCGTGTTTGCGTCACTCATCATTGGCTTGATAATGTCACGAGCTTCATTCATTCTGCAGACTCACGTCGTCCTAAGAATTATAGCGACGTCAGAAAAATTTCGCAGCAAGGAGGGGTGCCATGTCGAATAAAGTTATCATCGAAGTACGGATTAATGAATATGCAATGCGCGACGCGAATCCTAACGTACCATATTCACCAGAAGAAATTTCTACCCAGGCATTAGAATGTTGGCGCGAAGGCGCATCGATCATTCACTATCATGCTCGTGATTCCAAGACCGGCGCTCCAGCTTCGGACGCGAAGCTCTACGCTGACACCGTTCGTCGTATCAAAGAAAAAAGCGACGTTATTACGATGCCCACGTTGGGTGCATGGTGGCTACCGTCGGTAGAGGCTCGTATCGCTCACATCGTCGAGATGGCCAAGGATCCCATGACCAGGCCAGACTTCGGACCGATCGACATGGCAACTAGTAACGTCGATACCTACGATCCGCATGCACAACGCTTTAAGACCAATGAAACTGTCTATGTGAATACGACCAAAACCTGGCAGTTCTTTGCTGAAACCATGAAGTCGGTCGGCGTCAAACCTATCCAAGCATTGTGGAATGTGTCTTCGATTCGCGCAACCCAAGCATTTGTTGATATGGGCATCTTTACCGAACCGGTCTATTGCGAACTCGTACTGACAGAAGACTGGTTGCTCAGCGGCCATCCCGGAACGGTCAAAGGTATGCAAGCATTTTTGGATTTCCTTCCGCAGAAACAGAACTGGCAGTGGTCGGTGTTGTGTGTCGGCGGCAACCTCTTTCCACTGGTCGCCGCGGCAATTGAGCGTGGAGGACACGTCTCGATCGGCCTGGGTGATTACCCGTACCCTGAGTTAGAGCGGCCCACGAATGCTCGCCTCGTCGCCCGCGTAGCTCAAATTGCACGGGAGATGGGACGTGAAGTTGCGACGCCACAAGAAGCACGAGCAATGCTAGGACTGAAATAAGAGGATGACGACATGGAATAGCTCACAGGAAAAGTCGCGGTCATCACTAGTGGTGCGAGCGGCATCGGCTTTGCCACTATCAATTCGTCAACGGTTTGAACGCGTCGACAAGACGTTTGAAAAATAGAGGGCATCATGAAAGGAATCGAAACGATTACTCCCCATCCGATCGTGCAAATGTGTTGGATGGTCGACGACATGGAAACAGCCGCAATGCAATGGGTACAAACGATGGGGGCTGGTCCGTTCTTCTTGCTCCCACACATCCAGTTAGACGAACTCACTTATCGCGGCAAACCCGCAAAACTCGATCAGTCCTCCGCTGTCGGCCAATGGGGAGCAGTTCAAGTCGAATTATTTCAGCAACATTGCAACAATCCCTCCGGAGCCCGCGAGATGTTTGCGCCGGGACAGACTGGTCTTCAACATATCACCTGGTTTGCTAATGATATTGACGCTGAAACACGGCGACTAAATGTGCTCGGATTCGACACCGTGATGACGTGCCGCTTACCAGCCGTGGGTGGTTTGCGTTTAGCCTGGTACGACACCAGAAAAGTGTTCGGCGCGATGGTCGAAGTGTACGAAGAAGGCGACCTCATGCGCCGTTTTTATAGTCGAGTCGCTCGTGCTGCGGAAGGATGGAATGGAGAGAATCCCGTGCGATCGTTGTAGCAAACTGACCAGCAATACGATTGTTATAATTATGGGTCTTCTGGGGGACGTGTGGGTAATTTACGTGGTTGAATAGGGCTGTACTCCGCATGGATATTGGCTTGCAAGTATTTTCTAGTGCGCTCGGAATTGGCATCCTGGGCGCATGGCTACCTCAACGAAACGAAAGCGGCGGCTCGTGGATGCGTATGCCTTCCCGGGTTTTCGTCCGCCCCCCGCGATACGCGGGATCTTTGGCGATCCGAAGGCGTGCGTTATTGATCTGGTCCGGCGGTCAAAAAAACAGCCTGCGGTTGCTGTGGTCGGATTTACAGGGGGTGGTACGATCGCCGCACCCGGCGCGTGCGCGATCTGTCCTGTGGCGATCGCCGCGTCTACCTGGAATTCGAGGTTCGGCGTGTGCAGTGCAAGAGCTGCGGCACGGTGAAGCGCGAACGGCTCGATTTTCTGGCCGCCAACCCCTTCTATACCCAGCGCTTCGCTCACTACGTCGGCAAACGATGTCGCTCGGCGACGATCAAAGAGATTGCCGAGGAACTGCACCTGGATTGGGACACGGTCAAGGCGCTGGAGAAGCAGTACATGACGGCGCAAGTGGCCAAGGCCGGAACGCCCGGGCCGCAGGTGATCGGCATCGACGAGATCGCGATTCGCAAAGGTCACACCTACCGCATCGTGGTGAGCGATTTGATCCGACGGCGAGCGATCTGGTTTGGCGGCGAGGATCGCTCGGAAGCGAGCATGAGGCAGTTCTACGAGTGGCTTGGCCAGAGGAAGGCTGCGGGGATTCGGCTGGCGGTGATGGACATGTGGAAGCCGTTTCGCAATGCGACTACGACGTATGCGCCGCAAGCGGCGATCCTGTTCGACAAGTTTCACATCATGTGTCATCTGGGCGACGCCCTCGACCAGGTGCGCAAGGCCGAGTATCGGCGGCTCAGTGGCAAAGACCGGCGCTACATCAAGGGGCAGAAATATACGCTGCTCTCGCATCGAGAGAATTTGACAAGCGCCGCGCGGCAAAGCTTGAAGGTCCTGCTCGCGGCGAACAAGCGGCTGCACACCGCCTCCTTGCTCAAGGAGTCCTTCGGCCAGCTCTGGGACTACGAGCGCGAGGGCTGGGCCCGGCGCTTCTTCGAGCACTGGCGCTGGAGAGAAAAGCAACGGATCAAATACAGAGTTGCGCGTTGATCGATCAAAATTGGATGGTATCGCCGCGTACTGCCAACCGCGAACAAGGTCTCGCTAGGCTTCGTCGAGGGGCTCAACAACAAGATTCGGGTCATCGAGCGCCGCGCGTATGGCCTGCGCGACGAAGAGTATCTGCGCATGAAGACATCACCTTATGCTGCCGCCACTGTCAAAAATGCAATTTTACACACTCTTTTCCTAATCAACCATAATTATTATCTCCTGCCCTAACGTAACAGGAAGTGCGGTCCCTCCTGAATGCAGTGCACGGAGTACTGTGGCTCATGGCCAATCTATTCTATGGCGCCAGGGTACGCCTGATGGGATGTCTGCGGCTCCGCGTGAAAGACCTTGATTTCCACGCCAACCATGTCGTCGTCCGCGAAGGGAAAAGGGACAAGGGTCGGATCACTCTGCTCCCGGCCGTCGTTAACCGTGCACCGCATTCGCGTTCCCGCTTGGCCCGCAAGGCGGATTAAACCCTTAGAATTCTCCCTGGAACCTTGGTATCGCGAAGCCCGTGTCCGCCGCATTGGCGAAGGTCCATCAGAAGTGCATCGGATGGTGATTGCACGGGCGTTGTTCAGATGAGGAACAGTACACACAAAGGCTACGCCGCCTAACGTTCTGGAAGTCGGTGAAGTTACGTAGAGAACATTTTCTTGAAGAACTTTTTCCATAAACACTGTGCCTGGGCCGTCGTTATAACGTTCGATGAAATAAAAGCCGAGCTTGTGATAAAGCTTCATCGCCTGCGCCTGTACCTGCGCATCGGCAACTTCAAACCTGGCACGCTGATATCCTTTTGCCGTAGCGAAATCGATCAGTCGCTCCATCAGTAACCTACCGAGGCCTTGCCCGCGATAATCTTTGTAGAACCACAGACGCTTCAATTCGCAAATGTTCTCCTTGCCAGTGTCGCATGCCCAAAGTACCCACCACTCGGTCACCGTCAAGAACGACAAGGAACATGCCATTCTGCTTGAAATAATAGTTTTCAATATCTTCGAAATCAGCAAAGGGATCGATGTTGTAAAACGACTTCTTCCGATACTCCCCACAGTTCTTGACAAACAGTGAGAAGGACTTGTTTCGCCGCTTGATGTTGATGAGGTTGAATTGGTTGTATTGTGATCATAGACGGAGACCTCCTTCCTGGAAAGCAGTCAAATCAGCTTACAAACCAGTATGACGCACTACTTGAATTCCACCTGTTTATGGTGATCGGAAAGACACGGTCCATCTTTAGCGGTGCACCACAATCAGTGACAAATTTTCATATTTGTCACTGATTTTTCCATAGAGGCTAAAGATTACTTTCCTAACACCGATCGTCAATTTTGAGCGAGGAAGTCAGGGGGCGTTAGTCTCGCTCAAATTCAACACTAGGTGTGATAATGCAATCCGCACTCTCAGTGACTCATCCATCCGACTATACACTCTGGGAATGGCTTCGCGGGCTCTATCGTTTCAGCCGACCGGAATCCACGCTGGGTAGTGCAATCATGAGCGTAGCGATTTCCTTAGCGTTACTTCCGGCAGTACCCTACGAACCTATCGCATTCACCAAGATCGCTTGCTGCGTTCTCTCGTTGAGTCTGTGGACCATTGCCTGCCACGGCATCAATCAGATCTACGACTTACCAGTAGATCGCATCAACAAACCTGATTTCCCTCTGCCTTCAGGCGTAATGACAGTGAGACAAGCGTGGGCAGTGAGTCTGGCATCTGGCATTGTCGGATCACTGTTGGCCTGGTGGGCAATGCCATGGTGGCTTGCATTGAGTTTTGTTGGATCCATGACATGGGTGTCTCTCGTGTATTCCGTCCCACGTTTTGGTAGCCGTACCGTGCGACAAAGCCCATGGCTACCCAAGCTCCTCGTTATCTGTTTTCGAGCGATAGTGTATCCCGCGACCACGTTTCTGACCGTGTGGTACCTCGCACCTGCCCAATCCCTCGGGTTAGTATATCTGGCGTTTATTCTTACCTTTGCCGTACTCTTCTGCGTCGGCATGAACACTTTTGAGGACATCCCCGATATGCGGGGCGACCGGGAGGGGGGGTATCGCAGTTTTGCGCTCGTCTTAGGAGCAACCAAGACCGCTTGCATCTGCCTTGCTGCATTTGTCACCGCATTCCTCGGCCTCGCGATTTGGATTTATGCTTTTCCGCAGCTCTTTCGCGTAGGCCGGGGCTTGCCGTTGAAGCACTCTTACTCCTCGTCTTTGTCGTCGAGTTTTCCGGCTGCTACGTTCAGAGTTACGTTCGGACGGTGCCGGCGCCAAGCCGTTTTATACGTTCCTTTGGCGATTATATGCACTTCAATACGTTGCACTTATTATCATATTTGCTCCTATACAGAGTCCTGGCAGCATAGAAGAGTAAGAGTACATTATCCATTCTCATTAACAGTGAGAGTAATGGCATGCTCCTGAGATTAAATTCTATAAGTTAAAAATCATTGACGATGGACGGAGCAATCAACTGTCTTCTGTCGAAGACCTTCCGCCTTGGAGCCTTCTCATCCAGCTCTTTAATTAACGCTTTTGCCTCTCGTAAGTCGGCAGTAGCAAAGCCTTCACGGAACCAATTGTAGGAGCTTTCTACCAATCGCTGAGCCTCTTGCTCTCTCCCTTGTTTTTTCCGCAACCGCGCCAGGCTGATAGCTGCCCGTAATTCCAGCGACTTCGCTTCTTGGCGCAGGCGACATCAAGGGCTCGTTGCAAACAACCTTCTGACTGTGACTTGTTAACCCGCGAGATAGATTGCAATTGCCTTGCTTTACCTTTAAGTTTGGTGCGTTTCTCTTCTTGATTTTTACTTTTCTGTTGAAGCAACAGTTCTCCCGTAAGTCGATGCAACTCGGCGTTCCACCAGCGGTCGCCGGTCCGAGCGGCAAGTGAAAATGCTTCACTCAAGACTTTAATTCCTGTCTCAGTGTCCCCGTCTCTTCCGCACGACTCGGCATGTAAAGAAAGATAATAAGACAACAAAATCTCCGCGCCCACCGCACGCCAGGAAGCAATTCCCTGACTGGATCGATGCAATTCCGTCCCTGAGCGTTCCCCTGAGTGGCTATTGCCCATCCTCGCAAAATCTCGCCCATACTTTTCCAAAGCGGAAAACTATGCTCAAGCGAAACGGTAATAGCCTGCCTCAGCTCGCAGTTGAGTCAGTTGCGGCTCTCCTCGAAGCTGATGGAGGCCCGCCCGCAAAACGAATGCATACGCTGAGCTATACGGATGAGCGCGTTTTTCAGCTAAGGTAAGAGCTTCCTCGCTCGTGGCTAACGCTTGATCTGGATAACCAAGAAACCAGAGAACATACGAGGCCCGAGAGAGACACGCTACACCAGGGTCCTGGCCATACACGGGAGCATGCGCATGGTGCTTCTGTGGATCATACAGGCTTCGACCTAGGTTCAGATGCTGCAAGCGCTGGTGAACTCACCCATGCTCGACAACCTCCCACCTAACGCTTGGTGAGCCTCTAGTAGCAGCGCTTGATCATTCTCCTCCTGTGCCACTTGCAGGAGCTGTTCTCCTAAATCACGGGCGGTCGCTAATTCCGCCCGAACGTAATAGAACGCGGCAAGGCCCCGGAGCACAGGAACAAGTTGCGGAGTTTGTCCGATCTGTTGACATAATTCGCGCGCACGGTCGTAGGCCTGCTTGGCTTCTGGGTCGGCATAGCCTTTGGTCGTCATCAATGCCACACCCAGGCCGATCTGGCATCTGAGTTCAAGATGCTTCCGCTCTAGTGTGTCAGTGAAAGTTTGCAGTAGCCCCAGTGCCCTGGTCAAATAGCGAATGCATTCAGGATAGGCAAATCGCTGTGTCGCCTGCTCTGCGGCTTGCTGCAAATACGCTACAGCACGGTGGAAGTCTCGTCCATGTTCGAAGTGCAGTGCTAGCTCCGCAGCAATTTCTCCGGTGCGATCACAATAGCCCTGTTCAAGTCGCTCACCAATCCGTTGATGAAACTGTATCCGTTTTCCTGGTGTCAGCCTGCTGTACGACACCTCGTGATACAAGGTATGAATGAATTCATAACGTGCAGTGACTGTTCCATCCGGCCACGCGCGGAGTCTCTGTCTCTTGAATGAACTGACTCTGCCGCATGAGATCAGCACAACGCTCCTCAATCTCGAGCGGATCTCTGCCAGTGGCCGCTGCAATCACTGTAGAAGAAAACTCACGGCCTTCGACACTTGCCGCTTCAAGAATCTGCCGGTCATCAACACTGAGGCGATCGAGTTTCTCCTCAATGGCTTGATGCAAGCTTTCCGGCATGTGGAGATCTTCGACGTTCAACGACAACTTCCAACGTCCGCCTTTTTCGACCATCTGTTCGCGTAACATGTTCACCATATTCACCATGAACAGGGCATTTCCCTCGGTGCGACGATGGACCAGATCGGTTAACTCTGCCGAGAACACTTTTTCGAGAAGGTGCTTCCCTACATAAGTAGCAACCTCTTCCTTGTTCAACAGTGCCAGTGACAACTCTTCACACTGGTGGCGTACCTGCATTTCGCGCTTAATCTTTTTCAGCGGATGCCCAGTTGTCAGATCCGCAGGACGATAGGTACCAATCACCATCAACCGTATACGCTCTTGTCGTTGAGCCAAGTAAGCCAGCAGCTCCAGGGTCGAATAATCGCTCCAATGCAGATCTTCAAGTACCAAGATAAAGACAGTTTCATTGGTCAGGGCTTCGAGCGCATCCGCCATCTCCCGGAGCATACGTTGCTGGTTCGCACCCTGGATGCGCTGCTGCAAGCTTGCAACCTCCGCACTACTCAACAATGCAGGCATTTGGATCATCCAGGTGGGAGCATAGCGGCTCAGAAGTGCAGCTATCGGAGCCCCTCCTGGGTCACGGCACAAGCGACCAAGTGCTTCTAAGATAGGCAAATAGGATTCACCCTCTCCATACTGCTCTAAGCATTGGCCGCGTCCGATCCGCACGCGCCTATCTGTCCGAACACGTGCTAAGAACATCTCGACTAGCGTCGTTTTGCCGATCCCAGGTTCCCCAGTGACAAACACGATCTGCCGCATGTTACGCCGCGCCTTGCCAAACCACTCGTCCAGTTGCTCAAGCTCATCCCTACGCCCAACGATATGCTCAAAGCCTTCACCAAGCTCCTTCTTGGTTGACAAAGCCTTCCCCTCCACCATTGGCCCGATATAGCGATACCCCTTTCGTCCTATAGTTTCGACGTATTGCGGGACCTTCGCATCATCCCCCAAGGCTTGGCGGATCTCACGGATGCAGACTCTGAGCACAATATCAGTGACATACGCCCCTGCCCAAACGTACTTCAAGACTTGTGTTTTTGTGAGAGTATCGGGAGCGTGTTCGACCAACATTTGTAATACCTCTACCGACGTTCGTCGTAAGGGTAATTGCTGATCTTCACGCCAGATATGTTTCTTTTCCGTGTCCAAGCGGAAAGGGCCAAAAGTGAGCTGAGAAACTCGTTCCATGTTCAATACTATAGCAAACTGAACCAATCTGAACAGAAAGGTGAACAGTTCAGGGCTAAAGATGAACCAGTTACTTCTTTAAGGTGTTCTTGTGCAAAGAGCCTTCTAAGCTTTCGATTGGGAGAATGTAATGTTGTTGATTTCACGTCAATAACGCAGAAGACTTCCTCATAGGATAGTACATATGAGCCCTCAACCACAAACTTTCGCAGCTTCACCAAACCTCTACCTCTCTCGTAGCTCAGACTTGCAGTCTGCCCTGACCAATACGTTTCGCGTTGCCCCTGATTCCTACACCAAGGACTGGATGGAATTCGATCCCACGGCCTATCTCAACGAATACTATTCTGACCTCGGCGAGGAAAATCTTGCAATTTTACAATTCTATGCTGACGTATTCCACGAGATGGACCAGAAAAGTACGATGCTCGACTTTGGGAGCGGTCCGACAATTTACTCTCTCATTTCAGCTGTTACGAAAATCAGAGAAATACAGATAGTTGAATATCTTGAAGCAAACCGCCTCGAACTCCGCAAATGGCTAACAAGAGATAACACCGCCTTCAACTGGCTCCCGTTCATCAAGAAAACTATCGAGTTAGAGCAAAAGGGGTGGTGCTCTGAGTTCGATCTTGCCCGTCGGGAGGCACAAATTCGTCATCATGTCACGGCAATTGGTCGCTGTGACGTCCGTCAGACGCCCCCGTTCGTCGGCGGACGACAAACGTATGATGTCGTCGTCTCCAATTTTTGCGCAGAATCTATCACTGACTCGTACGAAGAGTGGAAATTCTTTCTGAGGAATATCGCTTCGCTCGTCAAAGTCGGCGGTACCTTCATAATAACTACTCTGAAGAGAGCAACGAGCTACTCAGTCGGTTCTCGACGGTTTCCGGCTGTCAGTATTGATGAAGCGGACTTAACCTGTGCCCTGGCCGAGATGGGATTCTCTCCTGCGAGTCTCGAGATTCGCAGTGTACCAGCAGACCGCCCTAGCCGTCATTACCAAGGGCTCATGCTTGCAACTGCCGTGAAACACGATACTAAGCTAACAAGAGCGAGGCATTATGTCTGAGCAGATACGAGTTACCGTTATTGCCTTTACGCTCCTTGCCATCTCTGGTGTGTGTGATTCCTTGGGCTTTACTTACGCTGCTAGGATCTGGCATGACAATCTTATTCAATGGAGAGAACTTGCCCGGTCGGCGTGTGGCTTTGCCACAGGGATCACTATTTATTGGTTTACGATTCGCTATTTCTCAGAACTTGGCGTCGTCTCAGTTGAATTGCAGACGCTGATCTGGTTCGGCACGACCCTTATTGGGGTTGCGGTGTTGAATGGCAGGTTTCTTCAGTGGCGCTCAATCGACCAAGCCGTTGCGATGCTCGTGCTTGTTGGTATTGCTTGGTTACTCGTTCGAGTAGAGAACTAAACGAACCGCCTTTGGTTTGCTTGCTCTCCTTCCACCAAGTCGCAGCTCATGACATTTGTCTACTGGACAATGGGACTGCTTACTCTCGTCATTCTGGGCAGAGTGAAGGATCTCTCTGAAGAGACCCTTCGTTGCACTCAAGGTGACAGTCCTTTGATACTTCACTCCTCGCACTTTTCTCACTTTAGTCTTAGCTTCTCTTTGCTGCGTTCGCCCTTAAGCTTCTCCATCGCCAGCCGATAACATCGTTACAGGAATAAGAAAGAGCCCAACAGCTCCTGGGGAACCACATGAGGCTGTTCCTGTGGGGGTAACGTTCGTATGCGATGGGGATCTCGCCCCTTGTGGCGTTTGCAACGAAGAGACAACCAGACTTTTGCGCTCTACGTGCTTCGTGGAGCGGTGGTCGGAGTTTATTGTAGCGTCTTATTTCTTTCCCCTTTTCTTGCTCTCGCAGAAGAAGAAGGAGGGGCTTCAATATCGAGGGGGACTGAAGATATCTTCTTAGAAGAAATCCCCTCGGTCTATAGTGCCTCAAAGTATGCACAAAAAGTGACTGAAGCTCCCTCGTCGATCACCATCATCACCAGCGATGAAATTAAAAAGTATGGGTACCGGACTTTTGCCGATGTTTTGCAAAACGTAAACGGATTCTTTGTCACTTATGACCGCAACTACAGCTACCTTGGCGTGCGCGGATTTAATCGCCCTGGCGATTATAATTCCCGCATTCTCCTACTCATCGATGGTCATCGACTCAACGACAACCAATATGATCAAGCCGGATTGGGTACTGAGGCAGTCCTAGACGTTGACCTCATCGACCGTGTTGAGATTATTCGTGGTCCAAGTTCATCTCTCTATGGTACCAATGCCTTTTTTGGCGTGATCAATGTCATCACCAAGCGCGGGCGTGACATTAAGGGGACCGAGCTTTCCACGGAGATTGGTAGCTTCAACTCCTATAAGGGTAGAGTGACCTACGGTAACCGCTTTCAAAACGGGCTCGAAGTACTCTTCTCAGCCTCCTTTTACGACAGCCATGGGCATCATCGTTTATTTTTTAAGGAATTTAATTCGCCAGCGACTAATAATGGAATAGCTAGAAACGGCGATGATGATCGGTTCCCTTATTTCTTCGCCAAGGTCTCCTTTGCCGATTTGACCTTACAGAGTGGGTTCTTATCCCGCAACAAAGGATACCCTACTGCCACCTATGGCACCGTATTTAATACAACCCGCAACCGTACTGTTGACGAGCATGGTTACATCGATCTCAAGTACGAGCATGATTTTAGTCAATCGCTCAATCTTACGACCCGCCTGTACTACGACCGTTTCTATTACCGCGGCGATTACCTGTACAACCCAGATCCCGCCGACAACAGGGTCCGAGTATTGAATCAGGACCATAACATCGGTGAGTGGTGGGGAGCCGAAACAAAACTTACAAAGCGACTGTGGCAACGACATAAAGTCACAGTTGGTGCGGAGTACCAAGACAATTTTCGTCAAGACATGCGCAATAGTGATGACAACCCCTTTTCACTCAACCTCGATACTCACAAACACTCTCGCAACTGGGCGTTGTATTTCCAGGACGAGGTCACCCTACTGGACAATCTTCTCTTCAATGCCGGTATCCGGTACGACTATTATGATTCATTCGGTGGCACCCTGAATCCACGCCTCGCGTTAATTTACAACTTGAAACAGACGACGGTGAAACTCCTCTATGGGGAGGCTTTCCGGGCTCCAAGCGTCTACGAGAAGTTCTATGTCGGTACAGGCTTCAAAGCGAACGCGAACCTCAAGCCAGAAAGCATTACCACATATGAAGTGGTCGTTGATCACTACTTGACGAAGTATCTCCAAGCTAGCGCGGCAGGATATTACTACACTATCAAGGGACTGATTACTCAGACCCCCGATCCACAAGATGACTTGCTAGTGTTCCGTAACGACGAGTCAATTAAGGCAAAAGGACTTGAACTGGCACTTGACGGGAAATGGGCCTCAGGTTGGGAGGGACGCTTGGGCTATGCTATTCAGAAAACCGAAGATGGTATGACCGGAAAACGCCTGACCAACTCCCCTCAACATATGGTGAAGTTTAACCTCATCGTGCCGCTCATTCACGATAAGCTATTCGCTGGGATAGAGTCGCGCTACATGAGTGCTCGACGCACGCTGTCTGGCAAAACTGCAAGTGATTATTTTCTCACGAACTTCACCTTGTTTAGTCAGAATCTGCTACGAGGGGTTGAGCTGTCAGGCAGTATCTATAACCTCTTCGACCAACGCTACGGTGATCCCGGTTCCGGTGAACATCGCCAGGAAATCATTGAGCAGGACGGGCGAACCTTCTGGATAAAACTCAAGTACGGCTTCTAAGCGAGCATGTGGACCATGATCGGGTTCCCACGTCTTATCTCTTGCATCGCGACCCTGATCGCAGTGCTGCTGCTACTAGTGGGCGCGCGTCCTCTTGCCGTAGCTGCTGACGGCGGCCCGATCTTGATGGTGACCAGTCAGAAAACAGGACCATACAGAGACGTCATTACCGGCTTCCGTCAGTATTTCGCTAGCTTGAACGGCACTATCGGTCTCATTGAGGAGCACTCTCTCCAAGGAGACAAAGATAAAGCCCGCGAGATATTCAAAGATGCCAAAGCACGGCACGCGCAGTTGATACTAACGGTAGGGTCTCTCGCGACGCAAGCGGCATTGCAAGA
Source organism: uncultured delta proteobacterium (assembly GCA_963733195.1). Taxonomy (GTDB): domain Bacteria; phylum Desulfobacterota; class Binatia; order Bin18; family Bin18; genus VGTJ01. The sequence goes on from CAVTCR010000018.1 coordinate 53,174, forward strand.
GGTCCCGGAGATCCCGACCGTTGCCAGTATGATTCTCAGTGCGGCAGAACTCGGCCAAAGTCCCAACGCCACCGGTGTGGTACTCGACTTTCCGCTTGAAACACAGCTCCAGTGGCTGCAAAAGATTGCGCCTCAATCAAAGACCGTCGGTGTTCTCTTCAATCCCAAAGAGAACGGCAGCAAAATCGACTCGGCGACTAAAGTCGCTCGCTCTCTTGGCCTGACACTTCTCACCGGAGAAGTAGAGACGCCACAGGCCCTCCCAGATGCACTTGAGAACCTTGCGAAGCACGCCGAAATCTTGTGGGGAGTCACCGACCAGACAGTGCTCTCACCGCAAACAGCGGAGCCCATTCTCCTGTTCTCTTTTCGTCACCGTATTCCTTTTACCGGTTTGTCCACTTCATGGGCCAAGGCAGGGGCTCTTTATGCCCTTGATCGCGATTACAAAGACGTTGGTATGCAGTGCGGGGAAATAGCTGCGAAGATGCTCCGTGGAACCCCGGCAAGCGCGATTCCTCCGCTCTCGCCTCGAAAGGTATTCTATGCATTGAACTTAAAAACCGCCGAGCACATGAAAATGACAATTCCTCAACCGCTAATCGATGGCGCACAGCAGGTGTTCCGCTAGGAGGTCGTGCGAGCTATGAGTATCACTACTCGCATCGGTCTCATCACGAAGTTCAACCTCTTAGCGATTACACTGATTTTGTTAACCGCAATGGGGATCGCCTTCGTTCAGATCCATCGTGAAAAAACCGCGAGCTACGAAACCCTCCTCCACCGGGGACGGCTCACTGTTGCCATGATCGCACAGAATAGTGAGTATGCCATCTATACAGAGAATCAAGCCTCGCTGCGGAGAATTGTCGACAGCGTCAGAGTTGATTCCGATATCGCGTATGTCGCGGTTCTCAATAAAGAAAAAAATATCCTGCTTCTGGAGATCGCTGACTCGACTATCCAAATCCCACCATTTCCAGAGGAAACTCCAGGTCTCGACGCTACAACCTTGGCACGAGATATCATCAGCCCCGGGAATCGTAAGTCATATATCGACCTCTCCACTCCCGTCATCACAACGGCACAAACAGACCCGATAGAACTGTTTCCGGAATCGCTTCCAACTTCCGCCACTCCTCTTGTCATCGGATATGTCCAATTAGGATTGAGCCAAGACAGCCTTCGCAAGAACATTCAGGACTTTCTCATTTCTACCATCATCCTTACCCTCGTCATCGCCCTGATCGGTGTAATTGCAACCATTCTGCTTACGCAGCGTATCGCCTCGCCTATCCGAGCCTTAGTCCGCGCCACCCACGAAATTGCCGAGGGAAACTTAGATCAAGAAGTCGAGACAAAAAAGAATGACGAAATCAACGATCTCGCCACTGCCTTCAATACGATGCTGGCACGCTTACGCACGTCACGCGTAGAGGTCGAAAGTTATCAGCAGATGTTGGAGGCAAAAGTTGCGCACCGGACACAAGAATTGCAGGAGGCTACAGACAAAGCGTTTGCTTTAGCGCGACAGGCAGAGGAAGCAAGTCAGGCCAAATCCCAGTTTCTCGCCAACATGAGCCATGAAATCCGCACCCCGATGAATGGCGTGTTAGGCATGACCGAATTACTGCTCGACAGCGGATTGAATGATAACCAGCACCGTTTTGCAGAGACCGTCCATCGATCTGGCGAAGCATTACTAGAGATCATTAATGATATTCTTGATTTCTCTAAAATTGAAGCAGGGAAACTAACACTGGAGTCTTTCACATTCGATCTCCGCCAGATTGTTGAAGAAGTGATGGAGCTACTCGCGGAACGTGCCCATCGAAAAGGTTTGGAACTTGCCTACCTGATTCACAACGAGGTGCCAACCGCCCTCATCGGCGATCCCGGTCGTGTTCGTCAAATCCTGATAAATCTGATCGGGAATGCTATTAAGTTTACCGAGCACGGAGAGGTCATCGTCGCAGTGCGGAAAATAGCTGTCACCTCTCAACCTGCGGATTTTTGCGGCTTACGATTCTCTGTCCGTGATACTGGTATCGGCCTTTCTCCAGAAGCACAGGCTCGACTCTTTCAGGCATTCTCCCAGGCCGATAGCTCAACGACACGTAAGTATGGCGGCACAGGTTTGGGATTGGCGATTGCCAAACAACTTGTGCACCTGATGAACGGAGAGATTGGTGTAGATAGTGCTCCTGGACAAGGGTCAACTTTCTGGTTTACAGCGATCTTCGCCATACAGCCGGAGTCTATTACTATCCCACGTCCCGCCGTCAACTTTTCTGGTTTGCATGTCCTCATAGTTGATGATAACGCTACCTGCCGCAACATCCTTCAGCATCAGCTCCGGACTTGGAATGCTTCCTGCGAGAGCACCGAAAGTGGCCCGCAAGCCCTCGACATTCTTCGCTCTGCTATTACCCAAGGAACGGCATATGACCTCGTCATCCTTGACCTGCATATGCCTCTTATCACCGGTGAAGAGTTGGCACTGGCAATCAAAGAAGACCCGAAGCTTTCTGCATTGCCACTGCTCCTCCTTATCTCAGTCGGTCAGCGCAGTGATATCGAGGCTGGGCGCAGAGCTGGTGTGTCGGCATATCTGTCTAAACCACTTCGTCAAGCAGACCTTATTACCGCCCTCCAGACGGTAAAGAATGGAGAGGACAGTCGTCCATCAGTATCTGCAGAGGTAACGACTCAAGCCTCGCAGATGCCTCCCAGCAGATCTACGGTAAGGCCACGGTTCAATGCGCGGGTGCTTCTAACGGAAGATAATCTCGTCAACCAAGGAGTTGCACACACGATGCTCGAGGCATTAGGGTGTCAGGTTGATATCGCTAACCATGGCCGGGAAGCTGTAGAAGCAGTGGAGCGTACGACGTACGATCTAGTCTTTATGGACTGTCATATGCCGGAGATGGACGGTTTTGAAGCGACTCGGCTGATCCGAGAACGCGAAGCTGCGGCAGCAAAACTACAAACTGGGAAAGATGAGCGCGGCACGATGAATAGGGAACATCACAGCTCTAATTCAGCATTCAGTATTCAGTATTCAGCATTTTCCCGTGTTCCTATCGTTGCCCTTACGGCTAATGCCATGGAGAAAGATCGTCAACACTGCCTTGATGCCGGAATGGACGATTACCTGAGCAAGCCGTTTTCACAAGAACAGTTAGCTACCGTCCTAGCTCGTCATCTCCCAACACATTCGCCCACCGCAGAGTCACAAGTGGAAACGACCCAGGACGCCCCTCCCCCAGTGCAAGCCGAGCCATCGGCAAACGTTCAGGTTCTTGCTCATAATCACACAGAAAGTGAGCAATCTTCGCCAATCGATGCAGCCGCCTTGAATCAGATTCGTGCGCTCCAACGTCCGAATGCACCCAGTGTCATACATAAAATTATCAACAGCTACCTTAAAGATGTCCCACAACTTCTCGAAGTGGCCCGGCAGGCAATCGCACAGAATGATTCCTCAACCTTGTACCGCACGGCGCACAACCTCAAATCTACCAGTGCCACATTAGGCGCACGGAACTTGGCTGCACTGTGTAAGGAACTAGAAGCCATAGGGCGGGCGCAGACCACAGCCAAAGCTGATATGTTGTTGATGGCAATCGAGCAGGAATACGCGCAGGTTCAAAATGCGCTCACAACAGAGTTATAAACGGAGCGCAGACCATTGGATCTCAACCGTAAAAAATTTTAAGTTTCAAGTTTCAGGTTCGTTAACGTTGAACCTTGAACGAACTTTCCCCCCTAGACCACGTGTCCCTCCCACGCTATGTTTTTTGTCTCCATTGGCGGCACCCTGAGTCAATTTCTTAGATGCCGGCGCACTTGCGAGGATGGCGGAACTGGCAGACGCGCTAGTTTGAGGGGCTAGTGGAGTAAAATCCGTGGGGGTTCAAGTCCCCCTCCTCGCACTTTTCGAGATCAACAGTCATCACCGTTCAACTCCGTTGTTCCCACTCGTTACGGCCACTGTAGAGACGCGACATGTCGCGTCTCTATCAGTCATGAGAGAAGCGGACGCTGCATATGCCACGGCGTTTGTTGTTCGTAGGTACAGGCAACTCGCAACTCCAATAAAAACAATGAGAATTGACTCGTCAGAAGCGTTGTGAAACACAGGAAGGCTATGAATTATGAACCGAACGGTATTACGTTGTCCCCCTCTGCCACAGATCGCGTGCTTTTCACCCTTGAGAATGGGCTTCGGGTCGTCATCCAGGAGGATCACTTCGCCCCTGTCGTGGCGATTCAGATGTGGGTCAAGGCAGGAAGCGCCGATGAAACCCCAGATGTCGCCGGAGCTGCCCATGTCCACGAACATATGATTTTCAAAGGCACGGCACGTCGTCCTGTGGGTGCTATTGCGGCAGAAGTGGAATCTTCTGGTGGAAACATTAACGCGTTTACGACTTCCGATCACACGGTTTATCATCTTGTGCTGGCGTCACGTTTTTTTGCCACAGGACTCGATATCATCGCCGACGCCCTACAGAACACTACGTTCGATCCCCACGAACTGAGCAAAGAGCTGAATGTGGTAATGGAGGAATGGAAACGTAGCGAGGACTCGCCGACCTCACGGGCAGCAACCGAACTTTTTCGCTTAGCGTACGCGACGCATCCTTACGGACGTCCGGTGATCGGCTTTCGTGAAACGATCGAAGCCTTGAATCGCGAGCGCGTAGTCAATTTTTATCACCGTTGGTATCATCCCAATAACATGACGTTAGTCATTGTCGGGGATGTTGATATTGAAGCTACACGTCAGGAAGTACTCCGCCAGTTCGCAACAAGTAAAATCTCCCCTCTCCCCACACGTCCTCGTACTCCAGAACCGCCACAAAAAGGGCTTCGCCTTTCTGTCCTCGATATGAATGTCGAGGAGTTCTACTTGTACCTCAGTTTTCCGATTCCACCCGCTGATCACAAAGATGTCTATGCGCTTGACCTGTTGAGCTACATCCTCGGTGGCGGAGAAAGTTCACGGCTTGTGCAAGATCTTCAGGCTGATAAAGAACTGGTGAACTGGATTGCCGCGCATGCCTACACGCCACAAGATTCTGGCCTTTTTATCGTCACCGCTGCATTGGAGCATGACAAAATCTCCACCGCGTTAGAGGAGATTTTTGCTGCCGTCTTTCGGGCTAAATATGAACTCGTCTCCGCTGCCGAACTCGCACGTGCACGCACCAACTTAGAGAGCGATTTCGTCTACCGCCGGGAAACCGTACAAGGACAGGCACGTCAGCTTGGCTATTTTCTCACGCTCTTCGACGATCCAGACTTTGATCGTCGCTACCTCGACGGACTCGCCAGTGTCACCAGACGAGATCTGCAAGACGTCGCACAGCGTTACTTGAATCCAGAGACCCTTTCAGTCGTGTTCCTTGGATCAACTGCTGAGACGACGCTCCCCTCCGCGCAGCAGATCCAATCCCTCTGTCAGCGGCTCGACCAGCCAGAACAGAAGCCGATTGCATCACCCTCGGTCCCATCAAAACGCCGAGACGCTGAGGTATCAGTCACGACGCTTAGTAATGGTGTTCGGTTACTGGTGAAAGAGCATCATGAAGTTCCGGTGATGTCGATTCAGGCAGTCGTTCTAGGTGGTTTGTTGTTTGAGAGTGAGCAGAACACCGGCATTAATAATTTTCTTGCTGGCTTGCTCACGCGTGGGAGTGAACGTTTCTCTCGTCTCGCATTGGCAGAGGCGGTCGAGTCGGTAGCCGGTAGTTTGCGCGGTTTCTCTGGTCGTAATAGCCTCGGTTTATCAGGCTCGTTTCTGACAACGTCGCGTGTCGATCACGCGCTCGACTTGTTTCTTGAAACGCTTTTGCATCCAACCTTCCCTGAAGACGAGGTCGAAAAACGGCGACGCGAAACCTTGCTCGCATTCAAAAATCGCGAAGATGAGCTTTCACAAATTGCCTTTGACTTATTCTATTCGACCATCTTTACTGCTCATCCCTACCGCTTTCCCATCCTCGGTCATGAGGAGAGTGTCCGCACTCTCTCACGCAGCGAACTCGCTAGCTATTACACGACAGCCCTGAATCCAAAAAATCTGGTAATTAGTGTCGTTGGTGATGTTGACACATCACAGATCGTCACTCAGCTTCGCGGTGCGTTAGAACTGATCCCACGTCCCTCTCACATCTTAGAGCTACCACCGCACGAACCGCGACCAACCTCCGGACGGCGGCAGCATAAAGAAGTCGATAAGCAGCAGGCGCATATCGTGCTTGGGTATCACGGCGTCTCGCTCTCACATGCAGACCGTTACGCGCTCAAAATTCTTGACGCTGTGCTTTCGCGCCAAGGGGGGCGACTCTTCTACGAAGTGCGAGAGCAGCGTGCACTGGCCTACTCGGTCTCCGCCTTTAGTATGGAAGGAGTCGCACCGGGAGTGTTTGGCATCTATTTAGGTACTGATCCTACCAAGGTTGATGAAGCCATCACTGCGGCACACAACGAACTCGACCGTGTACGAGAGGATCTCGTAGAGGGGCATGAAATCGAACAGGCGAAAAAATATCTCACGGGAAGTTATGAAATTTCCCTGCAATCAAATGGGGCTCAATCCGAAGAAATGGCGTTTAATGAACTCTATGGGCTAGGCTACGATAATGGCCAACGGTATCTCGTTGCCTTGAACAAGGTCACAGGGGAAGATTTGCGGCGTGTTGCGCGCACCTATCTTGATCCGAATACAGAAACGTTAGTCGTCGTAGGAAAATGAAACAGCCATCCCGAGTCCTGAGTGTAGAGTCCGAAGTCCGGAGCCTGAAGTCCGAAGTGCAAGATCAGTTTTCTTCTTCGACTCTGGAACTTGGACTCTTGACCCTAGACCTGCAGTTTCCTCGCCCCAATCCTGGCATTGCCTGTCTGTCTCTGTCCCACACGATACCGCAGAAGCAGTCGCCAATTTTCTTGTTGAGCTCGGCTCTGAAGGGGTTATCGAAGGGGAACGAGACTTAACGCAGCCAGCATCCCTCCTCACCAAGGTCCAAGGGTTTTTTCCGCTCTCGTGGTCTCAGGAGGAGTTGCGCTCTACATTGGTTGTGTATCTTCAGCAACTTGCAGCCGAGTTTCCCTACCTCGGCCAACCGGAACCGCACATCTCAGAAATCACCAGTGACGCTTGGTCTGACCAATGGCGCGGCCATTTTCCACCCCTACCCGTCGGCCAAGGTTTTCTCGTGCTGCCACCATGGGAGTCACCCGCTGGATGGCCGGAACGAATTGCGCTCGTTATTAATCCGAGCATGGCGTTTGGCACCGGGCATCACGCCACAACGCAAGGATGTTTAGAAGCGATTGAAGATGTATGTCGCGAGTATGGGCCACCGCGGAACGCCTTGGATCTCGGTACCGGCTCCGGAATTTTGGCCATCGCCTTGGCAAAATTGGGAGCCCAAGAAATATGGGCAACAGACAACGACCCGATTGCCCTCAATGAGGCGCAGAAAAATGCGACAATAAATCAGACCGCTCAGTCCATTCGGCTCAGTGACGCCTCGGTCGAATCCCTACCTCTTCCCTTTTCTTTTGTTGTGGGAAATTTGTTTTCTTCTACTCTTGTTGCTTTAGCTCCAGCTCTCCTAACCGCTGTCGCGCCTCAAGGGCATGCGATCCTTTCGGGTATTCAGCTTGACCAAGAAGCCGATGTTCTGGCAGCGTATGCTGCCCCGTTGTGGCAATTAGTTACGCGTTACCCTAAAGACGAATGGGTCACCTTAGTCATCCAGCGAACGTAAGTGGTTTTTCCCTTTTCACGCAACACGTATCACGCATCATTCTTCACTCTTCATTCTTAATTCTTCATTATTGCCCCATGCGCCGTTTCTTCGTTCCAGCCACGCAGATCCATGATTCCCGCACTTTCATTAGTGGTGATGAATTCCATCATTTGCGTAATGTCCTCCGGCTCCACGTAGGTGCTGAGATAACGCTATGTGATGATCAGGGAAAAGAATATCACGGAATGATTGTGGCACTGTCTTCAACCTCGGCAGAAATCGCTCTTCGTCACAGAGAGCGACTCTCTCCTCCACGCCTCCCTCTTACTCTTGCCCTTGGCCTATTGAAAGGTCAAAAGATGGATCTGGTCATTGAAAAGGTGACCGAGTTAGGTGTTGATTGTGTCGTTCCTTTCACGTCCACATTCACGATTTCCCAACTGCCAACGGAACGGCAAAACGAGCGGCTGTCTCGCTGGCAACGTATCGCCCAGAGCGCCGCGAAACAGTCAGGCAGTGTCATACCGCAGATACTCTCGCCCCAGACCTTTGAGCATCTCTGTGGCTCACAGCCACCGGACACGACCATGATCCTATTTTACGAACGTGAGCGAGAGGACACACTCAAAGCATTTGCTACCGAGCATCTCCATGTCTCTTCGCTGTGTATCATCGTGGGTCCAGAAGGTGGATTCGCGCCAGAAGAGATCGAGCTGGCACGCCGAGGAGGAATTCACATCCTTGGGCTCGGAGCACAGATCTTACGTGCAGAAACAGCAAGTATCGTCGCGGTTGCGTTGTGCCGATTCCTCTGGGATGGCGCAACAGTTCCCCCCTTGCTCCAGCGCTGAAGAATGCCATAGCATGCCGCACTGAACACATAAAACGTAAAGCGTGAAACGTGATGCGGGATTCCGGCACTCTCTGGTTACGTTTTACGTCTCACGTTTTATGCCACGGGATTCAACGATCTCTGCAAATTTCTTAACCGAGGGCAATACCCATGCGCTTCGCCTTTATCATGGACCCGATTCAGAACGTGTTAATCGATAAAGACACAACGTTTGTATTTATGCTGGAGTCTCAAGTCCAGGGCCATGAGGTATGGTACCTCGAAATGCGTGATCTCTTCGTCCACCGCTCACGAGCGATGGGACGTGCGCGCCACATTGAACTCCGACGAGAGCTTGGTAACCATTTCACTTTTCATGGGGAAGCAACGGAACCGCTTGGCGCGTTTGACGCAGTGTTCATGCGCAAAGACCCACCGTTTGACATCGCGTATTTGCACGCCACTCAGTTCCTCGACCTCGCCCAAAACGATGGGGCCTTTGTCATGAATAATCCGGCGGGATTACGCGCAGCCAACGAAAAACTCTTTGCGTTGAACTTCCCCAGCGTTATTCCCGCAACCTTAGTGTCACAAGATGCGCAACGGATCAAAGCGTTTATGGACGAACTCGGCGGAGAAATGATCATTAAGCCGGTCGATGGTCACGGCGGGTTTGGAATTTTCTATGGTCACCGCGATGATCGCAACATAAACTCATTGATAGAAACCATGACCCATGAAGGGCGTGAACCAATTATTGCTCAGCAGTATATCCCCGAGGTCCGACAAGGAGATAAACGGTTAATCATGCTAAATGGCGCTCCCCTAGGATGTACGCTTCGAGTCCCACGAGCAGATGAGCATCGCGGCAACATCCATGTCGGCGGCACCTGCGTGAAAGCCGAGATCACCGCACGAGATCGCGAGATTTGTCGCGAGGTCGGACCACGGCTACGACAGGAAGGACTTTACTTCGTCGGTCTCGACATCATTGGCGACTATCTTACCGAAGTGAACGTCACCAGCCCAACAGGAGTGCAGGAGATCAACGCGCTGAATGGCGTCAAGCTTGAAACCCAAGTCATTGAGTTTGTCGAGCGGCAGGTGGAAGAACGGAAGCGTGGCCGAGTATAAATCCAGGAGGTCATCATAAGATAAGGAGAATAGCAAACGCACTAATGCACAACGCAGTTCCGTTCAACCGGCTTTATTCGCCTTGCGGCGAGCAGACCAGGGAGTGTGCCTCCTGTGGCACTGTAGGACGGATTAAATCCTTGGCGTTCGGCCCATCTCATAACAGACTGATCGTCAACGAGGTACACCATGAAACAAATGGATCGGGCAGCCCTCGATGGCCTCGAACTTGAATACGAAGTCCAAGGTACTGGGGAGCCAGTCGTGCTGATGCATGCCGGCGTCTGCGCTGACTTTTTCAAGCCGCTCTTGAAGGAACCAGCTCTTACCAGCCGGTATCGCTTGCTCAGTTACCATCGTGTCGGCTATGCGGGCAGTACCCGCTTAGTTGGTGCGGTTAGCATCGCGCAACAGGCGGCCCATTGTCGCTCCCTGATGCGCTACCTCGGCATTGAGCGAGCACACATTATTGGGCACTCCTCCAGCGCGATGATGGCCCTCCAACTGGCCTTGGATGCTCCGGAGACGGTGCAAACCCTGGCCCTTCTGGATACAGCGCGACCCGCGCCATCGAGCGAGGTACAGATGGAGTTCATCAAAGCCGTCGTGCAACCTGCCTTGCAGCGTTACGACGCGAGCGACAAGGCCAGGGCCGTGGATACTTGGATGCAGGGGATCTGCGGGCCGGATTACCGGGCCGCGCTGGAGCAAGCCCTGCCAGACTCCTTTGACCAAGCCGTAGCTGACGCGGATACGTTCTTCGGCCAGGAACTGCCGGCGGTGCAGCAGTGGACGTTTACACAGGAAGACGCGCGTCGCATCATCCAGCCGGTCCTGGCTGTCCTGGGGGCGGAGAGCCGTCCAACCTTCCGCGAGCGACAGGAACTGTTGCTCGCTTGGTTGCCAGACGTAGAGTCCTTCATCCTCCCCAACGCGACACACCTGCTGCATGTGCAGAATCCCCGCGGCATGGCAGAGGGCCTGGCTGCCTTCTTCGCCCGTCACCCGCTCTTGGCATCTACCTGAAGGCGATTATGTCTTACTTGACGCCATGGGTTCGCAGAAGCACAAATCTGGCAGTTTTGATGGAGTTGCAGCCTGTTCTGCGCCCAAATGATGGCACAATCTCTCCAAAACGCGAGGTCTGAGAGCTTGGCGTCAAGTTCGCCATAATTCCCAAAAGATTGGCAGGGGGAAGATCGGGGGGCGTGCGAGAATTCTTCTCGTGTTTGTCGCCCTCTGAAGACAGCCGCCACTACGCAGGGAGCGTAAACACGAAGGTCGCCCCCTGCCCAGGCTCGGATTCGACCCGGATGTGGCCACCATGGAGCTCGACGATCTTCTTGCAGATCGCGAGTCCCATGCCGATGCCTTCGTATTCCTTGCTGTTGTGCAGACGCTGAAACACGTTAAAGACACGCTCGCGGTGTTGCTCCGCAATGCCAATCCCGTTATCCGCGACGCTGATCTCCCACTGGTCATGCGCCTTTGTCGCACTCACCCGCACGTGGGGGCGACGGTCGGGGTGACGGAATTTTACGGCATTGGTGATCAAGTTCTGAAACAGGGAGCGTAATTGACCTGCGTGTCCACGCACGGTCGGCAGCGGGTCGTGCTGCACGGTAGCCCCTGCCGCTGCGAGCTGCGAGTGCAGATCAGCCACGACTTCCTTGACTATCGTCGCGAGACTGGTGGGAAGCACATCCTTACCAGTGGTGCTGAGATGCGCCAGGGCCAGCAGTGCCTCGATGCGCTGCTCCATCCGCTTGGCTCCGGCTACGGTAAAGGCGATGAATTCCTCTGCCTCCTGATCCAAGCGGCTGCTATACCGCTGGGCCAGCAATTGGGTATAGGACGTGACCGTCCGCAGCGGCTCCCGCAAGTCATGGCTCACGCTCGCGGCGAATTGCTCCAACTCCCGATTGCTCCGCTCTAACTCCGCTTGCTTGCTGCGGACGCTCGCCACGGCCTCAGTCACTTGGTAGGCAGCCGCAGTAAACTCAGCTAGGCTGCTGAGGATGCGTACGTCTTCGGCATCAAACTTTCGCTGCTCGTCGTGGGCCATGAGCCAGAGGGTGCCTCTCACTTCCCCCGCAACAAAAAATGGCAGCAACAGCACCTCGACAATGGGAGGCTGCGCTTCATTAAGGTACGGATAGTAACGGCCTGGAGCGGACACGAGTTGCAGTTGCCGACGATCCACTACGATCCCACACGGACTGAAATCGCGCTGGGTCATGCCCCCCAGATGGGCTGCGAAGGCGCCGGCCAACGCCCGCCAGCGGAAGACCGCGTGTCCTTCATACTGCTCTATCAAGCTAATACCTGCCGTCTCAGCCTGGCAAAGTTCTCTGGCCACTTCGGTCACTCGTTGTAAAATGGATTCCGGCGCCTGGGCCAGTCCCCGAGCAAGCTCGACCAGGGCGCGATTTTCGGCTTGATAGTCTGGGGGTCGACGTGGCCGTTGTTGCGAGGGCGTGAGTAATGAAGATATCCTCTAGGCGAACCGCTTCCGGTATTTGACTTCCGTCGTGCTGCGTCATCGTCAGCTCCTGTGTAGGGGACAGTGTCAGCTGCAGACTCCTCTCACGCAGCCAACGCTTTGTGGTCACTTCTCCTTGAAAATCTCAAAGGACGATTCTCTGCATACACCGGTGTGGTTTTCACCTTGGCATACTTCAGACACTTCTGACCCTGTTCCCCTCTCCAGCTACGACGGCTCTTCCTCCCGCTCCCGCTCTGACCCTAGCCCGTGCTTCACCAGCCCCTTGATGGAACTAAAGTAGGCAGAAAAGTCCGCCAGAGATTTTTGCACATACGCGCTGGCGCCAAGAGCGAGACAGGACTGCTCTGCCCGCTCTCTGGGCGTACTACTCAGCACGACAATCGGGGTCGCGTGATACGCCGGCAACTGTCGGATTGCGGTGAGGAGTTGGAGGCCGCTCATCGTGGGTAAGCTGAGGTCTAAGATAATGAGGGCAGGCGTCGGCACAGACGTTAAAGGGTAGGCTTTGCGCAGAAACGTAAGGGCCTCTGCCCCGTCGGGCATGGTCCAGAGCTGAAGATCCTGGCCACACTCTGCCACTGCCCGCTGAACGAGATAGACATCCGCAGCACTGTCCTCGACCAAGAGAATGGCTTTTGTTGTCATACCTGCCTCAGCCTTGTTTCTATCCTAGTCCGAAATGCCGGGGAAGGAAGAGGCGGGCCGTTTTTATTTATGGCCTGCTGGAAGAGCGATCAGCAAAGAGGCAAGAGACAGAGATTCATGAATGGCATCATGAGCCATCTTAAGATTCTGGAAATCAGATCTAAGAGATAGCTTTACATACTCCAATCCAAGTTCGCCTTTTATGTGACGATAGGCAGACTCAAGCAGTTCCTCAAACTCAGACTCTTTGTTCATTCCTGACCTTGACTACTCTGACACAGCCTTACAATGAGAAGAATGGCTTCACAGCCTCTGGCTCTCATCTTCTCTTGCATCGAGAGCATTTCTTTGGAAGGTGACAGGTGTATCCCTACGGCTACGAAGACAGCGAAAGATACCCACTGCGCTGATAAGCGCCCAAAAGCTCTCAACAATCAACGCTGAGAGATTGAAGTCGAACAGGAGTGAAACAACAAGGAAAGATGCACCTACCGCATTCAGGACGGAGTACGAGAGGTCCCGTGATGAGAGACGATCCAGTTGGAGCAGAAAGTATCCACCAAGGATGAAGATCGTCCCAACGATACCAAGCCACTGATGCCACACGCTCATTTTACGAATCATGTACGAAGCCACGCCCAGATGAAACACCCATGAGCATAACTGACGTACATGATGAAAGGCATACGTTGTGAATCTACCCTTGCATCCAACGTCGTACATGATCCAATAACCACGACGATGAAAGCGGCTTAGCACTCTGTCTAGTCATCTTGAACCAATCGAACGCAGCACCTGTGAGCAGTATTAGCCTGGGAAATAGCCCAAGGCATCTTACCTTGTGCAAGAATAGGAGATTATGTAACAATCGGTGTGAATCATTCCAGGTCGGTGGATGTCATATACTGCAACGTGATCGACTTATACGGATCTGTATACTCATTACTTAGGCCCGAGGATATGGCAATGAGAGGAAAGGTAAGATGCCCCTGCTCAGTCTGGTAGCCTCAAGTCCCGATGCTGTACGTCAGTTGACCATCGAGCAGATTGTTGCGACTGCTGGCGATGGAAGACTACGAGACGGGACGGAGTCTCAACGGGAATTGCGGGAGTATCTTCGGTTGGTGGCCATCGATGCGCTTGCAACATACGCAGACTATTGCCTTCGCAACGCCTTCCCTAAGAGTGGGCAGGTGCTGCAAGACATCGTTAATGAACTGGGAAGACGGCTTGAGTACGACGTCACGAACGGTCGTTACCAAGGGACCACCAACGCAGTTGGTTTTGACGGCATCTGGCGTGATCCCTCAGGACATAGGCTCGTCATCGAGGTCAAGACTACCGATGCCTACCGGCTTTCTCTGGATACAATCGCTGGTTACAGGGATCAATTGCTTTCGCAGGCAACGTTGACAAGGCCATGCTCGATCTTGATTATTGTCGGACGGATTGACACGGGAGAACTGGAGGCGCAGGTCCGTGGGTCTCGTCATGCATGGGATATCAGGCTCATCAGCGTTGATGCCTTGCTGAACCTCGTCCGAATAAAAGAGAGCGCGGACAGCCAAGAAACGATTGCCAAGATCCGTCTTCTTCTCACACCTCTTGAGTACACAAGGCTTGACGAACTTGTTGATGTAGTGTTCACGACCACGCAGGATGTCGAAACAGCCGTTTCCGCTGAAACAGGGGAGCCATTAGAATCCGAGAGTCAAGGGCAAAGCGGGTCCTCTGATGAAAGCTCGTGGGAATTCACCCCAAGCGAAGTAATCCAAGAGATTCGGGAAAGGATTGTTGCTGCTCTTGGTCATCAACTAGATTGCAGTTTCGTCAAGAAGTCTAGGGCACTCTACTGGGATCCGAATCGGCGTCAGCGCATGGTGTGCACGGTGTCGAAGCGTTACTTGAACCAAAGCCTAGTCAAGTACTGGTACGCGTATCACCCGCAGTGGCATGAATTCCTCCGAGAGGGCGAGAACGGGTTCTTCGTGCTCGGGTGTACGGACCTCGACGTGGCTTTCTCACTGCCAGTAGCCATCGTTAGGGACCACCTTGAGGAATTCCACACCACCGAAAAGAAGGACGGTTCAGGACTCTACTACCATATTAAGATCGTTGACGCGGGCTCGGAAAAGTACGCACTTCAGCTCCCGCGCTCTGGACGAACGCTCGTGCTAGATCCGTACTTAGTTCGGCTTGACAAGGTTAAGGCCTAACATTGTACTCCACCGCATTGCCCCCCATTTGCGACAACAAGACCATACTTAATTCAATTAAGTCAGCTTGCACAAGAGGATACAGGCAACGCTAACTTACTAATATATCTGTCCCTGTGAGGCACCTCTACACAGCACAATGTGTCACATTATCACCTTTCTTGTGTCTATGCCCATCTCTGTGACCAATTGATACACAGGGTGCAATGAACGTATTGAACACCAATGGAGAGAACACCTTGCGCATGCTCCTGAGTGTCGCTGGGTGTTTCACAAGGCAGGAGAGAAGATCGGGAGCTTTCGTAAGTCATGGGACCGGGCTTGCAAAGAAGCAAGCTTGTCTGATAGGAAAACCCCTCACGATTTCCGCAGGACAGCAGTGAGAAACTTGGTTCGTGCTGGTGTTCCTGAACGGGTGGCAATGATGATTACTGGTCATAAAACCCGTGATGTGTTCGAGCGTTACAATATTGTGTCTGCGGGTGACTTAGAAGAGGCAGCTAAACGGATTGATGGGATGATAGCAACGCAAACAACTACAAGTTTAACTACATCACCCATTGAACCCATCACTGAACCCCCGCTAAGTCATTGAAAAATCTGAATATGGGCAGGTAGCTCAGTCGGTAGAGCAGAGGACTGAAAAACCCATACAGATTGTGATATAGAGGAATACAGGGAGTGAAGAGAGGCGATAGAGTAAGCCCGGGACTACGGTTTTACTCATCGCCCCTTTCTCTGTATTACGCCATATTCCTCAGTATCCGCTGCCGTTGGTTACAGTTTTGGTGACGGGTGTTGTTTGCTCTGACTCCGGTTGGTCGTGTGGTTTCTCCCTGGCTTTAATCACTGTGGAAATCCCCTCCCGTACCAAGGAATCCCGGTTTCACCTTGCTTGCCTGATTCCCTGACAAGCCGAAGGACGGGACTCCCGGAACGGCGGCGAACCTCGTGTCAGGGGCTAAGCAGAAAACATCCAACTGGGGGACCTTCGCTAATTTCAGGTTCGGTTGCTTCGCTGGCTCTCCCACAGGGGTAGGATTCTCCTCCTCAACTGTGGGCATTTCAGCGGGTTGGGGTTGGCGGATGGTCCAAAGGGCGAGGGCAACGGCGTGTTTGCAGGTGACTCCCGGTAGAGCGCATCCTTACACGAACAGGTAATTAGTGGTCACTAATTTATTCCCTCCTTATTTTTCAAGAGGTTGGGAGGCTTGAGATGGAGCAACTGGCGGAATTTTTGGGCGCGCGTGGTCAGGCGACCGTAGACGGATACGGCGGACCGTGGCCGCGTTGTGCGCCATGACCGCCATCGTCAGTTGCACACAGGCACCGTGCCACCCTTTGTAGCGCAGTTGGCCAGCCCCCCGACTCAGCAAACTGGCGATGATACTTTCGACCACCGGACGACTGTAGCCTGCCGCGCAGGCCAGCTGCACTTGGCGGGGGGTGCGTTTGCGGTGCAAGTCGGCGGGGGTAAGCAGCTCCTGGATAGCCTCAGGCGACGGCGTGGGCGAGAGGGGCTCGACCGTGCGAGGGATACCAACTGTGAGGATGCCGCGGGCGTGCAGACTCTCCCGCAGCGTGGGGTCGTTCACGGCCAGATCCCCCGCCAGCGAGTGGATGCTGGGAGCAGGGCGCGTGGAGACGCGAGCACAGGCCGTCTGGACTTGGTCGACCAAGGGCAGGACGTAGCTGAGATCACTGGGATTGCCCACGGGCAGCTGCGCGGCGAACACGAAGCCCGTGGCGGGCTCGGCGAGAATCCCGGGCTTGCGGCCAAACTGGGTGGGGCAGTTGCTCTTGCCTTTGCAGATCGGGGCAATGGTGGCATCATAGGCATTGACGATTTTACAGCGGGTCAGGGGCTTGCCGTGGGTGAGGCGACGGGATGGAGTGGCAATCTGCTGATGGGCGGCGAGGGCGACGGTCAGGGTGGTGTCCCAGCGCGTCCGCTGGTCCTCCGTCAACTGGGGGGCGGTTTGCACCTGCGCCTGGGCGGTGCGCGCCAACGCCACCACGGGCTCGCCCGTCGTCAGCAGCTGGGTTTCGGTCTGCCGGACCAAACTCACAAAGACTTTCCCCTGCCCCCGGCATTGCCGCCCAAAGCGGCGCATAATCTTGGCGAGGTCCTGGTGCTGCTGCTGGGCCTGCGTCTTCAGGGCCGTGCCCTGGGTGGTACACTGCTCCGCGATCTGCGCGATGAGCTGGAGGACTTTTTTTTCGCCTTGTACAAGGTCGCGGCATCATTGACCCGTTGGCTGCCCTGCTCGCTGGGAAAGGTATCCACCACCAGGTGCGCCGGACTCACCACGCCTTGCTCGATCGCCGCCGCGGCCTGCAGCGCTAACAGCTCCTGGAGCAACGCCTCATCCAGACGACTGCGAAACTGGGTCAGCAGCTCAGGCAGCACGAAGTGGGCTTGGGTGCGGTTCACCTGCACCTCCGTAATCCCGCAGGCATACATCACCGCTAAGTCCGTCCGCAGCTGGTTACAGATTTGTTCGTCGGAACAGTGCAGTTCATGCTTGAGTAATTCCAGCGCCAACAACACGCGCGTCGCCACGGGGGCTCGTCCACGAGCGGTGGGAGTGGGAAACCGTTGGGCGAAGTTCCGCTCCACGGCAGCGACGAGTGCGGCCCACGGAAACGTGTCCGCCCACTGCCGCACCGGATGGGTCTCCGGGACGAAGTCGGCCACGACCAGCGGTCGCCCTGTTCCGGTTAACCAATGCTGGAGGTGACGCAGTAGGCCCATGCTCGACTCTCCTTCCTGCTGAGGTAGGCCCAGCATGAGAACGAGCAACTTCACTTGACAACCTTTGAAGAGGGCCGAATAAATTGTAGCCACTAATTAAGTCCATGCCTGGCAATCGTACACCCGTCTCTTCCCCACACATTTTTACCAGTGCCGAATCTCACACGCGGATTGACAGTAAAGGTAATGGCTAGGCTGTTCTCGGTAAGGGCGTGTACGGCGCGTTGTAAACAATCAGGCGAGACACTTTTGAGGGCGGTCAAGGCGAGGAGGTTGGAGCACGAAGTGGTTGTCATTGCCGGAAATCCTCCGACTGGGTAGTAGTACAGTAGCGGCTCTCATTACCAGCGTTTCTGAGGGTCGCCAGCTCTGTCATAGTATTCCCGTACTGTGGCAGAGCGCTTCAGGGTCTCTTCTTTCTTGTGTTTACCTCCGTTCTTCCGTTTCTCAATTCACCGTAGCAGAGTCGTGTCCCAGTGTTAATAACAATCAGTTATCTAACCAATTGTTATTTACATATTGTGGCTCTGTCCCGCTGGCCACCAATAAATTGTCGCTCTGGTCCGCTTCACCTGCTTCGCTCTGATTGCCACGGAGGGTGGGATTTGGGGAGGTGCGGGTTGTGACGGATGGTAGGAGGGTGGTCCCAGGTGCAAAAGGGATCCTATTGGGCGGAGGAGTCCCGTTTCCATCCGAGTCTCTAACCGTTCGGGGTGTACTTCCCTCGTGCGCGTCCCGGATTTCCAAATGGTACCTTCAGTCGGGTGCATAACCAGCGAGTGGTAATCAGGCGGCAAGAGGCCCTTGCGTTTTCCAGTACGTCTGCCAGGACTGCTCGAGAAACACGCAGCGTAATTTGAGGAGGGCATTCACCTCTGTGACATTCCACCGCATGCCCGGGCCTTTGATGCGTCCCGCCGCGAGTTGCTTGCCCGCACTCTCAATCGCGCCCGAGCCGATGAAGTAGCCCTTCTGCCGATAGGTCCCATAGCGCATGCGGTCCTGATTCTGTTCAAAGTAGTGCAGAATGGGTGCGAGGGCTGGGCGTAAGTCGAGGAAGGCGTGGAGATGGGTAATGACCTGCGGGACTTGGTCGGCAAGCAGTAAGGTTTCGCGTTCTTTCACCCACGGGGTAACGAAGGCTGAGCCTTCGCCATAGATGATCTTGGCGGCGTCCCAGAGATATTCTTTGGCATGACTGAAATCGAGAATCTGCACGGCGTGCGGGAACAGGTCTTCCACCATATTCCAAATCCAGCGGGCGCCGTCAGCCAAGACGATCACTTCTGCCGCTCGTTCTCCCCGTGCGTGACGATAGACCTCGGTAAAGATCGACCGAAACGCCTCACTATCCGTAATCTGGGCCTGCAAGATCTTGTGGAGAATTTCGTGCCGCTCCTTACTTACCTCTGCCACATCGTGGCCCGAGAAGGCGAGCACCGCTTTGGCTTCTCGATACCCTTGATCGTCTGGTCCCTCTTTCGGCTCGCGAGTCGGACACAGATGGCCATCGACTTCCAGATAGAGCCGATCGCCTTCGCGCCTGGGTAACGTTTGGTGATGCCCACTGGCCGTTAAGTGGGCGGCCTCGCGTAACGCCACGCGCCGCAACGTCATCGCATGATACTCACTGCCCAGCAAGGTCTGACAGACTTGCGGGGCTTGATGATACGGCACCACCACCGCCAGTAAGGCCAGCTTCTCCCGCAACCGCCCTTGTTCCTTGCCTTCGACCAGCCCTAATTGCTCATCCAATGGACAACTCGGTCGCCCACACGCCGGACACACATAATACGCCCGCTCGACCGTCACCGTCCCGCAGTCAAACACGACTTCCCGCGTCCGCTCCCCTTTATACTGTTGCCACTGCCCACACTGCGGACACCGCCGCCGATTCCCGGCATAGCCCCGATCATAGCTCGCAATCTGCTCGGCGATGTGGGCTAATTTCGTCCGCCGCGCGATTTCCTCTGCCGCGTCTTCGATCGCAAAAATCCCCCGCCCCCCTTGCCGTCCAGCCAGCACTTCAAAGGCGACTTTGAGTTCCTTCGTGTCCGCCTTCGTCCGCCGTTTCATTGCTGCCCCTCCCGCTGCTCCGCTCGTTTCGCCTTGCCTTACCGCTTTTGTCTCCCTTTTGCCACTCAGCGGTTATGCACCCCCTTCAAGTCATCCCCACCCCCGCTCTTGGTAAAGTACCACCGCCAAGAAAAAAATCTGAAAATCCTAACCCGCTCACCGACCCCTTGGGCCCTGCGAAGTATCCGGCTTTCCCTGTCGTTGTCGTTCGATAACCCGAAGGGGAGGACTCCGCTCCGCGTGGCACGACCGGGTTGATTAACAAGACTCTCGGGGGCAGGTAAGGACGGTGGCCGGGGTGATTTTCTGCCACCATTAACCCCTTGGCAATAGTCTCTCCGAGCTGGCAATTCTCACTTCTGGTCTCTCTGGAACCTAGCGACTTGGAGAGGCACTTTATTCCAGGTAACTGTTCACGGGGCGGACTGTTGCTGAGAACCTGCGATAAATGGACACTTTTTCACTAGCAGTCTGCTACAGAGGTTGTTTTTTCGTCGAAGATTCCGCGCACTTTCTGTTCTATGCCGACAGACTTCAGCAAACCATGCGTATTCCCCGGGGTTTTCGCATTTTTGCTCGCATTTGGCTATCAATATTTTATTTCGTCCACCCCCTGAACGGGCACTATTCCAGAGAGGGCTCTTCATAAGTTGTATGTTCTTCTGGTTGCTTGCAGCGGGGCAGGAGCGTGGCGCTATAGTCATCCCTTTTGGCAAGTTCACTTCGGTCAGGGAAGAGTGACAAGGGAGTTAGGACATTCCTTACTCCAACCGGCTATAAACCTGTTCACAGGAGCGGGGGCATATCGAATAGAGAACATCTGCACAATGATATTTCCCCCATTGGTCACAGTATTCAAAGTTACCACTAATGGAAAATCCCTCCTCCCGCTGTCCAGAGGCAATTTGTTTCCATTGGTTAACAGTTGGCGTCCATTTAGTGTCAAGAACTTCGTCGCGGAGAGAATTGGCACCGATGGTAGCACCCGACATGAAACTTGTGCCGGAGGGTTTATCTTTGATGAATATTCTGGCTCGGTAGAGATGACGTTGCCTACCTTTCTCAGCAGGAGGCAGCGAACTATAGATGTTGGTCAAGAAATTTGTAGCGGCTACCGGGCCAGTATTTTGGAAGTACAGGCGAATAGTCCCTTTCTTTCCTTTCTCTCCTTCCCTGGTCGGTGCAATGTATTCGGCTACGGTACCGTCCGCTTTACCTAGTACCGTGTCTCGCAAGTTCATTAGCGGTATACTGAGAGCAACGTTCTTCCGGAGAGGTACGTATGCTCGTCCCCCACTATACAATTCGATTAAGTGCCGCTGAACAGCAGGCGTTGGAAGCCCTCCAGCGAGCGGGGAAAACGCCGCAACAGACGGTGCGACGCGTGACCATTCTCCTGCTGGCGCACGCGGGGCTGTCCAACCAGGCAATTGCGGCCCAGGTGGGCACCTCGCGGAATTTGGTGCAGAAGTGGCGCAAGCGCTTTGCGCTGTATGAGCCAGCGCCGCTGCTGGCGGAGGAAGAAGTCGCTCCAGTGGCGCGCCTCGCCGCGTTGCACGATTTGCCCCGGTCGGGTCGCCCACCGGATTTTTCCCCCCCTGGCACGGCACACGGTCGTCGCCGTCGCCTGCCAAGGCGTTGACGAACGAGAGTTTGGCGGGTTTTCTCACTACAGCGTACGGGATTTGGCCCGGCTGGTGGCCGGGCGCGGGGAAATTATCACCATGAGCCCTTCCACGGTCCAACGGATTTTGGCAGCGGTGGTGCTCAAACCCCATCGCCTGCGCTATTTCTTGACCCGTACCGATCCCTGGTTTGAGGAGAAGATGGCCGAGATTCTTGACCTCTATCTGCATCCCCCTCGACGCTGTCGGATTCTCTGCCTGGATGAGAAGACTCACATCCAAGCCCTGGAGCGCTTGCATCCTACTCTGCCCCTGCGGCCAAGCTTGGTCGAACGCCAGGAGTTTGAGTATATCCGGCATGGCACGGTCGATCTCTTTGCCGCCTTTGATGTTGGCACTGGAGAAGTCTTCGCACAGTGCTATCAGCGCCATACCAATCGGGAGTTTCGCCACTTCTTGCGCGCGCTGCGCGCTCGCGACCCCGACAGTCGCTGGCATCTGATTGTGGACAACGCGGGCTATCATAAGAAACAAGCGGTGCTGGACTGGTGTGCCGCCCAACGGCCCAAGGTGACTCTCCACTGGTTGCCTACCCACGGCTCGTGGCTCAACCAAGTGGAGATTTGGTTCTCGATTTTGAGCCGCAAGTGCTTGCGTCGGGCCAGTGTCCGCTCCACCCAGGACCTGCGGAACCTCATTCATCGCTTTATTCAAACCTGGAACACCCATTTTGCTCATCCCTTTGAGTGGACGTATACCGGCAAACCGCTGGCGGTTGCGCCCCAACACTACGAGTTACTCGCTGCCTGACCTGCTAACGCATTTATGAGACACGGTACTAGGCTCATATAAGGGCGCTGGCTATGAAGAGTATGGACAGCAGGCCTTAACTTGATCGGTGGCAGCATCGGCAGCATCAATCGCAGCTTTAGCCGCTTTCCGAGTCTCACTCAGAGTGTTATACAGTAATATGAATGCTAGGACCCCAACAATGAGCGTCACGCTTTCAACCGCCAGCCTCCACTTTATCACGACACTCTGTGCCGCGTCTGCCGGTCTTCTTCTTGCTTGCTGGGGGTTGTAACATTGTGTGTCTCTTGCATGTTTACCTCCCAATCCTCCGATACCTTTTCACCTCTTGTTTTACGCCCGGTAATAGATTTTGTCTTTTCTTCTCCGTGGCTATTCTTCCCTTCTCTCCTTTTCTATTGAAGCTCTTCCCCCCAAAGCAAGGGAAACTGCTAGCCTCTTCACCTCTTGTAGGCTCTTCACTGTTGGTGTTATCGTTTATCTAGCAGATTCAAGAAGTAAACTGCGGGGGATCAAATGGCAACGGGAAACGCAGAAGACATTTTTGCGGAGAGATTAGGAGTTTTCGAAAGGAGAACGAGCCACAGGAGAGACTCCCGAAGAGCAATTTGACCGATACTGTAAGGAAACTCTTTCTTCTGTGGAGAAACACCATTTCGACTACAAGACAAAGCACGACCGCCGGAACCCGGACTTGGATGAATCCGACAAGAAGAACCTGGCCAAAGCTATTTCTGGCTTTGCCAATAGTGGCGGGGGTGTGTTGCTGTGGGGCGTTGATGAAGGACCGCCTCCAAGCCTGAAAGCGATTAGCGGAGTTGAGGCATTTCTTAAGCGCCTTCTCGACCTAGCAGGCCAAGCAACCGACCCTAGGGTTCAAGGAATCGATGGGGAATGGTTTCCCTCGAAAGCTGACCCTGCGGCTGGCTATGCGGCCCTTCTCTTCCTGCAAGCCAATTACCCCCACATCGAGTGATACTTGATTTAAAAGAAGTCCAGCACCGCTACTACATTCGGACGGCCTCAAATTTCGATATTCCTTCTCATTCTTACCTTGAAGGGCTGTTCGGGCGACCTCCCGGCCAAAACTTGTTCCTGTGGTGAAGGCAAATTTTCCTTATAGTGCGACTTCTAGTAGTTGGACTGTCTCCTTTAACATCCGCAATGAGGGACAGGGACGGAAAATACGTCTGCATAGAATTCCCGTGGCAGGGGGGAATAAAGGAAGCCCCTTCTTTGTGGGCTCATCCAAGGTGCCTATGAGACCACAACCCAACACCACAGCTTAATGTTTGAACTGCCTGGGACCAAGAGTGATCCATCCTGGAATGAGTGTTGGCTTTCAGGAATTACATTTGGAGCACTCACCACATCTTCTTGGAAAGACTACCTCACTGGACTGCACGATCTACTGTGAGGGGTGTCCTCCCCGCTCCTTACGTCATCAAAGGAACGTTGCAGCGCCCTGGAGGTAAATAAAAGGCTGTAGAATTTTGCAGGAGATGGTCGCTTTAAGGTTTTGGTCCTTCTTGGGCTAACTCGCTGACCATTTCTCCTAAGCGGCTTTTGGGGGCCGCACGATGAACGACCTCTCAACAGAAAGCCAACGGATCGCCACAGGGGGGAAGCTGGCAGCCGGGGACCTTTCGCGGTTGACGGCCAACTCCGACTTTGTGAGGGGAAACATTCTACCGATCGCTAGCACCCCAACGGCGGACGAGGAATGCGACCTAGAACAGCTTTTTCCGAAAGGCGAGTAGCATCCAGACAGCCAGGTAAGCGACAGCACCAATATACCACGGTTGCCCTAAGCCATACTGCACCGTGCCCGCCACAACCATGCACGCCGTATGCTGAAGCAAGATTAGGGGGTCTCGAGTCGCCGGGTGCGTCAGCTTGGGGGGTAATGTTTCCGCTTGTCATAGTTTGCCCTCCTGGAAGGTGTGATCGGCCTTCTACCGTGTGGAGCCTCCTTTTCTTTACCATCTCACAGTTAGGAGTGCAACTACCATCTCACAGTTAGGGGTGCAACTTTCCTATTATTGGCGTCTCCTATGTCGTAAGCTGATTTATCGGGTCCCGGATAGAGTGCCAAAGGTACGGCAACCACTCATAGAAAGCGACACAAGGTAGGTCAGATGAACCACGTACCGGTCTGTTGCGTTACCGTGATAAGTTCCTACAGTTTGACGGTGACATCTGTTCCAGGAACCGGGAAGCCAGGGAGGCGATACTGACCGCTTGCCCCTTGGAGGGATAACCCTCCCCCAAGTCTTGCGCCAAATTCTTGAACCACTGTGGCAAGAGCATCTCACCCGCTATTCCTGCTTGCCCGTCGGTCTCTCATAACCAAGGCGAGCGGCTTCAGCAACTTCTACAAAACCTGGGACCGGGCTTGCCGAGAGTCGGGAATTTCTGGTAAGGTCCCCCACGATTTCAGGCGAACAGCAGTCAGAAACTTGGTGCGTGCTGGTGTTCCTGAACGGGTAGCAATGATGATCACAGGTCACAAAACGAGAGACACCTTTGACAGGTATGACATTACGTCTTTTGGTGACCTTGAAGAGGCTGCCCGGAGGGTTGACGAGCAGATTGCACCACGAACGGTTACAAATTTGGTGACAATAGCCTCGGTCCCACCTGAAGACCAACCGCTAAGTCATTGAAAAACCTGAATATGGGCAGGTAGCTCAGTCGGTAGAGCAGAGGACTGAAAATCCTCGTGTCGACGGTTCAATTCCGCCCCTGCCCACCTTCTTCACCCAATACAAGCACGGTTCACATCCCCAAGCATGTGTCTCATATTTCTCAAATCGATGGCGGATGCCAACCTGCACTCACCCAATTCTGGCGTACCACCAAGGCAATTTCGTTGTTGAGATTCAGCGCAGTTACAGTTGCACGCCCGCAGGCAGTGCGACCGTTCACCCACGTACCATCGTCGCTCCAATAGAAGTGACGCCGCCACTTTTGCGTTCGTGGATTGAACAGTCGAACACGTCGTCTCGTTTGTGGATCGTATCCATGTGTTTGTATGCCTTTCGCGTTATTGCACAGACGGCAGGCCAGCCAAAGATTGTCCTCGTCGTCAGTACCACCTGTGGCTTTGGGAATGATGTGCTCGATTTCTAATACCTGCATCGCGTAACGTTGGTGCGTTAGGCAGTACCCGCAGCGATTCTCAGCAGCGACACGAACACGAGAACTGAGGTCTTCGGCAATCTTTCGCGCGGTCATGGCTGGAGCGGTGGAATCAAGCCACGCTTGACCGCCTCTGCCAAAGCCTGAGATTGACGCAGGAGCCCCATTTCGTACATACGCATCAACGCAGCCAGCTCGGCCTGTTCCAGGTCAGTCAGCTCCTTGGCTTGCTGGCGACCTAGCAACTCGCTCAGGCGGCGATCAACTTCCGGTGCCAGGCGGAGTTCGGTGAGGGTGAGGACTTCACGGTCAGAAAGTTTGGCGATGTTGCGGAGTTGCGTGATCGCATCAAGCGAGGGTAACGACGACGCTAACGCGGCTGCAATAATTTCTGACACGTTGCGCTTGGCACACGCGGCGAACTGAGCAACGCGTTCATATGTATCGTCCGGTAAATTGAGAATAAGTTGGGTGCTCATCGTGCGTTGATTATATGCTGCAGCAAATGACGACTCAACAAAGGCAAGATGATCGCCTAAGTCGGTAGAGCAGAGGACTGAAAATCCTCGTGTCGACGGTTCAATTCCGCCCCTGCCCACCTTCAAACTCCAAAGCGTTATTGCGGGCTAGATTCTCCTTTCAGGCGCTCTAGCAGAGCCTTCGCCTCTTGCAGATCAACGGTATCAAATCCTTCGGTAAACCAACGATATCCTTTTTCGAGCAAGCGGTAGGCTTCTTTCTCTTTGCCTTGCGCCGCCCAGGTGCTTCCCAGGCTGATCATCACACGCAGTTCGAGTGCCTTTGCTTTCTGTTGCTGGGCGATTTTGAGTGCTTGCCAAAAACATCTCTCAGCCTCTTCTTCGTTTTTCCTTGCCCTCTTCTCTGAAGCAGTTTCTTTCCTCAGCAAAGCGCCCATCAGTCGCCACAACTCCGATTCATAAAACCGATCATCATTTACCTGCGCAATGGTAAGAGCTTCCTTCACTACCTGAAGCGCTTCTTCGATTTGGCTAGCCTTTCCATACGCCTCGCCGAGCAACCCCAAGTAATAGGGACGCGCCAGGATCGACCCATGTGTCTCTATAGCGTCCAAGCCCGTGCGAATCTGTTCAATGCCTGCTTGTACATCTCCACAGTCCGCTAAGGCCCACCCGCGATAGATCATGGCTGTCGCCGCACGAAAAGAGAAGCCTTGCTCTTGAGCCAGGGTGAGAAACGCATCCGCTGCTGCTAACGTAGCACGCCCTTCCCGGCGGCGTTGGTGCAGTACTGCCGCTTGGCCTAACACCATAGCGTGACTCAGTGGATCGGCGGATTGCTCCGCCAGGGCGTGAGCTTTATGCAGTGTTTGTTGTGCCTGATCGGGATAACCACGCATCCATAGGATGGAAATTAATGTGGTAAGGCACAGAATACCAGGATCTTCCCTCCCACTCGATGCTTGAGGATTATGTCGCTGTGGGTCGTACAGCGGCAGCGCTACCTCGATCTGCGCTTGGGCTAGAGAAAACTGACCTCGATTATACGCAGTCATTCCTTGGAAGAGATAAGCCCATAACAGGAAGGTCCGATTCGCAGCGCGCCGAGCGATTCGGAGGAGTTGGCCTTCGAGTTCATGCGCCTGACGTAATTTTCCACGCATGTGATACACACTGGCAAGGCCGGCCAATATGGGAAAGAGTCGGGGCGTCTTGCGGACTTCTTGGCTTAGTACGTGCGCACGCTCATAGGCTGCGGCGACCGTAGGGGAGCCGTACCCATGTTCCATCGCTAGTGGAGCGGTGCGGGCAACCTGGAGCATAAGTTCCCGTTCGATTTGTTCACTACTCGTTGGTAATTTTCTCAGGAGATTCAGCGCCGCATCGAAATGTGCGACTGCCTCTTTATGAGCGCTCCGTCGCAGTGCGTTCTCTCCGGCTTGTTGATGGTAGTGCACGGCCCGAGGGTAGTTGCGGCCTCGCTCGAAGTGCAGAGCGACCTCACTCGCGATTACATTTACTTGAGCGCCATAGGTAACTTCTTGCTGCTTCGCAATCTGTTCGTGCAGCCGGACTCGTTTGTTCACCCCAACACGACGATAAAAGATATCGCGATAGAACGCATGAACGAAACGATAACAAGCAGCGATCCTGCCATCGGGCCGTTCCGAGGTTCCGACGAATTGTAAGAATCGTCCTTGTCGCACTAAGGTATCACAACAGGTTTCTATCGTTTCGACATTTTCGGCCAACAGCGCCGCAACCAGCGCCGATGAGAATTCGCTATCAATGACACTCGCGACTTCCAGGAGATCCTGTTCTGCATCACTCAAATCTTCGATCTGCCGTGTAATGAAATGGGCCAGAGTCTTCGGAATTTCGACTGCCTCCGCTTTTATAGGAGCCGACAACATCGACTGGCCATCGACCGTAACGATTTGGCGTTGTCGCACTAACTCATCAAGAATGTTCGTTATGAAAAGTGGATTTCCCTCTGTCCCTCGGTGAATCGACTCAGCGAGTTTGCGAGAGAAGCGATGGGCTGGAAAGCGTTGTGAGAGATAGGTTTCGACATCCGCCTGGGTCAAGAAGCTTAGAGGCAATGTGTCGCTGTACCCGTGTACTTGCAGTTCATCAAGGACTCTCCTTAGCGGGAGGCGATTCCCTACCGTCTCGTTCGCCCGATACGTTGCAACGACCATCAGACGGGCCGGTTCTCGTCGTCGCGCCAGAACAGCCAGAAGTTCCAGTGTCGAATGGTCACTCCAGTGCAGGTCTTCGAGAGCAAGGACGAGCGGACCTTCTTGAGAGAGGACCTCTAACGTCTCTGCCATCTCGCGTAGCATGCGTTCTTGGGTTGCGCCCTGAGCGTTGCGCTGGAGCATTGGGAGTTCAGCTGCTTCCAGCAGGGTGGGCATTTGGATGAGCCACGTAGGAGCATGCCGATGAAGCACTTTCCTAATCTGCTTCCCGTCTGGCGTTCGGCACAAACGTCCTAGCGCTTCGAATATGGGTAGATACGGCTCCCCAGCTCCATAGTGTTCGATACACTGCGCCTGGCCGACCCTTAGGGTGTAACGTGTCCGTAGTTGCGAAAGAAACGCGTCAACTAATGTCGTTTTTCCAATCCCGGCTTCGCCAGTCACGCAGACCAGACGACGCTCGCCGTTAAGGACGGTTCCGAACAGAGAGTGCAGTCGTGCGAGTTCAGAATCTCGACCCACGAAAGGCGTTGTTGGTTGCCAATTTTTAAGTATCGGTTGAGGAACATCGACAGATACCTTCCTCTTGCTTGCTGGAAACCGAGTATTCGCTACTTTTCCGACAAACCGGTAGCCACGACGATGAACGGTTTCGATGAACCGTGGGGCTTTCGAATCATCACCAAACACCTCGCGAAGTTCCCGAACACAACTTTTGAGAGCAGAGTCGGTTACCCAGGTCCCTGGCCAAAGCGCCTCGAGAAGCTGATCTTTGGTGACTAACTGCTGTCTATGCTCAAGGAGATAACGGAGCACAGCGAAGGTCTTTGGTCTTAATCGCACGGCTGTGGCGCCTTTGGCATTCTCCCGCCACAGCTGCTCGTTGATCACATCGAGCCGAAAGGGTGGGAAATTCTCACAAACTGACGGTTTCATGTTGGTGACCACTCACACCAAAATTACACGAAAATTACACGTCTTTTCTATGACTGTGGATAACCATTTCGCTAGGGTCGAAACAATTTTTGCTGATAGGAGGGACATCATGAAACAACTCAAGACCCTGGCGATGGCGAGTGTCGTTGGATTCTCGTTGGTCGGAGGCGTTCATCCGACAGAGGCGAGAACGATTCAGTACCATGAACGGAGTGTAGGCTCCTTTCACGACACGGCGATTGATACGAACGGCGATGCCGTGCCCGCTACTCTGTCATTACTGAATGGGAATACAAGTGTAGGTTGGATGAGAGGAGAGACACTAGGTGAGTTCCGACCGCTGGGACCACACGACACCCCCACCGGAGAGTGTACAGCAGGCAACTTTGAGTTTACCCTCGTGAATGGGGTCGGAATCAATCGTTTTCGCGATGGGAGCATCTTAGTACTGGCGCCGACGTTCTCCGTGCTGTGCATTGACCCAGCATCGGGAACCGGCATCTTCATCAATCGAGGAGTATTTCAGAGCCGGGGCAGTACAAAAAGATTCGCGGGAGCCTCGGGCTCGTGGGAAACACGAGGAACGGTCATCGGCTTAGTTGTCGGATTGAACGGCGCGGCAGTGGCTGGCACGGTTAATTTTGAACTTAAGGGAACGCTTCTCGTTCCCTAACTTCGCCAAGCTGAGAGCGTCGCTGTTTCTCCCGTGCAATATATCGATGGCGGCCGGATCCGCCATCGCTGCTTACGTCGGTATTGCTGGCTGCATCACCAAGAGGGTGTTATGCACTTTTGCACTGTCTGAAATTTTTCTATGAAAACTGGGAGAGTCCTCCCTGGCCTGAGTCTACTCGCAAGCCGTGAAGGAAATTCCTCCACGGCCCTGTGAGATATTGGCCTCAGGCGTAACAGCAGAGACCGTTTCTACTAGCGGTAACGCAAATTGCGTTCGACTTTGTAACGCTTGTGATCGTATCGACGGTCGATCTGGGCGAGCCGCTCCCGATAGCGCGGATCGCGGCGATCGCCCTCGTAGCGGCGATAGGCTTTCGCGCGAGCTTCACGCTCCTGACGCGCGAGCCGATTCATCGCCTTGTTGTATTTCCATTGGTTTTCTCCATACCTCCGCGAGGAATTGTATCCTCGATATCGTTCCCAACCAGTGTAGCGGCCAGCGTATGGATGACGGTAAGGCTCAGACCAAGAGCGTCGATGCTCATGAGAGCGGTAACTATCATGGGCAATTGCAGGCGGTGTCATCCACAGCAACGAAGCTAGAGGAAGAGCAGCCGCGATACTAGTCTTCAGTGGTGTTCTCATAAACACCTCCTTTCGGGAGGAAGAACACGCAATGAAGATGCCAGTTGCGGCCTTGAAAATTTCTCCAAGTGTCGCGCACTTGGGGTTCAACGTTGAGGGACTGAAAATCTTCGTGTCGACGGTTCAATTCTGCCTTGCCCACCTTTCAGACTTACGATCGGATTTTTATCTCGGCAACTTCCCCACTAAGGTTGTCACGTCACTTGCGGGTTCTCTCTCTTCGCCTTGACAGCAGCTCGCAGACAGGTCTATGGAACCACTTAGGAGGGCAACTCATGTACGATGTTCTCATTAAGAATGGCACGGTGGTCGATGGTACAGGGGCTCCGCAGCGTCGCGTTGATGTTGCGATCACAGGAGGCAAGATTGCAGCTATTGGTAAGATTATCGATGGAGCAAAACGTGTCATCGATGCGTCTGACCTGATCGTCGCGCCTGGGTTTATCGACCCCCACACCCACTATGATGCGCAAATCTGCTGGGACCGGCCTCTCTCCTCGGCTTCTTGGCATGGTGTGACCACGGTCGTGATGGGAAACTGTGGCGTTGGCATCGCTCCTTGCCGTCCTGAGGCACGAGAGATTGCAACCTGGGATTTAGTCAACGTCGAAGGAATTCCGTTTGACACGTTAGCAAAAGGGATCACCTGGGACTGGGAGAGCTTCCCTGAATACATGGCTGCCGCCCAACAACGGGGGTTAGGAATCAATCTTGCCTTTTTGGCGCCCCTCACCCCTTTTCGCCATTATGTGATGGGCGAGGAGTCGATGGAACGTACAGCAACAGCGAGTGAGATTACACAAATTCAAACGTTGCTGCGCGAGACGATGGCGGCGGGTGCCTTCGGGTGGACCACAACCACCATCCTCCAGCATGTGGGGTACAAAGGTCGGCCATTGGCCTGTCGGCAGGCCAGTCATGATGAACTGAAAGCCTATGCCAATGTGCTTAAAGCGTTGGGCAAAGGAGTGATTGAAACCACTCTGACCAAATCAGCCGGAATGCTGACCGATGAAGAGTACGACCTCCTCGATCTCTTACTCACAGAAAGTGGGCGACCGGTCACGTGGCTGGCAGTGGTCGATCGCGATGACAAACCTGAAGCTGCTCAGGAATCCCTAAGTAAAGCCGAGCCGCTGATCAAGCGCGGTGGCATTCCGCAAGTGAATTGCCTGCCGATGAGCAACGAATTTAACCTGCACAATCCCTTCCTCTTTGGTAGCCATCCCTCATGGAAACCGGCCTTCAACCAACCCGCTGAAGAACAAATGAAGGTGTACCGTGATCCGGCATTCCGCCAAGCGTTTCGTAAAGAGCTGGAAAGCCCGCGCATCTTCTCCGGCAACTGGAACTTGGTGGAAGTGAAAGACGTCCACAATCCCACATTGAAATCGCTGGAAGGGAAGACTGTAGTGGAGGTGGCCCGGCAGCGCGGCAAGGACCCGCTCGATACCTTCTTTGATATTGCCTTAGAAGACAACCTTCAGACTGAATTTCTCATCGCGTTGTTTAACGTTCAGCCCGAGCGAGTAGCGAAACTGATTACCGACCCCCGAGGGATGATTGGTCTTTCTGATGGTGGTGCGCACGTCGATATGCACGACAATGCAGGATACTGTACCTATCTGTTAGGTACGTGGGTACGCGATAAACAGATCATGACTTTGGAACGAGCGATTCAGCGGGTCACCTCTGAACCCGCAGCGTTTTTTGGTATCTACCGATCGTGGGATGTTGGCGGTTGGCAAAGCAGCAGATGTGGTGATCTTTGACTACAACACGATTGGGCCGAAGATTAGCCCGATTCGCCATCAAGAATGGCAGAGTGACCTACCGGCCGGTGGTCGCCGATTAGTCTGGCCAGCTGATCGTGGCGTGCAGTACACGATCGTCAATGGAGCGGTGTTGTACGAACAGCAACGCCACACGGGAGCACTGCCAGGGCAAGTGTTGCGGTCGTAGCGCCAACAGGACGGCGACCGACGGCTTCTTGTTATCTTGGTGTAACCTGGAGCCAGGCGAGCATGACGAAAGCACTCGCACGGTAGGGTTCAGGGATAACGAATCTACTGATCATGAAGTTCTCGGCAATAGTGGAACAGGTCCTCGCAATGCTGCAACGCCAGGGGCGGATTTCATATCGCGCCCTCAAGCGTGAGTTTGACCTTGACGACGCATATATCGAGGATCTGAAGGAAGAGATCATCAAAGCCAGACGGTTGGCGGTCGATGAGGACGGCGCGGTTCTGGTATGGGTCGGCAACAGCAGTCCAGAGTCTAGAGTCCAGAGTCTGGAGTCAGAGGAACCAGGGCGAACATCCATCGTTCAGACGTCTAGATCCTTCAGACGCCAGCACCCTAGACGCGCCGCCGAGAGGGACGCCGGCAGTTAACCGTGATGTTCTGTGACCTCGTGGGCTCGACCGCGCTCTCGACGCAACTTGATCCCGGAAGAGCTACGCGAGGTGGTACAGCGCGTATCAAGAGACCTGCACAGAGGTGATCCGGCGGTACGACGGGTACGTTGCCCAACACTTGGGCGATGGGCTGTTGGTGTACTTCGGCTATCCGCTGGCGCACGAAGATGATGCCGCACGGGCCGTACGGACGGGGTTGGAGATCATTCGAGGCAATTCAAGAGGCTGTCCTTCCAGGAACGATGACAGTTACCCCATCCCTTGCAGGTCCGTATCGGCATTCACACGGGTTTAGTGGTGGTTGGCGAGATCGGCAGTAGCGAGAAGCGCGAGATCTCTGGCGTTGGGCGAGACGCCCAACATTGCTGCTCGGGTGCCAGGGAACGCCAAGCCCGACAGGTGGTCATCAGCGCGGCGACCTATCGGCTGGTGGATGGCTTATTTGAGAGCTGAGGAACGTGGGCACCCCAGACGCTAAAAGGCTCTCCACGCCTCTCTCGCTGTATCGAGTCATCAGCGAGAGCGAGGCGCAGAGCCGCTTTGAGGTGGGCGATGCGAAAAGGCTTGACGCCGCTAATCGGGCGAGATCGAAGAACTTGGCTTGTTGCGGCAGCGCTGGGAGCGGGCCAAAGAAGGCACGGCCAGGTGGTGTTCCTCAGCGGTGAGCCGGGGATTGGCAAATCGCGGTTGGTACAGGCGTTCAAAGAGCAGCTGGGGCACGAAGGAGCGACCCGCATTGAGTTTCGCTGCTCGCCCTATCATCAGAACAGTGCCCTCTATCCGATCATCGAGCACCTGCAACGCCTGTTGCAGTTTACACGAGAGGATTTACCTGCTGTCAAACTTGAGAAACTCCAGCAGACGCTGAGCCACTATCGCTTTCCTCAAGCGGACACGGTGCCCTTCTTGGCTGCGTTGTTGTCGTTACCATATCCCGAAGACTCTCCACCGATTACTGTGAGTCCGCAGAAGCAGAAAGAGAAGACCCAGGCCGCCTTAGTGGCGTGGCTCATCGAGGAAGCAGAACAGAAGACCGTCTACACCTCTGGGAAGACGTGCACTGGGCCGATCCCTCGACGTTAGAGGTGCTCACACTCTTGCTTGACCAAGTGCCTACGACACGACTGTTGGTGCTGCTGACGTTTCGCCCGGAATTCATACCACCCTGGAGCAACCACTCCTACCTCAGTCAACTGTCACTGAACCGCTTAGAACGCAGTCAGGTCGAGGCGATGGTCGCGAAAGTCACGGGCGGCAAAGCTTTGCCTCCTGAGATAGTGCAACAAATCGTGACCAAGACCGATGGCGTGCCGTTGTTTGTCGAAGAATTGACGAAGAGCGTGGTGGAATCCGTAGGGGCGACGCATGGCGTCGCCCCTACAACTGGCAATTCCGGCGACGTTACAAGATTCGCTCATGGCCCGCTTGGATCGACTGGGAGCCGCCAAAGAGATTGCCCAGGTGGGCGCTACGATCGGACGTGAATTTAACTACGACTTGCTCCAGGCCGTCTCGTCACTGAACGAAGAAGCATTACAGCAGGGACTGAAGCAATTGGTGGAAGCGGAGCTGGTGTATCAGCGCGGGTTGGTGCCCCAGGCCCACTATCTCTTCAAGCATGCGCTGATTCAGGACACGGCCTATCAATCCTTACTCAAGAGCACGCGCCAGCAGCTCCACCAGCAAATCGCTCAGGTGTTAGAAGAGCAATTCCCTGACACAAAAGAGAATCAGCCCGAACTCCTCGCCCACCACTACACCGAGGCGGGGCTCATTGAGCAGGCCATTCCGTACTGGCAGCAGGCCGGACAGAGAGCGCATCAGCGCTCAGCCAATATTGAAGCGGTCAGCCATTTCACTAAAGGCTTGACGCTGCTCAAAATGCAACCGGACACCCCCGAACGCACCCAACAAGAACTGACGCTCCAAATTGGCCTGGGGCGTTCGCTGCTGATGACCAAGGGCCCTGGGGCGGTTGAGGTAGGAGAGACATACGCCCGAGCGCGCGAGTTGTGTCAGCAGGTGGCGGAAACTCCGCAACTCTTCCCTGTGTTGTGGGGACTGCGTGCATTCTATTCATTGCGAGGCGAGCACCAGACGGCCAGGGAGCTGGGGGAGCAGGTTTTGCACCTGGCCCAGAGCGCCCGGGATCCGGCTCTCCTCCTAGAGGCCCACTACGCATTAGGGGTGCCCTTGTTCGTGCTGGGTGAGTTTGCCCTCGCCCGAAAGCACTTTGAGCAGGGCGTTGCCCTTTACGACCCTCAGCAGCATCAGTCTCATGCTCTCCTCTATGCACAAGACCCCGGAGTCGGATGCCTCACCCATGGGTCGAGGGTCCTCTGGGTGCTTGGCTATCCGGACCAGGCCCTAAAGGAAAGCCGCGACGCGCTGATCCTCGCACAGGAGCGTGCTCACCCCTACAGCTTGGCTTTTGCTCTCAGCTTTGCTGCACTGCTTCATCAAGAGCGCCGCGAGGAGGACACGGCCCGAGAGCGGGCCGAGGCGGCGATAGCGCTCGCTAGCGAACAGGGGTTTCCATTCTTGCTGGCAGTTGGGACGCTGGTGCGAGGTTGGGCGCTGGTGGAACAAGGCCAGGTGCAAGAGGGCATTGCCCAGATGCACCAAAACCGGGGTCCATTTGGTCTTTCCCTGCTGGCCGAGGCGTATGGAAAGGTGGGACAGGTAGAGGAAGGGTTGACTTTGTTGGCCCAGGTGTTGGCTGCAGTGGACAGAGTTAGGGGGCGTGAGGATGAGGCGGAACTGTATCGGCTGAAAGGGGAGCTGACGCTCATCAGTCGCCAAGGTCTCAAGGTCCAAGGTCCCAAAGTCGCCAAAGCGAAGCTGAAGAGTGTTTTCACAAAGCCATCGAGATTGCTCGTCAGCAGCAAGCAAAGTCGCTGGAGCTGCGGGCGGTGATGAGCTTGAGCGCGTCTGTGGCAACAACAAGGCAAGACAGACCGAAGCTCACGCAGCTGTTATCTGAGATTTACGCTGGTTCACCGAAGGGTTTGACACCAAGGACTTGCAAGAGGCGAAAGCGCTGTTGGAACAGCTGGCAGAGGCAGCCCGATGACGCTGATCAAGATCCTGGATCAGGTACGGGTGCTACTGCAAACAAAAGGGCGTGTCACTTATCGCCTGCTCCAAGTGCAGTTTCAGCTGTCCGATGATGCTCTTGCCGCCCTCAAGGAAGAGCTCATCGAAAGCGAACAAGTCGCCATCGATGAAGACGGGAAAGTACTGGTATGGATCGGTACGACGGCGGGAGTACGATCCGCGGTTCAAAGTACTCACTTCCCTCAGTCTTCAGTCCCTCGTCCTCCCGAGGCAGAACGGCGCCAGTTGACGGTGCAGTTCATTGACCTGGTGGGGTCCACGACACTCTCGCAACAGCTCGATCCCGAAGACTATCATGCCCGCGTGCGTGGCCTATCAGACCGCCTGTCAGAAGGTCATTGCGCGCTATGAGGGCATATCGCGCAATATCTGGGGGATGGCGTGCTGGTGTACTTTGGCTATCCGGTGGCGCATGAAGACGATGCGGTGCGGGCCGTGCGCGGCGGGATTAGAGATCGTAGTGGCAGTCAGCCAGTTCGC
Source organism: uncultured delta proteobacterium (assembly GCA_963733195.1). GTDB lineage: Bacteria > Desulfobacterota > Binatia > Bin18 > Bin18 > VGTJ01. Next base: position 89,630 of record CAVTCR010000018.1, read on the forward strand.
TGTTTACGCCACCGTTACAGGTGCGCATTGGCATTCACACCGGGCCGGTGGTCGTGGGCGAGATCGGCGCAGGCGGAGCGCACGGAACGGCTGGCGTTGGGCGAGACGCCCAACATTGCTGCTCGGGTCCAGGGGGTAGCGGAGCCTGACACAGTGGTCATGAGTGCGGCGACGCATCGTCTGGTGCAGGGCTTATTCGAGTGTCAGGACTTGGGACCCCAGACACTCAAAGGCATCTCTGCTCCAATGTCGGTGTATCGTGTCATCGGAGAGAGCGGCGCGCAGAGCCGCTTTGAGGTGGCCGTTGGTACAGGCTTAACGCCATTGGTCGGACGGAACGAAGAACTGGGCTTATTGCAGCGGCGCTGGACACAGGCCAAAGACGGGGCAGGCCAAGTCGTGTTGCTCAGTGGGGAGGCCGGGCATCGGCAAATCGCGTTTGGTGCAAGCACTCAAAGAGCAGGTACTGGCACGAGGGTGCCACGCGCATTGAGTTTCGCTGTTCGCCCTATCACCAGAACAGTGCCTTGTATCCTATCATCGATCATCTCCACCGCTTGTTGCAGTTTCAGCGCGAAGAGACACCGCAAATCAAGCTCAACAAACTCCAGCAGACGCTTGCTACCTATCGTTTCCCCCAAGCCGAGACCCTGCCATTATTAGCAGCTTTGCTTTCCTTACCCCAGCCTGAGGGTATTCCCCCTCTGACGCTGAGTCCGCAGAAGCAGAAGCAGAAGACGCAAGAAGCGTTGGTGGCGTGGATCATGGAAGAAGCGCAGAAGGCAGCGGTGTACTGCGCCTGGGAAGATCTGCACTGGGCCGATCCTTCCACACTAGAAGTGCTGACGCTATTTCTGGAACAAATTCCAACCGCACGAGTGTTCTCGATATTAACCTTTCGGCCTGAGTTTACGCCGCCGTGGAGTCCACGGTCCTATTTCACCCAGCTCACACTCAATCGCTTGGGACGACCACATGTCGAGGCCATGGTTGAGAAAGTCACCGGCGGAAAGGCTCTGCCAACAGAGATATTACAACAGATTGTGAGCTAAGACCGACGGAGTGCCCTTGTTTGTGGAAGAGCTGACCAAGATGGTCGTGGAGTCGGACTTAGTCACGAGAAGTAGACGGCCACTATGAGCTGAGCGGTGCGCCTACCGCCGCTGGCGATTCCCTCCACCTTACAAGACTCCCTCATGGCGCGCCTGGATCGCTTGGCCACTGTGCAGAGAGATCGCCCAAATCGGAGCTACGATCGGACGCGAATTTAACTATGCCTTACTCCAGGCCGTCTCACCGATCGACGAGGACATATTACAACAGGGACTGCGGCAGTTAGTCGAAGCCGAGCTGGTCTATCAGAGTGGCTCCCACCGCAGGCGCAGCTATCTCTTCAAGCATGCGCTGATTCAGGACACGGCCTATCAGTCGTTACTCAAGAGCCGCCGCCAGCAGTAGCATCAGCAGGTCGCCCAAGTGTTGGAAGAGCGGTTTCCCGAGACCAGCGAGATCCAACCGGAGTTACTAGCCCATCACTACACCGAGGCAGGACTCATCGCGCAGGCCATTCCCTATTGGCAGAAGGCAGGCAGAGAGCCACCCAGCGCTCGGCCAATGTGGAAGCGATAGCCACCTCACGAGGGGGCTGGAGTTACTCAAGACCCTGCCGGATACTCCTGAGCGCATCCAGCAAGAACTCACCCTACAACTTGCCCTGGGTCCTGCTCTGATTACCACCAAGGGCAATGCGGCCCCAGAAGTGGAGAAACTACGACTCGGGCGCGGGAGCTATGCCAGCAGGTGGGAGAACTCCTCAGCTCTTCCCCGTGCTGTGGGACTGCTCTGAGTTTTATCTAATCCGAGGGGAGCTACAGACGGCCCGTGAGCTGGCGGAACAGTGCTGCCTCTAGCCCAAAGCATCCAAGACCCGTATCTTGCTGTTGCTGGCCCACTTGGGTACTGGGATAACATTGTGCTATCTTGGAGAGTTTCCCCGGCCCCGACAGCACTTGGAGCAGGCGATTGCGCTCTATGACCCTCAGCAGCACCCTCATCAGCACACTACGTCTGATGCGGCTACCGCATTCCGAGGCCCCTGGATTATGGCTATACCTGCCGATTGCCTGCCTATGAGCTGGACCCTGTGGTTTCTTGGCTATCCTGATCAGGCCCTGAAGAGGAGCCACGAGGCACTCACCTTGGCTCAAGGGCTGTCTCACCCCTATAGTCTAGCCTAGGCCCTTAAGCTTGCTGCCATAGTTCCATCGTCTCCGCCGAGAGGGGCAGGTAGCCCAAGAGCTGGCAGAGGCGGTGATTGAACTCGCTACCGAGCAGGGATTTCCGTACTGGATAGCGGTAGGGAACTCTTTTCCGGGGCTGGGCGCTAGCTGAGCAGGGCAGGGAGAAGAAGGGCTTGCACAGATGCGCCAGGGATTGGCGGCCTACCGGGCTACGGGAGCAGAGTTGGACAGCCGTATTGTCTTGCTCTGCTGGCTGAGGCGTATGGGAAATGGGACAGGTAGAAGAAGGGCGACCGTGCTAGCCGAGGCCCTAGCTTTCGTGGACGACACTGGGGAGCGTTACTACGAGGCGGAGCTGTATCGGCTCAAAGGCGAACTTACGCTGCAAAAGTTACCAGGTGTCAGTAGTTCAGATTGTCAAGTTACCGAGCCCCAGACCCTAACCCCCAGACCACCAAGGGGAAGCCGAAGAGTGTTTTCTCAAAGCCATCGAGATTGCCCAGCAGACAGCAGGCGAAGTCGCTGGAACTGCGTGCGGCAATGAGCTTGAGCCGCTGTGGCAGCGCAAGGCAAGAGAGCTGAAGCTCACCAGATGTTATCTGAGGTCTACAACTGGTTCACCGAAGGATTCGACACCAAAGATTTACAAGAGGCAAAGGCGCTGTTGGACGCATTGGCGGAGGGGGCCGGATGAAATTCTCCGTGGTCGTCGACCAAGTCGCCACCCTCCTCCAACAGCCGCGGCGGTTGACCTATCGCGCGCTGAAGGTGCAGTTCGGGCTCGATGAGGAGCGCTAGAGGCACCCAAAGAGGAACTCATCGACGTGCAACAGGTCGCGCCGATGAAGACGGCAAAGTGCTGGTCTGGACAGGGGCAAGGGTTGTCCCTGCACCGAGCGAAGCAGCACGTCTTCGCCGCCATCGCCTCCTCCCGCGAGTTATACCCCTGTTCATTTGGCCGAGCGCATCCGTGCAGAACAAGCAGCGATGGAAGCCCGCGGCGCCACGAATGGCGAGCGCAAAATCATTACCGCTCTGTTTGCCGACCTCAAAGGCTCAACCGCGTTAATTGAAGATCTCGATCCCGAAGAGACCCGGCGCAATCATTGATCCCGCGCTACAGCTCATGATGGACGCCGTACATCGCTACGAAGGCTATGTCGCTCAAGCCCTAGGCGACGGATCTTCGCCCTTTCGGGGCACCGCATCGCCCATGAAGATCATCCTCAACGAGCGCTCTATGCCGCCTTACGGATGCAAGAGGAGATGCGCCGCTATGGCGATACGCTGCGGCCAAAGGGCTATCCTCCGCTGTTGATGCGCGTCGGAGTGAACACGGGCGAAGTCGTGGTGCGTTCGATTCGTAAAGACGATCTCCATGCCGATTATGTACCGTGGGTCATTCCACCAATCTCGCGGCGCGCATGGAAAACCTGGCGGCCCCAGGATCGATTGTCGTCTGTACCTAGACTCACAAGCTGACCGAGGGTTACTTCGAATTCAAAGCGCTAGGGGGAGACCAGATCAAAGATATCGCCGAGCCGCTGAACATCTACGAAGTGCTAGGGGCGGGACCGCTACGCACCCGGATGCAGGTGACCGCCGCCCAGCGGGGACTGGCGCGGTTTGTCGGACGGCAAAGTGAGATGGAGCAACTGCAGAGAGCCTTAACGCAAGCGAAAGCCGAGGCACGGACAGATTGTCGGAGTAATAGGCGAGCCGGGGCTAGGCAAGTCCCGTCTGTTCCATGAATTCAAGTTGCTCGCGTCAGTGGCTGTCTGGTGCTGGAAGCTTTCTCTGTTTCCCACGACAAAGCGTATCCATATTTGCCGGTAATTGAACTGTTCAAGAGTTACTTCCAGACTCGGCTGCACGATGATGAGCGTCACCCGGCGGGAGAAAGTCATTGGTCGTGTACTAGAACTCGATCGCAGTT
>CAVTCR010000019.1:0-153552 GCA_963733195.1 uncultured delta proteobacterium
CAGGGAGGGGGAGAAGGGGAAATGGTGACAGGTATTTTCTCCTTTGTTTCGTTGCCGAATTGTATTACTGTGTCACTCGTTCCACGCATTCTCGAAATATCCTATGCCAGTTGGTAATGGTACGAAATTGATGGATATAAGAATCTAGCCCCCACAGCGCACGCACGAGAAACAAGCGGTGACCAGGCGCGTTGAGAATACGATTCTCTAAGCTAATATTCGTGATTTCCACCGTCTTGCCGACTGAGTCGAAATCATGCGGATCATACGCACGATCTTCCAACACCGGCTCGAAGATGAGGTACATAATCTTCACCAACGGTGCTGGCTCTTCGTTGGGATTGAGATAACCAAGAGTCACAAAACATTCGGCCATCATGTTCTCATCGCGCTCAAGAATTGCTTTGACAAGATGAAGGTATCCCTTGCGGATTTCTTCGGGAAAAATGCGTACACTACCGAAGTCGAGCATCGCAATTTTCGGATGATAGGTCACCAAATAGTTCCCTGGGTGTGGGTCAGTGTGTAAAATGCCGAATTCAATAATTTGTCGCCACGTCATCTGGAAGTATTTGACTGCAATCCAGTCTTTGAGCGATTGATCCACTCCTGCAGAGAACATATCTTGGAGCTTATAACCTTCGACATGCTGCATGGTCAGCACACGGCGCGAGGAGAAATCCGGATACACCTGTGGAATAATGACTTCGTCGTCATCCGCAAACAGTCGCTGAAACAACGCGAGTTTATTAGCTTCATTCACGTAGTCCAATTCTTCCCGCAGGCGTTCTTCCATCTCCTGATAAACCTCGCTGGCATCAAACTTCTGCCGCAGCACATCGCGCGCCATCGTAGTGAACACCTGCAAGAGTGCCTTCAAGTTCTTGAGGTCCTGCTCGACAGTTTCATCCACGCCAGGATACTGGACTTTGACGACCACGGATTTGCCATTCTTGAGCGTCGCTTTGTGTACTTGCCCAAGCGACGCAGCAGCAAACGCATCGCGTTCAAAGTTCTTAAATACTTGTTCAGGATACTTGCCTAATTCACTTTTGATTTGGTCACGAATAAGGTCGTACTCCATCGGCGGAACAGAGGACTGGACAACTGAAAGAATGCTGAGTGCCTCGGCCGGGAACATGTCGTCGCGCATGCTGAGCATCTGCACGAGTTTCATGAAAGCACCGCGCAGTTCGCGTGAGCGTTCGACTATACGGAATGCGTTCTTGAGATGGAGGTCGAACAGTTCTTGATCTTTCGTCGCGGTAGACTGAAAGGGACGTTTCAGTGCATGCCACACGTAGCTACTGCCAACCGAGGTGGTCAATGAACCAACCTGCAGTGCACGTTTAGCACGACCTTTAGTGATCCGAGCCTTCGGTTTTTCAGGCATAGTAGAATCGCGGAATGCGAATTGTAGATTGCGGATTGGAAGACGAGGCTTGTGCAGATTCCATAGTCCGCAATCAGCATTCCGCAATCTATAGTCGCTTACGGTTCATCAGCGTTGCGGCCGCAGCGGCACCGAAGCCATTATCGATGTTGACAACCGTCACACCGGCTGCACACGAATTGAGCATGGCAAGCAACGCCGCCAAGCCGTTGAAACTCGCACCGTATCCGATGCTCGTTGGTACGGCGATGACAGGACGATCAACGAGTCCTCCAATGACACTGGGCAAGGCACCTTCCATACCAGCGATAACGATCACGACCGATGCGGCATCGTAGTTTCTCCACGCTGCCCAGCAACCGATGCAAGCCAGCCACACCAACATCGTATAATCGATCAACCTTGTTCGCCATGAGTTCAGCCGTGATTACAGCTTCCTCAGCGACCGGGAGGTCAGCCGTACCCGCAGCGACAACGAGAATCGTCCCCTGGTCAACGGGAGGAATAGGAGGTTCTCCAAGCGCACCAATCCGACCATCTGGATAATAGCGAAGGGCAGGAATCGAGGCTTGCACTTCTTGCGCCTTCTGCTCCTCCAGGCGGGTAATCATGGCGTTTTGCCCGTTGGCTGCTATGCGTCGTGCGATCTCGCTAATCTGTCGTGCAGTTTTCCCTTGCCCGAAAATCATTTCAGGAAAGCCTTTACGGAGTGCACGGTGATGGTCGATGCGAGCAAACCCGAGATCCTCAAACGGCAACGTCTTGAGGGTATTCAGGGCGTGTTCGACATCTACTGTCCCATCTCGCACTTGCGTGAGTAATTCGTGAAGCCGCGCGCGGTCCATAGCTCACTCTGTACGAAAGTGGTCGTATCCTGCCTGTGTCGGAGTGTATACACTCCCATCGGTGGCATGCACGCGGATTCCCTGCGAATGCGTGGTGACCCGACCAATACGGGTAATCGTCGAGTGCGTGGCGTGGGCGATCTCGGCAATCGTGGCACGCTGTGTCATCGGTGCCGTAAAAAGCAATTCATAATCCTCACCACCAGTAAGTGCAAGATCCCACTCGTGCTCCCCACGCAACGCGCAATAGCTGGGAGACAGGGGAAGCCGTTCTCCTTCGATCTCTGCGCCAACTTTGCTCGCTTCACAGATGTGGCCAAGATCTTGGAGGAGTCCGTCGCTGACATCGATCATCGCAGTAGCAAGATGCTGAGTTGCAAGGGATCGACTGATCTCGATGCGACTCGTAGGGCACAGAAAACGCGCTTTTGCTTCTTCAGCATGTGCATCACTTCGCCCTTCTTGCAGAACTCGTAAGCCCAACGCAGCATCACCCAGCGTACCCGTAACGTACACATCATCGCCAAGCTGGGCTCCAGATCGAGTGATGAGGCCGTGTAGGGCATGTCCTAGGAGTGTCACGGCGATCATCCAACATGGTGCGGCGCTCATATTGCCGCCGATCAACGCCGTATTACAGCTTCCAGCCCCACGTAGGAACCCGTCAAAAAATGCATCAAGATCTTCAACCTCAGTGTCTTGTGGTACACTCAGACTCAACAACGCGAATGTTGGTTCTCCGCCCATAGCAGCGATGTCACTGGCATTGACCGCAAATGCCTTTTCGCCAAGGAGGGAAAGGGTAGTCCACTCACGACGAAAGTGGACGTTCTCTACTAATGTATCGATCGTTAGTAAAGTCGTGCCAGGAAAAACCAGCGCGGCACAATCGTCACCAATGCCGAGCTGAACACGCGTATCACGCAGGCACACGTTCCTGCAGACGGCGAAGAAAAGGGAACTCGCCGAAATCGCGTAGCTTCATGTGAGATTAGCCAAAGAGTTCTTTCACTTTCTCGAAGAACCCTTTGCTCATCGGATGCACATCGGCTCCGTCCAAGCGTGCAAATTCTTCTAGTAACTCACGCTGCCGTGCACTGAGCTTTTTGGGTGTTTCGACCAGGACACGAACCAATTGATCGCCGCGTCCGCTGCTCTGGAGATCTTGAATACCTTTACCGCGCAGACGAAAAACGTTTCCTGATTGTGTCCCAGCAGGAATTTTCAGTTTGATCTTTCCTTCCAGGGTAGGAACTTCCATCTCAGTACCAAGTGCTGCGTGCGGAAAGCTAATCGGAATATCACAGATGACAGTCGTGTCTTGTCGCTTGAAGAGTGGATGCTCCCGCACATGAATCAGGATGTATAAATCGCCCGGTGCACCACCACCAGGAGCAGCTTCGCCTTCTCCTCGCAGCTTCAGACGTGCCCCATTGTCCACGCCAGCGGGAATCTTTACTTGTAGTGTGGCCGTCTTTCGTATCGCTCCAGCACCACGGCATGTTTCACAGGGATCGGTGACAACGGACCCTTGTCCTCCACACTGATTACAGGTACGTGCGACAGTGAAAAACCCCTGTTGGAAGCGGACTTGGCCACTACCACGACACATGCCGCAGGTTTTTGGCGTTGTTCCTGGTTTCGCGCCTTTGCCTTGGCAGGTTTCACAAATCGCAGCGCGCGGTACCGAGATGGTTTTCTCCGCACCAAACGCTGCCTCCTCAAAGGAGATCTCCATGCTGTAACTGAGATCTTCGCCACGTCGGGCACGTCGCCGTCCACCACGGGCCCCCCCACCAAAGATGTCGCCAAAAATATCACCAAAGAGGTCTTCAAAGTTTCCCGAAAAATCAAATCCTCCTTGAAAGCCGCCCGGCCCACCACCTTGCTCGAAAGCCGCATGCCCGAAGCGGTCGTACCGTGCCCGCTTCTCCTGGTCAGAAAGGACTTGATAGGCCTCAGACAGTTCTTTGAATTTCTCTTCTGCTTTTTTGTCTCCCGGATTACGATCAGGGTGATGACGCATCGCGGCCTTGCGATACGCCTTTTTCAGTTCGTCGTCGCCCACATTCCGGTTTACACCCAGCAGTTCGTAGTAATCGGCTTTGTTTGCCATATCCCGCGCTCATTTCCCCTATAACAAAAAAACCCCCACTCTTCCAATGTAAGAAAAGTGGGGGTAGAGAGACGGGTCTGTCAATGCATCCTTCCGGTTACTTCACCTCTTCGAAGTCAGCATCAACTACATTCTCTTTGTCTTGCGGTTTGCTATTGCCACCAGCAGCCCCTGCTTGCCCATCACCATCAGCTCCCGCCGCTTGCTGTTCTTTCGCCACTCGTGCATACATCGCTTCAGCAAGTTTATGCGACGCTTGGGTCAACTCTTCTTGTGCCGCTTTGATCGCCTCTACGTCGTCACCTTCCATCGCTTTTTTGGCTTTTTCCAATGCTGCGTCAATAGTGCTCGCGGCAGCTTCATCTACCTCACTGCGATGGTCTTTGAGTGACTTTTCGGTTGAGTAGATAAGGGTATCAAGATGGTTACGCGCTTCGATGCGCTCTTTTTTCTTCTTGTCCTCTTCCGCATGCGCCTCGGCATCTTTCACCATATTCTTGATCTCACTCTCAGAGAGACCACTCGACGCGGTGATGCGGATCGACTGTTCTTTCCCTGTTCCAAGATCTTTGGCATTCACGTGTACGATACCATTAGCATCGATATCGAACGTTACCTCAACCTGTGGAACGCCACGCGCAGCAGGCGGAATACCAACAAGGTCAAACTGACCTAATAGTTTGTTATCTGCCGCCATGTCACGCTCACCTTGGAAGACTCGGATCGTCACTGCGGTTTGATTATCCGCTGCGGTCGAAAATACCTGGCTCTTTTTTGTCGGAATGGTAGTGTTACGGTCAATGAGCCGGGTAAATACTCCGCCAAGCGTTTCGATCCCAAGGGAAAGTGGCGTCACATCCAACAAGAGAACGTCTTTCGACTTCTCCTTTGAGGACTGCGCCTTGGATCGCGGCGCCAATTGCCACCACTTCGTCGGGATTCACTCCTTTGTGCGGTTCTTTGCCAAAGATCTTGCGCACGCGCTCTTGTACTGCCGGCATGCGGATCATGCCACCGACCAGAACGACTTCGTCGATCTGGCGGGTTGATAAGCCAGAATCCTTTAACGCTGCCAAGCACGGCGCTTCAAGCCGATCAAGCAGGTCGGAACAGAGCGCTTCGAGCTTTGCTCGAGTGAGTTTCATCGTGAGATGCTTCGGACCACTCTGGTCAGCAGTAATAAATGGGAGATTGACTTCGGTTTCCATGGATGACGACAGCTCAATCTTCGCCTTCTCTGCTGCTTCTTTGAGACGCTGCAGAGCCATCCGATCTTTGCGCAGATCAACCCCTTGGTCTTTCTTAAATTCATCGGCGAGATAATCGATGATCCGCTGATCAAAATCATCACCACCCAGGAAAGTATCACCGTTGGTGGATTTGACTTCAAACACTCCGTCGCCGACTTCGAGAATGGAGACATCGAACGTGCCACCACCAAGATCAAAGACCGCAATCTTTTCGTCCTTCTTCTTATCTAGTCCATATGCAAGCGAGGCGGCGGTCGGTTCGTTGATGATGCGTAGAACATTGAGTCCGGCGATGCGTCCAGCATCTTTCGTCGCTTGCCGCTGCGAGTCGTTAAAGTAGGCAGGAACAGTAATGACGGCATCGGTCACCGTTTCACCCAAGTAATCTTCTGCGGTTTGCTTCATTTTCTGTAAAATAAACGCAGAAACTTCTGGCGAACTATATTTTTTCCCGCGGCTCTCTACCCACGCGTCACCATTATCAGCCTTAACCACTTTGTAGGGAAGAATCTTGGTCGCCTTCACAACCTGAGCATCCTCAAAGCGGCGACCAATCAATCGCTTAATTGAAAAAATCGTATTTTCTGGATTCGTTACCGCCTGACGACGAGCAATCTGACCAACCAACCGCTCCCCACTGTCGGTAAACGCGACCACCGAAGGTGTAATGCGACTACCTTCAGAGTTGGTGATGACTTTGGGATCGCCCCCTTCCATAATTGCTACCACCGAATTCGTCGTCCCCAGGTCAATACCAATAACTTTTGCCATATACATGCTCCTTACGAAAACCGTCGACCTTATCGGCCCTTACACAGGATCTGTAATCATCCCTTCATCGCTGTGCAACCTTTAAGCGTCAGATTTTTTCTCTTCGGTTGGCGCTTTAGCAACAGTTACCAATGCAGGTCGTAGTAAACGGTCGTGCAGCATATACGCCGGAGTGTATTCATCAACTACAGTATTCGATGCCACTTCCGTACTGTCGACTTGCGCCATAGCTTCGTGCTTAGTTGGATCAAAGGGTTGCCCTTTGGCGCTCACTCGGCTCACTCCATGCTTTTCGAGCGTCTCAAGAAACGCGCGCGCCACCAGTGTTACCCCATCCACAAGCGATTGCCCCCCACTTCCACCTTGCGCATGGGCAAGTGCTCGTTCTAGATTATCAAGCACCGGGAGGATGTCGCGAACAAGAGGTTCATTGGCAAAACGTAAAGCTTCGGATTTATCCCGTTGCATGCGCCGCTTAAAGTTCTCGTTTTCCGCTCGTTCACGCAGAAAGAGATCGTAATTCGCCTTTGCCTCCCTGAGATTTTTCCTCGACTTGCAGGCGGAGTGCGGCTAGTTCGTCGACCGCTGACTCTGTTTGCGGGTTTTCCTCTGTAGGCTCTTGCGACACAGATGGATCGGGCTGTCCTTCCGTAGATGCCAGTCCGTTTTCCTGTTCTGATGTACTCATGTAATGACCCCCTGCCCTTGTGAAAAGATCGGTCTCTCGTATTCTATCTATAGAGACGCTGTCCTCAAAATCTAAGAACCACCTGCTTGAGTGTCAAGATAAAAATTATACGTATGGTTGAAGAACGAACGCCAGCAATTGTTCTGCGAGGACGGGCTCATGGTGAGTCCGACAAAATTGTCACTTTTCTCACACGAAATTGGGGCAAAGTGACAGGAATCGCAAAAGGAGCGAAACGTTCCCAACGACGATTTGTCAATGTACTCGAACCCTTTACCCATGTGCAGCTACGATTTCGACCCGTCCGTGCCGACGAACTTGCCTTCATCTTTGGCTGCGACTTGCTGCGAAGTTTCCGCGCCCCAAGCCGTGACCTGCAACGCTACGGATTTGCAAGCTATCTCACGGAACTCATTGATGTGATGGTCGCTGGACGGGAGTCTGGGCCGGAACTCTACGAGTTGTTGCTCCAGGGTTTGACCATACTTGAAGAGTATACGAAACTACCGTCGTTGTTTCTCTCGGCCTTCGAGTTGTTGCTCCTCGTGCATACTGGCTATGCCCCAAATATCGCAGGCTGCCAGCGGTGCGGACTTCCTATCCCTATCCCTCATTTACCCACAGTAGCAGACCCGTCTGTCATGTTCTCCCCGAGCCTCGGCGGGTTGCTGTGCTTACGCTGTCGCGATAAAGGAGGAGCAACCGTTCGCCTCTCACCTGAAACTCTTCGTCTCTTAGAGAACCCGCAATCCACGCGACCTGGCACGCTCTTGTTCTCCCATGCGGCACCACAAACGTGTCGAGAGCTACGAGCAATAGTCACCGGACTACTCATGCGTCACCTGACGCGGCCACTGAAGTCTCGAGCATTCCTCGAACAAGCTGGACTCCTTACAGATTCTCTCGTTGACGACCCTGTAGGGGAATGATACGGCTCCACACCTATGACAGTGACAATGGACAAGATCGTCAACCTGTGTAAACGGCGCGGATTTGTCTTTCCTTCCAGTGAAATTTACGGCGGCTTTGCCAGCACCTGGGACTACGGACCGCTAGGGGTTGAACTCAAGAGGAACATCCGTGAAGCGTGGTGGCGTTACATGGTGACCTCGCGTGAAAACATCGTCGGCATCGAGAGTGCCATTCTCATGCACCCCCGCGTGTGGGAAGCCTCAGGACACATCGCAGGCTTCTCAGATCCGTTGGTCGACTGTCGTAACTGCAAGCGTCGCTTTCGTGCGGACCATATTCCTGCCAAAGCCGACCGCCAATGCCCTAAAGGCATGGAATGCGATCTCACCGAAGCACGTCAATTCAATCTGATGTTCAAGACTTTTGTCGGACCGGTGGAAGAAGACGCAGCGGTAGCATTTCTGCGACCAGAAACGGCGCAAGGGATATTCGTTAATTTCCTAAACGTCCAGCAAGCGAGCCGGCTGAAGCCGCCATTTGGCATCGCACAAATTGGTAAATCGTTCCGCAATGAAATTACACCAGGGAATTTCATCTTCCGCACCCGTGAATTTGAGCAGATGGAAATGGAGTTCTTCGTCAAACCCGGTACAGAGGATGAATGGTTCGACTATTGGCGTGAACAGCGCATGCGGTGGTACACTGATTGGCTCGGCGTCAAGTCCGCAAACCTTCGCCTCTATGATCATCCTCAGGAGGATTTAGCACACTACTCGAAGGCGACGACGGACATCGAATACCAGTATCCATTTGGTTGGGGAGAACTAGAAGGTGTCGCCAGTCGTACCGATTTCGATCTTAGACAACATGCCGAATCTAGCGGCAAAGATCTCACGTTTTTTGACGAAGAGACGCGAGAACGGTACAAACCGTATGTGATTGAACCTGCGGCCGGCGTCGATCGTATTTTGCTCGTCACACTCCTCGACGCCTACGACGAGGACGTACAAGACAACGAGCCGCGGATTGTGCTGCGCCTTAAGCCAAGACTAGCACCAATCAAGGTTGGTATTTTTCCCCTCCTCCGTAAAGATGGACATCCGGAGAAAGCTCAGGAAATTCGCGATCTGCTCAAGCAACGCTTCGCAGTCTTTTATGATCAAGCTGGGTCTATTGGTCGCCGCTATCGGCGCCAGGATGAAGTTGGCACACCGTTTTGTTTGACAATTGACCATCAAACGATGCAAGACAACACTGTAACACTGCGTGATCGGGATTCACTCGAACAGATCCGTCTTCCTATCGATCGTTTGATTCCCGAGCTTGTGACCCGAATCGAGTTATAGACTCACGCGCTGGAACTTCTCCTCAATAGTTTTCTAGATGATACAAGGGCAACAGCAAAAGTTGCCTTCCTAAATCAGAGAATATTGACAACCGAAACTCTTAAGGTGGATATATGGCAGAACAAACAGTGAACGGACAGGCACGAAGAGCTCGTAAGGCACGATACGTCTATTCATTTGGCGGTGGTAAAGCCGACGGCAACACTAGTATGAACTGGCTGCTCGGCGGCAAAGGCGCAAATCTCGCCGAAATGGCAGGACTCGGACTCCCTGTTCCTCCAGGAATGACGATTAGTACAGAAGTCTGTACCTATTATTATGCCAACGGTCGCAACTATCCAGATGAATTAAAACAGCAAGTGCAGAAAGGACTATCGCGCATCGAAAAGATTATGCGTCGGCGTTTCGGTGATGCGAAGAACCCCTTACTGTTGTCAGTTCGCTCTGGTGCACGTGTGTCCATGCCTGGCATGATGGACACGGTGTTGAACCTCGGGCTGAATGACGACACCGTTGAAGGGCTCATTAAGCAGTCGGGCAACCCACGTTTCGCCTATGACTGCTACCGTCGTTTCGTGCAGATGTACGGCGATGTGGTGCTTGGTCTCAAACCAGAGTCCAAAACTGAACGCGATCCATTTGAAAAGATCCTTGAGGAGAAGAAAGCCGCAAAGGGTATCGAACTCGATACGCAACTGAGTGTCGATGATCTACGTGAGTTAGTCGCTGAGTTCAAAGCAACCATTTACGATCGTCTCCACATCAAATTCCCTGACAATCCCCAAGAGCAATTATGGGGCGCGATTGGTGCAGTATTTGGTTCGTGGAATAACCCACGCGCCATTACTTACCGCAAGATCGAGAATATCCCAGACGCATGGGGAACTGCAGTGACGGTTCAGGCCATGGTCTTTGGCAATCTCGGAGAGGACTGCTCCACTGGAGTTGCTTTTACCCGAGATCTCTCAACCGGTGAGAATGCCCTCAATGGCGACTTCCTGATTAACGCCCAAGGAGAAGACGTGGTTGCTGGTATCCGCACGCCACAGCAAATTACTCTGCATGCGTCACGTGAACGCGCGTCGCGTGAAGGGCGTTCAGATGACGAACGAGCACAATTGTATCCCTCTCTGGAAGAACGCATGCCAGAGAGTTTCGCCACCTTGCAGCAGATCGCGAACACGCTAGAAACGCATTACAAAGACGCGCAGGATATTGAGTTTACGGTCCAAGGCGGTCAGTTGTGGATGCTACAAACCCGAGCAGGCAAGCGCACTACCGCCGCCGCCATGAAAATTGCGGTTGATATGGTTCACGCTGGCATCATTGACGAACGGACTGCCGTCTTACGGGTTGCACCCTCACAACTTGATCAACTGCTTCATCCGACACTCGACCCCAATGCTCCGAAGGAACGAATCGCCCGTGGTTTACCAGCCTCCCCAGGTGCAGTCACTGGCAAGGTCGTCTTTTCCGCCGAAGACGCAGAGGCTGCAGCTAATGATGGACAGAAAGTGATCTTGGTACGGATTGAAACCTCACCAGATGACATCAACGGCATGCACGCAGCACAAGGAATTCTTACCGCCCGTGGTGGCGCGAGTTCGCACGCTGCACTCGTCAGCCGTGGTATGGGGAAATGTGCCGTGGTTGGGTGTGAAGCCTTAGAAGTTGATTATGATCGCCAACAGTTTGGTGTTCGCGGCTCGACTACCATCATTCGCGCCGGGGAATGGATCACGCTTGAAGGTTCAACCGGAGAAGTCTTTCGCGGTCAAGTGCCAACACGTGATCCTAACCCAGACACACCTGAGTTTAAGGAGTTTATGGGCTGGGCAGACCGATTCCGCCGCTTACGTGTACGGGCCAACGCTGACACGCCGCATGATGCACAGGTGGCCCGTGCCTTTGGAGCAGAAGGGATTGGTCTCTGCCGCACCGAGCATATGTTCTTTGAGGGTGATCGCATCGATGCCGTCCGCGAGATGATCCTGGCAGACGACACTGCTGGGCGCATACGCGCATTGGAAAAGATTCTCCCAATGCAGAAAGGTGACTTTGTCGGCATTCTGCGAGCGATGGCCGGACTTCCAGTAACGATTCGTTTGCTTGATCCGCCACTCCACGAATTTCTTCCTCACACTGAAGAGGAAATTCACGATCTTGCCGCTAAACTTGGCGTCTCAGCCGATCGTCTGCGTGCGAAGCGTAATGCGTTGCATGAAGCCAACCCGATGCTAGGCCATCGCGGATGTCGCCTCGGTGTCACTTTCCCTGAAATTTATGAAGTCCAAGCGCGCGCCATCATGGAAGCCGCATGTGACCTCAGTCGTCAAGGCTTGCAGGTTATCCCAGAGATTATGGTGCCACTGGTTGGCTTCAAGCGCGAATTAGAGATGTTACGCGAACGGATCGTCCATGTGTGTACAGAAGTCGCACAGGCACGTGGTATAACCGTGCCGTTTACCGTCGGAACGATGATCGAAGTGCCACGTGCGGCTGTAGTCGCAGATACTATCGCCGAAACTGCCGAGTTCTTTTCGTTTGGCACCAATGACCTCACGCAGATGACACTCGGAGTGAGCCGTGATGACGCGGGCAAATTCCTTCCTGCCTACCTCACCCAAGGAATCTTCGCGCAAGACCCGTTTGTCTCACTGGATCAGAGCGGCGTTGGTCAGCTTATCGACCTCGCCGTCCACAAGGGACGAGCAGTACGAACAAACCTGAAGATTGGCATTTGTGGAGAGCATGGTGGCGATCCAGCGTCCGTTGATTTCTGCCACCGCACTGGATTGGATTACGTCTCTTGTTCACCTTATCGCGTGCCAATTGCACGACTTGCAGCAGCTCATGCTGCGTTGCGATCACCACAAGCGGTGAAAAAGCCGCGGGCACCTCGGAGGAAGAGGACTGAAAGCGCTGTCACAACAGCTTCCGCATGAAGTCAGAGCAAAGGGACCTCACAGGCCCAATTGGTTATTTACCTTTTACACTGCCAGGCGATAGGTTCCCTCTCTCCTTGAGGGAGAGGGCTAGGGTGAGGGGCGAATGGGAGCCAAGCTCCGGTTCAGTAAAGAAACGAGACACAGCAGAACGTCACAACTCATCAGCGGGCAAACGCGGATCGTCGGCATCTTTGGTGATCCGATTGCCCATACACGCTCACCAGCAATGCAGAATGCCGCGTTTCAGGCACGTAACCTCCCCTACGTGTATGTGCCCTACTTAGTCCGCCCCAGTGAGCTTTCTAGAGCGGTGCAAGGTATTCGTGCTCTCAATCTCGCAGGAATTAATGTCACAGTACCACACAAAGAGCGCATCGTTCGCTATCTCGATTCGTTGAGTGAGGAAGCCAAGCTGTGTGGAGCAGTCAATACGATCGTTAATTGCGAGGGTCACCTGTTCGGAGATAATACTGACGGTCGTGGCTTTCTGCAATCACTGCAAGAGTATGGACTGTCACCGGAACAAGGAGAGGTCGTGCTGATCGGCGCTGGCGGATCAGCACGTGCCGTGTTGGTGTCGCTACTGCGTGCAGGGTATGGGCCAATCACGATTGTTAATCGCACGGTGGCCAACGCAAAATCGCTCGCGCGAGATTACCGCAATCTCGGCAAAACTGAGGTGGGCGCGTTACCTCTCGATGCTCTGCAAAACCCACAGCTGTTGAAACGTGCTTCGCTAATCATAAACAGCACCTCTGTCGGGCTGCACGGCGAAGACTTTTTTCCGCTCGCCTACGACGCTACTCCGCGCAATTGTATATTTTACGATCTCCTATACAGGTCGAAGCCTACGTCATTCCTGTGCAGAGCACAAAAGGTGCGTCGCGCCATCATCGATGGACGAGAGATGCTTCTACATCAAGGAGCGCTAGCGTTTTCGCTCTGGACAGGAGTTCTTGCGCCATTACGAATAATGAAGCAAGCGTTAAGTCGAGCACTTCAGTAGTGCTCTTTCTGGGCCTTGTGCTCGCTCAATTTCCGTCCTGACTTTCCGATTACGTCTGTAGGAAGAAGTTCCTTCCGATACTTTGCTATTTTCCTCAAAACTCTTGCCTTCCCGGTTCTTTCCGTTGTAAGGGACAGGGTAAGGAGTGCGCCTCCGCCATGCTAAAGGAACACCTCACTTCTCCCGATACAGGAACCATCACCTACTACTTCCAGAATCCGAGGTATTTATGGCAATTTTCATTTGGCAAGGGGTTGGCCCGAACGGCGAGTCCGTACAAGGGGAGATGGAAGCAGCGTCGCGCGACGCTGTAGTTTCTCGCCTTCGCGCCCAACGTATTCGCCCGAAGACGAATAAGATCAGAGCAAAGGGCAAATTCGACCAGGACATCAAAATCCCTGGGTTTGGCGAGAAAGTCGCACCCAAAGATATCGTGATCTTCACCCGCCAGCTTGCAACCATGATCGATGCTGGGTTGCCAATTGTGCAATCGCTCGACGTCCTCGCCCAGCAAAGTGAGAACAAAACTTTCAGCAAGATTATTAAACAGATTAAGCATGACGTAGAAAGTGGAACTACCTTTTCCGATGCCCTCCGTAAGCATAGTAAGCAGTTTGACGACCTCTATACCAACATGGTTCATGCCGGTGAGATCGGCGGTATCCTTGATACTATTCTCGCTCGCCTATCCGGCTATATGGAAAAGGCGATCAAACTGAAAGCAAAAATTAAGGGAGCGATGATCTATCCGATCAGTATCGTTTCTGTCGCGATCATCGTCACCGGAATCTTATTGATCTTTGTTATCCCTACTTTCTCAGACATGTTTTCCAGCTTCGGCAAGGCTCTCCCGCTGCCGACACAAATTGCCATCAACTTGAGTTACGTCACTATCGCCTATCTCAAGTACATTATTGCCTTCTGGATAGCGCTCGTTATGGCTGTACGTATGTGGTACAAGACCGAAAAAGGGCGCTATGCCATTGATGGGTTCTTGCTGAAACTGCCAATCTTCGGTCAACTTCTGCGCAAAGCCGCAGTCGCGAGATTCACGCGGACCCTGGCAACATTACTCTCCTCCGGCGTCCCAGTTCTCGACTCTCTCTTGATCACGGGAAAAACCGCAGGAAATAAGGTTGTTGAGAAAGCAATCCTCAATGCACGTCAGAGTATCAGTGAAGGCAAAACATTGACCGAACCGCTGCTCGCTAGCAATGTATTCCCTCCTATGGTTTGCCAAATGATTAACGTCGGCGAGACAACAGGTGCGCTCGATTCGATGCTCAACAAAATTGCCGACTTCTATGATGACGAAGTAGATAACGCCGTCAGTAACTTGACTGCCCTGATGGAACCATTAGTGATTGCGTTTCTCGGTATAGTCATCGGTGGTCTCGTTGTTGCCATGTATATGCCGATCTTCAAAATGGGCTCTATTATTAACGGTTAAGAATCCATGTCTGATTCGCAGACCGCTCTGCGCCAGCGCTTCACGTGGTTTCTGCTTCTCCGAGTCGGAATCACCACTTGCCTGCTTGGGGCGGTCTTTCTTTCTTACCAACATGGGAGTTTCGCTACACCTTCCGAGCGCATGCTCCTCGGTGTTATCGTCTTCACAAACCTCGTCTCTCTGACCTCAGGTCTCCTGCTCACTCGAGTGCGGAATCTTGCTGTATTGGCGTACACTCAGGTATTTTTTGATCCACTTTTCGTTACGGGGATTATCTTACTCACAGGTGGGATCGAGAGCCCCTTCGCTTTTCTCTACCATCTCGCCATCCTCAATGCCGCCTTTCTTCTCTTTCGCCGTGGCGCACTCGTTGCTGCGACTATGGCAGCATTGTGTTACGGAAGCGCGGTTGATTTGCTGTATTACGGTATCTTGCCCTACTCGGAATTCAGTGCTTCGGTCTTTTTGCTCGCAAGTCCAACTCCTGGCCTTGCTCTGACCGTGCGCCTCGCCGCAACCCTCGTCTCTTTCTATCTCATCGCTTTTCTCGGCAGTTATCTCACTCATCGACTATTTCAAATCGAAATGCTTTTGGCAGCACGGAATCTAGAGTTCGGGCACCTTTCATCTCTCTATCAAGGAATCATCCAACATCTCGAAAGTGGACTACTCATCACGAACAACAGGGGTGTTATCGAGTATGCAAATGGCGCAATAGCAGAGATCTCTGGGATTCAAGCAGCCACGTTACTCGGGAAAGCTGTGGCTGACTGCTTTCCTGTACTACGTGACACGAAAGCTGCTGGGGAACCATTCGAGTTCACCTTTCGTGGGCAAGAGGATCCTGTCGAACGAGTCCTCCGCCTGACGTGCTCTCCACTGAGCGATACATACGGCAATGGGATCGGCGTGCTGTACAGCGTGCAGGATATTACGAGCGTGAAAACACTCGAACGTAGCTTACAGGCAGTTCAGGAGACTGAGTATGTTGATTTGCAGAAAGAAGAAGAGGCTGTA
The DNA here is from genome assembly GCA_963733195.1 of uncultured delta proteobacterium. Taxonomy (GTDB): domain Bacteria; phylum Desulfobacterota; class Binatia; order Bin18; family Bin18; genus VGTJ01. The sequence continues at coordinate 15,743 of CAVTCR010000019.1, forward strand.
GAGACGTTTGCCGGCCTTGTTGGACGGAGCGCAGTGATGAACAAGGTGTACCAGCTCATCGCCAAAGTCGCAGGCAGCACAAGCACGGTGCTTATCATCGGCGAGAGTGGTACCGGGAAAGAGCTGGTAGCACGTGCAATTCACGACAAGGGACCGCGCGCCAAGCGCCCATTTATCCCGGTCAATTGTGGAGCGATTCCAGAGTCACTCATGGAGAGTGAACTTTTTGGTCATGTCAAGGGCGCTTTCACTGGAGCCGTCAATAATCGATTAGGACTATTTCGAGAAGCTGACGGCGGTACCCTCTTTCTAGACGAAATTGGCGAACTCCCTTTACCCCTACAAGTGAAGCTCCTTCGTGTCCTCCAAGAACGAGAAGTGACTCCGATCGGTAGCAATAAAGGAGTGCATGTTGATGTCCGAGTTATCGCAGCAACCAATCGCGATCTTGAAGCGGAAGTTGCAGCAGGACGGTTTCGTCAAGATCTTTTTTATCGACTTAATGTCATCTCCATCTTCGTCCCACCCCTGCGGGACCGCATTGGTGACTTACCGCTCTTGATCCATCATTTTCTCGTCCGGTTCGCTACCGCAAGTGGAAAGGCTCCTCACCAACTTTCTCCACAAGCAATGCGGGTATTACTCGACTACCATTATCCAGGCAATATTCGCGAGTTAGAAAATATTATCCAGCATGCGGTCACGATGGCCGAAGAAGACACCATTCGCAGTAAAGACTTTCCGGCACATCTACACACGCCGGTTCTTCCCCGCACAGAAAATTCTTCCAAGGGTGGAGAACAGAACGGTAATAGAGCTGAAGCATCTACCGACTTCTTCAGTAAAGGGGTCAGTTTAGATGCCGAGCTAGAAGCGTACGAGCAGAACATCCTTCGCGCCGCACTCGAAAAGGCCGGTGGAGTCCAAAAGAAGGCCGCCGAAGTCCTTGGCATCAATTATCGCTCCCTCCGCCATCGTTTACAAAAGTATCGCTTGCCGTGAAAGGTTTCACGACAAGCGCTATTACACCATCAGTCGAAGAGTCTCGCGCAAAGGATCTCTAATCTTACGAGACAGTGAAGGCCGACAGCTTTGGAAACAAGAACCCGGTCTGTTTCATATTCATATTCTTCCGATAAGCGGGATCGCTCGCCGCTAAATGGCTCCACACTGGATGGAAAGTGCTAATTTTTTTGAGGGCGACCAGACAAGGCTGTCAATCGCCCTCCGTACTGCTAACAGACGCAGGCTTCCATCATCCGTCACGCCTAGTACTTTTCGTTCATTGTAGTTTTATTTAGATGAGAAAACGACGAAACAATCACTCTTAATGCCATAAAATGTCATTTCTTCCATTCTGGGTTCTGCACTTATATGGAACTGACAATGAAGTCTCACTTTCTCAATAGCGAAAGTATGTGAATTCTCAGTAAATTGTTTTTCTTTTCAGAAATTTCACATCTGGCATATACCTTGCTCAAGCAACCTAGCAAGAAAATGCAACTCAGAAAAAAGAGTTAAACCGAGAAAGGAGACTGCCGATATAAAAGACAACGAGCGTGCTAGGTAGCAACAGAAGGCATGCTCTAAAAGGCAAAAACAGAGTTGGAAGGTAACTTTGGAACATAACCTGTAGCTAAGATTCGTAATTTATTCAGAGGAGGTCTTCATCATGGTCCTAAAGAGTCAAAAGGGTTTTACTCTCATCGAATTGCTGGTCGTGGTTGCCATCATCGGTATTCTGGCCGCAATTGCTATCCCGCAGTTTGCTGCATATCGGAAACAGGCGTTCTGCAGTCGGGTTGAGTCGGATGTGAAAAACGCTGTCACGACGCTTGAAGCCCAATATGCTGCAACTGAAGACTATACTGGAGCAACCATCAATAGCAGCACTGGTGTAACCGTAACCCCTACCACTGCAACAGACTCAATTACCAGTGTCACTGGAACACATGCGAACTGTGATCACGATGCCGACGGTACCTCTGGTGACACATTCACGTTTACGGGTGCCACTGGTCAATACTCCTGGTAATAACAGGCAGTAGCTGAGAGGGAAGAAACAGACGGCGGGTGTTATCTTACTGATAGCACCCGCCGTTTTGCTCTTGGTGGCGACTAATCCCCCCAAAGTGCATATGCAACAGGAAGACAATTCACCCCAGTACAATAAGTCCACATTCGATGGAAAGTGCTAATTTTTTAACTGATGACCGTCAAGCTATCAGCCGCGTCATGAGAGGGTCGCTCCAGTATCTGGGACGTCGACATTTCCTTCACGTAGAATTCCATACTTCAGACAGTGGACGACTAAAGTCAGCTATGGCTTAACCTAGTCTGCCCAAAAGTATTCATCTAACGTCTCCCGTTTCTGGCTGGAATATCAACTCTTGGGTCTTTGACCAACCGGTTATCACCTGGTCAATGTTTTGCTCCACGGAGGCAACGCACTCCTCTTGTGGGCTGTTCTTCGGACTCTTGCTATTCCGGGAGCATGGCTGGCTGCCGCATATGCTGTCAGACTGGAAGGTTTCGAGATGCTGCTGAGCACCGCTCAGAGTGCAGCCAGCTTAGCAAGCGCACAGGGCAGGCCAGACTTTGCCCAAAGAATCATGGCTCGTCTCCAGCTTTACCAAGCAGGCAGGCCATACCACGCACTGCCTTCAAATCTGAGGCAAAGAGAAGATAGTCCCGATCATGGGCAGGACATTCTTTCCTGAATTCAATCAAATAAAAGAAGCCTTATTTTTTCGCTGTGCCGAAATCTGTCACTACGACATTTCTCGAATCTGTCGTGTGTCGTTTTTTGGCAACTGCCTCCCCTTCGTAGCGGAATATCATCAAATTATCTCCCTTAGTTCATATCAATTCTTAGTGGTACTCTTTTTGCTTATACAGCTTATACAAAAGAGCTGTTATGGCGGTGTAGATTATCGAAAGGCGCATCCACTATGATACAGAATACTAAGGGGTTTACTCTTATTGAATTACTCGTTGTAGTCGCCATAGTAGGAATTCTGAGTATGATTAGTATTTATCAATATGCTTACTTTCGAGAGGGTTCTTTCTGTGCTCGTGTTGAATCTGATGTTCATAATACAGTTTCAGCTCTCGAGTCTAGATACGCAGCCTTCTACACCTATGCTGGGGTTTCCGCAATCCAGACCCAAAGCAACGGTATTGTAATTAACGTTAGTGCAACAGATGACCAGATTACAAATGTCAAAGGCAATCATCCTCGCTGTAAGAAAGGGGATTTCACTTTTGACCCTCTCGTAAATCCGACATTTCAATGGACTACCCTAATCATCCGGGAAAGTAGCTCCCTTTGAAGATGACTTTGTCAATTCAGCTCTCGAATGATCTCTAACAATGAGCGAGCACCTGTCCACAAGCTAGCTAACGGAACTCGCTCATTCGTCCCGTGAACCCGGCGGGTATCATCTTCTGCAAGGGACAAACCCGTAAAGCCGTAGCTCACAATCCCTTTGCGGCGGAAGTAATGCGCGTCGGTAAACCCACCAAGGACAGCAGGCACGACAGGAGCTTGAGGATCGTGCTTCTCTGCCACCGTCCGAATCGCACGAAACAGGTCAGTTTCGACCTCCGATGCTAGTGGAGGAAAATTCAAAAGGATAGAAAAACGGACTTCAGGATCGCCCACCACTTTCTCCAACATCGTCACGAACTGTTGTGGATCTTCACCAGGCAGGAGGCGACAATCGAGTTGCGCACGTGCGTGCGACGGAATAACGTTCGTCTTGTTACTTCCTTCAAGCACGGTCGGCGAGATAGTGTTGCGGATCAGAGCGTTGTGCGCTGGATTATTGGTAAATTCTTTAAAAAATTTCGGATCAGCTAACGCACGTTCGAGATTACGGTATTGGTCCGCTTTCGTTGGTTCTTCTCGCTCAGCGAGTGCCGAGAAGTACGCCTGAACCGCGGGGATCACTTTCACTTCGGTTTCATGGTGGCGTATTTTTTCCAGTGCACGGATCAAGCGAGTGACTGCGGTTTCCGGCAGTGGCATCGAACCGTGCCCGGCTGGGCCATGGGCATCAAGTTGCAGCCAACAGGGGGCTTTCTCCGCGATATCGACATTGTATGACCGCTGGCCATTGTGAACACGAATCCCTCCACCTTCGGTCAGCAAGAATTCCGCATCAGCAATAAGATCGGAGTGATTCTCCACAAACCACCCTGCCCCACTGTGCCCGCCAGTTTCCTCGTCAGCAGTACCAAGGAAGATAATATCTCGCTTCAGCGGCAACCTAAGACGTTTGAGTAGGGCAAGCGCCATAAACTGGGCGACGGCGACGCCTTTACAGTCTATCGCTCCACGCCCATAGACGTAACCATCTTTGATTATTCCGCCAAATGGCTCAATTTCCCAGTCGGTCTTCACTGCGGGAACAACGTCGAGATGATGTAACAGGATGAGTGCTTTTTTTTCTCCGCTACCTTTGAGGCGCGCGTACACGACTCCACGACCGGGTTGGGATTCAAAGACTTGAGCATCCAGCCCGTCTTTCGCCAGCACCTCCTTCCAGAAGAGCGCGGCAGCAATTTCATTGCCTGGTGGGTTGGTTGTATCAACCCGAATATACCGACTGAGAAGATCTCCCGCCTCCTGCTCGACAGCTGCCCAATCTACCTCTATAGCCCAACTTTGGGTCGTCAGGATGAAGAGAAGAGGAAAAAGTAAGAGCCGTCGAAGGAAGCGAATCACAAAACCACAATCCACAGTCCGCACTAGATCGCCTCTCTTCCGAACACACCCCATGTCCTGGCATCATGTATCATTGAGAAGGAACAAACAACGCTTCGGCTTCTCGTCGATCGACCACGTACTGTTCATTGCAGAATTCACATGTGACGGACACGTTGGTCTCTTTTGTCAGTAAGTCCTGAATCTCTTCCTGTCCGAGAGCAACTAGCGTACCTAGAACGCGCTCACGTGAACAACGACAGCCAAAACGAACAGGCATCTCACCAACCGTGACTGGGGCAAAGCCTTTGAGCACATGAGCGAGAATATCTGTCGGCGTAGCTCCTTCACGTACGAGTTGACTCACCGGTGTCGCTCGGGCGACATTGGCCTCGAGCTGCGCAATGGTTTCTTCATTCGCGCCAGGCATCACTTGTACAACGAATCCACCTGCGGCTGCAATTGTCTCATCCGGCCTCACAAACACACCGAGACTAACTGCTGAAGGAATCTGCTCTGAATTTAACAAATAGTGAGCAACATCAGCCCCAATCTCTCCAGAGACGAGAGGAAGGATGCTGCGATACGGATCTTTTCTCCATGGTTGGTCACGGATCACAGTCAGAGTCCCTGCTCCAACTGCACCACCTACATCAAGTTTCCCTTTTCTCAGCGGCAAGTGCGTACGAGGATAGTAGACGAATCCACGAACATCGCCCTGCGCATTCGCTTCGGCAAAAATCCCCTTTAATGGACCATTACCGAGAAACTGTAAGGACAGACGTTCTTCTTCTTTCATCGTGCTGCTGAGCAGCAAGCTTGCGGTCAGCGCACGCCCTAATGCCGCGCTCGCCGTGGGTGCTGTCTGATGGCGTACTCGTGCTTCGTCCGCCAACCGCGTCGTAACAGCGACAGCCGCACGAATAGTTTTCTCTGCCGCTGTCGCCTTCACCAGAACATCATCAGAGGATACCATATTATCTCTTAGGCAGAGACGCGCGTTGCACGCGACCCCTTTTTTGTTGCCGGGGTATGCTCAGGTTCTATCCCATTGAGAGGGACACATTCGACAATTTCTAAGCCATAGCCAGGGAGACTCACAAGGCGGCGCGGATAGTTTGTTAAGAGACGAATCTTGCGCGCTCCAATGTCCCGCAGAATTTGTGCCCCAATCCCGTAATCACGGAAATCACGAACTTGTGAGCCGGGGTTAGTACTCGGGCGACGCGGCTCATGATGAGGGCGCCTCTGAGAACGATGTTGGTCACGAAACAGATACGCGCCTTGTCCTTCCTGTCGGAGGTATAAAATCACCCCCTTTCCCTCTGCTGCAATCATTTCCATGGACTGTCGCAATAAGGCGCTGGTATTACTCTGAGTGTAACTAAACACATCGCCGGGAACGTATTCTGCATGCGCCCGGACGAGCACCGGCTCATCAGGAGAAATATGTCCTTTCACCAGTACCACATGTTCTTCTTCGTCAACACCGCTCGTGTAGACATGCGCAACGAAATCTCCGCCCCAGCGAGTGGGAAGTCGGGCTTCGGCAACACGTTGAATCAGAGAATCATGTTGCAAGCGGTATTGGATGAGATCAGCAATCGTAGCGATCTTAATCCCATACTTTACTGAAAACTCCTCCAAGTCGGGCAAGCGCGCCATAGTCCCATCGTCTCGCATGATCTCACAAATCACACCCGCTGGCTTGAGATCAGCAAGTCGAGATAAATCGACCGCTCCTTCGGTTTGCCCGGTTCGTACTAACACTCCGCCACGACGCGCACGAAGCGGAAAGATATGGCCTGGAATGACGAGATCCTCGGGGCGTACATCATCACGAACACAGGTTAGAATCGTTGTAGATCGATCTTCTGCCGCTATGCCGTGGGTAATCCCATACCGTGCATCAATCGACACAGTAAAGGCAGTACCAAGTGGGGCAGTGTTCTTCGCCACCATCATTGGTAACCCTAAGGCGTCAATCATCTCTTCAGCCATGGGCAAACAGATGAGCCCACGCCCATAGCTGGCCATGAAGTTGATGGCTTCCGGGGTAACCTTCTCGGCAGCCATGTAGAGATCCCCTTCATTCTCTCGGTCTTCATCATCCATGAGGATAATCATGCGACCGGCGCGGATCTCTTCAATCGCCTCCTCAGTCGAGACGACGTAAGGACTTTTTCGTACGGGGGTTGATGAGGGTGTAGAAAACATGACTTGTGTCCTCTCGCTCACCGCGTTGAGCGGATGGAATCGCTTATAGCCGTTTGGCTCACGTGATGTAAAGTAGAGTACCTGAGCCCTCCTGCATGTTTGTAACAGCGATACAGCAAAGTAGTAGCTTTCTGCATTTTTTATGATGTATCCTCCGAAGATTCCAGCATCGCTGCTTGACCACTCGTTTAAGGACAGGTAAATGGGAGATGCATTTTTTCTGAAAGAGGGACAGAGAAAACGCGTCTGAAGGGAGAGACTCCCTTCAGGATCGTTGTGGGCAGGAAAGAAAGGGGACAAGATTCTTTACCTCCCACTTGTGTTAAGGAGAGAGTTGATGCCAAACGTCACTATTGAGGGACCTGTTGACCTACGCCAGATTGTCATCCGTCGACCGGAAATGTTTCTCCGTGATCAGGATGGGATCAAGCGAGTGAGTGAATATTATATCAACACGGACTGCAGCAAACTCCTGCTAGAAGCCCTCGTTATCGAACCGGGGAAGAAGCAGCAATTTTTCTTCCAGGTCTGCAAAAAGACAAATGGAGCAATCATCCGTCTTGAACCAATAAGCGAAGCTGAAAAGACCCCCGGAGTCAAACGCTTGATGGGCCAAGTAGCTTTTGCGATTCGATCGTTGTTTCCCGGCTCTCGCTACGGCAAAACCAATATTTCTGACTTCCTACCAGACAATGACGGAGCTACAAGCAGTTCGCGTGGCGGCGGGAAGAAACTCCGTGCAGTCGCTTAGTAAGTCATCAGCTCAAAAAGCTGCCATTCCTGCAGAAATGGGAATGGCCCTTCAACAACGACTCTCTTCTCCATCCTGGACGTGCGGATGTGCAAGTTCTTCTTTGTCTCTCTGATCAAGGCAAACGGGCGTTACCAGAGAAATCCGCTATCGAGTCCCTTTTTGCCCTCTCCATCCAGAGTCAGCTTTCGGTACCGGATTTTCGGCCTGGTATCTGTCTGACTCTTGCTGTAACCAACCAAGTCCAGCATTCAGGTATTGTTCACCAAAAAAAGTGTAAAAGTACAACCCTCCTGCACCAAAAAGAAAACCAATCAGGAAGTGCCGCCATTTGTGATTCTTCATAGGTATCTAATATGATCGGTCCTTCCCGTCACTTCTTAAGGCCTTCTCTCCTGCAGAAGTCCAACCCAGCCACGTGCCCAGGCCTGGAACGCCAGTTGCGCTTTCCGTGATGAGGGTAACGTCACGCGAGAACTGAGTACGTTGAAGTTCCGTTGGACGAGGGTATCGAGCAAGCGGCTATAGATGAGACGCATAGCCTCAGCCGCTACCAGAGAACGCTGATCCTCAGGTGCACGACTCCGTAGAGCTCGGTTGTAATACTCTCGGGCGCGATTACTCTCGAAGGTCATGAGACGGACAAATGCGTCATTGTAAATCTCATTCCGTAAGTCCTGCTCGGCATAGCCAAACCGCACGAGATCTTCTTCTGGAAGATATACCCGTCCCCGTTGGGCATCTTCTCCCACATCACGCAGAATGTTGGTTAGCTGAAAAGCAATTCCGAGATCGACAGCGTACTCTCGCGCACTCGGGTTGCGGTAACCAAAAATCTCGATACACGCGAGTCCGACCAATGAAGCGACATGATAACAATAATCGTAGAGCTCCTCGAAAGTGCGATAGTGAGTGCGTTTGAGATCCATCTCTACACCGTCGATGATCCCAGCAAGATGTATCTGCTGAATCGGAAACCTTTGGACAGTGTCAGACAAGGCTAGAGAAATAGGATGCTGAGGAGTTCCTCCGTAGCATTGGCGTAACTCCTCACGCCAGGCATTTAGTAATATCTCAAGTTGTTCTTTCTTTCCCCTGCCTTGAAGTGAAGACACTCCGATTGTCGGTTGGTCGGCAATGTCATCCATGAAGCGGCAGAAAGCATAGAGTGCACAGAGAGCGTTGTGGCGTTCCGCAGGAAGTAAACGAAACGCAAAGTAGAAATTTGAAGAACTTTTCCGGGTAATCTGTCGACAGTAGACATATGCGTCGGTCAAAGACCCCAGTGGTAGATGTGAAGCGTAGGGCGACAATTCTATGGTTGGTTCCACATCTCCCCTCCTTCTCCCTATGACTTTTAGGCTGACACCACGCTCCGCGTTGCACGTTGGCTCAGGAACGTGCGCGCCTGGGCCCGAGCCCATTCATCTGCCGCAACAAGTCCGTCAAGATCTCTCACTGTTTGTGCGCTATGAGCGTCCAGTACCCGGTTATTGAGTACTGAGATATCAGTGAACCGAACCTGACCGGCAAGGAAACTCTCGACCGCAATTTCATTGGTGGCATTGAGCACGGCGGGATAGGTATCGCCTCGCGTTAGCACTTCATATGCAAGTTGTAAACAAGGAAACTTTCCAAAATCCGGCGGGAAAAACGTCAACTGCTGCGCTGCCGCTAGGTCGAGAGAGGGCAAGTGTGTTAACGGCAGACGCTCTGGATATGCCAAGATATATGAAATGGGGATCGTCATATCAGGAATGCCCAGCTGGGCAAGCACCGATCCGTCAATGTATTCAACCATCGAATGAACGATGCTCTGAGGGTGAATAATGACGGAGACTTGTTCGGGAGGCAAATCGAACAACCATCGAGCTTCTATGACTTCGAGTCCCTTATTCATCAAGGTTGCCGAATCAATCGTGATCTTACTTCCCATCTTCCAGGTAGGGTGCTTGAGAGCTTCCTCAACCCGTACTGTAGCAAGCTCTTCTGCAGGGCGGTGTAAGAATGGTCCACCTGACGCTGTGAGAATAATACGTTTGACTTGGTCACGTCGGTGTCCATGTAATGCTTGGAAGATAGCATTGTGTTCACTATCTACAGGAAGAATCTGCACGCCATACTTTTTCGCCTCGCGGGTCATCAACTCACCAGAGATCACCAGCGCCTCTTTATTGGCTAAGGCAATCGTCTTCCTCGCGCGAATCGCGGCAAGCGTCGGCGCAAGACCAGCTGCACCAACCAAAGCAGCCATCACCATTTCAGCATCTGGGTGGGTTGCAACTGCAAATAAGCCTTCGGTTCCGTATAGAATCTCGCCACGGAAGTCTGGGAGTTGGGCACGCAAATCTTGCGCATCAGCGACACTCGCGACAGAAACAAGCGTGGGCCTAAACTGAAGGACTTGCTCCTTGAGCTTGATAAGGTTCTTCCCCGCCGCAAGAGCGACGGCCTGAAACTGGTCTGGAAATTGTTGAACAATCGAAAGGGTAGAAACGCCGATTGATCCCGTCGAGCCCAAGACTGCAAGTTTTTTCATCCCATGTCCCCATTCCGTGGGAGCACACGGGTATGCCTGTTCCCAGTCTCCCATTCGTGGAGAACCGGCAGATGTGTGCTTACTCCCTCACCCATGAACTGCATACGTAGCGAACGTGGGCGGGGGCCGTCAAGCTCAGCAAAGATGATGCGCTGAAACTGCCCAAGAACCAATCGGCCCTCTTCAACTTGCAGCGCGAGGGATCCCCCAAGAAGCATTGCGCGTAAGTGAGCTGCAGCATTCTTCCGTTCACAATCCGAAAATCGCGAGTCGTTGTGTTTATAGTCAGCGGTCTCTGTCGCCAGCTTCTGTAGGAAGGTCTCGACATCTTCCCATAACGCGTCTTGTGTTTCAGTAAAAAAGATCGCCGTCGTCGTGTGAAGAGTAGACACTACTCCCATACCGTTCCACACTCCGGATTCGGCGAGGAATCCTTTCACTTCTTGAGTAATATCGAACATCTGCACTTTCTGTGCAGTCTTGATCGTGATCGTCTTTGCTTGGATTCTCACAGCGGCGTTCCTCCTAGTAGCAGTCCTCCAAACTCATCGTCCTGCCGTTGTGCGCGAGCGTTCGCACGCGGGTACGAAATTGTCCTAAGGCCATCAGTGGGAAATAGTTACAGTATCCGTAGTACCGCAGATAGAAATGCTGCGGGAACCCAGTGCCGGTAAAAAGAGATTCAGACCATGAACCTGAGGTCTCTTGGTGTGACAAAAGATAGGCAATCCCTTGCATCACGGCCGGGCTCGGCTCTTCTTCCGCGGCTAACAGGCCCAACACCGCCCATGCGGTCTGCGATGGGGTACTGTCTCCCTTGCCAGCCTTATTTTGGTCCCAGTACGAAAGGCAGTCTTCTCCCCATCCGCCATCTTCATTCTGCCGCTCTTTGAGCCACTGTACCGCCCGCAGGACATAGGGAAGCGCCATGTCTTCACCAATAGCGCGAAGCCCCATTAGCACAGACCACGTGCCGTAGATGTAATTGACTCCCCACCGCCCCCACCATGAGCCATCAGATTCCTGCTCTTCGTGCAGAAACTTAATCGCTCGTTGAGCACGACCGAAGTCTTTTTCGTACCCAAACGTTCCCATCATCTCCAATAAGCGACCAGCAAGATCTGCCGTGGGCGGATCAATCATTGCCTTCATGTCACCAAAGGGCATCTGGTTCCATAGATCCAGCGTGTTATCAGTATCAAACGCTCCCCATCCGCCGTTGCGACTTTGCATACCGAGCGTCCAGTTGAGACCACGAGCAAGCGCACGGTCTTTTTTCTGTTCATCCAGACCCGTAACACGCTTGAGGGTGTAGAGAATCACTGCTGAATCATCGACGTCGGGATACCAGTCGTTGGCAAACTCAAAAGCCCAGCCACCGGGTTCTAACTCTGGATTCTTTACCTGCCAATCACCAGGCTTGAAGATCTGCTGATCGATAATCCAGTCCGCAGCCTGAACTACAACAGGGTGGTCAGTCGGAAAGTCAGCATCCAGCAAAGCTTTTACCACCCAAACCGTATCCCATACCGGGGAAACGCAAGGTTGGAACAAGAGGTGTCCTCCGGTTTCCATAAGAAAATCCTCAATGGCTTGAATGCCTTTCGCCACTGCTGGGTGATCATCTGGATAACCAAGACTGTGAAGCGCCATAACAGAGTTCAGCATCGCTGGCTGAATCCCTCCCCACCCGCCGTTGACATCCTGATGGTCAAGTACCCAGCGTTCGGCCTTTTTGAGCGCTCGAGGCCGCAACGGTTTTATCGGACTTTTTCCAAGGAGATTGAGAAGGTGATCGGCGGTAATAAAGAAGTTTTCCCACGACCACATTTTCGATGACCGTGGAAAACTCAGGTCCGAATGTTCAGGGGAATCTTTCCACAATTCAGCGACTCCCTGCTCTTTTGAGATTGGAATATAGGGCTGGTGGGCAAGAATGATACTTAAAGGTACGACTGTTCCGCGTGCCCAACTCGACATTTCATAGATATTCACAGGAAACCACGATGGAAGGAGGTTTAACTCGACGGGTACAGCCGGCACCCCGTTCCAGGGGAATTGACCAAAATACGCAAGGAAAATTCGCGTAAATACTTGGGCCTTGGCTAACCCACCGTGATTAAGGATAAATTGCCGTGCTTTCTTTAACGCGGGATGATCAGGGGGATACCCAGTTAGCTTGAGAGCAAAGTAGGCTTCAATCGTGTTGCCGAGATGTCCGGGTCCCTTGTAAAAGAGAGACCAAGCGCCATTTTCTTCCTGAACCGCTAACATGTGCTCACAGAGCCGCTTGTTCTTCTTTTCATCCACTCGACCCATAAAGTGACTGTAAAAGATATATTCGGCATCCATTGTGGCATTGGCTTCCAGCGGGTAATACCAATACCCATTCGGCGTTCGTTCACGCAGGAAGTATTCCTGAGACCGAAGGATTGCGTTGTTGACGCCTTGAAGAAGCTCTGTGTCAGCAGGCACAACCGTGAGAGAAAACTGCCCGTGTTCTACCACTGCCTCTACCTTCCACCCCCGCTACCTCCCATTCATTAACCGATCGGTCAGGCAGCGGTAAAAAAATAAGAGAACTGCTTCTCTTATTTTATAGACCTTGCGGACCCAAGATCGTTATACGGCTTGCTAAAAATGGTGTCAACGTACTACGAAGAATTGACGTTACCCCGAAGGAACAGTTTCGTCTGGGAACAAACTTTGTTATCGTCGGGTTTGTCGGTTGTATGGAGGAATCGTACATGGGTCAAAAGTTGTTCGTCTACTGGTTTGCTCTGGGGGTGAGCTTCTTTCTCCCGTCCCTTGTACACGCGGGAACGAACTTGATCGCCTACATAGGCGGAGAGGGAGCGCTGTACACCATCCAGCCAGACGGCAACGGGAAACGGAAGTTGGCGTCTGGTGAACTCCTGCAAACGATCGCTTTTTCTCCCCAACGCGTTCAAAACGGCCGAGATTTTTACAGTTGGCCGGTATGGTCGCGTGATAGCAGTCGTCTCGCGTGTTTCCACATCGTTATTGCGGAGGCTGGTCAAACCGATGGGCTCTATATTTTTGACGTAGCAAATTCCCAAGTGCTTCATTCCTATAAAGCCCAAGGGTTACAGCCTATCTACGCCTATTGGGCACCAAATAGTAAACAGCTTGCGATATTACTCGGTGGCGGCGGACCATTATCTCTCGGGTTGTGGCCAACCACTGACGGCAAACAACCAAAAGCCATTGCTCAGGGTGTCCCATTCTATTTCGATTGGCGTGCAGACGCGCAAGCTTTACTCATGCATGTCGGGGGAGATACTGAGGCGAAGGAAGGTCATTCCGTCAGTTTGTTTGATATCACCAATGGCAAACGTACTATGGTCTCTCGTTCACCCTCTGTATTTGGTCCCCCTTCCTGGTCATCCAACGGCAAATGGTTGGCATATGGCGATACGGCCAAGGATCAAGAGAAAACGGCGCTTATGATCGCCGCAGCTGATGGTGCTACGCCGAAATCTTTCGGCACGTTTCCCGCGAGAATCACCATGGAATGGTCTCCTACTCAGCCGCTTTTGGCGGTTGCTTCCAGTTCTTTCCCTGGGGATCCGTTAATCGAAAACTTGCAACTCGTCGACATCGCCTCTGGGAAAACCCGTCAACTCGTGAAGGGCAATTTTGCCGCCTATTTTTGGTCACCTGATGGCAAATACATTCTGTATGCCAAACGCAAACCGAATAGCTTGTTGTGGACGTGGTCAGTCGTCGATGTAGAAGACGGCAAAAATCACGAAGTTACAGACTTCATTCCATCCCGACCATTACTCCTCGTCTTCCAATATTTTGACCAATACGCGCTGTCACACCGATTGTGGTCTCCTGATAGCAAACGTTTCGTGTTCACTGGGAGTGCTGGCTCAGAGATCCACCCAGCAGTCGCCGCCCAGAACCCTTCCATGTACGTCATTGAAGCCAAAGACAAGGCGTCTCCCCAGTCACTCGCAGACGGACACATTGCCTTTTGGTCGCCGCAATAGCACGCGTATGGAACTCCATTACGAACGCTATGGACAGGGTCATCCCCTCATTATTCTTCATGGACTGTTTGGTTCTTTAGAAAATTGGCGAACGCTGAGCAAGACGTTTGCTCAGTCTTTTGCCGTTTTCGCTCTTGATCAGCGCAACCACGGACATTCCCCTCATAGTGAGGTCTTCAACTATTACGCAATGATGGAAGACGTCCGAGAATTCATACAGCGACACGAACTTATACCTGCTCATGTACTGGGTCATTCTATGGGCGGAAAAGTCGCCATGCAGTTTGCCGTCACCTATCCCGACATGGTCGACAAACTCGTCATTGTCGACATCGCGCCGAAAGTGTATCCCCCCGGTCATGACGATGTGTTTGCGGGATTGTATGCGTTAAATCTCACTACCTTGCGAAGTCGTCAGGAAGCGGAGGTCGGTCTCGCACTACATTTCCCAACCTCGCCCTGCGGCAATTTCTGCTCAAGAATCTGGAACGTGAGGACTCTGGCTCTTTCAGATGGCGCATCAATCTCGATGGTATCCATCGTAACTACCATGAGATGTTGAAAACGTTCGCAGCAAGCAGGCAGTTTCCCAAACCCGCGTTGTTCATACGTGGAGCAGATTCAGGCTACATTCGCGACAACGATCTCTTCACTATTAGAGATATTTTTCCTGCCGCTCAACTCACGACGATCCCCAACACTGGCCATTGGGTGCATGCCGAGGTCCCGCAGGAGTTTGCAGGAATCGTATCGAGCTTCCTGCAACAGTCAAGGTAAATCGGGTTTCCGACTAGCCCCCTTTGCGAACTCCTTTATCCAATGACCCCGGACGCTCGTAGCTGTGCAATCTCCACTGAACTCACTCCGATCCCGGCGAGGATCTCCTCTGTGTGCTGTCCAAGTATGGGTGGCGGGCTTTGAACTTGTGCTGGAGTATCGGCGAGACGCCAGACTGGACCAATGGTCTTGAATGTTCCAGCGGTCGGATGGTCGATCTCTTGTATTACTTTTAGTTCTTGTACTTGGGGATGAGTCATAAGGGCAGGATAATCTAGAAATGAGACGGCATCGCCGTTGAACTCATGAATCAGTTTGATTACTTCCTCGTTGGTCATTTCCTTAAATGCATCTTCCCAGATCGGTTTCACTTCCGGTGCGTAACGACCAATGCTCGTCGCTTGTCGCCCAAAATCGGCAAATCGCGGATCACTGAGTTGCTCAGTCATACCAAGGGTAATCAACAATCGATCCCAATCTTCACTGTCACCACGGCGGAGACCGAAGTAGATACGCCCGTCTTTGGTTTTATAACCGTAATCTGGGGGCTTGGTGTAGTTATCAAGGTGGAAACCATACCAGTCATCAGGATCACTCATCGCGGTCCACATAATGCCACGCATGTGCAGCAAGGTACCAAGCATACTGACAGATACCCGCTGCCCTTCACCTTTACGCATCCGATGGAACAACGCAGCAGTGACAGCTTGTGAAGCAAAAATGCCAGTATTCATGCTGGCAACATCAGTCCCCAGTCTCACAGGCGGTTCACCAATGCGACCGAGAGAGTTCGTGTAATCTGCCATCGCTTGGATCACCAACTCAGCGCCAGGCAGGTTCCGTAACGGTCCTTCCTCACCAAATGCACTGATGGCGCAGTATACTAATTTTGGATTCACCTTCTGGAGATCCGTATAACCAAGGCCTAATTTCTCTGCTTCGCCAGGTCCGAGATCTTCCAACAACACATCAGCCTTCGCTACCAACCGCCGCACGATGTCCTGCCCTTCAGGCGTATCGATGTCGAGGGCAAGGCTTTTCTTATTGCGATTGAGGCTGAGAAAGACCATACTCTCGTCACCGATGAACGGAGGTCCCATCGTGCGCGACGAGTCACCAGTTCGCGGCTCGATCTTGAGAATTTCCGCTCCAGCATCCCCGAGACGCATCGAGCCAAACGGCCCACAAAGACCTTGTGTAAGATCAACGACAGTGAATCCAGCCAACGCTCCACTCATACAGTCACTTTTGCCTTTTGACTTTTTCTTTCGCACGACTTCGTTATAGTATGCCTAATTGTCGCAAAACCTCCTCCGTATGCTCCCCCTTGAGACCGCCGGGACGCACCGGACCAGCCGGAGTTTTCTCGAAGTTCCACGGTATCCCGTCAACCGCAAGAGTTCCCCAGTGTGGCGTGTCAAGGTTCACAATCTGTTGATTCTGCGTCACCTGCGGATGATATCGCAATGCCTCGAAATCGCCGATTCTGCTATTCGGCACTGCTTCCTTGGTAAGACGAATTACCCACCAAGCCGCTGGCTTCGTACGCAATCGTTCTTCCAGCAATGGAATCAGTTCTGCCCGATGTTCAACACGTTTGGGATTGGTTGCAAAACGTGGATCGTCACAGAGCGCCTCTAATTTCACAGCACGACAAAACCGCGGCCATTGGTCTTCACTGACTACCCCAACTGCAATGTACTTTTTGTCTTCACAAAGAAACGCTTGATGCGGGACCGTTGTTGGAGCTGCACTGCCCATCGGTTGCGGTTGCTGATTGGTTGCGAAATATTCTGCTAAGCGAGTACTTTGCAGCGACAGTGCTGCCGAAAGCATTTCGATTTCAATCTTCTGTCCTTTGCCGGTGCGCTCGCGAGCCAACAATGCTTGCAACACAGCTTCGACGATCATCGTGCTGGTGGAAATATCCAAGTGTGCCAGGTGGCGGAACATCTCCCCCTGGCTCCCTGGTTGCCCAGTAATGCTACACCACCCACACAGTGCTTGGAGGTTCGGATCAATACCTGCCTCTTTCGCCATCGGCCCCGTGCGACCGTACGCAGACGATGCCACGTAGACGATACGTGGATTTACTTGTGACACAACGTCATAACCAAGCCCTAAACGCTCGACCGCACCGGGTCGCATGTTTTGAATGAATACGTCACTCTTCTCGATAATCTTCAGTGCTGTCGCCCGATCACCTTCTTGTTTCAGATCAAGCACGATGTGGCGTTTGTTGAAATTAGCAGAAATGTACAACACCGCAGTACCTTTGATCGGCGGCGGAATGACGTGCGAGAGTTCTCCCTCTGGGGCCTCAATCTTTATGACATCAGCTCCCATTTCACCCAAAAGTTTTGACGCCCACGGCCCCACCGCCGCAATCGTCAGATCAAACACGCGAATACCATCGAGAATGCCTGCCATGAGACCTCCACAAAACGCACATGAAACGTGGTGCGTAATACGTAAAGAATAACTATCCCACTATTCTTACGTTTTACGTGTTACGCTTTATTCTTTCCCTTATATTACTCGTGACTCATTACTCGTTACTGCCGAATAGGCCTAAACTTCGCCAACGTCACATCCTCGGTCACATCGTCAAACACCACTTCCACTGACATGCCGATTTTGATGTCGGCGTTGTCTATTCCTACGAGATTGGTCAATAGACGTGGACCTTCATCCAACTCAACCTCGGCGACATTGTAGGGAATCTCATCTTTGACTGCGGAAAAATACGCTTGGTGGAACACGACCCAGGAATTGATCTTTCCTCGGCCACTCAGCTTTTCCCAAGTGAAATTACGCGACCAACAGTTTGGACAAAATGGTCCCGGTGGATACCACAAGTTGTGACAACTATCGCAACGTGGGAGCTTGACTTCGCGTTGCCTGAGCCCATCCCAATATGGGCTGTTCAAGGACGAGATCGCCGGCAAAGGTTTTTTGTATTCAGCCACGATGTTATCCTCTCCGATAGATCAGTGAGTCGCCATAGGCATTCGCCCATTGAATGACTTCAGCGTTTGCAACCTGCCTCGGTCCACATTCGCCGCGCAACTGACGAATAATCTCTACTTGATGGTTCCAACCCATAATGTGGGCTTCGGAAATCAACCCACCATTAGTATTGATTGGAAGTTCGCCCCCCACCTCAATGCGCCCATTCTGCGTAAATGCTGCTGCCTCTCCAGGTTTACAGAATCCCCAGCGTTCGAGCGCGGTCCAAACGAGGATGGAGAATGCATCATACGTAAACAAAGCGTCAATATCTTTATGGGTAACACCCGCCATCTCATACACAGGTTGCAGCCCTGCCTTGTAGTCAAACACACTTTGCTGCGAGGTGCCAAAGCCTGGATATGTCCAGATGAACTCCTCTCGTCCTGCTGGTAGTCCTTGCATACCGCTGATGTAGACTGGGCGCTTTTTCAGATTACGCGCCTGATCACTACTACTCACGATCACACACGCCGCCCCGTCATTGATCTGGCAGTAATCAAGCAAATGCAGTGGTTCGCAAACAAAGCGGGAGTTCTGATGATCTTCGACCGTAATCGGGTTACGCATGATTGCTGTGGGATTAAGTGAGGCATGTTTACGTTCCGCTACTGCAACTGCAGCAAGCTGGCGACTGGTGGCGCCATATTTCGCAAAATACTTTTGTGCGACCAGCGCGGCTCCAGCTCCAGGAGAGGTCATCCCATACACCGGATCTTCGCCGTGTCCTCCACCACCTTCACGTGCACCTTCGCTATCTCCCACTCCACCCATCATCGGTTTACGGAAGCCGGAGAAACTAATCGAAGCCAGACACGCAACATAATTTGCCAAGCCAGCACTGACTGCCATTGCAGCATTTTGGATGCAGGTGGCGGTAAACCGTCCATGCGCCCAGGTTTGATTATACATTTTCAGCTTGAGCCCTAGTGCATACGCGAGCGTATCTGCATCGGCACCGATCGGCGTGCCGAAACTCACAATCAGTCCGTCAAGATCATCGCGGGTCAACCCCGCATCGTCGAGGGCGTTACGAATCGCTTCACCGGCAAGGTCAATCGTACTCCGGTTAAGTCGTTTGCCATAAGGTGAATGTCCGACCCCGCAGATCGCGGCTTTATCTTTAAGATCCCATGCAGGCATCGCCTGTCCCTCCCTGCGCGATACAGTAGGATAGAAGAACGACGTGTGTCAACTGAACATATGCACTCTCTTGACCCGTTCCAGAGGGCTGGATACTACAGCCTTATGAATACATACGCGCCATTACGCTTTGGGATCTTCCTTCCCCCCATGCATCCTGTGGGACAAAATCCAACCCTTACCATGCAGCGTGACCTCGAATTGATGGAGCACCTCGATCGTCTCGGTTTTGATGAAGCATGGATCGGTGAGCATCACTCTGCTGGTTATGAAACGATTGCATCACCGGAAGTGTTTATTGGTGCGGCTTCGCAACGCACTCGTCACATCAAGCTTGGCACTGGAGTGAATTCGTTGCCGTATCACCACCCGTTAATCCTCGCCGATCGAATTGTCATGCTTGATCATCTCACTCGCGGACGAACAATGTTCGGGGTCGGTCCTGGCCAGCTCACGTCTGATGCCTTCATGCTCGGTATCCAACCAGATAACCAACGACGCATGATGCAAGAAAGTTTTGAAGTGATCATGGCCTTGTTCAACGGAGAGACGGTGACCCGCAAGACGGACTGGTTCACTATCCAAGAAGGAGTCTTGCAGTTACGACCATACACTCACCCCTGCTTTGACATCGCGGTCGCAGCCTCTATCTCGCCTTCCGGGGCTACTCTTGCTGGCCGGTTTGGCGTTGGTCTTCTTTCTCTTGCGGCCACGAATCCACTCGGCTTTCAGATGCTACACGACCACTGGCAAGTCGCTGAGGAACAAGCAGCAAAGAATGGAAAGACAGTCGATCGTCGCAACTGGCGTATGGTCGGCCCGATGCATGTGGCAGAAACAGAGAAGCAAGCGTTGGAAGATTGTCGCTATGGCTTTCTCAACGTGATGACGTATATTTCCCATATCCTCCCGATGGGACCGTCCACCGCCACGACCTATGAAGAGGTCGTCAAAGAAGTCAATGAAACCGGCGCCGGGGTGATCGGTACACCAGAGATGGCGATTGCGCAGATTGAACGACTACTGAAGCAGTCCGGCGGGTTTGGCTGTTACCTGTCGATCGGAGCCGACTTTGCCGACTGGCAAGCCACGCTGCGTTCGTACGAACTCATTTCACAGTACGTGATGCCGCATTTCAAAGGGCAACTAGCCCTACCTCAAGCTTCCTACGATCGTATTATCAAAGCCGGAGATAAGTTTGTCTCGGCCACAGCTCATGCCATCGAAAAGGCCATCAAAGAGTACGATAGTACTACTTCGTTAAGTAGGCTGATAGACTATGGACAGGTGAGTAACAAGGGTGGGCATGGGCAGTGAAGGTATCTGACATAAAGAGAGTCGAGAAGGAGTTGGGAGCCTTTGTTGAGGACTTTGCCCCAGAGTTCGGGCGGACGGAACGGCGGTACTGGTGCAAGAGGTATCTGACGGGGTTGTTGCTGGATGGGGAGCGGAAGTCGATTGAACCGTTAGCCCAGCGAGTACCGGGGGCAATGCGCAAGCCCTGCAGCAGTTTGTCAACCAAAGTCCGTGGGCGCATGAGCCGGTGCAGGACAAGCTCTCGCGGCGGCTGGTGCGTCGGAGCGGCAAGGGGAGAGGGGTCCTAGTCTTGGATGACACGACGCTCCCCAAGAAAGGCAACGCATCGGTGGGGGTGGCTCGGCAGTAGTGTGGGGCATTAGGGAAAGTCACCAATTGTCAGGCCATTGTCACCTGGCATTAGGTCGTTTTTCAGATGTGTTGATAACGGGCTACAAGCTTTTGATTTTTAATGTCTTTTAAGAAAGCCAGCAACAATTCTGCGACACTACCCGCGGTTCCCGCCAAGGTCATCCCCAGAAACTCCCGCCGGCTCCAACTTTCAGTGTGTCGTCTATGCATGGAAATCTCCCTTTCCTTAGGGGTCATGATCTGTATAGAAGGTGAGGGTGCTGACCTTAATCTCACCTCAGTCCGTCGTCAACATTTTCCTGCTTGACCGGGTCTCCAGGGAACGTATAGTTTTATCGCATAACAAATGAGCGCTCGGAGATGTTCGATGGCGGTCAAGACTATTCCCCTCAGTGAGGTGCGGCAGAAGCTGAAAGACATCCTGGCCACCTTGGAGGCAACAGGCGAGCTGTATCTCATTACGCAACACCACCGTCCGAAGGCGGTCCTGGTCCGCTATGAGGATTACACTACGCTGGTCGAGCAGACAGCCGAGGGACATCCTCACATCGTTCGCCGCCCTACTATTAGTGGAGGCGAGCCTATCATCCGTGGCGCCCGCATTTCCGTTCGTCACATCATCGAACGCATTCAGGCCGGTCAATCAGTAGAGGATATTCTGGCTGCCCTCCCCCATCTAACCGTCGCCCAGGTCTATGACGCCCTCTCGTACTACCATGACCACCAAGCTGAGATGAACCGACTTATAGAGGAAAGCCGGCCTGAGCGGGTGATCGCAGCGCAGGGCCTGAAGGTTGAAAAGATTGCCGAAGGGGTTGCCGTAGCACACGATCAGCGGGGGCGATGGTAGAGCCGTCCCCGCCCCGCCTTGCCCGGTTGTACTTTGATGAGAAGGACTGCTTACTATTCCTCGGCGCTGAGTACGATTCTCCAACTTGATGCCGCTGTAGATTGAGGCCCGTAAAGAAAAGGTTTCATAGCCCTGAGGCAATCTACGAATCAGCAAGACAGAGATAGAGACCAAAAAACAGACAGA
Organism: uncultured delta proteobacterium; assembly: GCA_963733195.1. GTDB lineage: Bacteria > Desulfobacterota > Binatia > Bin18 > Bin18 > VGTJ01. The sequence continues at coordinate 37,610 of CAVTCR010000019.1, forward strand.
GATAGAGATCACCCTACCCTTCTCTGTCTCTATCTCAAATTTCTGTCTGTTATGGCTTACCCCTTCAACTCCTTCCTAATTTCATTAAGAAAGCGCCAGTCCGTGCCCTCGGCGATGATCTTCTGTGGAGTGCTCTTGATCTTCCGCAGATATTCTCTTGCCGTTATTGTCAAGGTAACTACATTTGATGGATAAGGGTGGGGTGATGAAACCCGGTGTCGGAGAGGAATGGAACCGATGACTCGCTCGTAGGCAAGACGCCGCCAAGACGATAAAACATAAAAGCATCGTCTTGCCGTGACAGAGATAGGTGGAGGAGACAATTTATGGCTAAATTCGATTACTCTGCGTATTACCGTCGTCTCCAGGACCTCAAGAAACTACAGATCCCAACAGAGTCGGTTTGCTGGACCGAGCAGTATCGTCCGCCGGAGCGAACGTATGACATTGTTCTGTATCTCGGCTGCAATATTTTACGCACGCCGGATGTGGCGGCTGATGTTGTCACTGTGTTCCGGGCGCTGGGGCTCGATTTCATCGCGGTGGCTGGGGTGCAGTTCTGTTGCGGGATCACCTGGGATCGGTTTGGCAATGTCGCCAAGGGACAGACTGTGGCGGATTTGACGATTGAGCGACTCGCCTCATACAAGGCGCGGGTCGTCGTCCACTGGTGTCCGTCGTGTGACGTGCATTTCTCTGATGTCGTCACTGGACGGGATGCGAAAACAATTCCCTTTGAGGTAACTGATGCACCAGCATTCTTAGCCGCACTCAGTCAGCGCGGGCAGATACCGTGGCGTCATGCCGTCGCCGGTCGCGTGGCACTTCATAGCCACAGCGGACGAGAAGGCCACGAGGCCGGCCAGCGGCGCGCACACGCCGATCAAGAGCATGTCAGTTATCTTCTGTCGCAGATTCCCGGCCTGCACTTCCTTGGCGCGGTTACGGCTCCAGGAGAGTTTGATTACGATTGTGGTCCCAGTTCAATACGCGTAGAGCGCGCGCGTTGGCTCGCGCGCGTGCGGAACAATTGGGCACCGTGCGGCGACTTGGCGCGGAGACGTTGGTGACAGTCTCGCATGCGTGCCAACGTGAATGGTGCGATGTGAGTGACAACACGCTGACCGTACGTAACTACATCTCTCTTGTAGCTGAAGCAATTGGCTGCACCCGGAGTTACGAGAGTGATACATTAGGGCGTTTGAAGCACCTGGGGGACCTTGACGCTCTTGTTGAGAGTACCCAGGCCAATTGGACGAGTCATGGATTAAGCAAAGAACAGGCAGAAGAGATTGCCCACAAGTATTCCTGGGCCACTCCAGCGCCGCGCTCGTCGGCACCGTAAGGGAAGCCCGCTGCTGCATAAAAGGAGGTTGTCAGCAGGCAGCGTGAACAATGAATCATACGGACTCTCTGTGAGGCCTATTCATTTCCGCATGCTTCGACTCCGCTACCGCCGCAGCGTACCTTGAGCCCTGAGACCTGTATGATGGATGTTGAGCTGAACAGCGAGTGCTCTTGTACATGGTGGCAAAGCCCACCAGAGCGGCCAGGAGGCACGACGATGAACAGCGCAGCATTCATTCCGATGGAATACGATATTTTTGCAGGACTCGATGTGGACAAGCGACGGTATAGCGGTGACGTTTACCGATCACCAAGGAGGAATGCGCTCGGTGGGAATGCCCTATAAGGTGGACCATTTGGTAAACTATGTCCGCAAACATTTTCCCGACAAGAAAGTGGCCTTTGCCTATGGAGCTGGACCGACGGGGTATGGATTGCATGATGGGCTGGAGGCGCAAGCCTATCGGTGTGTGATCGCCTCGCCCGCGATGATTCCACAAGCACCGGGACAACGTGTGAAGACTAATCGCCTCGACAGCCGCAAACTGGCAGAGAGTTTGCGGGGAGGACAACTCAAACCGATTCACGTGCCCTCCGGCCCGTATCGAGAACTGCGGCATCTGACCCAGTTGCGCGATGCCTTTGTCAGTGAACTGGTAGGGATGAAGCAACGGATCAAATCGTTGCTGTTGGTGGAAGGGCTGGAGTTTCCGCCCGCCCCCGCGGGCAGTCAGTGGTCGGGGCGTGTCAAACAGCAATTGCGCCAGTTGCCCTGTACACTGACGGTGCGGTTCAAACTCGATCAATTGCTGGACAGTGTGGAGTTTACCGAAAAACAGGTGGTCAAAACCACCCGCGAGATTCGCCGGTTTTGCCAGACCGAGCCCGAGTTGGCGCAGTGTCTCCACTATCTGATGAGCATCAGTGGCATTGGCTGGATTGTGGGGACGCAATTGTTGGCGCGTATCGGGGATTGGCGCGAGTTGAAAAATATCCGTCAGTTGGCAGGCTTTCTGGGCTTGGTCCCGACCGAGCATTCCACGGGCGAGAAAACCGTGCGGGGCTCGATTACCCACAGCGGCGATCCGCGGCTCCGCAGTAAACTCATCCAAGCCGGCGTGGTCGGCGATCCGTCAAGACGGGGAGTTGCGCGAATTCTATCGCTCCGTCTGTCACACCCATCCCCGCCATCTCGCCGCGCGAGTGGCCATTGTCGCCGTGGCCCGCAAACTCAGCGTGCGCATTGCTGTAGTCCTGATGCAACAACGCCCTTATGAGGTCCGCAAAAAAGTTGTGTTTGACTCCGTTGACCCAAGAGGAGACCGCGCCCCAGGGCACGACTCGACAACAAGCAGAAACAGGAGAGAATCTCTCCTAACGGTTCGCTCCTTGAGACAGAGAGCCCGGGGCCGCAGGCCCATGAGAGGGGCGCATCCCATGTCAGTGTGACGGCCGTCGTGCCGTGCCACGTATAGCAGCCAGTCTCTCTTTGGTCAGACGGTACAGAGTCATAAAAAAAGAGACCTCGTATGTTTGTACCTTGACATCCACATAGCAGCTTGTCGAAGGGGCGAAGGGGAAGTCGAAGGCTCATCCAATCGCGTGGTCTCCAAGAGTAAGCACGATCTTGCCAATTTGGGCATCGCTGAGCATGTAGGCATGCGCCTCGGCAATCTGCTTGAACGGGAACGTACGGTCGAGTACGGGTTTAAGTGCACCCGTAGAAAAAGCACCCAGCAGGTCAGCGGCGCAGCGCTCACTACAAACTAATGCTTCTTCTGGCGTGCGAGTACGAAACGTAACGCCAATAATACTCGCACGTTTACGCGCAACCTCATCGAGGTTACAGTCGCCAACCTGGCCGGCGTTGCGTCCGACGCTCACTAACCGCCCCTTAATCCCCAGCACGCGAATATTATCGGCGAGCATCGGCCCACCGACTTGGTCGATAATCACATCAATGCCATGCTGGCCTGTCGCGGTGAGAACAGCCTCAACCCAACCTGCTTGACTGGTGTCGATGATCTCAGTGCGCACCAAGCGCACGCAGAGCACCCCCTTTGGCCGCTGACCTTGTCGTGGCCATCACCGGATGTGCGCCGAAGTAGCGTGCGATCTGAATCGCCGCTGTGCCGACTCCTGATGAACCAGCAGTGACCAGCACGGACTCGCCTGGTTTGATCGCAGCATTGCTGACTATGGCATCATGTGCAGTAACGAAGACATTGGGAATAGCGGCAGCTTCGGCCCATGACATGCCATCGGGAATCCGCATTAAGGCGCGCTGAGATACTACCGTGTACTCGGCGTAACCAGCACCGCGGGCCATGATACGATCCCCGGTTGTCCATCCGCTTACTCCCTGACCGAGCGCGACGATTTCACCAGCGAATTCAATACCCGTGCGCATCGGTTTGGCTGCCGGATTGTCTGACCGTAGAAGCGGGCGCGCAAGCAGTTCGCCGCGATTAGTCCCTGCAGCACGTACAGCCACAAGGACCTCACCAGGCCCTGGAGTTGGCACGGGGATTTGACGGAATTCGTACACTCCACCCTCAGGACCGGGAACAACAAACAATGCCTGCATGGTTTGGGTCATGATGAAATCTCCTCTTTTTTCAAGAAAGGTGCGTCGGCAACGCAACTCGGTCTTACGTCTCGCGAAACGCCGGCATCACCTCTTTGGCAAAGCGGCTCAGAAGCTTTCGCTCGGTCGGAGCGAGCGAGATCGTAAAATGGCGAATACCAATATCAGCGAGCGCCTGAATCTGACGGCGTAACTCCTCTGTCGGTCCGTTCAATTGCGCTGAACGCAAGGAGATTGCCTTTTCGACTTCAGCCGGATCACGATTTATCTTGCGACAAAGGTCGTCAAAGGTGGTACAAAGCTTCTTGATCTGCTCTGGCTCAACCTCTCGCACCCGTAGGTGCCAGATATTCGCATGTCGAGCAATCACTGGCAGGATGAGCTTTGGCCCCTGACCACCAATCAAGATGGGGGGATACGGTTTTTGCACTGTTCTGGGTTGAAACGGCGCATCCTTGAGTTGGTAGTATTTCCCTGTGTACGTGCTCTTCTCCTGCGTAAACAACAGCTTCATCACCTCTAGAGCTTCGCCAAGCCGTCGCGCCCGGCCACCGTTCGTAGAGAAGGGAATGCCATAGGCTGTATGCTCCAACTCAAACCATCCGGCCCCAATCCCCAAGATGAGCCGCCCCTGACTCACATGATCCACAGTCGCCGCCATCTTGGCTAAGACCGCAGGATTGCGATAGGTGTTACTGGTGACCAGCAAACCCACCCGCACTCGCTTGGTCTGCGCGGCCAGAGCGGAAAGCAGCGTCCACCCTTCAAGACAGGGACCAGTGGGATCAGAGTAGATGGGGATAAAATGGTCAAAAACAAAGGCGGAATCAAATCCTAACTCGTCCGCCTCCTGCCAGACTGAGACGAGATCACTATAAGTTACATGCTGAGGAGGAGTCTGTATACCAAAACGCAACTTTCCTGTGGGAGCCGCAACGGCCCACGCCGCCCTCGGCGCTGGCGCTCGCTCGGTCAGTACGGTAGCGGCCGCTACTGTCCCTACACCCTTCAGAAAGCTTCTTCGCGATACCGAATTGACTGCCATGTATTTCTCCTTCAACTCTTGGCCAGGGTGCGGTCGATGGACCACTTCCCGCCACCGTGGATCATAATGGCGAGGGCGAGGCCGACCGCCAAGATATGGAACTCGAATCCTTCTCGTACCGGCTGACCGGCCCAATTCATAAAGAAACCAAACTGCCAGTGAACAAAAAATATGGCTCCGAGCATGATGATGCCAATCCCAGCGGCGGAGACCCGTGTGAGAAAACCGACGAGCAAACCGAGCCCACCGAAAAACTCACCGATAGTCACCAGTACGGCAATGATGGTCGAAAATCCAAGCTGATGAAAGAGATCGATCGTGCCGAAGAATCCTCGACCGCCGAACCAGCCGAGCAGTTTCTGCGCACCGTGCGGGAACATCACAATCCCCAGCGCTAAACGTAACACGAGCGCCGTTATCGTATCGTCCGTCCGTGTGAGTTGTTGCCACATGGGTCCCTCCTTTTGTCCCTACTTATTGCCAGGATGGCCTAGAAATCAACTAGGGCGGTCTTCCCGAGCAAGGGGAAACCGAGTTAGTGAAGCAAGACCCTAGAGATTACGGTCCTCCTTCTTCTCCCACGATGAGTTCTATGCGTACGATCGGCGTGCCAACAGCTCACAGCACGCAGAGGCTGTAAGGTTTCCTCGAATCAGCCAGCGTAGAAAAGCTAGCGATGCGGCACAGTGGAGGGCAAAGAACAGAGCATCTGTCCTTCCTTAAAAAGAGATTCTTCGGCCTCCAGCCTCAGAATGACTACCCCACAAATCTGTGAGGATATCGGTCACGCAGCCGCCGGGCTTTTCCCTTTGGTTTTCTCGCAGGTCGTACAGAGATTATTCACGTTGTCGGGGTCTTCGATCAGCCCCTCATCAAGGTTGTGGCAGATCTTTTTGCACGCTGCACAAATAAAGTAGATTCCCTCAATCGTTTTGTTGATACGTTCCCGATTGAGCACGCGACCTTTGAGCTTTTCGATCCGGATGCCGAGCAGTTCTTCATAGCGTTTCTTGATCTTTTTTCGCCCGGCTTCGTCTTTAGGTAGCTCTTCTTCTGAGGCTTCTTCTGTGGGCTCTTCGTCGAAAAGGTTGAGATCTTTTGCTTCTTTGTCTTTCTTGCGTGTTCGCGGCATGGTCACCTCTCTTGGGGACTAGCGAGTTCGGCTGACATGGTCAGGATTCTTGTCACACACCCAGAAGAAGCCTTTCATTTGTCCAAAGCCAGCATATTGCACCACTTTGCTATCACCACCACAGACAGGACATACACGTTTCGTCCGCGACGCGTCGGCCTTTTGCGCGGTTTTTGCTTTTTCAGCCACGAGTCTCCTCCAAAAGTAAAAATAATACGGTAGGAATTTTTTTTGTCAGAATGAATCTATCCAGGATAGGAAGGATAGCTTTTACTGTCAAGGGTTCTTGTCGGTCTAGAGACTGCATGGTACGGTGCGCCGCGCCTTGTAACAGGACGTAAGAGTGAACTCATTATGTCTGACCGCTCGCTGCTCCGCACCGGAGAGTCCGTTCTTTTTATCGACACCAAGGAGCGTGAGTATCTCCGTACTCTCAAAGCCGGCAATCGGATTTCCTTGCATGGAGGCTTGTTACCAGCAGATAACATCATCGGTATTCCCGAAGGCAGTCTCGTACGCAACTCAACTAATGACGCCTTTTGGGTGTTTCGCCCGACTTATGCCCACCTGATACCGAACCTCCCCCGTCGCGCTCAGGTCATCTACCCGAAAGACGTTGGTATCATGTTGTTATGGGGTGATGTGTTTCCCGGAGCTTCAGTGGTCGAAGTCGGTGCTGGCCCTGGCTCACTTGCAATTGCACTCTTGCGTGCGATTGGCCCAACCGGCAAACTGACTACCGTCGAAATTCGTGAAGATCACTGTGATATGGCGCGTGAGAACGTGGCAAAATTCTTTGGTGAAGCGCCCAACTGGACCCTCGTGATCGGTGATGCCTACACCAGTATTGATGTTCAGGACGCGGATCGCCTCTTTATCGATGTTCCTGAGCCGTGGCGGGTACTCCCACATGCAGCTCAGGCGCTACGACCAGGTGGGGTGGTGGTTGGCTACAGCCCAACTGTCATCCAGGTAAAGTCGTTTGTCGATGAACTTCGCTCTTCTCCGTGCTTCACGGCAATCGAGGTCATGGAAAATCTTGTGCGCGGGTGGCACATCAAAGGGCTCTCAGTTCGTCCAGATCATCGCATGGTCGCGCATACTGGATTCCTTGTTATTGCGCGGCGTACGAGCCTCGATCCGACGAGTACTGAAGTTCTGCCAAATCTTTTGGATGACCCTGAACCACCTGACGAATTAGAAGAGTAACGATCATGCCCCAGCGCCGCATCATTCACCTCGATATGGATGCGTTCTATGCGGCGATCGAACAGCGCGACTTTCCGGAGCTGCGCGGTAAACCAGTGCTCGTTGGTGGCGACCGGGCACGGGGTGTTGTCGCGACTGCCTCTTATGAAGCTCGACCCTACGGTGTTCATTCCGCCATGCCGATGGCGCAAGCGCTTAAACTCTGTCCTCAGGCTATCGTGGTTCCGCCACGACGGGAGAAATACCTTGAAGTCTCGCGGCACGTGTTTACTATCCTTCGATCATTCACTCCGTTAGTTGAGCCGCTCTCTCTTGACGAGGCGTTTCTCGATGTGACAGCGAGTGAACAACTCTTCGGCACCGCACGTACAATCGCTCGTACCATCAAGGAACAGATTTACAGCAACACACAACTCACGGCATCAGCGGGAATAGCATCAACGAAGTTTGTCGCCAAAATTGCGAGTGACATGCAAAAGCCGAATGGCTTGGTAGAAGTACGGGATGAAGACGCGTTGTCCTTTCTTCATCCTCTTCCCGTCACGCGATTGTGGGGAGTTGGAAAAGTCACCGCTCAATCGCTATCGAACATGGGTATTCGCACGATTGGTGACCTCGCCCGTTGGCCTCGTGAGACATTAGTCTCTCGTTATGGAGCGAATGGTGAGCACCTCTTTCAACTAGCCCACGGCATCGACCCGCGCCCAGTTGATCCAAACCAAGAGATGAAATCAATCGGTGAGGAGGAGACGTTCTCACAAGATCTCGATCAGGACACAGAAGTCCATGCCGCGCTCCTTCGCTACGCACAAACGGTTGCGCGACGGTTGCGTTCGCGGAAGCTGATGGGGCGTACGGTAACAGTAAAGATTAAGACCGCCGAACGCTTGGGAGAAGGGCGATTTCGTCTGTATACACGGAGTCACACCCTTCCCTCTCCAACAAACGACGAACAAGAGATCTATCAGACGGCTCTCGCGCTCTATGCCGTCGTCCCCCGTCGCAGTCAAAAAGTCCGTCTCGCAGGAATCTACGTTAGTAGCATTGAGTCAGAAACGCAGACCCAACAGTTGTCGTTGTTCACTCCACCGACACATCAGAACGACAAGCGGCAACAGCTCGGCAAACTGATTGACCAACTCACTTCACGTTATGGCAAGAACGTCATCCGCCTTGGCGAAACACCAAGTACCAGCAAATCGCGACAGCCTGATCCGGGATCGTTTAAAAAAGAAGAACTCTTGGTGGATCCGTTGACGGAAGGGAAGAAAGGGCGATAAATCACACTGAATTGGTGAGTCGAAAACAGAAAGGGGCGAAATGGGGAAACGGGTAAATGGGGAAACGGGGAGGAAAAGAAGACTTTCTCTTCCTTTCGCCTTTTCGCCTCCCACTGTCTCTGTCTCCCCTTCGCCCATTCGTTCCGCGTGACAAGGCATACAGTGGTATTACAAGAAGGAGGGCATAAGTAATGAAGGTCCTATTCGAGAAAAAGGGTCACATCGCCTACGTGACCATCAACCGCCCTGAGCGACTCAATGCGTGCGACTTTGAAACATACGAAACATTAGCAAAGGTCTGGCGCGAGTTTCGCGATGATCCCGCGCTCCGCGTCGCTATTCTCACCGGCGTAGGCGAGCGGGCGTTTTCTGCTGGTAGCGATATCAAAGCGAACTATGTCGAACGACCAGGCGAGGAACCGCAGAATATTCTCTTTCCCTTACTCTTTGATCTTTACAAACCCATTATCGCCGCAATCAACGGGCACGCGAATGGTGGTGGGCTCGAACAGGCGCTGTGTTGCGATATTCGTGTCGCTGCTGAGCATGCACAGTTCGGCTTAGGTGAAGTACGCCTCGGCTGGCTGCCCGGTGCGGGTGGAACGCAACGACTGCCACGGCTGATTCCGCTCGGTCGTGCCTTAGAAATGCTCTATACCGGAAATCGCATCGGCGCACAGGAGGCGTTACGTCTGGGATTGGTGGATTATGTGGTCCCGATGAGTCAACTAATGAGCAAGTGCGAGGAGATTGCCACGGAGATCTGCAAAAGCGCACCTTTGGCTGTGCAGAAGATCAAACAAGCAGCGTTGCGTGGCCTTGACATGTCACTCGCTGACGGGCTCAAACTAGAGCGCGAGTTGTACAACTGGCTGCAAGGAACAGAGGATGCACGCGAAGGCGCAAAGGCGTTTGCAGAGAAACGATCGCCGCAGTGGCAGGCAAAATAATAAAGAGGGGCGAACTATGACAACAACATCTCAGGCCGATGCCATCCGCGAAGCAGCGCGCCTTCTCCTTTCGTCGAAGTATGTCATGGCGCTCACCGGCGCGGGGATTTCGGTGGAGAGCGGGATCCCGCCGTTTCGTGGTCCAGGTGGGCTATGGACCAAGTACGGCGAGCCACCAATGAATGGCTACGAGATTTTTCTCCGCGATCCTAAGAAAGCCTGGGAGGAGCGATTATCGCCTAAAGGACCAACCAAAGAAATTTGGTCTGCTCTCAGCACTGCCGATCCCAATCCCGGCCATCATGCTTTTGTGGAGCTAGAACAGATGGGCATTCTGCGCAGTATGATCACACAGAACGTCGATAATCTGCACAAGCGAGCAGGCAGTCAAAATCTGATCGAGATTCATGGAAATTTCTCATTGATTCGATGTATCGAATGCAATTCGCGTTACCCCGCCGCAGAGGTCCCATTGAAAGTGCTTCCACCTCCTTGCCCACAGTGCGATGGAATCCTCAAGGCAGATACCGTCTCTTTTGGTGAGCCGATTCCTCGTGATGCACTCGATGCGTGCTTCCGTGAAGCAGAGCAGTGTGACTGCTTTATCGTTGCCGGGACTTCCGCTACGGTATACCCAGCGGCATCGTTCCCTCTGGCGGTACGCGAACGAGGCGGCACGCTCATCGAAGTGAACTTATATGAAAGTGAGCTGACCCCGCTTTGCACCTTGAGTTTGCGCGGCGGATCTGCCGAAGTGATGCCCCAATTGCTCGCCGCGGTGAAAGAGTTACGTCAATGAAGAAATGGTTCGCCTTGTCTGCAATTGCTCAGGATCATCCAGGAATCGTTGCCGATCTCGCTGAACTCATTTACGAATGTGATTGTAACCTCGAAGAGTCGAGCATGACTGTCCTAGGCAGTGAGTTTGCGGTGTTACTGCTTCTGTCTGGGCAGGGTGTTGATCTGGAGCGTCGTGTGTCCTCGGCGTGTAAACGACTGGAGTGGGAAAAACGCGTCACGGTTTTTCTGCGTCCGCTTGAGGGAGAGCCCTCTCATTATCGTCCCGGCGAACGCAGCTCCCAATACGAATTGCATGCGACTGGTGTCGACAAAGCTGGAATCGTTGCCCGTATAGCTCGCTGCTTAGCGGATCACGGAATTAACATTACTGAAATGCACACGCACACGCGCCCGGAACCAGGTAGTGGCACCGCCATCTACACGATGCAGATTCACATGGACGTGCCAATGACGGTAGGCATGGTAGCATTCCAAGATCGTCTCGAACACATTGCCGATGAGTTACACATTCATATCGATCTAGTCCCAGATACGAGAAACGGGTAGAGAACACGAACACGCAACACGTAATACGCAACACGTCACACGTAATATGTCAGGTAAAAGGATAAAAGGATAAAGGAAAAGGGGAAACGAAAAACATGGGGCGTGATCGTAGAAGAAGGAGGAGTCTCAATGAACGTCGGATTTATTGGTGTTGGCAATATGGGGAACCCAATGGCAGCAAACCTGCTAAAAGCTGGCCATGCGATGAAGGTCACTGATCTTCGCCGCGAAGCAGCGAAGAATCTAGAAGAGGCGGGAGCAACGTGGGTTAGTAGTGCAAAAGAAGCAGCCACTGATGTTGATTATGTATTTCTCTCCTTGCCAATGCCTAAAGACGTTGAGAACGTTGTTCTTTCTGAGAATGGCGTGCTCGCGGTAATGAAAAGCGGCAGCACTATCGTTGATATGAGCACCAACTCACCAACTGTGGTACGGGGTCTTGCCGAAAAAACCAAGGCTAAAGGCGTTCACTTTCTCGATGCGCCGGTCAGCGGTGGTGTTCGTGGAGCACGCAATGCTACGTTGGCAATCATGGCAGGAGGGGAGAAAGCGATTTACGACAAATGTGAACCTCTACTCAAAGCGATGGGCGCAAATGTTTTCTATTGCGGAGATATCGGTGCTGGTAACGTCGTAAAACTGGTGAACAACATGTTAGCCTTCATCCACATGATGGGTGCGGCAGAAGCGGTAGTGCTTGGCGCGAAGGCTGGTGTCGATCCCAACGTTATCTGGCAAGCGGTGAAAGCCAGCAGTGGCGGCAGTTTCGTCTGGGAATCTGGCACTCGCGCTATCTTGCGCGACAAACTCGCTCCTACCTTCACAATTGATCTCGCTCGTAAGGACATCGGCCTTGCAACACAACTCGCGAAAGAGTTTGATGTCCCGCTCACGATGGGCAGTGCCGCCGAAGGTCTTATCGATAACTACCAGAAAAATGGCTATGCGAAAGAAGACGTGCTTGCAACAGTGAAAGAGTTAGAAAAACTTGCTGGTGTCACTGTCCGCGGGACGTGGAAGGAGTAAGGAAGATTACAAGGAATTGGGAGTTGGGAGTTAGGCTTTAGTCTGAAAAACCTAAATCCATAGATCCCAACATCCCAACTCCTCCGCGGAGCGGAACACATGCGTCAAACCAACAATCTTCATGTCGTTGATACAACACCGTTAATCACCCCCACGGAACTGAAAGCTGAACTGCCAATCAGCGAACGTGCAGCGGAAACAGTTGCGTCAACTCGCGATGCGATTCGCGACATCTTGCAGGGTAAAGATCCTCGCCTGATTGCAGTGGTCGGCCCGTGCTCTATCCACGACGTTGAGGCAGCGCGGGATTATGCCAGTCATCTCATTAAAATCCAGCGAGAGCTGGCTGACCGCCTGTTAGTCATCATGCGGGTTTACTTTGAGAAGCCACGCACTACCACAGGATGGAAAGGGTTAATCAATGACCCACATCTCGACGACACCTACGATATGGCAACCGGCCTACGATTGGCGCGGAACTTGTTGTTAGACCTTGCCCAAGAAGGATTGCCAGCGGCAACAGAGATGCTCGATCCGATCACGCCGCAATATCTTGCTGAACTGGTCACCTGGACTGGCATCGGCGCACGCACTAGTGAGAGTCAAACACATCGTGAGATGGCCTCCGGCTTGTCAATGCCGGTAGGCTTCAAGAACGGGACCGATGGCAGTATCGCTCCCGCGGTGAATGCTATAAGTTCGGCTCAGCAACCGCACCGTTTTCTTGGCATCGACGGAGAGGGACAGGTCAGCATCGTCAACACCACAGGTAATCCCGATTGCCATCTAGTGTTACGTGGCGGATCAAACGCACCGAACTATGATCCTGAAAGCGTGAGCATTGCCGAAACCGTCCTCAAACAAGCTCATCTCTGCACCCGTATCATGATCGATTGCAGTCATGGCAATTGTCAGAAAGACTTTCGGAAACAGCCACAGGCTCTCTCTAGCGTGGCTTCCCAGATTCGTGCAGGAAACTCTAGCCTTGGAGGCGTAATGATCGAGAGCAACCTCGTCGCCGGCAAGCAATCGTTTCCTATTCCACGCCATCAACTCGTCTACGGCCAGAGCATCACCGACCCGTGTGTGGATTTCCCCACGACCGTCACCATGTTGCGAGAATTAGCAGAAGCAACCCAGATGCCGATAAGGAGCAACACAAAGAGTTTGACGAGAAGTTACTGAACATACCGATGAAGGATGGCAAGCTATGCGCAGCTCAGACCACTACAAATCACTCGTCCGCCGCTGGATTACTGAACTGTGGAACAAAGGGAACCTCGCGGTGGCAAGCGACGTTTTTGCTTCGACGTATATCCACCGTACTCCGGTAGCGACGTTTCCTGATCTCGCTGCCTTTCTTCAGATGATGAGCGACTTTCGCGCTGGAGTACCAGATGTCCAAGTCGCCATTCAGGATTTGTTTGCTGAGGATGATAGGGTCGTGTTTCGCTGGCTGCTCACCGGCACTCATCGCGGTACCCTGTTTGGTATTGCCCCGACCAACAAGGCAATCACACACAGTGGGATGACCATTCAACGTGTTGAGAACGGCAAGATCGTCGAAGCCTGGGCAGAGTTTAATGCCGGCGGGCTGCGGCAGTATTTGCTTGAGGCTTCGTAACCCGCTTCACGAAGATTCGCGCGGCGGTGTGGACTTTCATAATTCTCTTTCCTTGTCTGGCCTCGCTATTTTTGCCGAACAATCAATTTCTCATGGCACAAACATACAACCGAGACCAGATCACGACTGTTTCGCCTGATACACTTGATCGGCGCGTTTGCCACGATAGACACGCAGTTCGATTGCCCGCCATACTTCCGGGTTGATGCGAAACAGCATCCGCGGTTCGGTGCGCCAGATCGCTTTGAACTGGTCGATACTTCCAGCACTGGAAACTTTTCCACCACCCAAATACTTCTCAGCTAACAGGTCGTGAATTGGCCAAATATCAAATTTGTCCTGCGTGAGGGGCTCAGCCTGACCATCGACTTCGGCATGAGCAGGAAACGGGTCCATCGCTTCGATACACAGTGAACAGCGTGGGTCACGTAGCAGTTGCTTACACCACACGCGGGTAGTCGTTCCGGTGAGCCAAAAATAGCCATCTTTCCACAGCCAGAATACGGGCACGGTGTACGGTCGCCCATCTTTCCTCAGCGTTGCAATCACACCGATATGGGGTTGTTTGAGAAACTCCTCTAACATTTCTCCGCGCATACGGCCCATACAGAACTCCAGTAACGAGTAATGAGTATTAAGCGACTAGACATAACACGCAACATGTAACTCGTGATATATGATGCGGGTGCGTGGTACGTGATACATGAGGCGTGACCATCTTTCTCTCTCCTTACGTTTCACGCTTCACGCTCCACGTTTTACGTTTCACGTTTTTGCCCGCTCAATTGCCTGCAATACACGCTCCGGCGTTATCGGGACCTCATTGATGCGTACCCCAAACGGCGCCAAGGCATCCGCTACCGCATTGGCAATCGCCGCCGGTGGTGCAATCGCTCCGCCCTCGCCCATACCTTTGATGCCAGTTGGGGTATATGGAGACGGGCTTTCAATATGACCAATTTCTACCCGTGGAACGTCAACCGCAGTCGGCACGAGATAGTCCATCAAGGTCCCAGTAAGAAACTGTCCGTTCTCGTCGTACAGCGCTTGCTCATACAAGGCCGTGCCAATGCCTTGCGCCACACCACCTTGAATCTGCCCATCAACTACCATCGGGTTGATAATCGTGCCGCAGTCTTCCACCACGATGTAGCGCAGCAACTTCACTTGTCCGGTTTCACTATCGACCTCAACGGTGGCAACATGCGTCGCGTTGGAGTGCGTGGATGGCGGTGGTTCGTAGTGCGAGGTCGCCTCAAGCCCTGGTTCTTCTCCGACAAACTGCGCATAGAGAATACGCTGGGCAATGTCTTTGATCGGCACTACTGTCGCTCCGTCTTGTTTTCGTTGCACCATACCGTCAGCCAATTGCAAATCATCAGACGGTACTTCACTGAGCCGAGAAGCAGCCCGCAGCAATTTCTCTCGCACTTTGCGTGAGGCAAAAATCGTTGCCCCGCCTCCAGTAACAGCACTGCGACTTCCCCATGTCCCCCAACCATACGGTATAGCCATCGTGTCACCTTCAATCACCTTCACATCAGCCAACGGCACCCCCAGTTCATCCGCCGCTATCTGTGCGAACGTCGTTTCGTGACTTTGGCCATGAGAATGGGTTCCAACCAACACGGTCACCTTGCCGTTGACATCCATGCGAACAGTGGCGGATTCATAGCCACCTACCGGCGCTCCCATCGCCTGAAACGCTTGAGAACTGGGCGCGGTTCCTTCAATGTAGCAACCGACACCTAAGCCAATGTACTTTCCCTGCTCACGCAAGCGTTGTTGTTGCGTACGAAACTCCTCGTGACCAACCATCTCCAACGCCATACGCAGAGCTTCTTGATGACTGCCACTTTCAACCTCTGCCCCTGTGATCGTGGTATATGGGTGATCAGCCTTGCGGATCATGTTGCGCAGTCGTAACTCCATTCGATCAATCCCGAGTTTCTGCGCTGCCAGATCCATGAGACGTTCCATCGTAAGCACTGCGATCGGCAAGCCGACACCACGATACGGGCCAATAGTCGTTTTGTTGGTCGCTACCGACAACGCCTCGAAACGATAAGCTGGAACCTTGTACGGTCCGGGCATCGCCGAGGCAGCGTGCCCAGCCTCCAAAGCCGAGCCCCACGGATAATCCGAATAGGCTCCAACATCACTAATATAGCGGCCAGTGATTCCGAGTATCGTCCCGTCCTTTTTGAGCGCGAGTTCACCGTACACAACTTGGTGTTTAGCATGGAGCGAGGCAGTCAGGTGCTCTCGGCGATCTTCGATCCATTTCACCGGTCGATTTAACCGACGGCTAAGGAATGCGGCCAATACCTCTTCACCAAACAGGTGGGCTTTGAGGCCAAATCCACCACCCACATCAGGAGCAATCACACGAATGTGGTGTTCAGGAAAATTGATCGCACGCGCGAGGTGAGTACGGACGACATGCGGAGTTTGCGTCGAAGACCATACCGTCAGCGAATCCGTAGCAGCTTCAAAACTGGCAGACACAGCCGCGCGTCTCCATCGGCATGGCCATGTGTCGGCCTGTCACAAAACGTTCGGCTACCACACAATCGGCGGCTTGAAAGGCTTTGCTCACCTCGCCGATCTCGACTTTGATCTCCTGCATGAGGTTGTCACCCCACTCGTCATGCACAAGAACCGTCTCAGCGGTCAGCGCTTTCTCGACATCCCACACCGTATCAAGAGGGTCATATTCTACGTCGATCAGATTCGCCGCATCTTCAGCAACGTAGCGATTGACGGCGACGACCACAGCCACAGGTTCCCCAACAAAACGTACTTTTCCGTGTGCCAGTACCGGCCAATCACATGATTTGTGACGTGGGGCTCGTGTCGCATCGTACTCAACTCGTAATGGTGGAATTTCGCTGGCGATGTCCGCACCGCTGAGCACGGCCAGCACTCCTGGGTGTGACTTCGCTGCACTCACATCGACCTGCGTGATTTTCGCATGCGCATACGGGCTACGCACAAATGCCATCGCCACCGTGCCGGGAAGCTGAACATCGTCCACGTAACGACTCTTCCCTAACAGCACCCGTGGGTCTTCAACGCGCCTGACCTCGGCTCCTACCATTTTACCTGTACCAACGAGACTCGTTGCCATATGTAGCTCCGCAATTAAGAATTAAAAATTAAGAGTGAAGAGTTTTTCATTCTTTGCATTCTTCATTCTTCATTTTGCACTCTTCATTGTCTCTGCTGTTGCCATCACCGCCTTCACAATGTTCGCATACCCCGTACAGCGGCACAGGTTACCCGAAAGACCATGACGCACCTCTTCTTCTGTTGGCTTGGGATTCTTCTGTAACAGGTCATATGCACTCATCAAAAAACCGGAAGTGCAGAAACCACACTGGAGCGCATGATTATCCCAGAACGACTGTTGCAGTGGATGCATCTGTCCATCCTTCGCCAATCCCTCGACAGTCAGCAGCTCTCCACCATCAGCTTGCACGGCAAACAGCAAGCACGAACGTACACTCTCGCCATTGAGGTTCACTGTGCATGCACCGCATACGCCATGCTCACAGCCAAGATGAGTAGCGGTCAGTCCAAGATCCTCACGAATAAAGTCAGCGAGCAGTTTTCGTACCTCGACCTCACGCTCGACCTCCTGGCCGTTGACACGACAGCGGACGACTTGCCGTTCAATGAATTGAGCATGCTCCATGTGTCTTCTCCTCATTCAGCGAGACCAACCAGGAGAAATGGGGAAATGGACAAACGGATAAATGGAAGGGAAAGACGCTTCTTATTATTTTTCCTTTCCTTTTCCCCTTTTCCCCGTTTCTCCATTTATCCCCTCCTCTTTTATCATCCCCCTATAGCCTTACGCCTACAGCCTAAAGCCTTTTCCCTAAGCTTTTCCCCATGCCTCTTTGAGCGCCCGCACCGTCAATACTCGTACCATCTGCCGACGAAACTCAGACGAGCCATGGACATCTGACGGTGGTTCCACAGCCTTCGCTGCAATCTCTGCTGCCGCCTTCAGCGCATCCTCTTCACCACGGCTGCCTTTGAGGGTTTTTTCGACCTCCCCAATATACAACGGGGTCGAGTGTGCACCTCCAACTGCTAGTGATGCTGCCGTGCAAGCCTTGTTTTGATCAAGTGTCAATTGGCACGCAACTGCGGCAAGTGCGAAATCTCCTGGACGGCGACAAAGTTCTTGAAATCCCCACCCAGCCGGAGTCGAAGGCACAGGAAAATGGATCTCACACAACAGCTCGTTAGATTGGATCGCTGTTGTCAGTGGCGCAAGAAAGAAATCACGTGCAGCAACCGTCCGCGACCCGTTGTGTGAACGAAGGATAAACTGAGCATTCAGCGTCACTGCAACCAGCGGCCATTCAGCAGCTGGATCGGCATGGACGAGACTTCCGCCGATCGTCCCACGATTACGAATCGCCAGATGACCAACCTCAGAAGCCGCACGTGCAAGCAAGGGGTGTGTAGCACGAACCTCGGTAGATACTTCCAAGTTGTCGATGCCGCGTCAGCGCCCCAACACGGAGCAGTCCGTTTTCACGCTTGATAAACGACAGGTCGTTGAGTCGGTTTACATCGATTAAAGCACTGACTTCGGCCATCCGTAGATTGAGCAACGGCACCAGGCTTTGGCCACCGGCAAGAATCTTCGTTCCCTCATTGCCTTGTGCTAGGAGAGAAAGCACCTCATCAACTGACTGCGGACATGCATAGGTGAATTTTGCGGGTTTCATAGTGCGGTCAGCTATCAGCTTTCACCACCAAGCGCAAACATGGCAAAGCTAACCGTTGGCAACCCTTCCAAGGTATTACACGAAGAAAATTAACCAGGTCTCTGGTTCTTCGAGATGGTTTGAACCCGATCTTATCAGCTTGATCCTCTGCTTGGACGGAGTATATTTATAGTATGAAAGTCAAGACTTCTATCACACTCTCTGAAGATCTTCTGAAAGCCATTGACCAATTCTCGGGCAATATAAGAACCGCTCTGACTTTATTGAGACAGCGGTGTGGGCATTGATTACGCAAATGCTTCGAGATGCACAAAACACCAAAGATCTAACGATTCTTAATCGACGGGCTGACGCTCTCAATCGTGAAGCTGCGGACGTCCTCACTTATCAGGTTGTGCGATGAAACGAGGGGAGCTATATCGAGTGGCGAATCCTTCGGCGCGAGATCCGAAAAAATTCCGCGTTTTTGTGATCGTCAGCCGCCAGGTAGTAATCGAGTCACGGTTTTCCACGGTTATCTGTGCTCCAATTTACTCAGCGTATGATGGCTTATCCACGCAAGTGCCGGTTGGCATTGATGAAGGCTTAAAGCACGACAGCAGCATCCACTGCGACGAACTGGTGAGCTTGCTCAAGTCGGTCTTGACCAACTTTGTTGGCACGCTGTCTGGGCAAAAAATCCACGCTTTGAACCAAGCCCTCGCTCTGGCTTTAGATCTTCCAGAGTAGTTAGTTCCTCGGAAGACAAGAGATCAAGAGGAAAACAGCGCCAGATTCTCAGCTAACTGGTCCAGCAGTGCCTTCGCCTCTTGCAAGTCCTTGGTGTCAAACCCTTCGGTGAACCAGTTGTAGATCTCTGACAACATCTTGTGAGCTTCGGTTCGCTTGCCTTGCTGCTGCCAGAGGCGAGCGAGGCTTGTTGTCGCCCGTAGCTCCCAGCGACTTGGCTTGCTGCTTTCGGGCAATCTCGATGGCTTTGAGAAAACACGCTTCGGCTTCGCTCTTGGGGGTCGGGGTGTCAGAGGTCGGGGGTTGGTAACTGACAACTTGAGAACTGATGACTGCATAACTTTTGTAAGATGAGTTCCCCCTTGAGGCGGTAGAGCTCGGCTTCGTTCCAGCGTTCCCCATTCTTCTCCACCATGGCCAGCGCTTCAGCGATCACCCTCAGCCCTTCTTCTGCCTGGCCGCCTTGCGCATAGGCCTGGGCCAACGCGCCCAGAAATAGTGGGACATACATCTCTGCCCCGGTGGCCTGCCAGGCAGCCAAGCCCTGGCGTATCTGGGCAATGCCTTTTTCGGCTTCGTCCCCGTTCGGCCAACGCCCAGCCTTGCAGGATAGTCCCCATTGCCAACCAGATCGGAAATCCTTGCTCGGCACAGAGGGCAATCGGCTGCTTCTGCCCGCTCTTGGGCCGCCTGTCCCTCTCGGCGGAGCTGATGGAGCACGAGGGCATAGGCCAGGGCAAGAGCCAAACTATGGGAGTGAGACAACTCCTGGGCCAGGGTCAATGCCTCGTGGCTGCTCTTGAGAGCCTGGTCCGGATAGCCCAGAGCCCACAGAGCCCTCGCCATATAGCCCCGGCAGGACACTCCAGGATCATACCCGCCGTAGAGGAGCGCGTGGGAGCGGTGCTGCGCAGGATTGTACAGGGTCAGCCCCTGCTCCAGGTGCTTGCGGGCGGGACAAACTCTCCTAACGGCACCAAAGTCTGCCATTGGGCACTATGGGCCTCCAGGAGACAGCGCCGAGTCGTGTCCACGCTGAGCGAGGGTGAGCAGCTCGTTGGCGAGTTCACGCGCGGTTTCTAACTCCCCCCGTATTTGATAAAACTCCCACAGGCCGCGCAGCGCGGGGAACAGCTGAGGGGTTTCTCCCACCTGCCGGCACAGTGCCCGAGCGCGGGTGTAGGCGGTTCCCACTTCTGGGGCCCCCGCGACTTTGGTGGCCATCAAAGCCGGCCCCAGGGTGAGATGCAGCGTGAGTTCTTGCTGGGTCCGTGCGGGACTATCAGGCAGGGTCTGGAGCAGCTCTAAGGCTGTGGTGAGGTGGGTGATCGCTTCCGTATTGGCCGACCGCTGCACGGCCTGTTGTCCAGCCAGATGGAGATAGGTGATGGCCTTCTCGGTGTTGGCGCTGCGGCTGTAGTGATGGGCTAAGTCGCTGTAGTGCTCAGGTCAATGTCGCGGCGTACACGGTTTCCAACGCCTGGCCGGTGCGCTCGTGTAACAGCTTGCGCTGCTCTTGCAGCACCGTGCCATAGGCGACTTCCTGCGTCAGCGCGTGCTTGAAGATGTACTCCACTTCGGGAAACGCGGGCTGCTCGTAGAGAAACTCTTTGCGCTGGAGGGAGGCAAGGAGGCGATAGAGTTCGTCTTCGGGCTGGGCAATCACCTGGCGGATCAGACTCACCGGGAACTCGCGACCGATCACCGCGAGCTGTTGCAGCAGGGCTTTCTCTTCCGGGCAGGCGGTCAATGCGGGCGGCCAGCACGCCTTGCACGGTGGTCGGAATATGCAGATCGCCGTGGGTGGCGCGCACGAGCGCCCTGGAGAACCAGGCCGAAGCCGTGCCCCTACACCGTCGCGCACAAGCACCCCTTGCTCCACCAACTCCTGGACAATCTCTTCCATGAAGAACGGCGTGCCTTCGGTCTTTTCCAAGATCAAGTGTTTGAGGGCTGTGGAGGGGCGCACCGATGTGTGCGTCCGGTCCCTGTGGGCCGACACTCAGGTCGGCCCCTACAGAAAGACCAGGAGCACGTCAAGGAATTCTTCCGCTTCCGCTTTGCCGAATGGCGCCAAGCGCAATTGGGTGTAGTACGTCTTCTGCCCCCACTCCTGGCGGTATTCAGGCCGGTAGTTCACCAGCAACAGAATCCGCGCGCTGGCCACACTCTCACTCAGCACATCGAGAAATCCCTGGGTCTCATTGTCGATCCAATGCAGGTCTTCAAAGATCAAGATCAACGGTTGATTGAGACTCTCGCGCAGGAAGAGTTTCTTGAGCGCCTCAAACGTCCGCCGCCGCCGAATCTGCGGGTCCATCTGTGCAAAGGTCGAGGGCTGGTCTTCAATGCCCAGCAGGCAAACAGATACGGCAGAGTATCTTCCAAGCTGCGGTCGAGCGTCGAGGACCTTGCCAGTGATCTTCTCTCGGCGTTTACGTTCATCATCTTGGGCCTGGATGTCGAAGTAACTTTTCAGCAGTTCAATCACTGGCAGATACGGCGAGGCTTTGCCATGCGAGACTGAGTAGGCTTCTAATCGTAAGAGTAGGGGCGTATTGCGATACGCCCCTACAAATTCGTGAAACAACCGCGACTTGCCTAACCCCGGCTCACCCATCACGCCGACGATTTGCCCATGTCCGGCTTTCACTTGCTCAAGGCCCGCTGTAGCTGGTCCATCTCACTCTGTCGCCCGACGAAGCGGGTGAGCCCCCGTCTGGCCGCCACTTGCAACTTCGTGCGTAATGGTCCTGCCCCCAGCACTTCGTAGACGTGGAGCGGCTCTTCCACCCCTTTGATCTGCGTCTTGCCTAAATTCTTGAACTCGAAGTAGCCGTCTGTGAGCTTATGGGTGTAGGCGGTCACCAGAATCGAGCCGGGCGCGGCGAGTTGTTCCATCCGGGCGGCCAAGTTGGTCGAGTGGCCCACGGGGACATAATCCGCATGCAAGTCATCTTTGCGAATGGAGCGCAGCACCACCTCGCCAGTGTTAATGCCGACGCGCATGAGCAGGGGCGGATAGCCTTTCGCTCGCAGCGTATCGGCATAGCGGCGCATCTCCTCTTGCATGCGCAGTGCGGCATAGAGCGCGCGCTGGGGATGATCCTCGTGTGCCAGCGGAGCACCAAACAGCGCGAAGATGCCATCGCCGAGCGCTTGGGCGACATAGCCGTCATAGCGATGCACCGCATCCATCATCAGCTGGAGCGCCGGGTCAATAATCGCTCGCGCCTCTTCGGGGTCGAGCCCTTCGATCAGGGCGGTGGAGCCTTTGAGATCAGCAAACAAGGCCGTGATCGTCTTGCGCTCGCCGTCCGTAAGCCCGCGCGCTTCCATCGCCGCTTGCTCGGCACGGATGCGCTCGGCGAGATGTGGTGGAGTATAGCTGCTTGGGGGTTGGGGATTAGGGGTTGGGGACTGGGTAGGACTCGGAACTCGGGGCTCAGAACTCGGAACTGGCGCGGCGCCTGTCCAGACCAGCACTTTTCCGTCCTCATCGAGCGCCAGCCGCTTGGCATCGATGAGATCGGCTTTGAGGTCTTCGACGTATTCGTCGTCAATACCGAACCGGCGCTTCAGCACACGATAGGCGACTCGTCCTTCGTGTTGGAGCAGCTCAGTCACTTGGGCTAGGATTTCATCAAATGTCATCGTCGCCTCCCCACTCTGCGCCGTTTCTCACCGGATGTCCTCGCTTTTCATAGCTGCCCTGTTTACAATTCTCAATCTGCGTTAGGGGACAAACCGCTATGACACTCCTCGATCACAACGCTCTCGAAGAAATTGCCCTCGGCGCGACCGTGCTTGGCACCGGCGGTGGCGGTGATCCGACCCTCGGCAAACTCATGGCACAGCAGGCCATGGCAAAGCATGGCCCGGTGCAATTGCTCCCACTCGACGAAGTGCTAGATGACGGCTGGATCATTCCCACAGCAATGATGGGCGCGCCCACTGTTCTGGTCGAAAAAATTCCCAGCGGTACGGAAGTGCTCGACGCGTACCGTATGCTGGAGCAACGACTGCAATGTCGTGCAATAGCGACTGTCTCAGCCGAGGCTGGTGGCGTCAACTCGATGATTCCGATAGTTGTCGCAGCAACTCTCAAGGTCCCACTCGTCGATGCCGATGGTATGGGCCGTGCCTTTCCAGAAATTCAAATGGTCACCCCTACCCTCCACGGTGTGTCGGCAACCCCAATGGCAATTGCCGATGAAAAAGGGAACCGGGTGTTACTAGAAACCCCGGACAACTTTTGGACTGAGCGTCTCGCACGAACGACCACCATACAGATGGGCTGCTCTGCCTGTGTTGCACTATATGCAATGCCCGGCAAAGTTGCCAAGAAAGCATTGGTAAAAGGGACGATCTCCTTGGCACGAGAGATCGGACGCACGCTCCGGACCGGTCGTGAGCAGAAACGCGATCCCATTGAAGCATTGACGACGCTGATTACAAGGCCGACGCTTGTGTGAGGGCAAGATTGTTGACGTACGACGACGCACGGAGCGGGGATTCGCTCGTGGAGAAATGGACATCGTTGGCACCGGGCGAGATGCAGGCTCGCAGTTCAAGATTTCTTTTCAGAACGAAAATCTGGTCTTTTGGCATGATGGTCAACCGAAAGTCACCACACCTGATTTGATCACTGTGGTCGACGACCAAACTGGATTGCCTATCACTACCGAAGCCTTGAAATACGGTCTGCGGGTTGTTGTCCTCGGCTTTCCGTGTCATCCGCAATGGCGGACACCACAGGGTTTGAAACTGGTGGGGCCACGGTATTTTGGTTATGAGATCGAGTATGCACCTTTAGAGAAATGATGAACGATTAACGCGGAATGCGGAATGACGAATGGGGAAGGAGGGCTGACGACTTTAGGATCCTCATGCCTTCCCTTTAGCCTTCAGCCTGTGGCCTATAGCTTTTTTCCGTTACATCATCTCATCAGCTTCAGTATTGAGAGAAAAATGGACTCTGAGAATTCTCCCAAAAGTTTCCGTCTTGGTATCGACGTCGGTGGCACCAACACTGATGCGGTTATTCTCGATGCTACTGACCAGGTCATCGCCAAAATCAAGTCGCCAACAACGCGGATGTCACTACCGGTATAGTCAACGCGTTGCAAGCAGTTCTCGCGGCTTCGCGACTATCACCCCAGACCATCGGCTACGCCATGCTGGGCACCACTCATTGTACCAACGCGATTGTGACGCGTCAGGGACTTACCGCTGTCGGTGTCATTCGTCTTGGGTGCTCCCGCAACTCGTCTGTGGAACCCTTGCTCACCTGGCCTCAAGATCTGCGACAGATGGTTTGCCCCAAGCATTCATTCTCCGCGGCGGCCATGAATACAATGGTGAACCTCTTGCTGCCCTTGATCCACAAGAGGTTCAGCAACACACTTCGGCAGATGAAGGGGAAGTCCAGGCTAGTCGCCATCACTGGCGTTTTCTCGCCAGTAAATCCAGAACACGAACTACGAGTTCGCGATCTCGTTCACGAAGAGTTAGGTACAGAGATGCCTGTGAGCCTCTCCAGTGAAATCGGTAGCGTCAGCTGCTGGAGCGAGAGAATGCAACAGTGTCTGAACGCGGCACTGATCGCGGTCGCACGGACAGCAATTGAGAGGTTTTGCCCATGCGATTCACCAACTCAAATTCCCGCTACCTTTTTCTTAGGACAGAACGATGGGAGCTTGATGTCCGTTGACTATGCTCTCCATTATCCCATCTTCACTATCGCTTCAGGTCCAGCGAACAGCATTCGTGGCGCAGCGTATTTAAGCCAAGTGCGCGACGCAATCGTGATCGATATCGGGGGGACGACTACTGACATTGGCATTTTGCAGAAAGGATTTCCTCGTGAGTCAGCTCTCGCTGTGGAGATTGGTGGCGTACGAACAAATTTCCGCATGCCGGATCTGTTATCCATCGGTTTGGGAGGTGGCAGTCGTGTTCACCAGGAGGACTGAATTCCGTAGGGCCGGACAGCGTTGGGTACCGCCTGACTGAGGAAGCCCTCGTGTTTGGTGGCCAGCAGATGACCGCGACTGACTTGGCTGTCGCTGCGGGTCAAGCACAACTGGGCGATCCTGCCCGTGTCAGCATCTCTCCCGATGAGTTTGCGCGAAGCAGGACTTGCCTATATCAGTCGCTGCCTTGCGGATCAGTATTGATCGCATGAAACTCACTGCTGATCCCGTACCGGTTATTGTCGTTGGTGGTGGAAGTATCCTCTGTCCCGAACAGCTACCCGGTGTGTCAGAAATCATCCGACCCACCACACCATGATGTCGCCAATGCTATTGGTGTTGCGATAGCCCAGGTCAGTGGAACGATCGACCGGGTCTTTGCGTTAGACAATATGAGCCGTACGCAGGCACTCGACGAAGCCTCGCGTCTCGCAAAGGAACGTGCCTGTAGCGCTGGGGCCGCACCCGAGAGTGTTGAGCTGGTTGACCTGGAAGAGATTCCCCTTGCCTATTTGCCTGGCAATGCCGTCCGTATCAAGGCGAAAGCCGCAGGAGCATTAAAGTTGTGAGACGCACTGGAAAATGAAAACCGACTCGCTCTTCTACCGCCGCTGAGTCGGGAGGAGATCCAAGCCATGCTCGAATTGACAGATACCGATTTGAAGCAGACGCGGTTTTATCAAGACGTGTTTACAGAAGGCGAAAGAACTGGGCGGCAAGAAGGGCGGCAAGAAGAAGGGCGGCAAGAAGGGCGGCAAGAAGGGCGGCAAGAAGAAGGCGTCACGCTAATCCTCCGCCAACTCCAACGCCGGTGTGGCGAGCTAGCAGCGCCGATGCAGGAACAGATTGCCCGTTTGCGTTTGCCGCAACTGGAAGCCTTAGGAGAGGCGTTACTGGACTTCCGTGGGCCAGCAGATCTGGAGCAGTGGTTGGCGAGCCATGGGCGAGAGTAAAGCAGAGCCCCTCGCCACACAACTTCACCCATGCCTCAATCACTCAATGACTCAATTCTTCGAGTAGCACCTTCGCCTCTTGCAAATCCTTGGTGTCAAACCCCTCGGTGAACCAGTTGTAGACCTCAGATAACATTCTGTGTTCTTTGTCGAGACTAACACGTGTTTCGTGTTGCGTGGTACGTGATTCGGGCTGCACCGCTTGTCGTTGCCGCAGTCGAACGAGGCTCATCACCGCGCGGAGTTCCCAGGATTTGGCTTGCTGCTTCCTGAGCGATGTCGATGGCCTTCAGAAAACACTCCTCCGCCTTGGGCCGCCAGTGGGGGTTGGGACTGTTCTCTGTGACTCCGGACCCTTGGACTCCGGACTTTGCTTTCATGCGACTAATTCCCCCTTGAGTCGATACAGCTCCGCCGTGTAATAACCCTCTTTATTCTTTTCGCCGACGGTGAATGCTTCACTCAAAAGTGCCAAGCTTTCCTCCTTCCGCCCTACTCTTCCATGCATCTTCGCTAGTAAGGCGAGAAACTGTGTTAGTCCTAGCTCAGCTCCCGTAACTTGAAATGCGGCCAAACCTTCACGCATCAACGCAATGCCAGCCTCACTTTGTCCTTCTTCAGCCACGGACCAGCCCTGAAATAATCTCCCCCACGCAGAACCACAACGCAAACCCCTGCTCACTCACGATTGAAAGCAGCTCTTCTGCAGCAGATCGAGCAGCTTGAGCATTCCCCTGGAAAGCATAGAGCCAAGCATCTGTGGTCAACGCAAATGCCATATGTTGAGATGAGAAAGACTACGAGCGAGAGCAACCGCCGATTACTCCGCTCGATCGCTTGCTCTGGAAAACCCAGCATCCACAATGTCCACGAAGCAAAAGCTCAGACATGTCATTCCAGGGTCCTGACCGGACACAACGGCAAGAGATCCATGTAATTCAGGCTTGTAGAGGGTAGTACCGAGTTCCAAATGTTCTCGCGCCTTTTGCAATTCTCCGCGTAACATAAGCGTTTCCCCTACAGCCCAATGTGCCTCCACTAGTGAAACCTTGTCCTCAGCATTTTGTACGAAATGGAGTAGTTGCTTGGCAACCTCAAGTGCCGTGTCATACCTACCTTGTACTAGATGTGAGACCCACCAGCCCAACAATACGGGGAAGACTTGAGAAGTTTCATCCATGCTTCGGCAGAGTTCTAGAGCACGAGCATACGTAGCTTGCACTTCGGCCGCCCCATAGCCCTTGATAGCAATAAGTGCCGGACCAAGGGTAGCGTGCAGCATCAATTCTCGCTGAGCACGTGCAGGCGTATCTGATAGGGTTTCGAGCAATTCGAGCCCTGTAGTGAGGTGACTGATC
The DNA here is from genome assembly GCA_963733195.1 of uncultured delta proteobacterium. Lineage (GTDB taxonomy): Bacteria > Desulfobacterota > Binatia > Bin18 > Bin18 > VGTJ01. The sequence goes on from CAVTCR010000019.1 coordinate 64,920, forward strand.
GCTTCTACGTTGGCCGACCGCTGGACGGCCTGTTGCCCCGCAAGCTGCAAATATTCTATGGCCTTCTCTGAGTTGCCGCTACGACTGTAATGATGGGCTAACTCGTTGTAATGGTCATCAAGGCGAGCGTGGTACACCTCTTCGATTGCTTGCGCGGTGCGTTCGTGGAGAATCTTGCGTCGCTCGATCAGCAATGAGTTGTAGGCGACTTCTTGCGTCAATGCGTGCTTGAAGATGTACTCGACCTCGGGGAAGGCAGGTTGCTCGTAGACAAACTCGCCTGCCTGTAATCGTGCCAAGAGGCGCAGCAGGTCAGCTTCTGCGTGCGTTGCAACCTTGCGCAACAAGCTCGCCGAAAATTCCCGTCCAATCACTGCTAGTGTCTGTAGCAACGCCTTCTCTTCTGCAGGTAGGCGATCTATACGCGCCGTAAGGACGCCTTGCACCGTAGTCGGAAGATGGAGGGCAACATACTGGTGGGCGGTGCTCACCCTACGCGGATCGGTCAATACTCCCTGCTCGCGCAAGGTCTGTACAATCTCCTCCATAAAGAAGGGGTTGCCTTCGGTCTTGTCGAGGATAAATTTTTTCAGTGGTTCGAGGGTCTCATTTGACACCCTCACCCTATCCTTCTCCCGTCCCGGGAGAGGGAATTCTCCGGCCTGCCCTAATAACACGGTCAACATCTCTTCTGCTTGCTCTTTACCTAACGGATCAAGCCGCAGCTGCGAGAAATATGTTCGCCCACTCCAGGTCTGCTGATACTCCGGGCGGTAGTTCACCAACAAGAGCACTCTCGCAGTTGCAACACTTTCACTCAGTAACTGCAGGAAGGCTTGGGTTTCATTATCCAACCAATGCAAGTCTTCAAAGAAAATCAGCAAAGGTTGATTCAGACTCTCGCGTAATAACAGGCGCTTGATCGCCTCTAAGATCCGTTTGCGCCTGAGCTGTAGATCCATCTGCTGTAACGGCGAGGTTAGCTCGGCGAGCCCTAGCAGAAAGAACAAATACGGCAGCGTATCTTCCAGACTCCGATCCAGGGTCAGAACCTTGCCAGTAATCTTTTCACGTCGTCGTCGTTCATCATCGTACGGACTTAACTGAAAATAGTTCTGCAATAGATCAATCAAGGGCAAATACGGATACGCCTTGCCATGGGAAACTGAAAAGGTCTCCAAAACCAGACACCCAGGCTGAGCACGCAACTTGAACTCATAGAATAAACGCGACTTGCCGACGCCAGGCTCGCCCATCACTCCTACGATCTGCCCATGTCCAGCTTTGGCAGAATCTAGTGCGCGTAGCAGGTGTTCCATTTCACTCTGTCGTCCAACAAATCGAGCTAACCCGCGCCTCACTGATAGTTGCAACTTGGTTCGCAGTGGACCTACCCCGGCTACTTCATAGATTTTTATCGGTTCGGCAAACCCCTTCACGTGCGCTTCGCCGAGCGACTTGAACTCAAAATAACCCTCGGTGAGTTTATAGGTCTGTTCACTCACCATGATCGAGCCTGGTGTGGCCAAGCTCTCCAGCCGTGAAGCCAGATGCGTCGAGTGGCCGACGGGCACGTAGTCCGTATGCAGATCATCTTTGCGAATCGAGCGCAGCACCACTTCGCCAGTGTTCACCCCAACACGCAACTGCAAGTTGATACCTTTCTCTCGCCGCAACAGTCCAGCACGTTTGCGCCCTTCTTCTTGCATAAGCAGCGCTGCATACAGTGCTCGTTGGGGATGATCTTCATGAGCAATGGGAGCGCCGAACAAGGCAAAGATGCCATCGCCCAAGGATTGGGCTACATAGCCTTCGTAGCGATGCACCGCATCCATCATCAACTGCAGCGTCGGGTCGATAATCGCCCTCGCTTCTTCAGGATCGAGGTCAGCAATGAGATCGGTCGAGTCTTTAATATCGGCAAACAGAGCGGTAATGCTTTTGCGCTCACCATCCGCGACACTCCGGGCTTCCATCGCTTCCCGTTCTGCCTGAATACGGTCGGCAAGATGGGGGGGCGTCCATTGACCAGGGGCTCCTTCCTTTTCGCCCTCCTTGTTCCCGTTTATCCCTTTATCCTTTTTTCCATTTATCCCTTTCCCTATCCAAACGAGCACTTTCCCCTCTTCATCGCTTGCCACACGCTTGGCGTCGATGAGGTCGGCTTTGAGGTCTTCGATGTACTCGTCATCGATCTCGAAACGACGCTTCAGCGCGCGATAGGCAACCCGCCCTTCGCGCTGGAGAAGTTCAGTCACTTGGGTCAAGATTTCATCAAATGTCATTGTCGCCTCTCACTCCGCGCCAGCTCACGCTACTATCGCACCACCCGCTGCCCGCGAAAATCAGCAATGTCACTCTGAGTGTAGCCATACTCGCACAGGATTTCATCCGTATGTTGACCAAGCAAAGGTGCGGGACGACGAAGCGCGGTCAGTGGCTCGGAGAATTTCCACGGTGGACTCAGGGTCACCATCCGGCCACACACCGGATGTTCCATCGTTTGCACCGCTCCAATGGCCGCCGTTTGTTCGCTGTGCATAACGCTGTCGAGCGTCTGGAGTACGGTAATCGTACCGCCAAGTTCATCCTGAATCAGGTGGCGGAATTCTTCGACACTCCACTTCTTGAGATCCTCTCGCAGGGCGGCTTCGAGGTCGCGATTGATGACTAAGAGATTCCCTACCGCAAAGCGGGGATCGGCAGCGAGATCCATCCGATTGAGCGCAATGAAGAAGCGGTCCCACGCTTCACCATCGCCCCGCAAAGAAAACAACACGGCTCCATCACGAAGCTGGAACCCCGAGTCCGGTGGTTCAGTGTAGCCAAGCAATTGTCGGCCTGCCCATTCGTCAGGATCATTCTCCGCAGCAAGCTGCCACTGGCTGACGGCGATCATCGTACCGAGCATTGAGACATCAACCTGTTGCCCTTCACCGGAATCGCACCCGCCAGAACAGTGCCGCAAGAATACCTTGAAAGGCGGCAAAAGCAGTCTCGGTCGTCGCCAGATCAAACCCAGTGCGAAGCGGTGGCTCACCGGCTGTGCCCAGGTTCCGATTGACACCGACAAAGGACTGAATCGCCAACTCAGAACCAGGCTGATTGGCCAACGGTCCTTTGCGGCCAAAGGCGGAGATGGAGCAATAAACTACCCGGGGATTAAGAGCCGCAACGGTCTCATAACCAAAACCGAGTTTCTCCATCACGCCAGGACGATAGCCTTCCAGGATGACATCGGCATCGGCAATAAGGCGACGGAATATTGCTTTGCCGCTTGGTATCTTGAGATCGAGTGACAGACTCCGCTTGTTACGATTCAGGTGGACAAACAACGAACTTTCAGACTTCACAAACGGTCCGATCTTACGTAACCAATCCCCATCAAGTGGTTCGACTTTGATAACCTCCGCTCCGAGGTCTCCAAGTTGCATACTGCACATCGCACCTGCTGCACCTTGTGATACGTCGATCACTTTGAGGCCAGACAACGCCAGTGGTGCGCTGGTTGCTGAGGCGGCTGTTTTCTTGCCACCGTTCGTGACCGACAACTCGCGAGTCACTTGCTCAACAATCTCTTCGTGATGTTGGTCGAGCGCTGGCGATGGACGGGTAATCACTGCGGGTGTCTTACTGAACTGCCAGTGCGGTGCTGCCGAGTGCATCGGCCCCCACTGTGTGTCGAGGATTGTCATCATCGCGTTGGCCTGTACGTGCGGATGTTGCTGCAAAATGTTGCTGACCAAATCATCACTGAAATATTGTCCGCACGGCACCTCATGCTTGCGGAACTGCCACAGCCAATAGCCGGTGGGTCTTGATCGAAAGAGAGGTGATAGTTCGGCAATTAGTGCATCACGGTGAGAGACTCGGTCAGCGTTAGTGGCAAAACGGGGATCGGTCTGTACATCAGGGCGACCGATGGCATCACAGAATTTGGGCCAAAACCCCTCGTGCGGGACACTGACATTAATGTACCCGTCAGCAGTGGCAAACGCTTGGTCCGGCACCAGGTTTGGCCGTGCGCTGCCCATTGGAGTTGGGGCCTGGCCAGTAGCGAAATATTCAGCGAAGCGTGTCGTGCCCGCGACCAACGAGGACTGAAATTGTGAGGTTTCGATCATCATGCCGCGACCAGTATGCTCGCGCGCATATAAAGCAATCAGCATCGCTTCGAGGTTGATCATCGCCCCGTTCCAGTCGAATTGCGCAATTCCGCGCACAAACTCGAACGGACCACCTTCTGCACCGGTCACTGAAGTCGCGCCGCTACTCGCCTGGCCGTACCATTCATTACTGGTCATGCCTTGCATTGGCCCTGCGTTACCGTAGGCTCCAGAGCTGAGGTAAATGACGCGTGGATTCAAGGCGGACATGGCGGTATACCCAAGCCCTAGCTTTTCCATGACTTCTTTGGAACGGAAGTTTTCCAATACGATGTCAGTCCACTGAATCAAGCGACGAGCCATCTCTTTATCGTGGGGCTGTTTCAGGTCGAGCATGATCCCGCGCTTGTTGAGGTTATTGCCCAGGAAGGTTGTGCCCATGCCTTTCTTAAAGGTGGCAACGTTACGGACCGGGTCTCCTTCCGGAGGTTCGATTTTAATGACATCCGCCCCAAGAAAACCTAGATACTGCGCCGACACCGGGCCAACTGCCGCGCGACCAAAATCTAATACGCGAATTCCTGTAAGTGGTCCTGGCATGCAATTCCCCTCCTCATGAACTGTCTTCTTCTCTACAACGATGAAGGGGAGAGGGAAAGGGTTGTGCAGTCTGTTCGCTCTCCTGTAGAGAAGCAATTGACATGACATTGACAACGGCTATCGTGAATCTCGTCGAAACTATTTTATTGTGTAAACTACCAAAGCTGAGTCGGAAGGATATCCAGTTAGGTACCGCTATGAATACTACTTACACCTTTACTCCAGACGACTTGGTCGCACGTGAGCGCTTTGCCAATCCCTACCCGGTCTACCACGCTCTTCGTAGCACTCACCAGTCCATTACCTCAGTATTCCTGCGAGTCCCTCTTCAGGTCTCGACAAACCAATCTGGGCGTGGGGCTTGCTGAAGTATCATGACGTATATGCCGCATTGCGCGATCACGAAACGTTCTCGTCCGAGAGTCCAGTGGCCGGACAATTCGGTCCACCTCTGGTGTTGATTCAAGACGATCCACCACGACATACGCGCTTTCGCCGTATCGTCAATAAAGCCTTTACTCTGAAACGAGTCGAAGCGTTGGAACCATGGATTACCAAGATTGCCAACGAACTTCTTGATCACATCGGCAACCAAGAGACTGATATGGTCAACGGCTTTACTGTCCCGCTGCCGATGCGCGTAATCGCGCGGTTGATGGGTATTCCTGAGGAAGACTACGCAACGTTCAAACGTTGGTCAGATGCTTTCCTTTCGACTGTAGGTGCGGATCGTAGCGATCGCATGCAAAACGTACAGGACATGGTCGCATACTTCGGGCAGATGGCGGCTGCGCGGAGAAGTCAAGGCGCAGATGATCTCATTACGGCGTTAGTTGAGGCAGAAATCGAAGGCGAATCACTACAAGACTGGGAGATTCTCGGCTTCTGCATTCTTCTGCTTATTGCTGGCAATGAAACGACAACCAACTTGCTGGGGAACATGTTGAATTTGCTGGTTGATCGTCCCAACTTATGGCAACAGCTGCGAGACGATCGTAATTTGGTTGAGGCAGTCATTGAAGAAACCTTACGCTATGAAAGTCCGGTGCAACGATTATTCCGCATGGCGACCCGTGATCTTGAATTTTCTGGTATCAAAATTACCAAAGGTGATCGGGTCACGATCTTCTATGGGGCTGCGAATCGCGACCCTAAAGAGTTTCCCAACTCTGACGAGTTCCGTTTAGATCGTGATCTGCGCAATCATGTCGCGTTTGGTATGGGCATTCACTACTGCCTTGGTGCACCACTCGCCCGTGCTGAGGCACGCATTGCTCTCAATGCTTTCCTTGATCGCTTTCCGCGTATCACTCACGGTGTAGCTCCAGCGGTACGGCAAACGGATACTCCTATCGTCTTTGGTTTCTCGCACCTGCCTTTGGTACTAGCGAGCCGCTAGGTTAAGATGAGGTATGCTGTAGAAAAAGAGAGCATCAATCCGAGCAACAAGTCTAATATTCCTGTTTCTGCTTCTTTCCCTGTCGCAGTCGGCCATCGCACGTGACACTGCTGTTGTCACTTTTTCTCAGGGACACCTGTCCGTTCACGCGAAGAATGTGCCTCTCGCACCACTGCTCCAAGAGATTGCTCGTCAGGTAAAGTTCACTGTCGTTATCAGCCCAGCAGTCACAGCAACTCCCGTAACTGTAGAATTGTCAAACGTCGAAGTCGAACCTGCCGTAAAAGACATTCTCAGACAAGCAGGTATTGCCAATGCCGCATGGGCGTACCGCAGAAAACCACAGGCATCAGGGAAGCAAGACGAATGGGAATTAGCCCGCGTGACCATTATCGCTGAAGGTCACGGTTCTTCACTTGCTGCGTTGACACCATCGCCCACAAGCAAACCACAACAAGAAGTGCAGAAAAATACTCAACCGAGGAAGCCTCTGTTGCGCGAACAATTCCGTGACCCAAAGTCGCAGCAAATGATCGACATCGCCGCCCATGAAGTGATGGTGCGCTTTGACCCGAAGATGTCAGCAGATGAGATACAGGAAAAAATCGAACGCTTGCATGCTGAAGTTATCAGCGCCATTCCGCTATCCGGCTTTTACCATCTCGCAATCTCAGAAAGTGATACGGTCTCCAGTTTTCTTGACAAACATCGGAAGGACCCACGACTCCAGGTACTTGAGCCAAACCCCATCGTATCGGTCGAACCAGTCGGCACTTCACCAAATGACCCCTTCTTTCGTGCCCAATGGTCGCTTGAACGTATCGGCGCACCACAGGCATGGGAGCGACTACCGCGCGACGCAGGTGGAATCGTCGCCGTCGTCGATAGTGGCGTTGACGAACGTCATCCAGAGTTACAGAGGCACGTATTGCCAGGACGAAATGTCATTGAACAAAATGACGATACGCAGGACCAACACGGACATGGTACAGCCATCGCCGGAATTATTGCAGCCACAACCAACAATGCCGTTGGCATGTCGGGAATTTGTCCAACCTGTCGGATCCTGCCGGTTAAAGTGCTGAACGAATCTGGTGAAGGCACGTACGCCCATGTCATTGCCGGTATTCTTTGGGCTGCAGATAAGAAGGCGCAGATCATCAATCTTAGTTTAGGCAGTTATGGATTTTCGCGTCTTCTTGCCGATGCCGTTGAATACGCCCATCACAGCGGTGCGGTTATTGTCGCTGCCGGTGGGAATGAAGCCATAAAAGCGCCGTTGTATCCGGGGGCACTGCCGAACGTGATCTCAGCTTCAGCCACAGACGCTGACGATAACTTGTGGGTTGGATCGAACTATGGCGATGCCATCGACATTGCTGCTCCTGGCGTACGCATTCTCAGTCTCGATACGCATAACAATTATCTCTTTGCCACTGGCTCATCATTCTCTGCTGCACAAGTATCCGGTGTGGCAGCGCTCGTGCGGGCGAAGCATCCGTTGCTCAAGAATACGCACGTCGCACAGGTATTATTTCAAACTGCAGATGACCTGGGTGAAAAAGGCAAAGATCAATTCTATGGGTTTGGTCGAATCAACGCCGCGCGAGCGCTACGGGCGGAGGTGCGCTAGTTTCTTTCCGGCGGGTTGCTCTATTTGACATGTACATCCATGTATAGCGTAATACTCATGGAAGCTTGCCCAGGCTTCGCATCCGTCTTCGGAACGGAGAATCCTGAGCTTGAGCTGCCAATTGATCTACTTCGCGCACTTGCCGCTCTATTTCTGCATCGATCTCGGCTTGATGGTCGTAGTAATAGGTAAAAGCCGCATAGATCTGCGCTAATGAGAGGTGAGGATGCTGGAAGTGAATTTCTTCGGGACTCGATCCATGCGCTAATTTATCGAGCACTACTTCAATGACTTTAGTGTTCGTGTCATCGATCCAGGCCACGCCTCTCTCGTCGAGATGAATATGGGCAGTTTCAGTTGCAAGCATGTTCAGTTACCTCTTGGATCAGGATAGCGTACTTCCGGTCTGAAAGCTGTTCCAGTAGTGGCTTCGCCTCTTTCGGTTCTTCGTTCTTGAATTATGGCTCAATGATAAGGGCTCAATGACCCAATTCTATTCTTCCCACAACCCCTTCGTCTCTTGCCAGTCTTTCGTGTCAAAGCCTTCACTGCGTCAGCTGAAGCCTTCGTCCTCCTCGGCCAAGCATTTTCCTGTCTGCCCAACTTCTACCCTTCCGCAAACAGAGGTGCTATAGCCTACGCAGGAAAGAGAAAGGTTCGGAGTAGGAACCATGCTCTATCACTTCCACGACTTTGAACTCGATGAACGCCTCTACCAACTGCGCCGGGGCGGTAAGCCGGTAGAGATCGAGCCCAGGGTTTTCGATGTCCTTTTCTATCTCCTGCACAATCGCGATCGTGTAATTTCTAAAGATGAACTTTTGGAGAAGCTCTGGCCCGGCCAGGTGGTAACCGAGACGGCTCTCACCCGCTGCATCGTCGCCGCCCGCAAGGCAGTGGGTGACGACGGCACCAAGCAGCAGGTGGTCGAGACCCAGCATGGTCGTGGGTATCGATTCGTGGCCACGGTTAGTGAGCGCGGCGTGGAGCGGAAGCTCGCGGCGGTGCTCAGCGCCGATGTCAAAGGCTATAGCCGCCTGATGGGCGAGGATGAGGTCGGCACCGTCCGTACCTTGACCGCCTACCGCCAGCTCATGACCACGATTATTCAGCAGCATCACGGCCGCGTGGTGGATTCTCCGGGCGATAACCTGCTGGCGGAGTTTGCCAGTGTGGTCGATGCCGTGCAGGCCGCCGTTGCCATCCAGCAGGAGCTGAAGATCAAGAACGCTGATCTGCCTGCTTCTCGCCGGATGGAGTTTCGCATTGGCATCAACCTCGGGGACGTGATCGTGGAGGGGGAGCGGATCTACGGCGATGGGGTCAACATCGCCGCGCGGGTAGAGAGCTTAGCCGAAGCGAGCGGCATTTGTATCTCCGGCCCGGTGTATGACCAAGTCAAGAGTAAGCTCGCACTCCAGTATGAGAGCTTAGGGGAGCAGCCAGTCAAGAACATTGCCGAGCCAGTGCGGGTGTACCGCATCAAGCTGGAACCCGAATCTACTTCTTCCGCCGTAGCGGTAGCCGAGTCTCCCCACCCAGTAGAAACTCAACCACCAGAGATTCCTCTTCCACTTCCCCAGCCACGGGTGTGGCCCAGAAGGACGCTAATCCTGAGTAGCGTGCTCCTGCTTGTAGGAATTATCGTTGCAGTGCAGTACCTGTCCCTGCGCCCGCCGGCCCCCTCGGCCAACATTCCTCCTGAGCAATCTCAGCCTCTCCCCCTTCCTGACAAGCCTTCCATCGTCGTGTTGCCCTTCGTCAACATGAGCGAGGACCCCAAGCAGGAGTATTTCAGTGACGGCATCACCGAGGACCTCACCACTGACCTCTCCCGCATCTCCAGCCTGTTTGTCATCGCCCGCAACTCGGCCTTCACCTACAAGGGCAAGGCAACGAAGGTGCAAGAGGTCAGTAAAGAGCTGGGCGTGCGGTATGTATTGGAAGGCAGTGTACGCAGGCGGACGACAGGTGCGGGTCACGGCGCAGTTGATCGACGCCACCACCGGCTATCATCTCTGGTCGGAGCGCTATGACCGCCCGCTTCAAAGACATCTTTGCCTTGCAAGATGAGATCGTGCGGAAGATCGTGACGCACGCTGAAGCTGAAGCTCGACGTTGCGAGGAGCAAGCGGTACATCGCGCAGCAAACGCACCGACAACCTGGAGGCCTATGATTCTTTCTTGCGTGGGATGGGAGTGCTATTAACGCGCCACACGAAAGAGGCGAATCTCCAGGCGCGGCAGATGTTTGAGAAAGCCGTCGAGCTGGACCCGGCATATGCGGAGGCGTACGTGGGCCTGAGTTGGACTTACTACGCTAGAGTGGATTTTTCTATGGAGTCCAGTCCCCCAGACGCTGGAGCAGGCTTTGGCGCTGGATGCAAAAGGCCCGAGCTCTGGATGATTCCTTGCGCTCAGGCTCACCTGCTCTTGGGCCGTCTGTCTGTTGAAAAAACAGCATGACCAAGCCATAGCTGAGGCAGAGCGGGCTGTCGCCGCTCGATCCTAATTACGCCGAGGGCTATGCCGGTTGGGGTTCATTCTAGATTGGCGGGCGGCCAGAGGAAGCCATTGGGTTGGTCGAGAAGGCGCAGCGCCTTGACCCCCGTCTATCCGCCCTTTTACTACCCTTTGACCTTAGGCCAGTCCTATCGCTTGACGGGGCGGTACGCGGAGGCGATTGCACCCGATAAGAGAACTGCTTCATCTAATCCCAATCTGCCGGGTGCCCATGCTGATCCTGGCAGTTATCTACAGTGAGTTAGGTCGGATGGAGGAGGCCCGGGCTGAAGTGGCAGAAGTCTTGCGGCTCAGTCCCAATCTCTCTCTGGAGGTTGAGGCAGAGGATTCCCTTACAAAGATCCAGTGGAAGTTAGAGCGGTATCTGCCGCCTTGCGCAAGGCGGGGCTCAAATGAATTAAGAATTAAGAATGAAGAATTAAGAATGAGAAAAAGAAGCTGAAGAGAGAAAATAGAAAGGGCGAAAAAGGCTTAAGGCTTGAGGCTGAAGAGAGGGGAATGAAGAGTGCGCACTTGCCTTATGCGTTTCGGCAGCCGAGAAAGGATAGGATAGATGCTATCTGAGGGAGACAGAACGATGACACAATCCCAATTCATTATCGAAGAAGTAACCGATCCACAAGAAATCTCCCGTGCCCAAGCTCAAGATGAGCGGCATCGTCGCAACTCCGACTGGCTACAGGCCCATTGGGCGGATGTCCTACCCCAGGCTCGTGGTAAATTCCTCGCCGTTGCAGAACAAGAGGCATTTATTGCCGATACGGCGGCAGCGGCGTGGGCATGGGCTGCGGCTACACACCCAGAGGATGATGGAGCCATAGTCCGCTACATCCGTACCGACAAAGGACCACGCATCTATGGTAATCGTCGGTGAGTGGCAACTGTTCGACGATGGCGTCACGCGACCTATCGTGCGCGCCAAGGTCCACAAGGGAGACAGCACCCTGATCGCGGAGGATTTTCTCATTGACAGTGGCGCAGACCGTACGGTCTTTCGGGCCGCACTCCTTGAGCAATTGCATATTCCTGCTCAGGAGCCGCCCTTGGATGTTACTCTGAGTGGCATTGGTGGAACAAGTGAGTTTGTATTGGTAACAACTATCATAGAGTTTATCCGTGATGGTGGCAGGCCGGTACGAGTCCGGGGTGAATTTGCCGGCTTTACCGATCCCACAGCAACAGACTTAAGCGTTCTCGGACGTGACGTCCTGGATAATTTCGATCTGATTCTCAGTCGTCGTCGTAACGAGATTTTATTGCTTGCCCCCAACCATCAGTATCACGTGGAGCAGACCTGACTTCCTCTCCCATAATATCTCCGCGAGCTTTCCACTCGCTTCCATACCGTCCGCAGAGAGCCAGCACTTGCCATCGCCCCTTGTGCCGCTTGAAACATAGCGTAATAAGCCCGACTCGCCGCTGAATTCACCAGTCCTTCCTGCAAACAGAGTTGCGCCGCTTTTAACGATTCCTGCGCTCGTTCTAAATCCACCCTGTCAACGTCTCTCCCCTATCATTTTGGGTCAAATAGCGCCCATCGCAAAATCCTCACGATTTCCTCTTGAAATCCTCTCCTTTTCATCGAGCTTTCTGACCTGCGTCTCGTTAGATTCGCCTCGTCATTTTGAGCGCGGAAGCAGGGAGCGAAGTGCTCTCGCCTCTGTTTTCGCGCCAAGAAAGGAGGTGATGTCCTTTGCGGGCCAGAGCGCTTCTTCAAGGCGGATAGGAACATTGATCGGACAACCTATTGGAACAGAAAGGAGGTGAGATGAGCCTAACTGACAATAACCAACACGAAAAACACGAGGCCGAAATTCTCTTGTCGTTCTAACCAACAAATCAAAAGAGAAAGGACACATTATGAAAAAGATCTTCACATTTTGGTTCGTGCTGGCTGCTCTGGCCAGTCATGTCACAACACTTGCGTATGGTGACGCCGTTCTGGATTGGAACCAGCATGCGGCTACTGCCATCGCTTCCCCAGCACCCACCGGGGCCGGGAAACCTGCGGCCATTGGGCTGGTGGACTTAGCAATCGTCCATACCGCCATCTATGACGCCGTCAACGCCATCGCCGGCTTCCCCTTTGAGCCCTATTATGAGGTCACCCCGACAGTAACCATGCCTGCTTCACCCGAGGCGGCCGCCGCTACCGCTGGCCACGATACGTTGGTGGCGCTCTTCCCCGCGCAACAGGCCGACCTTGATACCAAGTATGCCGTATCGTTGGCTCAGATCCCCGACGGTCCAGCCAAAACCAATGGCATTGCGGTCGGGCAGCAGACTGCCGCCGGGATTCTTCCTTGCGGGCGGACGATGGCCGCAATGACGCCGTCTCCTATACGCCCGGCAGTGGCCCTGGAGTGTGGAACCCGACACCACCCGCGTTCCTTCAGCCCCAAACCCCACAGTTGGCTACCGTCCTCCCCTGGACGCTGGATAGCCCCGAGCAGTTTCGTGCTCCTGGCCCGCCCAAACTGACCAGTAAACGCTGGGCACGGGAGTATAATGAGGTCAAGAGCTTAGGGCGGGCAACTGGCAGTACGCGTACGCCCGAGCAGACCAGCATCGGCGTCTTCTGGGCGGACCAGCCACTGCTGCAATGGAATCGGGCGTGGCGCGGCATCGCCATCAACCAGGGCCTCTCGCTCGAAGAGAATGCCCGCTTCTTTGCGCTGCTGGCTATGGTCAGTGCGGACTCCTGTATCGCCTGCTGGGATTCGAAGTATTTTTATAACTTCTGGCGACCGGTGACCGCGATCCGGGCGGGGACACGGATGGGAATTCGAAGACCGCGCCGGACCCGGAGTGGACGGCCTAGTGGTGACACCCAATCACCCTGAGTACCCGTCTGCCCACGGCTGCTATAGCGGGGCGGTCACGCACGCCTTGCGGTTCTTCTTCGGGACGGATGAGGTCACGTTCACCATCGATAGCAATGTGCCCGACCCTACAGACCTTACAAAACCACTACCAATAGTGCGCTCCTACAGCAGTTTCTCGCAGGCGCTGGAGGAGGTGCTCGATGCCCGTGTCTACGGAGGGATGCACTACCGCATCTCGACTCGTCATGGGGAGAAGATCGGCAAGCAGGTCGCCCGCTTTGCCTGGAAGCACTTCTTCCGCCCCGCTAAACCGTAAGGCGGCAAGCAGAGCAGGGTGGGCTGTGCTCACCCTGCTGAGTGAGGATGAGCGTTCGAAACGAGAAACATAACGATTAGTGAATAGATTCATTGAGATTTATTGGATTGGTCCACATTTGTAGTCACTTCTGGTGAGGCATATGGCAATATGCCTCACCGGCTGAAGTCTGGTTTAGCACCCGAGTATTCTCTCTAACTTTGTGTTCTGAGAAGAGGAAGCTGTGCGTGTAGCATCGCTTACGTTACTACTCTTCTTTCAATTGTTTCTCACACTGAGTTATCTCTTCACGAAACAAGGCTAACTTCTCTTCATCGCCAAGCGCTAACGCCAACACCTCTCCTTCACGAAACGCAGCTAGAGCGTGCTCGAACTGGCCCTTGGCAAGAAAGACTCCCGCTTTGCGAAATATACGGCTTATCTGTGCCGCCGGAGTACGAGGAGTTGACTCAGTCATGAGATGGCCCTTTTCGTGTTAAACGGCGACGACGAGCGTTAAGCATACGCGCAAAAGCTGCGGCAAGCTCGGCATTGTCTAGTGGAGGAAGTCGTAGTTCGGTGAACGGCGGTAGCGGTTGCTTACGCGGACTCGGCTCACGCAAGTGAGAGTTCTCGTACCTGGCCAATAAAAAACTGGAGATCCTTCACCGCTCCGGCACCGAGTTTCTGGTTAAGGCGGTCGCGGAGACGTACTTTCATAAACTGCAATTCTTGCATCAGCGCGGAACTAGAGACTGTCACAAAAAGTTTTCCATTGTGAATCTTGCTTGGCCGCGCTTTGCGTGCAAGCGCTTCTCCCACCACCTCTTCCCATACCTGCCATACTTGATACTCTCGCCATCGTGCCGTATTCGCAAGCTGAGGAACCAGCCCTGACAACACGTCTGAGGTCGCTTTCCACGATGAATTTTCAGTGCGCCGTGACATCGAAACCATCATCTCGTAAAAAAACCTGAGAAAAAAGAGGCATTTTCTCGTTTGCCATAAATTGTGTTCACTTTTGCTTGACAATACTATATATTGTGGTAATCAAAACCATCAGCACAATCGATAGAGTCTTAGTGACTTCATGAGGAGGAGGGGGTATGGCGGAAAAGCTGCGTAAGAAGGTGGCTATGGAACAGAATCACGCCTCACGCACCGAAACGGAAGCAGTCATCCAGCAAACGTCGCGGTCTGAGCTTCAAACGGTACTTCACCCGTCCAGGTATTCATCCGTACGCTGAAGTCGAATGGGAAAAACGAAGCGCCGTAATCTCTGGAGAAAAAGGCGATACCGTTTTCGAGCAGCATGATGTCGAGATTCCGAAACCGTGGTCACAACTCGCGACCAACGTCGTCGTGTCCAAGTATTTTCGCGGACAGATCGGAACGCCGCAACGTGAGCATAGTGTCAAACAGTTGATCGGTCGCGTGGTTGACACCATCACCGGATGGGGCCGCAAGGATGGCTATTTCGCCAGCGAAGAAGATGCACTGGTCTTTGCCGAAGAACTGACGCACCTCCTCGTCGAGCAGCGACTCGCATTCAACAGCCCAGTCTGGTTCAATGTTGGCGTCGAACCTCACCCGCAGTGTAGTGCGTGTTTCATCCTTTCGGTTGACGACAAGATGGATTCTATTCTTGACTGGTACCGCAAAGAAGGCGTCATCTTTAAAGGCGGTTCAGGTTCAGGGGTGAACCTTTCGCGTATCCGCTCCTCGAAAGAGCGCTTAGCCGGCGGTGGCACGGCCTCTGGTCCAGTTTCGTTTATGCGCGCAGCCGACGCTTCAGCTGGAGTCATCAAGTCAGGTGGCAAAACCCGCCGTGCTGCAAAGATGGTCGTGTTGAATGCAGATCATCCCGATGTTCTTGAATTCGTCCAATGCAAAGCAACAGAAGAAAAGAAGGCATGGGCGTTGATCGAAGCTGGCTACGATAGCTCGATCGACGGTGAAGCCTATGGTTCCGTCTTCTTCCAGAATGCCAACAACTCGGTCCGGGTCACAGATGACTTCATGCGGGCGGTCGTCGATAATCGTCCGTGGTCGACTCGCTACGTCACTACAGGAGATATTTGCGCGACCCTCTCCGCTCGCGAGCTTTTACAAAAGATTGCCGAAGCCACCTGGTTCTGTGGTGACCCAGGCATGCAGTTTGATACGACGATCAATGCGTGGCATACCTGCTCGAATACAGGTCGCATCAACGCATCGAACCCATGCAGCGAATACATGCACCTCGATGACAGTGCGTGTAATCTTGCCTCGCTCAATCTGATGAAGTTTCTCAAAGACGACGGCGGGTTTGATTCGACCTCGTTTAAGCATGCGGTCGATATTAGTATCACCGCGCAAGATATCGTGGTGGATAATTCGAGTTATCCCACCAGCGAAATTACGGAAACCGCCAAGGCGTTTCGTGAACTTGGCCTTGGATATGCGAATTTGGGCGCATTGCTCATGTCACTCGGTCTTCCCTACGACTCAGAAGCTGGACGCCAGTACGCCGGAGCTATCACTGCACTAATGACAGGTGAGGCATATTTGCAGTCTGCCCGCATCGCCGAACAGATGGCACCATTCTCTGGTTATGCAGTGAATCGCGAACCAATGCTCGGTGTCATCGAGAAGCATCGCACGTATGCGCATAAACTTGATCCCTCGCTTGTCCCGCTCGATTTACTCTCTGACGCACGAAAATCCTGGGACGAAGCCTTAGCCGTCGGCCGTAAGAGCGGCTATCGCAATTCGCAAGCAACTGTTCTCGCACCAACCGGTACTATCGCCTTCATGATGGACTGTGACACAACTGGTGTCGAGCCTGATATCGCGCTTGGTGAAATACAAACGGTTAGTTGGCGGCGGATTGTTGAAAATTGTCAACAACACCGTTCCGCGTGCACTGAAACGGCTCGGCTATGATAGCAAAGCCATTCAGGCCATCGTCGAATACATCGACGAACACGAAACGATCGAAGGTGCACCGCGGCTCCGCAACGAGCATCTGCCGGTATTCGATTGCGCCTTCAAACCGTCGCGTGGCAGCCGGTCGATTCACTACCTCGGACATCTTCGCATGATGGGAGCGGTCCAGCCGTTCCTTTCTGGGGCGATTTCCAAAACGATTAACATGCCGACCGACGCCACGGTTGAGGATATCACTGAAGCGTACCTCGAAGCGTGGCGGCTAGGACTCAAAGCCGTCGCGATCTATCGTGACGGATGTAAGCGCGTACAGCCATTGGCTACCGGCGAGAAGAAAGCCGAACAGGCGATTCCTGCAGTGGTTGCGGAACCAACTCCTATCCGCCGACGACTCCCGAACGATCGCGATGCGATTTGTCATAAATTCGACATTGCTGGTCACGAAGGCTATATCCACGTCGGGTTTTATGAAGACGGCACTCCAGGTGAGATTTTCATTAAGATGGCGAAAGAAGGTAGTACGATTTCTGGATTGATGGATAGCATCGCTACGCTGACGTCGCTTGCGCTCCAATACGGGGTGCCGCTCGAAGCCTTGGTCAGCAAATTCGGCCATGTACGTTTTGAGCCCTCGGGCTTCACCAAGAACCCAGAGATTCCCTACGCAAAGTCACTCACAGATTATATCTTCCGCTTCTTGGGCAACCGCTTCTTACCAGCCGAACAAAGCCAGGACGCCAGCCTGAGTGAAGGGAACGGCCAGCGAGAGTCCTCACGAGGTGAGATTGAGCGAGCGCATCATCCAGCAGCCCTCACGGATGGAGCCAGGGCGACGCTCAGCGGCACCGCCTCACTGCAGGCAAACAGTGCAGCAGTGGCGTATATCAACGGTGCTCACCCCTCCCACGAGGATTCTCTCCGGTCAGCGCCTACTGATGTACACTCTTCAACATCAGTGAGTAGAACATGGCAGTCACAAGCTGATGCGCCGAGTTGTGCCGACTGTGGATCAATCATGATTCGTAACGGGTCGTGTTACAAATGTCTCAACTGTGGCGCGACCAGTGGTTGCTCGTGAGTAACCACCGATGAGATAGCGGTTCCAGGTTTGGGTGAGGAGGCATTGCGACGGGGGTGCGTAGCGGAGAGGAGCCTCCGGGGGAGGGAGTGGGCCGGATATGAACCGGGCGGGGCGTCGTTCAGACGCCCCGTGGTTGGTATGTATGTCTCAACTCTTCGTCCCTATTTTGTAGAAGCCTTCTATGAGTAGTATCACGAGAATCCGCCCGAAAGTTTACACCGTCACAGAATTCGCTTGTTTATTCGCTGTCTCTCCTCGTCTTGTTCGTGATCTGATTCGCAAAGGCGACATCCCTGCCCTCAAAATTGGCCGCTCCTATCGCATCCCTCGTCGAGCCGCAGGTGAATACCTCGCGCGCGCGTTACCGTCGGCTCCCCGCTCAGCACCTAAGCCGCGAGTTCGTGAAGCGGATCAGCTAACGGGGTTTTTGTTTCCAATAGAAACACTACAGTAACGCGGCTATATCAAGAGAACTGCACCATCAGTTCCTTCTGGGGGTAACATTTTTCACCAACCCCAATCCCCAGCCCCTACCCCCTAGTTCGATAGCGTCACCGGCATCGGTTCAGGATCAGAGTACGAGATACCGTAGACAAGGTGCGGTCCTGCGGTCTTCGCAATCGTCACTTTTTTTGGTCCCATACGAGGAGTGATATGCAAAATGAACCCATTCTTCGCGGTTAATAATCGACTCAGCTTTTGATTTTGTAAGGAAGGCTGCTCCATACGTCCCCTGCTGTCGCAATTGAAATGACCAACGTTGTCACCATACGGTCTGGTTGTTCATCTGACAATAACCTCACGTTCTTCACGTGGGAAGTGACAATTTGTTTTCTCCACCAGCGCGACGCTCATTTGTCAATTCCTCACACGTAGTAGAGAGGGGGGAATAGCGTATCCCTACTCCACCTGTCCACCTTCGGGATGTGCGAGAGCAATTTGCAACAGCAGGTGATGTCGCGGCGGCATAGCGGGTAGATACTGAGGGGCGAACCACTCTGCAGCCAGAGTCTCAACACCGTCAGGGATCGGTGTTCCGGCCTCAATCTCTGCACGAAAAAGCGCAGCGGCGAGTTGCACCTGGTTCCCGTCCCGATAGGTATGAAACATTTGCGGCCCAGTAAAGACACCAACCAACTGGGTCGGACAGATGCGGAGCTGTAACTCCTCATACACTTCCCGAACGATTGTTCCTGCCGGTGTTTCTCCTAATTCCATAATCCCAGCCGGGAGTCCCCAGGTGTGACTATCAGAGCGGAGACCAAGCAGCACCTTACCCTGTGAGTCTTGGATAACCGCACCGGCGGTCATCAGCACGATCCGATCGGTCCCGACTACTTCCCGTAGCGGCCATAGATAACTATTCGTTGATGATGTCGATACCGGTACGTCAAAGTACGGACAGGCATTCGACCGCAGCGTCTCAATCATCGCGACATACCACGGAGGGCACGGACCCGGTAGGTGATCGAGCGAAAAGAATTCACTAAAGGTAGACTCGTACCCATCGGGATGCAATTCTCCGCCAGTCACAACGCACTCGATCGCCACGGTAAACTGCTGTACTTCGTCGCCGTGGGGATAACGAAAATCCCACTGCGGTGACGCGTAGAGCCCGACAAGGCGTTGTACACGGATCTGTAGGCCTGTTTCTTCTCGTACTTCTCGAACGACACACTCACTAAATGTTTCACCAATCTCAACAATGCCGCCGGGCAAACCCCACCAATCAAAATCGCTACGACGTTGGAAAAGGACACGCCCTTCAGCATCCCGAATCAGTCCTGTCGCGTAAGAAAGGAGCGTCTTTCGAGGACCGATTTTGCTACGGAGCCAGGAGATATAATCAGCAAACATAGGAAAAGGGGGAAGGAGCAGGAGACAGGGACCAGAAAGAAAAGAGTATCCCTTTCGGCTCACTCGTCTTGCGTTACACGCAGGACCTCGGATACGGTCGTCGTCCCTTCTCGAACCTTGCGCCAACCATCTTCACGGAGCGTGCGCATCCCCTGAGAGACAGCCAGATTCTTGATGATGTCAGACGAGGTGTGCTTAAGAACCGACTGCCGCACTCCTTCGTTAATGAGCAAGAGCTCGAAGATACCACTGCGACCATGATAGCCGCTCATATCACAGGCTTCACAGCCTCGCGCGTCATACGCCGCCATGGGTGTCCCATGCGCTCCGTTCGTCCCGTCGGCGATATTGCCGTTATCGCTGAGTTTTACTCCACCCTCGATCGGACGACGACAGTGCGGACACAGCGTGCGTACCAACCGCTGAGCCATCACTGCCAGGAGTGAAGAGGCAAGCAGATAATCCTCCACTCCCATTTCGAGTAGGCGAGAAATCGCTCCTGACGCATCATTGGTATGCAGCGTTGAAAAGACGAGATGACCAGTTAAGGCAGCTTGCACTGCAATCTCAGCCGTTTCAAAGTCACGAATTTCGCCGACCATGATAACGTCAGGATCTTGCCGCACAATCGAACGGAGGCCGTTGGCGAAGGTGAGACCAATTTGCGGCTTAACATGAATCTGGTTAACGCCAGCCAGTTGATACTCAACCGGGTCCTCGATCGTGATGATCTTTTTATCTGGTGAATTGATTTTATCGAGCGCACCATACAGTGTCGTGGTTTTCCCACTCCCGGTCGGACCGGTCACAAGAATCATCCCATAGGGTCGTGTGATCTGAGCCTCAAACTCACTCATTGTATCAGTCGGAAACCCGAGCGTTTCAAGGCTGACACTAATGCTTGAGCGGTCGAGAATACGCATGACCACGCTCTCACCGTACAGCGTCGGCAAGGTTGACACACGGAGATCGATTTCCCGCCCTAACATGCGAAGCTTAATGCGCCCGTCTTGCGGGAGCCGCCGCTCGGCAATGTTGAGTTTAGCCATTAGTTTCACACGCGAAATCAACGCGGCCTGCAGCTTGCGCGGGGGAGCCTCGACGTCGTGCAGTATCCCATCGATGCGGTACCGTATCTGGAGTTCTTTTTCAAACGGTTCGATATGAATATCTGAAGCGCGGCGCTCAAGCGCTCGCGCGATTAGCGTGTTCACCAAGCGAATGACTGGCGCTTCACTGGCAAGGTCACGGAGATGTTCGACATCTTCTTGATCATCCTGCAAGTATTCAACTTCCCCGGTCTCATTTTCACCGTTCCGTTCACTGGAGCCTGTTGTCCCGTCCGCATAATAGGTATTGAGCGCTTCAAGAATGTCGCGCTCCCGTGCAAGGCAACGCCGAAGCCGTAACCCCGTGGCTTTTTGGAGTGACTCAACCACGTAAAAGTCTCCCGGATCGACCATAGCCACAGCGAGTTGCCCATCCTGTACAGCGAGTGGACAGACGCGAGCTTGACGAAAAAATCCAGGGTTAATACTCGTAAAAGATGGAGGTGATTGCGGAAAGTCTCGGGGGTTGAGAATCGGCGCTTGGTAGTACTCGGAGAGGAAATTCATAAGATCGTCCTCGGAAAGAAATCCGAGTTCAACGAGGAGCCGTTCGAGAGATTCACTCCGTTCCTGCTGCACGCGTTGTACGCGTCGTAGATCCTCAACAGAAACTTTACCGGTTGCCAATAGTAAAGATTCAAAGCGGGTCATAGTCGGTTACCGGCGTTGCACCATCTCCTCAATCTACCGTTATCGGATACGAGAGAGCAGGCTATAATTGCCCCCGCGTAGACTTAATGAATGAGATCGCCCAGACGATCCCAACGTACCCATGACGCCTCACTATTCCATGACCAGTAGATTAGAAAAGCTTTCCCCTTTACATCATCCAGGTCAACAAATCCCCAGAAGCGACCATCGTGGCTTTCATCTCGATTATCGCCCATAACAAATAGTTTATGAGGTGGGACGGTCATGGGACCAAGGTTGTCGCGTGGTCCAGGAATCTCTTGGTCTCTATACTTAAAGGTCGCATGGGGATCGTCTACTTTCGTGTCGTTAATATACACCACCTTATGACGAATCTCGACCGTGTCGCCACCTACAGCAACGACACGCTTAATAAAATCCTTACTCCGGTCGCGCGGATAGACAAAGACAATGACATCTCCTCGATCCGGCTGCCCCCATTCCCACAGGGTCGTTTCCAACGGATAGGGCAACCGTAGACCATAGAGGAATTTGCTCACCAAAATATGGTCACCGATTTGCAGGGTCGGAAGCATTGAGCCTGAGGGAATTTTGAATGCTTGCACAATGAAACTACGAATGAAGAACGCCAGCAGAAGAGCGACTATTAACGCTTCAGCGTATTCTCGCGTAACCGATTTTTGCTGTCCCACCTGTGCTCGGGGAGACGAGCGTTTCACTTCTTGTGTACGTTGGTCAACCGTTACGGTCGATTCGTCAATACTTGGCAGTTTATTTCCCACAGCTTCCCCTTACCGGCAAACTCTGGAGGTCAAGACTAAGAATCGCGGACTCGTAACAACGCAAGGAAAGCTTCTTGTGGAACTTCCACCTTGCCTACTTGTTTCATGCGCCGTTTTCCCTCTTTTTGTTTCTCTAGCAGTTTTCTTTTACGCGTAATATCCCCGCCGTAACATTTTGCCGTCACGTTCTTCCGCAGTGCTTTGACTGTTTCCCGAGCAATGATGCGACCTCCGATAGACGCCTGCAAGGCCACTTCATACATTTGCCGCGGAATCAATTCGCGCATCTTTTGCGTTAACTCTCGCCCGCGTATGTAGGACTGGTCTTCGTGCACGATGAGGGAAAGCGCGTCAACGATCTCGCCATTGATCCGCATGTCGAGTTTGACCAGTTTAGCAGGACGTAAGTCGAGATAGTCGTAATCAAAAGAAGCGTATCCACGACTCACAGACTTCAAGCGGTCGTGAAAATCAATCACGATTTCATTGAGCGGCAATTCGTACTGCAACATTGCCCGATTCATCCCAGGATACTTCAGGTCTCGTTGAATCCCCCGCCGTTCTTGGCAAAGTTGGAGGACATTCCCCAGATATTCAGTCGGCACGTGAAGCGTGGCAAGGATGAAAGGCTCTTCGAGATGATCAATCTCTTGCTCCGATGGTAAGAGGGCCGGATTGTCGACTAGGATGGTCTCGCCATCTAACTTCACAACACGATATTCAACCGTCGGTGTGGTTGTTATTAAATCCAAACCAAACTCACGTTCCAAACGTTCCTGAACAATCTCCATGTGGAGAAGGCCGAGGAATCCGCAACGAAAACCGAAACCAAGGGCTAAGGAACTTTCCTTCTCATAGGTAAAGGCCGCATCATTCAGCCGCAGCTTTTCAACAGCATCACGTAAGGACTCGTACTCATTAGGCTCCACTGGGTAGAGACCAGCAAACACCATCGGCTTTGCGGCCTTAAAGCCGGGAAACGGTTCAGCCGTCGGTTGAGCAGGATCGGTAATAGTATCGCCAACGCGGGCTTCGGTCACTTCCTTAATTCCTGCCATTACAAAGCCAACTTCGCCAGGACCGAGCGCCGTGACTATCAACGGCTTTGGGGCAAATACTCCCACGCGCTGCACTTCATACAGCTTCCCGCTCGACATGAGCTGCATCGTCATTCCCTGACGTAATACACCATCAAAAACGCGAACAAGAATAACAGCGCCTTGGTAGGTATCAAACCAACTGTCAAAGAGAAGGGCTTTCAGTGGCGCTTGCTCGTCTCCCTGGGGCGGCGGCACAACACGCACAATCCCTTCGAGTACCTCAGTGATACCACGTCCTTCTTTGGCACTCGCAAGCACAGCCTCACTGCTATCGAGTCCGATGATATCCTCGATTTCCTTGCGTACGCGCTCAGGTTCGGCGCTGGGAAGATCGATTTTGTTAATCACCGGCAGTAATTCAAGATGATTGTCAAGGGCCAAGTAGGCATTCGCTAGGGTCTGCGCTTCAACGCCTTGACTTGCATCGACCACCAGAATCGCACCTTCACACGCAGAGAGGCTGCGCGACACCTCGTAGGAAAAGTCAACGTGGCCAGGAGTATCGATCAGGTTGAGATAGTATTCTTCACCGTTCTTGGCACGATAGCGCAAACGTACCGTCCGGGCTTTGATGGTAATGCCACGTTCCTGCTCCAAATCCATGGTATCGAGAAACTGAGCACCACTTTCTCGTTCGCTAATCGAACCAGTAGAGGATAACAATTTATCAGCCAGTGTGGATTTGCCGTGATCAATGTGGGCAACGATACTAAAATTGCGAATATGATTAGTGTCCATGTGTCTGTGCACGGAAGAACTCGACCGTCTGTCGCAGCCCGTCCTCGATCTTGACCTCGGGCCGCCACCCGAGAAGTTGTGCGGCGCGTCCCGCAGATAACACACTACGCCGCGATTCACCGGGTTTGGCGGGACCATGTTTCTCTGGTGCCTCTGAACCTGTGAAACGGCGGAGGTGGTTGAACAACACATTTACGTCAGTCTCAACCCCAGTACCAATGTTGATCGGGCCAGTGAAGTCGATCTGTAAGGCTGCGAGGTTGGCACGTGCAACATCGCCAACAAAGACGTAGTCCCGAGTTTGTTTACCGTCGCCATTGATGACGGGTTGCTCGCCCGACAAGAGTCGAGTGGCAAAAATCGCGACGACACCAGCTTCCCCGTGTGGGTTCTGGCGCGGGCCGTAGATGTTTGCATAGCGCAGAGCAACATACGGGATATGATGCTCAGTCTGGTAGTAATGCAAATAGTGCTCTCCGGTTCGTTTGCTCACTCCGTAAGGGCAGATTGGCTGTGTAGAGTGGGTTTCATCAGCAGGAAACTGTTCCTGCTCACCGTAGACAGTCCCTCCAGAAGAAGCAAAAAGAATTTTTTTGACACCTGCTTCTCGTGCCCCTTCGAGCAAGTTCAACATCCCCATGATGTTAACTCGTGCGTCAAAAAGAGGATCTGCCACCGAACGACGCACATCCATCTGCGCAGCATGATGATTCAAAACCTCAATCTTCTCACGTACGATCAGCTGCCGTACAGAAGGGTCTTGAATATCAGCTTGCACGAAGTGAGCTTTGGGGTTTACATTCTCCTGCGTACCACTCGACAAGTCATCAACAACAAACACCTCGTGGCCAGCGTTGATATATGTATCAGCAACATGTGAACCAATAAAACCAGCTCCGCCAGTGACCAATATGCGCATAGCGTCCTCTCTTCTCTCCTACCCTTTGTGCACCTTATCAGCAAAGAACGCGATCGTTTGTCGCAGTCCGTCTTCGAGTGAGACGCGAGGCTCCCAGTTATTCAACATGCGGCGTGCCAGGGTGATGTCAGGTTGTCTGACTTTTGGATCGTCAACCGGCAACGGCTTAAACACAATCGTGCTCTTGCTGTCGGTCAACTGAATAATCAACTTGGCAAAGTTAAGCACCGACATTTCTTGTGGATTCCCAATATTCACTGGCCCGTCATAATCCGAACGGAGCAAACGCACGATCCCTTCGACTAAATCGTTGACATAGCAGAAGCTCCGCGTTTGCCCACCATCTCCGTATACCGTTACGTCTTCTCCACGAAGCGCCTGAGCGATAAAGTTCGGGACTACGCGACCATCGCGGAGTCGCATGCGCGGTCCGAATGTATTAAAAATTCGCACGATGCGGGTTTCCACCTTATGCGTCCGGTGGTAGGCCATCGTCATAGCCTCAGCAAAGCGCTTCGCTTCATCGTATACGCCACGCGGACCGATCGGATTTACATTCCCCCAATAATCCTCTCTCTGTGGATGAACCAATGGGTCACCATAAACCTCGGAGGTTGACGCGAGGAGAAAGCGCGCATTCTTCTCTTTGGCAAGGCCAAGGGCTTTGTGGGTCCCGAGCGACCCCACTTTTAGGGTTTGAATTGGCAATTCGAGGTAGTCAACCGGGCTCGCAGGTGAGGCAAAATGCAATATCGCATCGACTGGTCCCTTGACGTAAATATAGGTCGTCACATCCTGAGGAATGAAGGAGAAGCGTTTATTGGGAAACAAATGCGCGATGTTATCGGCATTGCCAGTGATCAGGTTATCGACACAAATGACCTCATCCCCTTCATTGAGAAACCGCTCGCATAGATGGGAGCCAATAAATCCAGCCCCCCCAGTAATCAACACACGCGCCATACAAAATATCCTTCTAATAAAGGAGTCACGAACCGCTGGCTGCTTTACTGCGTCACCCCGGCTCGGCCAATAGGATAATACGTGAATCCTTCTTGTTTCATCACAGAGGGTTCATACAAATTACGACCATCAAAAATAATCGGTGATTTCATAAGCTCACGGACTCGGGTAAAGTCGGGACGGCGGAATTCATTCCATTCGGTAACGATTAACAAGGCATCAGCCCCAGGAAGCGCATCGTAATTCCCACGATGGTACGAGACACGGTCACCAAACACCTCCTGTGCACGGGCGAGTGCTTCTGGATCGTGGACTGCAATTTCCGCTCCAGCTTTCAACAGCGCTTCAATAATTACGATCGATGGAGCCTCACGCATATCGTCAGTCCGAGGTTTGAAAGCAAGTCCCCAGATCGCAAATTTCCGCCCGCGCAAATCCTTGCCAAAGCGCGCGAAGACCTTGTTTACCAGCAGTTCTTTTTGCTTTTCGTTGATGATCTCAACTTCCTTCAATAACGAAAAGTCCATGTCATACTCTTCCGCCGTCCGGATCACCGCACGCACGTCCTTAGGAAAGCACGAGCCACCGTAGCCTACCCCAGGGAACAAGAAATAATGGCCAATACGACGGTCAAATCCGATGCCTCGTCGTACATCGGACACATCAGCACCAGCTTTCTCGCACAAGTTCGCCACTTGGTTGATAAACGAAATACGCGTCGCCAAAAATGCGTTCGCTGCATACTTCGTCATCTCGGCACTGCGATTGTCCATCACCAAGATGGGATTCTCCGTTCGCACAAACGGACCGTAGAGTTCCTTCATCAGTGACAATGCACGCTCGCTATTACTCCCAAGCACGACCCGGTCGGGCTTCATAAAGTCTTCTACGGCAGCGCCTTCTTTGAGGAATTCTGGATTGGAGACGACATCGAAAGGATGCGTGGTGTGAGCAGACATGGTTTCACGTACCTTGTCTGCTGTACCTACTGGCACTGTACTCTTGAGCACAACGATGCGGTAGCCAGGCATCGCTTTGGCAATATCCGCCGTTGCCTTGAGCACCATGCCCAGATCTGCCGAGCCATCGTCATCCTGGGGGGTACCCACCGCGATGAAGCAAACGAGAGCATCTTTTACTGCCGCAGCCAGATCAGTGGTGAAGCGTAAGCGGCCATCAGTCACATTCCGCCGAATGAGTTCTTCTAATCCTGGCTCATAGATCGGAATCTTCCCATTGCGTAAGTCAGCGATCTTGCCCGCATCGATATCCACACACATGACATCATTACCGCCTTCGGCAAAACACGTTCCGGAAACGAGCCCAACGTATCCGGTTCCAACAACACACAGTTTCATGCCCTCTCCTATCAACTGGAGATAGTTTTACTTACCAACATCTCACGCTTTTGGTTGAGGAAAATTGTCACTATTGTAGCACGTCTCGACGCAGGATGGCGTAGCGACATTCGTGCCTTTTACTCTAGCACTTCTTTAATGAGGTAGACAGGCTTTTGCTGGCTTTCATGATAGGTACGTGCGAGCATCTCGCCTAACAGTCCGGTCGAGACAAATTGTACTCCCACAATCACCAATAAAATCCCGAGCCACAATAATGGCCGACCAGCCAGTTCCATTCCAAAGAAAATACGCTCAATGCCTAAGAATGTGGTAATTCCCCCCCCCAATAATAAGGCCAGAAGGCCGACAAAACCAAATAGATGGCTTGGGCGAGTGGCGTAACTAGAAAGAAACTTCACCGTCAACAAATCGACAATTACCCACAGGGTACGAGCTAAGCCGTATTTGGAGATGCCCCGCTGGCGCGCGTGATGCGTCACCGGCAGCTCGGTGATCTTTGCGCCGAGGTCTCCAACCAGGGCAGGAATAAAGCGATGCATTTCACCATACAACTTTAGCTCCTTAGCTACATCACGGCGGAAGACTTTGAGCGTACATCCATAGTCATGAATTTTCACTCGTGTCGTCCACCCAATAATCCGATTGGCAATTTGCGAGGGAAGCCGACGCTGCAGGAAAGGGTCTTGGCGATTGAGCCGCCAACCGTTGACTAAATCGTAACCTTCATTGAGCTTGGCAATCAAACGAGGGATATCCGCTGGGTCGTTTTGTAAGTCTCCATCAAGCGAGACGATAATCTCGCCATGAGCATGATCAAACCCCGCAGCCAAAGCGGCAGTCTGACCAAAGTTCCGGCGAAAGCGGATCACTTTAATCCGTGCATCTTGCGCGTGAAGACTTGTGAGAATCTCCGCACTGTTATCGATACTCCCATCATCGACCAAGATCAGCTCATAAGTCCACCCTGTTGGATCGAGAACTGTCTGAATCCGCTCACATAGCGGAACAAGGTTCTCGGCTTCGTTATATACTGGAACGACAAGGGACAAATACATAGGGATTGGGAATTAGGAATTAGGAGTTGGGGATTCAGGGACCATTTCTCATTTCTGAATTGTTATCTAAAGGGTTAAAGCTTTTTCTTACCAAATCCTAAATCCCTGTTCCAACCCCTAGAACTCAGTGAGACTCACAAACTGTCTGTATCTGCGCTCAATATCATCACGGGTGAGGGTGCGGAGGCGATTGAGGCTAAAGTCTTCCACCACGAATGACGCGACAACGCTACCATAAACGATCCCTTTGCGAACATTGGTTTCTGAGAGATCACCCGACGCCGCTAGATACCCCATCATTCCACCGGCGAACGAGTCACCCGCTCCAGTGGGATCGAATACTTCTTCGAGTGGATATGCTGGTACGGCGAAGACTGAGTTGGGAGAGAATGAGAGGACACCATACTCTCCGCGCTTTACGAGGAGCGTCTTCGGTCCCATACCCAGGATTTTACGCGCGGAACGGACGACATTGGCCTCACCACTCAACATGCGTGCTTCCTCATCGTTGATCACCAACATCTCTACACGTTTGAGGAGGGCTTCGAGTTCTTTCCGTGCGCCTTGAATCCAGTGGGTAATCGTATCGCAGGCAATCAGCCGTGGTGTCGTCGTGAGCTGATCAAGCACACCATCTTGCAGACCAGGATTAATGTTGGCGAGAAACACAAACGGAGAATTTCGATAGCCTTGGGGCAGCACAGGAGAAAACGTCGAGAAGACATTCAGTTGCAGGTCCAAGGTGTCGCGTATGTTCATGTCTTCATGGTACCGACCTGTCCAACGGAAGGTTTTCCCTTTACTCACAGAGAGTCCTTCGAGATCAATATTCCGCGAAGCTAAGAAGTCTTTTTCTTTTGCAGGAAAGTCTTCGCCAATGACAGCTACCAGTTTGACTGGGGCAAAGTAGCTCGCCGCAACCGCGAAGTATGACGCCGATCCTCCCAACACTTCGTCAGCTCGACCGTGATGCGGAGTCTCGATCGTATCAAAGGCTACCGACCCAACGACCAAAATACTCATGCTATTCTTCCTTTACTACTCGCCAAGATATTTGCCAACGAAAATCGCCAGCTCCTGCTTCACTGATTGTGGGATCATCGCGCGATCGGTGATGATTGCGTCCTTCAAGGCATGGCCACAAGGACACGCACGTGCTGCCGGCAATTGCGGGATTACCTGAGCGATGATGTGCTGTGCAGTGGTAACGTTTTGGTTGAGGATTACCAGGATCTCTTCAATCACCACGTCTCCAGCTTCAGTATTCCAGCAATCGTAGTCAGTCGCCAAAGCTAATGTCGCGAAACAGATTTCTGCCTCTCGTGCCAGTTTAGCTTCTTGGAGGTTCGTCATACCAATAACATCGGCCCCCCAGCTACGGTACAGAAACGATTCGGCGCGAGTTGAAAACTGCGGCCCTTCCATGCAGACATATGTCCCACCGATATGCACTGTTGCACTGACACTGCGGGCCACACTGCCAAGGAGTTGGAGCAGATCACTACACACCGGGTCAGCGAAGGCAACATGCGCGACAATACCACGCCCAAAGAACGTACTGATGCGTCCGCGGGTGCGATCGATAAATTGGTCAGGCAAAACCAGGTGGCCTGGTGCGATCTCTTTCTTCAAGCTGCCGACCGCGCTCACGGCAATGAGCCGCTCGACCCCGAGTTGCTTCATGCCATAAATGTTGGCACGAAAGTTTAACTCAGAGGGAAGGAGGCGATGCCCTCGACCATGTCGAGGAAGAAACACGACCTTCACACCACTCATCTCACCAACAAAATAGTCATCCGAGGGATCACCAAAAGGCGTGGTGACTTTCACCCATTCACCACGTTCGATACCGCTCATCTGGTAGAGCCCACTGCCACCGATCACACCAAGAGTTATCATCTCTTCTCTCTTATCTGGATACAGAGAAAGGAGACAGAGAGCCCGCTCCTTCCCTCTCTGTCTCTATCTCTAATCTCTGTCTGGTCTGGGGCTGCGGACTCGGAGGGGAGAATTGTGCCGCCAGTTGTCCACACGCCGCCTGCGCGTCTTGTCCACGGCTTTCGCGGATCGTCGCATGGATACCTTTATCGAGAAGAATCTGGCGAAAATGATCAATCTGTGGTCGCGGCGTGGGCAGAAACTGCGCACCGGGAAATGGATTAAACGGAATAAGATTCACTTTCGCACGCATCCCATGCAGCAATCGTGTCAACCGTCGCGCGTCATCACCACTGTCGTTCACGCCTTTGAGCATCGTATAGGCAAAGGTCACACGCTTGCGGGGAGACATCGGTAAAGTACGGCACGTCGCTAAAAGCTGCTCAAGCGGAAATCGCCGATTCACCGGCATCAACGTATTGCGCAGTTCGTTGGTCGTCGCAGTGAGTGACACGGTAAGATTCACATTGGTCTCTGATAACAGACGGTGCATCTGTGGCACTAAGCCAACGGTTGATACCGTCACGCGACGTGGCGAAAAATTGAACCCCCAGTCGGCAGTGATAATCCCCAGTGCCTTCACCACATGATCGTAATTCGCTAACGCCTCCCCCATACCCATGAAGACGAGATTCGTCAGCTTTTGTTCAGCGTGCAACGTTTGCTGGACTTCCCATATTTGACTCACAATCTCCGCTTCCGTTAGATCACGCACTGGTCGTACTTGTGCAGTCGCGCAGAAACGGCAGCCCATCGCGCA
The DNA here is from genome assembly GCA_963733195.1 of uncultured delta proteobacterium. GTDB lineage: Bacteria > Desulfobacterota > Binatia > Bin18 > Bin18 > VGTJ01. Next base: position 95,543 of record CAVTCR010000019.1, read on the forward strand.
TCCTACCTGTGAGGAAATACACAAGGTGAGACGATCTTCTGCAGGAATGAGGACAGTTTCGATCTGGCGATTATCAGCCAGCGCGAAGAGGAACTTTCGTGTGCTATCATTGGCCTGGCGTCATTCGCACGCATGTGAGTCGATCCACAGAGAACGCTTGCGCTAACAGTGCCCGCAGAGACAGCGACAAATCGCTCATCTCGTCAAACGTAGTAGCACCACGCTGGTACAGCCACTTGAGTATTTGCCCAGCGCGATACGGCTTCTCGCCGTGCTCCACAAGCCAGGTTTCGAGATCGGTCTTAGTGAGGCTTTTGATATCCATATGCACGTAAGGCGTAATATGTAAAACGTAACTGAGAGGCTGGGTGGTTACTCGTTCACGCTTTACGATTTTGCGATTTCCATCTCACTAAAGAAATAGCCGATTTCCCACTTTGCAGTGTCTGGACCATCAGAGCCATGCACAGCATTTTTCTCTACATCAGTGGCCCAATCTTTACGGATTGTCCCGGCATCGGCTTTAGCTGGGTCGGTCGCACCCATCAGTCGGCGGTTAGTCTGGATCGCATCTTCACCTTCAAGTACCGAAATGAGCACCGGACCGGAAGACATAAAGTCGGTCAGGCTGTTGAAGAAAGGGCGTTCTCTATGCACGGCATAGAACCCTTGGGCTTGGGCTTTACTGAGGGTCGTCATCCACGCTGCGACGATTTTCAATCCTGCATTTTCAAAGCGGCGGAGAATGTCGCCAATAGCATTCTTTTTCACCGCATCTGGCTTCACAATTGACAGTGTACGTTCCTTCATGACTTTCCTCTTTCTAACGGTCGCAACAATGTATCGGTGCCCTGAGAAGGGGTCAACGAGGTTACAGGTCACCGTCTAGCTGTTCTGCCGCGCTCGTAGAATCCCCACCAAAACCAGTGCTCCACCCAACGCTTGCCACGGTTCCAATACCTCACCCAAGAGAAGCCAGGCAAAGATAGTCGCCATCACAGGTTGTAACAGCAACCCAACCGATGAGAAGGCCGCTGGTAAATGGGCTAACGCATAGGCAATCAGACTCTGGCCGCTCACTTGTGAAATCAACGCTAACCCGAGCAGAACACTCCAGCCTCTGCCGGTCGTCGGCACGATCTCCTCGTCCGAAAGCAACGCGATAGGAAAGAGCGCGAGCGCAGTCACAGTTCCTCCCCACGCCATGATGGTGGCAACAGGCAATTCTTCCCGTAATTGTTTGACGGTAAGAATATAGCCCGCATAGAACACCGCTGTGATCAATCCTAATGCATCACCCCACAAATGGCGAAGACTCATCTGCAAGCTGGAGCCAACCATCAGGCTGGTGCCAATGAGCGCCAAGACCATCGCCATAAGGAAAGAGCGATTCACCCGCTGACCGAACACCAACCAGGCTCCGAGTGCAACAAAGATCGGGGCAAAGTTCGCCAATAGTGTCGAGTTAGCAACCGAGGTAAAAAGAATAGACCAATGCCAGACCGACAAATCGCCAGCGAAGAAGAGACCAGCAAGAGCGAGCTGACCATACGGTATATTACTGACAACTTTTTGTGAGTTACTATGATTTCGCTGCTCGTATACCGCCCATAAGCAAAAGGCGGGAAGTGCAAGCATTAGCCGCCAAAATGCCGTTGCCACGGGTCCGACCTCACTGAGGCGGACAAAAATCGGCGCAAAGGCAATCGCTGTCGCTCCGGCAAACAGAGCAACGAGCGACGTTGTGCTGCCTTCAGTGATCGAGGAAAAGCTGACAGCTTGAGACTTCATATTGTAGGCATTTTCGGTAACGACTATTCCTCAATGCATGATTTTCGACAACTCCCTACCTGGCCTAACAGGAGTGAAGTTGCGCTTGCCCTGGCAACAGCAAAGGTGGTACAGGGTGAGGAGTTTTTGTGATCAAGTTGCGAGGCTGCGTGGTCGTGATGGGCTGCGTGACTGCACGGCAATTACACCGGGCATTCGGCAGCCCGTATAGCGTTGGCCTTCTTATCGATGAAACTATACGCAGTCATTGCGAAATATGCATAATATACATACTATTGATACGGTGGAGAGCAACTTTGATCCCACGAAGACCGCCATTAACTTGCGTAAACGCGGCGTGTCGCTCGCGGAGGGTGACGGTGTCCTGAACGATCCTTTAGCACTCACGATTGAGGATGACTCTGCACGGGGCGAGCAGCGGTTTGTCTCTATCGGCATGAACACTTTCGGTCGGGTGATGGTCGTCGTCTACACATATAGGGCGAGAACACCCGTTTGATCTCGGTGCGACACGCGGAACCCAAAGAGAGACGATCCTATGAAAAAGGAGTATGACTTTTCTAAAGCAAGCGGGAGCTGTACAGCCCACGACGGGTAAAACTCGCATCACCCTCTATCTTGACAACGACGTGCTGGAACATTTCGCACGGTGTCAGAGAAGACAGGGCGTGGATATCAAACACTCATCAACGAAGCGCTCAAGACCCAAGTTGGACGTACGGAGCAGCCGTTGACGCCGGAGGTGGTGCGGCGCATCAGTGCGCGAAGAGTTGGCCTTGCAGAGCTAGAGGGCTCACGAGAGGCTCCACCGCATCACCGCCCACGAGCGGTTCCTGTTGAACCCGAACAGACACGACTGGGCGGCTCGCGGTGTGCGGGAGCGTTAACCAGCATCACAAAGCGATAGGTTATCAAACCATGCCGAATCTATCCTATCTCTCTCCAAAGACGACGATCCGAGACAGTCCGATTCATGGCCGGGGCCTCTTTGCCGTAGCCCCAATTGCCAAAGATGAGATTGTAGCGATCAAGGGCGGCTATATTTTTGACCGCCTCACGCGTGAGGGTATCGCCGCGTCGCTCGGCCCGGCAGAAATCTTTGTGGCCGACGGGTTCTTTATTGGCCCATTGGTTGAACACGAGAGAGAGGGCGGAATGATCTTTAGCAATCATTCGTGTGACCCCAACATCGGAGTCCAAGGACAGATTGTGTTCGTGGCCATGAGAGACATTCAAGCCGGGGAAGAGCTGACGCATGATTGGGCCACGACGGACGATGACGACTATGAGGAGCCATGTCACTGTGGAGCGCCCAATTGCCGGAAGGTGATCACTGGTCAGGACTGGCGGAGGAAAGATTTACAGGAGAAGTATTGGGAGTATATGTCGTGGTACTTGCAGCGGAAGATCAAACAAGAAAATTAACGTACGGTCGCTAAGGCTGTCCAACTAAGCCATTGCACGGGACCGTCGCCCGTGCCGCAGCATAGACTATGCATCTAACTGTAGGTGATACCAATCTACTCACTCTAACACAGGCAACAATATCCTCACGGTAGATTCAGCGGTGGTGGCGGCGGTGTGAAGTGCAGGCCGCACTGACGATAAGCTTTTTTCACCGTAGCCCAATCTGGGACAGGATCAACAAGCGCAAGACCGGCCAACGCGTGGCAAGCTTCGGCGTGGTAACCAAAACGTCGCGCGTCTGCCAAACTGCGGGTAAATTCACGTCGTGCACGTTGCGGCTTACTCTGCAGAAGGGCCAATTCCCCTACCCCTAAACGACAGTAAATTGTCCCGCGATGATCACGGGTCTCGCGAAAGAGTTTTTGGGCACGGGCAAACTCAGTGGCACTACGTTGGTAGTCACCGCGCATTTTGTGTACCGTTGCCATAGCCCAGACCGTATACGCAAAGCTGGCCTTATCACCAATACGGGCATACAGCTTCTCAGCTTTCGCGAACAACCGCATCGCTTCACCGTATTCGTGATGCATCCGTGCCGCATTGCCTAAGCCACAGTATGAATAGGCCCGGCCATACACGTCACCGATTTTCTCAAAGAGTGAGTTTGCCTCTTGGTAGTAACGTCTCGTGTCAGCGAACTTGCCCATGAGGCGAGAGGCACCAGCCAAGCCACACAACGCATATCCGGTTCCCGGCTGGTCTTCTTGCTTTTTGGCTAACGCTAAAGCTTTACGGAAATGTGCTACGGCTTTACGCAAGTCACCACAGAAGCGATACGTGCTCCCTATCGCCCATAGCACGAACCCCTCGCCTTCTTTGGCACGAGCCGCATGGTACAACTGTTGCGCTTCCGCAAGATACGGAGAGGGCGCGTTCAGGATTGCCTTGCGCACGGAGACTGAGCCCTACTCCCGACAGACTTTCTGCTAGTCCTTCACGATCGTCGAGTGACACAGAAAGCGAGACCGCGCGCGTATAGGCACGTTGCGCTGTAGTAAACTGGCCCATCATACGAAGGCAGTCGCCCGTGCCAATCACCGCATCTCGTTCTCCTTCGGTGTCTTTTGTCGCTTTGTATGCAGCTTGGGCTTGACGATAGAAGGTCAGAGCTTCAGCGAAGCGACTGTGGGCGCGCGCATTCTCTCCTTGACGAAAAAGCCGCTCAGGCTTTACCGATTGAGATTTGCTCTGGCCATGAAGAAAGAAGGGCGCAGCATGCTGCGCCCCTACCGGCTACTGAATGCTGACTACTGACTACTTATCTTCTTCCCAACGCTTTCGCCATCGTCACGCCCATCTCGGCTGGGCTTGGGATGGTATGCGCACCGGCTTCTTGTAGAGCTTGAATCTTCTCCGCTGCCGTACCTTTGCCACCGGCGATAATCGCACCGGCGTGTCCCATCCGTTTCCCTTTGGGAGCCGTCTGCCCACCGATAAACGCCGCGACTGGTTTCGTCACATTGGCTTTGATGAATGCTGCAGCATCTTCTTCAGCCGAGCCACCAATCTCACCAATCATGACAATACCTTCCGTTTGTGGGTCATCCTGAAACATCCGTAGCACGTCAATAAAATTCGTGCCGTTTACTGGATCGCCACCGATGCCAACACATGACGATTGTCCAATGCCGAGCTGGGTAAGCTGGTGCACTGCCTCATAGGTAAGGGTACCACTACGAGATACCACACCAATCGAGCCCTGCTTGTGGATGTATCCCGGCATAATCCCGATTTTGCACTCACCAGGAGTGATAACACCAGGACAATTCGGACCGATCAGGCGCGAGCTTTTCCCTTGCATGTAACGCTTTACGCGCACCATATCGAGAACAGGAATACCCTCGGTAATGCAAATAACAAGCGGAACTCCAGCATCGACGGCTTCCATGATTGCATCTGCAGCGAACGGTGGCGGAACATAGATCACAGAGGCGTTTGCGCCGGTCGCTTTCACAGATTGCTCAACCGTGTCGAAAATAGGGATCCCTTCAAAGTCAGTCCCGCCACGACCAGGGGTCACACCGGCAACCATTTGTGTTCCGTACTCACGGCAGGCACGCGTGTGTAACTGGCCGGTCGCACCGGTAATGCCTTGGGTCACGACTTTCGTATTCTTGTTGACGAGAATGCTCACAACGACTCCTCTAGGGGCTGGGGACTAGGGGCTGGGGGTTGGTTAAAAGAGAAAAAGCCGACTTCTTCATGCTCTGGTTTTTCGTCTCTAGTCTTTCTCTATTTTTGCCCTTTGCCTTTTGATTTTTGCCTTTCCCTAATCCCAACCCCAACACCCAGCCCCTATTTGCCTTTCACTGCGGCAACGATCTTCTGCGCAGCATCGGCTAAATCGTTAGCTGGGGTAATGTTGAGACCGGACTCAGCAAGAATCTTTTTGCCTTGCTCAACATTGGTTCCTTCCAATCTCACAACCAGTGGAACTGACAGTTTGACTTGTTTAGCCGCCTCAACCACGCCCGTGGCTACGACATCACAGCGCATGATGCCACCAAAGATGTTGACTAACACACCTTTGACATTTTTATCTGAGAGAATGATCTTGAACGCTTCAGTCACTTTCTCTGTCGTGGCACCGCCACCGACATCAAGGAAGTTGGCTGGCTCAGCGCCGTAAAACTTGATGATGTCCATCGTCGCCATTGCCAACCCAGCGCCGTTGACCATGCAGCCAATGCTGCCATCAAGCGCAATGTAACTGAGGTCAAACTTTGAGGCCTCAACTTCTTTGGGATTCTCCTCGGTAATGTCGCGCATCTCACGCAGATCCGCATGACGAAAGAGCGCGTTATCATCGAAACCCATTTTGGCATCGAGAGCGACGAGGTCACCAGACTTCGTCAATACGAGCGGGTTAATTTCGACCATTGAGGCATCGCTATCCATGAACGCCCGGTAGAGTGCCCGCATGAATCCAACCGCTTTATTCACTGAATCTTTCGGCAGTCCGAGACCAAAGGCGAGCTTGCGGCCCTGGAAATCATTAAAGCCAATCGCTGGATCAATCGTGGCACGCAGGATCTTTTCAGGCGCGCGCTCAGCAACTTCTTCGATCTCGACCCCACCTTCAGAACTGGCCATAACGGTGACGCGGGACGTCACACGATCAATCACCATACCAAGGTAGTATTCCTTGGCGATGTCACAGCCTTGTTCGACAAAGACCTTCAGTACTTCTTTGCCTTCAGGCCCAGTCTGATGGGTCACCAGTTTTTTTCCTAAGAATTGCCGCGGCATGCTGCTTCGCCTCTTGGGGAGTCTTGGCGAGTTTGACCCCACCGGCTTTGCCACGCCCACCGGCATGAATCTGCGCTTTGACGACGCATAACCCACCACCTAACGCATTGGCCGCAGCTTCGGCTTCGTCCGCGGTCGTAGCGACCTTACCGTTCAGTACCGCAACACCATACTTCCTAAGAATGTCTTTGGCTTGGTATTCATGGATATTCATAGTAGTCCTCGCCGAGGGACAGCGGCAGATGCGGAGGGACTCAGCAGCGCCGGGTCCCTATCTCGCGCCTAACCTAAATAGAGACAATCGTCATCACTGCAATGAGCATGATCAGTAATGCTCCCCCGTAGCACAGGTACGCAATCGGAGTGGCATAGGCTCTCCAGCCTGTATCGTACAGCGTGTGGCGGATACGATGCATGCAGTGAAAAACCGGAACAGAAAAAAGCACGATGAGATAGAGCTTTGCTAACGGATGAGAAAGCAGTGCATGTATCCGGTCATAGGAAAACGTATCTGCTGGTCCCCACCAGAACGGAATCGCAAATCCCAGCAGAAGGATATGGATAGGAACGAGTAAAGCGGAAACTACGCCACCAGCAGAAAAAATCGCCCACCAAAACGCTTCGCCCCGAGCCCTCACCATAGTTAGCTCCACGTCGCAATCAGAAAAATAATGACCGAAATCGTTAACCAACCGACATAATTAGGCGCGATGAGAAACGCGTCAGGAAGCTTCTCTTCTCCTCTGCGCACCACCACTGCTTTCGGCGTAAGGTTGAACCAGGTACTGGTGTGATAACAGGCCGCAATGAGTGCAGCAAGGTGAAAGAAAAATGACCACGGAGAAGAGAGTCGTTGCAAAAAGGCGCTGTACGCCTCTGGTCCGCGGGCCAGGTTGTATAAAAAAAGTAAGAAGATGATCAGGAACGCGAGCACGAAGACAGCCGTCAGTTCGCGAAACATGAAGAGCCGGTAGTTATGGTTCTTCAACCACCACGTATTGGAGACCGGGCGTCGATAGACTTCACTCATCGTGACCCCCAAGGCGTAAGCACTGATTTTACGAGATCCAACGCCCCACCTACTTTGGCTTGCTGAATAGCGCCGGCAGGATCAACATCTTTCGGACACACCTCTGAACATTCACCGACAAAGGTACACTCCCAGATCCCCTCATGACGGAAGATCACATCGTGTCGTTCTTCCTGACCCTGATCACGGGAGTCCAGATTGTACCGTTGCGCAAGGGCGATCGCCGCTGGACCGACAAACGAAGATTCAAGGCCATAGATCGGGCAGGCTGCATAACATAACAAACAGTTAATGCACATGCTGAACTGCTTGAAGGTAGCGAGTTCAGCCGGACTTTGCAGATATTCGCCTTCTGAAACGGGTTTCTCTTCTTTACGGATAATAAAGGGCTTCACTTCTTTGAGCTTGTGCACGAAGTCCGTGATGTTAACAATCAAGTCGCGTTCAACTGGGAAGTTCGCCAACGGTTCGACACGTACAGGACCAGGGTAGTAATCCTTGAGGAATGCGGCGCAGGTCAGCTTGGGAGTGCCGTTCACCATCATGCCGCAACTACCACACACCCCCATGCGGCAGGACCAACGATACGATATTGAACCATCAACCTGGTCTTTAAGGTAGTTGAGCGCATCCAACACGACCCAGTCGTCATGGAACGGGACCGTAAAATTCTGAAAGATCGGTTCTTTCTCAGTCTCCGGTCGATAGCGGAAGACTTCTAAGGTGATCGTGCGCTCAGCCATTATTTCTCTCCGTATGTCCGTTCCGCCGGTGGCCAGTTCGTTATCACTACTTTGAGATAATCGATACGAGGAGGCCCGCCTGGGGTACAATACGCTAACGAATGCGCCAGGAAGTTCTCGTCGTCACGCTTCGGATGATCTGTCCGTTGATGCGAGCCACGTGATTCTTTCCGATTCACCGCACTGTGAGCCACAGTCTCAGCAATTTCGAGCATATTTTCGAGTTCGAGCACTGAGGTCAGCTCTGTGTTGTAGGTATTACTACGGTCGTCAAGCGTGACCCCTTTGAAGCGATCCTTCAGTTCCGCCAACTTGTCGCAGGTGGCTTTCAGTGGGGCTTCAAGGCGATAGATCCCTGCCCCTTCTTCCATCGTTTTCGTCATTTCAGTACGAATTGTAGCGATACGTTCTTTGCCATCAGTTTTGGCAATGAAGTTCTTACGTACCCGCTCTTGCTCGTCCTTTGCTTGCGATTCGAGGGCCGGAGTATCAATCTTCTTTTGCTCTTTGGCAAACGTTGCCGCAGCTTGACCAGCACGCGCGCCAAACACGAGCAACTCGGTGAGAGAGTTCGAGCCTAACCGATTCGCGCCATTAATACTGACGCAGGCCGTCTCACCGGCAGCAAACAACCCAGAGATCGAAGTCGCAGCGTTAATATCAGTGTGTACGCCACCCATCATGTAGTGCACAACCGGACGGACAGGGATCGGTTCATAGACTGGATCGATGCCCGCATAGTTCCTGGCCAGTTCGCGCACGAACGGCAACTTCTTCATGATCTTGTATTCGCCGAGATGGCGAATATCGAGATGCACGACATCGCCATAGGGACCAGGGATCGTGTTGCCTTTGTCACGTTCCTTCATGAAGCACTGCGAGAGCTTGTCGCGCGGTCCAAGTTCCATCGTGCGTAACTGTGGATGTTTTGGGTCATGAATATCAAGTGGTTTGCCTAATGCGTAGTCTTGCAAATAACGATAGCCATTCTTGTTGAGGAGAATCCCACCTTCTCCACGCGCAGCCTCGGTGATCAAAATTCCTGTCCCAGGAAGTCCAGTCGGATGATACTGAACAAACTCCATGTCTTTCAGCGCTGCTCCAGCGCGATAGGCCAGAGCCATGCCATCGCCGGTCTTAATCGCACCGTTGGTGGTAAACGGGAAGATGCGACCACCACCACCAGTACACAGAACCACAGCCTTGGCGAGAATCGGTTGCATGAGTCCACTACGCATCTCGATCGCCGTCACCCCCTGGCAACGTCCATTCTCGATGAGCAGTTTAGTCGCAAACCATTCATCATAACGCTGGATCGACTCGTATTTGAGTGAAGTTTGGAACAACGCATGGAGCAGATGAAACCCGGTCTTATCGGCAGCAAACCAGGTGCGCTCGATTCGCATACCGCCAAAGGGACGAACAGCTACATGACCGTCCGGTTCACGGCTCCAGGGGCAACCCCAGTGTTCCAACTGAATCAGTTCGGCGGTAGCAGACTTCACGAACAGTTCGACAACATCCTGATCTGCCAGCCAGTCTGCACCGCTAATAGTATCTTTGATATGTTCTTCTAAGGTATCGTTGGCCTTGATGACACCGGCAGTGCCACCTTCAGCAGCCACGGTGTGACTGCGCATCGGATAGACCTTAGAAACGACGGCAATGTTGAGCTTCGGGTCGGCTTCAGCCGCGGCAATGGCGGCCCGTAGCCCTGCTCCACCACCACCGATGATGAGGACATCATGCACGAGTGCCATGCCTATTCTTCAGCCTCCTGTTTTGGGCTTTCCTGGCTCGTCGGCTTCACGCGATCTGTGTCTGTTGGAGTGTGAGACCGGGGGCAAAATGCCAAAATTTACTGGACCTGTCTAGGGCTTAGTCTTCTTGCGCGTACTGCTTCCGTCCCTCTTCATAAAGATCAGCCCCATAGGTGTCATCAATCACAATCACCGGAAAATCCTCAACAACCAAACGACGGATTGCCTCAGTACCTAAATCTTCGTAGGCAATGATTTCTGCACTTTTGATGTATTTCGACAGCAATGCACCAGTCCCGCCGACTGCACCGAAGTAGATGCATTTATGCTGTTTCATTGCGTCTCTTACGGGCATGGAGCGTGCCCCTTTACCGATCATCCCTTTGAGGCCCAACGCCATCAGCTTTGGTGCATAGGAATCCATCCGTCCACCGGTCGTTGGTCCCGCCGAGCCAATCACCATTCCCGGACGTGGCGGTGTGGGCCCAACATAATAAATAATTTGCCCACGAACATCGATCGGCAACGACTTTCCCTCATCAAGCAGATCGATCAATCGCTTATGAGCGGCATCACGACCAGTGAGGAGCATACCAGAGAGGCGGACACGGTCACCGGCGTGCAAGCTTGTGACCACATCGTCAGAGAGTGGAGTCGTCAGTCGTCGGACTTCGTCACCTGCCATATGCTGCGCTCCTTATAGTACCGCTTCTTTGTGGCGATGCGCATGACATTCGATCGTCACCGCCACCGGCAAACTGGTGATATGACAGGGATAGGTATTGATATGAATCGCAAATGCGGTGGTATCGCCGCCGTATCCTTGTGGACCAATTCCGAGCTTATTGGCTTTGGTCAGCAGTTCTTGCTCAAGCGCATTGATTTCAGCATTAGGGTTCGGCTCACCAATACTACGGAAGAGTGAACGCTTAGAGAGTAGTGCCGCTTTCTCAAACGTGCCGCCGATACCCACACCCGCAATCAGTGGCGGGCAGGCATCCGGCCCGGCAGTTTTGATGCATTCGATGACAAAGTTCTTCGCGCCTTCAATGCCTTCAGCTGGAGTGCACATCTTGTATTTGCTGCGATTCTCACAGCCACCACCTTTGGCCATCACCATCAAGGTCAGTTTGTCGCCGGGGACAATCTGCGTATGCACAATCGCCGGAGTGTTGTCGCCAGTATTTTTGCGGTTGAAAGGATCGCCGACGATCGACGCCCGTAGATAGCCCTCTTTGTAACCGCGTCGCACGCCTTCATTGATGGCGTCTTCCATGAAGCCACCAGCTATGTGGACGTCTTGACCAATGTCGGCAAAGCAGATGACAAAGCCGGTATCCTGGCAATAGGGCAAGCGTTGCGTCCGCGAGATCTGGGCATTTTCCTTAATCATCTCGAGTGCACCACGCCCAGCCGGTGAACGCTCCGTGCTCAGCGCTTTGTCAAACGCATTGAGCATGTCATCACCAAGAACGAAATTGGCTTCCATACACAACTGAATGATGGTGTCGGTGATTTTTTGCGCTTCGATAGTTCGCATAGTGGCTGTTCCCCGCACTCAAAAGAGACACGCAACACGTCACTAGTACTCTGTCCAAATGAAGATGCGGGGTTGTCATTGCGAGCGTAGCGAAGCAATCTCTGTGAGGATACTGTGTCGACGAGATTGCTTCGTCGCTCCGCTCCTCGCAATGACCCCTCAAAACCACCTGGACGGAGTACTAGGTCTTCTCTTGCTTTTACGCTTTTTTCTTAACCTCACAAGTTGGGATAGTGTGAAATCAACAGAGCTTTGACATTAGTTACGATAATCGTTCTCTTTTACGACGCGGCAGCCAGCACTTTGTCCATCGCCGTCACCAGCTCTTGGACGTGGCTCACTGAGACCTGCATCTCCTGTTTCTCTTTGTCGCTCAGTTTCAACTCAACCACTCTTTCGATTCCACCAGCACCGATCACCACTGGAACGCCAAAGTACACACCTTTGATCCCGTACTCACCTTCTAGATATGCAGCGCAGGGGAGGATTTGCTTCTTGTCGAACAGATACGCTTCTGCCATCTGAATTGCGGCTGAGGCAGGCGAATAAAAAGCCGATCCGGTTTTTAGCAATGCGACAATCTCACCACCAGCCTGACGCGTGCGTTGTTCGATTTCTTCAAGTCGTTTTGCCGGGATGAGTTGCTCGACTGGCTGCCCACCGACCTGGCAATAGCTACGGACCGGGACCATATCGTCTCCATGTCCACCGAGCACCATCGCGGTAACGTTCCGCATCGAAACGTTCAGCTCCTGCGCAATAAACGTCCGATAGCGAGAAGAGTCGAGCACTCCGGCTTGGCCGACTACCCTATTCTTGGGAAAACCGGTGAGCCGTTTGCACAGGGTCACCATCGCATCCAGTGGATTAGTAATGACGATGACGAACGCATTAGGAGCGTACTTGGCGATGTTTTCCGACACATCCTTCATGATTTTGCAGTTGATGCCGAGGAGATCGTCGCGGCTCATACCCGGTTTTCGTGCGATACCAGCAGTGACGATGCACACATCTGCGCCTGCAACGTCAGCATATTTCGTCGTACCAGTGAGATTGATGTCATACCCTTCGATCGGTGCCGCTTCAAGGATATCGAGGGCTTTGCCTTGGGGAAGCCCGTCGATCACATCAAAGAGGACAACGTCACCTAACTGCTTCAGAGCACATAAGTGGGCCAATGTTCCGCCAATGTTACCAGCGCCAATCAGAGCAATCTTTTTTCGTGCCATAGGTATATCTCCAGAATTTTTACTGCGGAAGGATTTGAAAACCCTACAACTTACGGGGGTTTTAGGGATTCGGCAAAGATGCCAAAATCTCTCTTTCTTGTCTAGGGCCAGATAATGAGACCCGCAACAACTTGTGTGGCAACTCCGTCACGACCGCGTCGTCGCGTTAGGACTCACCCCACGGATCGTGAGCAAACCAGGTTCCTATATGTAGCCAGAAAATGTTCCTACCTATAGCCGTATAGAGCTGGCTACCCATAGACCGTTCTGGCTATTCGTAGGAAGATGTTTCTGCTAATAGCCAGGAGCATTGCCGTTCAATTAAAGTTAGCCTATGCAAAGCTACAGTGCTCCAGGTGAAAATCAGCTGGACAAATCATGTGTCGAGTTCAGAGAATGAGTTGACGCTTGGACGTCGAAATATCGGTTCGGGCGTTGGGAAAAGAAGAGGAAGAAATGTCAAAAAAAGTCGCTCTGGTGACCGGAAGTAATAAAGGGATCGGTAAAGAGATCGTCCGCACCTTGGCTGCCTATGGCTACACGGTCTATCTGGGCGCTCGAAACGAGCAACGTGGCCACGCCGCAGCCCAGGAACTTGTGAGTGCAGGGGGCGACGTCCGTTTTGTCAAGATCGATCTCACCGACTCAGAAACGATCCATGCTGCCGCTGAGAAGGTGAGAGATGAAGTAGGAAAGCTCGACGTGTTGATCAATAACGCCGGTGTCGCCCTTGAGGCGGAGCCGCCCAGCACGGCGAACCTCGCGTTCCTCAAAGCGACGTTCCAGACGAACTACTTTGGCATGGTGGAGGTGACGCAGGCCTTCCTGCCGTTGCTGCGCGCCTCTACTACTCGCGTGATCCTTAATGTCACGAGCGGCTTGGGGTCGATCACCAAACACACCGACCCATCGTGGGAGTTTGGCGGCTTTCCCTTGCTCGGCTACAACTCTTCGAAAGCGGCGGTCAATATGTTCACCGTGCTCCTTGCAAAGGAACTCCGAGCAGAAGGCTTTAAGGTGAATGCGGTGAGTCCTGGCTATACCGCAACGGACTTAAACCAGTTCCGGGGCCATGAGACCGTGGAAGAAGCAGCGGCGTATCTCGTGCAGTATGCCTTGCTAGATGAGCAGGGACCTACGGCTGGTTTCTTCGCCAAAGGAGAGGGGACACTGCCCTGGCAGGGAAGACAGTTGCCGTCGACTCTGTGCGGAACTGTCGCGCTCGTTCTTCTTCTCAGAGACCGGGGTGAAGATGAACGAGAGGGAAAAGGATTGGCAAAAGGGGCATCCATTCCAACGCCGAAGAAGAACCTGAGGAAGATGCGATAGTCTCACGACGAGAAACATACTGGGACTTGGGATGGAACCTTGAATTTGGCAACTGGGCGAGTAACCTTTACAGGCTAACTCTTCCGTGCTCGGGACCGCCGCCCGCGTGCGGTTTTGAGTGAACACGAAGGGATATGGTGAGACCGCGGCGGGTGACTGCAACGTTAGCCATCAATCCAATCGAGAGGGGGAGATACATTTATGTCAACACAAGAGCCGGTTACAACGCCCACCACTCCGCCACCCTTTGTGGCGCTCTTTCAGATGGTGACCGGGTACTACATCTCCCAGGCGCTTTACGTCGCCGCCAAACTCGGGATTGCCGATGTGCTCAAGGATGGTCCGCGCCATTACACTACGCTTGCCCAACTCACGGGCACCCATGCCCCCTCGCTCTATCGCCTCTTACGGCTCCTCGCCAGTGCTGGAGTATGCGACGAACAGGAGAAGGGGCACTTTGGGTTGACCGCCATTGGAGCCTATCTCCAAACGGATATCCCTGGTTCTTTGCACGCCATCGCCTTACAGTTCGCTGGGCCATGGCACTCGCGCGGGTGGAGCGACCTTTTATACAGCGTACAGACGGGCGAGATTGCCTTTGACCATCTCTTTGGGATGGGTGTCTTTCCATATCTCACGCAGCATCCAGACGAGGCGGCGATCTTCGACGCAGCCATGACCGCCTTCTCTACGCAGGCTGCTGCGGCAGTGGTCACGGCTTATGATTTCTCAGCGTTGGGGACAATTGTCGATATAGGCGGTGGGCACGGAGCATTGCTGAGAGCCATTCTGCAAGCAACTCCAACTGCGCGTGGTCTCCTCTTTGACTTGCCCCACGTTGTCGAAGGGGCCAAGAGGCAGATAGAGGCCGCTGGCCTAGCGGAGCGGTGTGCGGTGGTGGGGGGAGACTTCTTCACAGCGGTACCGAGTGGCGGCGATGCCTATATTCTCTCGGAAGTCATCCATGACTGGGATGATGAGCGAAGCCTGACGATTCTCAAAAATTGCCACCGCGCCATGAATAAAAAGGGAAGACTTTTGCTCGTCGAGTTAGTCTTGCCGGCACGGATAGATCAGTCTCCGACAAGCCAGATCATCGTCGGCAGCGACGTCAACATGCTCGTACTCGCCGGTGGGCGCGAACGGACAGAGGCTGAGTTTAGGGTGCTCTTCGAGGCGGCAGGGTTTAAGCTGACCAAGATCATTCCCACCCAAGGTTTGGCGAGCGTAGTTGAAGGGATACGCCTAGAGTAACGCCGGGCACGAGGAAGCGCAGTATGGATGACCAACGAAGGCGTTAACGGCTAACATGCCGCGCCACCGCATCGCCGCCCGGTTGCGGATCTGCTGAAGCTGAAAGGCCGCGTTTGGGCGGCTCGCGGTGCGCGGGGCGTTAGACTCCAAAACAACAAACAGAGAGATGACCATGCAATTTGGAATCTATGTCCCAAACTTTGGAGAGAACGGAGACCCCCACAACCTTTTGACCCTTGCCGAGTGAGGCCGAAGCTGCTGGCTGAGATGGCTTCTTTCTCTGAGAGCACCTCCTCCACGATTCTCGGGAGGCTGATATCCTGGTCGGGGACGCTCTGGAATCGCTGGCCGCCATCGTGGCCCGAACGGAGCGAATGCGACTGGGTCCGATGATTACTCCCGTTGAATGTCGATCAGCCCCTGGAAGCTGACGCTTGAATTGGTGTAGCTTCATCAACCGCCTGTCACTCGGAGGCGCGATCCTGGGACTTGGCCTGAGGGCACCGGCAGATGCGGAATTTCAATGCTTTGGCGAAGATCCTGCGGATCGAGTGCGAGCGCGCAAGCTTGACGAAGCGCTAGGTATTCTCGACGGGCTGGAACGTGGGGAGAGCTTCCACCGAGCAAGGGGAGTATTTCCACATTGAAGGAAGTGACATTCAACGCACCCGACCGGTGAAGACGCCACACGCTCGGATCTGGGTAGCTGGCTTTTGGCCCAATAAGGCCCCACTGCGCCGGGCCGCGCGCTGGGAACGGAAGTTTTCCTTTGAAGATGCCCCCTGTACCCATAATAGGCCTCTCGCCAAGCAACATTACGTGGTCGGCCTTGTGGCTTACCCCGGACAGAGCTGCGGGAGAGCATCACCTTCGTGAGGCAGCACCGCACCACGGATGGGCACTTTGACATCGTTGCCAGTGGCGCGACGTCAGTCAACGAGTGAAGCAAGTCAGCAAGAGATCGTCACTGCCTTCCGGGAGGCTGGGCGACCTGTGGCTGGAGTGGCTTGAGAACAGCGAGAGGACTTTTGTGTTGAATATGAAGGACAGCTGGCGGCGGACAGAGCGCAGAGCGGGCGTGAGTAGCGTAGCCCGGATGAAATCCGGGATTCCTAGCGCAATTTGCATCTGCATGAGTCCAGGCCTCACAAGAAATGGGTGGATGACGTCCTCTGCATTCTTGTCGGGTGGAAAGACAGGGTAAAAGACCTGCTCTATGCGCCCGTTGCAGAGGATGAGCGTGAGCCGTTTGATTAAGATCATCGACCCTACGGCAAATGTAGGCAGTCGTAAGGCATTGGCAAAGACCAGCCGCTCGTCGCTCAAGAGTTCGAACGGGAGATGCAGTCGCTTGACGGCTTCACGTTGATAGTCCGTATCCTGGGTGCTCAGCCAAAGACCTGTGCCCCGAAGGTTTGCAGTTCACGGTAGTGGTCCCGAAAGGCGCAGGATTGTGGGGTGCAGCCTCTGGCTCCCGGGATCTCGTTCCAGCCGGTGGGCGGCTCTCGGTCCGGGTGGCCCGTACGCGGATAACAGTAGACGACGGTTCTGCCAGTGAGACTCGATAGATCGACGAGGCGCCCTGCCGTCGAGGGCAGCGGGACAGAAGGAAGGGACATGCCTGGGAGATGGTTGCACGTCCCGTCATCGCGCGGAACCGGAAGATCCTTGGGCAGCTCGTACAGATTATCCGATCTCGGCATACGTTCCTCCTTTCCATGCTCCGTTTCACAGAGCAATTTCAACTGAGACTGTAGTGTAAGAAACCCGTGGCGATTTACGACCACGCTTCTGTGGTCCGGCCTTTTCTTCTCCAAGATCGATGAGTCCTAGACGGGCAAGAAGGTGAACATCTGTATTGACATTCTTGAAGTCTCTTCCCGCCAGCGTAGCTAACGCCTTGATCGACTCGGGCCGTTCCTTGTGGATAAGGCGCAGCAATTCGAGCCGACGGTCAGTCAGCACCTGACGAAGTTCCTCCAACGAGGTGAAATATAACGTGTCCTGCGACCAGTGCGGATCTCGTTCCTCGTGATCCAATCGTCGCGCGATTTTCTTTTCTTCTTCCCACACCTCCTTCCACGGTTTCACAACAACATGGATTTTACGGGGCTTCATTACTTTCTTCCTCTTCAAGCAGACGTGTGCAGTTTTGTTCAAAATCGTCCAGGAGCTTCTCTATACTCTGAAACATATAGGGTTCTTCGACTCCACGCAGATGACGATGAGAACCTTTCGGCCAATGATTGTCATACCCTATCAACTCCTCGCCATTAGCTGGATCGACTAAGAAACAGCGAAACCGATAACCCTCAGGAGTTTTAGAACTTACAGGCACTTGGTAAATCGCCACCTCCATGATGTAGCCTTTGCGGTAGACTTTGAACGCCCGGAGCGGTTGACGTTTCATCCTATGGTTTTCTACGCCATAGGTAGAAAGCTAGCAATAGCTTTGCGGGTCGAGGCGATGAAGAAGCGAGGTAGCCCGGCTGCAATCCGGGACTTCTGCTCCTGGATTTTGCTGCGCGCCATCCAGGCTACGTCGCTGTGGTAGACTGGACACGAGTGGCGCGCCATCAGCGCTGTACCATGCGGCCACCGACGACGATGTTCTTCATCAAGGATCGCTACAGATCCTTCACCGCGGGAATCACTTTCTCTGCGAAGTTCCGTAGATACTCTGCGGACTTCTCCCAGCTCATACCCGCTCGCTTAGCCATCAAGTGCAGCTCGTCGGGCGCTCCGTTGGCGAAGACTTCACGAAGCTCACCTATTGCTTGTTCAGGCGTGACGAAGAGCCGTTGCCAGTTGGGCAGGTCTTCCGGCTTCTCGGGAATCGTATCCATCAGCAGTGCAGTATACGGGTGGACGCCCTGGCGCTCGTAGTGGAAGCTGGCAAACGCTCCCTCGCGATGCTCTGCCCATGCCTTCTCCGGATCGTCGGTGACGAAACAACTCCCGAAGGTATTGATCTTGGCAGACTTGGGATTGCGGCCGTTTCTCTCACACGCCGCTCGCCAGCCTTGAAGCCATCGCTGCCATAGATCACCTCCGGTGAGGCTCGTGAAGAAGCCGCCCCATGCTCCAACGTCAAGGCCGAGCCGTGCCACGCGATTCATCGCCTTCGGGGTGAATGCCGCGACAACGAAGGTCGGCGGGTGCGGTTTCTGCAGCGGCTTGGGATTGAGCCAGACGCCTTCGAGATCCCAGTGTTTCCCGTGGAAATCAAACGGCCGGTCTTCGGTCCAACAGCGCAGCAGGATATCCAACCCTTCTTCGAGGAGACTTGGCCGATGCTTTGGGTTCAACCCGAGCATCCGGAACTCCATGTCGAACGTTTGCCCAACTTGGCCGATGCCGATGTCGAGGCGGCCATTGGAGAGAATGTCGAGCACAGCGAGTTGCTCTGCCAGGAGCACCGGGTGATAGAACGGCAGCTGAATGATGTTCGAACAGATGCGGACCCGGTGGGTGTGCATCGCTGCGGCGGTCATCGTTACCGCGATGCCCGGGTTGTAGCCTTCAGGGTCGCCGTGGTGCTCGCAGAGGCTGATCGAATCGAAGCCTAACCGTTCCATCTCCTGCATGTGGTCGAAAGCGCTGGAGTATAATGCCGGCCAAGGCTGGAACCACTCGCTCTTGGGAGGATTGCGAAAATCGTACAAGACGCCAAATTTCATGACTCTCCTCCTTTGACAAAAAAATGGAATGTCTCCTTTTCCCCTTCGCCCTCCTGAATTAGACCGCAAAAGATTGGGATACAAGGCCTGTCGCCCTATGAGTTTCGATTTAGCAGAGCAGACAAGTCATACTCCAGTAGCTCGCCGATCCGCTCAACGGTCACATCTGCTGGCGGATAGGTAGCGAGTACTTGTGGGTCGTGTGCATAGTGCCCCTGTCGCGGAAATACGGTCGTCACACGTGTGCCCCAGATCTTCTTGATGGCCGTTAAGATGCGCAGCTTGTCATCCACCAGCACGTAGTGCGAGGCTGGGTAGCGGCGCTCGACATCATCAAGTTCCAGCTCTTTATGGACATAGATCAGCACGTTCTTCTCCACCGCTTCAAACAACCCGGCCCGCTCAATTTTACGCGGTTGGAAAACCACATCACCATCCGAAAGAATAACCACTGGACCCCACTCTTTACATTGATCGATCACATCGAGGGCATTCGGGTACAGTCGGTTGGCGAAGGGGTAGTTCACTAAGTAAGACGAGACGGTTAAGAGATGTGGATCACGGGGATGTTCAATCCGATACCGCTGCAACGCGCCGAGGTAGTCAGCATAGCCGAGTTGGGAACGTAATTCCTCGAAGATCGTCCAGTATCGTTGTTGACGTTCATGTCCTACTTCACGTTCGAGATGGCGCTTCAGATCAGTAGTGACACGGTCGTTGTCAAGCAACGTATTATCGACATCGAAAAGAAACACGACCTGGTGCATAGCCATGAGACCTCCTCTTTTGCTATCTGACCTGGACCATCTATTTCATCGTGAGAACGATATGGACAGCGTCTCTAACAACAGTATCACAGGAAGCGCTCTTCACTGAAATCCACAGAAGGGTTCTCATAACCGTCGCGTTGCTCAGAATGACAAGACCGATTGGTTGCATCGTAAAGTGTACCAAGGTCGGATAGTTTGATTTAATTGCCACTGCTGCCTCACAACAGCGGAGTAGCTTGCCATTTGTTTACTTCTTCGCTTGTTTATCTGAGGCAGCGACGGCAAAAATATTCACGTCAATGGGGTCATCGGTCGCTACAACATTGGCGAGCTAAGGTAGTACGGGTAGCGCCCTCAGTGGGGTGTTATGCGTCTTGTTGCGCTCGCATTTCGGTTGCGTAAAAATCCATCGTGTCTATATCTTTGTCTGATTCTTTGGGTTTGCCGAGCAGTTTCAGCCACAGAAAACCGCTTGCCCCAGCTATCAGTGAAGCCAGCAAGATGGCCATCTTCGAGGCGTTGATCGCTTCCAAGTTTCCAACAAAAGCCAGATTCGTAATAAAAATTGACATCGTGAAACCAATGCCGCCAAGCAGTCCCGCACCGCAAACGTGCCACCAGTTCAAATCGAGTGGTAATTTGCAAATGCCGAGGGTAACGGCGACGAAACTCAACAGTGTAATGCCTAAAGGTTTGCCAAAAACTAACCCGCCGATGATACCCAAACTATTTGCGCTCGTTAAGTTTTGCGCCCAATCCGTGCCGATGACGATGCCCGTATTTGCCAGTGCGAAAATCGGTAAAATGACGAAAGCGACGGGCTTGTGCAAAAAATGCTCAAGCTGATGCGAAGGTGATTCTTCGTCGTCTTCTTTGGCGGAAAATGGCATCGCAAATGCCAGCAAAACTCCAGTGATCGTCGCGTGAACACCGGAGTTCAACATCAAAAGCCACATCAACGCGCCGCCGAGCAAATACGGCATGAGCGACATCACACGAAAAAAATAATTCAGCACGATGAGCAAGCCAAAAACAGCTATCGCACCAAGTAAGTAGGCAACCGAAAGTTGCGCTGTGTAGAAGACGGCGATGACGATAATCGCGCCTAAATCGTCCATCACCGCCAGTGCGGCCAAAAAAACTTTCAAAGACGCGGGAACGTGGCTACCCAAAAGTGCGAGAACACCCAAAGCAAAAGCGATGTCAGTCGCCATCGGAATCCCGATTCCAGGTTGCGTTGGTGTTCCCGCATTCAAGACAAAGTGAATTAATGCAGGCAAACAAAGACCACCGACGGCCGCGAAAATCGGCAGCAGCGCATTTTTGAAATTCGAGAGTTCACCGTTATAAAGCTCGCGTTCGAGTTCTAATCCGATGAGCAAAAAGAAAATCGCCATCAGCGCGTCGTTAATCCAATGCTCGACACTCAAACCGCCGACATACATTTGCCAAATACTTAAATACTTCGCGCCGAGAATCGAATTGGCGAGCAGAAGCGAAACACCTGTACAGATGATCAGCAAAATGCCACTCGACTTTTCCGACTCGAAAAAGTCTTTGAAGGTGTTTGATAATTTTCTCTGTACAACACTCATAATCGTCTTTCGGTCAAAGTATCAAAACCGGGATACTCCTAATATGCCCAAGTCTCACCCTTTTGTGCACGAAAGCTTGCCTCTCTTCGTACTGATCGTCGCACTCATTGCCGCCGACATTCCAAGGTAAGATCCTGACAATGCACGAACTATATGGGTGGGCCTAATGTCCGCCTATTCCTGGAATAAACGGTAATACGATCGAGAGGGTAATTAAGAGGATGATAATCCATTCCAAGATTTCCATGCGGTGACTGGCCGCCTGATCGTTCATTTTTTCGTAGAGACTCTCAAGCGTTTGCAGCTTGCGAAGAATGCTGGTATCCCAGTCCGCCAGATGAAAGCGTTCAGACGCTGCACGATAGACCCGTGCCAGGTATTGATCTCCTAAGAGTTTGAGCGCGTTGTTCACTCCCTCAAACAGCAGTGCGCTGTCGATGTGGAATTGCGCGATCTCGTGCAAGCTCGCACGATAAGACCCGGGAACCCACAACGATCTCCCGAGGCGGGATGAGACCGTTTCGTACGACCGTTCCAACGCCTCATCAAGGAGTTGATCAAGGAAGCGCATTTCTAATAACTCAACATTGGCGAATTCCAGGACGGAACAAACATCAGCGCCGTCCCGGTCCACCACAAGCGCAGCATGCCAGTCGATAATCGTCACATCGTCGGGGCTGAACGATAAGCAGCGAGATAATGCGTCTTGCCTCTCTTGTGCGGACAATTCTTGTCGCTCGGCGCGCAGCATCCGGGCGATTACCGGTGCATGCACCGTGCGCAAGGTATCGGGCGCACACGGTGTGACAAAGGATTCGATGTGAAAAATCACGTAGTCTTCAACTATATCGGCAACCTGGGGTTTGACGAGGGCAGCATGGATAACCGTGAGCAACTGCTCCACACGTTGACGCGAATCCGCTAGCAGTCGCTCGTTGTTGTACAACTCTTCACTAAGGGTGCAGAGTCCAGAGAGCGAACCCATAAGGGGAATACTATACATAACGGACACCGCACCGAAGTCATACAGCACCACGTCAACATCAGCGTGGCTCCGATGCATTCCTAACGGCAATGGCTCTGCCGCTTGCGTCACACGCACGGGGGCGGGATGATACTCAAAATGCGCAGGTGCGGGATGTTGCCGCTTGATACCGCCACGCTGCGTCGCGCTACTGATTGACCGCTCTGCCTCGTCAAGATTAATGGCAAAAGCGATATCGTAGGCGAATAAGGCGTAACACGTCCCCTGTTTAACAGAGACGGACTTTGTCGCGACTGCGGGCGAGGCATTTTCTAGTGCTTTGGAGTCTGGCATATCATCACTATGTCTTACGAAGAGAATCGCTCCATACCCTGAGTATTAGGTCATTCCGATTCTCCATGCAATTCGGAAACCGCCCACAACAGCTCGACGAGTCCGAAGGAAAGTGGCTCAATAGCCCCAATAACTTAATTTACCGCTCTGACAGACGAGCGTCTATCGTATTCGGCTGAACATTCCTGACGTCCGGCCAATTTCGGCAATAAAATAATAAGCGCATAATCGAATGAGGCTATGAAGCAATGGAGGAACCAATGAGACTCGCAGGAAAAATTGCTCTTATCACTGGTAGCAGCAAAGGAATTGGCCGCTCCATCGCTGAACGCTTCGCCCAAGAAGGCGCTGATGTCGTCATCAACTACAACCGCACTCCGGGTGGAGCAGAGGAAGCGTTACGCAATGTCGAAGCGGCTGGTCGTCGTGGGTTGATCGTCAAAGCCGATCTCTCGAACACGACAGAGGTGCGAAAGCTCGTCGCCACCGCGATCGAACATTTCGGACGGCTCGACATTCTCGTCAACAACGCCGGCATCGAAACCCACGCACCATTCTGGGAGGTGACAGAGGAAGACTACGACCGTGTACTGAACGTCAACCTGAAAGGTGTCTTTTTCACCACACAAGAAATTGTTCGTCATCTCATCGCCACCAAACGCCCCGGCAAGATTGTCAACATCAGCTCGGTCCACGAAGAATTGCCCTTCCCCAACTTTGCCGCCTATTGCGCCAGCAAGGGCGGTCTCAAAATGCTGACCCGCAACTTGAGTGTCGAGCTCGGACAGTTTGGCATCACCATCAATTCAATTGCGCCGGGTGCGATTGAGACACCAATCAATACCAAACTGCTCAATGATCCACAGAAACTTGGCGCGCTGTTAACCCAGATTCCTCTCGCACGACTGGGAAAGCCCAATGATGTGGCCGGACTCGCAACCTTCTTGGCCTCGTCTGACGCTGACTATGTCACAGGTTCGACGTATTTCATCGACGGCGGGCTGACCTGGAATTACCAGGAACAATAGTCACGATGAATACACGTGATACTCTGTCAGAGTGATTTTGAGGGGTTCCAGTCCATCATGCCGACGCAGCCTGTCCCAGGTTCTACCGGGAGCAAGCATCCAGAAATCTCAAGCAAAAACCGTCCGCTAAGCCGCCTGGATTCCGCTTCCGTGGGAATGACGTTCCCTGCCCTCCCTCAAAATCATTGTGATGCAACACTGTAGTGACTATCGATTAGTCGAGTGAGCAAGGGACATATTGCTATGAGCCAACCGACCCAGCTATCAGTAACAACACCTGCGTCTCCCTTTCCTGCTCGCTGTGCGATGTCTACCCTCTTTAGTGACTGCCGGAAAAACACAAGGAGTACAACCTGGAACAGCGCTGACTGCCGTTGCCTCGATGGGCTATTTCGGCTTCCTGGTCGGACCGCCACTGATCGGCCTGGTGGCAGAGGTGACGAGCTTGCCAGTCGCGCTCGGGATCGTGAGCGCCTGCTGTGCAATCGTCGCGATACGTGCCAGTGCAGTAGGCAAGTCACTTCAAAAGAGAGTCGGGAACGGTCTTCGATCTTATTCCGGCCTACGGCAGAGTAAGTGTAGGCCGGAATAAGCATAGCGTTTCCGGCAACCCGAGACTTACTACAAAGCAGCGATGTATTTGAGCCCAGTGATACTCGGGAGGAAACAATATGCTCCTCCTCGAGTAGTCACGAACTGTGAAAATCTTGGTATTGCGACCTTCGCATCAGCCCCTGGCAGCGCAAAAGCCGGCTCTCTAATCACGTTACTCCCCGCGATGGGGTCCTTGGCATCACTTGGAAGCTCAGGCCGAAAGCCACCACGGTTCATCCAGTTCGTTATGAGAAATTCAAATTGATCTTCCAGGCTCACGCAAACAAAGAGGCCGAGAAGTCCGCGTTCTACGTCGTCTGCTTTACCATTACGAGGATCATACTTGGGGCCGTAGGGCATACCACGACGAACGATTGGATGTCGGTCGCTGTCAGCTCCAGCCACAGCTTCACCGCGTGGGTTGACACGACGGATATGAGCATCGAATGGACACGTCAGTCCTTGCGGGTCCTTGGTAAAATCAAAGTCGTTGAGTTTATCCGGCGGAAGCGGTGGTTGCGGAGATGAAGAGTGAGGACTCAATACGAGAGGAACTCCATTACGCCAACGGCCACAGAACTTTGCCGCGATCATTTCTTTATCTAGACCCGTGGCAGCAGCAACTGCGTCCAGATACTTCTCGAACTCAACGACATCTTGTTGGAGGATACGGAACGCGGCGAAACTCCCGTTCCGTCCGAACTCAAGCGGGCGTGGCACGGGGTACTGAAATCCCAACCACTGACTGGGATAGCCAAGAAGGAACGCCCCAGAGGGTACGGCTATCGCCGTCGCCGCGGCGAATTGAGGCCGCGGTGCACCAGCAATCACCGGCTGCGCTATGCCATCTCGATAGCCAAAGTGAATAAGGACTCCAGGTTGACTCTCTTCTTGTGAGTTTCCGTCCTCTAGTTTAGCACCGACCTCACAATGTAAAACTGTACAAGAACTCTGCCGGGCAAGGTCACTGAGTATGGTACTCAAGCTGTCAAGACTTTTCTCGTTCGCGTAGAGCGATAACATCATGTGCACCGCTCCAGTATTCAGCTGCCCGCGCCAGTGGTGCGGGGCACTCGTTCCACAATCACCAATGAGCGCAGCTCGTGCAGGAGCGCCATTGACAAACGCTTTGTCGTGGGCAAAAGACGCAAGCGTCGCTGCTGGAAGATGTAGTGCTTGCAGTCCAGCGTAAGTAAAGCCAATGTTAAGCGCCGAGGCGGGGCGAGTTTTCTGCGTCCAGTCTGCCGCTGTCGCTATGCGCAGGGTCGCTTGCGGATTATTCGTGAGTGTTCCTACGAGTCGCCGGCCACCTTCGGCTTGGTCAACACGGACGAAAAAATGGCGCACCGCAGGAAGGGCATAGTCACAAAGAATCAATCCCTGGATGTCGTGGAGCGGCAACGTACGGTTTGTCAGACTTTCGGGAGTCACAATGGTAGCCTGCGTGTTCACTTCTTTTCTCCCCCTTGTCGTCCGAGGATATCCTGTACGGTCAGATCACCATAAGCGCTGTAGAACTGCGAGTCGGAGACGAGATCGGCCCGTTCGACATAGGCAATAAACTCATCACGATATTGTCGCACTGGTAATGGCGGCGCATCCTTCATGTGCTCTAACATGAGGTCGAACAAGTCTCCTGCGACCTCAATATAGTTCTCAATGTAATTGTCGAACGCTCCATCGTAAGTAGTAATGAGGGCCAGTTTGGTATCGTGCTCCAGGAAAACAAATCGCGCGAAATGAACAGTGCCAACTTGCTCGAGGACATCGACCACTTGCTGATAGGCTTGCGACAGGATGAGTTTCAGTGCCCGCGCATGTAACGCCTGCGGCTGTTTGATCTCCATGACCGCTGTGAGTGCATTTTGTACAGGCTGAGGCCCAAAATCAACAGCAAGTTGTTTCGGGAAAAAAGTTCCATACTCGAGTTTTCCGAGTGGACCGGATGCGCGACGGACCTTTGGCAACATCAGCAGGCTTCGTATCATTTCTACGATCTGCACCTGCGCGATATATTTACCAAAGCAGTCATGCCAGCCAGTACCAAAAATCAGATCGTCCGCATCAGCAAAGTTCCGGTCTGGGCGGAACTCGAATGGCTGTTCCCACTTGCGCTCGTCCATCATAGCCGAGCACACGCTCAGAAACAGAAGCTTTCCTTTGGTAATGTGTGTTTCTCGCGTCGTACCAGGAGCAAGCACCAGATCCTCGCGTGCGATACGCAGAAGAAAAGGAACCGGTGCATTAAAGCGGAGTGCTTCTCGAATGAGCCCCCATAGCTGGCGTCGAGATGCTTGCGTTGTCGCAGCATCTCTTGCAGAGGTCACTTTCTGTGCAACTTCCGTCGCCATTTCCTGCGCAGTGGGATGTGACAAGAAGAAATCCATCGCGTTACTCACCGCAGCCGTCACATTATCGACCATACCATTGACCATCCCAACCAGATTGCGAATGACTTTTTCTACGAGCTTTTGCATCTGCTCAGCTTTATTTCCAGCTGGGTCGAACGGTTCGGCGGCAACCATGCGTTGGAGAATGGTTGTTGGGTCAGTGGGAGGATGCTTCTGCAATTCCTCAATCAGCGAGGTCATATGGGTAGCAACCTCTTTTCTGACTTGTGGCACTCGTGCCAGCAATTGCTGGATGGTTGCCGGATCAAAGGCGAAATGGCGGCCAAAGGCACCGTGGATAAAGGCGCCGTTCAGTGTGGCGATCCAATTGCCAACGCAGGGAAAGGCCGGATCAAGAAACGGGCGTGGGTCTGGCAACGGTACCGGATTCGGGCGCGAAGGAGGCGGGAGCGGAGGAATACCGAAGTCGACCGGGTTCGGGTCGGTGAGGCCAAAGTAGTGCTGAGCTACAGCAGTAGAGACTCGACGAGCAAAACCATGTGGGACATCGATGCGCCCGGCGGGTTTGCGAGGTTCTCGCTGACCAGGGAGCGCGCCTCCCTCATGACGTGTCATCATGAAGCCAAGGATTTTTTCGATCTCTTCGGCAGCAATTTTATGCACTCGTTCGAGTTCAGCTTGCGGCAGTAGTCCTTCCAAAAAGGCGCGGTCGGCGTCATGCCCATCTTCTTTGTCCTTGCCAAGGACAAAGTCGTAACTCCCAAGATAGGCTTTGACATTGAAATGGCTAGAATCCTCAAAAATGGCTTTCACATCTTCATGACGCGAAACAAAGACAGCCTCTGGAGTCACAAAGAACGGTGCATGTTCGCGCAATTCAACAAAGAGTTCTTGTCGGCGGCGAAAAATCCACTCCGTGAACAGTTCTTTGCGTTTATCACCTGAATACAGGGCAGTATAGGCTTCGATAAACCCCACAGCATCCTCCTCTCCGATGCCTCAGGATTTCAGTCCTGAGGGCAAGCTAAATCGAAACACGGAAGATCCGTACACTCCAGAACTTCTTGCTCCCTCTCCTTATTCAGAAGGAGTACCCTCATGACTTTTTGTAGAGACACCCCGCCAAGGCGTCTCTATTTTGCTCTGCATGTCGACCCATCGTCACACTCGGGCAAGAGGAACAGACAGCCCTGGGACCTCAACCCGCGTACGGAAGATAGTGCCTTTGCCGTCAGGGACCTCAGTGTTATCCGCAGTGACGATATAGAGGTCACGGCGGTCTTTCCAGCCAAAGCAGACGCTCGTCACTGCTTTCGCCGGTACGTCGATCTTGCGATCCACTTTCCCTTCTGGGGTGTAGCGAGTCACGCATCGGCCACCGTAAACAGCAACCCAAACGCATCCGGCCTCGTCAACACACAGACCATCGGGAATCGTTCCGCCGGTCATCTGCGCAATCGCTCGACGGTTGGTCATCGTTCCATCTGCAGCAACATCATGAACAATGAGATGCGGGCCGGAACTGTCTGCGTGATAGATCGTCTTCCCATCGGGGGAAAAGCCGATCCCGTTGGTCAGGCCAACATTACCGTACATTTCTGTAACTTTGCTTTCTCCTTCGATCCGCCATAACTCCCCAGGAGTGCGGGACCCTTCTTTGAAAGGATCAGAACGTAACGACCCGGCGTAGACGCGGCCAGCACTGTCAGTAAAGATGTCGTTGAATCCGGGGATATCATCGCGCTGAAACAAGATACGTGTCTGACCATCTTTGACATGACAAATGTTCTTGCCAGAGACAACGACACCACCGTCGGCATGCAACGCGATACCCCCGACTCCGCGCCGACGTGGGACAGCGGTACTTACTTCTCCGCTCGGCGAACGGCGATACACACCGCCGTTTGTGACATCGCTAAAATAGAGATTATCGTTGCTATCAACGCGCGGACCTTCAAGTAACCCGTAACCAGACGCGAGTGTTTCGAGCATGACGTTCTCCTCCTTTACTATTTTAGAGCCTTCATCCTTCGATCCTTCGACTACGCTCACCTGTGCCTGCGGCACTGGCGCAGGCAGGACAGGCTTTGCTAACGCTACACTCAAGACGAACGGGGGAATCTTCTCCAACTGCAATTCATAAATGAAAAGAGGCGCAGCATGCTGCGCCCCTACCTCATGAGCTAATTGCTGATAGCTTTGACTAGTTCAACCCATAGACCTTGGCAACGCTATCACCCAACAGATTCCGCCGTGCTGTCTCTGACAACGGAGAAACAAGATTGCTGAGCGCTTCGATATAGTTCCCCGGATGATCGAAATGTGGAAAGTCCGTCGCCCAGAAAAATTTATCGTTCCCAACGTGCTCTACAATATGTGCGAGCGCTTTTTCATCCGGGTCGCCGGAAATCCAGCACTGTCGCTTGAAGTAGAAGCTGGGTTTTTCTTTGAGCAGCACACTCTTACCCAGTGCTGTCTCATAGGTTGTATCCATGCGATCAAGTGCCGCACCGATCCAGCCGGCACCAGATTCGAGCAGAACGACCTTCACGTTAGGAAATTTATCAAACAGTCCATATTGGAATAGCGCAAAGAGGGCTTGTTGCGGCCCTTGCGCACCCAACACATTGTGATACCAATCGGCCCACTTCATCTCCTTGAAGCGTTGATAAACGCGCTTACTCGGGTGCTCAGCCATAGGATGAATGCCAACCGGCACGCCAAGCTCTTGCGCTTTCGCCCAGAATGGGTCGTGATCAGGGTGTGCATGGGCTTTCATCGTCATGGTGAAGGGCGCAACAAATGCGCCCTTGCATCCTGCTTTTATTGAACGTTCCAGTTCTTTCGCTGCTTCGTGCCCGTCAGCCAAAGAGATATGCGCAACCGGGATGAGGCGATCCTTATAGTCCGAGCAAAAGTCGACAATCCAACGATTATACGCCTTTGCATAGGCAAGCGAGACGCCAGGGTCTTCGGTCTCACATTCCCAAGTCAAGCCAATGCTGGGGTAGAGAATTGAGGCGCGCAAGCCTTCGCGATCCAGCAGCTCGACACGTTCCTTTGGATACATCGAACCAAAGGGGGCTGCCTCACTGTACTTTTTTTCCTGCAGTTTAACTGCCATCTGGTCAGCGCTTTCTCCCATACTGCCCAGCAGCGTAAACGTTTTCAGGTTGAAAAACTTCGACGGATGGCCTTCGATTTCGAGATATTCTTTCCCTTCGCTGTTCACTCGAACGCGAATCGCCTTGTCGCGATATTGCGGGTCAATATATTTTTCCCAAATATCTGGCGGCTCTAAGATATGACCATCAGCATCAATGACGTTGTTATACGGAATACGGTATTTGAAATTACGCTCCATTGCATTCTCATTCATCGCAACAGCACTCCTTAATTCAGCGGCACGCCATAGACCTGTGCCACGTTTTCTCCCAAAATTCCTCGTCGCGCCCGCTCTGAAAGGGGAGCAACCAGGGTATCTAGCGCCTTCATGTAACCAAGTGTGTGATCATCGTGTGGGTAATCGGTCGCCCAGAAGAATTTGTCCGGTCCTAAGAAATCGATCAGGTAAGACACGGCACGCTCGTCCGGGTCTGCTGAGATCCAGCATTGGCGTTGGAAGTAAAAACTCGGCTTCTCTTTCAAAGGCACGGACTGTCCCAAGCAGGTCTCATAGGCCGCATCCATGCGGTCAAGCAGGTGCCCAATCCAGCCCGCGCCGGATTCAAGCATCACGATTTTGACTTTGGGGAACCGATCAAATAAGCCATATTGAAAGAGTGCGAGAAAGGCTTGTTGTGGTCCCTGTCCGCCGAGCACATCGACCCACCATTCACCCCATTTGTACATTTCCCGAAAACGTTGATAGACGCGACGATTCGGTGGCTCCGCTACCGGATGAATTGCCACTGGTACGTCATGGTCCTGAACAGCGGCCCAGAAACGGTCATAATCTTTATGAGCATGTGGTTTATCAGTCAGCGTGTGGGGCGCGACAAAGATGCCCTTGCAGCCAGCTTTCACTGCCCGTTCGAATTCTTCAACCTCCATGTGCCCATCGGTCAAACAAATATGCGCTATTGGCACTAGCCGCCCAGCAGAGTCCGCACAGAAGTCGACTACCCAGCGATTGTAGGCGCGACAATATGCGGTGGCCAACTCTAGGTCCGTCACTTCACTTTCCCATTCCAGAGCGATGGTGGGATAGACAAAGGCTTTTCTCAGTCCTTCATAGTCGAGGAGCTGCAGCCGCTCTTTCGGGTCGTTGCCACCAAACGGAATGCTGTCCTTGTAAGAAATCCGCGTGAGTTGATCTCGGTCCTCAAACGAGAAGCCCATACCGCGGCCACGCGCGAGGAGATCCGCATTGAGATACCGCGACGGCTTCCCACCGACCTGCATCCGTTCGCGTCCATCGGCATCGATCCCAAGGCGAATGGCTCGGTCACGATATTGCGATTCCAAATACCTCTCCCACAAATCGTGGGGTTCGTTGATATGGCCGTCAGCATCGATCACGCCCTCGTACGAGGTGCGGGTCGTTTTGGGCATCGTCCGTGGCTGCACTGTGGCTCCTCCTTCAATTGTTGAGTACCAATCATTCATTGCTAGAGTTTCGTATAGGGGGTTTTTGCTGTCAAGAGGAAGCATTCTTAACGCAAATCCCTCATTTTCACTTTACGGGATTCCTCGCTGTGACTCCAGAATCCCAATATCATGCCGATAACGTTCAATGTGGGGACATTACCGCCATGAGATTTCGAGACGAACAACTTAAACTGCAGCAGGAGGTAGACGCCGAGGATCGGTCACTCGAGCAGGACCTTCCCACAACAGCGAAGGTCGAATATCTCCAGAATGCGCCCAAAGTCCGTCGCCCTGTTCTCTTAGGCCAATTACTCATCCAAATCGGTGCTGTGAAACAGGAGCATCTTGAGGCAGCACTTGTACAACAGAAGCAAACCAAGAAGAAGATCGGCACCCTTTTGGTAGAAAATGGCTGGATCAGTGAAGCCACGCTTGTCCAAGCATTGCAACTGTGTCAGTTCCTGCGCTCTCAAGGTGACAAACTTCGCGAGAAATTCGCCCCCTTACTCTCCAGCCAATGTATGAGCGAGCAAGAGTTAGAAGCTGCCATTATTGACTCCCAGGTAAGGCGGCGCTCGGTCGAGACTATTCTCGTTGAGAAGTATCATATTAGCAAGCAAGATATTGGTCAGGCGCTCAGCACCTTCTACCGCTGCCCGTTTGTAGAGAACCTCGATCGCCTTCCGATGACTCCAGATTTGGTACAGCGTCTCAATCCGACGTATCTCAAAACTAATTTATGGATCCCACTCCAGGAGAGTAAAGACAACGTCACGGTTTTAATCGACGATCCGCATGATTTCCCCAGGTTTCAAGATATCCGACGCTTATTCCCAGGAAAAGAAATCCGTTTCTCGGTTGCCCTGCGCCAAGACATTGCCCAATACGTGCAAGCGATCACCAACACTGGTCAACAACAGGTCACGCTCGAACCCATTCCGGCAATCTTACGTCAGCTAGACAGTGAAGGCTATGACATTTCTGAGGAAGATGCGCCGTCAGTTATGGTCAACGAGAACGATAGCGCCATCGTCCGCTTGGCTAACCAAATCATCAGTGACGGGTATCGTAAGGGAGCCTCAGATATTCACATCGAGCCAGCAGGAGAGAAAGAAGAAACCAGTGTCCGCTTTCGTATCGATGGGAGTTTTCTCGACTACCTCAAAGTTTCGCCACTCTACCGTCGTGCCCTTGCCTCACGGCTGAAGATCATGGCGCGACTCGATATCGCGGAACGACGGAAGCCACAAGACGGAAAGATTCACTTTCGTTTGTCAGATCGCGAAATCGAGGTCCGTGTGGCAACTCTTCCCACGGTCGGCACGGGAAACGAAGATATGGTCTTGCGTATTTTTGATCCCACGCGGCAGGTCGCACTTGATCACCTCCATATGGCCGAGCTTACCTTGCAGCGTTTTACCAATGTATTACAAAAGCCTCACGGAATGATCCTCTGCGTTGGACCGACAGGTTCCGGAAAGACAACCACACTCCACTCGGCTCTGCGGTTCCTCATCTCTCCGCACCGAAAGATCTGGACTGTCGAGGATCCAGTAGAGATCACCCAGCGAGGGGTTCGCCAAGTACAAGTGAACGCAAAGATCGGCTTGGATTTTGCCGCTGCCTTACGTTCTTTCTTACGAGCGGACCCAGACGTCATTATGGTGGGTGAAATTCGTGATCGTGAAACCGCCGAAGTGAGTCTACGTGCTGCTCTCACTGGCCACCTCGTACTCAGTACCCTGCACACCAATAGTGCAGTTGAGACCGCCACTCGGTTCATAGACATGGGGCTCGACCCATTCCACTTCGCCGACGCTCTACGCGGGGTGTTAGCTCAACGGTTAGTCCGCACTCTGTGTGTGGCATGTAAAGAGTGCTATTCTCCAACCAAAGAAGAATACGACGCCCTGGCCTACGAATATGGCGAGCAGAGCTTTGCTAACCTACACACTCCTTACAACGACACGTTTGCGTTGTTTCGTCCCCGTGGCTGTGATGAGTGTTATAATACAGGCTACAAAGGGCGGTTAGGACTCCATGAATTATTTGTGATCACCGAAGAAGTCAGGAACCTCCTTCGCCAACGTGTTTCGTACGCCGACCTTTTACACATAGCTCTTACACAAGGCATGACGACGCTCATGCAGGATGGCATCGCCAAGGTCCTCCAAGGCTGGACCGATCTCCCTCAAGTCCGGATGGCTACTATGAGGTAGCTCCCCGCAAGCCCCTTGCTTTGAAAAGCCAAGAGACTATAAATCAGGGAAATAACCCTAACCACGCATCGCCTCGAAGTGATGCGCAAAGGAGGTGCTGTATGAGCGCAGAAGACAATAAGAAGGTCGTGTTAAGTTTCTTTGAGAACTTCTCTACCGGAAAGGCCGAGGCTGCTCTCGGGCAGATGGCTGACACCGCGACGTGGACCGTCATGGGCAAACCGGAGAACTTCGCGCTGGCAGGAACAAAAACCAAAGCGCAATTCACCGAGTTGCTAAAAGGCATTGGCGCAGCGATGCCGAAAGGGCTGCGGCTCACTGCCAAAGCCATGACTGCTGAAGGTGATCGTGTAGCAGTTGAGGCCGAATCATACGGCGAACACGCCAACGGCAAAGTCTACAACAACGCCTATCACTTCCTCATTGAAGTGCGAAACGGCAAGATCCAAGCCGTGCGTGAGTACCTCGATACCATTCACGCGAAGGAAGTGTTGCTCGGGTAAGCAGCGGTCCATCTTTTAGCAGCCCACTATCACAAAAAGAGGGGTGTCGCCGCGCGAGCCCCTCTTTTTTCTGCTAGACTCGCCCTAGATGAGTAGTGAAATTAACTACGATCAGTGTTATCAGACGCTGAACCTGAGACCCGGGGCTTCCCTCGCGGAGATTAAACAGCGCTACCGCGAACTCGCACGGCGCTTTCACCCAGATAAAGTTCCTCCTGCACAGCGAGAACGGGCAACACTCCAGTTTCAGCGGATTAACGAGGCTAAGGAAGTTTTGGAAGCATATTGGGAGGAGCAACGCAGTGCTCCTCCTAGTGCGTTGCATCAGCGCTTCCAAGAGGCACTACGCCGTCGCGAAGAAGAACAACGCCAACGCACTGAAGCGGCATGGCGTCCGCGTACGGAACCACCGCGCCCGCCACAACACCAACGGCCCGCCACTCCTAAGACACCCTACGAACCTACGGAACAGAAACGACACACATCTAGAGAGCCCTCATCAGTATCTTTTCTCGCCCGCGTCTTCATCGTCCTTATCGCCGAGACCAGCATTTTTCTGATTTTGTGGTTCGGCTACCACAGCCTCAGCGATATCCACACCGCCCTCGTCAGATTACAGGTATATACCGCTAATGATCTGATGCTCAAAGTTTCTTTCGGGTTAGTAGTTCTGGCGCTGCTGGTGTGTGGCTACGTGACCGGTATTGCGTTGATTCTGCTAGCGTTCTTGCTGCTCGTCGTTCCCCACGAACGTATCCTGCACATGCTTTCTGGTCGACGAAAGCGACCAGCCAACCCCTTCCCTTACCTCTCTCGGCCATTTTCGGCTCGGCGCAAGTAGAAAGAGGACAGGAGCCGAACTTTGAACTCTGAAGAAGAGACGTTTACCTCAATTATCAAGGGAACGTCCGGTCCGAAAAATCCCTTCGGTGTATCGACCCGGTTACGCTCAAAGTGAACGGAAACCTATTACATCCCTATAATAGAGGGATACATCAATAGGCACTCAATCCACCATCGACTGGAATGATGGCCCCGGTCATGAAGCTGGCTTCCTCGGACGCGAGGTAGAGTGCAAGGTTCACCACTTCTTGTGAGGTGCCGAAACGTTTGATCAGATGCATGTCACCAATCTGCTTCCATACGGCTTCTTTGTTCTCCATTGCTTCAATGTATTTGCGTGGCATGGGCGTATCGATCGCCCCTGGGCAAATAGCGTTCACGCGGATGTTATGGGGCGCGAGATCAACGGCCATACACCGAGTGAGATTTACCAATCCTCCCTTTGCCGCGCCATACGCTGCCATCGCGGGATAGCCGACAATACCACCGACGGACGAGATATTGATGATCGAGCCGCTCTGTTGCTTGATCATATGCTGCACCACGGCTTTACTCACGAGGAACGGCCCGGTGAGGTCGATCGTGAGAATGCGATTCCATTCCTCCAGCGTCGTTTCATGGAATAACTTGCCCAAGATGATCCCGGCGTTGTTATACAGAACATCGATGCGTCCATAGGCTGTGATACATCTCTCTGCGAGGCGATTGGCATCTGCCTCTTGCGATACATCCGCCGGTACAAACACTGCCTGTTTGCCTTGGGACGCAAGGCGCGCGGCGACCCGTTCGCCTTCTGGCAAGACATCGCTGAGTACGAGTTGTGCCCCTTCTTTCGCGAACACCTCTGCAGCAACTTCCCCTTGCCCACGTGCGGCACCAGTGATGATGACAACCTTTCCGTCAAGTCGGCCCATGATTTCCTCCTGCAAAAAAATAGTCAGTATTCAGTAGCCAGTAATCGATAAGGGGACATAGCAGAAATAATTGACGGTTGCCAAACCCGGAATCTGCAAGTAAGAGGGTTCTACTTTTGGCTGAGGGCTGACCACTGATAGCTGATAACCTTATGAAGGAACAACTATGGCACTAACTGTAGATCCCATCACGTTAGCTGTCGTGCAAGGCGTCCTGGAATCAACCCAACGCGAAATGACCTTGACCATTGAGAAAACCTCGCGCTCGTCGGTATTCAACATTGCGCGTGATTACTCGAACGCATTGTTCAACGGCAAAGGCGAGATGATCCTGCAAGGACAGGATATTCCGATTCACCTCGGTTCGTTGATGCCCGCGCTCCGCACGGTGGCCGACTATTTTACAGATGAGACGCATCCTGGTGATGTCTTCTACCACAACGATCCAGCCTGGAGCGGCTCGCATATCGTCGATTGCTGCATGTACAAGCCGGTCTTCTATAAAGATGAACTGGTCTTCTGGACGGTGAGCAAGGGGCATGTCACAGACATCGGCGGCCCAGTACCGGCTGGTTATAATCCCGAAGCCAAGGAAATTTACGCTGAAGGGCTACGTATCCCCCCGCTGAAAATCTACGATCGTGGCAAAGAGCGACGCGATGTTGTCAATCTGATCCTAACGAATGTACGCTCGCGTCGCCTCCAGGCTGGAGATATGCGCGCGCAGCTTGCTGCTGTCACTATCGGTGAACGTAATCTCATTGCGTTGTTGGATAAGTACGGAAAAGAAACGGTGCAGGCTTGTATTGCGGAGCTATTGAACCTGGCAGAACGGCAGATGCGCAAGTTCATCACCGATATTCCTGATGGTGTGTATCATGGCAGTTCGCTACTCGAAGATGCTGGGCATGGTTTTGGCGATATTAAGATTACGGCTGAAGTTACTGTCAAAGCAGATGCCATGCATGTACGGCTGAGTAGTCCCCCTCAGATTCCGTATTTCATTAATTCGTATGCCTCTAATTCTTTATCTGGCGTGTATCTCGGCGTGATGATGTTTGCGCAGTTGCCACCGCCGTATAACGAAGGACTCTATAGAGCAATTGAAGTTGACGTGGGTCCTGAAGGGACGATCACCAACGCCAAGGAACCGGCCCCGCATGTGAATTGTACGACGACACCGTCAGAGACGATTACTGATGCGGTTCGTATGGCGCTTGAGCAAGCCTTACCGCAGCGTGCCGTAGCATCGTGGGGACACTCGAATGGCCTCAATATCGCTGGACGGGACTTCCGCACCGGCGAAGAATATGTGTCGATGATCCTCGCGACGATCATCAGTGGAGGTGGGGCGACGCATCAAGCTGATGGGTGGCCGGCAGTTGGTCCAGAGTGCTGTTTTGGCGCACTCACGAGCGGGGATATTGAGATTCTCGAATACCAATATCCGATTATTATTCATCGTTATGGTCTGATGACCGACTCAGGGGGAGCAGGGAAGTTTCGTGGTGGATCAGGTACACATTGGGAAGTTGAACCGTTACATGACCCGATGCAGATAATCATGTTTGGTGAAGGGCGGAGGTATCCTTCTCCTGGTGCCTTGGGTGCACAGTCTTCAGTGGTTGAACCCAAGGTTGGCCGAGCTTTGTACTACAAGAAAGACGGCTCAGTCGAGGAAATCAAAAAAAACATCATCACTTCCATCTCACCGGGAGAGCGATTTGCCAACGAAAATCCCGGCGGTGGTGGGGTTGGTGACCCCAAAGAACGCACAGTCGAGAGAGTGCTTGAGGATGTCAAGAACGGCCTTGTCTCTGTGCAGGCTGCCAAGGACGAATATGGGGTCAATGTCGGCGAAGAAATGCAGCGACGAATGGCGGTTGGCAAATAGTGAAGAGTGAAAAGTTAAGAGTGAAGAATGAAAAAAGATCAACACGAGCTGCTTTTTAACTCTTCATTCTTCATTACATAATTCTTAATTATCTTATGCACTATCGTTTAGGTGTCGATACCGGCGGTACGTTTACCGATTTCATCCTGGCCTCGCCAGGTGCAGGGATTCGACTGTATAAAACTCCTTCAACTCCGAGTAACCCTCCTGCAGCCGTGCAGGAAGGATTGCGGCAGATCTTGTGCTGACCTCGGCTGTTCACTGGCGAACTTTCTTGATGCTTGTGACCTAGTCATCTTGGGGACCACGGTCGGGGTGAATGCGCTGATTGAAAATAAGGGGGCAAAGACTGGTCTCTTTTGCACGAAAGGTCACGAGGATTCATTGGAGATTCGTCTTGGTCACAAGGAGGATGGACATCGCTATGATGTTGATTTCCCTCAGGCCTCGATGCTCGTCCCGCGTGCATTACGGTTTCCAGTCACCGAACGCGTTCTCAGTACTGGCGAGGTGCGAACACCGTTGAACGAGGGCGATATTCTCCGTGGTCTTCGTGTCTTCAAAGAAGAGGGTGTGGAGTCGATTGCTGTATCGTTTGTCTGGTCATTCCTTCATCCTGAGCATGAAAGACGGGCCGCAGAGATTATCGCTGCCGAATTTCCCACAGCGTATCGGACTCTTTCGATCGATGTGCTCCCACAGATTCGAGAGTATACGCGTACCAGTACAACGGTCGTGAATGCATATATTGGTCCAATCATTAAGCAATACGTTGAACGCATGGAAGGATTTCTCCACAACCTTGGATATCGTCATCAGATTCGCTACATGCAAAGTAACGGTGGGCTAACGTCCGGGCGCTTCCTCATGGACAAAGGTATCTACGCCCTCAATTCTGGTCCGGCAGCCGGGCCTAATGCTGGACTCTTCTTTGGTGAGGCATTTGGTTCGCGCGACATCATCACTGTTGATATGGGTGGAACGAGCTTCGATATCAGCCTGAGTAAAAATGGGAAAACGAAGACCGCGAAAGATTTTGATTTCATTCGCTATCGTATTGGTATTCCCATGCTTCAAGTAGAAACACTGGGTGCCGGAGGTGGAAGTATTGCGTTTGTGAATGCGATGGGGTTGTTGCAAGTGGGGCCGGAAAGTGCGGGCGCTCAACCTGGCCCAGCAGCCTACGGACGTGGAGGAAAACGTCCGACTGTAACCGATGCCCTTGTGGTGTTGGGGTATCTCAATCCGCAGTCGCTGCTTGGTGGACGCCTCCAAATCGATGCCGATGCTGCACGACGGGTGGTCGTGGAAGGTGTAGCAGCGCCGCTCAAACTCAGTATTGAGCAAGCCGCGCTAGGGATTTTTCAACTGGTGAATGCCAATATGGTCAGTGGCATTCGCCGTGTCTCTATTGAGGAAGGATACGATCCACGTGACTTTGTGCTGGTCGTTGGCGGTGGCGCTGGCCCTGCCCACGCCGGCATGTTGGCGAGCGAGTTGGGGATTCGTCGGATCATCATTCCCAAAGTAGCGGCTGCGTTTTGCGCTTTCGGAGAGATTATTTCCGATATGAAACATAACTACCTGTCCTCGTACACCAGTCGTCTCGACCAAGTCGATTACGAACGATTGAATCACTTGTTTGCCGAGATGGAAGAGCGAGGTCGACAAGAGCTTGTCGAGACAGGAATCGCAACTACGCAGATTGCCACGCACCGCTCGCTCGATATGCGTTATGTGGATCAGATTCATGAATGCCAGGTAGATATTCCCACTGCAACACTCACACCGCAGAATATTGCACAGGTGGCTGAGGCGTTCCACCGTCGCCACGAAGAACTGTTCACGTATAGTGAACATGACAATATGGTAGAGATTATCAATCTTGAAACTACCGTGCTCGGACGTGTTGAGCGGCCGCAATTGCCCACCTTCGCTCGTGGCAATAACAATCCTCAGCATGCCCATAACGGCGAGCGCCAGGCATTTTTTTCTGAGATCGGCGGTTTTGTTCTGACTCCAGTTTTTGATGGCGCAAAACTTCTTGTTGGGAATGCTGTTCAGGGTCCGGCGATTATCGAAGAGGCAACGACCACAATAGTCGTTTTCCCCGGCTGGCAGGTGGAGTTGACTGATCCAGGAATGTATTGCATGACTTCACAACTGTCCTCAGTATGATACGGAAATAAAAGTAGTAACAAGCTCATCGCCGTCCCTGTCCATTCCGGTGAATAGCTCTTGAGCAAAGCCCCGTTACATTCCGTAAATTTGGTTAGTTGTTCATTTCAGTGTACGGTATTGCCATTTCGACCAACCAATGGAATGTGGTGAGAGTGGTGGTCCCATTTGAGTCAAAAAACTTATCCCTTTAGAACAAGAGTCAGCCTTCTATGAGTCTCGGGCCTTAAGTGGGAATGGGGGTGAGACCTGCTAACGGTAGGGGAGGTGACTCTCTGTGTGCGGGTCTCACAGAGCCAAGTGTCTGAAAAAGGCAAACCTCTCGAAAGAGTGAGACACAAAGCTACTGGCCTAAACCCGAGCAATATTCCAGATACGGTCGCAGAGTTACCAGGCGATCCCAGGTCCTCCTCGGAGTTCTGTGGTCGCTCAGAATCTTTGAGGAGGGAACATGTTTCCTGCGCTGACACCACCTCGTCATCTCTTCCTTTCTACCCTCATTATTTTCGGCGTGTTATTTTCTTCGCGAATTTCCTCGGCCGCACCGCAAGTAACTCTCACGTGGAGAGATAATTCGATCAATGAAGATGGGTTTGTCATCGAGCGAAGACCCAGTACGGGTGGAACGTATACTCCAGTCGCTCAAGTTGGGCAGAATGTCACATCCGTATATTGATAATACCGTGGTTGCTGGGAGTGGGTATTGCTACCGCGTACAATCATTTAATAGTGACGGAACATCGCCATACTCGAATGAGGCCTGTCGTACTGTGGCAACCACGGATATAGATACGCTGGTATCTATATATATATCTATAGTTGGACAGGGAAACATAACCAGTAATCCTACGGGAATTAGTTGCACACCAACATGCGAGAAAAGCTTCCCACGCGGTGCGACGGTCGGCCTTACCGCTACTCCTGTGACGGGATGGCAGTTCCAGGGGTGGGGAGGCAATTGTGCGGGGAAAGCGACAACGTGTTCTCTCACCATCGATCAAGTGAAGAATGTTACTGCGAGTTTTATCAAACCTAATGTGGGAGGGGGGGGAGGATCAACAACCGTTCTAACGATTGGAACGTTTCAGAGTGGTGCATGGTGGATCGACAATGGGAACTGGATAAAGGACGGTTGTACTGTGGACACGTGTGTGTCGTTCGGAGCCTCTGGAGACCTGCCAGTTGTAGGCTATTGGACAAAAGGTGGGAAAAAACAAATAGGGGTATTCCGTAAAGGTACTTGGTATTTGGATAGTAATGGCAACGGCCGTCTTGATGGCTGTACAGGAGGGGACACCTGCTTCTCCTTTGGCTCAGCCAATCAGAAAGCGGTCGTGGGTGACTTAAACGGTGATGGGCAAGCTGAAGTCGGGGTGTTTAGTGATGGAGAACTGGTATTTTGATACCGGAAATCGTCGAGAGGATGGATGTACAATTGATACATGCATTTCAGGGTTTGGCCTTACTGGCGACCAACCCGTGGTGGGAGACTGGAATGGGGACGGACGGTCCGACATTGGGGTGTTTCGCAATGGGAAGTTGGTATCTCGATTATAACGGGAATCGTAAGTTGGATGAATGTGGAATTGATAAGTGTCTAAGTTTCGGGAGACGGGGTGACTGATGCAGTCGTGGGAGACTGGAACGGGGATAGAAAAATCCAAATCGGGGTGCTCCGTCGAGGTGAATGGCATCTAGACAATGGCGACGGAGTCTGGAGCTTCGTGTGCCGTCGATAAGTGTGTGAAAGGTCTTGGGTCAAAGGACGATATCCCGGTTTCCAGGTGACCTGCAAATCTCGGTTCCGTGAATAAATAGCGCGGCAAGACGTCCGCTATTGACCAAGTTCGTCACCGAGGTCGAATAACCGCAGCGCGAGGCGTATCTTTGCCAGCTGCGCCTCGCGGTTATTTCGTGCCCTGAGTGCCTCTTCAATATCGACAGCGCGAAACCGGACTCTACTCCCAGGAGAGGCTTGAGCAATGCGATCAAGGTCGCTCTTGATGGCAGTCCCGATTGTCGTGTAGCCACCGCCAGTGACGGCATCGTTCAGTAAAAGTATTGCCTCTAGTCCTCCCGGAATCTGGATCGAACCTACAGGATAGCCCAAATCGACGACGTTGGACGGGTCTGCTCCAGCACCAAACGGTTGTTCGCCCGGCTTGAAATGAAAGGTTGGGCCTTTGAGTCGATAGCCAATGCGATCGGCTTCAGTCGAAACCTCCCAGGTTGCAGCCAGAAAGTCTGCGAGGCTTTCCTCCTTCACTCGGTAGTTGCACATGCCCATAATCACCCGGACTTCAATATCTTTTGTTGGGCTCGGGAGGAGGGTGCGATCGATACTCCTGCCCAACATAGCATCAGGTGATCGTATATACGGACCAAGTTGGAGCTTGTCGCCGGCTTGGAGTTTTCGCCCTCCCAATCCACCAAACCGTCCCAGCATGTAGGTTGAACGGCTGCCAAGTAATACTGGCACCTCGATCCCACCAGCAACACAGAGATACGCCCGTGCCCCACGCTCTACACTGCCACATGAAAGAATATCACCTGCAGTGACTCTATGAGTCTGCCACAGGGTCGTCGGATGATCGTTGATGCGAAAGGACAATTCCGCGCCGGTCACAGCAACTGTCGTTGTCTGCCTCACTCTGAGTGTTGGACCGGTGTAGGTCATCTCGAGACCTGCCGCATTCTCATCGTTTCCAACCAACAGGTTGCCGACTCGAAAAGAAAAGTTATCCATCGCTCCGGATGGCGGCATGCCGATGTGATACCAGCCAAAGCGCCCGAGATCTTGGACAGTTGTGAGGAGACCAGGTTCAAGAACCTCAAGCATAGCCTGCCTCTTCTTGGAGGCATTGCAAATAGCGGTCTGGACTGTTCAGGTATTCGCTCGGGCGAAAGCGCTGCTCGATAATGCGATAACGGTAGGTCCCAGCTTCGACTTGCGTACGAATCGTATTGTATTCATCCATGTCTATGGGGCGGAATTTCCACCGATCTCCCGCGTCAGCCAAGATATAGCGGCTGCGCAGATCGGGAAGATGTTCCTCTGGGTCATATACTGGGACTGCTGACATGCCAATCATTTGATACCCGCCGGGTCCGCGGACCGGATAGATACAC
The DNA here is from genome assembly GCA_963733195.1 of uncultured delta proteobacterium. GTDB lineage: Bacteria > Desulfobacterota > Binatia > Bin18 > Bin18 > VGTJ01. The sequence continues at coordinate 138,541 of CAVTCR010000019.1, forward strand.
AAGAACACACCACCGTGCGCGACCGCTCGTTCTGGGGTGTCAGTGCGAGGACGGATATACTTAGGAGCTTGGATTGCGCGCTCAGGCGGGACCATGCGGTAACACCAGGCCGTCCCCGGAACAAATCCAACCATCGACACCCAGTACGGTGTATCGCAATACGCAGTGATGAACTCCTCCTTCGAGGAATAACCGTTGATGCGCATGAGGTATTCGAGGTTTGACACCGACGGATCTTGATGTCGGTCCCCGAAGCGCTGCGCACATTCACGAGTCCACGGATCATCGAATAACACCGGAATATCGACCAGCCGAGACTGCAGAGCGTCAGCATATTGCACTGCGTGTTCGATATCTTTAAGTTCGCGAATCAGTTGGTTGGGATGAATAACTTCAGGGTGGAAATGAACAAGATACGACGCATTGGCTGGGCAGGTTTCAATGACGCCTGCGACTCCGCGTCGTTTGACCTCTTGGCAGACTGCCAGGATTTTGAAGTTGGTTGCTAGATCCATCGCCTCATTAAAAATAACAAGGAGATACTCATCACCACCATAATCGTACCGTGTCTCAAACATAGAATGCTCTTTATGCAGACCCTCACCCTGCCCCTTGGACCTCTCTCCCCGCAGTGTAGGAGAGGAAGTGAATGTAAAGGAAATGACCTAAGCGCTGGCGCGTCGGCGCAACGGGAGTTGCAGCTTCGTGTCCGGCATGGATGGCACTGTGCACTTCGATTCCTTCCCGTTGTAATGCTGAGTGTAATCCATCGAGGACTTCTGGTGCGTTTACGACATCACCATGGACACATACGCTGTCTCCTTCGACATCAATCACTGTACCCGTCGTCGTCGTCGTCTTGTTATCAAGGGCGAAGCGTAAAACAAGCTCGACGATTTCTTCAACACTTTCTGTGCCATAGGTCCGTTTCACGGTAATCGCGCCCTTCTCGTCGTAACTTAATCCCGGATAGAATTCTTTGATGACGGAAAAGCCCATTTTTTCGGCGGTGGCAACCAAGGGGAAATGTGGGAGTGCCGGGAGATATAAGGTCAGGTCTGGGTCTATGGCCTGAAATCCTTCGAGCACTGCACGAGCGTTGTCTTCGGATTGAATCGACCACGAGTAAAATGCGCCGTGCGGTTTGCCCGCTTGCAGCTTGAGCCCGTGCATTTCACAGAATGCTTTGAGCGCACCGGCTTGGTAAACGACATAGTTTGTCGCTTCCTGAAGAGTGATGTTCATCAAGCGACGCCCGAAGCCCATCAGATCGGGAAAGCCGGGGTGCGCACCCACTGTGACACCGTATTGTTTTGCCCATTCGACCGTGCGGCGCATCCATGTGGGGTCACCAGCATGGAACCCGCAGGCGATGTTCGCATGGGAGATGCGTTTCATGACTTCCTCAGGTCGTCCTAAGACGAAGTTGCCGAATGATTCTCCCATGTCACTATTAAGATCAATCCACGTTCTACGCATGGTTTGCCTCCCGTTTGTAGTTCTGAGTTCCGAGGTTCGAGCTACGAGTCACCAATAAAGGCTTTGACCTCATCTTTCCACTAGTCGCTCGCTACTCGCTCCTCGTTGCTCCTTGTTTGAAGTGTGGCATCACTTCCTTCGCAAACAATCGCATCGCGCGTAGGGTTTTCTGGTGGTCTGCCCCGGGGTAATGCATCCAACAGATGAGATAATCCATGCTGAGTTCACGTTGGTACTTTTCAATCTCACGAATGCAATGGTCAGGGTCACCAATAATAAACCGCTCGCGGTGGCTATCGAAGGTCACAGTGGCAGGGTTTTCTACAAGGCGTCCCTGATCGTCTCTCAATGGCCGCACGTTAGCCCACTTCCCGTACATCCCGCCATGAATGTACATGATGCCGTCACGTGCCTCGTCTTCAGCTTGCCGGGTTGTTTCCGCGACATACACCTCGCGAATCACCGGTGTAGCCATCGCTGTTTTGTTGAACCGTTGTAATTGCTGGCGGTACCAGAGGTAATGCGTCTTCAATTCATTAATGTGATGTCGCGGAGAAGCGACGAGCGCTGAGCCCCACTGCGCGGCGCGGCGGACTCCTCCGCGTGTAGAAGCACCGATCCAAATTGGTGGATGCGGTTTCTGATACGGTTTGGGAGTCACGGACAAATTTTCGACGCTATAGTGCTGACCGGAGAACGAAAAACTCTCGGTTGTCCAGCTCTTAATGAGGATTTCGAGTTCTTCCTCCATGCGATTTTCCCGCCCGGTGCGCTGTTCCTGGTGTCCAGCATACTCTTCCGGACGATACCCAGTCGCGACACCAAAAATGAATCGGCCAGCAGCTATATTATCGAGCACTGCAACATCTTCTGCCGTTTGTACTGGACGATGTAGCGGAAGCAGGTACATGCTCGTGCCGATCTTCAGTGTGGAAGTCCGGGCGGCCATTGCTGACGCTGTTACTAACAGGGACGGACACATACCGTCTTCCATGAAGTGATGCTCAACGAGCCAGGCCGAATCGAAGCCAATTTCTTCAGCGACAACCACTTGCTCGAGCATGTCGCGATAGAGCTCGGCATGATTCTTTTGAGAATCAGGGGGAGATTGCATCGAAAACGGACCAAGACCAAATTTCATTCCTGTTTGCCTCCACCTATTCTGGGCATTGTCATGGTCGGAAGGAATTTTCCTCTCGATAGCGAACATTGTCAACGATACAGAAGGCCAGCAAGAAGACTCACCATCAGTGCACCATCAGGACAGACACCGCTATCGCTGCGCGCCGCGACAAAGCGTGGTGCAGAGAACAGTTCCACTAAATCAGCCGATCGGAGTTACAGAACGCAACCAGTTGTGCTGGTCATCCGATAAGGGGCCAAAGGTCTGGAACAGTTGATTCGTTGGCAGTGCGTCCCTCTCGAAGAGCCAATGATAGTGTACGTGCACAAGATGTGGGAAGGTGGCTCGCATTAGTACTGGATCAATTCGGTCGTGTAGATGTAAGGGATAATTGTAAGTCGGCGACAGTTCCTGAACCTGGCGTGTCGTGCTCCAGATCGCTAAGGAGAGGGCTGCCTGATTCGACCCCCATAGGGTTCCTGCCGCAGAGGTGACCCAACCGGCACCGGTCCGGAAGGGACTGGCACTAGAACGTGGTCGCAGGTTTTGTCGGATGGAGGCGAAGAAGAAGTCCGCCCACCGTCGCAAGATTCCCAATCCACCTCTGGCGACCACAAGCCCACCGTTATAGTTTGCCTTGATGCGATGACGATCAACGAACGACTCGCTCCATGGGAGATCATCGTAATCAACTCCGCAGCAACGACAGAGGCTCTGCCAATAGGTATCAAACAGGTCCTGTGGGCCAGCCGTACAAATTCCTTTTACATCAACTGGGCGCACCGCTATATCAATGTTCGGTGAGAGAAGAAATTCAGATGGTTCTCGCAGGAATAGCGTATCGCTATCTAAAATCACGAGAATGTCGTGGCGGTTCATTCCCTCGATATAAGCGGCAGCTGCCACCCGATTGGCAGGCCCATACTCGGAACAGCTCGTATTGAGAAGCTTATCGATGTAATGGACACGTAGGTCATCGAGCTTTTTCCGAGCGTCTACGGAAATTGCATGTCCGGTGCGGGGAGAGACTGCATACAGTTCACTAGTCATAAACCGTCCCGCATAGCGGCGGATACTCTCGAAGAGCATAAGCGCCTGCCTCTCGAGCACTCCGCTCTCAATACACGCGACAAACCCAACATCAGGTCTCTCTGCTTGGCTGGAAACCGATAGTGTATTTTTCGTTTCCGTCAGCTGTGCACGCAGAGTGCGTATCAATCGCTGGAGAAAATTCACGGCCAGAATATCATCTTTCGTGTAATCTCGGGCCGATAATAGTGGTTTGCGAGCGGATAATCAAAGACACGTATCCAATCTAAATCGGACCGAACATTCTACACCCCCCCCCCGCCCTCTCACGAATGCTGTAATCTCTGTTACAGAGAAGCGTCTCCAGTTCCTCGATTTGGTCGGGACCTAAGTTTTTTGCGAAGGTTTCCTATTAGGGTCACGGTAACGATGCGGTTCTGTCAGCGCGTCGAGCCAGGGGCTCGGAGAATAGGCTTGTCTCCGAGCAGCGCAATGGGTCTCCTTCAGAGACCATCCCCTTGCGCGGTCCGGGGACAGAACACGCCCGTCCCTAGTAGTTCATTTGACGCAGTGGGTCTCAATTTGTTATGGTGGACGTGGGGGATTGGAAAAGATTGTCTGTTCTTGCCTGGAACTATTTGACGAAATCGTTCTTGCGCTTCCACCTGCTCTTCTTGCTGCTCAGCCTGTTACTTGTACCCGTCTCCGCACCTGCCCACGCCGCCATTACCGCCCTGTTCGAGAGTCCGCTCTCCGGGCCGGTGGCGGGGGTGCAAGTCGTGCGGGGCTGGGCGTTTGTGACCGAGCCGGGCGACACGATTGCGCGGGTGGAGTTGGTGGTGGATGGCGTGCCGGCGATGACGATCCCCTGTTGTGGGGAGCGCGCCGATGTGGCCACCGCCTATCCGCAGTATCCCGCCGCCGTCACCCTCCACAGCGGCTGGGGGCTAACCGTAAACTGGAGTTTGCTGCCTCCGGGTCTCCATACGGTGCAGGTGGAGATCACCACCGCGCAGCGGCAACAGTGGCGGTCCGAGGTGCGGGAGGTGGAGGTCGTGACGGTGGGGGGCTTTGAGTTTCTGGACCTACTGAGCCTCGCCGACGCCACGGCGCGTTTGGAGGGCGACGAGATTGTCCTGGACAACGTGCGGGTGCGGGATCACGCGAGCGGACAAGAACGGGAAGTCACCCTCCGCTTACGGTGGGACCCCAACGCCCAGACGCTGTCCCTGAGCGGAGCGGTCACCACCGCCTCATTGACCTCGTTGCGCTCTACGCTCCGCGGCGTCCTTACTCCTATGTGGCAGTGGCTCGCACGGGCGAGTGGTGCCCGGGAGGTCCAAGCCGCAGCGGGCATTGTCAGCGAGTGGGAGAGTCCGAGCGCGGATGCGCTGGTGAGCGGCGTGCAGGTGATGCGCGGCTGGATGTTTGCCGAAGAGGTCGGCGTGCCGATTGCCGTCGTGCGAGTGGTGTTGGATGGCCGCATCGCGACGACGCTGCCGTGTTGTTCGGCCCGGGGAGACGTGGCCGCCGCCTTTCCGGACAATCCCAATGCCTTGGAGAGTGGTGCGGCCTTGGTCGTCAACTACGGCAACCTCACTGCCGGCCCACACGCCCTCGGTCTGGAGATCGAAGCTGCCAATGGGGCGATGTTGGCGTTCACCCGTGCCATTACCGTCCTCAAGATCGGGGGGTTCGACTACCTCGATCAATTCGATCTCTCCCAGGCTACGGTTCGTCTGGAGGGAGAAGAGATCGTGCTCACGGACGTGCGTGTGCGGGAGGAGACGTCGGGCCGTGAGAAGGTGCTGACGCTGCGGTTTCGCTGGGATACGGCCCCGCAAGGGTTTGTGCTGGCGGCCAATGATCCGCCGGTCGCCAGTGACCAGCGGGTGGAGACGGAGAGCAACGACGCCGTGACAGTCACGCTGCAGGCGCGGGATGCCGATGACGATCCCCTGCGTTTTGAAGTGGTGGACGGGCCCGCACACGGGCAGCTCACCGGTGAGCCCCCGCTGGTGCGCTACACGCCCGATCCCGGGTTTGTGGGCGAGGATCGCTTCACTTTTCTGGCGCAGGACTTCACCTCGGCCTCGAATGTCGCCACGGTGACCCTCACGGTGACGGATGCGTCGACACCCACCCCCACCAATGACCCTCCGCAAGTGGATCTTGATCCCACCAACCTCTCGGGGCAGCAGCCGAACTTCACCACGACCTTCACGGAAGACAGCGGATTGCAAGCGATTGTCAGTCCGCTGATGACGGTGAGTGACCCGGACAGCGCGACCCTGGCGTCGGCGACCGCAACCCTGACGAACGTGCTCGATACGGGACAGGAAGTCCTGGCCGTCGATCCGGCCACGGTGACGCCCAATACGCCCATTGTCGCCACCTACGACGCCACAAACGGGGAGCTCCGTCTCACCGGCTCAGCTCCCCTGAGTCAATACCAGGCGGCGCTGCGCACGTTGACCTACACCAACGCTTCCCAGAACCCTAATCCCACCGACCGCCTCATCCGGGTCGTCGCCAACGACGGCGCGGCGACCAGCACACCGGTGACCAGCACCGTGAGCATCCGGACGGTCAATGACCAACCGACCTTCACGGCCACGAACCCCCCGGCAGTAGGTGAGAACGCGGGGCCGCAGACCCTCACCGGCTGGGCGACGTTTAATCCCGGCGCGCCTGAGGAAACTGGGCAAACCGTGCTCGCCTACACCGTCAGCGCCGTGAGCAACCCGGGGCTCTTTACCACGTTGCCGGCGGTGGCGACGGATGGGACGCTGACCTACACGCCCGCCGCCAACACCGTCGGGACGTCGACGTTCACCGTCACCGTGCAAGATGATGGCGGCACGGCCAATGGCGGGCAAGACACCTCGGCGGCGCAAACGTTTACCATCACGGTCACTGTGGTGGATGATCCACCGGTGGCGGTGAATGACGCGGCGACGGTGGCGGAAGATGATCCAGCCACGACGGTCACCGTGCTGGCCAATGATACTGATGTGGATGGTGGGCCGATCAGCATTGCGTTCCGTCACCCAACCGGCCAATGGCACGGTGGTCAACCAATGGCGCGGATCTGACCTACACACCTAACCCTGACTACTGCAACACGCCACCGGGGACGACGTTAGACACCTTTACCTACACGCTCACGCCGGGCGGGAGTACAGCCACCGTCAGTGTCACGGTGACCTGTGGCAATGATGCGCCGGTGGTGGATTTGGACGGCACGGCCGATGATCCAGGAGGTGACGTTGACTTTGCTGTGACGTTTACCGAAGGTACCCCGGCGGTGATTGTCGATGCAGCCAACTTGACCGTCACCGATGTCGACAGCCCGAATTTAGACTCAGCCACCGTGACGATTACCAATCTGGTAGATGTGGGAGTCGAGACGCTGACGGCGACGGCGACGGGGAGCATCACGGTCAACTATGTTGCGCCGACGTTGACGTTGAGTGGGAGCGACACACTGGCCAATTACCAGCAAGTGTTGCGCACAGTGACGTATAACAACACGTCGCAGAATCCCAATACCACGGCTCGGACTATCACCTTTGTGGGGAATGATGGAACTGTCGATAGTGCGCTGGCGACGAGCACGGTGACGATCCAAGCGATCAACAGTGCCCCGAGTTTCACCAAGGGGCCGGATCAGACGGTGAATGAAGATGCTGGCGCGCAGACGGTCAATGGGTGGGCGACGGCGATTAGTGATGGAGATGGTGGACACGCAGACGCTGACCTTCAATGTGACGGGCAACACCAATGCCGCGCTCTTCAGTGCTGGGCCAGCCATCAGTCCAGCGGGAGTGCTGACCTACACGCCGGCAGCGGATGCCAACGGGACGGCGACGATTACCATGACGCTCTCAGACGACGGGGGCACGGCGCAATGGCGGAGTCGACACCAGTGCACCGCAGACGTTCACCATCACGGTGAATGCGATCAATGATGCGCCGAGTTTCACGGCCGGGCCGAACCAGACCGTCCTGGAAGACAGCGGACCGCAGACGGTCAATCCGTGGGCGACGGGGATCAGTGCCGGGACCTGCGGATGAAGCCAGCCAGACGCTGACGTTTAACATTACCGGCAACACCAATGCCGGCCCTATTCAGTGCCGGCGCCGGCGATCTCTCCCACCGGGGTCCTGACCTACACGCCGGCGGCCAATGTCAGTGGCAGTGCCACGATTACCATGACGCTCTCAGGACAATGGGGGGACGGCCAATGGCGGATGTCAACACCAGCGGACCACAGACGTTTACCATCACGGTCACGGTGGTGGATGATCCGCCGGTGGCGGTGGATGATGCGGTCGACGGTGGCGGAGGATGCGTCCGCCACGACGGTCACCGTGCTGGCCAATGATACCGATGGGGATGGCGGGCCGATCAGCATTGCGTTGGTCACCCAACCGGCCAACGGCGCGGTGGTCAACAATGGCACGGATGTGAGTTACACGCCTAACGCCGACTACTGCAACACGCCACCGGGGACGACGTTAGACACCTTTACCTACACACTCACGCCGGGCGGGAGTACAGCCACCGTCAGTGTCACGGTGACCTGTGGCAACGATGCGCCGGTGGTGGATTTGGACGGCACGGCCGATGATCCAGGAGGTGACGTTGACTTCGCTGTGACGTTTACCGAAGGCACGCCGGTGGTGATCGTTGATGCCACGAATTTAACCGTGAGCGATATCGACAACCCGAACCTCGTCTCAGCTACAGTGACGATTACCAATCTGCAAGATGCCGGTATCGAGACACTGGCGGCGACGACCGCGGGGACGAGCATAACGGCAGTCTACACGGCCGCAACTGGAGTGCTGAGTCTCACCGGCACCGATACGCTGGCCAACTACCAGCAAGTGTTACGCACGGTGATGTATAACAACACCTCGCAGAATCCCAATACGACCGCACGGCTGATCACCTTCGTAGTGAATGACGGGACTGATACGAGTGCAACGGCGACGACGACCCTGAGTATTACCTCTGTCAATAATCCACCAACCGTCACTCCAGTCACTTTTACCCTTGACGAAAACAGCACTAACGGCACGGTGGTGGGGACGGTGACCGCGACCGATCCCGACCTGCCGGCACAGACGTTGAGTTATGCGATCACGGCAGGGAACCCGGGGAATGCGTTTGCCATTAACTCCAGCACTGGGCAGATTACGGTGGCGACCTCTACGGCGCTCGATTTCGAGACTACGCCGACGTTTAACCTTACCGTCCAAGTGACCGACGACGGCACGCCTGCCCAATCAGGCAGTGCCACCATCACGGTCAACTTGACCAATGCGAATGATCCGCCGGTGGTGATGGCGGCCACCTTCGCTATTCCAGAGAACAGCGCCAACGGGACAACGGTCGGGACGCCGGTGACCTTCACCGACACAGATGTAGGCCAGACCCACACTTTTGCCATCAGTGCGGGGAACATCGGTGGGGCGTTCGCGATCAACGCCAGCGGTCAGATCACGGTCGCCAACAACACGGCGCTCGATTTCGAGACCACGCCGGCATTCAACCTTACCGTACAAGTGACTGACAACGGCACCCCTGCCCAATCAGGCAGTGCCACGATCACCGTCAACCTCACTGACGTGAACGAGGCCCCGACGGCCACGGCTCAGAGTATAACGACCGACGAGGACATAGCTATAGCGATTACCCTCGCCGGCACGGACCCAGAGAATCAGACCCTAACCTTCGTGGTGGCTACTAGCCCGACCAAGGGGGGGCTGAGCGGAACACCACCGAATCTGACTTATACGCCAACCGCCAACCTTAACGGCCCAGACAGACTTCACCTTTACGGTCAGTGACGGGACCACCACCTCGGCCCCGGCGACCGTCAGTATTACTATTAATCCGGTGGATGACCCGCCGGTGGCGGCCGTGGACACGGCCACGGTCACCGAGGATGCGGGGGCCACTGCGATCAGCGTCTTAGCCAATGACCTGGACATTGACGGCGGACCGATCGGCATCTTTTCGGTCACCCAGCCGGCCAACGGTGCGGTCGTCAATAACGGCACGAATGTCACCTACCAGCCTAATGCCGATTACTGCAACAGTTTGTCGGGCACCCCGGATACGTTCAGCTACACCCTCAGCCCGGGTGGGAGTACGGCTGCAGTCAGTGTGACCGTCACCTGTGTCAACGACCCGCCGAGCGTGACGCCACCGGCAGCCTATGCCGCCCACGCCCATATCGCCATCAACATCCCCGATGGCGCCACCGATCTCTTCGAGGGTTCAATCATCACCGATGTCGATGGCCCGGGGGCGGCACCCTTCAGCATCACAGCGGCAGGGCCTTTCGCCTCGACCAACGGCGGCAGTGTGACGATCGCGGGCAACGGCAAGCTCACCTACAACCCGCCGGTCGGATTCACCGGTGCCAACGACACCTTCCTCTACCAGATCTGCGACAGTGGGGTGCCGGGTAGTGCGTGTACTGATGCCACAGCCACGGTCACCGTGAGCGGGCCGTTGGTGTGGTTTGTCAATAATGCACTGGGCGCGGCGGGAGATGGCCGACTGTCTTCACCGTTCAACACGCTGGCGGCGGCAGACAGTGCGGCCAATGCCACCGGCGACCGCATCTTCGTGTTCACCGGTGCGAGCACCTACACCCTCGGCTTTGGACTCTTGACCAATCAACGCCTGATTGGGCAGGGCGTGGTCGATACCAACTTCGACACCGCGCTCGGCATCACCCCACCCGCGACCAGCGTGGTCCGGCCTGGGATCAACGGCACACGCCCGATCATCAACGGCACGATCGCCCTGGCCACCGGCGGCACCACGCGGGGGTTCAATGTCAACAACACTACCACCAACGGTGTCACGGGCAGTGGGGCGACGGGGCTCACGGTCAATCAGGTGAGCGTGACCACCACCACGGGCGTGGCGGTGAACCTGGCGAACTCCGGGGGCACAGTGAGTTTCACCTCGGTCTCAGCCAACGGCGCCGCCAACGGCATCGTGCTGCAGAACACCACCGGCGGCTTTATCGTCACGGGCGACGGCAACACGACCCAAGGTGGCAACAACTCCGGCGGTACGATTCAGAGCACCACCGGCGACGGCATCTCACTGACGAATACCACCAACGTGTCCCTCAACAACATGAATTTCCAGAACACAGCCGGACACGGCATCAACGGCACCGGGGTAAACACTTTCAGCTTCACCAACGGCAAAATCAACGGCGCGGGCACGGCATCCGACCACAGCTGCGTCTCGTTCGACGACCTGAACGCCGCCAACGTCAGCGGGACGTTCACTTTCACCAACAACCAATGCACCCAGACCGAGGCCAACGGCGTCGACATCGAGAACTACGGGGCGACACTTTCCGACGTCAACATCTCGAACAACCAGTTCACCGACACGGGCGACGTGGCGACGCCCGGTTCCGCCGTCCTGCTGATCGGTAACTCGACGGCTTCGACCAGCGGCGTCTTAACAAAGGCGACGCTCGAACAACAATACAATCACGGACTTCCGTGCCGGCGCCGGCTTCGTGCTTCAGGCCAACACCGACTCGGCTGCGGGCACGCCCTGTCACCTACGGCACTGCCGGCGACGCCACAACGTCGTCACGTGACCGGCAACCTGATGAACGGCGGCAACGGCGGCATCGGCTACCAGCCCGATCGGTTCGTCACCGGCGGGATCAACCGGAGCGGACAGGGCAACTACAACGTCTCCAACAACGGTACGGTGGCCAACCCGATCCAGAACATCGACTGTATCGCGATCGAACTCCAGGCCGACGGCCCGGTCCAATGTACGACAACTGTCAACAACAATTTCATCAACGCGAACAATGCCGTCGGCCTGCTCTGGCATCGGCATCGTGGGTCACGGACGACTCCTGGCAGACAGTCGGCGCCGGCACGCTAACGACCACGATCATTGACGGCAACAACGTCAGCCGGACAGATGGGCCCGGCATCTTCGCTATCGTCCGCGACCTCGGGCTGCACGATGACAGCAAGGGTGACCAACAACACTGTCGCCGCGCCGATCGCCGACGAACGCCGCCCGCGCCGGCATTCAGGTCGACTCCGGCTCCGCCGCCGGCGATATTACCCTCTGTCTGGACATCAGCGGCAACACCACTGCCGGCAGCACGAACACCGGCACCAGCACCACGTCGCCTGGCATCAACCTCCGCAAGCAAGGGACAGCCGTGGGTGTTAATGACTTCGGCATCGAAGGGTTACCGAGCTCGCCCGCTGGCACGCCAACGGTCGAAAATTACGTCAATTCACAAAACACCAGCACCTCCGGCACCTTTGGAGTGGGAGGTACCGCTTTACTCTCGGGCACGAGTGGATTTGTGAGTTGCGGATCGGCACCGTAACCCGCACGTGGACGAAGCCAAAATGGGTCAACTAATGAGCCGTGAGGAGGAATTATGGCGGAACCATTCTTGTCAGAAATCAGGATCATGAGTTTCGACTTCGCGCCAAAGGGATGGGCGTTATGCAACGGACAGCTTCTACCTATTAACCAGAATCAAGCATTATTTTCCCTGCTGGGAACGACCTTCGGTGGTGATGGCCGGGTGAACTTCGCGCTGCCTAACCTGCAAGGTCGCACTCCGGTCCACGTCGGCAGCGGCCACACCTTAGGTGAGCGCGGCGGCGAACAAGCCCACACACTGAGTATCACCGAACTGCCTGAGCACGTACACGCGGTGAACGCAACAACAATCCAAGCCCAAGCCGCTACTAATATCCCAAATTCGTCCCTTGTGCTTGCCCAGTCCAATTTCAGTTTTCTATATGGTTCCCCCTCTACTCTTGAGGCAATGGCGCCGAATGCCATCTCTCCAGTAGGTGGGTCCCAGGCACACCTCAACATGCAACCGTTTCTGACCCTGGCATTCTGCATCGCGTTGCAGGGGATTTTTCCATCGCCAAACTAAAATCAGTCTGAGGGTCTGAGAGTCTGGGAGTCCGGGAGACTGACGGACTAAGAGGCTCAGAGAAAGAGGGCAAGTATGGCACAAACCGTATGTTGGTGAAATTCGCATGTTCGCGGGCAACTTCGCGCCGGCGGGGTGGATGTTCTGTGAAGGGTCAATTGCTCCCGATCAGCGAGAACGAGACGCTTTTCCAATTGATTGGCACAACGTACGGCGGCGACGGTGAGAGTACGTTCGCGCTGCCCGACCTGCGCGGAAGAATTCCGGTCCATCAAGGGAACGGCCTTATCCTAGCAGAGACCGGTGGGGCAGAGGAGATCACGCTCACAGTGACCCAAATCCCTGCCCACTCGCATGCTCTGCTCGGAACGGCCAGTATCGCGACGAGCAACTCACCACAGAACGCCATGCTAGCGAGCAGTACGGGTGCCACTATTTTTCCATACGGCACTGATCAGCCAACGACGCTTCTCCATCCACTTTCGCTTTCGCCAGTTGGCGGCAGTCAACCGCACACGAATTTTCAACCGTACTTGTGTGTCAACTTCATTATTTCGTTGTTTGGGATTTTTCCGTCGCCAACGTGATGAAGAAGTAGCCAGTAGTCAGCATTCAGTAGCCAGTAGTGGAAAGAAGGCTATAGACTATAGGCTTAAGGTTGTACGAAGAAGAGAAAACTCTTTCGCTGCTTCATATTCGTTTCTCTGCAGTGAGGCGGCATCATTCCCGCGAAAGTGGGAATCCAGGAATAAGGAGCAAACACTATGGCAGACCCGTTCGTTGCTGAAATCAGAATTTTCCCATTTAACTTTGCCCCGAAGGGTTGGGCGTGGTGCGATGGCCAGTTGATGCCATTGTCGCAGAACACGGCGTTGTTTTCGTTGCTGGGGACAACTTATGGGGGAAATGGCAAATCCAATTTCGCATTGCCTGACCTCCAAGGCCGCGCGCCGATGCACCCTGGCCAGGGACCAGGCTTAAGCCTTCACGATTTGGGCGAGACAGGAGGCAGCGAGACGGTGACGCTACTGGAGTCCGAGATACCTGTCCATACCCATGCCTTTATCGCTTCTGAATCCGATGGGATAGAAAGGACTGCTAACGCCCAACTGCTAGCTGGAGGCGTTGGCATCAGCGCTTACCAGACGCCAGGTCGTAACCCAACTCAACTCTAATACCCTCTCTCCAGCCGGTGGCGACCAAACGCATAACAAATTGCAACCCTATCTGACTTTCTACTTCTGCATCGCGCTACAGGGGGTCTTTCCGCCGCGAACGTAAATCAGTCTTTCTGTCTGAGGGTCTATAGGAATCCTTTTTGATTTGTGGTGGAAGCAGAAGAGCTGAAGTTGGTTCACCCTTCGACTTCGCTCTACTACGCTCAGGGCGAACGGTCTACGCTATGCGCACGGTAAGCCCGTTCGTGCTGAGCGTCGCCCGGAGGGCGGAGTCGAAGCATGAACGGCACTCGATATCCACAAATGATTTAGGTTCACTATAGGAGTTGAGGAGTCAAAAAAGGGATTTAGGATTTGGGCTCTAGGATTTAGGAGGGGAAGAGCCGGGAGAAGTTTCAGGGATTAGCTATCTTCCTACTGGCATGGGGATTGGTGTAGGGAATACAATCCCAGGTCAATGAGAGGAGCGAGTATGCAAACCGCCACAGAGATGACTCAACCCCAGGTTCACCCCACCCCACCTCGTGAGGCTGTTCAACGCGTTATTTTGCCTGGTGTCAGTTGGTCCACCTATGAGGCGTTATTGGCTGACATGCAGGACAGTCACGCTGTGCATTTTGCCTACGACCAGGGGATGTTGGAAATTATGGCACCATCGTATGAACACGAGTCGGTGAAAGGCCATCTTGCTCTCTTAGTGACTCACCTTACGCGACGGGAGCGAAAAAGGTATAGCCTCGCGCATATGAAACAACAACCGATAGCCAATTTGTATTCCGATTACTTGCTGGCCTCGTTTGGGCCGACGACAGCCACGGGGCTGAGCGAACTGCTGGAAGGGGAAGTCAGCCATGATCAAGTGACCCGGTACTTGGCGGGGACGAAGAAAACCGCGACCGATCTGTGGCAGACCGTCAAGTCCTTTGTTCGGGAGGTACAATTCCGGAAGGGGTGTTGATCCTGGACGACTCGATCGAGGAGAAGCCGTATACCGACGAGAACGAGAGTCTGTTGGCACTACGATCACTCCAAAGACCGGATGCTCAAAGGGATCAATTTCCTGACGGCGCTGTATAGCAGCCCAGGGGTGCGTGTCCCGGTGGGCTTCCACTTGGTGGCCAGACCAAGACGTATATCGACCCCAAGACACAGAAGGAGAAGCGGCGCAGTCCCGTGCCAAGAATACCGTGTGTCAGGAACTGATCAAACAGGCGAGCAATACGTG
>CAVTCR010000020.1:0-33236 GCA_963733195.1 uncultured delta proteobacterium
ATAGACCGGGAGCAGGGAGAAAGATATTGTCTGTCAGTGTGAGATAGATTCAACAGGCCAGATTTCGAAAGGAGGGAGAATCATGAAGCGCATGACGACCATCGCGGTATTGGTAGCCATATTCTGTACGAATCTTGTGAATATACGATCCGTTAACGCTGAAGAACCAAAGAAGATTCAAGTGACAGGCATGATGCTTCCTTTTGAAGAAGGAAAACGTGAGGATTTGGCGGTAGCCACCATTTTCGTCCATGACAAACCGTGGTTCTTCCGGGTAGGCAAAGTGGAAGGATTGACCCCAGAAGAGCGCGGCACGGCAGTGAACGATGGCGCTCTCATAGAACAGATGCGTTTCTCTGGTCCGGATGCGCTGATGCGCCGAATGCAGAAAGCTGATGTCACCGGTAAGCCCCTTATCATTGAAGGGTATCTGAACGCCAAGGAAAGGCGATTTCAAGTCACTTCCGTGGAGGAAGCACAAAAATAATGTAGAGTTGGCAGCGCCTCCGCGCCTGCTGCGATGCGGTGAACGAGGAGAACTACCCTTGTTCGCTTCCCCTTTCTCCCAGCTAGCCAACTAGTAACGTGGTGAGGCAGGGCGGCGGGACGGCGAGCGCTACGAGCGTGATATTCTCAGACAGGCGCCAGCTCTCTTCAATGTTAGTGATCGGCGAACAGTGGGCCACTGCCAAAGCGCGCGAGCAAGCCCAGGCTCGGCAGGTAGACTGGAAAGTTGACGCCGATATCTCTGTAAGGTTTTCTTACTTTTCGCCGACAATAAGCAAACACGTACCTGGCAATAAAATCGCCGGGTTTCTTCTGGTTATGCCTCACTTCCTGTTTCGTGTTCACCCAGCTATTTTTTGCAGCCGCTCCTGTATTTCCTGCACCTGCCGTGCCGACAGGAAAGTCTGCTTGATTTCTTGATCCTGCAATCGGTTCGCTACTCCCTCGATCACCTCAATAGCACTGGCGTATGATGCGCGTGCCTGAGCTGTTGTGCCTTGCTTTTCGTACAACTCGCCGAGTGCCTGATAGGTCTTCCACAATTGCGGTGGGTTGCCGACCTCTTTTGCAAGCGTCAAGCGCCTTCTGCAACACAACTTCGGCCTCCGCCAGTCTTCCTTGCATGTAGTATGCTTGTCCCTGCAATCGCCAGCCTTTGACGATATTCTTGCGGCTTTCCGTCGGCTCGGCTAGTTGAAGGCACTCCTCGGCGAAGCGTAACGCTTTCTCAGCATCTCCTTTTGTGAGCCACAGCTCCCCTAGGCTATGGCAGCAGTGCTGCATATAGCGCCACTTCATCGACTCTTCGCCCCACTTCCCGCGCTGTTGGGAGTCGCGGTAGACTTTTTCGAGGTAGTGCTGTGCCTGCTCGATATCACCCAGGAGCAGGTAGTAATCGCCTAAGTTGATCTCTGCGTTTCTGATGATCTCGGGATCGCCGAGCTGGTACGACACCTCAGCTCCTTCCTGGTTGTAGTGGATGGCCTGCTCCAGATTGTAGAGTTCTCCGTACACCCAGCCCAGGGTATTGAGGATGCGACATTTAAAAATTTGTCGCCAAGCCGCTCGCTCATTCAAGGGCTTCCTGAAGAGAGACAATGGCTTGCTCATACTTCCCCCTTACTGCAGCGGGTGAGCACCCCTGTCCCAGCAAAGTTCAGTAGAGAGATGTGAAAGTTATGAGTATGTCCGATGGTGAAACCTTGCTCGTGAAAAGAAAAGCTTGCTCGTACTCTCCCTTCCAGTTATGAAGAAGCCCGAGCGAGTGGAGACTCACCCTTCAAGCCTTTGTCTCCCGTCTCCCTGCTGATCTTTAGCGCTTCTGCCAAATAGCGGGTGGCCTCGTCAGTTTGCCAGTCACTTGGTGGACCAACCCATCACAAAGATACTGGCGGCAAGGATATTTTTGGCGCCGATCTCTGAGGCTAACGCCTTCGCCTGCTCGGCATATTCGAGGGCCTTCTCGAACTCATGAGCCTAGAAGAAACTAATGGCCAATCTGGTAGAGAGCCTCCGCCTCCTTGCCGCGGTCTCCAATCTGTCGGGCCACCTCTAACATGTGCTGATAGGCTTCGACGGACGGGAGAAACTCACTCAGGAGGAAATGCACTGCACCTTTGCCGGAGTAGATCATCATGAGCGTCGCAGGTGCAACTGCTTCACCCAGTCATTCACAGAGGGCTAACGCCCGGTTATAGTGTACAAGGGCTTCTGATTCGCATAAGCTTGCTGCGTTTTCTGTCCCGCCTTGACCAGATACTCTAGTGCCTTCTCCCATGCCTCCCCTTGCTCGTAATGATATGCGAGTTCCTCGTAGTGTTCGGTCAACCGGTCAGTGTAGAGTTCCTCAATGGCTGCGCCGACAGCTTTGTGTAGTCCTTCCGCCGCTGGATGAGCAGGCTGTTATAGGCCACATCCTGAATCACTGCATGCTTAAAAATGTACGCTGGCTCGGGCAGCAGTCCTTGCCGTAGATGATCTCCAGTGTCTTCAGTTCACGCAAGCAACCCTTCGAGTTTGCCGGTGAGCCCGGCAATCCGTTCCAGCAGACGCACGAGGAACTGCCGCCCAATGACCGAGGCCAATTGCACAGTGCGTTTGCCCTCCTCACCCAGACGGTCGAGCCGGGCCATGATGATCCCTTGAATGGTGTCGGGCACGTTCACCTCAGCAATTCCCTTCACCAGCCGGTAGCCACCATCCTCACGCCGCAGGACGCCGAGATCAAGCAACGTTTTGGTCACTTCCTCAACGAACAATGGCACCCCCTCGGCTTTCTCCATCAATGCAGTAGTCAATTCTGGTGGGAACTGGTCAGTCCCTAATACGAGGCCAGCCATGGTGAGTGTTTCGGCTTCTGACAGACTGTGGAGGTTCAGAGTGGTGAAGAAGCTACGGCTGCCGAACGGAGGGTTGTAGCCAATGCGGTACGTCAGGATGAGCATAAGCGGCAAGCCCGCTACGGAATCGACGAAGGACTCCAGATATTCTTCGCTGCTGCGATCAATCCAATGCAAATCTTCAAAAACAAAGACTATCGGGCGCAGGCTCGCACCTCGAAGCGTTAATGCGCGTAGTGCATCAAAGACGTGCTGACGCCGGACTAAAGGGTCCATGGCAGTAATGGCTGGGTTGCCGGGATCAACAGAGAGAAGGTAACGGATATACGGGATGTGCGTATCCAGTCCACCCAGGCGACGCATGCCGTGCTCGACCTTGGCGATAATCTCCGGTTCCCCATCAAACTCCTCAATGCGGAAGTTTTCACGTAGCTGATCGATAAGGGGAAGAAGCGGGATCGATTGTCCAAAGGAGATGCACCGCCCTTCGAGCCAGGTGAATCTCTTCTCCGGCCTGGGCCAACGCCCGGCGAAATTCTAGCAGGAGGCGAGATTTGCCGATGCCTGCCTCACCAGTGACTAATACAACCTGGCCGCGCCCAGATTTCACTTCACGAAAGAGATCAAGCAAGGTTCCCAACTCGCGCTCCCGACCGACAAGGGGAGTCAGACCACGTTCGATCGCAACATCAAGGCGCGCACGGCGACCACGAGGCCGCAGCACTTCAAAGACGCGCACGGGCGTAGTGTCCTTTCGCCTGTAGTTCGCCTAAATCCAGCAATTTCAAAGAACCCCGCGATCAGCTTATGGGTCGCTTCGCTTACCACGACACTGCCCGGACGGGCCAGTTGCTGCATCCGTGCGGCGACATTAGTGGTGTCGCCTACCGCGGTATAGTCCATGCGCAAGTCATCGCCAATCTTGCCGACGACAACAAGACCCGTGTTCAAGCCAATGCGCATCTGCAGCCCAAAGCCGTGTTGCTGCTCTATCTCTTCGCTCAGCTCCCGCTAATCCTTGTTGAATCGCCAGCGCAGCATGCACGGCCCGGCGTGGGCCATCCTCATGCGCGATGGGCGCCCCGAACAGCGCCATCACTCCATCACCGGTATACTGGTTGATCGTTCCCTCAAAACGGTGCACGGCTGAGGTGATCAATTCAAAGCAACGATCCAGGATCTGGTGAACTTCTTCGGGGTCGAGCTTTTCGGCTAAGGCCGTGAAGCCAGCCGTGTCGGCAAACAGAACTGTGACCCGACGGCGTTCGCCTTCCAACGCGGAACGAGTGGTGAAGACCTTGTTGACCAGATGCTTGGGCGTATAAGAAGCCAGGCGGCTGTGATAGTCAGTTCCAGCCGGTAATAAAGTGCTTGGCGGTTGGGAAACAGGAGGTTGACCCTGCGCCTCGGGTTCCATCAGCCGATGACCGCATACGCCGCAGAACCGGGCTCCCGGTCGAACAGGGGTATTGCACTGGGAGCAACGAGCCTCTAGAGGAGTTCCGCACTGTTCACAGAAACGATTCCCGGCAGGGTTGTCGGCCTGGCACTGAGCGCACTGCATACGCGGGTTCTAACACGAGGTCGCGGGAATCAGCAACCGGTTGTTTACAAGGCTTACGATATGAACGTACAAGAGAAGGTGAGCGAGGAACGAGTCGAAGGCGAGCGATTTTTTTACGGCTGGTTCATTGTTGGCATTCTCTTTTTCATTTCCCTCATCGACGGCGGATTCACCTACATTTTCTCTGCTTTTCTGAAACCTCTCTCACAGGAATTCGGTTGGACACGAGCGGAAACCGCTGGCGCTTTCTCTCTCTACTTGCTCGCCGCTGGCCTCAGTCTTCCCTTCTGGGGATGGCTCGCCGATCATTACGGAGTCAGGCTGGTTTTTATTCTGAGTGCGCTTATCGATGGTCTCGCCCTCGTGCTGTTGAGCCACATACGGAGTTTGACCACTTTCTATGCGTTGTATTTCTTCCTCGGGGTTGGGTTGGGAGGGATTGGCCCGGTGACTGTGGGCAAGGCTGTCTCGCAGTGGTTTGTGGCGAAACGGGGCCGGGCTATGGGCGTCGCGCTGATCGGCGCCGGACTCGGCGGCCTTGTGCTCGTGCCGCTGACAGGGTTTCTCATCGAAGAGTTCAATTGGCGGATCGCTTTCCAGGGACTTGCTGCTTTCGCCCTGGGCGGCATGCTCCCTTTGGTGTGGTTCTTTCTAACGAATACGCCAGCGGAAAAAGGGCTCACCCCACTCGGGCAGGAACTCCTCACCAATGGTTCTTCTCCCTTCCTGACAGAGGAAAATGAAATCTCAGATGGCTGGACGCTGAAAGAGGCGCTGTTCACCACGACCTTCTGGCTGCTCGGGTTGTCGTTCTGCCTGGGGCTCATGGCTGCCGCTGCGGTTCACACACATATAGTGGCGTTTCTGCAGGATGCCGGGTTGTCTTTGGAACTTGCCTCGACCATTGCCGGAGTGACCGTGGGAATGACCATGGGCGGGCGGTTCTTCGTAGGCTGGGCAAGTGAGCATGCCCGGCATATCCATTGGCTCTTGTCGTTTTGCCTGGTCCTGCAAGCTATAGGTGTTGGGTTCCTCTTGCGTTTCGACACGTTGGGTTTCTGGGCGCTTACGGTTTTCGTCCCGTGCTTTGGGTTGGGCTACGGCGGGCTCGTGGTCCTCTGGCCGTTAGCGGTCGGCCACGATTTCGGGATGCGCGCATTTGGTGCCATAGCTGGCATGGTGGGTACAGTCGCACTCAGCCTCGGGGGGGCCGCAGGGCCGGTGGTCGCAGGCGCGATGTACGACAACACTGGTAGTTATTTCCTTGCTTTTCTTTCGTGTGTCGGTGTGTTTCTCGCTGGAGCCGGGGCTGCCTTCGTCACGACGGAACCCATCCGAAGACAGGCTGATAGCCGATAGCTCGCTCACTGCGTTCGCTCTATAGCAAATAGCCTGTTTGCCACGCTTGCTTGATGGCAGCCATTAACTATCTGCTATCGAGTGAGCGTAGCGAACGAGCCATAAGCTGTTTCCGTATCTCCTACCCCGCGTACGCTAATTCGATCACCTCCTATTGACTCCTACTTTCTCTCCGCCACAAACGTCCAATACGTCGGCATTAACTCCGCATTTTCTTGTGAGATTGTGAACCCGGCATCTTGCAGCATCTGCATAATTTCAGGACGAGAGTTGACGACATTGCCCCAGGTGACTTCAAAATACTGCTCGATAATACTCATGGTGAAACGTCGGTCGCGCAGGTCATCTCCGGTTGCCGGTGCACAGCGATCAATCAGCAGCAACGTGCCACCCGGTTTGAGACTCTGATGGCACCGTCGCAGAATGTCAGCCTTGGCTTTGTCAGGTACCTCGTGAAAAACTTGCACCATCGTGACGAGGTCGAACTCGCTGGTAAAGTCGATTTCCTCCGCGCCAACCGGTGCGAGGCGGATACGGTCGGTGAGTCCTTGCGCACGAATCGCTTTTTGTGAGGTTGCGAGAAAATGATCAAACGGCTCAACACCGGTCACCTGAGAGCGAGGGAATTGCTTGGCAAACTCAATGAGGACCGTGCCACTGCCGGAACCGACATCCATGACGGCTCCTCCCGAGCGAAGACGGTCTTCGATACCGGGAAGTTTGCGCGCGACGGCAACGACCTGCGGTGCCCGTAACGCAGAAATACGTCCTTGAATAGTGAAGAACTCTGGCTCGTGCTCAGAGAAGGCTGTCGTCTCTCCAGTGCGAAACCGTTCCGGATAGACAAGATAGTCACGGGTGAGGGCGGTTATAATGTGTGCAGTGAGCAGATCCGGGGATTCCTCATCGAGCAATTCATCCATAAATGGAGCGAAGACGAATCCTCTGTTGTCATCGTAGTTCAGAATGCCGACAGTGCAGGCCGCTCGGCACCACACCTCCGTGCGCCACGGGTCGAGGCCTGTTCCTGCTGCTAACTCTTGTGCTGAGGCTGCACCGCCACGTCGTTTCAGTTCGGTGAAGTAACCGAGCCGTCCACCAGTATCAATGATAAATGTGGCATGTAGTCCGAACATCCACCCGCGTACCACGCGGGCTTGGCTGTCTTTGGTTACGGCTTTATCCAGCATATTTTTCCTTTGTCACAAAGTTGTCATCCTGAGCAACGCGAAGGACTCTTTTCTCGGAGAGATTCTTCGCCTGCGGCTCAGAATGACAGGGTTGAAAATTTTTTCCTGGAACGGGATAGGCTCACGACTTCTGTGTCTGGAGAAAAGACGAAATCTCTTTCAGTGACTTCTCCGGTTGCTCTCCCCAGAAAATATGCCCTGCAGGTTCGAGCAAGACAAGTTTCGCTCCAGGAATTCGTTCACTCAGAATTCGTGAGTTCTCCCAGGAGATGAGTACGTCATCTTTGCCGGTAATTACGAGGGTTGGACAAGTGATCTGCGGCAATCGATCATAGGTGTCGTGTGCATAGGCTGCTTTCATGCGATGGCCGAGCGCGATAGGATCAATCGGTCGCTGCCGTCGCGCTTCAATCATTGCGGGGATAATCTCTGGGTGTTTCTCAATGTAACCTTTGGTGAAACATGCCTCGGCGAGTAAGCGACCGCGTTCTTCTGCCGACATCGGTTTGGTTGAGTAGGCTTGAGCTAATGGACCTCCGCCTAATGCGACCGACTTCGGTCCGCCTGGGGTTGTGCAGCCCAGTACTAACCGCCGCACTTTTTGTGGATGGCGCAGGGCAAACTCTTGCGCAATCATGCCTCCCATGGACACTCCGATTATATGCGCTGAAGAAAACCCAACATGATCCATGAGTGCAGCAGTGTCATCCGCTAGCATAGCGATGCTGTATTCCATGTCGGGTTTTTCGCTCAGTCCTGAGCCGCGTTGATCGAAGGTTAAGACGCGATACTGGGCGGCGAATTTTGCAGCGATCCCCGAAAACATACTTCGGTCGCCTTGAGCACCATGAATAAGAACAAGGGGGTCGCCGGTGCCTTGCAGATCATACTCGAGCTGCACGCCATTAACACGCGTTTGTTGTGTTTGCATATCTCCCTCCTTAGTGAATTCTGCTGAAGACGTATCTCATGCGAGGCCATTGCTACACTTCCATATCTGAGACCAGAGTGGCAAGATGGCTGCCATGCAAACGTGGAGGAAGGAGAATCGAGGTGAAGAGAATTCTCGTTATCGCGCTGACAACACTCAACATCGGCATCGCGCTTGCACAATCTCCCTATCCTGAGCAACGGCCACTCGATCTGCGTATAACCGGTGCGTTTCTCGCGCCTGACCAACAAAAGCGTGATGACCTTGTGACAGTCGATGTGACCGTGCAAGGTAAACCAATGTTGCTGAGGGTTGGAAAAGTCGAAGACCTCACGATCCAAGAGCGAGTGCAGGCAGTGAAGGGGGAAGTGTTGTTACACAAAGTACACTTTACCGGTGCTGAAGATTTGATGGTACGCCTGCAAAAACCGGAGATGATTGGCAAAGTCGTGACGATAGAAGGATGGCTCGATACCCAAAGTCGCCGTTTACAAGTGACGGCAATTAAAGAAATAACCAATGCTGTCCCGGCAGCGAAAGGGCAATAATGAGGCTTTTTTCGCAACGCTGGTGTGACAAGAGAATAGACAGAAACAAGGGAGAATGTATGAAATTCATTAGTGTTGTGACGCTGTTGTTGACGCTTGCTTGGGGGGCCACCACCTATGCGCAGTCGGTGTATCCTGACCGTCCAATGCAACTACGTGTGACTGGGACGTTGCTTTCTGTCGAAGAGCAGAAACGAGAAGATATCGTTGCCGTTCCTGTTTTTGTCCAAGACAAAGCTTGGACGCTACGGTTGGGCAAAGTGGAAGACCTGAATCCGTCCGGACGAGGAGATCCGATTAAAGAAGATGTCTTGATGCGCCAGGTGCGGTTTTATGGGCCTGAGGACCTACTTGCTCGGTTGCAAAGTGGGAAGGTGCTGACGATTGAAGGACAACTCGAGCCAAAAGAGCGACGGTTTCGTGTTACTGGTGTACAAGAGGGTGGGGGGGCCACTCCGGCGAGTCGGTAAGTCTAAGTAGTCAATTACGACAGAATATTCGGTATGGAAAATTGCCCCTTCTTCTCAGGAATTTTCGTCACCCAAGACGATGGCGTCTCTGTGTCGTAACCGTTCGGCCATCACGCGCATAACTGAAAGCGCAAAATGTGGAGTTTGTTGCACCAGGAAGTGAAAGCGCTTTTCGTTAACAGGTGCGAGCTTGCAATCGGTCTTGGCGACAGCGGTTCCACTCCGTGCTTTCTTATCAATGAGGGCCATTTCCCCGAGAATCCCCCCTGGTCCGACGGTACTCAAGACCTTATTGCGAAGCAGAATATCTACTTCTCCCTCTATGACAACATACATGACCTCACCAGGTTGCCCCTCCTGGAAGACCGTTTGTCCTTGCGTGAACGACTCGACCTCTTTGACATGACGGAACAGTTCTAATGTGGGCTCTGACATCGCTCCAGTCCCTCCATTTCCCATCCAACGAGTTGTAGATGGGAACTTCTTGCTTCCCTCTACAACAGAATTTTGTTACAGGAGAGTGAAGGCACGATGACAACCGAATGAAACCTCTTCCTTTTGTGGGTTTTTCGTTTTGAGAGATAGAACGACGAAGAATCCCGATGAGGTCGGCGGAGAGAGATTCTTCGCCTCACTTCATTCGTTACGGATGCTCGAAAAACATCACATCGTCTTCCGGCTCTCCTGGACCAGGAGGTGGGACTTTCTCGTTGTACAGGAAAAAGAAAGTGAGGGGAAGACGCACTTCGTCGTAACTAGAGGCACTGACCGAAGGTTTTTACGGCTCTAAAATTCCCCACCTGAACTGTAACGAGCCCTGTCGACTCCGCTGCGTTTCAGCTCAGGGCAGGCTTCGTCGAACTATGCGACACCTCCTTCGACAAAACTCACTACAGGCTTTACGAAAGGGGGCTTTCAGGTTCCACTCCTGCCGCACGGCCACAGGTGGAAAAGGAGGTCGGGAGGATTTCGCCACCAAAGTCACTTCATCGCTGGGCACAATTTATGCGGCTTTCGGGAATTCCCGATGAGTGGTCTCTCCATGTTCAATGTGACGTTGTGCTTCCCGCATATCATGAAAACCAATAGCAAAGGCAAACGCGAGAACGCAGAAACTGAGAAGAAGCACCATGCCGACGAATAGCGGTGTGAAGTCCGCTGTCATATCGAGCACTGCTGCAGGAACACCAGAAGATAATGCGTGCGGGAACATCTGTTCACCTCCTAAAGAGATTGAGCGATAAGCACACTCTGAGAGGTATTCTGAGCAAAAGGCAGGCCAGATTGTCGGCTTTCTCATAGAGTGAAATTGCGTGACTTTCTCAGCAACAAAGCGAAGCCTCCGGTATTTCCCTGTTGCATTTTACTTGGGGGTGCGTCGTATTCCGCAACTGTGCATCTGTATCGGCTGCTCGTTTCGTTCCACTTGTGGCTATGCTATGGCAGCTCACATGAAGACCTACAACATCGTTGTTCTTAAAGGGGATGGAATCGGTCCAGAAATCATCGACGCTGCGCTGCGAGTACTCGACTCAGTAGAGAAGAAGTTTGGGCGCTTTCACCTGAATTTGCAGTTCTATCCTGCAGGAGCGGAATGTTATCGCCGAACTGGAACCAACCTCTCGCCAGAGGCATTTGCGGCTTGTAAAGCAGCCGATGCTGTACTCAAAGGACCAATGGGCCTCCCCGACGTGCGCAAGCCTGATGGCACTGAAGCGGGTATTCTTGGTGGCGTATTACGCACAGGTTTGGATCTCTATGCGAATGTCAGGCCGATCCGGTTGTTCCCCGAGGTCGCTACTGCGCTCGCTGGGAAAATCGCTGGTGACATCGACTACGTGATCGTCCGTGAGAACACGGAAGGGATTTACTTCTCACGTGGACAAGGCGAGGTCTCACCTGAAGGAGTGAAAGATACAATCGTTACAACACGTACAGGAACTGAGCGGATTGTCCGCTTTGCTTTTGAGCTTGCACGCAAGCATTCTGGTGCGCCACAAGATGGCGTAAAACGTGTCACCTGCGTCGATAAGAGCAATGTATTGCGCAGCTTTGCTTTGTTTCGCCAGATTTTTGAGGAAGTCGGTAAACAGTATCCTGACATTGAAAAGAACTGCTTGTATGCTGACGCTGCAGCTCAGGCGCTCGATACTCTGGCCCGAGCGCTTCTCAGTGATCGTCTGTGAGAATTTTCTCGGCGACATCTTGAGTGATTTGGGAGCAGCAACAGCCGGCGGGCTGGGATTCTGTGGCGCAGCGAATCTTGGGACCAAGCACGCGGTATTTGAAACGACGCATGGTTCAGCTCCAGCGCTGGCCGGAACAAACAAAGCGAACCCGATCTCGGCAATCTTGGCTGGAGCAATGATGCTGGAACGGCTTGGTGAGATCACGGCAAGCGAGACGGTTCGCACTGCCGTCGAAACTACATGCAAAGACAAACGGGTATGGATCGATACCGACGGCTGTCCAGTGGAAGGAACACAGGCGGTGACAGAAGCGGTCATTCAATGCGTGAATGAGCAGTGAAAATGCTAGGAAGCTGGAAAGCTAACAGGAAGTAGGGCGGACTGTGGTCACGTTTCACGTTCATCGGAATTTACCGCCTATCACCAGCCGGTCGAACATCTCAACAAGCGTGTGCGTCCCGAACGGCCCGACCGTTATGGTGCCAGAGATTCTATCAAGGCCATGGCGATACTGAGCCACACGCCAACGGTGAAGTAGAGGGTCATCCACGGCACTTCCCGACGCCACACGATCCAACTGCGGGTCAAGTGCCGTCGCGCGAGCGTATCCTGCAATCCTCCCCACAGCGGAAGATAGGGAGTCTTTGCGCGGCGCTGGTGGTGCCAGCGGGCAATGTACATGGGCACGTCGATGAGACTCATCAGCAGCACGGCGCCGCTGCCGCAGACGATGCCCATCGAGAGGACGATTTCTCGCACCCCGTGCGTGTGGAGCCACGCGTTGGCGAAGCCAACGGCGAGCAGGGCGACGATGAAGGTCCAGAGGAGTTCCTCAACGACATGACCAAGATGATTGAGCGTGATCACCGCATACCAGCACGAAAGCTGAGCCATCCGATCACGGGAACAATCCACAGCGCAAGCGAATCCAGAGAGGCGACACGGGTCATTTCGCGAGAGTTTGGCGAGGCACAGGGTACACTGCACGGCAAAACACATTTCCGCCAGGGTCGCTACCGACCGCCCGGTAAAAATAACCGAGAGCGGCGTATCCCAGAGGCAGGCGCTCAAGGTCCACCCGCGGGAAGATCGAACGGAAGGCGCACACCGCAACATAAACGCCAGACAGCACGAGCTGCCAGGCCGGTACGTCGTATCCGCATCTCAACACGGGTCGCCATGAGCCACAGCCCGACATTCAGCAGCGAAGCACCGCAGCGACCAACCCACTACAGGGTGACGTCTCCGCTCATCCTGGGCTGGCCCGAGGACTAAAACCGAGGCTACAGAAGGTACGGTATGAGCTGTTCGAGAGGTCCCTCAGCAGCTCTCTCCACTGGACTTTCACGCACGCCATTGATCAAGTCCTGTAACAATAAAGATACAGATTTGTAACAGGGCGGAAACAAGAACTCAGACAAACAATAGCTAAAATGCGGAATATGCCATGAATATGTACAAAACACGGACAATCGATATTGCCCTATATAGGCGCGCTGTTACTGTAACACGGCGATTCATCCCGGTGAAAATGCCGCGATTTTTTCCTGATTCCCGCTTTCGCGGGAATGACGTCTCGTTTTTTCTCCGGGCTGTATCCGCTCTACAATTCCTTCGTTCGTTACTCTTGCAAACCACGTCTGAATCAGCGAAAAGACCTCTTACGTTGCATCCTGTTAGGAGCAACAGGAGGGGATACCAATGAAATTCGGATTACACTATCAACTACCCTGCGCGCCGTCGCAATCGCCAGTGCAGCGCTACCGCGATACCATCGAACAATGCGTATACGCCGAAGCGCTTGGCTTCGAGTCGGTGTGGCCAGTGGAGCAACATTTCAATCCTAACCTTTCGAGTATTCCAGCTCCGTTGTTACTCCTCTCTGCCGTTGCTGAACGGACTACCACCTTGCGGTTGGGGATTGCGGTTGTCTTACTATCCCTCTCACACCCAGTGCGGGTAGCTGAGGAGATTGCCACCTTAGATGTCTTGAGCAACGGGCGGGTTGAGTTCGGTGTCGGCCGTGGATCGATTCCGACGCACTTCTCTGGTTTTGGCCTCAATCAAAGCGAAAGTCGTGAACGCATGCTGGAGGGGTGGGAACTGATCCGCCAGGCATGGACGAATGATCGCTGTTCCTACCAAGGACGATTTTGGCAGGTGGAAAACATTGCCGTGATTCCCAAACCTGTGCAACAACCGCACCCGCCGATACGCTTTGCGGCGAACAGTATCGATTCTTTTGAACTGTTCGGACGTATGGGCGAGCCAATTTTTGTTGCTGCGCAGGTCAATCCGTTTCGTAAGATTCGCGAGTTCTTGCCTCTGTACCGTCAAGCCCGCCAAGCAGCAGGACATCCAGACAACGGCGGTGAAGATGTGACGTTATTAATGCCGCTGTATGTTGGTGAAAGCCAGGAACAGATCCGACAAGAGCTAGAGCCGAGTATTAGACACTTCCTTGGAGCGGTGGCAACGATCTATGAGTCAGCTGGTCCGTTGCCTGAGAGTCGCCTGAAGGAAGTATTAGAGCGGGTACGCAAAATGACGTACGACCAAACGCGAGAGGTCATGGCGGTCTTCGACACGCCAGAAGCATGTGTCGAAGTTGAAAGGGATTTCAGCAAGAGTTCGGATGGGGCGAGTGATCTGTTGGTTTAACCCAGGTGGTATGGTGCCACATGATAAGGTCATGCGTAGTATGGAGTTGTTTGCCAAGAAGGTTATGCCACATTTTCGGGAACAGTGATGAATTACAAACGTGAATTTCTTGACCTGTTGTTAAAAAAAGATGCGTTAAAGATCGCCAAGGATGCGAATTCGTTCTTCAAACTGAAAAGTGGTCGCATGAGTCCGACCTTTGCGTCGATTGGTTCTCTCACTGATGGTGAAAGCTTAGCAATTCTCAAGAAAGGCTACAGTGCTGCTGCGTTTGATGGTGTGAAGAACGGTGTCCTGAAAGACTTCCAATACGTTTTTGGCCCGGCCTATAAGGGAATCAACCTGTGCGCGCTGACCTGTGAAGGGTTGTACGAGCAGTTCGGTAAGAACACCTGCTATCTCTATGATCGCAAAGAAGAGAAAACTCACGGCGAAGTAACCCAAGGCAGCGATGCCAGCAAGGTGATCGTTGGGGCAGAAAAGTTTGTGCAAGGCGGCGGTATTCTGCTCGTTGACGATGTGATCACTACCGGGCAGGCAAAATACGAGGCCCTGGAAAAAATTCGTTTGCTGGGCTCGTATACTCTTGCCGGCATGGTGATAGCTGTCGATCGACAAGAACTGATGGGTGATGCAAATACCGTAGGAACACAGAGTGCTGTGCAAGCGACTGGACAAAGAGTTAGGAATCAAAACCGTGGCAATTCTGACTATGCAAGATATTTTCGCCCTTGTGAAAGATTCGCTTGATAAAGAGCGTGCGTCGAGCATGGGTGGAGTATTATGAGACGGTTTGGCGCGGTAAGGATGGAGTGAAACCAGTGAAGAATGAAGAATAAGAGTGAAACGGCGAAAACGGTTAAAGGGACGTGAAACTGTATCACTGACAGCCTGCGTTATACGTTTGACATATTTACGTTTTCACGTATCAAAAGGAGATCCCCATGAAAATCGGCGTATTCGAATTTGCGATCGATCAGTCAACTGACCCAGCAGTGTTGGCCAAACGGGCTGAAGAGTTGGGCTTTGCCTCGTTCTGGGTACCTGAGCATCCGGTCATTCCGATTAAGACCTCGACTCCGTATCCTGGTTCGGCGGATGGCATTATTCCTGACGCGTATGGTCGGATTCTTGACCCGTTTGTTGCGTTGGCGCGTGTGTCAGGTGCAACCAAGACTATTCAACTTGGTACTGGAATCTGCCTCATTCCCGAGCGTAACCCGCTGCTACTGGCAAAAGAAGTGGCGACGCTTAGATCGTCTTTCGGGTGGACGATTCATCTTTGGTATAGGGGCCGGATGGTTGAAAGAGGAAACCGAAGTTATGGGTGGGGACTTTGCTCATCGCTGGACACAAACTAAAGATGCCATCATGGCAATGAAAGAGTTATGGACTAAGGATGAATCTTCGTATCAAGGCAAGTATTATAACTTCCCTGCTGTCCGCTCCTTTCCTAAACCACATCAGAAGCCGCATCCGCCAATTTTCATGGGTGGAACGGCGAAGAACGTCTTCCAACGTGTGGTTGAATGGGGCAATGGTTGGATGCCGGTTCGTGGCTCGCTAGAGAAGATCAAAGAAGGACGCGCGACATTGAATCACTTGGCTGAGAAAGCTGGACGCGACCCGAAATCAATTGAGGTTCTCGCCTTTGGCTGGCCAGGTGGATATCGCAATCGTGATGAGATCGATGCCCTTGCAAAAGCTGGAGTTGATCACTGCACGATCTGGCTCACGCAGAGTGAGACCGCAGATGCGGTGAAAGAAATTGAGCAGTTGGCAAAGGCGGTGTTAAGGTGAGCATTCGTCGGGGGCACGGTACACCGTGCCCCCGACAAACTAAATCGCCGGATGCTGCTTATACCACCCAGCCGCTTGCTCATACGCATATCCTGCCTGGAACACTGTCGTTTCGTCGAATGGTTTCCCAGCAAGTTGAAAGCCGATTGGCAGACCACTAGCGCTGAATCCACATGGTAGGGCGAGCGCAGGAAAGCCGGTCATATTGAAAATCGGGGTATAGATCGAGAAGTTCTCCTCAGAGATGAACATGCCAACTGGCGGTTCAGAACGAATCCGTCCCGGTAAAAAGCCAGTCGTCGGTAACATGAAGAGGTCGATCGTTTCCAATTGCTTGAGCATCCTGCGACGCAGTTGATCACGTACACGTTGCGCTTGCAAATAGCTTGTTGCACTGACCAACGTACCCATAGCCAACGTCAAACGGAGATCTGGGTTGTAGTCATTGGGCCGCTTCTTCATATCTTCGAGGTGATAGGCTGCCGCATCAGCAGCCACGGTCGGCCAGAACGCCGCCCACAGATCTCCAAACGAGATTGATTCAACGTCTGTTACTGTGGCGCCAAGCCCAGCCATCTGCGTCACCGCTTTTTCAAACGATGCCAGAATCTCCTTATCACAATTCGCCATGAATAGATCGCGCGGGATACCAATACGCATGCCTTTGATGTCACGCCCAAGCTTGGCAGTGAAATCAGGGACTGGTTCGTTGGCTGACGCGGGATCAAGCGGATCATATCCTGCGCACGCTTGTAACATGAGGGCACAGTCCTTCACTGTTCGTGTCATCGGCCCGGTATGATCGAGATTCCAGGACAATGGAAAGACGCCAGCTCGGCTGACACGGCCATACGTCGCTTTCATACCGACGATACCGCAACAAAACGCCGGCCAACGAATTGAGCCGCCAGTATCGCTGCCCATCGCACCATAGGTGAGTCCGGCGGCAACGGCTGCGCCTGAGCCGCTGCTTGAGCCTCCGGGATCGATGTCAGTATCCCACGGGTTACGCGCAGGTTGGAAATACGAGGCTAATGTCGGTAGCCCCATTGCAAACTCATACGTCGCTAATTTGCCCAGCAGTATGCCACCTGCTTGTTTGAGTTTTTTGACTGACGTGCAGTCATTCTTGGCAACATAATCTTTCCGCAGTTTTGATCCACAGGTGGTTGGGCCGGATTCGTAAATATCTTTGACTGCGATCGGGAACCCCATGCAGTGGCCACGTGATAGTTACCTGCACGGATTTGTGCTTCTGCTTCGCGAGCGGCGCTGAGAGCGTCGGCAGTAAAGACGGTGTAGTATGAATGCAAGCGTGGGTCGACAGCAGTGATACGATCCAACATCGCTTGGGTGAGTTCAACCGGAGACAGCTCGCGTTTGGCAATCAAAGTAGACACCTCAGCAAGTGAGAGATAGACCAATTGAGCAGGTGCGTGTGCCATGATTAGCCCTCCACTTTGGCTTGAAATGTTAGTGCCGGTTCGGTTTCTGCTTGGAGCATCTTTTGGACAACGGCTTCCCATTTCTGTAGGCTTGCGTGTGCCTTAGCAAGCAGTTCGACCTCCTGCTCGCTGAGCGATATGCCGAGCGCAGCAAGCCGGGCCATGACAATTTGTTTGTGATCCATGGCGACCCTCCTTTTTCTGGGCGAACCTTGTACTTATATTCCCAACTGTTTCTCCATACGTTGCCACCACTCTTTGAGTGCAGGTGTTGCATCAAAGAATGGCTCAAGGCTAACCGAGGTTACCCACTTGAACGAACCGAACAAGCAGAGGTCTGCATACGTCAGAGTGCCGAAGAAATACTCTTGTCCAGCGATCGCGAGGTTTAAGTCCCCCATCATCGCTCGCATTCGGGCACGAAACTCTGGACGCTTAGCTGCCGCAGTCTCCAATTTCATGCCCATCCGCTCTTCCCGCGATTTGCGGAAGTACTCACGATCACTCGGATCGACACACGCGAAAATGTCCGTCACGACTACAGGGAATAACGCGGTGTGAACCGTGCGATCAACGTACAGATTAAAGAAGCGACACGCTTCTTTGAGACCAAGGCCGGGAAAGATTTTCGGGTCTGGCCGTGTGTCTTCAAGATATTCGGCAATCGTCCATGAGTCGTAGACAACTTTATCGTTATCTTTGATAACTGGCACTCGATCTTGTCCAGAAAACGCCAGTTCAGCTTTGTCGGAAAAGCGGATTGGCGTTGTCGTATACGGAATCTTCTTGTACGCCATAACGGCTTTCGTCCGCCAACAAAACGGACTGAAGCGGAGATTATTGGCACCAACGAGATCATATAACTCAATCATGATATTATCCCTTCTAAGCGACGGAGTGCTTCGTGTGGCAATACTGACCCGTCGGCACTTTGTGCGTTTTCTGTGACTCGTTCCAGCCGTGAGGTCGCAGGCAATAGCGTCGCGATATCAGGATTCGCGAGCACATACTTTAGCAACGCTTGCCCTGGTGTAGTGACACCGTACTGATCAAGAAACGCCAGGTCCTGCTGCTGGAGCGGTTGTAACAAACGGTTCCGATCAAAAATCGGAGAGATCGGAGTCATCACCAGCACGCCGACATTGAGTTGTTTAGCAAGCGGAATGATCTCTCGTTCTGCCTCACGATCGCCAAGATTGTACGGTATTTGAATAGTGTCAAATTTCCCCGTTCGCATCGCCTGCATCATTTCAGGAAACATACTGGTGCGATAGTCAGTGATCCCGAGGAAACGAATCCGCCCTTTCGCTCTGTACTCCTCTAGAACCGGGGTAACTTCTTGCCAGGCAGACATGTTGTGAATCTGCATCAAATCAATAACGTCCACTTGCAACTTGCGAAACGATTCTTCGATCAGCGTTCGTGCCGAGCGTTGATCGTAGGCGAGTACTTTGGTTGCGACGATCACGTCCTTGCGTCTTCCTTTGAGCACTTCGCCGAGAACGTTTTCTGCCGCACCATACATTGGCGCGGTATCAAACAGATTCACGCCGCAGCGTAACGCTTCGGTTACCAGCATGTGGACATGCTCGATTTCTTTTGGTCCACGCACATCGAAGGACTTCCACGTGCCCATGCTTACCGTGCTCACCTGGAGTCCAGTCCGACCAAGAATACGATATTGCATAAAGTTTCTAGTTTCTCGTTTCAAGCCCGAAGTCCAAGGTCTAAAGTCAAAAGTCTTATAGGGCAAGGTTCAAATTTTTCCCGTTTTCCCATTTCGTCCTTTTGCCCCTTTAACCTTTATTCCATTCCCCATTTTCGCTTCTTCTTACTTTTGCCTTTTGATTTTTCTAGATTCCCTCTCACCCCTGCTTACAGTATACAGTATGCTACCGAAACGAACGAGGAAAGAAGGCAGCCATGTGCGGACGATTTACACTCACGACCGACCTTGACAATATAGAAGAGCGGTTTTCCTTTCGGATGACCAACCTGGCGTTTACCCCTCACTATAACATCGCGCCCTCTCAGCCCGTACTTACAGTAATGAACGATGGGAAAGAGAATCGCGCGGGGTTCTTCCGTTGGGGGTTGATTCCTTCATGGGCGAAAGAGGAGGCGATTGGTAATCGCATGATTAATGCGCGTGCAGAGACGATTGCTGAGAAACCCAGTTTCAAACGCGCTCTGCAAAAGCGCCGCTGCTTGGTTATCGCCGATGGTTTCTATGAATGGAAAGCAGAGGGAAAGAAAAAGACGCCGATGTTTATTGCGCTGCGGTCGCGTGCACCGTTTGGATTTGCAGGGCTATGGGAAACATGGAAGGCACCAAGCGGTGAAGCTATTCATTCGTGTACGATCATTACTACAACACCAAACAAGCTCATGGAATCAATTCATAATCGTATGCCGGTAATCTTACCGCGTGAGGTAGAAACGGCATGGCTCGACCACACAGTCGATGATCCGCAAAAGCTGCTGCCATTGCTGGTGCCGTATCCCGATAAGGAGATGACTGCGTACGAGGTTTCGCTGCTGGTGAATTCACCGCGCAACGACGTGCCAGCATGTATTGAGCCGGTGTAGTAGAATCGGTGAGCGATCTGACGCCGACGATGAATTAGGAAAAGACTTAGGCTATAGGTTTTTGTTCTTCCCTACAGCCTATAGTCTCAAGCCTATAGTCTTGTCCCTACTGACTACTGCTCAATGCTCCCGCGCTCCCGGCTCGAGGTCGACTTGCATTGGTACCAAGAAACGCACGACCATGTTGTAGAAGGCGGTATTAAGCGTCAGCTCGACAATCTGTTCATTATCGAGGAACTTGCGTAGCGCATCAAACGTTGCGTCCGCTACCTTCACATTCTGTGTTACTTCGGTGGCATAACGAATCACCGCTCGTTCTTGCTCGTTGAAGGCAGCATCGGTTTCCCACGCGGCCAAGCGATCAAGTTGCTCTTGACGTACTCCGACGCTTTTCGCTAAGCGTTGGTGATGGGTGTACTCGTACTCAGCATTGGTGAGTCTGCCGACCGTCAAAATGGCTAACTCGCGAAACCGACGATCTAAACGAGTACGATTGCGCAGCCCATCGCTGAAATACAGCATGCGACGCAACAAGAGCGGGCTATGGGCAGCGATACGAAAAATGTTGTTGACGGTCCCGCGTTGCGCTAACAGACCGTCGAAGATGTCACGATCAGGTTCAGGCAATTGGTCACGATCGAGATAGGGTAAACGAGCCATAATACCTCCTTATCTGAGAAAATAATGAATGATGAATGCAGAATGATGAATAAAAGAAAAGAGAGAGAAGATTGTGGTTATTGTTTTGCTCTAGGTGCTTCTTGTCTCAATATACTCCCACTTGAGTATGCTTTGCTGTTGTTCTGTCTTTAGCATGCCCTTCCCTTCTTGTGGTAAGCTGCATTAAGAATAAAAACGGAGAGTCCGTCAATTCGGAGGAGGAGACATGCGGATAGGGGGTTTCGAGATCGAACCGTTGCTCGTGTTGTTAGTTTTCGTTCCGATTGCGATTGTGCTGGAGTTTATGCACGCTGATCCGGTATGGATCTTTGCTGCGTCATCGATGGCGATTATTCCATTGGCGGGGTTAATGGGAAAAGCGACCGAACATCTCGCGAAAAAACTCGGCGCAGGAATCGGTGGCTTGCTGAACGCAACGTTTGGCAACGCGGCGGAGTTGATCATCGCCCTCATCGCGTTGCAGGCCGGGTTGTATGATGTAGTAAAAGCGTCAATCACCGGTTCGATCATTGGTAACGTGCTGTTGGTGCTGGGATTGAGCATCGTGGTTGGTGGAATGAAGTTTCAAACCCAGACCTTCAACCGCACTGCTGCCGGTGTCGGAGCGACACTACTCACGCTTAGTGCGATTGGTTTGGTGGTGCCCGCGATTTTTCATTACATTGTGCGGGGTCATCCTGACGCGCACGAACAAGAGCTCAGCCTTGAGATCGCCATTGTCTTGTTTGCGACCTACCTGTTCAGTCTGCTTTTTGCTCTACGGACCCACAAGCATCTGTATGCCGGCGATGGACATGGCCATGCGAGCGACGAAGCCCTTGGGACTGCCGGATGGAGTCGAAGCAAGTCGATAACCGTACTACTAGTGGCAACCACGTTCGTAGCGTTGATGAGTGAATTCCTGGTTGGTGCGGTTGAACACACCGCACACACGCTTGGTCTGACGGACGTATTTGTTGGGGTGATTCTTGTTGCAATCATCGGCAACGCCGCCGAGCACAGCACCGCCGTGCTGATGGCCGCCAAGAATCAAATGGACCTGGCGTTGAACATTGCTATCGGTTCCAGCATACAGATTGCGTTATTTGTTGCTCCGGTGCTCGTATTTGTGAGTTACCTGTTTGGTCAGCCCATGGATTTAATCTTTACGACATTTGAAGTCCTTGCCATCGCGCTGACGGTCAGTGTGGTGGCGTTAGTGTCGATGGATGGTGAATCGAATTGGATGGAAGGCGTGCAGTTACTCGCGGTCTATGTGATTCTGGGGATCGCCTTTTACTTCCTGCCGGAAGCGGCACCGGTAGCAGCACCGCAGGCAGTCGCGCATTAGCATACAAATAAGAAAACCTTTTATTGAACAACTACCTAAATATGGCCCTTGACGGTCAGGGCTGTTCTTCTTAAGACAACACTTAGAGGTTGTCTGCACGCAAATTGGGCATGGCGCAACAGGAACAAAGCGCTCACGCGGCTGGCAGTGATGAGCCAAGTGAGCCAATAGGCGAGCAGCCAGTACGGCGGCGCGCCCAGGAAACCAACTCCCACCAACTGTCGCCTTTATTGGTCTGGGCGGTGGTCTTCTGTGACATTGGCACTTCGGTCTATTACGTCCCTGGGATTCTCTACGCGCATGTCGGCTCCCTTGCCCCGCTCTTTGTCATCATGACTACTGTTGGATTTCTCCTCCTGAGCGCGAAATACGTGGAGATCTCGTGGCGTAATCCTGAAGGCGGGGGGGTCGTAACTGTTGCGACTAAAGCCTTCAATCCACGCTGGGGATGTCTCGGCGGAATGCTCATTACCGTGGATTATTTCCTGACCTCAGCGATCTCTGCCGTTTCCGGCATGCAATACTTAGGTAGCCTATTTCCCTTTGTAGACGCTCATATCATCCTGCTCTCCATTAGTACGCTTTTGCTTCTTGCGATTGTCAACATTATTGGCATTCGTGAAAGTGCGGTTTTGTCGCTCTTCATGGCCTGTGCCGCCTTAGTAGTGGATCTTGTGGTCATCGTTGTGACGCTCGCCTTTATTGGCCCACCAGAGTGGAGTACAATTCTCCGTCACCTTCAGCCTGAACATCCTCTGCCGCTTTCGGTGATCCTTGTTGGGTTTGGTAGTGCGTGGCTCGCCTTTTCTGGGCTCGAAAGCATCAGTCAATTGAGTCCTGCCATGCGGACGCCTACGAAATCCACGGCGCGCAACGGCATGTTGCTGGTCGTGGTCTCGATCCTTTTTACGTCACCGCTCCTGACGCTCTTTTCGGTGGCGTTGCTTCCGGATGCCTTGAAGCTGCATGAGACCGAGCGTTTCATCTCTGAACTTGGGGCACTGTGGGGAGGGGTATCGGTCAAAGTACTAGTGGTGAGCACGGCATCCGTGCTGCTCCTGTTCGCCGCGAACACTGCCATCATCGGTGGGTATCACGTCTTTCTCGCTCTGGCGGCACGGGGGTTTCTGCCGACAGTCGTGACATTCCGGAATCGACGTTTTGGCACGCCCCATATCGCCGTCGCCATAGCGACGGTCGTTCCGATGATTGTTATTGCATTCACTAAGGGAAAACTCACGATCCTAGGCGATATGTATGCCTTCGGATTGCTTGGCGCCTTTGTCCTTAGCTCAGCGGGCCTGGATGTCGTTCGCTGGCGTCAACATCAACGTGGAGTTGGGTTTTGGGTCGGAGTAGCGACGACTATCATGGTGGTGGTGGCGTGGTCGGTGAACCTGGTAACGAAACAATTAGCGACGTTCTTTGGGGGCGGCCTTGTCACTCTTGGTATGGCCATTGCCGTTGCCACGCAACAAGGGCGGTTTGGTGATGTTTTCTACCGTATTCCGTCCATTGCGCGGATGGCGCAGAGAAAGATTTCCGAAGCTGAACGAGAAATGGCGGATATTCCCAATCTGATCAGCTTGAGTGAAGCCTCAGAGATTGTTGCGCTCTATCCGTCGCGGACGTTGATTGCCGTGCGTGGCCGGAATCTGCGGTTGATCGATGAAGCCATTGCGCGCGAAAGAGGGTGGGGTGGCAACGCGGTCTATGCAATCTACGTCGAGGAACGCGCCGGGTTATTTGTTGGTGGAGAAGAGCGAGAACCAGGCGAAGAGGGAATCGAGTCGTTACGCTTTGCTGTCAAAGCCGCGCAAAGACAAGGGTTTGAACTGATTCCAGTATGGACTGTATCGTACAACGCGGCTGAAGCGATTGCGCGGGCAGCGGAGGTACTAGAAGTTGACACCGTTGTTATGGGTGTCAGCCGCCGCAGCGCGATTTATCATTTGCTTCGTGGTCACGTCGTCAACGGCCTGACGCGACGTTTACCAGCTAGTTGTCACTTGTTGTTGTATAACTGAGAAGCGTGGGGCGTAAAATGTAAGGAAGAGTAACAATTTTCGATTACATTTTATGTTTTATTCTTTGTTTTCTATTTTTCATTCTTAACTATTCATTCTTCATTTTTCCCTGTTTTTGTTTCTCCCGAATTGCTCGCACACGGGCTTCTAGTTTTTCTGCTTTGGCCTTACGATAAGTACTGTAGGGCGGGCGGAGCCCGCCACCGGTATTAGCTAAACAGCACTTCCTTGGCGTACAAGGTGTCGACGTACTCTCGTACTGTCTGGACCTTGCCGTTTTTCACTTCGAACATGACGTTGTAATAGTTTTCATACGGTTTGCCCTTGGCACTTTTGCCGCGGGCGATCCACTCGACAGTAACGAAGTCACCTTCAGCGACGGTATTGCGTACTTGGATGGAGAGCGAATTGGGTTGAAAAAACGGCGCTGCCTTCTTGATAAATCCTTCAAAAATGCCTTTTTTCCCTTGGTGTGTGCCAGATACTGGCAGTGATCCCGGTAGCCACCACGTTGCATCGTCAGCCAGTGTGGTGTTGAGCACGTCAACGTTTCCGCTGGCGAGTGCTTCGATAAATCCCAATACAACTTTCTTGTTTTCTGCGATTCCCATAACGTTCCTCCTTTGGATTTCTAGAGTCGAGACTGATCTGTGACTTAGATTACTCCCTGCTCCTTCAACGAGGCAATCTCTTTCGCTGAGAGACCGAGCAGTTTGCCGTAAATAAGGTCGTTGTGTTCACCAAGAGTGGGGCTCGGGGAGTCGATGGTTGGCTCCTCGTCGTTGAGTCGGATCGGTGAGGCCAGGACGGTGACCTTACCAGCCGCTGGATGCTCGATGTCCTGGAACGTACCACGTTCGCGCAGGTGCGGGTCATTGAGCACTTCAGGAATTTCTTTGACAATCCCACACGTGACATCAGCAGCGGCGAGCTTGCTCCATCACTTCTTGTTTTGTGTACTGGGATGTCCAACTGCTAACAATCTCATCCATTTCGTCGAAGCGTTTGGCGCGGGCGGCATTGGTGGCATAACGTGGATCACCGATCAGCTCTTCTCGCTTCATGACTTTACACAGGGCTTGCCATTTGTCGTCATTGGCGACGAGGAGCAGTACGTAACCGTCTTTGGTTTTGTAGCTGTTGTACGGCGAGAACAATCGCCCTGGCGCGGTGTTGCCAAAACGACCGTTCAGACCCCTCGTCATATAGCCGGACATCTGCGTGATCAGCGGACCAAGCGACGCCTCAAACAAATTGGTCTCAACGATCGTTCCTTCACCGGTGCGGTCACGTTGATGCAATGCCGCGAGAATACCGGCACAAAGATGCGTCCCGCCATGATATCGAAAATCGGTGGTCCAGCTTTCACCGGTGGATTCTCGGGAAACCCGGTGAATTCATCAGCCCCGACATCGCCTGAACGATGGGATCAAAGGCGGGATAGCTGCTGTACGGTCCGGAGCGACCAAAGCCACTCCCACAGGCATAGATCAATCCGCGATTCAGTTTTCGCAATTCTTCGTAGCCGAGTCCGAGTTTATCCATCACGCCGGCGGCGAAGTTCTCGACGACAACATCAGACTGTGAGGCTAATTCCTTAAGCAGTTCTCGACCGCGTTCGGTTTTGAGGTTCAGGGTAATCCCTTTCTTGTTCGAGTTGAGCATGATGAAGGCATAACTTTCATCTTTGTGGGGAATTTTGAAGATGGTCCGTGCCATTTCTCCACGTGTCGGTTCGACTTTGATAATCTCCGCACCCAAGAAGCCCAATAAGAGCGTTGCGTATGGGCCATTGTAGACGTGAGTAAGATCGAG
Organism: uncultured delta proteobacterium; assembly: GCA_963733195.1. Lineage (GTDB taxonomy): Bacteria > Desulfobacterota > Binatia > Bin18 > Bin18 > VGTJ01. The sequence goes on from CAVTCR010000020.1 coordinate 25,446, forward strand.
AATACGGACGTCATCTAATGCGCGCATGTTCCCTCCGGCGATCAAGTTACGGGTGACAGGGTACAGGTTGTATGGATAAAATTGAAGGGTCTCTGTTGTTCTTTGTGCCCTGTTTCTTCATCGGTTCCAGGTTTGCTAGTTTTCCGTTCGCTGGTGAGACAATAAAGGGGGTGCGTATGCTCGATCTTGTCATTCGTGGGGGAAAAGTTGTGACTCCCTATGCCGTGGGAGAAATGGATATCGGTATTCAAGGCGAGAAAATCGCTGCTCTCGGTCAGCCAGGGACGCTAGCCACTGACGCCAATCGTGTGATCGACGCCCAAGGGAAAGTTGTCATTCCCGGTGGGATCGAGCCCCATGCGCATATTGGTGTCCCGGTGCCTCCTGCATGGACCGGTCAAGCCGATGTAATGACCCAACCCCCTGAAGCTGCCAGTCGTGCTGCTGCGTTTGGTGGGGTAACCACGTTTATTGATTTCACGGGTGACCTGAGCCGCAAAGCCTGTTGGGCCAGAGTCGGCGTCCGATGCTCGAAACCATTGAACGGCGACGTGAAGTATTTCGCACTCATAGTTATATTGATTATACGTTCCACTATATCGTGGCCGGACAGGTTCGGCCCGAAGTGATCGGAGAAGTGCGTGAAGCAATTGAAGAGGGAGTCGGCAGCTTCAAGATTTTTACGGTCAACAATCCGGTGCGGACTTCATCTGACCAACCCTCAGTACGCATTCCCAACGGTCACTTGTGGGGCTTGTTTGCTGAAGTCGCTAAACACGGTGGCATGATGGCAGTGCATGCGGAAGACGATGACGTTGTTTCCTACATGACCGAGAAACTGCAACGCGAAGGGCAGGACCAAGGACATAACATCCACCTTGTTCACAACAACCTCTCCGAGGACCTAGCGTTTCGTAATATCATTCGTCTAGCGCAGCATACCGGCGTTGGTATCTACTTCGTGCATGTTACCGCCAAAGAGGGAGTGAAGGCGATTGCCGAAGCGCGCAACGCTGGACTGCCAGTGTATGGAGAAGCGCTACACCATTATCTGCAGTTCACGTGTGATGACTACAAAAAACCTGGCGGTACAGCGATTCATACCTACCCAGCAATCAAATTTGCTGACGATCGTGACGCGCTCATTGCCGGGATGCTTGATGGTCATTTGGCAACGACAGCGACGGACGAATATACAACCTATAAAGGACCAAAGCTGTGGGGCGATCGCATTGCTACTATCTGTGGCGGCCACAATGGGATTGAAACGCGTATTCCGGTAGCCTTCACCAAGCTTGTGGTTGAGCGTGGCATGTCGTTGCAACGCTTTGCTGATGTCACCTCGACCAACGCAGCCAAGCTATTAGGACTCTATCCACAGAAAGGGACAATCCAACCAGGGAGTGATGCGGATTTGTGTCTCATTGATCCGAATCTGAAGAAGACCATATCGCTCAGTGATCTTCATGCTGACTCGGATTACAGCATCTGGGAGGGATTTCAGTGCCAGGGATACCCAATCATGACAATCCTGCGGGGAAAAGTGATTGTCGAGAATGGCAAGTTGGTTGGTAGTTCAACAGATGGTCGTTGGCTCAGACGACATGTGGCGAATGAGGTTCTTGCGAAGCCTGCAGTATGAAAACGTGATACGTAAAACGTAACCCCTCTCTTCCTCTTTACGTTTTACCTAATTTAGGTTTGTGAATTTCCGCAAAGGAGGTACTCCATGCTCGATCTTATTATTAAAGGTGGACAGGTTGTGACTCCTCACGCCGTGGAGGAAATGGACGTCGGCATTCAAGGGGAAAAGATTGTCGCTGTTGGTCATCCTGGTACGTTGGCGACTGGTGCTGGTCGAGAAATTGATGCCAAGGGAAAAATCGTTATTCCCGGCGGTATTGAGCCGCACGCACATATCGGTATTCCGGTACCAGAACAATGGGCAGGGATTCCCGACGTGATGACACAACCGCCAGAGGCGGCGAGCCGTGCGGCGGCGTTTGGTGGCGTGACGACGATTATCGACTTTGCCGGTGATCTGAGTTTTAACCCTGATGGCAGCATTCTCTCTACGACAATCTTGCACGACATCGAGCAGCGGCGCTCCGCTTTTCACACCCACAGTTACACTGATTACGCTTTTCATTACATTCTCGCCGGTGACGTGACGCCCAAAACCGTCGGTGAGATCGGTGAGGCACTTCAAGAGGGAGTGGGAAGCTTCAAAATCTTCACCACGTTCCATCCGATCCGTGTGCCGTATGGCCCACTGTGGAGCATCTTTGAAGAAGTGGCGAAACACGGTGGCATCATGGCCGTACATGCGGAAGAGGATGAGATTGTCCGCTACATGACTGAGAAACTCAAACGTGAAGGACGCGCGCAAGGACATAATCTTCATCTTGTTCACAACAACCTCTCCGAAGATCTGGCATTTCGCCATATTATTCGTTTAGCCAAACACACCGGCGTGGGCATTTACTTTGTTCATGTCACAGCAAAAGAAGGGGTGGCTGCGATTGCCGAGGCACGGAACGAAGGTCAACCGGTGTATGGTGAGGCACTACATAATTACTTGCAATTCACTTGTGAGGACTACAAGAAACCTGGTGGTACGGCAATTCATACCTATCCTGCGATCAAGTTTCCAGAAGACCGTGAGGCGTTGACTAGAGGGCTCATGGACGGACGCTTGGCGACGACTGCCACTGATGAGTATACTACCTACCGCAAGCCGAAGCTGTGGGGAGATACGATTGAGACAGTATGCGGTGGGCATAATGGTATCGAGACGCGGATGCCTGTTGCTTACACCAAATTTGTTGCTGAGCGTGGCGTGTCGCTGCAACGATTTGTTGACATCACCTCGGCAAATGCAGCGAGAATTCTCGGCATGTATCCGCAGAAAGGCGCGATCCAGCCTGGAAGTGATGCTGACATCGTGCTGCTCGACCCAAATTTGAAAAAGAGCATCTCGGTTAGTGATCTCCATGCTGACTCGGACTACAGCATCTGGGAAGGGTTTCAAACCGCAGGGTATCCAATCATGACGATCTTACGTGGGAAGGTGATTGTTGAGAATGGTAAGCTCGTCGGTAGGTCAACCGATGGCCGTTGGCTCAAACGGCGAGTATCGAGCGAGGTGGTTTCGCGACCGACAGTCTAATCGTTTTCACGTAACATGTAACACGGACACGTATTATGTCGCAGTGGGACCCTCAACAGTACCAACGCTTCAGCGACGAACGTTCACGTCCGTTCTTTGATCTTGTCAATCGAGTGCCGGATGATGACGTTCATGCTGTCGCCGATCTAGGCTGTGGGCCTGGAAATCTGACAGAGACACTTGTCGCGCGCTGGCCGGAGGCGCAAATCTGGGGTGTGGATAATTCGTCGGAAATGTTGACTGCCGCTGCGAAGCTGCCTCCACACCCTCACTTGCAGTTCGTCACGGGCGATATTTTTGACTGGCAGCCTGAACGGCCACTCGACCGACTCATCTCCAATGCTGCATTGCAATGGGTACCTGACCATCCAACGTTGATTCCCAGACTCATCAGTTTGCTTGCACCGCATGGGGTGCTTGCAGTGCAGATGCCCTACAATTTCGATGAACCGACGCATACGTTACTCGAAGAAATGCTTACTCAAGAACCATGGGTGAGCATTCTCGGCCCACGTCAACGCCAATACTTTGTACAGACCCCAGCCTGGTACGCAGATACGTTGCACGCGCTAGGGACAACCGTGGATCTGTGGGAAACGATTTATTATCACGTCCTCAATGGGTCAGATGCAGTGCTGGAGTGGGTGAAAGGGACGGCATTGCGTCCGACCCTCAGCAAATTGAACGCCGCCACAGCAGCAGGAATTTCTCACCGTCTATGGAGAGAAATTGCGCGCCGTCATATCCCGCTGGACCATACGGAACACTCTTCCCCTTCAAGCGGTTGTTCTTTGTCGCGCGGCGACGCTAAGAGCAAAAGTTTATTGCTCTAACACAGGCTATGATAAATCTTGATCTGTGTATTCTAAACTCAACAGGTGCTGGTTGTCACATAGTACGGTGAAAAAGCGTGACCGTATTTTGCCAGGTCGCGGTGCCAACTCTTCCACAGGGCAACTTCTTGTCCTCAGCAATGACTTTGGCAACCTGAACGACATAAGCCGGCTCGTTGCGTTTGCCACGGTACGGAAGTGGAGCGAGAAGCGGGCAATCCGTCTCAATCAATAAACGATCCAGAGGAACTACGCGAGCAACCTCACGCAAATCTGCGGCACTCTTAAAAGTGACAATGCCGCTGAAGGAAATGTAAAGCCCGAGCTCAAGGAGCGTCTTCGCTTCTTCTGCACTGCCAGTGAAACAATGCATAACACCTTGAATCTGTCCTTCACCTTCCTCGCGCAGAATCTGTGCCGCCTCGGAATATGCGTCGCGAACATGCATTGATAAAGGCAACTGTAACTCACGTGCGAGCCGGATGAAGGCACGAAAATGTGTCCGCTGTGCTTCACGTGGGGAGTTGTCGTAGTAAAAGTCGAGCCCGGTTTCCCCCAGACCGATCACCTTGGGATGCTGAGCTAACTCTCGCAATCGCACATACGTCTCATTGGTGATGGATTTCGCATCATGAGGATGGACGCCGACGACGGCAAAAACATCCTCATGCTCTTGGGCAAGGGCGATGGCTTTCTCGTTGTGCACGAAGTCGCCATTGGCACCGATAACGATGAAGCGCGACACCCCTGCGTCCCGCGCACGGGCGAGCATGGCGTTGCGGTCACCGTCAAACTGAGCGTCGGTGAGATGGCAGTGCGAGTCAGCGAGTATCATTGTAAACGCGGGAAGAGAGCTTGTGACTTTTGTACTTGGTGCCCGGCAGGAAAAGCGTGACCCCAGGACAAGTTGTAGTTATTCCACTGTTCTTTGGGGAGATTCAGTAATGTCAGAAGTTTACTACTGGTCTCTGGCAAGAAAGGGATGAGTAATTGAGCGGCAATACGTAGCGCTTCCAAGAGATTATGCAGCACTGCCCCGACCCGCGGCATTTGCGCTTGGTCTTTGGCCAGCGTGAACGGTGCGGTTTCAGTAATGTATTTGTTGGCTTCGTTAGTCGCACGGAAGATTGATTCCAGAGCACGATTCAACGCTAAGTTAGTGACATGAGTTTCCACTTCATTGGTGGCTTGCGCAAAGGCCGCTGCCAGACGCTGATCGATATCAAGCGGCGGGATACTCAACGGCTGCACCACGCCTTTGAAGTAGCGGTCTTGCATCGACAAGGTACGACTGATGAGATTCCCAAGATTGTTGGCTAAATCGCCATTGTAACGATTCGTGAGGTTCTCTTGGCGAAAGTCGGCGTCTTGACCGAAAACGCTCTCACGTAACAAAAAGTAACGAAATGCATCAAGCCCAATCTTCTCCTTCATATCCAACGGCGAGATCACATTGCCCAGGCTCTTGGACATTTTCTGTCCTTCAACAGTCCAGAAGCCGTGGACATTCAAGTGTTTGTACAAGGGGAGACCCGCCGACATCAGCATTGTCGGCCAGAACACGCCGTGCGGTTTGAGGATATCTTTACCAATCACATGTTGAGCGACAGGCCAGAATTTCTCGAACACCTCTTCGCCTTTGTATTTCAAGCCGCTGATGTAATTGATGAGCGCATCAAACCATACATAGGTGACGTAGCGTTGATCGAACGGCAACTCGATACCCCATGTGAGACGACTCTTGGGGCGTGAAATGCACAGGTCCCCAAGATTCTCATCGCGCAACATGCCGATGACCTCATTCTTGAATCCCTCAGGGCGAATAAAATCTGGGTTCGCTTCGATGTGGCGCAGCAAGCGTTCTTGATACTTGCTCATGCGGAAGAAATAATTTTCCTCCTCGATGAGCGTAGGTTCAGTAAGGTGATCAGGGCATTTACCATCGCGCAGTTCTTTGGGCGTATAAAACCGTTCACACCCGACGCAATAGAGTCCGCCATAGCGATGAAAGTAAATGTCCCCGACTTCGTGCACTTTGGTGAGGAACTCCTGCACGTAACGAATGTGATACGGATCAGTGGTACGGATAAAGTGATCATAGGTGATATCACAGGTATCCCAGGCGGCACGAAATGACGCACTCACTCGATCGGTAAATTCTTTAGGAGAGACTCCGGCATCCGCAGCAGCTTGGGCAATCTTATTGCCGTGCTCGTCCGTACCGGTGAGATAAAAGGTGTCCCATCCACGTGCGCGATAATAGCGGGCGAGGGTATCGGTGATGATCATCGTATAGGCACTGCCAAGATGGGGATCGCCGTTCACGTAGTAAATTGGTGTCGTAATATAGGTTTGTGGCATAGAACCTCATTAAGATTTGGGGCGTAGAGGCGTGAAACGTGAACTAAAACGTAAAGCGTAAAACGTAATGGACGTAATATGAAACATGAGACGTCATTTTTCACCAATCCCTAACTCCTAATCCCAACCCCTATTTTGCAAGTTGTAACAACATGTCCTCAACCGCTAACTGGCGGTTCGCGTTTCGTCCCAACGCTTGCAGCGTATCATAGACGATGGTGAGCTGTTGCAGAGCCCCCTCTATACCGAAATGAGCGGCGATCTGGGCGATCGCTGGTAAACACGTCTGATGGCGGACTACTCCTTCAGCACCAAGGATCGAGTAGCGAAATACTTCCTCGTACCATGACAACACTAGCTCAAGGCGATCTCCACCGGTTGCACGCTCCTCTGCGGCTTCACTACTCTTGGCCGACTTCTTCACTCGGTCGGCAACTAACCATTCGGCGAAGCGAGAGAGATCAGTAAACGATGCTCCATTGAGTTTCTGTAGCTCCTCCTCAACATACCGTCGTTCTTCTGTGAAAAGTTGTGGGTCGAGGCTGAGCGCACGTCCGATACTTCCGCGACTATACAAAGCGAGTGCTTGAGCGGTCTCATTGTCCCTTCCATGCTCCTGCGTCAGGAGCATCTCGACCACCGAAGGCGATAAGGCTGCGAACCGTACCTGTTGGCAGCGAGAGAGCAGGGGGCGCGACAAGGTCGCGGAGTTGAGTGTCAACAAGATAAGCAATGCGTCTCCAGGTGGCTCTTCGACTATCTTAAGCAACGCACTCTGTGCCGCAGAGGTTAGGAGGTGTGCCTCTTCAACAATCGCGACTTTCTTTCTCCCTTGCACAGGGCGCAGGCTAAGGAGTCGTTGCAGATCGCGAACCTGTTCGATGGTCACTGACTGCTTTCCTGCTTCTGGCCTGACGACCCGTACGTCTGGGTGTGTCCGTGCTCTGAGCATAACGCAGTTGTTGCAAGTTGCGCATCCCTCGCCCGGATGCAAGCTACAGAGGGCCGCACGGGTGAGAGCGAGCGCAGCTTGCTTCTTTCCCACTCCTGCTGGACCGACAAAAATATAAGCATGTGCCAAACGATCCTGAGACAATGCATTGCGTAGTGTGGCAATCGCTGCTGTTTGGCCGTGAATCTCGTTGAGGAGCATAAACGAGAACGTAAAACGGAACGAGAGGAGCGTAAAGGGGAATGGATACCGAATCCCTCCTAGATTCCGGCTGGAGTTTATCCTGCCTGCGCCAGTGCCGCAGGCGCAGGTGAGCGTGTCGAAGGGCTCCTCGCAATGACTGACTCCGACCGCCAGCTCCTTTTTCGGGAGAATGACGACAACTCCCGATCCCGTCATTCCGGGCGAGTAACGCGAGACCCGGAATCCAGGAGCGTTTTGTTCCTGCTGACCAGTCAAGTTGTCTTCGACCGCCT
>CAVTCR010000021.1:0-39297 GCA_963733195.1 uncultured delta proteobacterium
TTCCGTGGATTCAACATTTCATTAGCCACACTGGTTGGCGTAACGCCTGCTGGGCCATGTCAATTATCCTGCTGGTCGCAATATTGCCGCTCAATTTCCTGTTGCAACGCCGGCGTCCCGAAGATCTGGGTTTGGCTCCAGACGGAGACTCGACCGCAGATACCTCAGCACACGCACGTGCAAATGCTGATACGATCGTGGATCACAAATGGGTCGCAACCGAATGGACCCTGGCCGCAGCGATGCGAACGTCACGCTTCTGGTGGCTCGCGCTCATCTTCCCTCACCAGCCTTTACGCCTGGTATTCCGTCCAGGTGCACCAGACCAAGTATCTCAATGATATTGGTTTTCCCTCGGACGTTGCTGCATATGCACTGGGTCTCGTCGGACTCACTGGCAGTGTGGGTCAGATTGCTCTCGGGCACTTCTCAGATCGGATCGGGCGTGAATGGGCATGGACGATCAGTATCTCGGGATTTGCCCTGTGCTATCTTGCTGCTCTTATTGATGCAACATCACCCTACGCCGTTGCTGCTCTATCTGATGGTCGCTGCGCAAGGGTTACTGGGCTATGGGATGGCGTCGGTGTTTGGCTCGGTGCCGGTAGAACTGTTTCAGGGCAAGCAGTTCGGAACAATTGCCAGCATGCTCAGTGTTCCGGCAACCCTTGGTGCGGCTACTGGTCCATGGGTCACTGGCCTTCTCTATGATCGAACAGGAAGTTACACTCTCGCCTTCTGGATATGTGCGGGGATGAGTCTCATCGCTATTGTGGGTATGTGGATGGCGGCGCCACGCAAAGTGCGCGTTGTTGCAGGTCAGGTTGCACGTTTACGGGAGCAACGGCGATTGCAAGGGCAGGCGGAGACGGCCTGAATCGAGCCTCCGCAGATGCCCTCTCCCTCCGGGAGAGCGGTGAGGGGAATCGGAAAGTAGACTGTTTCTTCCCCTCATCCTGACCCTTCGACTTCGCTACGCTACGCTCAGGATAGGCTTCTCCCGGAGGGCAGAACGAACCTGAAGCCGTCTGCGCAGAAGTAGCCGGGTGATTAATACCCGGCGAAAATCACTCTTCCCTCAAGCAAAAACCTTACGCCCCCTTCAGATACTTCCCATAAAACGTCAGCACCCGATGCCACATGTCCTGTGCGGCGACGGGACGATAACTTGGGCGATAATCAGCAAAGAACGCATGCCCCGCGTTGGGATACATACGAAACTCGTAGGTCTTGCCATGTTTCTTCAGTTCAGCCTCTAAACGCTCAGCATGGGCTGGCGAAGGATTCGGGTCTTCTTCACCAAAGAGACCAAGTACCGGACACGACAGATCCTTCACCATATCAATCGGTGACACTGGTCGTTGCGGAGTATGTTCATCCTGGATGATAAATCCACCCGGCTGAATCAACCGCAGCGTTGAGGTTCTTACTGGTGCAGCCGAACATCAAGGTATAACGTCCGCCGGAACAAAAGCCGATCGCGCCAACTTTACCGTTGGAATCCTGGCGCCCCTTAAGGAATACCGCGCCACCATCAAGATCGGCCATTGCTTGCGAGTCTGGCACAGAGAACATCACTTTGATGACATCGTTGATATTACTCGGATCAGGTGAGCCTTCGCGGGTGTACATATCTGGGGCGAGTGCGACATACCCTTCGGCAGCAAACCGTCGCGCGACATCTTTAATATGGTCGTTCAAACCAAATGCTTCCATAATGACGATCACACCAGGATAGCGTCCAGGGGCAGCTGGATGACTCAAATAGGCATTGATCGCTTTGCCGTTCTGACCAGGATAGGTAATCATATCTGACTGTACTGTTTGTGGTCGCATGGTGAGTTCCTCCTTTTCTTTCGCTCTATTGCTTGTCTGCTGGAATTTTCAGCTTGAATATCCGAGCCGCATTCAGTCCAAGTATCTTTGCCCGATTTGTTTCTGCCACACAACCTTGTTGTCTTTCAAGACTCTCGTCCGAATAAAGGGGAACGTCAACGGAGAAACAGGCTTCACTCTTTAAATGCTCTTACACGTAGCGGAACGCTAGCGGAGTGCGTTGAGATTTGGAATAAGACTTTCTCTTACCTGGTACCCTAGACCTGACTCTCCCAGACTCTAGACTTCTCCAAAAGCGCCTTCGCCTCTTGCAAGTCCTTGGTGTCAAAGCCTTCGGTAAACCAGCTATACACCTCGGACAACAGCTTGTGAGCTTCGGCAAGCCTGGTACGTGCTGATGTTCCTCAAACGTCATCGGTCCAGCTCCCACGGGTGTATATTTTCAGCGAATCGCAAACGGATTCCCAGGCGACCCCGTTGCGCCTTTTAACCGCAACGGCGCAAAGGAGTAGACGAACTCATACACTTTGTCTTTGGCTAACTCAGCAACATCAAGATTCTCATGGATATAGATGCCGTTACGGACCAGCAGATGAGGATGCCCTTCAACCAACTGCTCTTTATCTTCTCCCGGCATTGCTTCAACAGAAGCGGTATCCGAACCCACCATGACGATCTTTTTCTCGGCCAGCCATTTGATTGCCGTTATTCCTGGTCCAGGTCCACCCGCCAAATACTTCTGATTATCTTTCATCCACAACTTGCCGTGCCCAGTATGAAACAGCACGACATCACCTTCTTGAATATCGACTTTCTCTTTTTCCAACATGCCAGTGATGTCATCAACCGTCACGATATACCCTGTATCGACACTTTCGACACCTTTGTATGAAGCCACGTCGAGTAGCACACCACGAGTGAAGATCACACCGACATTTTCAATGCCAAGTTTCTTCAAGCCATACGCATCACCGAACTCAGAGAGTTTATTCCCGTTGTAGAAGATGTTTTCTCCATTGACCTGTATACCGACATGTCCCAGGCCATCGAACTGGGTGCCAACCTGGCCGAGTTCAGCGGCGACCATCTCACTGTTAGCAATCAATTGGTTCTTTCCCGTCGGCCCTTGGGTTGGCATACCAGGAATCGTCAAGGCGAAACTGCGGTTACCTGACAGTGGCATGCCGCGCTCGTAGACGCGGCCCAGTTGATAGATCTTCCCTTCTTTAATGAGCGAAGCCGCTTGGAGAATTTTCTGCGGCGTAATGCGATTGGCCGCACCACGTTGATCAGTCGGCCCCCACTCCGACGGCCACCACTTCGGACCGATCGGCGTTTCCTGGGCCAAGACTCCACTGATAGAGAAAAGTGTTATAGCAGTAGTGAAAAGAACACCTGCAGAGAATCTGAATAACCACTGCCCAATACGTCGAGTGTGTTTCATACTCCCCCCTTTGAAAGCCTCCGCACACATAGGACACCTGCCCTGGTGGTGTAAAGACGCAAGTGACAGCGCCCTGTTCTATCTTCCCCTCTCCCTCGATGGGAGAGGGCCAGGGTGAGGGTGTCGAATGACAGCTAAGACCGCAAGCCGTTCCCGGCAAATTACCTACGCCGGAAACACTACGCTCATTCTAATCGGCCTACGCTTTCCTCCGGCAGTGTTGCGGATTGAGCGGTGCGATTTCTCCTGCCATAATAGCTCATTCTTCTTTCGGGAGCGGGTTTTGTCATGGGTACACAAGTAGTGCTCACGTTATCAGACGACTTATATGAGCGGGCCAAGCGGTGGGCTTCTCGCACGCGACGCGACGTGCCGCAAACCTTGACCGACGCGCTGGAAATAGTCCTCACACCCGTACATGAATCGCCTGAACCTGAACCTTCAGTGACAGCGATGTCTGATACCGAGGTCATGGCACTCGCCCAAGCGCAGATGTCACCACAACAGGGCAAACGGCTAGATCATCTGCTGGCTAAACAGCAGGAGGAGTCCTTAGCTGCACACGAACAGGCCGAACTCCTGGCTCTCATGCAGGAATATAACCGGCTCTGGATTCGCCAATCAGAAGCTTTAGCGGAAGCGGTCCGCCGTGGATTACGCAAGCCGCTGGCCCCATAATGGCTGCACCAATATCGGAGGTGCTGCGGGCGCAAGTACGAGCTGCCGCTGCGAACCGTTGTGGTTATTGTCTCACCCATCAATCGTACGTCCCCTGGAGCGCTGGAAATCGAACATATCGTTCCACGGGCGAAAGGCGGATCGGATGACGAAACGAACCTGTGGCTGGCGTGCCGCGCTTGCAATCTTTACAAAAGCACTCAAACCCACGGAACCGATCCTGTCGACCGGGCGTCGACTTCGCTTATTCAATCCTTGACATCATATGTAGGCACGGGCGTTTATACCCGTAAGCAAAAGCACTGGTTGTTTTCTCGACATAGACCTCCGTCTTGTCATTCCAGGAAAGCAGCGCGAGACCCGGAATCCATCTAGCTTCCGACTCCTTGACAGCAAGTGAGAATTCGTCGAAGAATCGCTCTAGGGCATATGAGCGAGTGGGACATTTTCATCAGCTACGCACATATCGATAACCAGCATTACTCCGACATTCCGCAAGGCTGGATCGATTATCTCCAAGAACGGCTGGAGATTCGTCTCGCTCAACTCCTTGGCAGAACACCCAACATTTGGCGCGACCGAAAAAAATTGCGTGGGAATCTTGACTTCCAGGATGAGATCAACGACGACTTGGCAAAAGTAGCGGTTTTCGTTTCGGTGCTTTCACCTCGCTACCTGGAATCCGACTCTTGCCAGTGCAGAAGTAGAAGCGTTTACGCGTGCGGCGGAACAGCAAGGTGGTATCAGACGTGGCAACACGCATCGCGTCTTCAAAGTCATCAAGAACGAGGTCCCACTCTAGCTCAACTCAGCAATCCGCTGTTCCACCCACACCAGATCTTTCTTCCATACGGCGTTACTCGGATCGTGCTGTACCAAACGAGCACTGATCACACGTGCCTTTTCGAAATGCGCCAACGCCTTAGCGTGTTGGTTTTCTCTCGCCAGTGCATTGCCGATCTTCATATAACTGACCGACAGATCGTGTTGCCACTCGGCATTGTGCGGGTCTGCTCCGCTAAGCGCTCATCAATCGTGCGACTGGCCGTATACGCCGTCAGGGCCTGCTCCAACTGCCCTGGGCCATCAACACGTCGCCCACTTGTTGTGGCTGATCGACAGATCGCGTTGCCACGGGTATTGTGTGGGTTTGCTTGCTAAGCGCTTATAAATTGTGTGATTGGTTGTATATGTTGTTAGGGTTTGCTTTATTTGTTTTTGGGTTATTAACATGTGCTTATTTGCTGTGGTTGATTGATAGATGTGTTGTTACTTGGTATTGTGTGGGTTTTGCTTGCTAAGCGCTTATGAATTGTGTGACTGGTTGTATACGTTGTTAGGGTTTGCTTTATTTGTTTTGGGTTATTAACATGTGCTTATTTTGTTGTGGCTGATTGATAGATGCGTTGTTACTGGGTATTGTGTGGGTTTTGCTTGCTAAGCGCTTACAAATTATGTGACTGGTTGTATACGTTGCTAGGGTTTGCTTTATTTGTTTTGGGTTATCAACATGTGCTTATTTTGCTGTGGTTGATTGATAGATCGCGTTGTCACTTGGTATTGTGCGGGTTTTGCTTCGCTAAGCGCTCACGAATTGTGCGACTGGTTGTATACGCTGCTAGGGTTTGCTTTACTTGCTTCTGGGTTATCAACATGTCGCTCACTTTCTCGTGGTTGATTGATAGATCGCGTTGCTACTGGGTATTGTGCGGGTTTTGCTTCGCTAAGCGCTCACGAATCGTGCGACTGGTTGTATACGCTGCTAGGGTTTGCTCCACTTGCTTCTGGGCTATCAACACGTCGCTCACCTTGCTGTGGTTGATCGATAGATCGCGTTGCTACTCGGCATTGTGCGGGTCCTGCTCCGCTAAGCGCTCACAAATCGTGCGACTGGCCGTATACGCCGCCAGGGCCTGCTCCACCTGCCCCTGGGCCATCAACACGTCGCCCACCTTGTCGTGGCTGACCGACAGATCGTGTTGCCACTCGGCATTGTGCGGGTCCTGCTCCGCTAAGCGCTCATCGAATCGTGCGACTGGCCGTATACGCCGTCAGGGCCTGCTCCAACTGCCCCTGGGCCACCAACACGTCGCCCACCCTGTTGTGGCTGATCGACAGATCGCGTTGCCACTCGGCATTGTGCGGGTCCTGCTCCGCTAAGCGCTCACGAATCGTGCGACTGGCCGTATACGCCGTCAGGGCCTGCTCCAACTGCCCCTGGGCCACCAACACGTCGCCCACCCTGTCGTGGCTGACCGAGAGCTCCCGTTGCAGTGCCACATCGTCTGGCCGTAGCGTCAACCCGCGTTGTAACCATTCGTGGATTGGGACAATTGCAATGCGCGCCAAGTCGAGACGACCGAGCATGTTGATCTGGTCGAGCCCGTCGTACAACAGTTTGAATTGGAGTGCATTCAAAGCCGTCGCGTCACAGTCGGCGCGTAGCAAGGCACTGGCATGGTTCAGAGCATGACCAAGGGGTAAGAACTCCCTGGTGCGGCGTACACTCTCCACGGCATACGTGAAGTGCGCAATCGCCCATACACCGAGCGAACTAAGCAGGGTGTCGTCGCCAGTGGAGTGGGCGAACTGGTGCGTCAGTGCATGGGTAAATTCCCAGTAGTCTTCTTCACTCGAAGTGATTCTTAGCAGGCCATAACGGGCCAGGGACTTCAGGGCTTCGCGCGCCGGTGTTTCTTGCGTATGCAACACTGCCAAGGCGGCACTGAGCGGAAAAGGTTGCTGCGCTAGCAACCCCGCTGCTGTCAGCACTTGCCGCGCCTCGGGGGTGAGCCGCTTCACGCTGCGGTCGTACAGCCAGCGTAAAGTGTGATCTTCATACGACGGTTCATGAAGGTTAGGGAGTTGGGCGGACGTGAGCGCGTTCACGAATGCACGCGGCGGCTCCTCACCCGCACCGAGCTGGAGACCGGCCCAGGTCAGCGCCAGGGGATGACCACCAAGCCGTTCATGTACACGTACGATCGTGGCTTCATCGGTGGTGTGGCCGCATAATTCACGCAGTAATGCCAGCGCTTCATCGTCGGAAAGTGCTGCCTCGACATTCAGCGGTTTGGCCGTACTGACTTGTCGTTTATCGCGCGTCAACACGAGCCGGGTCGTTTCCGGTGCTAAAACTTCCAACAACTTCTGTAATGTACGACCGTCACCCGCTTCCTCGGCGCCTTCTACCACGACCAGCGCACGACGGCCACGGCAAGCAGTAAGAACCCGCTCACGGGCACCGAGTGAGGTGGGCAGCGATTCGTCAAACGCATTGGCCAATTGGTGCCAGGCCGGGTCCGGCGAGGTGAACTTGAGACTATAGAGATCGAGGAGCACGACACCATCGGGATACGGGGTTGTGGAAAGATTGTCCGGATTATCGCCGACAACCACATGAATCGCTTCGGCAGCCAGTGCAGACTTGCCCATGCCCGCCGGTCCCCAAATGTCCACATGTTCCCGGCAAGAGAGCCGTTCCACCAGTTGACGCAGTTGCGCGACGCGACCAAATAACTTTCCGGCCAGTGCACGCTTAGGCAATTGCAACGGTGGGCGCTGGGGACGTTGCTTCATCGACTCCGTAACCTGCTCGAACCCTTTGCGAGTCTCCTCGCGCAACTGGCCAAGCTCGCTCCGGGTCGCGCTCGTTGTCTCGTTGATGTCTTCGAGCAAAGCCGTGGCGTCATCAAACACCCGGCGAAAACTCCTCAGATCGTTCCATACGCCAGTGAGGTTTCCATCAAGAGCAGAGAACTTCTTTTCAAAGTCGTTGTAGTTGCTGCCCAACTGTTGCGGCAGCAGGCTGAGCACGTCCATTTCCCAGGCGATGCGGGCACGTTCGTTGTCTTTGAGTTCTTCACGAAAGGCGAGCCGTAGCAAATCCCACCATCCTTGGGGATGTTGAGTTATGCGGCGCTTGAGGCTTGGCGGCAACCCAACATCAAAGGCGAACGTGCGGAATTCCGCGTCTTTTGCCCCGGCCTGCCCAAGAATGCCACGAGCGGCAACGTCGAGCACCTCGACTTGTTGCCTGACCACATATTCACGCAACTGATCAGGACTGGAGGCAGCGAAGCATTCGCTGCCGGCTTTGATCATCACGGGCACGTCAGCCACCGCTGCACCATGCAGCTGCAGAAGTTTTTCTACGGACAGCGACTGCAAATCGCTATGCTGTTGCGCAAATACACGCCGGATGTAGCACACCGCCCGGCCTTCGGGGTCTTTGCGTTCATGTAGCCAAGATTTGAGGCGATCCTTCAAAGAATCAGTAGACAGACCAAAGTCCTCACGCAGCGCTTGATCGCACAGCGACACCACCGTGTGGCATTCTGCGCGTCGCAACGCCCGTAGGAGATCGTGATTGTTATTGCTCCCGCCTTGCTTCAACAGTGTGGTGAGGTCAGGAAGTTTGTTCAGCACTACCCATTTGCCACCCTCCCACAGCACCGAGGCCACGAGGTTGCCGATGATACCGCCGTAGAACTGGCTACCAAAAGCTACACCATAAGTGAGCAAATTCTGAAATGCGGTTTTTTCCTCTGCCATAGGATCAGTCATCTGAAAAGTGTAATCGTCTTCTTTCGTCCCGGCGAAAATACTGAACGCTCAGTGAGGAGTCAATCGTAAAGATTAGCGGAAGCAATCTTACCTTGCTTCCCTCATCCTGTCCTCTTCCGACTACGCGAAGGACAAGCTCTCCCGGTGGGAGAGGGGACTCAAACACGACCTCACCGTTGACAGAACAAGCCCTCTACGGCTATGCCCATGCACGAGAGGGACGCATCATGAAACAATTCCATAACGAACGTGAACAGAAGTTTATCGACTTGGCGGCAACCTTGGCTGATGAGTTCGCTCCGCGTGCAGCGAAGTACGATGAAGAAGCCTCATTTCCCTATGAGAACTACGCGCGGTTGCGTGAGAGTGGTTACACGATTCTCACCATCCCTGAAGAACTCGGAGGTCTCGGCGCAACGATGTTGCAACGCATCAAGGCACAGGAGCGACTGGCGCAAGGCTGTGGCGCGACCGCTCTGGCAATTAATATGCATTTCAATGTCCTGGGCTTGTTGATCGATTTATGGCGTACCAGCAAAGATCCGAAAGTCGAAGCTAAACTCCGCCAAGTCGCCAGTGGTCGCTTAGTCTGCGGTGGTACCGGTTCTGAACCAGACAATGCGGTACCAGTCCTACGCCCCCGTGCGATCGCAGAAAAAAGCAATGGCGGCTGGATCGTCAATGGTCGCAAAATCTTTGGCACTCAGAGCATTGCGATGGATCTCTATTTCGCCGAAGCAACCTGGGAGAAGGCTCCGCAAGGACCGACGATCATTACTTTTTTTATTCCACCAAAAGAGACACCCGGTGTGACCTTCAAAGATGACTGGTACACCATGGGCATGCGAGCGACTGCCTCACGTGGCGCTGAACTGAAAGAGGCGTTCATTCCTGAGTCGGCGGTGGTGTTGCAACGACCGGTATTTACGCGTGGGGGAGTGACGAACCTCTTTATCCGTGCCCCCTTCACAATTGGTGCGCCATACATCGGTATTGCCATCGCCGCGAGGGACTTTGTCGTGGAGTTTATGAAGGACCGACCACGTTTTCCCCTCAAGCAGCCGATGAGTCACTCGCCGAGTGTCTACAATAAAGTCGGCGAGATGGAGATACTGATTGAAACTGCCCGCGCAATGATGTGGAAAGCCGCGGCTGAAGTCGAAACCGAAGAGCCGCGTAGTTGGGCACGCAAGAGTGTCGCCGCACGTATGGTCGCGATTGAGAATTCATCACGCGTTGTCGATCTCGCAATGCGTGCCGTTGGAGGAGTGTCGTATTACAAACGATTTCCGCTCGAACGTTACTATCGTGATGTCCGTGCTGGACTCTTTCATCCGTTTGATAGCGATGAAACGTTAGAGTTTCTCGGCAAGAGCGCGTTCGGTATTTCGCTGATGGACGAGGATGCGATTTGGGCGTCATGAGTTGGCGAAATCCTCCCTGTCCCTCCTTTTCCACCTGTGGCCGGTGGCAGGCCAAAGGAGGGGATCCAACAGCCCCCTTTAGAAAAGGGGCCGCGCGCAGCACGGGGGGATTTTGCAGTGTTGCGGTCGAGAAGCAAATATTCGCCAACAGAATTTCTAGTGTCCGAAAGGCCTCACATGCACAAATTCCGCTTAGGACCGGCTGGAAAAACCGAACCGATCGTCTTTGGTGCACAGGGGCCGGCCTACTCTTTACTGCGCATTAATGACTGGATTGCCTATATGCGAGAGCACGGCATTCGTCGCATTTGCTGTCTTCTGCATAGTGACCAGCTCAAGTCGTATAAAGAGGATTTATTGGAGACGTATGGCCGTGAGTTCGGCATGCAGAACGTGTGCTGGGCACCGATCCCAGATTATCATCTCTGTGATGTCGGCTTACTCAAAGAACGCATTCTTCCGTTTCTCAAAGAATCCGATGAAAAAAGCGAGCCGGTGGTCGTGCATTGCCATGGCGGACGCGGGCGAGCCGGGCATGTCCTCGCCGCCTGGTTGGTGTTCGGTCGCGGTTTCACTGTCGAAGACGCGATCGCCGGCGTCAAGGAAATGGGACGAAATCCGCACGAAGCGGCAGATTGGGGCAATGCGCAGCCTGAGGATCTCTACACACTACTCACGGCTTGTTTGGAAGGACCGGAGGTGTAGCTGACGGGAGAGAAGAGATAAGAAGCTTGTGGACCAGCGTGTTATTGCGAGTTATCCATAGCGCAGTACACTAAGCATGGAGGCAGAAACTGGGTGCTCCTGGATTCCGGGTCTCGCGGTGCTCGCCCGGAATGACGGGCATGTCGTCTTCGTCATTCCAGCGAAAGCTGGAATCCAGGGGGCAGTGGGCAGAGCATTTTGTTTCTGAGCAGCGCAGCGAAGCAATCTCAGCGTTATGTTTCGCTCTCCACGAGATTGCTTCGTCGCCTCTGGCTCCTCGCAATGACACACACTCGCCTATTTCCTAGCCAACCTTCACGCTACATGGCAGTGATCCCACCATCCGCTGCCATTGCCAATCCAGTGACAAACGACGCTGCCCCCGAACACAACCACACTACAACCTCGGCAATTTCAGATGGTTGTCCCATGCGTCCGACAGGCTCTGAGGCTGCCATTTTCGCCGCGCGTTCGGCACGATGACCAGTGAGACGTCCCATCATCGGCGTGTCGATCGCCCCTGGACAGACCGCATTCACGCGCACATTTTGTCTGGCGTATTCTAATGCTGCGGTTTTGGTGAGCCCGACCACACCATGTTTACTTGCGACATAGGCTGAGCCACCACGATACCCAACCAATCCTGCAGTCGACGCAGTGTTCACAACGGCTCCACCGCCATTCTTGAGCATGGCGGGAATTTCATACTTCATGCACAGCCATACTCCTTTGAGGTTGATGTTGATCACGCGGTCCCACGCATCTTCTGGATAGTCAGGAATTGTGCCTGCTGCACCTTCGATCCCAGCATTATTGAAGGCACAGTCCAACCGTCCATACGTTTGCACCACACGCGCAACCAAGGCCTCTACCTCAGCAGCTTTAGAAACATCTGTTTTCATGAAGAATGCGTCTCCGCCAGCTTTCTTCACCAAGCTGACTGTCTCTTCGCCACCTTCGACACTCACATCAGCAACTGCGACCTTCGCGCCTTCGCGCGTAAACGCTAATGCTGACGCTCTACCAATGCCAGAGCTGGCTCCGGTTACTAATGCGACTTTTCCTGTGAATGATCCTGCCATAGGTAAGGTTTCCTTTCGTCAGTCGTAATCTTGAGCACGCAACATCCTCATCCCGCGCAAGGCCGCGGCCGCGACCTGTTTCAAAGGGGAATAGACTGGATTCCCGCCTTTGGCCTGCCACCGGCCACAGGTCGAAAAGGACGGATAGGGAGGATTTTTCTAATCAGGAGCATAAGCACTGATACTCTACCGAAACGCCCGAATCAACTTGGCGTACTGTTCAATCACCGACCACTGTTTCTCCGGCGCTTCCGGATAGAACAGGAACGACACACGATTGAAACCCATCGCAATGAGTTCACGGATGCGACCTTCGGTAGGTACCTGACCAGAAAGTGCCGGTCCCATAATGACACTCATATCGAACTCTTTCATCGACCGCCCTACCCGATCCGCTTCGACCCGAATAGCAGCCAGATCTTTCGCCAGGTCATACGGCCCATCCAGTGGCATCCAACCGTCACAATACTCAACAATCCGTTTCACCGCCCATTTCGACATCGCCCCCATGAACACCGGCGGTCCACCGGCCTGAATCGGTTTCGGCCAGCACCATAGCGGGTCGAAGTTGACGAACTGACCGTGAAACTCTGCCACTTCTTTATTCCAGATCTCTTTCATCGCCAGTACCCGCTCGCGCGTCACTTTCCATCGATCCTTAAACGCCACGCCATGATCCGCCATTTCCTCAGCGTTCCACCCAGCGCCAATGCCGAACAAGAAACGCCCGTTGGATACACGATCCAAACATGAGATCGTCTTTGCCAGCGTGATCGGATGGTGTTCCGGCACCAAACACACCGAGGTCCCAACTTTGAGTTTTTGCGTGACTGCCGCAGCTGCCGTCAATGCAATAAACGGATCGAAGAACTCTTTGTAGCATTGCGGCAATTCACCGCCGATGGGAAACGGCGTCTTGCGACTGGTGGGAATATGTGTGTGTTCACCAAAAAATACAGATTCAAAGCCATTTTCTTCTGCCCAGCGGGCCAGATCTACCGGCGCAATCGTATAATGCGTCGGAATCGTCACCAATCCGAAGTCTGCCATGATAATCCTCCTTTATCGTCGTGAGCCTTTGGTTACCACAACTGTCGAACTCTTGACAGAACCACCCTAAATACTTCATGGTAAGGCCATCAAAACGGTAGGAGGGCTTTATGGCAGAATATGATGTTGTTATTAAGGACGGAACTATCGTCGATGGCACGCGAGTACCGCGTTACAAAGGCGATATTGGTATCAAGAACGGCAAGATCGCTAAGATCGGCCGTATCAACAGCAGTGATGGCAAGAAGGTTCTCGATGCGCGTGGGCTGATCGTTGCACCAGGCGGTATTGATCTCCATACTCACTACGATGCGCAGGTCCACTGGGACCCGTACCTCAGCGTATCAAGCTGGCACGGTGTGACAACTGTCACAATGGGCAACTGCGGCTTCGGCTTCGCTCCGCTCCATCCAGCGGATGCCGAACGCGCCATGCTCGCATTGTCGCGTAACGAAGCGATTCCGATGGCACCGATGCAGGCTTCGATGGACTTTAAATGGTCCACCTTCCCGCAATACCTGGATCGCTTAGAACGGCTGCCATTAGGCATCAACATTTCCCATCTGTTCCCCATTTCCCCTGCTGTTGCTTACGTGATGGGCAGCTTCGCAGCAGCGAAAGAGCGGCGCCCGAATGAGAAAGAAACCGAACAAGTCGCCAAACTACTGTCAGAAGCGATGGATGCTGGTGCAGTGGGCTGGGGTGCTCAACAACTCGTCCCAGGTGGAAGCTCGGCAGTGCAGTGTGATTATGACGGCAGCCCGATGATTTCGGATATGTTGCCGGATTCCTTCTATGTCCGCATGGCCCGCGTGCTGGCAGAAAAAGGCGCTGGCTGCATTCAGTTCACCCGTTCGAGCGTCGGCGTGGATGATCCGAACGCCGGCATGCACCACGACTTCGACTTCAACTCTAAGCTCGCCGAAGAGAGTGGCCGTCCGGTATTGTTCAATGCGATGGCAGTGAACGACAAGTTCCCATACGTCTATCGCGCCCAGCTGCCGCTGGCTCGCCGAAGCTAACAAACAAGGGAAGCCGGTCTTCGGTCAAGCTGTCACTGCGCGTGCAGCCAATCACATCACCTTTGAGAACTGGAACCTGTTCGACGATAGCCCGCACTGGCGCGAAGCCACCACCGGCACGATCGAAGAGAAACGCGTTAAACTTGCTGACCAGCGTATTCGCGCTGCTCTCCGCGAGGAATATGATGCCGGCACCAAGTCACGTGACTTCTTGTTCGGTGAACTGGCGGAATTCGTATGTGACCACACGCCAGATGCTTCGCTGAAGAAGTACGAAGGCAAAACTGTTGGTGAGATCGCCAAGCAAGAGAACAAGCATCCAATCGACGCGATGCTTGACATCTCCGCCAAGGAAATCCGCACCGTATGGCGTGGCCCAGTCGTCAACAACAACGTGGAGCACTACCGCGAAATCATGGCCTCACCGTACACCCTGCCTGGCGTGTCCGATGGTGGTGCGCATATTAAGTTCATCACCCCAGGGACCTACTCGACTGACATGCTCACCTGGATGGTGCGTGACTCTAACATTATGAGCCTTGAAGAAGCGCACTATCGCCTCAGCTACCTCACAGCATGGGCAGCAGGCATTAAGGATCGTGGCTGTCTGCGTGAAGGCCTGGCAGCAGACATTATCGTCTACGACCTCGACAAACTGAAGATCCTCCCGTCCGAGGTTGTCCACGATCTGCCAGCCAACGAATGGCGGCGTGTGCAGAAGTCCGAAGGGTACCGCTGGTACCTCGTCAATGGTCAAGTGACTTTTGAAGATGGCAAGTGCACCGGCGCAACTGCTGGTCGGCAGTTGCGTAGTGGGCAAGCGGCGTAAGACAACTAAGGTCTAAGGAGTCATGGGGAAAGGTCTAGGAGTTAACAGAAAAGGAAACATTTTGCTTCTCTCTTTTAAGACTCCCTAGACTCTCAGACTCCTTGATCCTTAGACTGTTAAAACGGGCACACCTTCGCGCCTCGTACCGATGCGGGGCGTTCCGTACAGCGTGTGTACCATGCCATCACTTTGGGGAAATCTTCCTTCAGTTTCAGGTCCTCACTCGCGTTGTAACCCCAATCTAAACATCCCACCCACGGGAACGTGGCGATGTCGGCAATCGTGTATTCTTCTCCTGCTAAATACGCACCTTCTGTGAGCCTTTTCTCCAACACGCCAAGCAAGCGCCGTGTTTCGTTAGTATAGCGCTCAATCGGATAGGGAAGTTTCTCTTTGGCAAATCTGTAGAAGTGACCAAACTGTCCGAACATCGGACCGACACCAGCCATTTGAAAGAACAACCATTGAATTGCCTCACTGCGGCGACGTGGATCGCGTGGCAGTAATTTGCCAGTTTTTTCAGCAAGGTGCAGCAGAATCGCGCCTGACTCGAAGATCGCTAGCGGTTTACCATCCGGTCCGTTGGGATCAACAATCGCCGGAATCTTCGAATTCGGGTTAATTGCTTTGAACTCATCGGTGAATTGCTCGTTTTGGCCAATATTCACTTTGTGTGCTTCATACGGCAACCCGACTTCTTCCAGGGCGATACTCACTTTCTGTCCATTTGGTGTCGCCAAGGAATAGAGTTGAATCCAGTCCGGATGTTCGATCGGCCATTTACGTTCACTGCTCATGCATCGTTCTCCTTCGTACAAAATCTTTCCCTGCTTATGGACATCGCGGAGGTGTTGCAAGGACGGGACGATTCTCTTGACCACGGAACAATCTTCGGTCTACTGAGAAGCCACCAACCTCAGAAGAACTCGCCAAGGTGAATGGGCCGTATTATCTCTACTGCATCGAAAAATTTGGCGTGAATCGCTGTATGTTTGAAAGCAATTTCCCGGTTGATAAGGCGTCATGCTCGTACACCGTACTGTGGAATTCGTTCAAGCGAATGACTGAGAAATTTTCGCCGACTGAGAAGGCAGCGCTGTTTCATGACACTGCTGTACGAGTGTATAAGTTGAAGGACAACTTGTTGTCGTAGCGTACGCAACGCGCACGAAGAAAAAGGAGGCCCCATGAAACTCACAAGCGTAGCCCATACAGGATTCACGGTGAGTAACCTCGACCGTTCGTTAGCATTCTATCGTGATCTACTGGGTATGCAGGTTATGTATATACGCGACACCACTGAAGAGTATGTCAGTAAAGTAACCGGCTTTGCTAACGCACACCTCAAGATCGCACTGCTCAAATTATCCCCAGACGATCCCCATATGCTCGAACTCCTCGAATACGTCTCGCATCCCGGCGAACCAACCGACCGCGCCACTAATCGTCCAGGCAACGGTCACCTCGCCCTACGGGTCGATGACCTCCAGGCCTGGTATCAACGCTTGTCTGCGGCAGGTGTAGAGTTTCGCTCATCTGGCCCCGTTCCAGTATCTACGGGAATCAATGCGGGGGCATCAGCCGTGTATATGCGCGATCCAGACGGATTCACGATAGAGTTGGTACAACCGGCACAGAAGCAGTAGCCGCATGGGGAAAGAGCGAAATGGGGCAATAGCGAGAAGGATAAAACGGATAATCGTCTGTACGGCCTGCCCTGGTTGCGATCTGCCCTGAGTGCCCAGTCATTCCGAGGCTGTTTCTCATCGTCCGAGATCACCAATGAGCACGCATGACATGACCATGACCATCACGCAGTAGAGTCCATCACGACCCGCCGCGACAGTTGACGCGCGCAGAGAACAAACAGCGCGAGATCCGCACCAAAGCCATTGAATCGTTGTTGCTGGAAAAGCAGCTTGTCACCGCGGCAACGCTCGATGCAGTGATCAAAACCTACGAGGATGATCTTGGTCCACTGAACGGTGCAAAAGTAGTCGCCCGGGCATGGGTTGATCCTGTATATAAAGAACGTCTTCTTCTCGACGGCACAGCCGCTATTGCTGAATTAGGATTCGGTGGATTGCAGGGAGAACGCCTCGTTGTCGTTGAAAACACGCCAACTGCACATAATGTGATCTCATGCGTTCTCTGCTCGTGCTATCCCTGGCCGGTGCTCGGGCTTCCCCCCTTCTGGTATAAGAGTCAAGCCTATCGCTCACGCATTGGTGGAAACACGCGGGAAGTGTTACGTGAATTCGGCCTGGAACTTGACGCTGAGACTGAAATTTTTGTCTGGAACAGCAGTGCCCAGACACGATATATGGTGTTGCCGCAACGACCAACGGGAACCGAGCACCTGACAGAGGAAGAACTAGCTGCACTCGTCACGCGGGATGTGATGATCGGTGTCGCACAGGTCACTCTCGACAAACGGCCCTCAAGTCCTTCGTCACAACGCCGCATAGCCGACATGGAAGGAAATACCGCCCTCCCACGACGCAGTGGCGAATTGGTCTTTCAAGACCCGTGGGAAGGTGAAGCATTTGCGATGGCAGTAGCGTTATGCGAACGCGGCTTATATCCCTGGAGTGATTTTCAGCGTCATCTCATCACACAGATTGCAGCAGCCGAACAAAAGGAAATTTCGCCAGAAATACGTCCGACGTACTACGAATGTTGGCTGGCTGCGCTTGAGTCACTCCTTATTGATAAGAAGATTCTCGTAAAGAAGAAGATCGACAACCGCGCGATCTGGTTAGCAAGAGCTGCCTCTGGATCGGCTTCGCGCTCGTTTATGCAAATGGGATGGGATATGGAGGACGAGGAGGACAATTGAGAATTAAAAATTAGGAATTAAGAGTGAAGAATGAAAAAGGGACACGTAAGAACGTGAGCGGGATGCGTGAAACGTAATGCGTAAATAGGTAGTCAGTGTGCATTGACTTTAGACTTTAGACTTTGGACCTTGGACCTCCGGCGTTACTCCATCCGCCGGATGTTCGTAAACAACACCAGGCAAGCAACAACAACGATCATGCTACCACCCGCAATCGCACAAGTGGTCAGTGGGCCAAATTGCTTGACGAAAACTCCTGACAGTGGTGCACCGAGAAGTCCCGTCGCTCCCGTAAACCCAAACGAGTACGTTGCTAGTACTCGGGCACGATGGGACGGTGGGGCATGTTCCTGAAAGATCATCCGCCCTGCGTTGACAAACACTGCGGCCCCCATTCCCCACAGTACGATTGCAAGAAGTGTCCCCCACAATGGTAACCCCTGGGCAATAGCTATGAGGCACAGCGCCCCAGAAGTCAGAGTCATAAGCTGAGCTATTCCTCTTCGTCGTAGCCGCCCACGCCATAACATGACGAATGATCCGAGAATTGTGCCGGTTGGAAACATCATATTCAGTAGCGCTAGTTGGCCAATGTCCCCACCGTAGTAATCGCGCACCAGAATTGGAAAAACGACAATAAAAGGGCCGATGAAGAGGGTTCCTACACTATTTACCAGCAGGAAGACGGGCAACAGTACTGGTGAACCAAACACTTCGCGCAGTCCTGCCATAACATCGATAAAGCGGAGTGGATGTTGAGCAGTGCCGCCGTGCGGTGGCGCTGGGGGTAACTTATACAAGGCCGCTATACCACTCAGTAGGATCAAAGCGTGCAAACCGAGTGCTGGCGCGGTACCAATCCAACGTGCCGCCCCAGCGATCAGCGAACCTAGGGCTTGTGTCCCCCATTGGGTCAGATTGAGGCCAGCTACTGCACGCAGCAGGTTTGTGCCTGCAACTTCAGAGAGCAGGGAATCTCGGGCTGGCATAACAAACGCCTGCACACTACCCATACTCAGCGCATACACAATCAGTAGTGGCAACGAGAGGAGATCATAAGCAACGATAGTAACCAGGCTCAATGACAGCAGCGTTGCAACGAAATGTAGTCCCATGAGTAGGATTCGCCGATCACGTCGATCGGCAACCGCGCCACCAACGAAGAGCAACACTACCGACGGGAGCATCAGCGCGCTTTGAGAAATACCAACCCACTCCGCCGGCGCATGCAATACACCAACCACGAGCCAAGAGAACAAAACGCTCTGCATGCCCATCGCGATGAACCACGTCGCCACGCCAGTGATGAACCAGCCATAGGCGCTTTCACGCGGATGAGACGGGGAAGATATGGGCGAGTCTTGAGAATCTGATGATTGCTGTAGCGTAGATGGTTGCGGCACAGATGACGTTTCCAGTGACAGAAGACTCGTCATGCCATCCCAGCCGAGGCAAGTCAAGGAAAGGCAGGGTACTATCCTAATTCGGACACTCAAGGGGTGAAATTAGGATACTGTCAGTCGAAAGCCGGAGATTCTTACCTACTTCCGAACCTTAAAATCCGTTCTGGCAGGTTTACTTTTTTCCCTCAGTGCGAAACCCAATTTGTCGCTGTTTGGGTGCTGGAGGCTTCATCAATTCCCGGATAGCGTTAAAGACCACCTGAAATTGGTCATCGTGCTTAGCGAGGTTTCGCTCAATCGCTTCGACTTTGCGGCGCAGTGATTCGTGAGACCCAAGGAGTTGCCGCAAGCGGACGAAGGCGCGCATAATTTGTATGTTTACCTGCACGGCTCTTTCGCTGCGAAGGACACTAGAGAGCATGGCCACCCCTTGCTCTGTAAAGGCCAAAGGTGGGGTGCGTCGTCCTCCCCAACTTGCGGTCACAAATTGCAACCTCAAGTTGCTAAACTCCTGTAATGTCAACTGAAACATGAAATCAGCAGGGAACCGAGCGATGTTGCGCCTGACTTGTTGGTTGAGTTGCTTGGTGGTAACTCCATACAGACTTGCAAGGTCTTGGTCGAGTAGCACTTTGTGACCGCGTATCAAGAGGATGGCTTTTTCAATCCGTTCTTCAGGAACCGCTATCTCCGCTCGCATATTTTCCTTCCTCCCCGTCCTCACTCCTATCCGAACTCCAGCGCTGTTGACATTTATTTCTTCTAACCGTCTGTTTCTTTAGAATATACGAGACCTTCAGGTTACCCTGTCGTTGAGTCAAGGTCTCTACGTCCTTAGCCCGGGTCTTCCCTTCAGCTAGCTCATAAACTCCCCTATTTTGAGAAACATCCGGTACTGTCCTAATTCGGACACTCAAGGGGTGAAATTAGGACACTTCAGTCGAAAGCCGGACAGTACCAAAGGCAGGAAACGCTTGACAGACCAGAACCGAAGAGAGTACGACTTGGGGGAGACGATAAGGAGGGCGGGCATGTTTAATGTGAATGATTTCGTCAAGGCGTGCCAAGGTAAGCAGCCCAGCGCGATCAAAGAAATTCTCACTGAAGCCTTGCGCGATCCCGAGAGTATCAGCAAAGCGTTGGCTTCTTTCGGAGATGGCAAAGACGTGAGTAAAGGAGGAATGGGCGACTTACTGATCCATCGTGCGCCGGATCTCACTATTCTCAAGGCAGCGGTTCCGCCAAAATTCAAAAGTGCGCCGCATAATCATCTCATGTGGGCAGTGATCGGTGTCTACGACGGCCAAGAGAACAATTATTTTTATCGTCGCAGTGGCAATGGGTTGGAAGCCGCTAATGGAAAGCAGGTTCACCAGTCAGAGGTATTAGTGCTGGGTGAAGACGTGATTCACGCGATTGAGAATCCACTCGATCGTCCCCTATTCGCTATTCACGTTTATGGCGGCGACCTACCTGGTGCACCACGGCGGATGTGGAATCCATTTACCATGCAAGAAGAGGCGTTCGACTTTCAAACTATGCGCGGCTATGCGCAGAAAATGATGGAGCAACAACATAGTACACTAACATACGAAGAAAAAGAGAAGGAGGAATCATACAATGGCAGAGTACGATCTTCACATTAAAGGCGGTACGGTCGTCGATGGCACGCGTGCACCACGACGTCAGGCTGATGTCTGGATCAAAGACGGCAAGGTTGCCCAGATCGGTGGCAAGGCGGATGGATTCGCCAAACGCACGATCGATGCCGATGGATTGATTGTTGCCCCTGGATTTGTCGATCTTCATACTCACTACGATGCCCAGATTCGCTGGGACCCATATTGCACAATCTCCGGTTGGCACGGTGTCACATCAGTGGTGCTCGGTAACTGCGGCTTTGGCTTCGCACCAGTGAAACCAGACTTCCGCGAACGTTCGATGCTGACGATGACCCGCACCGAAGCGATTCCGTTCGTTTCCATGAAAGAAGGCATGACCTGGGATTGGGAGACGATTCCGCAGTATCTTGATTCGCTTGATCGCTCTGCCAAAGGCGTGAATTGCATCCAATACATGCCGACTGCGTCGTTGATGATCTACGTAATGGGACTTGAAGCCGCGAAGACGCGCCGTGCCACTGAAGCTGAACAAAAAGAGATGCAGCGATTGCTCAACGAAGGCATGGACGCTGGTCTATGCGGCTTTTCGATTCAGCGTCTGGGCCGGCATTCCGGTCAAGCTGATTACGACGGTTCGCCGATGGTGACCGACACCATGTGTGACGAAGATATCCTCATTCTCGCTGAAGTCCTACGGATGCGGAACGAAGGCTTCGTACAGATCACGCAAGCGACCGGACACATTAAAGAAGATCTCGCCTTCGTAGAAAAACTGGCCGCAACAGCGCAACGGCCAATTCTGCACAACGCTATCGCCGCCAGCAAACGCGATGCCGACATCCATCGTAAGAGCATTGCCTGGCTGGAAAAAGCCCGCGCCAACGGCTTACCGATTTACGGTCAAGCGGCAACCGTGCGCAGCGGTTTTGCCTTCACGCTTGAACACTGGAATCTGTATGACGTATCCGCGGCATGGCGCGACCTGTTGATGGGCAGCAAAGAGGAACGTGCGGCCAACATGCGCAATCCACAAATGCGTGAGGCTGCCAAGAGCGAAAAAGCCATGCGCGCGCTCGATCGTAACGCCTTTGGCATTGGCGGACGTCTTCAGCGCTTGCTCGTGCAATCGGTAGCTAACCAACCAGAACTAGAAAAATACGTCGGCAAATCACTCAGCCAGATCGCCCAAGAAGAAGGTAAGCATGCGGTTGACGTGATGCTTGATCTCTCGCTGGCAACTGACCTCAAAGCCGAATTCCTCCAGCCCGAGCCGGAGTTCAACGCCGAATACAATGCTGAACTGATCACCACCTCCGAGCATACCTTCCCTGGTGTATCCGATGGCGGCGCGCACACCAAGTTCTTCACAGGCGGTGCGTTCACCACAGATTTCCTTGGGTGGTTAGTGCGTGACGAGCAGAAGATCTCCCTGGAAGAAGCGCACTATCGGTTATCTGCACTCCCATGCAAAGCCGCTGGTTTCCAGGATCGTGGCGTGCTGCGTGAAGGTTCTGCTGCCGATGTCGTCGTGTACGATCTCAATGGCCTTGGTGTCGAGCCAGACTGGATCGGCGAAATTGCCCACGATTTCCCTGGTGGCGAATGGCGTCGCGTCCAGCGGGCCAAAGGTTACCGCGCAATTATCGTCAACGGCGTACCGACCTTTGAAGAGGGTAAGTGCACCGGCAACACACCTGGCAAACTCCTGCGGCATGGCCGCGGCTAATCTTCCGAAGCACGGTTGATTCCTTCTCCCTCGCGGGAGAGGGACAGGGTGAGAGGATGAAAGCTATCAATTGCGAATGCGGACTGGTGATTGCAGAATTCAAGAGAACCTTAATCCCCAATCCTACCCCCTCATTTGCCCAGCCGTTGAGATCGGATTCAGCAGGCCGCTTCCCATACCCTCGACGATAAGCCTCAGCAATTGTCGAACGCCGTCTTTGCGAAGATAGCACTGCACGACGAATCACTGCCGAACGTCCTTGCTGTTTCACTGTCATCATTGTCGAGCTTCTCTAGGAGTCGCTCATCAAAGTAATTTGGATAGCTTTCATAGGGATGTTTTATGTTGAGATTACGATGGTTGCGCCAGTAGCTTGCCTTCTGCTCCATGAATGCTCTATAGGTCACATAACCACGGAAAAGGAGGGACTGAGCGGCAACGGACACATGACAGCAGCAAAAATTCGCGCCAGTCTGCGACATCCGATCATCGATGCCGACGGACATTGGCTGGAGTTCGGACCGGTGGTCCGTGAACAACTCAAAAAGATCGGTGGGGAGAAAGCGGTTGAAGGGTTCGGTCTCTTCGGCGCACAAGTTGTGAATGCGCTTTCTCAGTCGGTTGCCGATCGGCGCAACCAACGTTCTGCCCAAGAAGCCTTCTGGGCACTGCCAACCAAGAACACTCGTGATCGTGCGACAGCGATGCTACCTCGTCTGCTCAACGAACGACTAGAAGAACTCGGGCTCGATTTCACTGTCTTGTACCCGACCGCCGGTCTTGGCATCGCCCGCAATCCAGATACGGAATCCCGTCGTGCTACTTGTCGAGCATTCAACACTTTCAGTTCAGAGTATTTTCGCCCATTCGCTGAATCGCATGACGCCAGCAGCAGTCATCCCAATGCACACGCCTGAAGAAGCGATCGAAGAACTGGAATACGTCGTCAAACAACTCGGCATGAAAGTGGTGATGATGTGGAGCATGATTCGCCGACCGATTCCTGCATACGAAGGCAAGCATCCTGATATGGAGAAAGTCGCCTTGTGGCATGATCCCCTCGGACTCGATAGCGAATATGATTACGATCCGTTATGGAAGAAGTGTGTCGAACTAAAAGTCTCGCCGACCTTCCATACTGGCGGGCGCGGATATGGACTCCGTATCTCGCCGACTAACTTCACCTACAATCACATCGGTCATTTCGCCGTCGCTCATGAGGCAGTGTGCAAAGCGCTTTTTCTCGGTGGCGTCACGCGGCGGTTTCCACAACTCAAGTTCGGGTTCCTGGAAGGCGGTGTCGGCTGGGCCTGTCAACTGTACGCAGACCTCATTGGCCACTGGGAAAAGCGCCATCTCGAAGCCCTAGAAGAAGTGAATCCGAAAAATCTCGATTATGCGCTCCTGACGAAGTTGGCCGAGACCTATGGTAGTCCGGAAGTGCAAAGTGCATTAGGGAAAAGAAAAGATCTGGTTGACAGCTCGACATTCTCACAAAGTGCGAACCTCACCGGAGGCATCGACAACCTGGACGATTACGCCGCGTGCAAGATCACCAAGAAACAAGATCTCCGCGATCTCTTTGTCGACAGTTTCTATTTCGGCTGTGAAGCAGATGACCCCGTCAATGCCTGGGCGTTTAATAGCAAGGCAAATCCGTACGGGGCACGCATTAACGCATTGTTTGGCTCTGACATCGGCCACTTCGATGTGCCAGACATGACAGGTGTGGTTCCAGAAGCATATGAACTACTCGAAGACGGATTGGTCAATGAAGACGATTTCCGTGACTTCACCTTCGCCAATGCCGTGCGATTCTGGGGCACAGCTAATCCGAATTTCTTTAAGGGTACGGTCGTGGAAAAGGAAGCGGCGGCGGTGTTGGCTGAGAGCAAACAGAAGGCTGGAGAGAGTACACTAGCGGCGTTGTAAGTACTGAAGCGCAGTAACAAGTTCACTAGTGGATCTCGGCATGGCACGAAGCTCTGCCCTGCGATTCGTCGCACTTCGCGGGAATGACGAAGCCTCTCGTTTCGTCATTCCGGGCGAGCAGCGCGAGACCCGGAATCCAGGGCGTCAGCTTTTGCCGCCATGCTGAGCATGCCGCGCTCCAGGTAGACTCAGAATGACAAGCGGTTAGGCTGCGCTCGTCCCCTGTAAATCATCGCCTTCTGTATCTTTCCTCTCTTCTTCTCTTTCCTCCTCTCTACACTGTCTGTCGCTAACGATGCAACCGCAACCCTCTTTCCTCTCTCCCTGGTGTAACCAGCATCGAAGGCCAGCAAGTACCTCCACTTCTTGCACCAATCAATCGCCTCAATACGCGTCTACGCCTTTCATGGATGGTCGCTTCGAGCCAATCCCCTTTCAAATCGACGAACGTGATCAGCGCAATCGCTGGGCACTCGACCAAGGACCACAACCGAAACTCGACGATTCCCCTGGTGTATTCGATGAAAACGATGTGCTGGTCGCTGATGCATCGCGACCTCGGCCACGCGGCTCGCTGGCGCAGTTACCGAAAGAAGGCATCGTCGTGGATAGAGGTTCGTGTTCGGTACTGACGCGGCCCCTTTGGGTTTCGCCTACGTTGGCATCTTCGCCAAAGCATCGACCGAGTCTGTATCTCACTCCTCGTATACTCGTTACGACGCCAAGCAGACAAGGTCGATACCGATCGTTACAGTCTTGCCTTCGCCGGAGCACCCTTCCCTTCTTCTCTCGCTTTTGTCGATCACATGGGTGACACCAGCACGAACCTTATCAACGGCATTGGCGTTATCGGTGAGGTCCGTTTTTTGAAAGGCCTGCTGACACTGCGTCGGACCGATCAAAGCATACAATCCGAGGTGCTTGCTTATCGTCAGGGCGCGGTCCGGACGATTCGTCGCGCTCGCTATTGGATTCCTCTTCCTCTCGGATTTCGCACCAATGGTCGTGTTGATGTCATATTCTACCGAGACTTCGTTGAAGGCACGGCAACAGTCAGGCTCAAGGTTCCTCCTCGACTGATCCTTGCCGACGGAGAGATCCAGGCTTATTTTCGCTTTCTTGATCTGAATGGGGCACGCCTGATCGTTGAAGGACAAGAGCATACCGGCATTGTTGACGGCCACATAGATACTGCCGAACAGACACTGCATCGACATCCCATGCGTTGGGCAGCATTGGTACTGCCTAACGGACGCACACTCCTGCTGATCGCGCGTCTGGAAGGTGCGTTGCAGCGGCTCGAGCAGCGACTCTACTTTAACGAGAGTCAGAACGGCGCAGCAGAGAGCAGTGGCAAGCCCTCCTTCGGCTTCGAGTTCTCCGGTGTCAATCAGTTAGAGACAGGAACACATCAGTTATCGGTATTTGCTATCACACTCGATTCCACACAAGTTGAGGACATTCGTCGGACGGTTGAGCGATTTCTCACACCACCACCAATAAGCATGACGACTATACCCACCAGCGGTTGACAAAAGACACGGTGTCGTTGCATACCGGACGCGGCAAACTTGCTAACCCACTGAGAGGTCAATCAATGGCGTTTATTTACAAAGTCAGTCAGCAGGACCAGACGGTTGTGGAAGAGTTCCAGCAGAAACCCATCGGACATCACAGCCCCAAACTGCAACGGGTTCTCAATGTCTTTCGTGGCGAAGATGCCAAAGACAAGTATGTCCTCATCTGCACCAAGCCCCACAAAGAATGGACACTCGGCCTCTTACCGGGCGAACGCGGCAAGCCAGTCAGGCTCTTGAAAGATCAAGTGTTCACCAATGTGGAAGATGCAGAGCGTGAGATTTTTCGACGACGGTGGAAGAAGTATGTCGGACAGGATCTGGACTGATCCCGTACACCAATCAAGGAGTGTTTTTACGTAACACGCAATGCGTAACATGCGGTCCGTACTGCACGAAACGCGTTGCGTGACCCTTGCAGCTTTATCCTTTTACCGTTGTTTTCCGCGAGGCGCGAATGAAAATCACCGGCTATAGCGACAAAATCAGTGTACTCCCAGGCGAGACGATTAGTTTTATGGTGAACTGTGAGCTGCCAACCTATCAAGCGGAGATTGTGCGCGTTATTTGTGGCGATACCAATCCAGCAGGACCGGGAGTCAAAGAAAAAGTCATCAACACGCCCGCTAACAAGATCTACAAGGGCCGCAAACAGCTTATCGAGTCTGGCTCGTATATCTCCATCCCAACTCACCCACTGTTAGAAAATCTGCAAAGTTTTACTATTCAAGCGATGATCTGGCCGACTACGCCAGACAAAGGCAGACAAGTGATCGCGGCAAAATTCCATGATCGCAGCAAGGCTGGATTCGCACTCATTATTGCTGAGGATGGGTCTCTTGCATTGGTCCTTGGGGATGGACGCGGCAATGAAGAAGTGATCGCGACGCAGAAACCCTTGTTGGCACGTGAATGGTATTTCGTCGCGGCGAGCTACGATGCCAAGAGCCGAGAGGTCACACTCTACCAAGAACCATTCGTGAGTTATCCATTGGCGAACGACGCGGCAGAGATCCACAGCAGAACAAAAACCAAGAGCATAGGCAGCAGTCAATCTCCGCTCATGTTTGCTGCCTTTCGTAGCGGCAACGGCAAAGGCAAGCTCGATGGGAAGTATAACGGCAAGATCGACAGTCCACGCCTGGCTAATCGTGTCTTGAGTCGCACAGAGATGGAAATGCTGAAGAGCACGACGATCCCGGCATCGCTGACAAACGTGATCGTTGGCGCGTGGGATTTTTCACGTGATATTCGCTCGACAAGGGCCAGTGACATTTCTCCAAACCTGCTACATGGAGAAGCCGTCAACCTGCCGGCACGTGGCATGAAAGGGTACAACTGGACCGGTGAGTTCATGAACTGGCAGCAGGGACCACAACATTATGGTGCGATCCACTTTCATGACGATGATATTTACGACGCTGGCTGGGAGGTCGATTTCACCTTGACTATTCCTGCGTCACTGAAAAGTGGACTGTACGCCGCACGTCTGCGCTCGGGCGAGGAGGAAGAGTATATTCCCTTCGCCGTTCGCCCCGTACCCGGCAAAGAGAAGAAGATTGCATTCTTGCTTCCCACTGCCAGTTATATGGCCTATGCCAACGAACACATGGCGTTCAATGCGGCTGCCATCATTGAGGTTGTCGCTGGCCGAATCCCTACCCTCGATCGGAACAGCTTGTTCCTCAACGAACACCGTGAGTACGGATTATCCTGTTACGACACACACTCTGATGGTTCGGGTGTGTGCTACTCTTCCCGGTTACGCCCGATTCTTAACATGCGTCCCAAACACATCTCCGCGCTCGGTGGGCACGGATCGTCATTGTGGCAATTCAACGCCGACACACATATCACTGATTGGCTAGAAGCGATGGGCTATGAGTTCGATGTCATCACCGACGAAGATTTGCACTATCACGGCTATGAGCTGCTAAAACCCTATTCCGTCATCCTCTCCAGTACTCATCCTGAGTATCATTCCAAGCCGATGTGGGACGCATTGTTGGCGTACCAACAACGTGGCGGGCGATTCATGTACATGGGCGCCAACGGCTGGTATTGGCGTATTGCCTATCATCCAGAGTTATCAGGGGTGATGGAAGTGCGGCGGAATGAAGGAGGGATTCGTACTTGGGCCGCCGAACCAGGTGAATACTATCACAGTTTCACTGGCGAATACGGTGGCTTGTGGCGACGCCAAGGTCGCCCACCGCAAATGATCGTCGGCACCGGCTTCACCGCACAGGGGTTCGATATTTCTGCACCGTACGCCCGCTTGCCCGATAGTTTTCATCCACGCGCTGCCTTTATCTTCGAGGGTATAGGGAAAGATGAGATTATTGGTGATTTTGGCTTGATCGGTGGTGGGGCAGCAGGACTAGAGATCGATCGTGCAGACCGCCTGTTGGGTACTCCGCCACATGCATTAGTACTAGCCACTTCGATGGGCAAGCACACGGACGTCTATCTCGTTGTGTGTGAGGAACTTCTGGCAACCTACCCAGGACTCGGTGGAACAGAAAATGAGTTAGTCCGGGCTGATATGGTCTTTTACGAAACACCCAACGGGGGCGCGCTGTGGGCCTCAAGCTCGATCGCCTGGGCAGGCAGTTTGTCTCACAACAAGTATAAGAATAATGTCTCGCGTATTACGAGGAATGTGCTCGATCGTTTTCTTGATCCGAAGCCGTTTGTGAAATAGACGGATGTGAAGCCACTTCGTTTTCATCGGCGAAACCTTGCACGACATGATGTTGGTGAGGAAGAAATTCGTGAATGTCTTTTCAATCGCCATCTTTTGTTTCGTAATCCACAGGGAGGAACAAAAACGTACAAGGTTATTGGAAAAACTGATGCCGGACAGTTTTTAGAGTTTGTCTATGAAGACAAAGGAGATCATTGGTTTGTCTTTCATGCCATGCCTGCAAGGCAGGCTGATGTCAAATTATATCATCGTAAGGTAAAGTGATTTCATGCAGCGCAAAGCGAAAACAACGATCCCACCCCTCTCCCCTGGAGCTTCTGCTGAAGCCAAAGCTCGATACTATGAACGCTATTCTACTCAAGAACTCATAGCTGCAGGGCAATTAGAGGAAGTAGGCGTCCGTAAGTATCCGCGAAAAACGGAGACGCTTAGCCTTCGCGTCGACACCGACTTGCTGTTCCAATTGAAGCGCCTCGCAAAAAAGAAAAATTTACCGCTTCGCACCTTGATTCGTACCTGGCTCGTACAACATACTCAGCAAGAGAAGGCTGCGTAAGTAGCGGAGGTGCTTCCAAGGGAGATGCAATTTACTTGGGAGTACGCTAAAAGCCGCAGCATGACTACGCAAACTTTTGTCACTTTATCGGATCTGCTTTCTGTTGGTGCACCTACTCACCCTGCCCTGATTGTCCCCGAAGGTGGCCCAGTCGTCACGTACAGTTCTTTGCATGCTCAAGTAGAGCGCCTCGCCGCACGCCTACAGGAACTAGGAATTGGCCGTGGCGATCGTGTAGCAATGGCGCTACCGAATGGCATTGAAGTTATCACCATGTTTCTTGCCGTCGGAGCTGCTGCCGCAACTGCCGCACCTCTGAATCCCGCCTATACAACCGAGGAGTTTCGTTTTTACCTCGAAGACATCGAAGCCAAGGTGCTCCTTGTCCCTCCAGGGGGTGCAGAACAGGCACGAGCTGCAGCACCAGCCAACGCACTGTTGATCGAAACCACGCTTTCTACTGATGGTCAAGTTGATCTTGTTCCGTTGAAAAAATCTCCATTTACACGGAAACAAGCGACACCTTCCTCAGAGGATGTCACGTTATTCTTGCACACCAGCGGGACCACTAGCCGCCCTAAAGGCGTACCGCTCTCACATGGTAATTTGCTGACCTCAGCAGCCAATGTTGTTGCTACGTATGCGTTGACCCCAGACGATGTTTCACTGTGTGTGATGCCGCTGTTTCACGTTCACGGCTTAGTCGCTTCTACGCTCGCCACGTTTCGTTCTGGCGGGACAGTCGTTGTTCCATCACGGTTTAGTGCTGGTGCGTTTTGGCCAGCAGTAAAAGCCCATCGAGCCACCTGGTACACCGCCGTTCCGACGATTCACCAGGTCCTGTTGACTCGAGCAGATGAGGATCATGCCCCAACCCCGGGAACAAGTGGATTGCGGTTTATTCGTTCATGCAGCTCGGCGCTTGCCCCAGCCACAATGGAAGGGATGGAGACTCGCTTTGGTTGTCCCGTGCTTGAAGCTTATGGTATGACCGAAGCTGCACATCAGATGGCCTCAAACCCTCTTCCGCCAGAGAAACGACTTCCGGGCTCCGTCGGTCATGGCACCGGCGTCCAAGTCGGCATTATGGATGACGACGGCAAACTCCTTGCTTCTGGAGCGCAGGGGGAAGTTGTGATTCAAGGAAAAAATGTCACCCGCGGCTATCACAACAACCCTGAAGCGAACGCGGCCTCGTTCACCAATGGCTGGTTCCGCACTGGCGATCAAGGCATTCTCGATGCCGATGGTTACCTCACCCTGGTTGGTCGTTTGAAGGAGCTGATTAATCGTGGTGGCGAGAAAATTTCCCCGCGCGAGATCGACGAGGCATTACTAACACACCCAGCCGTCGCTGAAGCGGTATGTTTTGGTGTCCCCGATACGAAGTACGGAGAAGAGGTTGCTGCTGCCGTGGTCTTAAAAGGCACAGCGAGTGAAGCAGAGCTGGCTGCACATTGTCGCGAGCGTTTGGCTGCTTTTAAGGTGCCCAAGACGATCCATCTGGTGACTCAGATTCCTCGGACTGCGACGGGTAAAATTCAGCGCCGGGTGGTTGCCGCAGTGTTTACCAGTGCTCCAAAGGAGACTAAGAGGTAGCAAGGCTTCTTGCGGGAAGATGCTGAGCTGGCCTCGGGGATGGAATCACTGCCTATGCCGGTCGCGCTGTTGTGCGGGGTGATGCGAGTCCCTGCCTGCTTATTTGAGTCTCCTTAACCGAACAGCGCCGTTACAAACCCTAGTCTCCAGAACCCTACGACTACAGCAAGTGCTGCCACTAACAGGATGATGTAGTAGAGTCGACCGAGGACCGTCCGTCGCCCCCCCGCCCACATTACGGCGGTGGCCACACTCATCAGCAGCACCGCAAGAGTTCCCAGCAGGGGCAGCACGAATACCCAACGCATCGAGCTCGGCACCGCGCCAAGGAACGTGAGCAGCAGGTTGTTTGAGAAAGTTGCCCCGAGCATCCCCACGACGACCACGAGAGCAACTACGAACAACACAAGCGCAAGCAGCGGCAACCACGGCGCCGCCGCCGCGAATCGCGTTTTCCAGTCTGAAGGCCCGGTTGCCTCGCGCCGGCCACGCAAGATCGCAGTTACTTCGCCGATCGCGTAGACGGGAATAGCTGTCATGAGGATAACCATCCCGAATGCGATTAAGACAAATCGAGCCGCATAGGTTATGAGCCCGGCTTGCGCACCCATCGCCGCCGCTTCGCGCAACGGAGGGATGACGATAAGATCTCCAGGGGTCATAAAATGTGAGGCGGGCGCCGCAGCGCAGCTTGCCTCAAGCGGTGCGCCGGGGTTGTCGAGAAACCGCTGAATGAGCTGGTTGGCACACGCGCCCTCGAAAGCTTGCCCATGTGTACCGCTGGGGAAGGCAATCGACTGATCACGGCTGAGGCTCTCACCGACCTGGGTCGCGAATGCAGGTGGGGTAATCGGATCGAACTCACCAGAGAGCAGCAGCGTCGGCACTTCGCTCTTGACCGGCTGCAAAACGTCGCGCGGCAATAGGCCAATCTTCCAACTTCGACAGATCTCGACAATCGCGCGCGCCCCCTGCCGTCCAGACTTCACGAGGCGCGGATGCAGGTCTGGACCTGCTACTGCATCCGGATTGGAATCTCCTCGTTCCGCGCATACGACACTCATATACATGCCGTCAGCAGATTTGTCTTCGAACAGCTGCAGAGGGAGCAGGAGGCCACTGACAAAACTGAAGTCTCCTTTGTCCGCCCGGTCGATGATGTATGGGATCAGCGGCGCTGCCTGTCGGATGTACAGGGCCTGGTACAGCGCATCGGCCAGGTCTTCGCCGCTTAACTTGAGCGACAGTCGCTCGCTCGGGTTCTTAGGGTTGGTAACGGTGAGCGTCACCGGTTCCTTGTCAAGTCGGTCAAGGAGCGCAAGGAAGCGCTTTGCAAGATCAGGGAACGCGGTCGTTACAGTGAGGATCCTTGGCGCATCCCTGGAAATACTTTTCCGCAATACGCTGCTTGACCAACGCGACGTCGGTGACCAAGTTGAACTGCATCGGCACGACGGCGTCCAACACCATACTGCGTAGATGTGCCGGATGCTGGCGCATGAAGTACTGCCCGAGCTCGGTTCCGTATGAGACCCCATAGAAGTTGATAGTGTCATAACCGAGCGCCACTCGTAGCGCCTCGACATCGTTCGCATTCTCGACGCTATTGAACGCCGAAAGATCTCCGGCTTCGCGCGTAAGACGTTCACCACAGGTGCGATACGACTCCAGCTCCTTAGAGTCTACGGTCTCTGTAGACTCGGGTTCGACTTGTTGTGCGGCTTCGCGCGTTGCTTTGGTAACTTCCGGGCACAGGAGTGCTGGTTGCGAATAGAATGTCCCGCGCTGGTCCCAGACGACGAGGTCGCGGTCTGTAGCCGGGCGGAAGTCCAGTGAACTGATGAGCACCTGGGCAAAACTATCGATTGAGGACCCTCCGGGTCCACCTTGGGCGATGAAAAGCGGATCGGGCTGACGGTTGGCCGCTTCAGACTTAATGACCACGGTCGCGAGGCGTATTGCTGGCCCCGATGGATCCGCGTGGCGGCGCGGCACGGTGACGTAACCGCACTCGATCGGACGCCCCTCGGTTTTCAGTTGGAAGGTTGTGCAGTCGGTCGGTTGCCAAGCTTTCGTGCGCCGTGAAGAGTCTATTACCGCAGACAGCTCTTTACCGCAGACGATAAGCGTAAGAAATGCTGCGATCGCACCGACTATTTTTAGAAAAGCAGGCGAACAAAAAACCAGACATTTTCGACTCATCTTATATATGAGCCCTCCATTACCGGGATTCGCCCTAATGTTGGTACGGGGTCCCGAGCCGTGAGATTGCTGCCTTTGGCGAATAAGGGGAAGAATAGAAACCCACTTGATAGTTTGACCCTGCCGTCACGTCAGCAGAAGTAACCTCAAGCAGGACCATATCATGGTGAGCAAACTCAGTTGGTGGCGGGGCGGTATCTTCAACCAGCGGCCCAGCGGTGTAGTACCGATGCAAGCCAATATCCAATGGCCAAATCAATTTCTCTAAGTCCCCTTCATACGCCGGGCGACCGCCGAGCGCGACCAGACGATTCTGTGACCGGACAAACCACACTTTTGCCATGGCGCAGTTCCTCTAATACCTCTCTGAATCGAACAAAATCTGTGAAGTCTTGGATAATGGCGGTTGCTCCTTCAGCGCGCAAGACCGTCTCCTTTTCTCCCTGAGCAACACCAATAAAGCTTATGCCTAACTGCCGTGCAGCGCGAACATCCCACACTCCATCGCCAACATAGGTCACGTGAGAAAATTGCTGTTGTCGGTAGATCCCTCGTGCCATAGCCATGGCAGCAGCAATAATCACCTCGCGGGTAATACCGTGATCAGCAAACGCCGCCGGGAGACCGGCAATATCGATCTGTGCTTTTTCGAGCTTCAATAATGCGGAGAGCTGCCACCCACCAGTCGCAATCGCCACTCTATAGTTTGGATCCTGACGTAATGTTGCGAATCGCTTTGCATGCACCAGGAATCTCGGCAAAATGCCTTGGCTCTTGGTGATAGACGTCTTCCAGGAGCGCGACAAAGCGTCGTTGCAAGCGGAGGACCTCCTCAAAGGTCGGTTCGCGCTTGAGATACTCTCGGAAGATGTACTGCGTGATACCTGAATCACACACTGTCGGGTAACGCGACCAGTCGGAATTGATTCTCGTCAGGCCAAGCTCATCGAGCAAAGCGACCTGAACAAAGCATCTGATCATCAACGTGCGTGGTTTGCGTCAGGGTGCCGTCGATGTCGAAGATGACGAGATGCATCATGTCACGCCAAAATCGGTATCACTTCTGTCTGCATCGGCGCGCCAGTCACGATCGCTTCACGCGAAGTGATGTACATATTGATCTCGCTGCGCACCCCGAATTCTCCGGCCAGGTAAATCCCTGGCTCAATCGAAAAACAGGTTCCCGGCAACACCCGTCGTTCGTCTTGTGTCTCTAAGCCATCCATGTTCGCCCCATTGCCGTGGACTTCTTCACCGATCGAATGCCCAGTACGGTGAACGAAGTAGTTACCATATCCAGCGTCAGTAATGACTTTGCGTGTGACCGCATCTACTTCATAACCAGCAAACGATTGCTCACGCGCGACTCGCTCTTTAACAAAGGCGATGGCTGCATCACGACCATTCCGCACATGATTGAAAATCTCTTGATAGCGAGCCGGGACTTCTTTGCCCATGAACCCGGTCCAGGTGATGTCTGCATAGACGCCACCGGGTTCCTTAGCCCATAAGTCGATCAACACGAAGTCGCCCGGGCGAATGAGTGACGAGCCCTCGGGCTGCGGCTCGTAATGCGGGTCAGCACTGTGCGCGTTAATCCCCACAATCGGTGGATGATGGGTCGTCAAACCGCGCGCCTTGAAGCGCTCAATGATGAATTGCTGGACCGCGTATTCGCTAATCGGTGCATGTTGGCGGATATAAGCGAATGCTTCATCAACCGTCTCGCGCACGCCCTTTGCCGCTCGCAAGTGACTCTCCCATTGGGCCGTAGTCCATACTGCCTCAAATTGTTGTACCAGATCCGCCGCAGACACGATTTCGA
The DNA here is from genome assembly GCA_963733195.1 of uncultured delta proteobacterium. Taxonomy (GTDB): domain Bacteria; phylum Desulfobacterota; class Binatia; order Bin18; family Bin18; genus VGTJ01. The sequence goes on from CAVTCR010000021.1 coordinate 34,625, forward strand.
CACCAAACTGGCGAATCAACTCGATCGTGCCAGCATCGACACGTGAGACATAGGGAATCGCATTCCCCGGTGAGTACTGCATAGCGATTCGCTGCCGTCCCTGCAGAGTTTCGGCCAGCGCCGCCTGTAATTGCTGCCAGGAAAGAAAGACTTTCTTCTGACCAGGAAGCATATCCAAGCGACGAGGCTCTACGCTGGACACAATTCCCACCGGTTCGCCTTGATCTGGAATGAAATAATACCAGCGACGCGTAGAAATCGTCGTTGCATCAAGCCCTAAAATACGATACGCAAGCGGATCGCTACCGCGAAAATCGTAGAACAACCAGCCGTCGACCTGTTCATGGCGGAGCGCTTCTTGGATATCGCTAAGACGTTGTTGCAGCATGGCTTTTTCCCCTTCACCTTGCGGCTCTGACGGCAAGGTGGTAATAGTAGCGAGCGGAGGTTAAGAATGAAAGACGGTATTCATCCCAAATACGAGAAATGCGTGGTCACGTGTGCCTGTGGCAACACCTTTGAGACGCGGTCAACATCTCCCACTATGCACCTTGATGTCTGCTCGGCTTGCCATCCGTTCTACACTGGCAAGCAACGTCTTATGGACACCGGTGGCCGGGTGGAACGATTCCGCCGTCGTTACGGCAAAACTGGAGAAGCAGCTCAGGCGTAGCTCTTCGTCCCCCTCTCAATTCCGGTTTGGCGGTACGAGAGTGAGGAAGCAACATCTTGTAGGGGCGGTTTACACACCGCCCCTACTTTTTCGTCTACCATCCCGTTTCGTCTTCCAATAGAGATATTCTTATGAGTGGTGCTGAAACGATCGTCGACAAGTTGCGCAGTGTCGAGAAAAGATACCAGGAACTTGAAGACGCCTTGATTCGTCCCGAGGCAATGAACAACCAGAACGAGTACAAGAAACTCGCTAAGGAACGCTCTTCGTTGGAAGAAGTCGTCGTCTGTTTTCGGGAGTGGCAAAAAGTCACCCAAGAACTCGAAGAGAGCAAAGTACTGCTGGAAGATCAGGACCCCGCCGTACGTGAGCTTGCGCAAGAGGAACAGCTCTCGTTGCGGGCAAGATACGATCGCCTCGAAGACGATATCCGACGGCTATTGATTCCCAAAGATCCGCTTGACGAAAAGAACGTGCTATTAGAAATCCGCGCTGGCACGGGTGGGGAAGAAGCGAGTCTGTTTGCTGCGAGTCTGTTCCGTATGTATTCGCGGTATGCGGAGCGGCACCGATGGCGACTGGAAGTGATGAGCTCCAACGCCACCGGCTTGGGCGGATTTAAAGAAGTCATCAGCTTGATCGAAGGCAAGGGAGCATATAGTCGCCTGAAGTTTGAAGGTGGCGTGCATCGCGTCCAGCGTGTACCAGAGACAGAAGCCTCTGGGCGTATTCATACGTCAGCAGTCACGGTCGCGGTGTTACCAGAAGCCGATGACGTGGATGTTCACATCGATGAAAAAGATCTCCGCATCGACGTGTTCCGTTCCTCTGGTCCGGGCGGACAAAGTGTGAACACAACTGACTCAGCTGTGCGAATTACCCATATCCCCAGTGGGATTGTGGTTTCTTGTCAAGATGAAAAATCGCAGCACAAGAACAAAGCCAAAGGGTTGAAAATTTTGCGCGCCCGGTTATTGGAACGTGCACGTGAAGAACAACAGGCAGCGATCACCGCTTCTCGGCGCAGTATGGTCGGCTCGGGAGACCGTTCTGAACGCATCCGCACCTACAATTTTCCCCAGTCGCGACTGACCGACCATCGGATTAATCTCACAGTCTATACACTGGATCGCGTACTGGATGGGGAACTCGACGCAGTATTCGACGCGCTGAATACCTCGCATCAAGCGGAGATGCTTTCCGAATAGGCTATAGGTTGAAGGCTTCAGGCTACAGGGAAACGGCAAAGCAAAAATCAAAAGGCAAAAGTAGAAAAAGAAGAACAGGTTACAGGCTGAAGGCTTCAGGCTTGAGGGAAAAGTGACGTGTTCCCTACACCTAAACATAAGCCTCCAGCCTTACAGCCTTGCCCGCCTGATATGCCCTTGTCCATTCATGACGTCCTTGCCCAAGCCAGCGAAGCCCTGACAATCCACGGCATCCCCAACCCTCGATTAGATGCCGAAGTGTTGCTCGCATATGTACTCGGACTCACGCGTGCAGGCTTCTATGCACGACTACAGGATGACCTCTCTGAAGTAGACACTGTACGGTTTCATCAGTTGCTCCATCGCCGCTTACAGCGCGAGCCGTTACAGTACATTACCGGTGTACAAGAGTTTTGGTCGCTTGAATTCATAGTAAACCGAGACGTTTTGATCCCTCGCCCAGAGACCGAACTGGTCGTCGAAACGGCGCTAAACCTATTGGGCAAAAGGCAAAAATCAAAAATCAAAAATCAAAAATCAAAAGCCGAGAACCCGGCCTTTAGAGTCCTGGACTCTGGACTCTGGACTCTGGATCTCCGCACTCCCGACTCCCGACCCCCGACTCCCAAAATCCTAGACCTCGGTACTGGAAGCGGTTGCATCGCCATCGCGCTCGCCAAAGAATTGCCTGGCGTAGAGGTGTGGGCGACCGAGATATCAAGTACCGCTCTCGCTGTCGCTCAGGAAAATGCGCGACGACATGGTGTAGCTGAACGCACGCATTTCCTTCAGGGAGATTTATTCACGCCGCTCCAACAGCAAGGGATTACTTTTGATCTCATCGTTTCCAATCCACCGTATATCGTTCACGACGATATCCCAACGCTTCAACCGGAGGTGAGCGCCTGGGAACCTCACAGCGCCTTAGACGGCGGGCCGGACGGGCTCAACTTTTACCGCCGTCTGCTGAACGAGAGTCCTAAGTATCTTCGTTCAGGCGGCTACCTCGTGATGGAAGTTGGCCACGACCAAGGGGCAGCTATCTTACATCTCGCGCAGGAACAACCGGGACTGACGGCCAGCTCGTGTGTGCTCGATTACGAAGGTCGTGAACGGGTGATTACAGCGCGAAAACGCTAGTGTTGCATCTCATTGATTCTGATGGGTTCGATTTCGTCATGCCAGCGAAAGCTGGCATCCAGGAGAATTAAGCATTTGCCTGTGGTTATGCCTGCTGGATTCCGGGTCTCGCTTTGCTCGCCCGGAATGACGCCACCACTGCCACCCCTCATAATCAACATGACTGACTACCAGCTCTCCAGTGACATTTTGCAATGGCGAAAAAAGTCGGTTAGAGTGTTACGCGTAAGCAATCTCGCCGAAGCGAGAATACGTACCGGGGTCACACCAGAGCAGGGAGTTCCGTCAGTTACGAACATGCGTCCGTAAAGAGCCCGAGGCGTTACCCAAGTAACGTCCGGCAGAAAGATCCGTAGTATGGACAGGATTGTCGTGCGGGGTGGAGTGTCGTTGCGAGGTGAGGTGAGTGTCGGTGGATCAAAGAATGCGGCCTTGCCGCTTCTGTTTGCCACATTGCTGACAGAGGAAGAGTGTCGCCTCGATCGTGTTCCGCGACTAGTCGATATTCGTACTGCCCTTCGCCTCCTTAGGGAGTTCGGAGCGCAGTCTGACTGGCTGAGTGATCATGAAGTCGCAGTGACTGCACGTACTGTTCGCCACTTAGAGGCCCCATATGATCTCGTCAAAACCATGCGTGCCTCGTTCCTGGTCCTTGGACCATTGTTGGCACGTTTTGGCCGTGCCCGTGTCTCCACACCAGGTGGCTGTGCGATTGGTGCACGACCGGTGAATATTCACCTTGACGGGCTACAACAACTCGGCGCAACGATTCGGATACAGCAAGGCTATGTCGAAGCCGAAGCCAAGCGCTTACGCGGCGCGCATATCGTCTTTGAGTTTCCTTCCGTGGGCGCAACAGAAAATTTGATGATGGCGGCGACCCTAGCAGACGGTACTACGGTCTTGGAAAACTCTGCCTGTGAGCCAGAAATTGAAGATCTTGCGACCATGCTCAACGCCATGGGAGCGCGTATCAGTGGAGCGGGAACCAGCACTATTACTATTGATGGAGTGACGTCCCTGCATGGCATCACCCACGAAGTAATTGTCGATCGCGTCGAAGCCGGAACCTTTCTCATTGCTGGAGCTATCACTTCAGGTGAAGTCTTCGTGCGTGGTGCCCGGGCGGACCACCTCCGCGCGTTTCTTGATAAACTACAGGATGTAGGAGTCAACATTGAAGAGAAAGCTGAGGGCCTCATCGCTTCCTGCACCGAGCGACCTTCGGGCGTAGACATCATCACCTGGCCCTACCCTGGCTTTCCCACGGACCTCCAAGCGCAGATGATGGCACTCTTAGCGCTAGGGGATGGACGGAGCCTGATCACAGAAACGGTTTTCGAGAACCGCTTCATGCATGCCCAGGAGCTGGCACGATTGGGAGCAGACATCCTTATCCGAGGTAACACCGCAGCAGTGAACGGGGTAGCTTTCCTCAGTGGCGCACCGGTCATGGCCACCGACCTGCGCGCCAGCGTATCGCTGATCCTTGCCGCATTAGCAGCGCAAGGTACAACTGAGGTGTCCCGCGTCTATCATCTCGACCGTGGCTACGAGTCACTCGAAGAGAAACTTTCTCAGCTTGGGGCCGATATTCGGCGGGTGAGTGAGAAGTGAGATTGCCGCCATTGGGCTTGTCGCTTTTACTCCTC
>CAVTCR010000022.1:0-70230 GCA_963733195.1 uncultured delta proteobacterium
CGCTCTTAGGCATCGAAGATACGACTTCGTCTCTGCCCCAGATGGACGCGCAGATCCGCAGACGGCGGACGTTCGAGTCTCTCAAGAAACTCTTCCTGCGCGAGAGCCTGAACCAGCCCTTGGTCCTGGTCTTTGAAGACTTGCACTGGATCGACAGCGAGACCCAAGGGGTTTCTCGACACCCTCAGTGAGAGCGTGGCGAGTGCCCGCATTCTCCTGCTGGTGAACTACCGCCCGGAGTATCGCCACGAGTGGGGCAGAAGACCTATTACACCCAACTCCGTCTTGCACCGTTTGGTAAGAGCAGAGGCGGAGGAATTTCTCGATGTGTTGCTGGGCTGCCAATGGGCGAAACGTTACATGCAACGTCTCTACACACCCTGAGGCAACTTATTCTGGAGAAGACCGAAGGGACGCCGTTCTTCATGGAAGAAGTGGTGCAGAAGTTGGTGGAGCAAGGGCGTGCTGGTCTGTGACGCGTGGGCACGTACTCGGCAGCTCAGAGCACCCACCGACAGAGCTGCACATTCCTCCCACGGTGCAAGGGGTGTTGGCAGCCCGCATCGACCGCCTCAGCGCCGACGAGAAAGCCTTGCTCCAGCAACTAGCGGTGATCGGGCGTGATTCCCGTTGAGCCTGATTCGCCAGGTTATCACCCAGCCAGAAGAAGACCTTATCGCTTCTTATCCTCTCTACAGCACAAGGAGTTTCTCTACGAGCAGCCGGCGTTTCCCGAGGTCGATATATCTTTAAGCACGCCCTCACCCAAGAGGTCGCTTACAGCACGGTGCTGCAGGAGCGGCGTAAAGCCATCCATGAACACACGGCGCAAGCGATGGAAGTGCTGTACCGCGACCAATTTAAACGACCATTACAGCGAGCTAGCGCATCACTACAGCCGCAGTGGCAATACGGAGAAAGCCGTCGAGTATCTGCACCTAGCGGGGCGACAGGCCGTGCAACGGTCGGCCAATGTGGAAGCGATCATGCATCTGACCACCGCTTTAGAGCTCCTCAACACGGTGCCCGACACCCGCGAGCGCGCCCAACAAGAACTCAGGCTGCACCTCACTCTGGCCATGCCGTTACGGGCCACCAGAAGCTTTTCCTCACCAGAAGTGAAAGCGACCTATACTCGCGCCCAGGAGCTGTGCCGACAGGTCGGGGAGACCCGCCAGCTCTTCCCGGTCCTTTTTGGGCTGCGGGTGTTTCATCTTGGTGCGGGGCGAGTTGCTCACGGCGCGCGAGCTGGGGGAGCAACTCCTGGCTTGGCCCAGCGGGAGCAAGACTCGGCCTTGCTCATGGAAGCATATTGGGCACTGGGCAGCACTTTATTCCATCTGGGTGAGTTCGGCGCGGCCCAGGCCACCTGGCGCAGAGCCTGACCCTGTATGATCCACGGCGGCCACCTCTCCCATGTTTCCCTCTACGGCATGGAGCCGGGGGTATTTGGCTTCTCCTCTGCCGCCTTGGTCCTGTGGCATCTGGGCTATCCGGACCAAGCGCTACAGAAGAGCAGGCCGCGCGAACCCTGGCCCAAGAGCTGACTTATCCCTTTAGCGTGGCCGCCGCCCTGGATTTTTGCTGCCCTGTCGCATCAGCTCCGCCGGGAAGAGCCCTGACCCAAGAGTGGGCAGAGGCAGCCATCACCCTCGCGCGCGAGCAGGGATTTCCAGTTTGGTTAGGGCAAGGGACTATCCTGCAGGGCTGGGCGCTGGCCGAACAGGGACAGGTTGAAGAGGGGATTACCCAGATCCGCCAAGGCCTGGCCACCTGCAGGCCATAGGGGCAAGGATATTTCAGTCCATTATCTTGCCCTGCTGGCCGAGGCGTATGGGAAAGCAGGGCAGGCAGAGGAAGGGCTTGCTGTACTCGCCGAGGCGCTGACGGTGGTGGACAAAACTGGGGAGCGATTCTACGAGGCGGAGCTGTATCGGCTGAAGGGCGAGCTGACGCTCCAGGTCTAAGCAGCCCAAGGTCTCAAGTCCAAAGTCGAAGAAGAAGCTGAAGAGTGTTTCCAGAAAGCCATCGAGATTGCCCGCCGGCAGCAAGCGAAGTCGCTGGAACTACGCGCAGCGACGAGCCTCGCCCGTCTCTGGCAGCAGCAAGGCAAACAAACCGAAGCTCACCAACTGTTGTCCGAGGTCTACAGCTGGTTCACCGAAGGCTTTGACACCAAAGACTTGCAAGAGGCCAAAGCGCTGCTGGACGAACTAGCGGAGGGCCGCTGATGGACCTGTATGCCGTCATCGACCAAGTCGCATCCCTTCTGCAACGCCACGGGCGCGTGAGCTATCGGTCCATTCAGCTGCAGTTCAGCCTTACCGCGGAGCAGTTGGCAGGCAGTAAGCGAGAGCTGACCGCCGTGCGCGGTCGCGGTCGACAAAGACGGCAAGATGCTGGTGTGGAAGGGAGACACGGCATCGGCGCGGCACCGAGCGAAGCGCATCGTCTGCGCCCGCCCCTCCTGCCAGTTATACGCCTCCTCATCTAGCCGAGCGTATTCGCGCCGAGCAAGCGGCGCTGGAAGCGTGCGGCGGTAACTACAGAGGATGAGCGTAAGACCATCACTGCGCTCTTTGCTGATCTCAAAGGCTCGACCGCCTTGATCGAAGGGCTCGATCCCGAAGAGGCCCGCGCGATCATCGATCCCGCGTTACAACTCATGATGGATGCCGTGCATCGCTATGAGGGCTATGTGGCCCAAGCCTTGGGCGATGGCATCTTTGCCCTGTTCGGTGCGCCGATTGCCCATGAAGATCATCCCCAGCGCGCTCTCTATGCCGCGCTGCGCATGCAAGAGGAGATGCGCCGCTATGCCGATACGCTGCGGCAAAAGGCTATCCGCCACTGCTGATGCGGGTCGGCATAAACACCGGGCGAAGTGGTGCTGCGCTCGATTCGCAAAGATGATTTGCATACGGACTATGTCCCAGTTGGACACTCCACCAACCTGGCGGCGCGCATGGAGCAACTGGCCACGCCTGGCTCGATTCTGGTCACCGAGCTACACCCACAAACTCACGGACGGGTATTTTGCGTTCAAGGATCTAGGGCAGACGCAGATCAAAGGAGTGGAAGAGCCGCTCCACATCTATGAAGTGCTGGGGTCGGGCCGTTACGCACGCGCCTGCAAGTCGCTGCCCGGCGTGGACTCACGCGGTTTGTCGGGCGGCAGAGCGAACTGGAACAGCTGCAGCGAGGCGTTAGAGCAAGCGAAAGCCGGACACGGGCAGATCGTGGGGGTGATGGGCGAGCCCGGGTTAGGGAAGTCGCGTTTATTCTACGAGTTCAAGCTCACTCCCACAGTGGCTGTCTAGTCCTGGAAGCCTATTCCGTCTCGTACGGCAAAGCGTCGCCCTATCTGCCGGTGATCGAGCTACTCAAGAGTTACTTTCGGATTCGAGCCTCAAGAGGATGAGCGGACACGTCGGCAGAAAGTCATTGGCAAAGTGCTTGAGCTTGATCGCAGCCTCGAAGACACCTTGCCCTACTTGTTTGCCTGCTTGGGGTTGAAGACCAACCCTCGCCGTTGCAGCAGATGGACCCGCAGATTCGGCGCCGACGCACCTTTGAGGCACTCAAGAAGCTGTTCTTCCGAGAGAGTCTCAATCAACCCCTCATTGCTCATCTTTGAGGACTTGCATTGGATTGATAGTGAGACGCAAGGGTTTCTCGATACGCTGAGTGAGGGTGTCGCCAGTCGCGCCAAGATCCTGCTCCTAATCAACTATCGCCCGGAGTATCGCCACGAGTGGGGACAGAAGACGTACTATACGCAGCTACGGCTCGCGCCGTTGGGTAAAGCCGAAGCGGAGGAATTGCTCACCTTCTTGTTAGGCAACGACGCCAGCCTCACTGCCCTGAAGCACCTGATTTTGGAGAAGACGGAAGGGACGCCGTTTTTCATGGAAGAGGTGGTCCAGACCCTTGCGGAGGAAGGGGCGCTCGTGGGCGAACGCGGGCACTACCGGTTGGAGAGAACGCCGACGGAGCTGCACATTTCGCCGACCGTGCAAGGCGTCTTGGCCGCGCGTATTGACCGCCTCGCTCCCGAAGAAAAAGCCTTATTACAACAGCTCGCGGTCATCGGTCGCGAGTTCCCTGTGAGTCTGGTCCGCCAAGTGATCACCCAACCCGAAGATGAACTGTATCGTCTCCTTGCTTCCCTGCAGCGCAAAGAGTTTCTCTACGAACAGCCCGCGTTCCCCGAAGTCGAGTACCTATTCAAGCATGCGCTCACCCAAGAGGTCGCCTACAACTCGGTGTTGCAGGAGCGACGAAAACCCTGCACGAACAAACCGGGCAGGCGATTGAAGCACTGGACCGGGCCAACTTGGAAGACCACTACAGCGAGTTAGCCCATCACTACAGCGCAGCGGTAACACCCAGAAGGCGATGGAGTACCTCGGCCTGGCGGGACAACAAGCCGTGCAGCGCTCGGCCTATGCGGAAGCGATCAGTCACCTGACCACTGCTCTGGAGTTGCTCAAGACCCTGCCGGACACGCCCGAGCGCGCCCGGCAAGAACTCACGCTGCAAATCGCCCTGGGCGTTCTGCTGCAGGCCACCAAGGGCTATGGGCCTCGGAAGTGGAACAAGCCTACACCCGGGCTCGGGAGCTGTGTCACAGGTGGGGGAGACGCCTCAGCTCTTCCCGGTGCTGTGGGGACTGTGTAGTTTTATTTCGTGCGGGCGGAGTACCAGACGGCGCGGGAGTTGGGACAGCAGTGCCTGACGCTTGGCTCACGGGTACAAGACTCTGCCCTCTTGTGGAGGCCCACTTCGCGCTGGGGCTGACTTTGCTCTGCTCTTGGAGAGTTTGTCCCGGCCCGCGAGCACTTTGAGCAGGGCATGGCCCTCTACGATGCCCCAGCAGCACCGCGCCCTCGCCTATTCTGTATGGGCAAGACCCTGGGGTGACCTGCCTGTCGTGTATGTGGCCTTGGCCCTGTGGCATCTGGGCTATCCGGACCAAGCTCTCAAGAGAAGCCACGACGCGCTCACCCTGGCCCAGGAGCTGTCTCACCCCTTTAGTCTAGCTTATGCCCTGCACTTTGCTGGCATGCTTCCTCAGCTTCGCCGGGAGAGTGCAGGCAGTCCAGGAGCGGGCCGAGGCAATGATACACTGTGTACCGAGCAGGGGTTTTCGTACTGGTTGGCGTATGGGACTATCCTGTGGGGCTGGGCGCTGGCCGAGCAGGGACAGAGAGAAGAGGGGATTGCGCAGATGCGCCAGGGCTTGGCCGCCCTCGGGCCACAGGGGCAGAGCTAGCACGGCCGTATTATCTTGCTCTGCTGGCCGAGGCGTATGGGAAAGCGGGGCAGGCAGAGGAAGGGCTGGCCGCACTGGCCGAGGCGCTGGCGACGATGGACAAAACTGGAGAGCGGTTGGTACGAGGCGGAGCTTATCGGCTGAAAGGCGAGCTGACGCTGCAGTCTGAGAGCGAGCCCCGGACTCCTGCACCGCAGAAGCAGAAGCCTGTTTCCAGCAGGCTCTTGGAGTTGCCCGCCATCAAGCAAGCTAAATCGCTCGAACTCCGCGCCGCCACGAGCCTCGCCCGCCTGTGGCAGCAGCAAGGCAAGACAAGCAGAAGCTCACCACATGTTATCCACAGATCTATGATTGGTTCACCGAAGGGTTTGACACGAAGGATTTGCAAGAGGCGAAAGCGTTGTTGGAGGCATTACACTGAAGTAAAAACCATCATCCAGGAGCATCGCTGTCTGATGCTATTTCCACACCATTTGGGAAGACCTCAGATGATGAGGCAACAACATTGTCGATACTCTTCAGTATGACTAAAGCCTCGCTCGCTGTCGGGCGCTTCTTTGGGTCGCGGTAGGTACACTGCTGTATCAGCCGCGCCAGTGGTTCGGATACATTCTGTACTTCTCTACGCAGGTCAAGCCCTCAAGCGCTTCGGAGCAAGGAGAACGCCTGCTCTTTAGTAGTCGGGCGGGAATCTTCCGCTGCGTGTTTGCCTCCTGCGATACTCTTATGCCTTGACCCTCTAGGCGTTTCGGCTTATCGTGCCCGCGAAAATATCGACCAAAAGGGCGCGTATGGCCTATATTGGCAAAGCCGTTCCCGGCAAGCTTGATGGCGTTCTTGTGGCAGGAAAAGGGCAGTACACTGCTGACGTTTCCCTGCCCGGAATGGGCTTCATGACAATCCTGCGGAGCCCTTTTGCGCATGCGAAAATCACGTCTATCGATGTCGATGCCGCGCGGCGGTTCCCCGGGGTGCGTATTGTTGTCACCGGAAAGGACATTCTCAAATATACGATTCCTATCCCGCAAACTCTTGATCCCCGCGGCTTTGGCGGCAACGGCACTGAGGTCTATTGTCTGGCGATCGATGAGGTGAAGTATGTTGGTGAACCAGTCGCTGCCGTGGTCGCTGATGATCGTTACGTTGCGGCTGAAGCGCTGGATCTCATCCAGGTAGAATACGATGACCTGCCGGTGGTCGTGGACGCTGAGAAAGCGTTGGAGCCCAACTCCCCGCTTGTCTATCCCCAGTGGAAGACAAACCAAATGTTACACGTCCACTTTCAAGGTGGGGACGTGTCAGGGGCCTTTGCTCGCGCTGCACATACACTGAAAGGAACGCTCCGCATCCATCGTCATACCGGCAATCCGATGGAGCCGCGAGCCTGTGTGGCTACACTCGACACGGCACTTGGCTATCTTACGCTGTGGACCTCAACCCAGACGCCGCACATGCTACGCACGGTGATCGCCCAGACTCTCAAGATGTCGGAAGAAGAAGTGCGTGTGATTCAACCAAATGTCGGCGGCGCGTTTGGCATCAAGATTGCCACCCATCCTGAAGACCCTTTGATCTGTTTATTAGCAAAACTGACTGGTAGGCCGGTGAAATGGATCGAGGAGCGAACCGAGCATTTACAGGTCGCCGGGCATGCTCGTGACCAGGTTCATCATTATGAAGTGGCCTTTGAGAATGACGGTACGGTCATTGGCTTCAAGGATCGCATTATTGCAGACAACGGTGTCGTAGCAGCTATCTGCGGTTGGGGTATGCCGTTTGTTACGACGTTTACCCTCCCGGCTTGCTATAAGATTCCTAACTGTGAGACCGATCTCTCGATTGTCGTGACGAACAAAGGTTCGCTCAACGCGTATCGCGGCTTTGGTAAAGAGTGTTCTTCGTTTGTCATGGATCGGGTGATGGATGCGGTGGCGCGACGACTCAATATGGATCGCGCGGAAGTACGACGGAAAAACTTCATCTCTCCAGACGAATTTCCCTATGAACAAATCTCCGGCATGCGTGCCGATAGTGGCAATTATGCCGGTGCGTTAAATACGGCGCTGGAAAAGATTGGCTACGCAGAATTTCGCAAGCAACAAGAAGAGGCGCGTAAGCAAGGCCGCTATCTCGGTCTGGGGATCGGCTTTGAGTTGACCCCGGAAGGCGGCTGCATTCCGGATAGTTTCATCACTGCCTATGACAGTGCTACGGTACGCATGAGTCCAACCGGAACGGTAACGGTGCTGACTGGCGTGACCTCGCCTGGTGGAGGAAACGAAACCGGGATCGCGCAGATTGTTGCTGATCGCCTAGGTGTTGTGCTGGAGAACGTGAAAGTCCTCCAAGGCGATACGCTTGTCTCTCCCTATGGCATGGGCAACTGGAGTTCGCGTAGCCTGACAGTCGGTGGCAGTGCCTCGTTTATTGCTGCCGGTGATGTTCGCGATAAGTTGCTGAAGGTGGCAGGCAATATGCTGGAGACGGCGCCAGACGACCTCGATCTGGCGGATGGCAAAGTGTTCATCAAGCAAGCGCCACAGCGTTCGATTGCGATCGCCGATGTCTGCCGCGTGATTTATCGTCAAGCCTTTACGCGTCCTGTTTTAGGTATCGAACCCGGTCTGGAATCTACGCGTTACTACCGTATGGGCAACGTCAATCACATTCCAGACGATCAAGGCCGCATTAATGCATACCCGACCTATCCCTATGCCGCGGGAATTGTGATTGTCGAAGTAGATGTCGAGACGGGAATGATTACGCCGTTGCGCTATGTCCTGTGTCATGACTCCGGTAAGATTATTAATCCCTTGTTAGTTGAAGGGCAGGTAATTGGCGGTACCGTGCAAGGAATTGGCGGTGTGATGTTCGAGGAGTTGGCCTACGACGAAAATGGCCAACTGCTGACTGGCACGTTCATGGACTACACTATGCCGACGGCGAAAGAAGTGCCGCCGATCGAGGTCTATCATCAAGAGACTCCGAGTCCGTTTACTGCGTTGGGGACCAAAGGGGTAGGGGAGTCGGCGATTTCTGCGCCCTACGGTGCGTTTCTCAGTGCGGTCGAAGATGCCCTCGCGCCGTTCGGGGTGCAGATCAATGAAACGCCGCTGACACCTAACCGTGTATGGCGGTCGATTCAAGAAGCCAAGGCGAGGAAAGCGGCATGATCCGTCAGCCGTTTTCCTTTCATGCGCCACAGAGCGTGGCTGAAGCCGTTCGTCTGTTGTCTGAGCTTGGTGATGATGCCAAGGTGTTAGCTGGGGGTCAATCCCTCGTGCCAGCGATGAATCTCGGTGTCGTTGCTCCTCAACATATTGTGAGCTTGAATCGTCTACGCTCGACGTTGTCGTATGTCCGGGAAGAAGGGAATGAAATTGCGATTGGCGCACTGACCACACATCAGGTGCTCGCGACCTCGTCTGTCCTCCAGCAACATTGTCGACTGCTCGCCGAAGCAGCCGCGGACATCGGCGACGTGCAGATTCGTCATCGCGGGACGATTGGTGGAAGCATCTCACATTTTGATCCAGCCGCAGACTATCCGCCGGTGTGTTTGGTTCTGGGTGCGAAGTTTCGACTTACTGGTCCGACCGGTGAACGTATTGTCTCAGCGGAAGAGTTTTTTGTTGGTTATTTGACAACTGCACTTAACTCGCACGAAATTGTGACTGAAATCCGTGTTCCTGTGCTGCCTACTGGGACCGGCTCAGCCTATGCTAAACACCGACGTATTGAAGGCGGCTTTGCGATTGTTGGCGCGGCGGCGATCGTGGAACTCAACAATAACATCTGTCAGCGGATTTCAGTGGCAGTGAGCGGAGGAGCAACAATACCATTCCGCATTCCTAATCTTGAAGGGTACTGTCGCGGGAAGCAGATGGATGAAAGTCTCATCGTCGAAGTAGCTGAAACTGCGTACAATGCGGCGGAAGATCCGACCAACGAGTTGCATGCCAATGCTGAGTATAAACGAGAGATGGTTCGAGTGTTTACCAAGCGGGCGGTGAAGGCGGCGGTGGAGAGGGTGGCAAAATGATGTTGCCGTATCTTGGCGGGCACAGCCCGCCCTACGTGCCTTCCTCAGTTGCAAAGTCGCCCTGCGCTGCGCGCGGCCCCGTTTTAGAAAAGGGGGCTAAATTTGGGTGCTCTCCTTTGAAAAAGGAGGGAGAGGGAGGATCTTTTCCGTCGTATGGAGTGATTAAGGAGACCTCACAGTGAGAACCACAATCCATCTAACCGTCAACAACACCCCACGCCAAGCCGAGATCGACACGCGCACACTGCTAGTCGATTTTCTTCGTGATCACTTGAACCTTACCGGGACGCACGTCGGCTGTCTTACTGGAAACTGCGGCGCGTGCACGGTGATTCTTGATGACTTGACGGTGAAGTCGTGTACTATCCTTGCCGCTGACGCCGAAGGCTGTAACGTGATGACTATCGAGGGGTTGACTCCACAAGGGGATGAGAAACTGCATCCGCTGCAACAATCGTTTGTTGACCACCATGCATTGCAATGCGGCTATTGTACGCCGGGTATGGTGCTGTCGGCATATAAGCTTCTGCAAGAGCATCCCAATCCAAATGAGACGACCATTCGTCACAACATCGCGGGCAATCTCTGTCGCTGTACTGGGTATCAACACATCATCGAGGCGATCAAAGCCGCGGCGTCGGTCACGAAATAGGAGCGAAATAGCAAACGATGGGTATTGCAACAGCCGGACCGTTACACGGTATTAGGGTGATTGAAACCGGGGTTCTTCTTGCTGGTCCGTTTTGCGCTCGCTTGCTGGGTGACTTCGGAGCAGAGGTCATTAAGATTGAAGCGCCGGGTGAAGGTGACCCGATGCGCACTACTGGGCAGGCGCTGGAAGACGGCAAAAGCCTATGGTGGCCAAGTATCTCACGTAACAAGAAGTGTATAACGTTAAATCTGCGAGTTCCTGAAGGTCAGGAGATTCTACGGAAGCTGATTGCTGAGGCCGATGTACTGATTGAGAACTTTCGTCCGGGCACATTTGAAGGGTGGGGGTTGGGGTACGATGCTCTGAAGCAAATCAATCCTAGGCTCGTGTTTGTTCGTGTCTCTGGGTATGGGCAAACTGGACCGTATAGCCACAAACCAGGTTTCGCCGCGGTTGCTGAGGCTTTTGGCGGGCTGCGCCACTTGGTCGGATTTCCTGATCGTGCACCGTGTCGAGTCGGTATTAGCCTTGGGGATTCACTGGCCGGGATGTTCTCCGCGTACGGTGTGATGATGGCATTATACAATCGTGATGTGCACGGAGGCCAAGGGCAGGTGATCGACACCGCGCTCTACGAAAGTGTATTTGCTCTGCTAGAAGGGACACTGACTGAGTATGATCGCACCGGCTTTATCCGTACACGCACCGGAACAACACTCCCGGGGTTTGCGCCATCGAATCTCTATCCTTGTAAGGGTGGACAATGGATCATTATTGCCGCCAACACCGACGGTTTGTTTCGCCGCTTATGCACGTTGATGCAACGAGAAGAGTTAGCGAGCGATCCACGCTTTGCGCGTCAGATTGTCCGGGGGCAGAATCGTGAGGCGATTGATGAGATTGTTGCGGCGTGGACTGCTGGGCAAGAACTCGACGTGCTGTTGTCGCGGCTCGACACGGCAACGATTCCGGCGGGGCCGGTGTATTCGATTGCGGACATTGTAAAAGATTCCCAGTTCCACGCGCGAGATATGTTGCTCTCGGTGCATGATCGTCTCCTTGGCGAGATTCGCATGCCAGGGATTGTGCCGAAACTGAGTGACACACCCGGGCAGGTGCTTTTCACTGGTCCAGAATTAGGTGAGCATAATCTCGAAGTCTATGGTAGCGTGCTGGGACTTCGTGCGGACGAGATTGAGATGTTGGCGCACGGGGAGTGATCTGATCATAAGATGCTGAATGCAGAATGATGAATTGAGAACAAATAGCCTGATAGAAAATGAGTGAGACCTGTCATTGCGAGGGCCGTCGGCGACGAAGCCATCTTGGCAGGAAAAGAGATTGCTGCGCTTTGCGCGCGATGACATGGTCGTTAGGGTGCGCGATTTGGCCCGGTTGGTGGCCGGGCGCGGGAGAAATTATCACTATGAGTCCTGCTACGATCCAACGGATTTTGGCGGAGTTGGCCACAAACCTCATCGTTTGCGCTACTTCTTGACCCGCACTGAGCGCGTTGTTTGAGGAGAAGATGGCCGAGATTATTGACCTGTATCTGCATCCACTCCGAGGCTGTCGGGTCCTGTGTCTGGATGAGAAGACCCACAAGCAAGCTCTGGAGCGCTTGCACCTGACGTTGCCCTTGCGCGCCGGCTTGGTGGAGCGCCAGGAGTTTGAGTATCTCGGCCATGGGGTTGGTCGATCTCTTTGCCGCCTTTGATGTCGGTACGGGGAAAGTCTTCGCGTAGCGCTATCAGCGCCATACCAATCTGGAGTTTCGCCGCTTCTTGCACGCACTGCGCGCTCGGCGACCCCGACAGTCGGTGGCATCTGATTGTGGACAATGCAGGCTATCATAAGAAACAAGCGGTGTTGGACTGGTGACAATCCTTGCTGTAAAAGAGATTGCTTCGCTTTACTCGCAATGACATAGACAGTTGGTCACTAATTATGATGATAGGAGGAGGCAAAAAAGCATGGCTGCAAAAACATTCACCGAACTACTAAAAGATAGCCCGAAAAATTGGGGTCGCTGGGGTGCTGATGACGAAGTTGGTGCGCTGAACTTTCTCACCAGTGCTGAGGTCCTCCGTGGAGTGAAGGCCGTACAACAAGGAAAAGTGTTTATGCTCGGGGTGCCGGTGGCTCGACCTGGTGGTGATCCGATTTACCCCGGTCGTGGGCAGACGACTCGGACGATGGCGATGGATAAAGGGCACTACATGAACGGCCATGCCCACGCGTTTCCCGGCGGAATGGAGTACGCCGACGATGTGATCTTCATGTATCTACAAGGAACCACGCAGTATGATGCCCTCGGTCACGTGTGGTACGACGATCAGCTGTATAACGGCTATGACGCGAAGACCACGATCGGCGCGTTGCGCAAATGCAGTGTTGAGAAGATCGCCAACCGTGGGGTCGTGGGGCGCGGCATCCTCCTTGATGTCGCGCGCTACAAAGGGGTGAAGCATCTGCAGGCGAATGAAGGGATCACGGTTGATGATCTACTGAAGACGGCGGAGATGCAAAAGTCACCAATTGAGAAGCACGACATCTTGCTGATTCATACCGGCTGGCTGAAGCGGTTCTACGACGAGGGCTCGGATGCCTTCTTTCCCAACAAATCAATGAGCGAGCCGGGGCTTAGCTATAGTCCAGAGTTGGTCAAGTGGTTCCATGAAATGGAGATCCCCTCGTTCGGGACTGACACTGTGGGGTCGGAGCAGACGATGCACCCGGAGTCGAAGACGATGATTCCCCTCCATGCTGCATTGCTGCGCAACCTGGGAGTGGTGTTCAACGAAATTGACTGGTTCTATGATCTTGCTGAAGATTGTGCCAAAGATGGTCAGTATACGTTCATGTTCGTAGGCGCACCCCTCAAAGTTGTCGGCGGAGCCGGTTCGCCAGTCAACCCGACGGCAATTAAGTAACATTCTGTAGTGGAGAGGTATCATGGCAGAACAACTGCTTACCGGACTGAAAGTTGTCGAATGCGGCAACATGGTGTCTGCTTCCTATCTCGGCAAGCTTTTAGCTGATTTAGGAGCAGAGGTGATTAAAGTAGAAGAGCCGGGTGGGGATCTGGCGCGCAAACGTGGACCATTCCCCGGCGATACACCGCATACAGAAAAGAGTGGCCTCTTCCTCTATCTCAATGCGAACAAACACGGCGTGACTCTTAATCTCCGCACGCCACGAGGACACGCACTTTTGCAGAGCCTGTGTGCAAAAGCGGATATGGTAATTCACAACTACCAGCCGTCAGAAATGAAGGAGATGGGATTGGAGTTTGATAAACTCCATTACGCTAATCCCGGTCTCATCATGACGACGATCTCGTATTTTGGTTTGACTGGCCCGTACAAAGACTACAACGCCTACGAGATTACTGGTACCAACGCAGGCGGCTGGGCGTTCATCAGTCCAGGCGCTTCGGATTATCCCGAACTGCCGCCGCTCAAGGCCTTTGGCCATCAGGCAGATTTTCAGGGCGGGGTTCATGCGGCGGTGGCGACGCTGGGTGCCTATTATCACAAACTGCTTACTGGCGAAGGGCAGCATGTTGATGTCTCCATTCAAGAATGCCTTGCTGCCATCTTGGAAATGAACTTTATGCACTGGACCTACGCGGGGAAGGAAACCTCTCGTTTAGGCCGTCGCTCGATCTACCCGTGGTGTATGCTGGATTGCAAAGATGGCAAGATCTTCCTCATCAACGTGGAAGAAGACCAGTGGCAACGTCTGGTTGAATTGATGGATAATCCTGAATGGGCATCTCTCGAGATCTTCAAAGATCGGGTAACGCGCGGTCAGAACTACGATGCGCTCTATCCGTTCTTGCAAGAATGGGCAGCAGAACAGACGGTGAACGAACTCTATCGTACTGGGCAGGAGCAACGTATCTGCTTTGCGCCGGTCAATACGATGGCCGACCTTTTTGCCTCGGAACACCTGAAGGCGCGCGAGTTTTTCGTGCAAATCAGTCATCAAGTTGCAGGAACACTGACCTATCCGGGTGCTCCGTTCAAACCGTCTGAAGGTGGTCATGCGATTCATCGTCCCGCTCCGTTACTCGGACAACATAACAACGAGGTGTACACGAAGATCGGTTTGTCACAATCTGAGATTGATGAGCTGAAGAAACAGGGAATCATATAGATGAGTGAAAAATTAAGAGTGAAGAGTGAAAAATTGAAGACACTTGGGAGTACGTCTTTTCTTTTCTTAGCTCTTAATTCTTAATTTTTAACTCTTAACTCTTCATTGAGAGGATTATTATGCCACGCCGACCATTAGAAGGAATTCGCGTTACTGACTTGACCTGGGCATGGGCAGGACCGTACTGCACGCTGCAGATGGCGCACATGGGTGCAGAAGTGATCCGTATCGAAAGCCAGAAACGCCCGTGCGTGAGTCGCCTGATTCCGTCTTTTGCCGATGATGTTCCTGGCCCGAACCGTGCAGGCTATTTCAATCAGTACAGCCAAGGCAAAAAAAGCTTGCAACTTGATCTCGCCAAGACGGAAGCAATTGAGATTACCAAGAACTTGATCAAGAAGAGTGACATTATCGTGCAGAACTTCTCTGCGGGAGCGATCGACCGCATGGGGCTTGGGTACGAAGCGCTCAAGAAGATAAAGCCTGATATCATCATGATCTCTATTTGTGGGTACGGACAAACCGGACCTGAACGTCAATATATGGGTTACGGCCCAGCGTCGGTGCCGCTGTCAGGAATCTCGTCACTCTCGGGGTATCGAGATGTCGGCCCGGCAGAAGTGGGTATTTCGTACGGTGACCCTAATGCTGGGGTCTTCGGTTCGTTTGCTGCGCTTGCAGCTCTCGCGTATCGCCAACGCACGGGTAAAGGCGTCCATGTCGATCTCGCATTATGGGAAGCTCTCCTCGTTCTACAACCAGAAGGGCTCATGGACTACGCGATGAACAAAAGTCAGCCTGAGCGTGATGGCAATCGTGACCGTTGGATGTCCCCCCACGGTTGCTTCAAAGCGAAAGGTGATGATGACAAATGGGTGACGATTACCTGTGGAACCGAATCAGAATGGCAAACGTTCTGCAAAGCAATCGGCAAACCTGAACTGGCTACTGACAAACGTTTTGCCGACGTCACTGCACGCAAAGCCAACGAGGACGCGCTGGAAGAGATCATCTCAGCGTGGACAAAAGAGCGGGATCGGTGGGAAATCACCGAAGCGCTACAAAAAGTCGGCGTCGCTGCCTTCCCCTCGATGAGCAACAAAGATTTGGCGACGAATCCGCACTTGCAATCCCGTGGCTACCTCGTGCAGAAAGAGCACCCAGAGGTAGGGAAACGTATTCACGCCGGGATTCCCTGGCAGATGTCCGGTACTCCTTGTGAAGTCCAAGCTGCGGCTCCGCTTCGGGGACAGCACACCGACTACGTATTACGCGATATTCTGGGCATGTCAGAGGCAGAGGTCAGCAAGCTACGAGAAGGACAAGTGCTCTACTAGGATAGTTAAAAATGAAGAATGAAGAGTGAAGAATGAAGGCGAAGACCGATCCTCCAACTCTTCACTCTTAACTCGTAACTCTTCACTGGAGTCATCATGGACGTCAAAGCTGTTACCGAAATGATTGAGAATTACATCCGTCCGGCAACGTTCCCGGTCGGCATCAAAATGCTCAAACCTGGAGAAGCGCTACCGCCCAAAACCCGCACTCCTGGTGATATAGGCTCGCGTTTCGCTACCTGCCAGACCATCAACGTCGTGCGTCGCTATGGCTGGTCGATTGGACTGTCCGCTGACCACCATTCTTGTCCTCTCGGGCTGGTTGCGTTGGGCTTCAAGCCTAATGTCGAGTATCTCCAAGAAGGGCATGCTTGTGAGGGAATGTATACCGAGACGTTAGAGGCTGGAGCGAAGACTGAAGCCGCTGTTCCCAAATTTGAACTAGGGAAATATAGCTCTCTGTTTGCGTCGCCGCTCAAAAGTCATCCTTTCGATCCACCCGATGTGATCACTGTGTTCGGGAACTCCGCACAAGTCATGCGACTCGTGCAAGCCGCACTCTACAAGAGAGGTGGGTATCTGAATTCTTCGTTCAGCGGGCGACTCGATTGCGCCGACATTGTTGTCAAAACGATGCAAACCGACGATTGCCAAGTGATCCTGCCCTGCACTGGAGATCGCATGTTCGGGCAAACGCAGGATGAAGAAATGGCCTTCTCGATGCCAGCATCAAAAGTCGAAGAAGTGATGTCCGGACTCGAAAGCACTCACAAGGGTGGCATTCGCTATCCGGTGACAACGTTCATGAATTACACCGCGAAGTTTCCTGCCAAGTATGAGGCGGTGTGGGACATTTGGGGAGAGAAGAAACCGGGGACGAAGATAGCATGCAGAAGACGAATAAGGGGATGACTTGCGAAGCAGGGACAGTATTGCGAGCGAGCGAAGAATTGAGAAAGAGATTGCGTTGTCACGTCTCTTCGTCATGACAGTACAGCCTGCTTCTAAATCCCTACTGAGGAGTTGATGTGGCTCTTCCTGTTATTGCCTTCTCTTTATTTTTCACTCTCACGATGCATTGCTGCATTCTGTCTCCACTGATGTGCCGACTCGCCAGCGTGGATATCGACAGTTTCTGATCGCGCCATTGCCAACTACACTGACCTGCGCGAGAGTGTATGGACGCTCTCGCGTCCCCCAGCGAGCCAATACGATACCATTGCCATTCATCGCATTGCGCGGCCTGGCGCGAGTAGTGAGCCTCACCGTCCGGTATTTTTGTTTCTCCCGTCAGCGCATATGCACGGAGAGATCGTTGTTGCTGACGAACGCTACGATCTCCGACTATATCTTGCGAATCGTGGTGTCGAAACCTGGACGCTCGATTATCGTACGCATACCGTGCCGCACGACACCCTGCGTGATTCCCGCTTTATGCAATCGTGGACAGTAGAAACTTTTGTTGACGATGCGGCAGTGGCAGCAGATTTCGTCCGTACGACGAGCGGGCAACAGCACATCTTTGTTGGTGGCTTTGGCCGTGGGGCGACATTCGCCGCGCTTATGACAGCGCGGTTTGGACGAGGTAACGTGTTGGGATTAGTGCTACTTGATGGCTATGTCCTCGACCCGCCAGATGACGATTCGTTGTACCGCGAGCGTCCCGAGACACCCAACTGGTTTGCCGACGACCTGGAGCGACGCTATCTACCCTATGCCCGTTGGCTCAAGCAGTTGCAAGACACCATTGCTGAGCCCAATGGTCCAGATTTCTTACCGGTCCACGTCTTCAACAACCGTACTGAGGCGTTAGCTCACTTTCTGTATGTGAGTCCGATGTTCGGCCAAAAAGGTGGACTATCGAACGCGAAAGAAAGCTATGCTGATCCGCTGATTCTTGCTCGTGTCTTTCTGCAAGAAGATCGCTATTGGCCGCGCGTGCAGAACCACGGCGGTTTTGACTTCAAGCGCCATCTCGCCGGAACACAATTTGATTACCAGTCTGCTTTCACTGCGATGAGTACTCCGATCTTTGCGCTGGCGTCTGGGAATATCGACAAAGCGGGAATTCCTTGGGCGGATCGCATTGAATACACCGCCCGCGCCACGACCAGTAAAGATGTGCAATGCCAAATGCTGGAAAACTGGGGCCATCTCGATATGTTATTTGGTACGAAATCGGCGCAGGAGGTGTTTCAACCCCTATTAGAGTGGATCAATGGACATCAGCCGAAGGGGTAAAGGTGAGGAGGCGAATTCTTGAACCCACAGTAGAACCTGTACCTTCTTTGCCTCAGATGGCACTATGACCATCGATGCCGATAGACCTGAGTCACTGTTCGAGATCTCCGTGGTTTTGCCACTGTCAGAACAGTTGAATTTTATTCCGTAGCATGTCAGGAATAGGAAGCCAGTAGAGATGAGTTTACCACCTGAAAATTGTTCATCCTCAGGAGGAAGAAATAGATGAGTAGTATTAGACTGTGGTCCTTTTTCCACCTTGGGTCAGTCCTCTTTGCTTTTGCCATATGTTTATCGACGACCGTTTCCGCGCAAGCGCAAGTTCCCCCTGGTGGTATGGATGGAGCCACCTCGGATCAGTCGCGGACTCCTTTCCGTATTAAGCTCAGCGGCTTTCTCAATACCAAGCCTGAAGAAGGGAGCAAGGTGCTCAAACTTGGTATCAGCACTTTTGGTGAGACCTACCAGTTTGAACTGGTGAAGGCAGAAGCCGTAGACGATAAGCAAATTGGAGAAAAGGCAATTTTGCAGCAGGTAGGGAAGTATGCAGTGGACTTTGAAGTGGTTGGCGCACGGGATTTGCTTTCCAAAATCGGTCAGGCCGAACCAGGTTCACCCCTAGCGATCACGGGTTTCTTTACCCAGCGCAACCGCAAGTTGCAACTTGAGAGTGTCGAAGTCATTGGCCTAAATGACCAATCAGCTCCGATAGAGTAAAGAGCAAAAATATGTTGCGTCTGTTGTATGCTTTGGCGCGATTCTCGTTGTTGAGCCGTCTTGAGATCTTTGCGCTCTCTCTTTGTCTTTCTCTTCTCGTTGCTGGTTGTAGCCCACGACAACCACTCCGCAAGCGTACTGCGCAAACTCGCGTTCCGACTTGCGAGGAAGCGAATCGTCTCGCCTATCGAGCTGTCATCAGCCTAGGTTATGCGGCAGCCTCAGTACAGGTAGCGAGGCCCGGACAGCCGGGACACATTGAAGCGAAGAAGGAGAAGGCGGAAGGTGGGAGAGTCACGATCACCTGTCTGGACGACAGTAGCGCGACCGCCGAACCAGACAGGACCGGGGAGCCTGTTCGGGTCTTGGTGGGTGCGGCAGATCGTCCAGGTTCATTTCCCCACGTCTTTACCCAAACCTATAATATCTTGCTCAGCAGCAAGGAGATCGCAGATCAAGGACCAGCACAAGGGGTGTCTCTGGTGCTGACCCGCCTCGGCAGTTTTGAGTCACAGATTGAACTGGGAGCAGATTTCCCGAAGAGCGGCATCCTCCCGATCAAAGCAATCATCAACAATAATTCTCCGCGCCCGTATGGGTTGACCGCAGAGAAAATAGTGCTCTCTTCTGCGGGTGGCGGCCAAGTCGCACCCATGGCTCCACCGGCGACAGGTCAAGGCAAAGCGCTGCAAGGTGAAATCACGCTGCAAGCTGGGCAGAGCATGACGGGATACTTGTTCTATCCGGCAGGTCAGTATACCTCGGCGCGGACGACTCTCATCGATAAGGAGAACGATGAGGAAGAAGGCTTCTCAGTGCAGTTCGAGTGAACATCGATCCGTCGCACTGTGAGGCGACGGATCGATTCACAACTTGCTATAATCAGCCGCCAGCCAGTGTTGGGGACGAATGCGGATGAGGACATCTCCCTCAGCAACTCCGCTTCCATATACTCGCTTAATATATTGATCGCCTCCTTCACGGCCGTAGTAGCGCTGTGCTAAGGGGCGGATATCGCGTTCAACATTGGCGGGATCAATGCCCACTACTATGCCCTCGACACTGACATACTTGTAAGGCATCTGCTCTTCCTGTACGCACAAACTGACCTTGCTACCGAGAGTCAACAGTTTACCTTTCTGTGAAGCACCGCCAGTGACAAAGCAAATTTCCTTGCCCGGCTCGTAGGCGTACCAAATCGGAACCGTCAGCGGTGCACGACCTACCTGAGCAAGACTAAGAACTCCGACGTGTACCCCGGCGAGGAAGTTCTCTTTTTCCTGTTGGGTCATTGCAATAGACATATCTTTCACCCCGCCCAGGTAAACGGAGCAAAATGGCCGTTGGTGCCACTCGTGCTCCAGGAGAGGTTATGGTCGTTGTAGCTGTAGGCACGCGAGGCCGCGAGTGCGAGTTTTGGTGACACCGGGTGCGCTGCGTTGGTGGCCCACAACGGCTCTTTGCCATCACGTCCGGTGACTGCTGAAATATCGATTTCGAGAATGTTGGGAATACTGAGCTTGCGATCGTTGCCATTGACCTGAAACGAGATCGGGGTCGCTTTCACACCAAGAAACTTGCTCACCAGGCCGGTAAAAATCGCTCCCGGTGTTCCGCCAGCTTTACCGGCAAAGATGTTTCCCAACGCGTCCTGTTGCTCCTTCGTGCCTTTTTCGTCAACATACACAGCTGCGGTCCAGTTCCCATTGCGCATTTTGCCAGGACCGGGGAAGGAGACGACGAGAACGGCATTGAGGTCATCCAGTTTTGTCTGACCATAGGTGCCATTGGCAACGTGGAACGCCAAGGCTGCGTCGCAACGGTCACGCGGTGTGTCAGCTTGTACGAGGCAAGCGCAAATCAAGTCACAGTTGCAGGACTCGAAATACTCACCAGCGATACTCCATTTTTCTGCCATAAGGGTCTCCTTAGTGACGACTTTGTCATTCGGTCTAACACCGGGCTTCTCCGCACGTCAATCTGCCGCTGCCTGTGCAGGAGAGAGCGACGTCCCCAATTCAAGCTGCTCTACTTCAAAGCCTGCGTCTTCGACCAGTTTACGGGCTTCTTGGGCCTGCTGCCCAGGAGTAGTGAGATACCCTTCGACGAAAATCGAATTGGCAGGATAGAGAGCTAACCCACCCCAACCGCCGAGATACAATTCCCTGCCTGCGGACATCCGTACTTCACTGCGAGGATTGAGAAAACGCATTAGACATAAGGTTTTCAGTCCCTTTGTGGGTGCGAAATCTCGTTTTTGCCCTAAGGGTGTCCCTGCGATCGGATACAAGAAGTTGACAGGGATCGAATCAATCTCTAGTGCTCGCGTCGCATAGGCCAAGTCAAGAATGTCGTCGTCAGTCTCACCCATGCCGATGATGCCACCAGAACAAGTTGAAAGTCCGGCGCGTTTCACATTCTGTACAGTTTCGACACGATCGTCATAGGTATGGGTCGAACAGATTTCCGGGTAGAACCGCCGGCTCGTATTCAGATTGTGATTGATCCACCCAACCCCTGCCTCTTTGAGCGTACGAGCTTGTGGTTCGTCCATCAGACCCAACGAAAGGCAAATTTCAAGGTTAGGAAATTCCGCTTTGATGGTACGCACCGCGTTACTCAAGTGTGAGATATCACGTTCACTCGGGCCACGACCACTGGTGACCATGCAGTAACGACGCGCGCCAGCGGCGACCGCTTTCCGTGCACCAGCGACGAGTTGTTCTGTAGGTAAGAGTCGATATTTTTTAATCGGCGCATCGGATGTGGTGGCTTGCGAGCAGTAATTGCAATCTTCAGGACATAAGCCACTGCGGGCATTCTGTAACAAACTGATCTTCACTCTGCGGCCAAAAAACTGCTCACGAACCGAAAACGCTGCGAGCAGCAGCTCGCGCAGTTGTTCGTCATTGCTTTGCAGAACACTCAGTGCCTCGTCTCGGGATAGTGCTGTCCCAGCGAGGGATTTTTCTACAAATTGGGCAAATATACTCATGAATAGTCTCCTTGGTTTCTCTCCAGGCTTGAAAGTACTGGCGTCTAACGTAGCAACGGGGCAAGATCAACTGCCGTACTGAAGAGCCCTCCTAAGTGCTCTCGATCGTGGTCGATATCGCCACTGAGTAAAGTAAATGGAACGACGCCGAGACATGAGACATCAGTTAACTGGCGGAGCGTCTGTGCATTGGTCTGTGTCGCTTCATCTTCTGAATGTGATGGATGATTAACAATATACCCGAGAAGAGGCAGTCCGTGACTTTGTGCATAGTGGAGCGTAAGGAGCGTGTGATTCAACGCTCCTAATTTTGAGCCAACTACCACAAGCACTGGTAGTGAGAGATCTTGTGCAAGATCGGCAAAGGTGTAACGTCCTACGAGCGGGACCAGTAACCCGACACTGCTACCTTCGAGCAAATGTCTACATCATGTTGTGCGGCAATCTGAGCAATAGACTGTCCCGATATAGGTCGGGATCGGATTGTCACCCTTCTTGAGCTGCAGCTACACTGGGTGCGAGAATGGACGGAACATTAGACTTTATTCGAAATAACACTTCGTGTCACAATTGAAGTCTCCGCTTCCGGTAACGCACCCGCAGATTGTGGAGCCCACACGCAATGAGCATGAGCAGATCCGCGACGCCGTCCTTCGTATTACGCAAGACTTCTTTCACACTCAGTGACCGTTTAACCTCCGCCAGGGCATGTTCGACCCGGACCCGAACCCGAGAGATTTTTCGGTTCGTCCGCTTCTCGGCCTTTGTGAGTTCGCCCTGCCGGGGCTTTTTTTCGGCTGACAACTCTGCGCAACAGCGGGTTCGTACCCCTGAAAACCGGTGTCCTTGTACAGGATGGTTTGCGGGGGATAGGCAATCGGCTCGCTATCGACAATCTTCTTGTCGTGGGTCTTGCCTGCATACGTCTGACTCAAGAACCCCACGCGTTTGGTCTTGGCCTGCACGATCACTACATGCTTCTCACGGTGGGTCTTCTTCTTCCCACTGTAGGCCGCCGCTTGTTGGGCCGCGTTCTTCGGGCGCTGGCGGCGCCGTTCCGTGCCATCAATGATAAGTTCGGGTCGCTCCCCGTGCTGGGGCTCGCTCTGGGCAAAGTGTCCGGGGTCTCGTTCCGGGAGCACCCCGACCTGGTCCAGGGCCACTTTCAGGATTGGCAACAACCGATGCACCCACTCATTGACGCGGGGCTGACTCAACTCAAACACCTCCCCCAAGAGCGTCTGTAGGGGATACGTTTTCTGATACACCAAGATGAATAACAACCTCTGCTCCGTCTCCTCTAACACCCCTTTGCGTCCTCCCCGGCTTGGCGCTTGCGCGGCTTACCTGTCAGGGTCTTCTCTACCGGATATTGTGCGACATACGCACGGGCAAAGGGCGGGAGGAGGACCTCAAACTCTTTGGGGGTTAATACCGTGAGCGCGACACACTTGCGCCGATTGCGTTTGAGCTGGGTATAGGTCAACATTCTCTCAGTTTAGCTTACTTCGGCTAAGAGAATGGATGGAACATTGGCTAGTCCAAGCATGGTTGAATGGGCGATCTGAGTAAGCTGTTCAGCAATGGCAGCATTCAGATCCGGATGGGTATGCCCGTGAACGTTGCACCACAACGACGAGACGCCATCTAGATAACGATTACCGTGAACATCTATGAGATAATTTCCTTGGCCTTGGGTGATAATCACTGGATCTTCGGCAAGCCACTCTTGCATCTGGGTAAACGGATGCCAGAGGTAGGTGTGATCCCAAGTTTTTAGATCGTTATACGATGGGGTCATGGGAGAATACCGGTCTCCTTTCCTGCGTGGGCAAAGGCATCTAGTGCCTGAGATAGCTGTGTGCGTGTATGGGTGGCGATTGGAGTAACACGTAGGCGTGATGTTCCCACTGGAACTGTCGGTGGACGAATGCCATGTGCCCATACCCCACGATCAAGCAGTGCCGAAGCTAAACTCATGGTTTTTGTTGCATCGCCAATAATGACTGGAAGGATAGGGGACTGTGTAGGACCAACCGTATAACCTAGAGCAGTGAGCCCATCGCGGAGGAAGGCTGCATTGTCCCAGAGTTGATGGCGACGTTCGGGCTCCTCAGCCACAAGAGCAAGGGCAGCTATCGCTGACGCAGCGACGGCAGGCGGAATACCGGTGGTGTAGACGAAACTACGGGCTCGATTCACTAGCCACGCAATCAGTTCGTGACTGCCTGCGACATAGGCTCCAAAGCCGCCCAACGCTTTTCCTAGAGTGCCCATATGGATGTCAACATCGTTTTCTAGACCGAGCGCATCGACAAGCCCTGCTCCGCGTGGTCCGAAAACACCAGTGCCGTGCGCCTCGTCGACCATCACCCATGCATTATATTGACGGGCCACAGCGATGATTTCAGTCAACGGCGCAACATCACCATCCATACTAAAGACGGAATCGGTGACGATCAGGCGGTGCCCAGAAGCTGGGGATTCTGCGAGCAGTTTTTGGAGGTGTGAGACATCACAATGGCGAAACACCTTGACCGCTGCACGCGACAAGCGACAACCATCGATGATACTCGCATGGTTGAGTGCATCACTGAAGACCGTATCCTCTGGTCCAACCAGCGCAGAGATCGTCCCAACATTGGCATGATAACCAGAGGGAAACACTAAGGCTGCTTCGCTACGCTTAAAGGTAGCAAGCTTAGTTTCGAGTCGCTGATGTAACTCCATGTGACCAGAGATCAAACGTGAGGCTCCTGCACTACAGCCATACTCCTCGATCGCTTGTTGTGCTGCGCGTTTCAGTGCCGGATGATTGGCAATGCCCAAGTAGTTATTCGACGAGAGCAACAAGACTTTGCAGTCATTAAGCACAACTGTACTGTCTTGGGCTCCGGAAACGAGGCGCAACCGACGATAGAGTCCGCGTTGCTCAACCTCCCGGAGTTTTGTTGCGAGTACGCTTTTTAGCATGGATCAGTCTTATTAAGCTCTGTCTTTTATTCGAGGATCGGTCAAATTTCCTGAGATCTCGCCGCTTTCGCGAGAATGACGACAACGACAGAGCCTGTCATTCCGGGCAAGTGCCGTAGGCCGCGAGCGCCGGAATCCAGGAGCATCTGAGTTTCTTCTCCCCGCTGAGTACACCGCGCTATGAGAGACTCGCAATGACGTGCTCACGGAAATTTGCAACACCTCTTAACAATAGTGCGCGTAGACTCCATCAAGCATGCCCCAGAGTGCATCTAAGGCTTGTTCGCAGGTAGGCACTAATGCCTCTGCCTCCGCGGGCGTGAGGTGCTCACGCAGAATCTGCCGGGAGGTGTCCGCATGAAACCGGTCAGCTTGGCGATGCACTTGGAAGAACGCTAACCCCTGCGTCTCGTTGATGCCGTAGAAGCGTTGCAGCCCTTCAATCTTGGTCTCAGCCACCTCAGGCACCTGCGCCTCGTATGCTAGCAGTGCGACGATTCCCGCGAGATAGGAACGGTCCCGAGTGAGGGTACGAAATGTATCGAGTAAAGTTTGCGTCTCCGGTAATGGGGAGGTGGTAACCACGTCAGTTCGGTTCACACCCAGCGCTTCAGCGAAGCGCAGCCACAACTCAGGATGGTGCTCTGCGCCGCGTTCTTCTTCTATCAAGTTTTCAAGGAGCTGTTGACGAACGGGAAGCACCGGGCAATTCGAATGCACTGCACTTACATAAGTTGGAAATGCTTCAACTTGTCGGTAGTACTGTTTGCTGTATTCCTGCAAAGCGGACAGTGAGAGACTGCCCGTACTCCACGCTTGATAGAAAGGATGTTTGAGCAGGTGACGTTCCTGAATGCGCGTTTCGATCGTTGTGAGTATTTCAATGAGATGATTATTCACTACGTAACCTCCAAGAGTTTTTCTACAAAGGGTTCTCTCTTAACAGCTGGAGCCAAGGGTTGGAACCCCCAGGTTCTTTCGTATTATCGTTCCGCAAAGATTATCCTTGGAGGATTGCACGAGAGGATAACAACTGCGCGATACGCTCCTGTGAATAGCCGGTGACTTCTTGCAATACTTCCGACGTGTGTTGTCCAAGCATCGGTGCAACACATTGTAATATTGCCGGGGTACGCGAGAACTTCGGTAGGATTCCTGTTTGTCGCACTTCGCCCCATTGGGGATGTGTGTGCGTAGCAATGAGGTCGTTGGCGGCGACGTGTTCATCGCTGAAGAGCGGAGGCAAGGGTAAGATCGGTGCACACGGCACTGCAGCTCGATCGAGGAGCAAAAGCCATTCTTCGGTTGTTCGAGTGGCGAACACTGTTGTCAGAGCTTGTGCGAGAGATCCTTCCACTGATTCTCGTTGCGCGTCAGCAAAACTGTATCCGCGCAAAGCGGTAGTCGATCCAGCAATTTCCGCAAACGCCTGCCAGTGCACAGGTTCAAGAATAGCCAGGAACAACGAGTTATCTTTGGTCGGATAAATGCGATAGATCGCACTTGAACCCCACAAATCCGGTGCGCCGTTTTCAAGGTCCGGGCGACCGTCGTAAAAAATGAAACTCCCAGATTGCACAGCCATTGAGGCGTTAAGGAGTGCGGTTTCGACGTGCTGTCCTTTACCGGTACGTTGGCGGGCATACAAAGCTGCTGTTACACCATATGCCGTTAGCAATGCTGCGGCGTAATCACACACACCGCACGTGAGATAGAATGGAGGATGACCGTGCCCACCTTGTGCACGCATCAGACCGGAGCGTGATTGTAGTAATGGATCGAAGCCCGGTTGGTCGTGATCCGGTCCGCTCGACCCAAAAGCAGTGACGGTTGCATAAACCAGTCGCGGGTTGATCTTTGCTAACGTGTCGTAATCGATGCCGTAACGTTTCGTTGCTCCAGGTCGCAGGTTTTCGACCACCACATCAGCCTTACGAACGAGGTCATAGACAACCTCACGCCCTTCAGGACTATTGAAATTCACTGAAAGTGCACGTTTGCCTTGATTCCATCCCAGAAAGCCGAAACCAAACGAGCGAAATGCATCACCTTGGAACGTTTCCACTTTAATAACGTTGGCTCCAAGTTGGGCGAGCACCATCGGTCCCAGTGTTCCGGCGATGTAGCTGGCGAAGTCCAAGACGAGAACGCCGGAAAGCGGGGGCTGGGGATTAGGGGTTGGGGGTTGGTTACTAGCAGGAGTGGAGTGGGAAGGGGAAAAACCAGCCCCTAACCCCCAGTCCCTAATTCCTTCTTTCACTTCCACAGTGTTTTCTCCCAACCGTGGCGCTGGCCCTTTGATCTCACCAGGAGTGTCGGATAGCCGTATCGGGACTCCCATCTGTACGGTTTTGCCCAGTTCTGGATCGTCGATTTCCACTCGCATGTCGTTGTGAATGGTTTGTCGCCAGTTCATGAACTCTTGACGACTGGTGACCGGAGCGCACGGGACATCGTTTTCTCGGAGAATGTGGAGCCACTGTTCGCGGGATTTTGTTGCGAGAACGGCAGCGATATTGTTCGCCAGTTCTTCACGATCTTCTGGCAATATTCCCCATGGTGCTCTTTCGTAGCGCGGATCAGCGACCCACTCTGGCTTTTCCAGTGCGAGGCAGAATTTATTGAAAAAGGTCGGATTCCCACAGGCGACAAACAACCAGTCGTCTTGGGCTTTGAACAAGCGATAACAGGGAATCGGTCCCAGCGGGTTCATGCGTCCACTGAAGAGACGCAGCATATCGGGATGAAAGAGGATCGTCCCCGTTTGCATAGCGAACGCGCCAGCGAACCACGAAACTTCGATCTTCTGACCTTTGCCACTCTGGGTGCGTTCAAAAAGTGCAGCCGTAATCGAACTACATGCAACAAACGCTGCGCCATAACTGGCGATCGGGATAACAAGCTGTACCCCACCATCACGGTGCGACCATTGGCTGCCAAGCAAGCCACTTGCTGCCGCAACTAATGAGTCATCAGGATAGCGTTGCGCATGTGGCCCTTTGCTACCGAAAGCGGGAAGGTGGCTATAAATCAGTCTAGGGTTGTTACGAGAGAGTTGTTCGTACGAAAGTCCTAATGGTGTCTTCATCTCCCGGTTGGGCGTCACACAGGAGGACATCTGCAGGAGCGATGAGTTGCTGCGCAAACGCGCGTCCTTCTCCTGTAGTAAGATCCACAACGACACTTTTCTTGCTGCGATTCCAGACATGAAACCCCGGCGTTCCTCTGGCTTTGTCGCCGGTTGGCGGTTCGACCTTGATCACCTCGGCTCCTTGTTCGGCGAGAAGCATACCGGTGTAAGGTCCAGCGATGCCTTGTGCGATCTCGATAATCCGTATGCCATCTAATGCACCTGCCATTTTGCTCTCCTCAGGAGGTGTACGACTTCATCCTCCGTGGTATGAAGACGGTACTATGCTTTCCCCATTAGAAAAACTCAACCAAGCGTTACGAGAGAATCGTCCGCAGGACTTTGTGACTCCGCGT
The DNA here is from genome assembly GCA_963733195.1 of uncultured delta proteobacterium. Classification (GTDB taxonomy): domain Bacteria; phylum Desulfobacterota; class Binatia; order Bin18; family Bin18; genus VGTJ01. Next base: position 27,880 of record CAVTCR010000022.1, read on the forward strand.
CATCACGAGTTAGGCATGCAACCACTACAATTTGGTCCAGGAACTTCGCTTTGGGAGTGGGATGCCACTCGCGAACAAGTGTTGAATGCCTTTGGCTACGTAGCCGGTGGTTATCTGACCGTGTTTGCCGATGAACTCCTTGGCAGTGCCATTGGGTCAGTCTTGGAAAGCGGGGAGTTTGCTACTACGGCTGAATTGAAGATCAGTTTTCTCAAACCGGTTGCGAAAGGACAAGTTCGTGGTGAGGGAAAAGTCCTGCGCAAGGGCAAACAAGTGGCTTTTGTCGAAGCCGTCTATAAAGAATGCGAAAGAAGAACTGGTTGCAACTGTGAGTAGCACGTGGACGGTGGTGACTGGGAAAAACTAGCAACGAAAAGTACGGAGGATGACTATGAGTATGATTGATCGCTTTGTTGCGTATGCGGCAGCATTTGAAGACGCTTATGCTACGGATGATTGGTCGAAACTTGAACCATTCTTTACTGAAGATGCGGCGTATCACTTTATTGCTGCCCCACCGTTCGGAGGCAAGTTTGAAGGGCGTACCGCGGTTTTTGCGCAGTTCAAGAATTCAGTGAATGGCTTTGATCGCCGCTTCGATACCCGCAAAGTTGATGTCCTGGAAGGACCGATAGAGAAAGATGGTGGAGTATGGCTACGATGGCGAGCGAGCTATACGCGCGCTGGCATTCCTGCCCTCGCCATGGAAGGCGAAGAACGTGCGGTGTTTGTTGGTGATCGGATCAAGTTATTAGAAGATCGAGCGTCAGATGCCGAAGCGCAAAAGGTCGGGACGTACTTTGCGCAGCATAATGCGAAATTGAAGTCGTAGCATTCTAAATCGAACCATAGAAGATTCGCACACTTAACTACAGTGGGACACGTTCCCGCTCGTCCTGAGCGTACCCTGAGCCCTGAGCCTGTCGAAGGGGCGAAGGGGAAGTCGAAGGGTGCCGCTATAAGATTAACACCCTCTGTGTATTAGCGACTTGCTACGACGAATGGAAGCTCGGCTTCCTGTTCAAGTGGGAGTTGCGGAGTAATGAGCACGCGCGTGATACGGCGTCCGTTCATTTCCAGGATCTTGACCGTTTGGCTGTCGAGCGCAACGGTATCGCCGATATGACCAATACGGCCAAGCTGTGCGTGGATATAACCTGCAATAGTGTGCGCATCTTTCATCTCGACCTCAGGTAGGCCGAGCGCATGTGTCACATCGGCAATGAGCATCTGTCCATCGACCACCGCCCCCTCGTCGGTTTGTCGTAACTCCGGGGGCTCCGTGTCGAACTCGTCGTGAATCTCCCCGACTAACTCTTCCAGGACATTTTCCATTGTTACCAAACCGGCTGTACTGCCGTACTCATCGACGATGACTGCCAAGTGTAACCGACGCTGTTGAAAATCTTGTTGCAGTCCTTCAATGGGACGACTTCCAGGAACGAACAGAACCTCGCGTTTAATTTTTAGCAAATCGGCTGAATTTTTTATGTCAACTTTTTTGAGGAAGATGTCTTTGATGTGCACCATGCCGATGACATGGTCGAGGTCAGTTTCACAGAGCGGATAGCGGGTATGTCCAGTGCGATAAATGATGTCAAGATTATCCTCCCAGCTCTTATTGAGCGAGAGATAATCAATGTCCGGGCGCGGCATCATGATCTCTGTCACTGTTCGTTCGGCGAGATCAAGTACATTTTCGATCATCGTGGCTTTTCCTGTTGGGAGAGCGCCCTGTCGCTGCGATTCGGACAAGATGACTCGAAGTTCTTCTTCCGAGTGTGCCAGCTCCTGGGCGTTCACCGCTCGTACGCCAAAGAGGTGCAGCATCCCATTCGCGCACCGGTTGAGCAGCCATAAGAAGGGATAGAAAAAGCCGGTAAAAAGCCACAACGGGAGCGAAGTCCACAAAGCAACTTCTTGTGATCTGCGAATACCGAGGAACTTCGGCATTTGTTCGCCAATCACAATATGCAGGATGGTAATGAGAGCAAACGCGACAGCGAAGGACACGCTATGCAACACCGCCGGAGATGTAATGTTCAGGGTACCGAAGAGGGGTGTGAGAACCTGAGCCACAGCTGGTTCACCGATCCAGCCGAGGCCTAGGCTGGCAAAAGTGATACCTAGTTGAGCAGCGGCCAGTGAGGCATCAAGATTATGGACCACCTTGCTGGCGAAGCGGGCGAGGGGGCTGCCCCGTCGTGCTAAATCGTCAATGTGTGACCCGCGCACCTTAACAATGGCGAATTCTGCCGCCACAAAAAATGCGTTGGCGAAAATTAAGAATAGAGTGAGAAGAAGTTGCCCTTCGATGCCAAACATATAACGTCACAGCGAGCGAGAGCGGTGGGCAGTCACACGGTAAGAAAGGGGCAGAGATAAGCAGCCCCCTGAATAGAGAGTTGCGTAATGTAGAACAGATTCTGAATCAGAAGAATCTCTCATGATGAGCGTACAGCGAAGCCTATTGCACCATATCCTGGGCGCAAAAAGCAAGACCCAACATAAAGAATTTGTAGCGCGCTCTCCATAAGGCACGGTTTTTGCGCTATCGTTTTCCCGGAGGAGCAGCCATGCGAGCCTTACACTGGGATGGAAACCAACTTCAACTACGCGGAACCTACCCTGAGCCACAAGTACAGGAAAATTGGGGACTTATCCGGATCCATCTTGCCGGTATCTGTTCGACCGACCTACAAATTCTCAAGGGATACATGGGGTTTACTGGGGTGCCGGGGCACGAATTTGTCGGTGAGGTTGTTGCTGGGATTCCGGCGTTGTTGGGAAAACGTGTCGTTGGTGAGATTAACTTTGCCTGTGGTACGTGCAACTGGTGCCATCGACAATTAGGCCGTCACTGCAGCAATCGCCAGGTGATGGGGATTCTCAATGCCGATGGAAGTTTTGCCGAGTATATGAGCGTTCCGGTCGCAAACCTCCACGAAGTGCCGGAAAATATTTCTGATGAAGCAGCCGTCTTTACTGAACCTCTTGCCGCCGCCTTTGAGATCCTTGAACAGATCCATCTCCATCCAGGAGCAGAGGTCGTCGTTCTTGGTGATGGCAAACTTGGCCTGTTGTGTGCGCAAGTCCTTCATGTGGCGGGTGCTCGTGTCACCGTTGTTGGAAAACACGAAAAGAAACTCTCTGTGCTCCGCCAACTCGGCATGCGCGCGATTGTTCACACCGACTGGCAACCGCGACCAGTTGAGATCGTGATAGAGGCAACTGGTACGACTGACGGACTCTCGCAAGCAATATCGATCGTTCGTCCGCGTGGAACATTCGTGTTGAAGAGTACGGTCGCGCAGGCGCATAACCTCTCGTTAGCACCGTTAGTGATTAACGAAGTGACTGTAGTGGGTTCACGCTGCGGGCCGTTTCCACCAGCATTGCAAGCGTTGGCACAGAGGCAACTATCAGTGACACCGCTGATCGATAAGATCTACTCGCTCAGCGAGGGAGTGGCGGCAGTCCAGCACGCCGCCCAGCCTGGAGTACTCAAAGTGTTGTTACGACCTTAGCTGTCATTTCTCGTATGGCCAAATCGGCACGTTGGCGGGCGCAGCCCGTCTTCCGTACGAGGGAGAAAAGTGGAATTGGCGAAATGGGAAACGGAGAAGGCTAAGAATAATAAGAAATCTCTTCCTTTTCCCCTTTTAACCTTTTCGCCGTTGCTCCTTCTTAATTCGTAGGGCAGGCTGTGCCTGCCAGCCCTTGTTCTTACTATTGGACATAGGCATATGCGGCTGTCGGCGATTCGGTGAGCCGCACTGGGACCTGGATGTTCGTATCGCCACGGTGAACAGTGAAGTAGACGGTTGCCTGCGGGCGAACGCGCAAAATTTCGTTCTGGAACTCTTCTTGCTTCGAGACCCGGCGTCCGTTAACCGCGAGGATAATATCGCCATGAGGAATACCGCCACTAAAACGCACGAGAGACGGAGCCGCCGCTGCAGCCGGTGTCAGTGTCAGGAGTCCGGCAGTCAGAGCGACAGCTTTCTCCCGTGCCGTGAGTTCTCGTGCCGGGCGCAGTCCAGCTTGTGCGGCAGGGCTACCAGGGAGCACCGTTTCTACTTCGACTCCGCGAATAGTTAAGGCATGCATACAGAAACGTTCACGGTAGAAATCCCGTGTGTTGGCTCCGAGATACCCTGGGACATGGACCGCAGCAGGTGCGATTGAAGGGACGAGCTGTTGGTCACTCTGTTCCGGCTGCTGTGTCTGGATTACGGGTTGAGGAGCTGGCGGCGGTGGTGTCTGTGGCCACACTGATGGAATCTCTTGCGTATTTGGTCTATCGGCTTGCTGTGCACGAGGTTTCCCCAGTGATTGTTTCCGTATGGGAAAGGATTGGCCGTTACTTCCTGCCGGTTCGGTTTGCGTTTCTGACTCACTGACTGACTGCGGGGAAGAAGGGAGACTGTTTGGGGATTGAAGAGAAGGAGCACGAGGTCTTTCCCCTTGCCAGGAAGGGAGCGAATGCTGTTGGCCATCGGCCCTGTAGGCAAACAACACACTGAAACAAGCAATAACAAGAGATCCGACCGTCCAACGATACTTCATGGCAGGACCCTCCTCATGATGTTAGCTTGTACTGGGCAGGAAAAACGCTGTTATTAGACTCCTAATGGTGATTCAGGTCAAGCAAGAACTGCATGCGCTACGAGATTTTTATGTTGCGAGTCGCCTCCCACTTGTTCGTTATCGTGACGGTTTTCTTATGGGCCTGTGGCAGCGCCAATCTTCCTGCCCCGCCGCAGACAGTGACGTTGAATGCAGAACCTGCTGATAGTGTTCCTGCCGCGGTTGACCAAGCAGGAGGGAGTGCACGATCATTTGCTGAACATATTGAGCAAACATTTTTCCCGTATCGCCAAGGACAACCCCGCATTCCCGGCATAGAGAACGGGACAGCCATCACTCAAGAGAACTGGCAAGTGGCAGAGACCGTATTGTCTCAACAACTGCTTGACGCGGTTCGTGCTGGGGAATTGACGCTGATCGTTCAGGCCACTAGCGACTTGCCTGCGACTCCGGAGTACGTGGCAGCGACGCGTGAATCTGCGACGACGATTGCACTCGATGCTACCGGTGAGGTGAAGCAATATCATGCCGGTCGTCCATTCCCTCTATTGGACCCTACGGACTCCCAAGCCGGACTGAAGGCAGCGTGGAATGCGCGTTATGCTGACAGTGGCGATAGTGTACAGCGCTTAGAATCACTCGAAGTGAGAAATAGTGCAGGGGCCTATCAATATGGGTTTTCTTTTTCTTTTGCGCGCGCCTATGGCATGCATCGAGCCAAGCGTGAGCGCAATATCCCGGCGTGGGAGGCTGAAGGGATTCTCTACAAAGAGTTTATGCAGGTGCATCATCCTGCTCCAGCGATTACCATTCACCCGTTATTAGGACTCGTGCATCTGTGGTATTGGCACGATCACGAAAAGCGACCAGTCAATCAGTGGTACATCATGGGATTCTTATCCATCAATCGCTTGCGCACCTTAGTGTACGATCCTCAGGCTTCTGCCTGGCGGTTTCCGATTTTGCATGAGGATCTCTTCGGGACCTATACCCACACGTATCAATGGCGGTTGCTTGATACGCGTGTCGCCTTAGTCCCAGGCTTTGTGCAGGGGGCACAGCCGCTGTTCGGCGGGCAACGGGGTGGGTATCCACTTGATCCTTGGGAGCTGCGCTCGGTCCATGTTGTAGAAGCTGTCCCCCGGAGTTCCAACCATCCCTACGGACGGAAGGTTTTCTACTTTGACCAACAAACTTTTGCGCCGCTCTATGTGTTGATCTTCGACCGTCAGGGCAAACACTGGCGTACTGGGTTTTGGATTTATGCTAATCCCAGCACGTACCCAGGGGCGAAAGACGTACGAGTACCGATTTTGGTTGGCCGCTCGTGGATCGATTTTCTCCAGGACCATGTCACTTTGTCCCGCGTAACCGATGCGGTCTACAACCAACCGATACCGCCAGAGCACTTTTCTCAGGCGAATATGATTCGCAAAGGAAAGTGAAAACTGGGAGTTGGGTGTTGAGGGCTAGGAGTGGGGAGTGAATGAATAGTGAAGAACTCATGGCTCATCTCTACGGATCTTTGTATTTCACGCAACATACAATACGCATCACGTTTCCGCTCTCCTCTTTGTTGACCTTCCCGTTCCAACACGCTAGTACAGCGATATTCCAAACTGGTGGAAAAATTTACCCACGTCCGAACGAGAACGTTCGGCAGTATGAGGAGGAACGGCGCATGGCCGCACCCGTATATATTTTAGGGGGACATCAAACTGACTTTGCGCGCAACTGGCTCAAAGAGGGCAAAGATGTCGTCGCGATGATGAAAGAAGCAGTGATGGAGGGGCTGACCTCGACACAGATCGAGGCGAAAGAAGTTGAGGTCGCGCATGTTGGCAATTTCGCGGCTGAACTCTATTGCAAGCAGGGACACCTCGGTGGGTTCCTCGGAGAAATCGATCCCGCGCTCTCCGGTATCCCGACCTCACGTCACGAAGCCGCCTGTGCATCTGGCAGCGTCTCCATGATGATGGCGGCTGCCGAGATTGAAGCTGGCCGCTATAACGTTGCACTTGTGATCGGTGTTGAGCAAATGAAAACTGTAGATCCTGCCACCGGTGGTGATTTTCTTGGCACTGCAGGATGGTACGAGTACGAGGCCAAAGGTATCGAATTCCCGTTTCCAAAATTGTTTGGTCGTTTGGGGGATGAGTATGAGAAGCGGTTTGGGATCAAAGAAGAGCATCTGACGCGTATTGCTGAGATCAACTTCTCCAATGCTCGCCGTAACCCGCAAGCGCAAACGCGTGGATGGTTCACTAACGAGACGCAGAATCTCACTACCGGTAAGTATGCCAACCCGGTGGCAGGTCGGTTGAAAGTGCGTGATTGCTCGCAAGTCACTGACGGTGCTGCATCACTATTCCTTGCCTCTGAGTCATTTGCTCGTGCCTATGCGGCACGGCGCGGGCTCAAACTCGAACAGTTGCCACGTATCCTTGGTTGGGGTCATCGGACCGCGCCAATGCGATTTGAGACCAAGGTGGCAGAGAGCAAGAACAGTGCCTATGTGTTACCGCATACACGCCAGGCGATTGTTGATTCGTTCCGTCGTGCGGGAATCGCTGATGCCTGGGGAGTGCAGGGAATCGAAACGCACGATTGCTTTACCACATCCGAGTACATGGCGATCGATCATTTTGGTTTGACGAAGCCAGGCGAATCGTGGAAAGCGGTAGAAGAAGGCACGATCGAATTTGGCGGCAAGTTACCGATCAATGCCAGTGGCGGACTCATCGGCTGTGGACATCCAGTTGGAGCAACTGGTACTCGCCAGGCGCTTGATGCGTTCAAACAAGTGACCGGGCAAGCTGGAGAGTACCAGATTGAAGATGCCAAGAAGATTGCGACTCTCAATATTGGTGGCTCCGGCACGACGACCGTAGCGATGGTGATTGGGAAGTAGAGACGGCATGTTTTGTAGGGCGTGTTCATTGCTTCCATTCGCCCCATTTACCTAGGGCAGAGGTGTTAATGAGTAAGCTTCCTCGCGTAGCTGATGACTCCTTTTGACTTCCCCTTCGTCAAGCTCAGGGCACGCTCCAGGGCGAGCGGCTAAAGGGAACATTGTGGAACAATTGCTGCTCATGCTGAGCCTCGCCCGCTAGCGGCGAGAGTGGAATGCACGAGTCAACTCCTTATCCTAATACCATTGCCCTAGGAGGAGGCTAGGGAAAGGGTATATACCGATCTATTTTCCTCCATTGTCTTCTTGTCATTGTTGTCCTGCTAATTTCATAACTTTACCATCTGTCTCTGCCGCTGACTTCGTTCCCACCAAACGGTTAGGAATTTCCCTGTCAACGTTGCAGCAATCTTTAGAGAAGGTGAATCGCCCAATCGTTTTCGCTCCCCGCCCTGGTAGCACCCAAGGAACACAAGAATCGCGGTTGCCAAATAAAGCTGGGGTTGTTCAAGCAAACGGTGATCGAGACAATCTGGCGGTTGTAGTACTCTGGATGCCAATTGACCAACAGAAAAAGCGAATCGACCCAGGATCACGTGGTTACTTAGATACACTGGTGCGCACGTTTATCTCCGAGAATGAGCCAGTCGCACTATGGCTCGAACAGGTGCTTCAGCGTGCCCTCGCCGAGAGTGCAGGGAGTTCGCATCTTGAGTCACAATTGTTCGATACCTACCAGCTCAAAGCGATGTATGTTCCATCGATGTCCCCACCGATGTTGTCGCTTACCGTGACTATGAGTGATGATCAGTAGAAAGTGAGAGAAAGAAGTCACAAGGCAAAAAAGTACTGTAGTGGAATAGTGTCTGCAGTGGTAGGCGAGATAGAGATAGGGCGAGAGACAGAGCTGGGGAGAAAAAGATTACCTTTTAAGCAGACCAATAAGCAGCTTAGCAATGAAGAGATTGAGTTGACCAAGAAACCGTGACGGTGGCTCAGGAGACGAAATAGGTTGTGGGGTTGCGAGTTGTAATACAGGCTCTGGCATGCTTCCCCCTTTCGCGGTGAGTACCCCCGGACTGCATCCCCGGTTATAAATAGTGTGCGCCAAAGCGTGGCGGCAATGCAAATTGCACATTTCCCGGCATTGCAGGGAACAGGATGACGCGAGCAAAGCCTTTCAGTCCGAGTGAAACCCCTTGCTCAGTGTCTGACAAAACGATAAAGGTCAGACAGGAGGTCCTCTCGTGCCATCACACCGCTTATCCATCCGCATTAGTCCAGAGCTAGAGCGCCGCATTCGCCAACGCGCCCGCAAAGCCAGGAGACGCCCATCGACGGTTGTGCGCGATGTGTTAGAGCAACATTTTACTGACCACGAACCTTCTCCGTCGTGTTACGACTTAGCGCATGAGGCTGGCGTTATCGGATGCGTCGCAGATGCACCTTCCGACCTCAGCACGAACCCGAAATACTTTGAGGGGTTTGGTAGCTAGTGACGACGGATGTGCTTCTTGATACCGGCCCTCTGGTAGCAATCCTATCGCGTAGAGATTCCTTCCACCGTGAGTGTGTCTCACAACTCCGCACGATTGCGCCACCCTTACTAACATGCTGGCCGGTCGTTACTGAGGCAGCGTGGTTGCTTAGACAACACCCCGTGGCCGTGCAACGACTCCTCTCAAGTTTCACCAAAGGATGGATAAAGCTGCTTTCCTTAGAGGCGAGTGACGCTGAACCGATAGCGAAAATTCTCAATCGGTATCGGAACTCAACGCCCAACTCGCAGACGCTGCTTTAGTGCATCTGGCCGAGCGAGAACGGTTTGATACCGTGTTGACCCTCGACCGTCGCGACTTTTCTGTGTATCGATTCTCGGGTAACAAGAGTTTTCATCTCCTCCCCGAGTCTACGTAACTTGCATGCGAACTCTTTGGCGAGGGGGAGATAGGAACGGTGATTATATTTCCACTCCCTCTTCCTCGACCACTTGTGAGAAGCTGAATCCGTCATGTTGTTTGAGGCATTCCTTGTTCTAGGTTAACTCTTCCAGCAGCGCTTTCGCCTCTTGCAAGTCCTTTGTGTCAAACCCTTCGGTGAACCAGTTGTAGACTCGGCTAGCAGGTCGCGTGGCTTCGATTCTCTTCCCTGTTGCTGCCACAGGCGCGCTAGACTCGTGGCCGCGCGGAGTTCCAGGATTTCGCTTCTTGCCTGCGGGCGATCTGTAAGGGCTTTCAGAAATCAGGCTTCGGCTTCTTGACTCCGGGTTTTGGCCTGAATGCAGCCTGAAGCGTAAGCTCGCCCTTGAGCCGATACAGCTCCGCCTCGTAGAACGCTCCTCCGTGTTGTCCACCCCGGCCAGCGCTTCGGCTACCGCGCGTCAGCCCCTCCTCTGTCTGCCCCGCTTTCCCATACGTCTCGGCCAGCAGGGCAAGAAATACGGCCGCCACACTCTCTTCCCCTGTAGCCCGGCGGCGGCCAGGCCCTGGCGCAACTGCGCAATCCCCTCCTCTCCCTGTCCCTGCTCGGCCAGCGCCCAGCCCTCGCAGGATAGTTCCCCACGCCAGCAAGTCTGGAAACCCTTGCTCGGTCGCAGAGCGTGACCACTGCCTCTGCCCGCTCTTGCATAGCCTGTCCCTCCCGTAAGAACTGATGGACCAAAGCTGCAAAGTCCAGGGCAACAGCCAGGTCGAAGGGATGAGCCAGCTCCCGAGCTAGGGTGAGCGCGGCATGGCTCCTCTTCCGTGCTTGGTCTGGATAGCCCAGCGACCACAGAGCCCAGGCCGCACAGGATAGGCACCCTACCCCGGGGTCCTCGCCGTACCGGAAGGCGAGGGAGCCGTGCTGCCGGGAGTCGTAGAGGGCAAGCACTCTGCTCGAAGTGCGGCACGGGCAGCGAACAAACTCTCCCAGATAGGATAGAGTTTGTCCCCAGCGTACTATGGGCTTCCAGGAACAGGGCTGGGTCTTGCAGCGCGCTGGGCCAGGCTGAGGCACTGCTCGCCCAACTCAAGCGCCAGTCTGCAACTCAGCCCGCATGCACATAAAACACGACCACAGCCCACAAGTACCTGGAAGAGCTGTGGGGTCTCCCCCACCTGCTGACACAGCTCGCGGGCCCGGGTATAGGCTGCTTCCACTTCCGGGGCGGCATAGCCCTTTGGTGGCCATTAAGGCAGACCGAGGGAGAGCTGCAGCGCTAATTCTTGTTGGGTACGTTCGGGTGTCGGGCAGCTTTGGAGCAGCTCAAGCGCCGTGGTGAAGTGCGCTGATCGCTTCTGCATAGGCCGAGCGCTGGACCGCCTGTTGCCCCGCCAAGTGCAGGTACTCGACGGCTTTCTGTGTATTGCCACTGCGACTGTAATGATGGGCCAGTTCACTGTAATGGTCGTCCACGATTGTCGCGGTAGAGGTGCTTCCATGGCCTGCGCCGTGCGCTCATGTAAGGCTTTGCGCCGCTCTTGAGCACTGTGCCGTAGGCCACCTCCTGGGTCAGGGCATGTTTGAAGCTATACTCGACCTCGGGAAACGCGGGTTGTTCGTAGAGAAACTCCTTGCGTTGGAGGGAGGCCAGGAGGCGATAGAGTTCCTCTTCTGACTGGGTGATCACCTGGCGGAGCAGACTCACAGGGAACTCGCGACCGATCACCGCGAGCTGTTGCAGCAGGGCTTTCTCGTCTGGCATGAGGCGGTCGATCCGGGCGGCGAGCACGCCTTGCACGGTGGGGGAGATATGCAACGCAGTCGGGGCTTTTTCTAAGCGGTAGCTCCCACGTTCGCCACTCAGGACTCCTTCTTCGGCGAGAGTCTGCACCACCTCCTCCATGAAGAAGGGTGTCCCCTCGGTCTTCGCCAAAATGAGCTGCTTGAGACTCTTCAGCCGTGTGTCGTTGCCCAGCAGGAAGGTGAGCAACTCCTCGGCCTCGTCTTGGCCGAGGGGCGCGAGCCGCAGTTGGGTGTAGTAGGTCTTCTGTCCCCACTCGTGGCGGTATTCGGGACGATAGTTCACCAGCAGCAGGACTTGAGTCGAGGCAACACTCTCACTCAGCACGTCAAGGAACTCCTGCGTTTCGCTGTCAATCCAATGTAAGTCCTCAAAGATGAGCATGAGGGGTTGTTGAAGACTCTCACGGAAGAACAACCGCTTGAGCACTTCAAAGGTGCGCCGACGGCGAATCTGCGGGTCCATCTGTTGTAAGGGTGAGGGCTGTTCCTCAATGCCGAGCAAGGCAAAGAGATAGGGGACGGTCTCGTCCAAGCTCCGATCTAAGATCAAGACTTGTCCCAGGACTTTGGCTCGCCGTTGCCGGTCATCGTCGTGCGGCTCAAGCCGGAAATAATGCTTCAGCAGTTCGATCACCGGCAGATAGGGGGAGGCTTTGCCGTGCGAGACCGAATACGCTTCCAGCACCAGGCAACCACTCTGGGAGGTCAACTTGAACTCGTGGAACAGCCGCGACTTCCCTAATCCCGGCTCGCCCATCACGCCCACGACCTGGCCGTGCCCGGCCTTGGCTTGGGTCAAGGCACGCTGCATCTGTTCCAACTCACTCTGCCGCCCGACGAAGCGGGTCAAGCCACGGCGAGCAGCGACCTGGAGCTTTGTTCGGAGCGGTCCTGCGCCCAGGACTTCGTAGACGTGGAGCGGCTCTTCAACCCCTTTGATCTCCGCCGCGCCTAACGCTTTCAGCTCAAAATAGCCTTCGACTAATTTCTGCGTGTACGCCGTTATCAGAATCGACCCCGGCGTGGCCATCTGCTCCATGCGGGCCGCCAGATTAGTGGAATGCCCCACCGGCACGTAGTCGGTATGCAGATCATCTTTGCGAATCGAGCGCACCACCACTTCGCCGGTATTGACCCCGACGCGCATCACCAACGGAACACCGTGTTTGAGGCGTACCTGATCGCCATAGCGACGCATGTCTTCTTGCATGCGCAACGCGGCATACAGTGCGCGCTGGGGATGGTCTTCATGGGCAATCGGCGCCCCGAACAATGCGAAGATGCCATCGCCTAACACTTGGGCCACATACCCCTCATAGCGATGCACCGCCGCCATCATGAGCTGTAAGGCAGGGTCAATAATCGCGCGCGCTTCCTCTGGATCGAGACCTTCAATCAGTGCAGTAGAGCCTTTGAGGTCAGCGAAGAGAGCAGTGATGGTCTTTCTTTCCCCATCGGTCTCACCGCGCGCCTCCAACGCCGCCTGTTCGGCACGAATGCGCTCGGCCAGGTGGGAAGGCGTGTAGCTGGCGGGGGGAGGCGATGCAGGCGGTGTATTCATCGAAGGTGCAGCCGGTCTTCCATCGCCGTTCCAAACCAGCATCTTGCCGTCTTTGTCGGCGGCCACTTCAAGCACTTCGATGAGTTCGCTCTTCAGGTCTGCGAGATACTCGTCGTCGAGGGCAAACTGGCGCTTCAACGCCCCATAAGAAACCCGCCCGCGGCGCTGAAGCATCTCGATGGCTTGCTCCAAGATTTCGTCGAACGTCATCGCCTGCCCTCTCGTCCTCTGTACTCCTTCAACTGGCCCGATTCAAGGCGAACGGGAGGTCAGGCGGCTAGCTGCTGTCGGGAATTCAGAGTCCGTTCTCCGCCATCCTATACGTCGTTCCCATTAAGTACTGATCTCACTATGAGGTTCTCTTTACTGTTCAATGCTGTCCTTAGTAGCGCACGTAGTAATTACGTGGCGGGTTCTGTTGCAGGGACTTCGCTGTGGCTGACACTCGTGGCAGCCCGTGATTCCAGCTGCCGCTGGAATGACGGATGGGAAGGCTCTCTGTTTTTGTTTGAAAGATAGACCGGAATACACGTAACGGTGCCGGCATGGACGACCACGCCGGGAACGGCCTGTGACCTTATCCCGGTCTACGATTGTGAAAACGAGATGTCTTATCGTTCAAATGACAACCGCTTTTATTGGCTACTGACTACTTTTCTTATCGCGACGGATACACTACCAAACGCCGAAATGGATCGTCACCTTCACTCTTGGAGACAAGGCCGTAGCGTTTGACCATCTCGTGCTGCATGCGACGGACGCGTGGTCGTTGCGGTGCGAGTTCTATTGGCTGCTGCTGCGTCAGTACCTGTTCGATCGCTTCTTCTACCTCAGTGAGTGCGGCTCGGTCTTCAGGGAAGGCGTCCGCAAGTTGCTCGCGCAAGAACTTGCTCATCTGCATCATCGTGTCACTGCGCAGCGCGTGTAACGGAAGACCTTGTTCGACCATGAAACGTAGCTCTTTGGGTTGGCGTTTGACCTGGCCGCGAACGGTCAGCACCATATCTGCCTGTGTGGGATGAGCAACGATGCGAACCGGAACCTGCAAGTCTTGGATAACCTGTTCAAGTCGTTGTCGATTGATCCCGTATGGGAATATGCGTAAGACTTTGCGACGCTCTGGTGGTGCTTCGGTATCGGCAGGTGGTGCTGTGCTGATTCGCAGAGAAGGAGCCGCTTGCGTAACCTCTACGTGACCGTCTTCACCCCGGGCGCGCATTTCGACGCGTGCCACTCGTCCACGGAGAAACGCATCGACAGCTTCTGTCACGTCGGGGTGAACGGCGAAATGAGCACGGTCGTGAATTTCGATCAGAATATCGAACGTTGGTGGCGCTTTCCGTTCCAGGACGGTCTTTTGCGTTCCACGCCGTCGCGCTTCCTCATCACCTAGAGTGACTGATTGAATGCCGCCGATCAGGTCGGCCAATGTAGGATTTTGCACCAGATTTTCTAGCGCACTGCCATGGGCTGTCGCGATCAAGCGTACGCCACGTTCGGCAATGGTACGTGCGGCTAGGGCTTCGGCTTCGGTACCGATCTCATCCACTACGATCACTTCGGGCATATGATTTTCGACGGCCTCGATCATCACCTTGTGCTGTAGGTCAGGTGAGGATACCTGCATCCGCCGGGCGCGCCCAATGGCGGGGTGGGGGATGTCACCATCACCAGCGATTTCATTCGAGGTATCGACTACGATTACCCGTTTGTTGCTCTCGTCAGCAAGGATACGTGCCACTTCGCGAAGGAGGGTGGTTTTCCCAACTCCTGGTGGACCAAGCAGCAGAATGCTTTTCTTATCTTGGGTGACGATGTCTTTGACAATGTTAACTGTGCCGAAAATGGCGCGTCCGATACGACAGGTCAAACCAATAATATCGTCTGTTCTATTGCGTAATGCTGAGATGCGGTGCAAGGTGCGGGGAATTCCCGCGCGGTTATCGTGGGTAAAAGAACCGACGCGAGTGACAGTGAAATGAATATCTTCGCGACTGACGGGGGTGTCAAACAGATACACTGTCTGCTCACCATAGCGCGCTTCTGGTGGACGACCCAAGTCAAGCACGACTTCGATCAACTCTTGGAGTTGCGGTCTGTGCGTCAGGGCTTCGTGCACCGGCAGTGGCAATACGTCGAGCAGTAAATCGAGATTATCAACGATCTCCCGTCTTTCTGGAGAAAGCGTGAGATCGACCGCAGTATCCAGCATAGTACTCATGTAACTCTTTCGGCTATCTGCTTGCCGAAGAAGTGTCAACTGGAACGTTACTGGGAAGGTACATCGCTTCGATGTCGGCACTACGTGTGTTCATCACTTCACGGCGCTTGACTTTAAGCGTAGGGGTGAGTTCTCCACGGTCCTGAGAAAACGGCTCAGCCAACAAAGTGAAGTGGTGAATCCGGGCATACAACGGTAGGGCACGATTCACTTCGTCGATCCGCCGACGAAAGAGGGAACGAAATTCCTTCCGTTGTAAAAGTTCGGGCCATGTGTGGGAGATAGCATGTTTTTGCGCGAGGGTTTCCAATAAGGCACGATTGGGGACGATGAGTGCGGTCACGTACGGCCGTTTGTCGCCAATCAGGCAGGCCTCCTCGATGAGCGGGTCTTGTTTCAGTTGCCCTTCAATCGGCTGCGGCGCAACATTCTCGCCACTGGAAGAGATCAAGAGATCTTTTTTGCGATCGGTAATGGCAATATAACCGTCAGCTATCAATGGTTCCAATGTCGCCGGTATGGAGCCAGCCTTCTGCGTCAATGACCTGAGCGGTTTCTGCTGGTTTGTTATAGTAGCCACTCATGATATTAGGACCACGCGCGCAGATCTCACCATCCTGAGCAATTTTGACTTCAACCTGAGGTAACGGCTGTCCGACCGTACCAAGGCGAGTATGGCCAGGACTATTACATGCGATCACCGGCCCAGCTTCTGTGAGTCCGTAGCCCTCGTACACGGTGATGCCAACGCCATAAAAGAAACGCGCGATTTCTGCACTCAGCGGTGCGCCACCTGACACCAGGAATCGCGTCCGCCCACCAAGCAACTCGCGCAGTTTGTGAAACACCAGTCGGTCAGCAAGACGATGGCGAAGTCGTAAAGAGAGCGGTAGCGGCTGTTCGGTCGCGCGCAATGGGCCAGCGGCTTTACCGGTGTTGATGGCCCAACTCAGAATGTGACGTTTGAGAAAACTGGCATTTTCCCGTTCGCTGAGCAGTCGTCGATAGACCAGTTCGAGGACACGTGGAACACAACAGAAGAGGGTCGGCTTTACTTCGCCGAGGTCCTTGGTGATTGTTACCGTGCCGCCGCCATAGGCAATACACGCACCCGTGCGAAGGATGGTGTACAGACCCGCAGTTCGTTCAAAGCCATGCGAGAGCGGGAGGAACGATAACGTGACATCATCCTCAGTAATAGGAAGAATAGCGGTCGCATCTTGTGTGTTCGCCAGAATGTTGGTGTGGCTCAGCATGACCCCCTTGGGGATTCCAGTAGTGCCAGAGGTGTAAATGATGGTCGCCAAGCCGGGGTCAGACACTGGTTGTGATGGGCTCGCTTCCTTTTCTCCGCGAGCGATCAGGCCATCCAGGCTCAGACTTGGTAGTTGCCCGAGCCGTGTTTCCTCATTTGGTCCTTCATCAAGCAGCAACAAATATGACAGAGAAGGAAAATCGCTGGCGATCTTCAACGCTTTTGCCAGCGGTTCACGACCAGAAACTGCCAGGAACGTCACGCCAGCATCTTTTACAATGTACGTCAGATCTGGAGTGGGGCTGGTCAGATAGAGGGGGACATCCACGCCACCAAGATAGAGGCAGGCGAGATCGATGATTGCCCACTCTGGGCGATTATCGGCCAGAATTGCGAGGCGGTCGCCAGGACGGAAACCGAGAGCAGAGAGGCCTTGGGCGGCGCGGACGATCTTTTCTCCTAGCATTTGCCACGAGATATTTTCCCAGTGTCCGCGTCGTTTGGTGCGCATGGCCGGTTTCGTGCCATAACGTTCAGCTCGTTGCAGGATCATGGTGGCCAAGGAGGTTTCACGCATAGGGTTTCTCCGGCGTGAACAATAAACGACGAAGGCGAGGGAGGGAAGGGGAAGAGGAGTCTATGAGTCTGGGAGTCTGAGAGTCAAAAGGCAAAAATTAAAAGGCAAAAGTAAGAAAGGGGAAGAAGCGAAAGGGGGAAACGAGGAAAAGGGAATCGAAGAAAAGGGAATCGAAGGGCAGTTCAGAGTCCAGAGTCTAAGGGGATAAGGATTCTACCCCCGAGACTCCAGACTACAAGACATTCGACTCTAGACTTTGGACCTTGAACCTTAAACTTCTTCCTACGCCGCGACCTGCTTAATAAACTGCGCTAACTCTTGGTTAAATGCAGCCGGACTTTCGAGTTGATAAAAATGGCCGACATCCTTTATCACACGAAGTTGGGCTCCGGGGATGTTATCGGCGAGGAACTTATTTGCTACGACGGGCGTGGCTTGATCTTCTTCACCAGCGAGGATTAACGTGGGCTTGCGAATGTTTTTGAGTTGATCGCTGATGTTCCAATTGAACACCCCGCTCGGATCGGAGATGGACGCGAAGAAAGTATGCCGCGGAAAGTTGTCTTCAACAGCGAAGCTTGCTCTCATCAGGTCCAGTAATTCTGGTTTCTCGCGTTTGCTTTTGGCTGAAAAGGCGCTTTCGAGCAACCCATCCATCGTGCCGACCGCGTCGTTTTGAAACGCAGTCTTTGCTTCAGGAGGCATGCCAGCGCCGAGGTTGGTTCCGCTGCTGACGATAACATTGGCTAGTACCCGATTGGGGTTATCGAGGTTGGTTTGCATGGTCAACATGCCACCAATCGAGTTGCCGACGAGAATCGCCTTGTCGATTTTGAGTTCATCCATCACTGCGACCACATCTGCGGCCATTTCCTTGATGGCATAGCCTTGCTGTGGTTTGTCCGAGCGCCCGTGACCACGTTCGTCGATCACGACGCACTTATGATTCTGCGCAAAGGTGAAGTTCTGAAAGTACCAGATGTATCCGTTGGTCGAGAACGGATGGAGAAAGACAATGGGCGTCCCTTTTCCATAGGTTTCATAATAAATGTTGACTCCACCACGTTTAGCGTATGACATAGACACCTCCTTCTTGGACCGAAATTGTTTGTCGTTCTCCGTCTATCACAGCTTACGCACCAAGGCCAAGCGGGAAGTTCAGGGGGTCGCGCGCACAGCGCGCGCGACGCGAAGTGTACCAAGGTTCTGTGGTCCGAATAGGCGAAGCTCTTTTCCACATGGCACCACAAAGGTAACATCGACATCCCGCGCCGTCTGTGAGATTCCTGCTGAAAATGTTGGAATCGTACGACATTCGGGGAAAGAAAGAGGAAAAACATCCCCACATCACGCCTAGCGTTTGCGACTCGATCAGTCGTGTTGAATTGCACAAACTGCGGATGGTGAAATCTGGCCTCATGACCGACCTGCTCACGGGCCGTGTGCGCGTGCCGGAGGGGGGTTGTCTGAACTTACACGCTATCTTTGTGCCAAGGTTGGCGCCCAAGTATAGCGACAGAATCGCGACATGTATTGCGACATTTTAGGTGTCTCGAGATATTGGTAGAGATGATTTCTACCTTGCTCGACCTTTTCTCTACGACTATTCTGCTCCCATGATTACGACAGTTACCCAGAATAACATGGTCACCATACCAGCCGAGGTAGCGCGGAAGTTCAGCATCAAACCAGGCTATAAGCTCGACTGGCAGCTGGTGGAGGGAAAAGACGAAATTGTGGTCAAGGTTATTCCTAACCGTGGCGAGCTGGCGCGTCGGCTATGTGGAATGGGCTCCGAGTTGGCGCCGGGTCGCGACCTCGTCTCCGAGTTAGATGAAGAACGCGAGCGCGAAGACCTTGAACGCATGAAAGCACTGGAAGGATGATCTTTCTCCTGGATACGTCAGCGCTATTGGTGCTCTATCGCAAAGAGCTGTTCCCTACGCTCTACAACGAGAACGAAGGCGTCGAGCGGCTCTTTCACACGAATCAGCTTCTCATCGCCAGCAATTTTTTTGAGGCGGGCGCAGCCCGCCCTACGGTGAAATTCCATTGCCACGCGCAGGCATCGTAGGGCAGGCTGTACCTGCCGGTCTCAGTTCTTTTCCAGAGCGCTTAGCGCACTGCGCTATGGGCGACTCAGAATGACATAACCGAGTGGTCACATTATAAAGTGTACGAATGTACTGATGTCTGGTTTAGAATCAGTTCTCCCTTGGGTTCTGCAGATAACGGAGCAACTCTGAGTCTGGTGACAACACCAAAGTAGTGCCAGTGCTCAGCACTTTCTCATACGTCTGCAACCGCCGTGTAAAAGCGTAAAACTCTGGGTCTTGACCAAAAGCCTGAGCATAGATGGTCGTCGCGTTGGCATCACCCTCACCGCTGAGTTTTTGGCTCGTTTCATAGGCGGTGGCCAAAATGACCTCTCGCTCTCTATCTGCGCCGGCGCGGATCTCTTGAGCGCGCTCCTCACCTTCAGCCCGGTAGCGTTTGGCGATGCGTTCCCGCTCCGCCCGCATGCGGGCAAACACGCTGGCTTGAACTTCTTTCGGCAGATCCAGCCCCTTAATGCGCACGTCTAGCACTTCGATGCCGAAGGATTTGGCCGTTTCCTTGGTATCCTTGGTTACGACCTGCATGATTTCCTCGCGTTTTTCGCGGACGAAATCCAGGAAGTTATGTTTGGCGGTTTCCTGCCGCAAACGCGCCGAGATGAGATCGTCTAATCGCGCCATCGCCCGATCCTGGTCGCGTACGCTGCGATAAAACTCCAGGGGATCTTGGATACGCCAGCGCGAGACGTGATCAACGAGCACCCGTTTCTTATCAAGCGTCAGGTATTCCGCCGTCTGCGCATCCGTCGTAAGCACGCGCTTATCAAAGCGCACGAGGTTCTGAATGACCGGCAGCTTAAAATAGAGCCCTGGCTCCTGCAGGATGCGCTGGGGGTTACCAAACTGAACGATCATGCCTTGCTCCCGCTCGCCGATGGTAAAGGCGGCCTGGACGAGTGCAAAAGCGATAACAAGCCCGAGGCCGATAAGGAGTCTCGCCATGATAGTTACCTCTTATCTATGTTAGTGATTGGTGTTTTCTCTGCCACCGCGAGAGTCGGCGAAGCGACCAACTCCTTGAGGGGAAGCAGTGGCAGTACTCCCCCGCGCTCGCCGCTATTAAGAATGAACTTTTCCATCGTTGGCATGATGCGCTCCACGCTCTCCAGGTAGAGACGGTCCCGGGTGATGGCTTTCGCTTTGTCGTATTCAGCCAAGATCTTGAGAAAGCGCTCTGCATCTCCCTGCGCGCGGATCACGCGCTGCGCTTTGTAGCCTTCGGCTTGCTGTACCATCTGTGCAGCCTCACCCCGCGCATTGGGCACGACACCTTCCCGGTAGCCATCTGCCTCCTTCACCAAGCGGTCGCGGTCTTCCAAGGCGCGGACAACGTCATGAAACGCATCCCGTACCTCACTGGGAGGATCAACAACGAGGAGTCGGGCTTCGGAGACCAGCAAGCCGGTCTGATAGGCATCCAGGAGTTCTTGAAGGGCGCTCTTGGCCTGCTCCTGCACTTCCACTCGACCGTCGGTCATGGTGTAGTCGATGGTGTTGCGTCCCACCGCGCTGCGCAACGCGACCTCCGCCGAAGTATGAAGAATCCCCTCAGGATCGTTCGCTCCGAAGAGAAACTTTATGGGGTCTTGGATGCGATACTGGACAAAGAATTGCAGCTCGACGATGTTTTCATCACCGGTGAGCATTAACGCTTCCTGCGGAACCGTGCGGGCGTTTCCTCTGGCGTCGCGACTCTGGGTCTCCGCTGCGACAGTGCGAAATCCCACTTCAGCGCGGCGCACCTGAGCAATGTCAACAATCTCATGACTCTGGACAGGCCAAGGCAGGTGGTAGCGTAACCCCGGCTCGGTCTGCTCTGTCGCTTTACGGAACAGGAGCACGACACCGCGCTCCCCTGGGCCAACCACATACAGGCCTGAACCCAGCCAGAGCAGCAGGATAAGGGTCGCGATGACCCAGAGCCCTTTCCCACTAGTAAATCGTTCTACCGATCCCTTCAGCTCCTCTACCCTCTGAAATCAGTTCGTCGGCCAGAGGAACATCTCCATCACTCTGTCGTCTATCCATAGCTTCTCTCCTTTGCGATGCGTGTGAGTGTCAAGCAAGATCCACATCTGTTGTTCAGGATCTTCCCTGTTCCTCCTTTTCCACCTGTGGCCGGTGGCAGGCCACAGGTGGGAACCTAAAAGCCCCCTTTAGCAAAGGGGGCCGCGCGCAGCGCGGGGGGAATTTGCGCGTTGCAGCCTCCCCGACGCTCAGGCGTCGGGCTCACAGTACGAAGCCTGGTAAGCCAGGCTCTGAGGGGACTTCAGTCCCCTTCGTTGCTCGAGCCCGGTGCTTCAGCGCCGGGCGGCGACTGTGTTT
Organism: uncultured delta proteobacterium; assembly: GCA_963733195.1. Lineage (GTDB taxonomy): Bacteria > Desulfobacterota > Binatia > Bin18 > Bin18 > VGTJ01. The sequence goes on from CAVTCR010000022.1 coordinate 49,163, forward strand.
CGATTTAGGCGAACCTCTTTTCCACATGGGCACTACAAAGGTAACGCCGATATTCCGCGCCGTCTGTGAAATTCCTGCTGAAAATGTTGAAATCGTACGACATTCGTACGGGGGGAAGAAAAGGCGCTTCCACACGCCTTGTCTTTTTCTTAGCGGCTGTCTTAAAAGTGAGTAAGGGCGGTTATTGCGAGAAGCCCCTTCGACTTCGTTACGCGGAGTTTATCCTGAGCCTAAATCGAACCACACAACATTCGTACACTCTATAATGTGACCACTTGGTTGTGTCATTCTTCGCTCCGCTGCTCAGAAACAAATGGATACGATGGCGAGCGCAGCCCGCTCTACGGTGCTGCCTGCGCGGGCATGACGTGGTAGTGCCGCGTTTTCCGTCATTCTCGCGGAAGCGGGAATCCAGGTGTTCGGGGTGGAGGAGGTTTAGGGATGAGTTCTACTCCCCCCCCTCCGATATCACTAATAGTGAAATAAAAGATCGATCCCTCCCCGGGCTGCGACTCCACCCAGATGCGTCCGCCGTGGCGCTCGACGATCTTCTTGCAGATCGCCAGGCCGATGCCCGTGCCCGGGTACTCGCTGCGGGTGTGCAGGCGCTGGAACACCTGGAAGACCGCTCGGCGTGTGGGGGTCGATGCCGATGCCGTTGTCGCGCACGGCAAACCGCCAGTGATGGCTGTCCCGCTGGGCGGAGACATGAATCCGCGGCAGGGCCGGGCCGCGAAACTTGAGCGCGTTGCCGATGAGATTCTGCAATACTTGCCCTAAACGGGTGGCGTCGCCGGGCACGGTGGGCAACGGATCATGCGTAATCTCAGCCTTGGCGTCGCCAATGGCCATCTGGAGATCGCTCAAGACACGGGCGAGCAGGGCCTCGCCGTCTACAGGTGAATCTCCGCGGTCCACCCATCCGCGGTATAGGCCAACAGGTCGGAGATCATTTCCTGCATCCGCTTTGCGCCGTCTGTGACAAAGGCCATGTACTCGTCGGCCTCGGTATCTAGTTTCCCTTGGTAGCGGCGGGTGAGGAGTGTGATGAAGCTGCTCATCGTGCGCAGGGGCTCGTTCAAATCATGGGAGACGATGTGGGCGAACTGCTGCAGCTCGTCGTTGACACGCTGCAGCTCGGCGGCTTGGCGCGACAGGGCGTCTCGGGTCTGCTTGCGCTCAGTGATGTCGCGGGCGATCTTCGACGCGCCGATGATCATGCCGTGCGCGTCCCTGAGCGGCGAAACGGTGAGGGACACGTCCAGCAAACGCCCATCCTTGGTCCGGCGCACGGTCTCGAAGTGGTCCATATGTTCGCCCCGCCGCAGGCGCTCCAGAATCAGGCGCTCTTCGTCGTGCCGATCCTCCGGCAGGAGGAGAAGAATCGACTGCCCGATCATCTCCTCCGCCTGGTAGCCGAAGATGCGCTCTGCGGCGGCATTCCAGCTGGTCACTACGCCGTCCAAAGATTTGCTGACAATAGCGTCATCTGAAGATTCGACGATCGCCGCCAGCCGCAGACTGGCCTCTTCCGCCTGCTTGCGGGCGTGGATGTCTGTGGTCGTGCGATACGACGTGCGTGCATCCGCCCCGCGGCGTCGCGCAACGCGCGCGCGGGTCAGGTGCCAGCGAAGCTCCCGTCGTCGGCTCGCCGCAAGCGCGATTCGCGCTCGAAGGACGGCCTGATGCGTATCGCCTCCAGCCAGCGGGCGCGGTCTTCCGGTAAGCCCTCGGATGCGACACGGTCTCCCAGCCCCGCCGCCCGCCGAGTGTTCCGCGGTCATGCCGGTGTACGTCGACCAGCGTTGAAAATAACAATCGAAAATACCCGTCGGGCTTCTACCCTCGATACCAAAGCTGGCGATCGCCTCGGCCAACGCGCGGTAGCGTTGCTTCGCTTCCGCGAGGGCTTCCTCTGCCTGCTTGCGCTCGGTGATGTCCTCAATGGCGAGCAGGATCAGCTCCGTCGGACCGCTGACGACTTGGCGGGCATTGAGCCGCATCGTCCTCCGTCCGATCGTGGGGAAGTCGTGCGTCACTTCAAAGTCCTCGAAGCTCTTGTTCTGCGGCAGCACCTCCGTCAGCACCCGGCGCAGCTCGGGAATGTTCCACTGGCCGTCACTCAGCTCATAGAGCAGGCGGCCTTCCGTCTCAGCGGGCGTACTGTGGAACGCCTCGTAGAAAGACCGGTTCGCTGAGCGCACGCGCAGGTCGGTAGTAAGGACGAGCAGGGATTCGTGGACGGTCTCGACGATGCTCTCGGCGTAGACTTGGGCATTGTGGGCGGCTTCCTCGGCCTGCTTCAGGTCGGTTACATCGATAAACGCAATGACCACGCCGTCAATGAGATTCTCTACCGTGCGGTAGGGCAGGATACGCATGAGGTAGCGGGTGTCGGCGTCCATCATGCGCAGGTATCGTTCCTGCGTGGCGAGCGTGCTCAGCACGTCCTGGGCCTCGCTGACCAGGTCGGCGCCGACGAAGCGTGGCGCAAAGTCGGCGATGGGCCGGCCGATATCGCCGGGGTGAGCCGCATGAGGGTGCGGGTGGCCGGCGTAAAGCTCCTGATGCGCAGCTCGGCGTCCAGAAAGAGGGTCGCGATCTGGGTGCTGTTCAGCAGGTTCTGCAGGTCGCTGTTGACGCGGTTGAGGTCCTCCATCTTTCGTCTGAGTTCGGTGTTCACCGTCTCCAGTTCTTCGTTGAGCGACTGCAATTCCTCCTTTGACGTTTCCAGCTCCTCGTTGGTGGACTGGAACTCCTCATTGGCGGACTGGAGCTCCTCATTGGAGGTTTCCAGTTCTTCGATGGTGCTGTGTAAGCGCTCCTCGGTGGCCCGGAGTCTCGCCTTCCAGGCGCCGAATATGTTCGTCTTCTGGGCCGGATGCGGCGGCTTTCACCTCGGTGTGTGCAGTGCTCCCGGCGGGGCTCACGTCCTGGAAGATGACCAGGTACAGGGTGGCGTCGTCATCGGGCTTGATGGTCAGCGGCTGGACGACCAGGGTGATGGGCTGCACGCTGCCGTTGGTCTTGACAGAGACCTGCTCGTCTACGACCCGCTGGCGACGCGTCACTGCCTGATGAAGGGCGGTGCGCAGCGGCAGCCGCAGGCCGTCCCGCGCCATGTTGAGGACGTTGACGTTGGGTGTTCCGGGGGGCGGTTCGAGGTAGCGACCTGTGCGGCCGGAGAAGTGGACGGCATCGCCCTGGGCGGTGATCACGACCCCGGCGGGCGCGTAGTGCTCCAAGATGGTCCGCTGGGCGAGAGTGCCAATATCCTGCGCCGCGGCGGGGGTGTTCCCCAGTCCCTCCAGTCGCCGCGCCAGGAGCTGGCGCCCATCTGTCAACGGGAACTCGACCTGCGGGCGGGGGACCACCTCCTTCCGCTGGAAGATCCGGTGCTTCTGGTCGAGGGTACGAAAGAGGTCGTCACGACCGCTGAGGGTCTCGGACGGCCCGAGGAAGAGATAGCCGCCGGGCCGCACGGCGTAATGGAACAGCGGCAGCAGCTTCTGCTGCAGGGCCGGCCCCAGGTAAATCAGCACATTGCGGCAGGAGAGAAGGTCCAGGCGCGAGAACGGCGGGTCCTTGATGAAGCTATGGGCCGAGAAGATGCACATTTCGCGCAGCTCTTTCTTGACCTGGTAGGTGTTGTCCTGCTTGACGAAGAAGCGCTCCAGGCGCTCGGGGGTCACGTATTCGGCGATGCCCACCGGGTAGCAGCCGCGGCGCGCCGCCCCCAAAGCGTGCTCATCAATGTCAGTGGCGAACACCTGGACGCGCGGCGCGCTGTCGAGCCGCTCCATGTGCTCGCGCAGGAGGATGGCGAGCGAGTAGGCCTCTTCCCCGGTCGCGCAGCCGGCCACGCACACGCGTACCTGGTCGTCGGCCCCCTTGTTGGCAAACATCTTGGGGATGACCTCCCGTGGCCAGCATCGCGAAGGCCTCGGGGTCGCGGAAGAAGTGCGTCACCCCGATCAGCAAATCCTTGAACAGAAACTCGAGCTCGGTGGGATCCTGCCGCAGCCGGGCGACGTAGGCGTCCACGGCGTCGATCTGCAGCGCCTGCATGCGTCGCTGCAGGCGGCGGAGGATCGTGCTCTCCTTATACTGGCTAAAGTCATGGCCGGTCTGGCGCCGGAGTAACGTATGGATCGCGGACAGGGAATTGCCCACCTCCATGCGGAAGCCATCGACCCTCCATTCTCGCGCAACGCGGTCAGATGCGTGGCGTACTCCACGAGTTTGGCTGGCATCTCCGCGACCGGGAGGACATGGTCTACCAGGCCCGTGGCGATGGCGCTGCGCAGGATGCTGTCATACTGAGCGGAGTCTGTGGTCTGGGCCATGGTCATCCCGCTGTATTCCTTGACAGACTGGAGGCCGAGGGTGCCGTCGGTGCCGGTGCCGGAGAGGATGATGCAGACCGCGTTCCCGTCCTGGTCGGCGGCCAGCGAGCGGAAGAAATGGTCGATGGGCGTGCGGTGGCCGCGGGGCTCAACGGGTGGGGACTCCACGTGCAGGACGCCGCCCTCGATGGTCAGAGTGGCATCGGGCGGGATCACGTAGACGTGGTCGGGCTCGACCGGCGTCTCCGCCGTGACCTGCTGCACGGGCATGCGGGTGTACTTCGCCAGCAGTTCGGGCAGGAGGCTCGCGTGGTCGGGGGCGAGGTGCTGGACGAGCACGAAGGCCATGCCGCTATCAGGCGGCATGTGGCGTGAAGAATTGCTCGAACGCCTCCAGGCCGCCTGCGGACGCGCCCATGCCGACAACAAGACAGCCTGGCCGCGGCGCGGCCTGCTCCTGTGACTCACCGATCCGTTCAGCAGTCGAGGATAATTCGTGGTCCTTCTGGTCCATGCTTTTTCCTCTTGCGAAAATAGTGTATTAACCAATGGTGCTAGTTGAAACCCCTAAGTGCTTGATTTTCTTAGGGTACGCTTTTCTGAGATCGGACTTCAAGGCTTTTAACATCTTGATCTGGCGTTGTTTTTATGAACTAGCACCAAAGGTTATTACGCCTGCTAGCGGTTCCGCAGGGCTCACTGCGTATCCAGACGAACGGGGCATTTTTATCACACTGTCCAGTACCAGAATAGTAAGTGCGTTGTGAGATTCTTCTAGTAGATGACCACGGAAATTTTGATAGGCAAAGATTGCTTCGTCGCTTTCAGCTCCTCGCAATGACAGGAACTTACGGTTTGCAGACACACCTTTAGCCAGCGACCACCTGCCTGGTCACTTTCTCGAAATGATAGCCTTCAATGGCAAAGCGGACCGCTTCGGGAAACATCCGCGGGCGATGTCGCAGCACTCTGGCCAGAAAACTTGCATACGCCGGCCCCTGCCGTGAGAGAAGTTGCCGCCACAGGGTTTTTAAGAAGGCTTTAATGTCCCGACTCCCTACCTGTCGCACTCGGTAATTCGCAGGGGGTAAATGCTGGATCAGCACCCAGCATCGTTCAAAGTAGTTTCTCAGCGTTGGATCATAGAGGGTCGAGAGCACTCGCTTGTATCCGGCAATCAGCGTGTCCCGCTCGAGTTGCGGAATAAAGTTCAGCGTTGCACTGACATTATTCCCTGTCGATTCTTGTAGTAATCTTCCCTCTTGCTCTAACCGTTTATAGAGCCCGGTCTCTTTGAGGACCGTCAACAACCCTTCCATCGCCATTACCACACCGGCAGTTTGAATAAACTCGATGTGCGCATCAAACGAGGCTTCGGTGTCACCATCGGCGCCTAAGATGAAGCCGGCAGCCACTTCAATCCCCTGTGCTTGAATTTTTCGCACCGCATGTAACAGATAGTGTTCTTCATAGCCGCCGTCGGCCTTTCGCGTGTTCTGCCGCTTTTTCATCGTCAAGAGCGCTTCAAGGCTCAAGGTTTCGATTCCGCAGAAAATCAGGTTGAACCCCGCCTCCGGCAGCGCATTCAGCAGCTCTGGATGCTCAACCAGATCTACACTCGCTTCGGTACACAAGGGAAAGGGATAGTCATGCTCCTTCTGCCACTGCGCCAGATCCGGCAACAGACGTAAGGCATTACGCCGATTACCGATAAAATTATCGTCTACGAGGAAGACGGGGCCACGCCAGCCGAGATCATAGAGCAACTGAAACTCGTTGATCATCTGTGCGTTGGTTTTGGTCCGCGTGACACGGCCAAACAACTTTGTGATATCGCACCATTCGCATTCCCAGGGGCAGCCGCGACAAAACTGCACTGTCGCCATATGATAGGCCTCTAAGTCGAGCAGATCGTACCGGGGCAGGGGAGTGCCTCCAATATCGGGTTTCAACACTTTCCCATCTGGTCTGTTCAGTTCGTAGTACACTTCTTGGGCCTCCCCACGCGCCAGATCGTCAAGGAAGCGGGGAAAGGTCGCTTCCACCTCGCCAAACATGTAGTGATCTATTCTGTGGTGTGTCCCTAATTCCTGTTTGATATCGTGGTAGTAAGAAGTGGGGTGAGGACCCCCGGCGACAATGGGAATCCCTTTTTTATTGCACCGTCGCACGACGTCGTAGAGGGACTCCTGCTGGACAATCATGGTCGAGGTCATCACCACGTCGGCCCAGGCAAGATGCGTGTCCGATAGCGTCTCCACATTCATGTCCACTACGCGAAGTGTATAGGTTTCGCGCGGAAACATGCCCGCCACCGTCACCAGGCCAAGCGGCGGCATGAACGCCTTTCTGCCCACGAAGTCCATGGCGAACTGAAATCCCCAATAGGATAAAGGGAACTTCGGATAGACAAGCAGGACATTGGGCATCGTTTCTTCCTTTCCGGGGAATAAATTCCTAACGGGAGTAGTCCCATCATCTATAAATGAGCCGCGACGTGGTTATCAATGACCTCACGCAGGCAGAGGTGGAAATGGCAGGTGATTTACCAGGCGGACCAAGCTGATAAGAATGCCTCCTCCCCGTCACCATGCGCTCTCTTCATCCGGCCCAGCTCCGTGGTTCTGCGCGTGTCCTTTAGCGTTGTAGGTGTGCTTCCAGGACCCAGAGCTGCTTATCAACCCCGCGCGAGATGTCAGTATAGACTGCCGCACTGCCGGCGTCTTCCACATCGGCAGCTTGCGTGATGCCGCCTCGCATCACCGTGGCATAGGGTGCGAAGCGCTCCACCAACGCCACCACATGGTCGTTGCCCTCCACGAGTGCGCTAGGATACTCCGGCAACTGCGACAGCGCAGCCGCCATGCGCGCTGTTCCCATCACCACCCCGCCTAGTACGGCGATGCGTTCGGCCATCAGGTCGGCGTACACGTCGAGTGCGGCGGCAATCGTCGTGAGCAGGGCATGTAACGGGATAAAGTCTTTGCCCTTGACATTCCAGCAGGCTTGTTTGACTTGGGAGCGTAAATCCACGGTGTAGGCCAGGGTCTGATTCAGCAGAGTGATTACGTCCAGGCGGATTTCCGGGGGTAGATCGATCCGTGTGGGATGCAGGACGGGGGCATGATCGTTCGTGTTCATATCGTTCACTAAACCAGACTTCAGTACATTGACTTATGTCTTTTGTCCTTATTTCCGAACAGGCCACAAGAGATTGGCACACTCGGGGTAGCGTGCGCTGTTCGCAGCGTCTGCGTGCCCTCCGCTTCTTTCGTGTACATGGCGCACGCTACGGCTACTGAGCGGGAACGGTTGTCTCTCGATAGAATGTGCTCCAATGCCATGTGTCTGGTTTAGATAGATAGTAATCTCAGCGTCCCGTGTCGTCTGTGAAATTCCTGCTACAAATGTTGGAATTCTGCGACAATCGGACAGGCGGAGTCGATCTTGTCCTTGAAGGCTGGATGGGAGGGCGTTATGGGGTGTGGCACGCTGACGCATTGTGGCGTGACGTTCTCACCCGTGCCGGATTCAGTGAACTCGAACACTACTATCGCCCGCCTGGAGTGCCGCGCGCGCGGCAGGCATGGTTAGCCAGCGTGTGGCGGAAAGCCGCCTCGTAGACCCGACAGAATCGCTCCGCCGACATGAATCGCATAAACCGCTTGGCAGGGCGTCAGCGCCAGGAAGCGTGTGAGCAGGCGTGTAAACTACGTCCTCGCTCAGTCAGGCGGTGAGTAAGGAGAACGCCAGGAAGTTCTTCAGGATGGCCTCGCTCCCGTCCTCCGCGCCGCCCTCGAGAGCAGGGTTGAGGCGGTGCCAGACGACCTCACCGTGGACCGACACGCCGACACTCCAATGAGCCTGGCGGAGGGTAGCGGCATGATGCGGATACGGGGAGGTCAGGACGCGGACCGTCGGGGCGAGCAGGTCAGCCCGAAAGGGCGGCGCGGCATCGATTTCAAACTCAATCGTGGGACTCTCCTCGTGCAAGCCGCGCACACTCAACAAGGTCCCCCGCCGCATGTAGGTGGTCGTGCCCTGAGGACTCTGGGCGTAGGATAAGACACTCAGGTCCGGGAACCGGTGTGTGTGTTTCAGTGCCTGGATGAGGGTGGTGAGAATGCGCACGACTTGATCTATGCCGGTGACCCAGACGGTCTCGGCTTGGCGTTGAGTCAAGCGGGTGGCATGCTGCGGGTGGTCCTGCGCCTGAATTTTGCGCTCGGTGATCGCCGCCATCTCTTGGGCCCACACGGCCAGGGATCCAGAATTCTCCATAGAGCGACTTCTCCTTTTCAGTCGGCCTGTCGAGCGGTCGCCTGGGGCCGCTCCCTGCTAAATCGGACCACAGAACGTTCGTACACTGTATCACTTGCTGTGAAATCCTCCCTGTCCCTCCTTTTCCACCTGTGGCCGGTGGCAGGCCAAAGGAGGGAACCCAATTGCCCCCTTTCGCAAAGGGGGCCGCGCGCAGCGCGGGGGGATTTTTGTCAGGGACTGTGCCAATCTCATGTGGTCCGATTTAGGCCAGCGCATCGCGGGCGTCGTGGACTTCGGGGAGCTGCCCCAGCGCCTGGGCAAAGTGGTGCACGGTGTCCTGCCGATCGGTGTCGTCCAGGAATGCCTGCCAGGCTTTCTTATGAGTCTTCAGAAACGCCTCGCCGGTGGGCGTGAGGCGAAAGGGGGACACGCCGACTATGGAGCAGATCAGATCTTTGCGCCACAGCGCGCCGGTGGCGGCCCCGACTGCGGCCTTGCCCCGCACGTCGCCCCAATACCAGCCTGCGGTCCGGGAGTCCGTCTGTACGGCTTCCAGCACTTCCAAGCAGTGCACTGTCTGGCCAACATCCAGGTCTTGTAATTGATTCATCACATCTCCTCTTATCTCACACGCTGTCTGTCCATGCGCGTGGTTCTATGGTAGAGACTCACCTTCCTTCGTCCGCGATTGTCGCGTTGCCGAGTGAGCCGCACGTTACGGGTTATTGCGTTCGTTCGGTAGCCGGAAGAGGTTTTTGCACGGAGAAACAAAGACAGACCCGACAGAAGACTATCCTCCCCCACCGCCAAAGTTGTCCGATATGTCCGCATTTTCTACACATACTGCCTCGCTGTATATTTAGACGTTTAGGCGTACCGCCCGAGGCGCGGTGACGGAGCGGCGAATCTTCTTGAGGGGCACGCTGCTCCAGGACGCGCGGTCGTGCAGCAGCGCTTCGCGCACTGCTCCCGGCTCGAGTCCAAGTACCTCACAAATCGATATGAACGCAAATGGCCAATGGACCTCCTCACTCAAAAACCAGGCCTCCGCCTCCTGGGCCAAGCGTTGGCCCCGGCGGCCCGTCGCGCTGAAATGCCCTTGCAGACATAACAGGGCATCTTCCAGGACGGCCCGCATCAGGGCGGCCTCGGGACCGACCATGCCCACGGTCGCACGGGAGCCGAAGCCCGGCTCGGGGAGGAGACTGTCCTCAAGTAGCGGCGCCGGTCGCCGCCTCACCGCCGCCGCGGCGGGAACAGCCCGGGATGGGACAAGGTGGAGTAAGGGACTGGGGGACGCAAGGACCCCTGGAGTACTCATAGTAGCCTTCTTATGGTGTGACCTCAGTCCCTTGTCCCCACAACCAATAGACCACGCTCAGCGCCACGATGCCGAGGAGTAGCGCCCACCATGGCGGCCGCGCACTTCTTTTCCCTCTTTTTTCCCACCGCTCCCAGGCTCCTTCGTTCGGTGCCATCCCTGTTGCTGTGTCAGTATTCGCCTCGCTGAGATTCATCCCACTGTTCAGCCCAAGAACACCGGCTAACCCCGCCGGCGCCTGTCCCGCGATGCCCTCCCTCTGGCCCAGCAGCAACGTGGTGAGGGCAATGGCGTTCAGTCCTTGTGCCGCTCGGACTCGTCCTAATATACCGACAACCACGGGCGCTGTTAGACTGAGCAGAGACGATGCGGAGGCGCTTGTAACGCCATTGGCATTGGCAATCAGAGCACTGACGGCACTCAGCTTGCCAGCGAACAGCGTGCTAAGAATGTCCTGACCGGAAGCTATCAAGGTTTTTGTGGTATTCCCTTTATCGAACAGGCCAGACAGGTTGTTTAAGAGACGCTCGTAATTGCGGTGATTGATCAGGCCCACGAGTCGGGCGGGACCATCCCCTGAGGAGGATAAGTGCATAACGCCAGTGAGCAGGGTGGGCAGAACCTCGTCGACGGCCTTTTGCGTATTGACCGCACTCTCGCCCAGCAGCGCGCTGAGGTGGTGCACCATATCAGGAGTCAACTGGGTCTTGATATCGCTTAACAAACTTGTAGTCATATGATTTCTTCCTCTGAGAGACTCCGGGCCTCTCGGCAAATGGTAAGGGGGGCGTTGCCCGTGCGGCAATGGGGCATCGAGAACGCGGGCACGAGAACGCCAGCACACGACGTGCCTCTCGTTTCTGGTGCCTATTGGTTGTCCCTAGATAATAAGCTCGGCCTTCTGCGGCGTCTGTGAGAATCGTGCTGAAAATGTTGGAATCCTGCGACAATCGTCCTGGGGAAGAGGAAAAACCATCCGCCCTCATGTATGAGTGCACGCGCAGCTTCCGGTGGACCCGGTTTTCATTCGCCACAATAACTCGCCAATGCGTAACGCGTCGTGTTGTCGCGGTAGGCTGTGGGGGTCATAGACACGTGTGTGCGAGAGAGCGCGGTGAAGTGACTGTGGCCCACGTCCCCGACCTGAAGTCCAATCTCACTGAGGGGTAGGTCAGTCGCGGCGAGCAAGCGCTTCGCCTGCTCCATGCGACACCCGATTACATACTGGTGGGGCGTCAGACCCGTGTAGAGCCGTCCATCGACCCCCTCCCTTTCGATTAGGGGAGGGAGCTGTATTTCTTCTGAACAGTAAGCCGATGGACGGTCAGGTCAATACGCAACCAATGCGGGGTTCTCTACCAGCGTTGCTCACGACCACCATTCGTACCACCGCCCCCACCAAAAGAGCGGCCACCCCCACCACGAGACTCCCGCGGTTTCGCTTCGTTGACGGTTAAAGCACGCCCCTGCAGCTCATACCCATTGAATTTCTCAATCGCAGTCTGCGCGTCCTGCGTACTGTCCATCTCTACAAAACCGAACCCACGGGACTGGCCCGAAAACTTGTCAGAGATCACATTCGCTGAAGTGACCACACCGACCTGACCGAACAATCCCTCCAGCTCCGCGCCCGTAGCACTAAAGGGAAGATTTCCTACAAACAACTTCGTCGCCATCATAACCTCCAAGAGAATACACAAAGGCCCCAGAAACCATGAGTACGGTTCCAGGGGCCTATATACTCTCGAACCAACTCGCTGTCAGGAAAAAACAAACAACTAATGAAGTGACCATAGACCGTTCCTCTCTTGGATACAATGCGGGTAGAAGCATATGTCTACATTTGTCCCCTTTGCACCGAAGACTCAATCTGCAAAAATTCCCTCGCGCGGAACCTGCGGTGAGCCAAGTCGAACCAAGCGCCCCTCCTTCGATCCTTCGACAGGCTCAGCACTCAGGACAGGCTTTACTAAGGGAGGCGTTTGGGTTCCCTCCTTTGCCAGAGGGAAGACAGGGGGGATTTCACAGCGAGTGCCACAGTGTACAAATGTTATATGGTCCGATTGAGGAGACGCCGTCCGCTGGGCATCAGTGAAACCGCCGTCCCACTGGAATCCCAGCCTCACCGTGTGATTATATTCCCACGCCTGTCTCAGTTATGAGGAAAGAGAACCGTCGATAGCCATCCCTGGCGTCTTTACTCACCCGAGAGGATTAAGCATTGGTGCTTCCGGTTCGTGCACCAAAACCAAGAGGTAAAGTCTTCCTATGGACAAAAGAACCCAACTAAATGTGATGTATGCCGTGAGTGCTCTCTTCGTCATCATGGCTTTTCAACAGTGGTTGAGGGAACGCCCAGTCAAGGTTCTTCTCTACAGTGAGTTTGAGCAGCTGCTGAAAGACAAGCAAATCGAAGAGGTATATGTTCGTTCAGACTTTCTCGAAGGCAAGTTGAAAAAGCCGCTGCCAGACGGCCGAGAACTCTTCGTTACGACCCGGGTCGACCCGCAATTGGCCGATCGCCTCAGTCAGTCTGACGTGAAATTCACTGGGGTGATCGAGAGCACCTGGCTGCGAGATCTGCTGTCCTGGGTGCTACCGGTGCTGTTTTTCTTTGCGATCTGGCAATTTTTTATTCGCCGCCTCGTCGATAAGCAAGGTCTCGGCGGCATGATGACCGTCGGCAAGAGCAAAGCTAAAATTTACGTTGTAAAGGACACCAAAGTGACCTTCGACGACGTCGCCGGGGTTGAGGAGGCCAAGGACGAGTTAAAAGAAATCGTGGCTTTCCTCAAGAATCCCAAGGACTACGGCCGCCTGGGCGCACACATCCCGAAAGGCGTACTGTTAGTCGGCGCGCCGGGTACGGGGAAAACCCTGCTTGCCCGAGCCGTAGCTGGTGAAGCCGGGGTCCCGTTTTTCTCTATCAGTGGTTCCGAATTTGTCGAAATGTTCGTTGGCGTCGGCGCTGCTCGGGTGCGCGATCTCTTTGAGCAAGCTAGCAAAGCCGCGCCCTGCATTATCTTTATCGATGAGATGGACGCGCTTGGCCGCGCCCGTGGCATCGGGTCCTATGGTGGTCATGACGAAAAAGAACAGACCCTGAACCAGCTGTTGACCGAACTCGATGGCTTTGATCCGCAGCAGCAAGGCATGGTTCTCCTCGCTGCCACGAACCGCCCGGAGGTCCTGGACCCGGCGCTCCTACGCGCTGGCCGTTTTGACCGCCAGATTCTGGTCGATCGGCCCGACAAAAGTGAGCGTGTCGCAATTCTGAAAGTGCATTTACAAAAGATCAAGTTTGCTACGGATGTCGACCTCGAGTCGATTGCCGCGCTCACCCCCGGTTTTTCCGGCGCTGATCTCGCCAATATCGTCAATGAGGCGGCCCTACTGGCGACGCGGCGCAACGCGAGTGAGGTCACCATGGAAGATTTTAACAACGCTATCGAGCGTGGGATTGCGGGTCTGGAGAAAAAAAACCGTTTGCTGAACCCACATGAGCGCAAGGTCGTCGCCTATCATGAAATGGGCCATGCCCTGGTCGCCAGCGCGCTACCCGGCAGCGACCCAGTGCACAAGGTGTCAATCATCCCGCGCGGTATCGGCGCGCTTGGCTATACGATCCAGCGTCCGACCGAAGATCGTTTTCTGATGAGTAGCGAAGAGTTGCAAAATAAAATGGCGGTCCTCTTAGGAGGACGCGCCGCGGAGATTCTCATTTTCTCTGAGGTCACCACCGGTGCGGCAGACGACTTCGACAAGGTAACCAATATCGCCCGCGCTATGGTGACCCGGTACGGGATGTCCGACAAGCTCGGCCAGATGACCTACGAGGAACAGCGCCAATCGTTTCTCGGTCAGCCGTCATTCCCTACGTACGAGCGCCGCTATAGTGAAGAGACCGCGCGGGAGATTGACTGTGCCGTCCGCGAACTCACTGACCGCGCGCGCGAAGAGGCCCTCCGTATTCTCACGATCTTTCGTCAGGAACTTGAAGACAGCGCTATGCAGCTTTTAGAGAAAGAGACCTTACGGGCTGAGGACCTGCCGCAGCTCGATTTGCGCAAACTTACTGCTAAATCGAACCACACGAGGTTGGCACAGCACCACACTGTTTGAGACATTTCGCCACTGCGCCCGACCATTCATGATACTGTTGGAAAACTCCCTCTGGCGCTGCCCTCGCCCGGAGCTCAAGCTCCGGGCTGCAACCAACAAAGGCGGCTGAAGCCGCCTGAGAGCCTGGGTTACCAGGCTTTGTAGTGTGAGCCCGACGCTTGAGCGTCGGGCGAGAACGGTGTTGAAGCATTTCTCAACAACATCATTCATGGTCGGGTTACTTTAAGCGTCCCGCGCTTCATGTATTTCTGGTATCTGCTTCAGCGCCTGGGCAAAGTGTTCTGCTGTTTCGTGATGATCCGTGTTGTCCAAGAACGCCTGCCACGCTTTCTTATGGGTCTTGAGAAACGCCTCCCCTTTCGGAGTGAGTTGAAATGGCGGACGCCCGACTCCGGAGCAAATAAGGTCTCTGCGCCACAGCGCGTTGGTCGCTTCGCCGACCCCTGCCTTGCCACGCACGTCGCCCCAATACCAGCCCGAAGTGTGTGAGTCTGTCTGCACGGCTTGGAGGACTTCTAAGCAGTACAGTGTTTTTCCGATATCCATCTCCACAGGTTGTTGATTCATCATAGATCCTTTCTGTTCACGCGGTGTGAGTACACCTACGTGGGGTTAATAGTGTTATTGCTGACCGCTTCCTTGGGAACGAGGCGATACAGCGGGACTCTGGGACATTATATTAAAGGTGTTTCTCTTTTTTCGGCTAGGCGTTGCGCCCATTCACGATCGTGGTGCGGCAGTTCGGTCGCCCACTTGAACTCCTGCTCCCCCGCCCATTCGGCCCAGGGCGTTTGCTTTCCCCCGACCTCCCACACTGCCCGCCCGTGGTCCAACCACTCATTCTTACACTGCTCAAGCCAGGCTTGTTTCTGCTGCGCTTCGTGCACTTGGGGGGACCTGTCGTAGGAATGGTATACGGATCGCTTTTCATCATCATATGCCGGAACTCTTCACGGTGCCTCAGTTTGTCCTTGCGGATGCGCTGTAGCCCCACAGCTATTTCTGGTTCTTCCCGTTCCGCTCGATGTATCCATTCCAACAAGCGGATGCAGTCACGCCGCGCCTCTTCCACGTCTCGGCGGAAACACTCCCAACTGTTACCCTCCAGTATCAGCGTAGGGGAGGAGGAAGGGATGTGCCCACCTAAGGCAAGGATCTGCTCTTGCAGCCAAGGGAGATGTGCTTGGACCTCAGCGGCAATGCGTAGTAGCTCTGCGCGGAACTGGGGATAATACATCCGGTGCGCATGCTGGGTGCACAGTGCCACCATGTCGAGTTCTGCGCGGTATGTATCGCACACGCCCTCTATCAGTGTCCGACGACGGTTTACTACGGCAAAACTGTGTGAGGAAACGTCGCCAGCCGCTGAATATCATATGGGAGATGGACATAATACACCTGTTTTGTTCTTCCAAAGGGAGGAGACCTGCGAGTCCCTTTTCCTAGCTATTTACCAAAAAGGTAACGCCGACGGCTCGTTCCGTCTGTGAGATTCGTGCTCGAAATGTTGAAATCTTGCGACAATCGGATAAGTGGAAAGAAAAATACTCTCGCCGCGTTACGTCCTCTGTCGTCAGCGTTCCGCCAACTTGAGGAGAGATCAGGCGCTGGGACTATCCTTCGTACGCAGAGGCTATTCTCATTCACCCTCAGTCTCTGCTATGACGAGCCCCTCACGCCGTGCCGAAGCGCCCGGCAACATCACGATTGTATCCATGCCCTCAATACGGGAAGAGACATCGATCCTTGAGAGGGTCGTGGAGGAAAAGATATGGGGATATGACACACACTCGCCCGATCACCACCTTATTTGTTGACCTCGGAAATGTGTTACTGACTGACAGTTGGAATCCGGCGATGCGGCAGAAAGCCGTAGAGCAGTTCGGTTTCGATTTTGCCGAGGTGGCCAAGCGCAGCCAACTGACCTTTGAGGGCTATGAAGAGGGCAATATCAGCCTGGACGAATATCTTGATTGGGTCGTCTTTCACGAACAGCGCTCCTTCTCGCGTGAAGCCATCACCGCCTTCATGCTCGCACAGTCCCAGCCTTATCCAGAAATGGTGGAATTAGTGCGGTCGCTCCGGGCGCTCTATCGCCTCAAGGTAGCCGTGGTCACCAATGACGGACGAGAGTTCCTCGCGCATCGGGTCAAGCAGTTCGGTCTTAAGGAGTTTGTCGATTTCTTCATCGTCTCGTGCTTTGTGCATTGCCGGAAGCCGGAAGTAGAGATTTATCGGATGGCGCTCGGTATCGCTCAGGTGGATCCTGAGGAGGCGGTCTACATCGACGACCAGGAGTTGTTTGTGGAAGTAGCGCAGGGTTTAGGACTGCATGGCATTCATCATACGGACTATGCCTCCACGCGTGCTGCCCTTGCTGCACTAGGGCTGACGCTGCCGGACTGAAGCGGCATAGCCAGCCATATACGAATCTTCCTTATCAGTCTGAGTGCGTGCCGCTGGCGGTTCAGCGGCGGCCTGAACACCACGTGCACGCGCAAGACAGAGAGAGCCTAGCAGGCACTACCACAAGCGATTCCCTAGGATGCTTCTTAAAGGAGTCGTCCGATCACTCTATGCGGTTGGCGGGGGCGCTCCGTCGCATCTTTTTTTTCGGCATGGGCGGGTGGGAATGGCTCCAGCGCTTTAGTCGCTGCCGGATGGCTTCCGGCTCCAGCCCGAGCACCGCGCAGATCGACACGAAGGAGAATGGCCAATGGGAGTCCTCGCTCAAAAACCACTGCTCGGCCTCCTGCGCCTCTCGCTGGACGCGGCGTCTCTCAGTCATAAACCGTTTCTGGAAACACGACAGGGCATCTTCAAGTACGGCTCGTAGTAACGCCGCCACTGGACGCCCGGTGAAGAAGCTGATCTGGGGGTTGAAAAACTGTTCCGGGAGCACGCTGGCATCGGATAGCTGAGCATGCCAGGAGTTCCAGTCGGCCGACACCGACATCGCGGACCCTACGGGTACGGGCTGTCGTGTGTAGTTGCGGTGAGCGGGGGGACGTGTGGTGTGCATGTTGGTCTCCTCTTATTGTGTTGCTAGTGTCGGTTGTGGGCGCATTCGTCTGTGGATGCGCCGGGTCAGGCAATCCGGAAGTGAGCATCGTAGGGTCTTCTTTATGATGATGAGTTCCACTCGTTGGCGAGGAAGGTAACACGAGCATCTTATGTCGTCTGTGAAATTCGTGCTACAAATGTTGGAATCTTGCGACAATCGTACGGGGAGGCAGGCAGACACACCTAACAGCGGGCCGCGCGCCGCCGCCAACGATTGCGAACTTCCTATGGGAAAGGCGTGTTGTTCGGAGAAAGAGACTGCCCACCACCGGAGAGAAAGAATCCTCCCCCATGCCTCCGCTCCTCTCGTAGCGGGAGGGCAAATCGTTGATAACTCTCTGTGAATGGTTATTATCATTCTATGGCCGTTCAATTTCAGGAGTACTATGAGACTTTGGGTGTATTGCGCAGCGCATCGGAGGCTCAGATCAGCAAAGCCTATCGCAAGCTGGCGCGTAAATACCACCCTGATGTGAGCAAGGAGAAAGGCGCTGAGGAAAAGTTCAAACAGATCGCCGAAGCCTATGCCGTCCTCAAAGACCCGGAAAAGCGCAAAAAATATGACGCGCTAGGTGCGAACTGGCATACTGGTGAGGATTTCACGCCACCCCCCGACTGGCAAGAATTCCATTTCGACTTTCCCGGCGGCGCTGCTTCGGGCAAAAAAGCAGGGGTTGGCCGTGGCAGCATGGGCGGCGACTTCAGCGACTTTTTTGCAACACTCTTTGGCGGCGAGGATCTCAGCGAGTCTGGTTTCGGGCGCCCCAATTTCCGGTCAGACCGGGGTTCCTGGTCTATGCGTCCACAGGCGCAAGAAGCGGATGTCACAATCAGCCTTGAAGAGGCGTATCGTGGAGCGACGAGGAGCATTGTCCTACAGACGATGGAGCACAGCCCAGACGGCACTTTCAGGCCGGTTTCCCAACAATATGAGGTTAAGATCCCCGCTGGTGTGAGCGATGGTTCGCGCATCCGTTTGGCAAAACAAGGCGGTGTCCCGCCAGGAGGGCACGAACCTGCAGACGTCTTTTTGCGGGTGCAGATCGCTCCCCACCCAATCTTCAAGCTTGACAACGGAGGTCTCCATGTTGAGGTGCCAGTTACCCCCTGGGAGGCTGCGCTAGGAGCGAAAGTGGATGTGCCCACGCTCGACGGCATCGTGAAAATGACCGTACCCCCAAACACGCAGGGTGGGAAACGCTTTCGTCTGCGCGGCAAAGGGCTTCCGCAGATAGGCGGAGAACGGGGGGACCTCTACGCCACGGTACGGATCACCGTTCCTCATTCCTTGACTCCGAAGGAGCGCGAACTCTTTGAAGAACTACAGAAGACATCTTCGTTCAACCCGCGCCAGGAGACGGCGACTCAGTGAGGTCGACTTCCTTCACTTCGAATGCAGTTGCTGCTCTTCTCCTCGTCAGCCCATCACACGGATGGACAGCCGCAGATAGAGATTATGCAGTCCTAACCCGCGCATCGAGACCTCAACTTGCGTGTAATCTCTGATCATTGGTGGAATCTGAACGCGCACGCTCTCTTCTTCCTCAATCAGTCTCTGCCCTTCACAATATGAGCACGAAAAGAGCCCTTCCTGCCCCGATCCCCCACACGTCGGACAAGGATAGAATACAGGCACCCTGATTTGCGCCACTCCTCCTCTCATTGCCTCCTCCGGAGCAAGAATCACCTGCATGGTAAAACTCTGCATTGGTTCCTCGGAAGCTACCCCTGCCTGTGTAAAACTTCTCAGCACCCGCGTAAACAGTTGCTCAAATGGCGGACAAACAGTTTCAAACCTGCTCAAGAGCGGTAGTACTTCGGGGACGTTCGATATTGTCCGGTGCCCCGTATCGACAATAATGACATCACCGCGTACTTCATTTTTTCCTTCTGCATGAGAGAGGCCCTGATCGTAGAGATGTCTTTTTTCTGGACCAGAAAGGGCCTGGTACGCATTCACGATGTCTTGGAAAAACCGTGCGCCTTGCCAACCGACTCGTTCTGGATGGTAGCGCTTTACGAGTTCGCGAAAGGCGGTACGGATGCCACTCGGACTTTCCGTCCGTGGGATTCCCAGAGTCATGTAGTAATCTTTTTTCATCATAACATTACCCTCTTACAACTTCTGCTGAGGCGGCAGGGCATACGGCTCGCTCTTCGTCAGTATGTCCATCAGCTCTGCGCGATGCGGAGTGCCCTACCACTTGCCTTGCGTACTGTCGTCTCTCTTACCAAAGGATTACTGCGGGGATAGCGTCGGCAGGTCCGTGCGCGTTGTGACCGGTGTCACATGGTTCTTCGTCCTCCGCCGCGCCTCAATCTTGACCTTCGTCACTCCTTTCCCCACCATCCCGATCTTTTGGGCGGTGGCGAGCCGGTACGGTTACTACACGGCTAACAGGAGGTGCAGATTGTCCTCGACCGCACGTACACCCGGGGTCGCGCGCGCTGCCGCCACGGCTTCCAGGTGCCACGCCCAGCTGGGGACGGTCCCCGTTAGCCACACGACGCCGTTCCTCACTTCCACGGTGATGTCTTTGAAGTGAGGAGTGTCGAAGGTCTTCTTCATCTCGCGTTCCAACTCCTCGTCAAGCACCTCCCCCTCGTTCTCCACACGCTTGACGCCGCTCACCTTGCGGGCATCGCAGCAGCGGCCTTGGCCTCCTGCGAGGGCACGATCCCGAAGAGCGTCGCCACCCCATCCCACGTATCCACCTTAATGGCCGTTCCGCTGACGCCCTCCGTGGGCAGAAGGGCGAGGCTGGTCTTGGGGGTGCTCCAGGCATCCGACGCAGTCGTCCCGGCCGGTACGGCCAGCGCAACGCCCAGCACCTCAGCGAGGCCCGGGGGGCGATAGCCATACGAGTGATAGCCAAAGTGAGGCAGACCGCCAAACAGGAGCAGAATTAAGATGATCAACAATAGCAGGCTCATAGTGAGTGACCTCCGTGAGAGTGAATGGCCCCTTTGCTAGGGAACAGACACGTGTTGCAGGCAGAATCGATTCCACCCGTTGACTAAGAAGGTAACGCCGCCAGCCCGCGTCGTCTGTGAGATTCCTGCTACATATGTTGGAATCGTGCGACAATCGGGGAAGGAAAGAGGAAAGATGTCCCCACAGCGCGCCTAGCGCTCGCGCTCGCTTAGTCGTGCTGAATCTTTGTACAAGAAAGAATCCAAGCACGAATTTTAGTTTGTCAATACAAATACAGAAGCCGACCGTGCTCTTCACGGTTCTCGTACAAGCAAGGGTGGAGAGAGCTTTAGCTACCTGGGGAGGAGCTACCGGCTAAAGGTTGCTCACGAAGCCAAGGAGTCACTGCGCTTTGACGGCAGGAATTTCCTGCTAAGTGAAGCGTACGAGCGAACGCCGCCGATCATTTTAGGCGTTGGTATGTCACACCGAGTGCGAGTGGCTTCGTGGACGTGTGCTCTCTTGCCACCATCCAGATCGATGGCGGACGGTCGTGGGTTATAGCGCCGCTCGAAATCCGTGCTCGGACTCTGCCAGTTCTCCTGAGCGGCATAGAAAGCCAGTGTGTCACGGAGGCTCTGATTCTCCGCAAACAGTTGGCTATTGCTATCCAGATAGCTATAGGCGCGGACTCGTAGTCGATCGCGCTCCTCCTCTCCTTCCTCTGACTCCTGGGTAAATAGGGCGGGCGCTCCTATGTGCCTCCTGAACCCGTGCCACCGGCCAAAGGCAATATGCAGAGCAGGAAACATCAGAATCCCGAGACCGATGAAGAATAAGGGAAAAGAAAACTCTAACAGGGAATGGGAGACGGCGGATAAAGACTCAATCAAGAAACTCATAGGTATACTCACTCTTTCTGCACCACCCGCAGGAGAGGAGGGCGGTGCCACGGGGGTTCTCGCCATTGCCGCATGAGGAAGGCTATCCTCTCTTGCTCCGTATCTAACTGATTCTTGAGGTTCTCAATCTCGCGCCG
>CAVTCR010000023.1:0-47658 GCA_963733195.1 uncultured delta proteobacterium
CAAGTTTGAGTCACAGTTTGTACATTGTATCGCTCTCCTGTGTAGCGAGCAGCTCTTGCGAAGCGACCAAGTTGCTCGCCATTTGTGAGTAGCTCCAGAATTCTCTTAGCAAAGTCGTCCGGTGTACGTTCCTGTATAAGATAGCCGTTAACCCCATCATTCACCAAATCCGGCAGGTCACCCACTGACGAAGCGATCACGGGTAACCCGCACATCATCGCTTCCATCGTTGATAGTGGTAACCCCTCTGAGTCCGAGGTCAACACAAAAACCTTCGCCTGGCGCAACCAGCTCCCAACATCTTTTTGGTAGCCGACGAACTTAACGATGTTCCTGAGTCCGAGTTCTTGGGCGAGTTGCTCCAGATCCCGTCGTAGTGCCCCATCACCGACTATTGTCGCTGTCACCTCAGGGAGTGAGATCTGTACTCGCTGGACAGTATGGAGGAAGAGATCAATGCGCTTGATAGCCGCTAGTCGACATACCAGTATCAGATCTGAAACCGGAGCCGGAGCCGTGTTATAAAATTGCTGCGTATCAACGCCACCAGAGACTACGTGGATGGGCACCGTGATTCCACGGTCCCGAAAAAATTCGACGGTCCGCGTGCCCATAGCGATGATAAAATTGAATGAATCAACGACCCGAAGTAGTTGTCGTTCGACTACCGGATCTGCTGTCCGTAGCCTCTCAAACAGACGATTCTCTGATGCAATACCACCACCAAGCACTTCTGCAGGTCCACCAACACAGAAATATAAAGAACGGGCGCCGATCCATCGTCCTAAGAGGGCAGCTAACATCCCATTCAGCAACAGATGAAAACCACCAACGATGTGTGGACGGGTGCGAAACCCGATCCAGAAAAACGTCAGCATGCGCGCAGGAACGCTTCCTACCATTCGTATAAGCCACTGAGGAGGATAGATCGCTTCAACCTTCGCCAACGAAGGAACTGGCCATGTCGAGACGATCCGTACACGAGCTGTGCGCTGGGATAAAGCCAATGGTCGTAAATGCGCAACTAACCAATTGTCAGAGTAGAAACTACCAGTGAGAAGGATATCATACCCTTCATATCCTAGTTCCTGCTTAGCGGGACCAAGTATGTGAGCAAAACG
The DNA here is from genome assembly GCA_963733195.1 of uncultured delta proteobacterium. Lineage (GTDB taxonomy): Bacteria > Desulfobacterota > Binatia > Bin18 > Bin18 > VGTJ01. Next base: position 1,122 of record CAVTCR010000023.1, read on the forward strand.
TAGCAGGGCACTGTACCCCATCATGAAGAGGCGTAAACCGTGACGCACCATTAAGAGGGAGGCGGAGGATGTTGTCTTCATAAGGACGGAAACTCCAGTCGTCGCCAGGGAATGGATACGGATGAACGGCCAGTATGATCTGGACTGTTACGTTGCAAATGACGAATCTCGGTCCCATTAACAGAGAGAGAAACACACTCAGGATCAGCAACGTAGAAGGACATTCCGTCCCAGTCGGTGGAGCTGCGAGCCTTCGTTTCCACCTCAATATGAAGACCATTTCCCGTAGCAGAAGTGACTACGTTCAGCTCGCGCATCATGTCGCAATACGTCAAGAGTCGCTTTGTCGTGGTCACAAGGATCTTTCCCTCGCGGTCCAGTCTAGCAAGCCTACGGAATGCACTCCGCGCTTGTGGACCCAGTGGTTCTTCTGGTCTGCGCACCTTACCCAAGTGGGTATAAAGCACACACGCACCTCCGCTCTTCACGAGGCGGTTCAAAGTCTTTTCCGTCAATACTTCCGGGATTCCATCGGCCGTCTCACCGCAACTGACACCCCCCCAATGGGGATTCGCGCGTAAGAATTCATTCGCCTCATGTCCGCTTCTCAACTGTACCTGCCGTAATACCTGATTGTGGGCATGCATGGCGTACTTTCCCTGCTCCATTCCAGGAAGACCGGCTTTCAGAAATTCCTTCATGACAGTCTTGGTTGACGCGACCGGGTGGTGTCGGCTGTAAATGCCTCTGAGGCTTCGTCGGCACGTTCTGCCCGATTACGCTGGTAACGCGCCCGCGCCACACATAACGAATTCCATAACTATAAGTGAGGTCAGCATGATAGACCTCGGAGTTTTGTACATCCCCATAACCTTGCATGATGTCTGAGCCAAAGTTCGATGGAGCTATGCCGTGGTCAATCCATACGGTCAATTGACAGTCGTGTTGTGTTAGTTCCTCTAGGGCACGAGCAGCGTGTTTTCGACTCGTAGCCAAATCGCCAAATGAATGTAAACAATCGATATGACCAGAGCGAATCAGGTTCCGTACCATCTCCCGTCCAGCGTCATCTGTGTTCCAGTAGGCAAACTGGTTGGCTGGCATGTCAAAGTAGATGGTGTTGCCCACCTCCAACCCGACACCACAGCCCATAATCGTGGGTTCCTTGGTGTTAAGAAAGCGAAGAGTCTCCCAATAGACTTGGCGGTTGGGAGTTTCATCGAGGTCACTACAGATAGCCAGCATGGCTCGATAGGGATACGGTAACCGTCGCAGTTCGAACCGCGCTTTACTACCCAACGTTTCAACCGATACCGCATCGTGGTTGAGGATTTTAGAAGGATCTCTGGTCATTCATCCTACACCCTTCAGGCTTAGATACCTGAATTCTAGTCAAGGCTACGCATGAGCCTCAGAGCCGCCACCCCTACCTCTTCGCACTGCTTGTAAAAAAGCAAGCTCAAATTGAGGCATCACACTCTCTGCATGATGGTTTTTCAGATAGTAGAACCGCGCACGACGCGAGGTGCTCCTCCACTGTTCCGGTGAAGTAAGGAGTTTGCGTATCGTGAGCAACAGCTCCTCAACATCCTTGGCAATGCATCCAATCCCTTTTCGTCCGATTATGTCATCTGGATCAAAGGTTGAAACGACTGGAAGACCATAGCTCCACGCTTCAAGAAACACATTAGGAAAGCCTTCATTTTCAGAGGTGCAACACAAACATACGGCTCGCTGGTAAAACTGAACCAGCTGTTTGCGTGTTGCACGTCCATGCACAAGCATATTTGGTAGCTGTCGTGCCCTGTTCACAACATTCTCAGCATAGGAGGAGTCCGGACCAGGACCGACGAGGTCGAATTGAAGATCACTACATTTCTGGGCTAGCTCTAGGAAACGGTCGGGTCGCTTTTCTTCACATATACGCCCGACCCATAGCACCCTCTGTTGATCCTTCGTGGGAAAATCTCGGTCCACAAATTCGTTTTCCCCTGGCCCAGCACTAGGCATAGGAATCACGCGTGAATTGCGCGCGAATCCTTCTTGGAGCATTTGGTGCTGCAGTCGCGTCTGCACGATTACGTCATCCGCCAGACGCAACCCAAGTCTGTATAATAATTTCTCCCGGCCTGTTCGCATGAGCGGTAGCCTCGCGTCACAATCAGCGAGTGCAGCAACCGAGTAGACAAACTTTTTCCCGTACCGCCTACACCAGAGAGCAACCTGCCCGGTGACATACTCGCCACAGTTTTGATAGTACACATCGGCATTGGCACGCTTCAGCGCCGTATTCAAACTTGTCCATCGCGGATAGAAAAATCGGAGTCCAGGAATTCCATCAGTCTTCCGACACAACTTGAGAACACGTACACCGCTGATTACACAATCAGAAGGTTGCCCTTCATCCCAGGTCACTAAGCTAACGCGGTGCCCCTGAGCAGCGAGCCAACAGGCGAGCAATGTTGTCTGGTGCTCGACGCCGCCAATGTGACCATTAACATCTCCGGCGAGGGCTGGATAAGCAAAGTGGGCAACAATACAGACGTGCATGATCTAGACCGGAATAAGGACGAATAAGTATCGGATCGGTGTCTTGCTGGGCCGCAAGTAATATTTCGCCCTTTAGGCGTATCCTAGTCGCCGACTCACCTGCCCGGCGATAGAATTAAAGGTTTGCAGCTCACGGGCATTCAGGGTCGACTTCCAGCGGTCGTCGAGGACCACTTCACGGGTTGTGTCAAATCGCATCCCGTTGCCAATGATGTGATGTTCATCAGAACGCTGAGGCATCAATCCTAGGCTCGCGTCGACTCCAATAAATTGGAAGAGCCGTTCAAGCGTTGCTGCGGGTCGCACGAGCAAAGATCTTCATAACGTACTTCAGTCCACCGGTTTCGCAGCATGTCGCTAGAACCGCTTCAGCCTCTTCGTACTACGCCGCCACTCCCAAGCTGCTTCGGCAAAGGACAAACGCTCACCAAGTCGCGGTCGCCGCCCATCCCACCTCCACGGAACTGTGGCTCCTGCGCATCGGCAAATCGGCAGGATCAGTATAGGTCAGTGCGACACCTCGACCGTCACGCACAAGCCGAATGACTTGCACATCAAGGCTGGGTTCCGTAGTAGATATTTGAGCCGAAGTGCTATCTTGGAGGAATCAACGAAGAATGGGTTTGCCGTGTGCGTACTAGAGTACACTGCTGCTAGTGCTGCATTTCGCGCTTGAATCTATGGTAATTGTTGCGCGCGCCATCGCGAAGACAATGCAAAGCAACATCTCGAAGCCACTCAGCGCCGGTCCACGATGAAGGGGCCGTAATAGGCGCTGGACGTAAGGGGTCGCACCTGTCTCCGAAATCTGTCCCAGCCTTACTCACCGAAAACGTCAACCCTCTACGGGCCATATCTTCGTAAATATCTAACCAAAACGGACAGTGTGTTATGAAGCACGACAAGAACAGCGATAATCGTGTCACATCACCCAGGACGTAAGCTTCAATTCACCTACAGTACACACCTGGGGATGGTTCGCTAACAAAGAGGCGAGAAGTGTCGATCCTGAGTGACTGGCTGCGAGAATATAAATAATCGAGTCTGCTGCTTGCTGCCATAGATATCTCGACAGGTGAACCGTGATCGCAATGAGCTATGCCGTCCGGGCCCACAGCATCCCATCGATCGGAATCCGGGCTTTAGACTCCTGCTTAAGAGGGCCTCGCGGACGCAACAAGGCTCCGGGTATGGCGGCTCTTCTGGGGCTCAGAATGACTCTCCACAGTGGATAACCGCGCCGGAGCTGTACTTGCTGTCAGGCGTCGCTTGCCGTAAGTACTCGTCCCGCTCGACGAGACTCGCAGTAGCAAGTCCGATCGCGCACCACATCCCAACTGAACCTTCACGAGGGATAGAACGTTTGACTCCCCACGAAGCAACCGACAGAGCGAAAATAAGGGCACAGGCGACACCTCCGCTCGCGACAAATATCGGACTACGCGAGTCCATCGGAACAGGGGCACGCTACGTATTTGAGCATAACCAAATAAAACGGTAAGACAAGCATAAACCGACAACCTCCATTGTCGAGCAACAACTCAAGATAGGCATTGTGTGGATGGGGAAAGCTTCTCGCATAAGTATCCCAAGAGAAAGTCTTGAGCCTGTCTGATCATCGCTGTCACGACCGTAGCCAAAAATCGGGAGACTCACTGATTTTTCGAGCACAAACGGCCAGGCAAAAGTCCGACCGGCAGTGACCGTATACATATCTGGTCCGTCGCTCGGACTACAGCTAGAGAGCTTTTCCTCGTGGTCTGTCGGGCGTTCCAGTATCGACGGTCTCCTTGAGAGAATCCTGTGAATAGCCGATTCGCCAACTCCTGGCATGACGGTACATAATGACAAATGAAGACTAACGGGACCAAATTGGCGCTAGCAAGGAGATACTTACGCCAGCGAACAATAGAAAGAAGAAGTCCAAGAGCAAACCAGGTCACATATCCCATCCGACCAGCCGTTAGCCTGAGCGTAGAATGTAATGATGCTAGCTCCCATCACGAAGTCGAGGAGATAGCTGCCAATCTTCGGCATGACTCAGCTACCCACATAGCCCAAAAAGCTCCGGCCAACATCATGGACAGATTAACCCTATGGTAGCCTACCTCGTTCGATAAAATCTTGAGGCTACGCTTCGCGAGATCAGCGCCTTCGAGCATTGCGCTCGCGGGCATCCACCGGATCACTTGTAAACCAATCAAAAAATATACAGCGAGCACAACACACCAAGCCGAGTGAAAAGCGGGAACGGTTCGGCAACCACAAATAGCAAAAGCCCAAGCATCGGCCATTTGATCGTATTAATCACATTTTCGCTTATGAGTGAGCCCATGCGAATCAGAAACGGTGCCTGGATCCACTAGCAAGCGCATGGTACCAACCATCACCACACTTAAATACGAGAGCAACAGCCAACTGACCTGGCTGCGGCATGTCCCACGTTAGATCGCTCTTTAGTTCGGCTTTGCCACCAACTAAAAACGACAGAAATAAACAATATGTTCCAGGGGTTCAGCCCTTGAATTCCAGCAATACTCTTGGGCATATCGGGATGCTGAACAACCGCCACAAGTAGAATGAGGCCACAGAGACCAACGTACCAATCTTTCCAGGCGTAGATCCCTACACCGATGATATACAACCAAAGAAGTCCAAGTCGAAGCATTGTTATCGTTAGCGAGTGATACTGCTCGGGATATGACGAAAAAATTCTCGTAATACGAGGCTACAAAAAAGCGTATTGGTCACGAGATACCGCTTCCACAACCGACGGGGTTCTTGTTTGACACGATAGAGCCACTCCAGACCCAAGCGTTGCCATCCTTCGGGCGCCCGATCTACTTTCCCGGCGAGAACATCGAACGACCCCCCTACCCCATGGCACACCGGAACTCCCAAATGCTCATTCCAGCGTGCGAGAAATTGTTCTTTTTTTGGTGACGTCATTGCCACGAATAAAATATCAGGATGCGCTGCGATGATATCCGCAGCGACATTTTCTTCAGCCGCAGCAGAAAAGTACCCGTTCTGGCTCCCCACTACTTGCACGCGGGGATATTCCACACCAATACGCTGTACAACTTTTACCAACACTTCATCGGTCGCCCCAAGGCAATACACTCGATGACAGTGTCGATTTCCTCGCTCAAGCATGCCAAGCATCAAATCAATGCCAGCCACGCGCTCAGGCAGTTCATAGCCAAGCAGGCGCGCTGCCCAAACTACCGCCATGCCATCTGCGAGAATAAGGTCTGACGAGAGCACATCAGCACGCAGCTCCTGATCCCGTCGCATGTTAACGATCTTAGCCGCGTTTACGACCCCAATCCGTAGATGCGAGCGCGATTGAATGACTAGATCGATCACATCCAATACCTGCGCCATCCTCAGCGGATGAATCGGGACCCCAAGTACGTCGCGAACAGGAGATGCGAGCGTTCGGGTATTCATTGTGACTCCCATCGTGCAATCCGGGAAGCGGGCCACGCATAGAACAGCCAGCCAAGGTGATAAGGACGGTCTTCATAATCGACAGCACCAACAGGGAACACCATATCTAATCCAGGAGTTCGCAATCGAGGGTGAATACGACTCGTAAGCGCTTGCAAGGTCCGTGTCATCTTCCTCGGCTCCCGGCGTGCGACCTTCCGCCAAGTCATCGTTACGTCCTCATCAATGAGAGAGCCCCCACCAAGCTCAGGTGCACGAGTCAGCCACGCTAATCCCTTCGCAATATGCTCTGAGAAACTCTGCCCTGTGGCCTCTTCTACCTCAAAGAGCGCCATTGGTGCCATCGCATCCTGGTGAACCGCGTACACTGGATACGGTTCTATAACGTCACCCGTCCGCCAGTCATAGTGCCACCACCACTGGCCTCCTGGCCCTTGTTTGTGGCAAAAGAGACGGGCGCATTGGAGTACTGTGTCGCGCGCTTTCTGGTTTCCTGTAAGCTTCACATACGACGACAAGGCATGTACCGGGTAGACCAGATCTGCAAAGCACGACACGTGCGACCGGAAGCCGTTGCTTCCGCCGCCTAACATATGCGGAAAGACGCCAGAGCGTGGTTCAAACGTCGAAAGTAAGCGTACCGCCAACCCATCACGGACGGCATCACCAGAAGTGTGCGTATCGCGACATAGCGCTGCCAACGCCCATGCAACCTCAACGGTAGGGTGGACCCTATTCACAGGTTGCAGTTCGATCAGGCGTTTGCGAACGGGATCAAGATCACCACAGTCGAGAGCATGAGCCGCCCACAGCAGTAGCGCAACGTCTCCAAGATTATCACTCTTGGCAACATCGCGTACGAGCCGGTCACAAACGGCCTTTGGGTCTGCACCACTAAGAACCTTCGCTACAAGGTTTGCATCTTCATGTGCCAATCCAATCAACGTAATCGCCGTGTAACGTCGACTTACCCCCTCTGTTACTATTCCCCCTGGTGTAAGCCGCACGCGAAAAACAAAAGTCTGTTCTTCAGGCTTGTACATACTTGCGAGTGCGGTAACAGCTAATGCGCGCAGCCGCTGAACAAGTGCCGTCGCTGGTATCAAACTCGGAGTGATGTGAGAGCTTGGAGACAACGTATCTAACATAGTTATACAGCTCCCTCCCCTTTGAGAACTGCGGGGATCGTCTTCCAGAGAATCTTAAAGTCTAGACGTAGTGACCAATGTTCGATGTACTGCAGGTCCAGGCGAAGCCACTCTGTGAAGGGAAGTTGGCTCCTTCCCGATATCTGCCACAAGCATGTCAGTCCAGGTTTGACACTGAAACGTCGCCGCTGGATTCCCTCGTCAAATCGGTCCACGTCTCTCGTCGACATTGGCCTTGGTCCTACCAAACTCATCTGTCCTGTGAGAACATGGAAAATCTGCGGTAGTTCGTCGAGGCTTGATCGGCGAAGCCACCACCCCACTCGCGTGATGCGAGGATCATTGGCCACCTTAAATATGGGACCCTGGGCTTCGTTTAGGTGTTCTACTCTGCGCCTGCATTCGATCCGCACCATGGACCATCGAACGAAATTTCAGCATCCTGAAGCGCCGTTTCTTTAACCCCACCCGCTCCTGAAGGAAGAAAATTGGGCCAGAGGAATCAAGCTTAATCGCCAGTGCCACGATACCCATGACCGGGAATAACAACGGCAAAACACTCAGCACGGCCACAATATCGATCACTCGCTTCACCATCAGTTTCCATTCATTCTGGACAATGGTTTCATGAGTCAACATGGGAATCTGGCCAAGCTCCACTAACTGAGTCCGCTGCACGCGGACCTCAAAGAGATCCGCCATCACACTAAATTTGACACCTTCTTCCTCACAGGCTTGGGCGATCCGTTCGGCTTGAGAGATCATCGTGCGAGGAATCGCCATCACAACTTCGTCAATGATGTGGTCCTTCAGGACCCGAGTAATGTCACTCATAGTGCCGAGGACGCGGTAACCCAAGACAGAACGTTCAACACGGGTGGGATCTGGGTCGAGATAACCCACGATATACACGGGCGTTCCAGTCCAGCGAGTCAGGGTTTCGGTCAGACGTCGCGCACGACTTCCACTACCAATGATGAGTACCCGTCGTTCCTGACTTTGCCATCCTAAGGAGGCGTAGGCATGTGGAAACAAAGAAACATAGATGGCAACGAACAGTAAGAGATCCAGTACAGCAGAAGTAAGCAAAACGCTTCGGTCCATACGTACCGAAGGTTCGTTGTAATGCATCAGCTTCGTGATTAGTACCGCAACGAGCAGTATAGAGACAAGCGCGACGAGCCAACGCCACAGATTACTGTGGGGAGAATCAGAAGTTATGTGTAGTGACTTTTCAAATGAGAAGAACAAGACTCCAAACACAAGTGACAGCGAGGCAATTGACATTGGGGGAGAAAGTAGGCTCAGGAACTCACTAGGATGCGAGTAAAATAGAACTGCTCCTAGCCAGATAGAAGTAAGGAGTAACAGGATGTTAAGAAGATTCATAAAAGCTTCTCCGCCTCAAATCGGGATAGAGGCCTATCGTGACTTGAGAAACCCCCGCAGCCTCTGAAGAGTCTCGCTGTTCGGATGTCGACCGCAAACGTCAATATTCTGGGAATAGAGTATGGGTAGAAAGGCAGGCTTCACTGCCCCGCAGCCTCAACAGCTCAGCAGCAGAATGCTGAGTGCTGTTGCAGTTGTAGGTAGGTGGTGCTCCCTCCCTATCTTACGATTGACCGCTGCCTTCAAGACGCTAACGAAGTCGACTCCAGAAGGACTTTGACCGCGTCCATAGACTCGAGAAGAAACTCTTGAAGTTCGCGAAACCGTATTGCGCTGTACGAGAGCGCGCATCTCCAAACGGGCGCGCATAGTAATAATACGAGTAGTATGAATAGTACCCAAAGAGCGGTCGGTCATCATTGTTCAAGATCAACCCCGACACCTTACTCGGATGGAGAACGTTCAATGACTCTTCGACAAGCTTTCGAGGTGTTCTGTGAGCTGACACAACAAGCACCACACCATCCACCAGATGTTCCACCAACCGGCAGTCAGGAAAAAGCATCGGCGGTAGATCAACAATCACATAGTCGTAGCGGGTTCGCGCCTCTTGAAGCAAGGCGGCAAGCCGCCGGGATTTGAGGATTTCATGAGGGGTCCGCGAAGCGTGACCAGCGGGTAAGACCGCCAGCTGGTATGGTGCGTACTCTCTAACGACATCGTTGAGCGCTAACTTCTGTTCTTCTATGAACCCTATAACCCCTGGGTTCTGGTCCGTGGAGATACCCAGATACCTCGCAACAGCCGGACGGCGAAGGTCCAAATCAACAAGCAACACACGCGTATCAGGAAATTGTGTCAGTGTCCCTGCTAAGTTGATCGCAGTCATCGTTTTGCCATCCCCGGCAAGGGGACTAGACACTGCGATCACAGATAAAGCGTTATCTCTGTGCATTTGCTCAAGACGGGAGCAAATGGTCCGGTATAGCTCAGCTTCAGGCGAGGTGACGGCAACCAAACTCACAAGGTGTGGATCAACTCCTTTGAGGAATCGTCTAGACCTGCCGCCTCGGCCCTTCGAACTGCGGCGCCGCCGTTTTCGTGGCTGTTCATCAAATGCTGGGACGTTAGATACAAAGACTTCCGGTTGTCCAGAATTTTCAAGTTGCTCATTCACCAATGTATCCTTTGACATTCGCTCGCCATGAACAAACGAAACCGACTGTCAGCCTCCGTCTTTCCCATGAGGTCACCCTGTCCTGTTTCATACTTTGGCCGTCAGCTCAGGTGTGTACCGCTAGTGTAACTGGATACCACCATTTGACTGCGACAACGCCTTAGCCACTTGAGAATGTCCTTTGCCAAGCGTGTGAGAAAACATTCCAAGGCCACAGATTACGGTAAGAAGCGCTACACCAGCGACGCACCGACGCGTACGCTGCCGCGCCCATTCCGCCTCGGTTGCAATTTGAGGCACACTCCCCAATATCTCGACTGTCGTGAAAGCACGTAACTCCTCTATTTTGTGAAATGCCGGATTAATGACCTCACGAAACAAGACTGTTACCAGTGCGGCCCCCAAACTCAAGATGATCGCACCTAGAGACAGCAGACGACGACGCGGACCTGCAGGATCCTGTGGATAGAGGGCTGGTTCAATAATGGCAAAATTTTCACCTTGCTGGCTCTGATCCAGGTTCCCTGCAAGCGTGGCCGTGCCGAGTCGTTTCAGAAGAGAGAGATACAATTCGTGGGTTGATGAATAATCACGATTCAATGTTTGTAGTTCCTGGTCGCGTTTTGGTCCATTCTCCACACGTGCTTGATATGCAGAGATTTCTTGCCTGAGACGAGCTAGCTCTGCACCCTTGCGTTGAATCTCCAGCTCGAGCCCAGCATATTCAGTTTGAAGATTAGTCAACTCAGTTGCCCTCCGTGCGCTTTCAGCAGCCGCAGACACTACTTGAGCTGGCGAGCTAGTCGGAAGAGACTGAGCGGCGGAAGGAATAGTAGTTGTCACTCGAGCTTGTCCCTCGACTACTTGGGACGCGATCTTTTGTTCTAGCGCTGCGACTTCCTTTCGCAACTGAAGCACGTCTGGGTGTTTCTCAGAAAAACGAACCAGCAGCTGCGCCAAGCGACCCTTGCTAGTCTCTAACTCTCCGATCAACGTTGCACCAGTTCCGAGGTTCGACGGAGTATTCTCTTCTGTATTTCCACTTCCGCCGAATGATGCCCCCCTATCTCCAGCGATCATCAACACAGGTCCTCCGACAGGCTTCGTGTTAACCATTGCTAAGCGTCTATTCAGGATCTCCCGACGCTCCTGGGCAGTAGCCACCTGTGACAGAGAGAACATCGGCTTGAACCTTCAATTGAGAGAGGGTCACAAGGTTCGTAGCAAGCTGTTCTGGCAGCTCTTCGATGTGACGCCGCTTGTACTCTGCTACCCTTCGCTCTTGAGCTTCGAGCTTCTCTTGGGTCTCTTTAAGTTGCGAGCGAAGGAAGTCGGTCGTACCTGCGACTTGGTCCCGCCGATCCTTCTTATTTTCCTCAATAAAGAAAAGCGCGAGCGAGTCAGCCACTTGTCGCACCTTCTCCGGATCAGTTCCTCGGTAGCTGATATCAAAAGTGATAGTTGCATCTTCTGAGGAAGTACCTTCGTTGCGAACTTGTAACCCGATATCACTTCGAAGCGCTTTGGCGACAGTCTGGTTGGCTTGACGTTCACGTTTAAGATCAGGATAAAGTTCGAATTGTTCCGCGAGTTGGTTCAGCCTGGAGCGACTCAGGATCCTTTGAGTGAGTACTCGCAACCTTCCTTCTGTTCCCATGGTCATTGCTGAGGGAACAACGTCAGTCGAGATCTGCTGCTCCTTGACGGCAATCGATGCTGTACTGGTGTACACATTCGGTAGAGCATGAATAAACGCAAGCAGCGGTACCAGTGCGGTTGTAAATACTACCCCTACAAGCAGCGCATGTCGCCGCAGCATGTCCATTGCTGATTGAATTGTGAAGTTACTGGTATCCATGGGTAGTAACTGTGACTTACGAATCGGAGTTGTTGGCTACAAGGTCACAGAAAAATAATCTACTGGGACCATCTTGTACCGGACTTCACTAGAAGCATAAATATTATTCATGGCTGGCTCTTCTGCCTTTCTGTGCTGCACCATCAACCATGTTCTGCATATTACGCCAACGCAAAGGTTTGGGCAGTCTCAATTTTAGAAGAAGATTAGGACTATCCTCGTCTTAGGGGTCCTTTCAGCAGGAAATTCTGAAGAGGGAAATCGCTGACGGTAAAGATTTACGAGTAGTAGTACATGGCTCCGCCACCCGGAACCAACTAGCATTCTTGAACTTTACTTTCATTCTACTGGTACTGCTGGTAGTAAAAACGCTGACTTTAAATACTAACGAAGAGAGCAAACACAACAAGCAGTGATTTATTTATACATGAACTGAATTCGAATTGTCAAAAGAAAACATCCTCATGTTTCTTTTGTGTTAGCATGTGGAATTCACTCAGGGAGCACTCGAAAAGTCTCTTAGCAATGAATCAAGTAAGACTATTTCTGTTTAGACAAATGTTCGATCTTAACAAAGAAGGTTATAAAGATAGATAATAAAATCTATCAAAAAGTAGAATTAAATAAATGATCAATTGCATGAGAATAAATATCGACAGAACTGAAACAGGAAAAATATGAAACTCTACGATTGTATAGTGATTGGCGCTGGAGGTGTTGGGAGTGCGGCGTTGTATTACCTCGCACGTCGCGGGACACGAGTACTTGGGATTGATCGCTTTCCGCCGGGACACGACCGTGGCAGCTCGCACGGCGACACCCGGATTATCCGCATGGCGTATTTCGAACATCCCGATTATGTCCCCCTACTCCGGCGAGCTTATGAATTGTGGGCTCAATTCGAAGCGCTTTGTGGGCAACAACTGTATCGGGAAGTTGGACTGCTGCAGATGGGTTCGCCGGAGGGTGAGGTTGTTCCAGGTGTTCTCAGGAGTGCACATGAGCATAACCTATCTGTCGAGACATTAACAATAAGTGATGTCACTCGTCGCTTTGCTGGCTTCGCGATGCCGGAGGCGATGAGTGCGGTATTCGAGCAGAAGGCTGGATATCTCGCGGTTGAATCATGCGTCCGGTGCTACGCCGCTGAGGCACAGAAGCTCGGGGCAGAGCTACACAGCGATGAAACTATCGTGAACTGGCAAGCAGATAGCAATAGCGTTACGGTCAGGACGAATCGTGATACGTACCTGGCGGCACGCCTGATTATCACGCCGGGCGCGTGGGCTCCGAGTCTTTTGGCTGACCTCGGAATTCGATTCGAGATACGTCGCAAGTCGTTGTTTTGGTACGAGGCTCCATCTGTGTATCATGCGGACCAGCAGTGTCCGGCGTTTCTCTATGAGACTCCAGCTGGCATTTTCTATGGTTACCCACAGATAGACGATTCGGGTCTCAAAGTCGCTGAACACTCGGGCGGTCAAGTCATAGACGATCCACTGGCTGTGGACCGCAACATTAATCCGCATGATCGTAAACAAGTGGAAGACTTTCTTGGTCGCTACCTCCCTGGCGTATCGCGCGCCCTACGGAAGCACGTCGTGTGCATGTACACCATGAGTCCGGACTCACACTTCGTGGTCGACCGGCACCCGCAATATCCACAAGTTGCGTTTGTTGCGGGGCTGTCTGGCCATGGATTTAAGTTTGCCAGCGTCTTAGGGGAAATACTCACGGATCTAGCACTCGATGGACGTACTACCGCACCGATTGGCTTTCTCCGCAGTAACCGCCCAATGTAAGGTGTTAGCGTGGCGCGAGAGCCTGAAGTCCGCGCTCATCAGCGCCTAGCTCACCATCAGATCGCAATGGTACGATGCAGACATGGTTCGCACCAGCGCGGAACTGAGCATCGACGTGCGCGCGTAGCCGCCCCTCGTTCCCCCAGGCGACTATCGCATCTACCAGGCGATCACTCCCACCCTCAGCAAAGTCCTCGTCGTTGAATCCCAATGCACGCAAGCGATGGATATAGTGCTCAATCGCCATATAGATCTGCATATAGCGGCGCGCCGCTGCACGTGCCTTTGTGGCGTCAGTTTCTAACATCACTAATTGTACTGCAGCCAACCAGGGTTTCGGGCCGATCGCTTTACGATACCCTGCTACTTGTTCGGTCGTGGTAAAGTAGGTTAGCGTTCCTTGCGTTTCCGAGGCCGCGAGCTGTAGCATTTTCGGCATCATGGCGGCGAGGACGATCGGCGGCTCGTGCGTTGGCTTCGGGGCATTGTACGGCGCAGATTTCATTTTCGCCACGTAGTCACGCATGAAAGAAACCGGTTTTTCATAGCCGACGCCGCGCCGCGTATTGTATGTCTTATTACTGACCCCGAGTCCGAGAATGAAGCGGTTATCGAAGAGTTCGCTTAACGTGCGCGCCGCCCCCATCGCGGCAATAGGCTCGTAGGTATAGGCGATTGCAACTCCTGTCCCTACAGTTAACCGTTCTGTTTGACTCAGGACATAGGTCGAAAGCGAGAAGATTTCTCGCCCCATGATTTCGGGAACCCAGAGCGCACCGTAGCCCAATTCTTCAATCTTGCGAGCAAATGGCCCGATTTCTATACCTTGCAAGATGTCGAAAAAGGGTCGTGTTCTCAAATTGTTGTTAGGGTGGGGATTAGATGGGCGTCCCGAACTCGTAGCGATTCGCAAAGAGTCCTATGACGGTATCGTGCATGAACCCGGATTTCGAGAACCAAATGGTTTTGCGAGCTCAGCGCTTGATGCGGGTCCGTCGCGTGAGAGGTTTGCGTTCGAGCTGCTGGGGGTTGCTTTTGCCAATGGTATGCGCCGCTGTAGGCAGGGGCCACGCAGAGACTCCCGCCCCAGCCGTGTAAAGGGCTCCAGGCCAAAGGGCTTGAGCAACTTCTGCAACTCGATGAAGACTCTATCCGCTCGACTGCCGAAGACAGACACCAGGACCACGCCGCTCACATGATCAATCGCCTGCCAACCAGCACTGGGGGGCTTGGCTTTGCACGAAACTCCACCTCTCATCGCCCTCCGCGGCTTCGACGCGCCGCACTTCGACCGTGAGCGCCTCCGGACAACAGCCCTCCCCGCCGCTCGTGTTGACCTGGGACAGACCGGGCGGCTTTTTTTTAATTCGCGAAGCCCGGTATTGGACCCGACCTGCAGGACGCGGGCACTATCGCGGATCCCCCTCCCCTTGAGTGTCAGGTCCACGCTCTGCTGCTTCACCGTCGGCAAACAGCCGGGAGAGGCAGAGCTGCGTAAAAATGTCCGCCCCCACGCCGCGCTTTGCTGACAGCGACACCGCTCCTTGCCATTGCTCGTCTTGCCATACTTCACGACCGCCTTACTCTGACAATGGGGACACTTTACTGCTGCCTCAGCCATCGGTTGTTTCTCCTTCTCGCCCACACGATACCTGTCTTTTCTCCTATCAACAAATGGGAGACACGACCCCCGAGATATTTGTTTTGCCGTCGATATGGACGGTCATGATATAAAACTCCTTCTGCGTCGGTGAGGCCGCGCGTTGCTGTTGAGGAGCAGCCTGAGTGGGGGTGTCGTACTCTGTTGCTGCGGCAAGCTGCCCCCAGCCTGTCACGAGTAACCCTGCAAGAAGCATATGCACGTGTCTCATTGACCTTCCTCCTCGGTTGAATTGCCGTGCGCTTCGCACTGTCATCTGACATAACTACTCCCGTGCAAAAAAATTCCATCTGAACGGAGCGTGAGCACAGCGCGGCGATTGCACGCTACAACACGCTCCATAAGACGGCTATTGTCACTCGGCACTCCAAGTATCTCAAAAATATATGTGGAGCAGGCTATAGCGGGGTAAAGCGAGTGGTGAAGCCAATGCTCGACGATCTCTGCAAATTCACCTCGCGGCTCCGACATGTTCAATCTCCCTGGGATCGTGTCTATTTTTTTAAGTGCGTATCGAACCGCGCTTCCGCCACCCGGATTAACTCGCGATAGAAGTGTTTCTCTGGCGTCCCTGCTCGTCTACACCTGAAATTTGCGACAGATCCCTTTTTTGCCGTTGTTGGCACGCAGAATCGGTCACGAGCCCATCACGAGCATCTGATCCCTGCTTCTGCGAACCTGTAGTGTCAAGTAATGCATAATCGCCTATGCATTCGTGCACTACGGTACGATAGTTGCCTGTCAAACTTCACGGTGCCACGGGTGGCAGAGACACGCCACCGTATGTTACGCTGTCACAGCCTGTGGGAGAGAACGGAGGCTCGGCCATATGATGGTGCCTGTGCGCAAAGCTTCACCAATGCTCAGCTTCTGGCTGGCGTTGACGTTCTTTGCCGTTCTCCAGTGGATCGCGCATACACAGAACAGCATTCCCCGCATAGACCTCATCAGCGACCTCGCGGGATTCGTGGCGCTAGCCTTCAGTGGCCTCCTGCTCAGCCGTCAGATCAATGCACATCGCCAAACGGAGCAAGAACTACGTCATGTCCACGAGGCATTGGACCAACGCGTGCAGGAACGCACGGTCGCGTTGACAGAGGCTAATACAGAATTACGTACACACATTGTTGAACGAGAGCGCGCGGAAGCGCAGCTTCGTAGTCTGATCAATGCGACTCAAGATGCCGTGATCACGATCGATCGCGAAGGACGCATCCTCTTGTTCAATCCTGCTGCCGAGCGCATCTTTGGCTACACGCGCGTAGACGTGCAGGGACAGCTTGTGCAGACCCTGATGCCCGAGCCCTACGCGAGCGAACACAATGGCTACATTGCCCGCTACGAGCAGAGCGGCGAAGCGCGTGCGATTGGCCGGATCCGTACCGTTGCTGCACGGCGCAAGAATGGCGAGGTCTTTCCGATTGAACTGTCGGTCGCTGAGATTACCACTCCCGATGAGACTACCTATGGTGCCTTTATCCGCGACATTTCGGACACGGTACACCTACAAGAACAACTGGTGGAGCGGGAGCGCCTAGCGGCGATTGGCACCACGGCGGCTACCTTTGCACACGAGGTCGGCAATCCACTCAATAGCATGCTCATGACGGGGCAACTCTTGGAGCGCTATCTCGTCAAGAATCACGATCAGATTGATCAGAAGGCAGGTGAGACGCTACAAAACCTCATGAGCGAGATTAAGCGGCTCTCAGCCCTTCTCAGCGAGTTCCGCTCGCTCGCACGCCGCCAGAAACTCGATCTGCGTCCAGTCTCACTGTCCACAGTCATCGCCGATGTATTGGCAGTGGAAACTCCGTCATACCAAGATAGCGGTGTACGTGTAGAACAGGATGTCCCTATCGATCTGCCCGTGGTTGTCGTCGATGCAGAGAAAGTACGGCAAGCGGTGCTCAACCTGTGTAAGAACGCGGTAGAAGCGATGCCACAGGGCGGAACACTGCGGGTGAGTGCGAACCACCAAGAAGGGACTATTCGTGTAGCAATCAGCGACACCGGGGCCGGTATTCCACCAGGTGTAAACATTTTTGAGCCGTTTATCACGACAAAATCTCAAGGTACCGGGCTGGGGTTAACTATTGTTCGCCAGATTGTTGCGGCTCATCATGGCACGCTGACCTATCAAAGTACGCCGGGGCAAGGGACGACGTTCACCCTGGAGTTACCGGTCACACCGCCACCAGGATAAGATAGTAGGGACACGGCACGCCGTACCCCTACCAGCCCAAAGGGAACAACAGAGCAAAAAACCCACCACAAGAGTAGCAAACCGCTTCCAGTTTTCTTATTGTTGCAAAAGCGTGCGCCAATTTTCTCAAAAATGAGAACCACCTACCGCATTTTCCGACTGCTGACGAGGTGTATGTCGTGGCACTCCCTGTGCTATTGAGAAGATCACAGCACAGGAGGTTTCTATGCTTGTTCGTCAACGTATGACGCCCAATCCGGTCATTATCGGTCCACAAGCCATGCTCGCCATTGCCCAGGAGTATATGAGGGTTGGTCACTTTCGCCGGCTCCCCGTGGTGCAGGAGGGAGCCCTGATTGGGATCCTAACCGACCGTGACGTGCGTCGTCACGCCGGTTCAGAAGAGCGCACTAAAGTACAGGCAGCCATGACGGAAACCCCGCTGACTGTTCCGCCAGACATGGAGGTTGAGGAAGCGACCAAGCTGATGTTGCGCGATCAGATCAGCGGACTTCCGGTGGTCGAGAATGGCAAACTGGTGGGTATCATCACCGCCAGCGACATCCTCAACGCGTTTTTGGAGATGACTGGGGCCTCAACGCCTAATAGCGTGCGTATCAACTTGCTTCCCAAGGACGGTGGCAGCCTCGCCGCCGCCGCCAAACTCATTGAGGAGAGTGGAGGTGAAATCCTAGGCGTCGGCACCCACCGTGAGCCCTCACGGAATCAGCGCGGCTTCTATCTCCGCATCTGTGGACTGGATGCTGCCACGGCCTCTACCGCCTTGCGCAAGAGTGGCTATACTGTCCTCTAGATTTTGGGAGGTAGAGGACCTCGGGCATGGCACTACGCGGCACGATTCTGGTGGCAGAGGATGAAGGACTGGCACGGCACAGTTTGACGGAGATCTTGCAAGAGGAAGGCTATCTGGTCTATGAGGCTGCGGACGGGAACTCGGCACTAAAAATCCTCGACGAGGTCGACATCGATCTTGTGCTCTCAGACGTCAAGATGCCGGGCGCCGACGGCATCGCTATCCTCAAGCAGGCACGCGAAACGCACCCCCAGACCCTGGTCATGCTGATGACCGCCTACGCGTCGGTCGACACCGTGGTAGAAGCCCTGCGTCTCGGCGCGCAGGACTATCTGCTCAAGCCGCTGTTGCTCGACGATGTGCTCAATAAAGTCCGTCGCCTACTGGAACACAAACAACAAGCCTGGGAAGTCCAGCTCCTGCGACGGGAGGTTACCCGCCATTTTGATTTCGACAGTCTCGTGGGGCGCAGTCCGGCAATGAAAGAACTCTTCGAACTCATCAAGAAAGTCGCTCCGACTAATGCCACGGTTCTTATTACGGGAGAGAGTGGCGTCGGCAAAGAGGTTGTCGCCCGTCTCGTGCATTCTCTAAGCATGCAAAAAGAGCACGTCTTTCTGCCCATCAACACCAGTGCCATTCCGGAAACGTTGTTGGAAAGCCAACTGTTTGGGTATGTCAAAGGCGCGTTTACCGGGGCGGTCGGGAATCAAGAGGGCCTCTTTCAGCGGGCGCGTGGGGGCACGATCTTCCTGGATGAAATGGGCGAGATGCCGCTGACGCTCCAACCCAAGCTGTTACGCGCCATCGAAGCCAAGGAAGTGATGCCTGTCGGCGCGACCACTCCCGTCAAGACGGATATCCGATTGCTAGTGGCGACCAATCGCGACCTGGCCAAAGAGGTCGAAGCGGGTCGCTTTCGCGAGGATCTGTATTATCGACTGAATGTTATCGAACTCCACATCCCGCCCTTGCGTGAACGCCGGGACGATGTTCCCTTGTTGGTCGAGTACCTCGTTCGGCGGCACAATCACGATTTGAAGAAATCCTACAAAGGCGTGGACAATGCGACCATGAAGCTCCTGATGGCGATGCCGTGGAAAGGGAACGTACGTGAACTCGATAACGTGCTCGAACGGGCCATGATCCTGGGCAACGGAGAATGGATTACCCCCGCTGACCTGCCGCGTAGTATCGAACCTGACAAAGTGATGCTTGCGTTTTTCAGTGACAACCTCAGGGAAGCAGTTCAGGCCTATGAGAAAAGCCACATCGAACATGTGTTGAAGAAGATGGCGGGTGATAAGAAGGGAACCGCCGACGCGTTGGGCATGAGCCTCTCTTCGCTGTACCGTAAACTTGAGGACCTCGATATCGGCTGAGAATGAACAAGACAAGGCGTTGCCAATCTTGCGAAACCTGCAGCGATTCTTTCGCGATTTAGCGAAATGATTTCCCATGGCACCCGAATTCCTCTGTTTTGTCAGTGGCATGCGATGTGCGAATCCTTCGCAAGGAGGCTTGCGTATGCCCCAATCAACTATTCGCGCTTGGATGACCAGCGCCCCTAACTTCATCATGCTTATGACGACACACATCACATGAAATCTGGAGGCCTGTCCCCATGGCAGAGACACGATCACCCTCAGTCCCGAATTCCCTGTGGAAAAACATTCTGGTACCGACGGACTTCTCTCCCCCTGCGGACGCCGCATTGGCGTACGCACTCACACTTGCGCAGGCCAGTGGCGCGACACTGCATGTCTGCCACGTGGTGCCAGTTCCGCATGTGCTTGACGCACTTTATGAGCGCGGCCTCCAGCCCCCAGAGAGTGTGAAACGGATCTGGCAGAATGCACGCCGCCACATTAAGGCAATCACATGCGCAATCCCCGACGGAGAGGACGTCGCATTGCGTATTCATTTTAGTGAGGGAGACGCCGTAGCGGGCGTGCTCGAATGGGCAGCCAAACTGAAGCCCGACCTCATTGTGATGGGCACGCATGGTCGCAAAGGTACCAAGCGGTTCTTTATGGGTAGCGTTGCCGAAGCGGTGGTGCGCCGTTCGCCCTGTCCGGTACTGACCTTGCGCGGTGAAACCACAGAAACTCGGGAAGAAACTGGGAAGAAGCGTTCGGCGTAGTAGATGATCGGAGGGGCACGGCGTGCCGTGTCCTCCAACTGCCCATCACCTCGCGACAAATACTTTAAGACACACTATTTCTAGCTTTCATCTCTCTCTGCTTCGCGTCCTTATCTGAATTCGCAATTCTGCGGCAATTCTCGTACCGGTTCTCACAAATAGGAAAGCTCACATCATAAAACCACGGAGATTGCGCTCTTGTGGCTGGTACGAGAGTTGCTCCTTTCATACGGCGACATCTCCACTTCCTCGCATACGGAAAGCAGCCGTTGATTGCCGAGTGGCGAAGTCGCTCGTTCCTCGGTCGTCGTGTCACAATACACGAGGGTAATATCCGCCTTGAGGGAATTGCCTTGAACCTGGATGCTGAGGGATGTCTGATTGTGACCTTAGATGATGGGTCAACCGTTCACGTTCGTGAAGGAGAGGTCTTTCCTCTTCATTAGAGGAGAGGGAATCGCATTTTCGTGAGGTGTTGGAGCAAGCCGCACGGGAACGAAACTTGCTCTGATTCAAGAACAGAGAGGAGATGAGCGTATGTTCATGACGGAAGTCCTCAAACGTTGCAGTATGCTGGAGCAACGCTGCGCGGATATCTATAGCCAGTTTGCGGGCAGTGTGAACGATGACAAAGAGGTGGAGAGTTTTTTTCTTGGCCTGGCGGAAGAGGAAAAGCACCACGCCAAGATTCTGGCGGCAGAAAAGGCGGCGTTAGATGTCGATTCCGATACCGGCTACTTTATGCCGGAGTTTTCCGCCAAACTGACCGAGATGGATACCCTACTCAAGAAGGTGGAAGAGAAGGCACGCTCCGGCGTGACCAAAGAGGAAGCGTTTGCGTTCGCACTTGAACTCGAACAATCAGAGCTAAATACGATTTATCGTGATTTGGTCTTGATGGGACGCGCCGCAGTAAAATTGATGGCGCGGCATGTCGATGAATCCCTTTCCTTGCCCAAACATCAAGAAGGCTTGGTCGAAGGGATGCGGCGCTTTATTCCGCACAGCCCGACCCGTCAGCAGGCTGAGCTCTGGGCGGGGCAGTATCATATGGGACCTCGATGAGACGATAAGGGAACAAGAGAAAACTCCCTCTCAGTGCATCGTGATAAGAGCGGCGGACACGCGTTGACTGACAGGAAGGGGTGCATGAGATCGTGTCACTTGCTGAGCCAGTACTCGACCGGCTGTGAAAGAAACACCTCCACGGCAATGCGCGCCCTCGACTTCCTCCGACAAGAGAGCGGTTTGCGTACCCGTTCTTGCTGACTCTTGGGCGTCAGGACGGCTACGGCGACAGGGTGAAGTCGAAGCGTGAACGGCGGTCGGCAGAGAATGATTGAGGCGAGATAGTCCATTACAATAGAAGCCCGATCTATCCTAAGTGAAGCCTTATGATTCACTCGTTACGAAAATATTTCTTTGAAAGAGCCGGCTTTCAGAAGATCACGGAAACAGCGCAGGCAGTCGCTTTCAGTGACGAGACCAACCAGACAGCCGTCTTTATCGATTACTGGCAGGCAGCCAAACTTCTCGCTCAGCATCTTGTCCACGGCTTCGACCACCCCAGCTTCCATGTCGATAGTCGTAACCCCCACGGTCATCACGTCACTTACGTTGATTTTGCCTAACCATTCGTGCGCCTTCGCCTTGGAGAAGCCAAGCACGGACGAAATTGCCGCTTTGTATAGATCACGCTGCGTGACGAGACCGACTACGCGTCTGTGACTGTCCACCACCGGGAGATGACGAATGCGACCCATGCTCATAATGTCATCGGCTACCCCGAGGCTGTCCGTGGCGTGAAGAGTGACAACACTGTTTCGCATGACATCTTTGATTTTCATGTATGACCTCCTACTCTCCATGCCTCCAGAACTAGAGCAAGAATTCTGCCGAAGATAACAGTGACTGACTTCGCAGAAACGAGCTTCTCTTCTCATCCATGAGAGAGTGCGGGTGGTACTTTCGCAAGTTTAGGAAAACCTCTCTACAAAGTGTTTTTTTCGTGAGTACCCTGCCGAACTGCTTCGGCACAGCGGTTGCTCGGTCACCACGGCTCGCTTATACGAAAGGCAGAACATGGCTACAGCTTGGCACACGGTATCCCCGCAGGTACTCACGCAAGAACTCCAAGCGAATGCCCACGAAGGACTGTCGAGTGTTGAGGTACAGCATCGCCTCGGCCAACACGGTCCGAACACGCTCCCTGAGCCGATCCCACCCTCACCCCTGGTGCTGTTCCTCAACCAGTTTACTAGCGTAATCGTGTGGGTATTGTTTGGGGCTGCGCTTCTTTCTGCTCTGCTACGCGAATGGATCGACGCCATTGCCATTGTCGCTATTATTCTCCTCAATGCGGTTTTGGGATTCGTTCAGGAATATCGTGCTGAACGGTCCCTCGCCGCTCTCAAGAAGCTGTCTGTTACCACCGCACGGGTGTTCAGAGATGGAGTACTCGTCACCATCCCTACGCGCGATATCGTTCCCGGAGATCTTGTCCTGGTGGAAGCTGGAGACCAGGTTCCCGCTGATGCACGGTTGCTGTATGCGACCGGCCTCCGTGCCCAGGAAGCCGCACTAACCGGCGAATCGACGCCCATCGATAAAACTGCTGAAACCTTGGTCGACGACACACTTGTCATTGCCGATCAGCGCAACATGGTGTTCTTCGGTACCGAAATCACTGCTGGTAAAGGGCGGGCACTGGTCGTTGCGACTGGCCTCCAAACTGAGTTAGGTCGCATTGCTACGCTCATACAAGCCACCAGCACCGAACCGACCCCCCTCCAACGTCGTCTCGATCAGCTTGGCCACATGTTGCTGTATCTGTCGCTCGCGATCGTGGCGGTGGTCTTTGTTCTTGGATTGCTGCGTGGTGAGCCACCCGTCGCGATGCTTTTGACCGCAGTCAGCCTCGCCGTCGCCGCTATCCCGGAGGGGTTGCCTGCAATCGTAACCATCACCCTCGCGATCGGAGTGACACGGATGGTCACACGCAATGCGCTGGTTCGTCGACTACCTGCCGTAGAAACCTTGGGTTCTACTACCGTTATCTGTACCGACAAGACTGGGACGCTCACAAAGAATGAGATGACCGTGACCAGACTCTACGTCGACCGTCTCCTGTTTGCCGTCACCGGCGAGGGATACGAACCCACCGGCGAGATTCAAGAAATCGAAACCACGGATGAACGAGGGTACCTCCGACACAGTCGGATCGATGTCCCGCTTGGCATGCGACAATTGCTCACAGCTGCCGTGCTATGCAATGGTGCGACACTGCGAGAAGAACAGGGGAACTGGCGCATCATAGGTGACCCTACCGAAGGGGCACTCTTAGTGGCTGCAGCAAAAGCGCGAGTGTGGAAACAACCACTGGAAGATGCCAGCGAGTTTATTGACGAGGTGCCATTCGACCCGGAACGAAAGATGATGACAGTTGTCCGTAAGACAGCGACACACACTATTGCGTATGCCAAGGGAGCACCCGATCTCCTCCTCAACAAATGTACACAATATACGACCATTACCGGAGCGACCGAGCCGCTGACTGAGGCGGGTCGACAACGTATTCTCACTAATAATGATCTATTCGCGCACGAAGCGTTACGAGTATTAGCATTTGCACAGCGATCCCTTACCTCCCTCCCCTCTCCAATGCAGGCAGAGACCCTAGAGCATGACTTCGTTTTTCTCGGGCTTGCCGCCATGAAAGATCCCCTGCGGCCAGAGGCGAAAACTGCAGTTGCCGCGTGCCGGACAGCAGGCATTCATACGGTGATGATTACCGGGGATCACAAAGACACTGGCGCTGCAATTGCTCGCGAACTTGGGATTCTTAACCATACAGCCCGTGCCATTTCGGGAGCCGATCTCAACTTCATGACCGATCAGCAACTTGCCGAACAAGTGCCACACACGACCGTCTATGCCCGCGTCTCGGCAGAACACAAGTTACGCGTGGTGCGTGCGTGGAAAGCGCGCGGTGCGGTGGTCGCTATGACGGGGGACGGCGTGAACGACGCCCCGGCACTCAAAGAGGCGGACATCGGGATCGCGATGGGACTGACTGGCACGGATGTCACGAAAGAAGCGGCGGATCTGGTTGTCACCGACGACAACTTCGCCTCTATCGCCGCCGCGGTCGAGGAAGGACGTGGCATCTACGCGAACATTCGCAAAGCGGTTTACTACCTGTTGTCGTGCAACCTCAGTGAGATTCTTCTCATGTTATTTGCAACGATGTTCTTTTTGCCGCTTCCCCTTCTCCCCGTGCAGATCTTGTGGATCAATCTGGTTACGGATGGTCTCCCGGCACTCGCTTTAGCTGTCGACCCTAAGGACCCTGATCTCATGCAGCGACCACCGCGCTTGCCCACCGAGCCATTTCTGTCCTCGACTCGACTTCGGCTGATGTTCCTCCAGGGGCTGTTGATCGCGGCGATAACATTACTTACCTTTGCCTTCTATTTATCCTGGATGGGAACGAATCTCTCGCAGGCAAGGACGATTGCATTTACCGTCCTTGTGCTGGCGCAACTGACACACGCGTTTAATTGTCGTAGCGAGACCTATTCTATCTTTCAGCTAGGACTGAGCTCTAACACGGCATTGCTATGGGCTGTTGGATTGTCGGCATTGCTCCAGGTTGCGGTCGTGTTACTCCCTTGGATGCGTATAGGGTTCGGCACTACCCCATTGACTGCGAGGCAATGGCTTGTCGTTCTCGTCCTCAGCATACTACCGTTGTTTGGGACGGAGATTTGGAAGCTGTGGCGCCGCCATCAAGCTGATGGCTGAACGCTTATCTTACTTTTTCTCCTGCTTTGGTAGTCGGGCAACGAGGACAGGACAGGAGGCGTGACGCACGACGCGTTCAGCGACACTGCCAAGCACTACATGGGACAACCCCGTCCGACCGTGTGACCCCATGATAATGAGATCAGCGTGCTCGCGTTCCGCCATGTGACAAATCTCCCACATCGCTTCACCGACGCTCACACGTGTTTCAACGGGGACAGCACTCGTTCCCTTCTTCGCCGCGAATTCAGCCATACGTTTTTCTGCGTCGGCAATCATTTCACCCTCCATGCGTGCGAGATCTGGATAATACACACTCTCCGGAAAGGCGAGGTGCGACATGGTCGGACTCGCATGAAAGAGGATTACTTTGGCCTTGCAAACTGCGGCTAATCCCAGCGCCCATTTGTACGCGTATTCGGCATAGTCCGAAAAATCGGTTGGTACGAGAATCGTCTTAATGTCCATGAGATATCCTCCTACTCAATACTACCCATAGCAAAACCGACGCCAGTATAGCAGGTAGGTTTTCGCCTGATTTTTTCTATTTTTGAGAACTCTTATGGGGCGTTTCGCAGAAATGCGAAAGCGGCACGCACCCGTGCGCTACAGCTCTAGGCGCACTTCTTGCTCACTCGATGTCTGTATCCCACACGTCTTCAGCAGGAGTCTCTATGCCGCAGGTGAGAAACATTCTGGTTCCTATCGACACCCACGAGAACGCTGGGTTGGTCGTCCAGTGGGCAACGCTCTTTGCTCACGCGACCCACAGTCGTCTCACCCTTCTCCATGTGAATGAATCGCTGGAGCTCATGAAAGCCCGCCCGGGTCTCCGGGGTGGCGGATTTCCGAGTCTCGATATGACGCTGGACAAGTGGAGGCAGCATTATCAACAGGACACACAAGCGACGCTGGGTACGCTGGCGCAACAACATTGTCATGGGCTGTCAGTTTCCCCCTGATCCTGGAAGGACGAGCCTATGCGACGATCCTCGGTGCGATCGAGACCACACGGAGTGATCTCGTCAATCATGGGCACGCATGGAAGACCGTGGTATCAACGCGCGTTTCTCGGTAGTACCGCCGAGGCGGTGTTACGTGCGAGTGACAGTCCCAATGCTGATCATCCACAACAGGAGCTGCTCGCTTCCGCCCCCACGGATGCGGCGCATGCTGCTGTCGACCGACTTTAGTCCTGCCAGTGTGGGTGGAGAAGAATGGGTGCAGTATCTCACCCAACATGGAGTGCGGGAGGTCGTCCTGGTGCATGCCATCGAGAATCCGTTACTCGATATCTACTCTCCTGATACAGCGGATCTCAATCTCAAGCACGTGAGTGAAGAGTCACGACAGCATCCACCACGCTCGGCGCAACCGTACTGGGAGAACGCGATGCAGGTTGCGAAGGCCAAACTGAGCCAGGTACGGCAACAATTGTTGGCACCCCCTTCTCCTGTGCTCCAAGCAGAAATTGTGGTTGCTGAAGGAGCACCGGCAACGGCCATCCTCACAGCGGCGGAGCAACATCAGGTAGACTGCATCGTCATGGCAACCCACGGTCGCAGCGGGGTCCGCCGCTTCGTTTTGGGCAGTGTCACTGAGAAGGTGGTTCGCAGTTCCTCGCGGCCGGTGCTGGCTGTGCCCAGCCGGTAGGTCAAAACAATTGCGTGTGCACGAAACGAAACCGCGAGGTTCTGACATCTGCAACTACAGGAAGTATCATGAATGAAACTTTAAATTTCGACGCCCTCCTGCCCGCGGAGATCGCCAAGAAAGCTGAAGACGTCGGTGCGCGCAAATGTCACTTGCCATTCTGGTCACTGCTGACGCTGGCGGTGCTGGCGGGAGCCTTCATTGCCCTGGGCGCCGTGTTCTCCACCACCGTGAGTGCCGGCACTGCCGGGGCTTTGCCCTTTGGGGTCGTTCGCTTACTCGCGGGGTTGGTATTCTGCCTCGGCCTTATTTTGGTGATCGTTGGTGGGGCCGAACTCTTTACCGGGAATACCCTGATCAGTATGGCCTGGGCAAGTGGCGTGATCTCGACGCCGCAGCTGCTGCGCAACTGGCTCATCGTCTATCTTGGGAATCTGCTCGGAGCGGTAGCGACTGCAGCATTGGTGTATCTTTCTCAACAGTACACATTCGGCAACGGAGCGGTGGGAGTCACTGCGTTGGAGATTGCACGGTCCAAGACTAGTTTGGGCTTCGTGCAAGCGGTGATGCTCGGCATTCTCTGCAATGGGTTGGTGTGTCTCGCGGTATGGCTCTGCCTGGGGGCGCGGAGTATGACAGACAAGATTCTCGCAATTCTCTTCCCTATTAGTGCTTTTGTCGCGGCAGGGTTTGAGCACAGTGTGGCCAATATGTACTACATTCCCGTTGGCATGTTGATCAAAACCGACACGACTTTTCTTACTGCGATTGGCAAGAGCGTCAGTAATTATCCGAGCCTGACGTGGGCAAATTTTCTGTTCGTGAATTTAGTGCCGGTGACAATCGGCAATATCATAGGCGGTGTGATGCTCGTGGGGTTCACGTACTGGTTTGTCTATTTGCGGCCGGAAGTCCGAACGACTTCTAGTCTTCAGACGATAAGGCACGAGGATGATCCGCCGAGAGCGTTGCTAAAGACAGATTGAACACCTTTAGCCGGGTCTGTGTTGGGGTGAGTAGAATCACCAACCCTGTTGATCGCGGGCAGTAAAGATCACGAGCTCCCTGTGCTCAATCGACAGGTGTATCGGGCATTCCACACAGTCAAAACAGGGAGTGACTACATCGGGAGCGCGACAATGACGTCACAACAATTCCTCCAACGACTGCTCGACTTTGAACGTCGCGTTGGCACGTTGTATCAGAGTTTGGGAAACCGGCCTGCTTTCCATGGGGAACTGCGAGCTTTCTGGCATCGCATGGCCGAAGACGAGCGTCATCATGTATTCATTCTCCAGCGGAGTAAAATGATAATGGATCTGCAAGAATCCGTGCCTGTAGGTTCTGACGACGTCTTTCGCGCCATTGAGCAGCAGTTGACGACCGCCGAGGCAGCACTAGGACAGATAGACATCAGCGCGGATGAGGCGTTGCGCCACGCACTGATCCTCGAAGGTTCAGAGTTGAATCGTCTTGACGGCGCGTGGTTTCACTGCTTTCCGCCGGCACTGCGAGCTCTCCTGACGGCCCTCATGCCAGAGGATAACCTTCACCTCCGACGGTTGCTCGAAACCGTCCATGCCTTCAGCTCTAATAAAGAGCTACATGAACAGGCCACCACACTCTGGGTGAAATATCAGCGTGCCAAGACCAACCCTATGTCAGTGGATGGGAAGACAGACTCGCAGCACAGCAAAACACAGTCTTGAAGCTCGTCCCTAGCTCTACTACGCCAGATTTTAGGTGGTGTGTTAGATCTGGATTTCAGGATACCTCCTCCTGTCCGAACCTGAAATGTACCGGTGACTCTCTACGCTGCGCAAAGGCAGTGCCAGCCAAGATATATGCGTCTTCGGTCTTGGTTTTGCACACAAGGTCAGGATAAGTTGCGATTTCATTGAAATGGTGTCTATTGGTAGATCTCATTAGGAACGATGGAGAAGAGGTGTTCGCGTTCTTAAGAAAGCGACGACGAGAAATTCGCAATTGTAAGAACTAGGCGACCGACCAACAAAGATTCGTGGAGAGGAAATACAACTATGACAGCTTCTTCATCAGTCTCCCACAGCGCCGAGATGCCAACATTCACTGACCTTCTGGCTGCGCTCGCACATCCTGCATGTTATCCGCATCACCCAGCGAACGTTGAGGTCATGCAAACCCATATCTCTGCCGTCTTCTTGGCCGGTGACGAAGTCTATAAGCTCAAGAAGCCAGTGAGGTTTTCTTTTCTTGATTACTCTACACTGGAGTTGCGTCGTCATTACTGTGAGGAAGAAGTACGACTGAATCATCGGCTCGCACCAACTGTGTATCTCGGCGTCGTGCCCGTGCTAAGGACCAGCGATGGCTACCGTGTCCGTGAAGCCGTGAACATGCAGGATGCGACTGTGGTGGACTATCTCGTCCGCATGCGGCGTCTGCCGCCCGAACGGACGCTTGACGTACTGATTACCAATGGACAGGTTACGAAGTTCGGAATTCATGCGCTCGTGAAACGCTTGGTGCACTTTCACAATACTGCAGCAACCAGCGGTGCGGCAGAGTATGGTGCACCTGCAGTGGTGTGGCAGGCGTTAGCCGATAACTTCTCAGCGACGGCACCGTTTGTCGGCCAAACCATCAGTGAACAACAATACCGTGTGATTCAGGAGTTCAGTCAGCAGTTCTTTGCCGAGCACCAGGAGTTACTCAAGGAGCGCGTTCTCCAGGATCGAGTGCGCGAAGGCCACGGCGACTTACGATGTGACCACGTCTACTTCCTCGATGAAGGCATCGCCATCATTGATTGTATCGAGTTTAGTCCACGCTTACGCACCTGTGATGTCGCCTCAGAACTCGCGTTTCTGGCCATGGATTTGGAACTGCGTGGTGCAGTTACCTGGTCTGGTGAATTGGTCCGTGCCTACGCAACTCAGGCAGAGGATGAAGCGCTGTTTACCTTATTGCCGTTCTATCAG
The DNA here is from genome assembly GCA_963733195.1 of uncultured delta proteobacterium. Lineage (GTDB taxonomy): Bacteria > Desulfobacterota > Binatia > Bin18 > Bin18 > VGTJ01. The sequence goes on from CAVTCR010000023.1 coordinate 30,738, forward strand.
TGCTATCGGGCGTACGTACGTGGGAAAGTAGAGAGCCTCAAAAGTACGGAATCAGAGATCCCAGCAGAGGAACAGGAACGTGCACGGCAACAGGCTCGTCGCTTGTTTCGCTTGTCGTATCGCTATGCTCGGGGTGCACTGACTCCGGCGCTGATTGTAGTTTGTGGTCAGATTGGCACAGGCAAATCCACGGTAGCCCAATATCTGAGCGAGCAGACGGGTTTTGCTGTGCTGAACTCCGATGTGATCCGCAAGCGGCTCGCAGGCCTATTGCCAACTGCACGTGCAAGGGCGGACTTCTACCAACCGGAATTTACCCGTAAAACCTATGACGCGTTACATAACCAAGCTGAGGAGGAATTACGCAGCGGACGTGGCGTTATCGTCGATGCGACTTACAAGCATCAAGACGATCGCAATGCCATTCTTGCATTAAGCAAACGGTGTCACGTTCCGGTGTTGTTTGTGGAGTGCCAAGCCAATGCGGCAACTGTCGAGAAGCGGTTACGCGAACGCGAACGCCGTGACGATACCGTCTCAGACGCAACATGGGCGCTTGCACAACTGGAACGCGAGAGCTTCCCTCTCTTCAGTGATCTCCCGGAGCAATGCCATGTTGTCGTAGATACAGAGGGTGATATAGAAACAGCTCTCATGCGGGTTGAAGAGAGACTCGGCGTGAGAAAATCGTAAGTAGTCTGGCTGGAAGGTGTATGTCTTTTACGCGCAGAACCTTATGAATAGACAGTTTGCGTTCTAGCCGCGTTTTTTCTTACCTAACTTCTCACATTGAAGATAGAGTCTTCAAGATTTTTTTGATTATAGTCAAAAAATAAGATCACCCTAAGTATTTCTATCTACGTTATCTTATTTCTATCTTTTTTTGTCTGTGATGATTCGTAATATTGTTAGAAAATCAAATTATGACTATAGTCTTTTAAAGGTTGAATCCGCTAAAACATGAAACTCGTCTTAGGTGAGGTAGGCGGTGTGTCCGTCGCAACTTTACCATGACGAGGGACCCAGCAAGTTGACAAGACCCTTCAAGTGCTCGACGGCAACGACGAAATACCTGTTTGGAGGAAATCGACAGCAATGATCTGGATCTGATGGCGGCTGAGGCAAGAAGAGATCGACTCCCAAAATGTTAACGGCAGCGACAATCAGCAGTTGCTTGCCTAGCGATCAGAATTTTTCCTTAAACGGGCGCAGCTCCAACGTTCAAGCGCTACGATCCTGATGCGCCAGATGCCAATACGTCTCGGCGATCGCGACGGACTTCAACAAGTCCTCGTCTTTCATCTATGTGTAGCGCTCGCGTCTTCCAGGGATGTCGATGACTCCATCGACGTTGATCCACGCGACATGAATGCCTTTAGGACCGAGATCGCGCGCTAACGATTGCGTGAGCCCACGCAGCGCAAATTTGGCCGGACCGAACGCGACGGACTTGGGGCCAGCCTTCACTCCTGCGGTTGCACCGGTAAACAGAATGACACCGCGCCCGCGCGTGATCATGACAGGAACAACTTCCTTCGCACTTACAAAGGCATGATGATGAACGTTCTTCTTCTCGGATGACTTGTCACCGAGCGTTCCTCATGTAAGAAAGGGGTTTCCCCAACGCTGTGCCTCACATACAACAACGCATAAAATCAGGTGGCACTCGCAATTTATAAAAAGGAGCGAACTATGGCTCAGAATCTTGAAGACCGATTAGTAGCTTTGGAAGCAAAGGTCCAACAACTCACCGATGCGGAAGAAATCAGAAGATTACGCTTTCGCTATCACGAGTGTGTTAATGAAACCAAACTTGCAGAGATCCCTGATCTATTTACTGACGACGGAGATCTGGACTTTGGCTATTTGGGAAAAGCTCACGGAAAAGCGGAATTGAAAAAATTCTTCGATGCACTGCCCAAGCTGCTGTCGTTTGTGAAGCAGTTCATCCACAATCATGACATCGACCTACAAGGATCAACCGGCCATGGCTTGAGCTATCTGGAGGCAAGGACTGTATCCAAGGGTGAAAGTTATATGGTTGCGGCCCGCTATGACGATGAATATGTCAAAGTTAACGAACAGTGGAAATTTAAGAAGATGTCTCTGACGCCGTATTTCACCGTGCCCCTCCGTGAAGGTTGGGCACAGGAAGATCGTTTGAAAATGGGGCGGTAAAATCACTCTGTAACTACCGATATCCGCGAACGATCGGCCAGACTTCCTCAACACGGTCCTCGCGGATACAGAACACCTGGTCGTAGAGGTTTACGTTCGGGTCACAGTGCGGTACCAGAAATTCGAGTTTGTCGCCCAGTTTGATCTCACGACTCGGCTGAGCCAACGCCAATATCCCATGCTCATCACCACCGAAGTGATACGTCACTCCGCTGATGCCTTTTGGCTCTGGTCCGAATTGTCGGTCAGTAGCAAAGGCCTTGAGCCCGGCATCAATGGTCGCCAACTCAGAATGGCTCTTACTTACAACAGTAGATAACACCGTAAGCGAGTGAGCAAAGTCTTGGTAGACTGGTCCATCTTCTCCGCCAATGTCGCGATATTCAATATCCATGAACACGTACGAACCAACTTGCAGTTCGCTCATGCCCAGGAAAGTAACAATCGATGTTGTAAGTGCCAGTACTCCCACCACTCATGATCTTAAGCGGAAAGCCACGCTTGCGTAATTCTGCAAATAATTCTAGGGCTGGAGTCATGGCTTGTAGCGAATGCGCACGTCTCGCTTCATAGCCCACAACATGAGCGTGGTGCCACTGTAACATTGCAAGCCAAGCAATTGTAGATGCGAGCAATCTCGCAAAAAACTCCAGCAAGGCAAGGCACCCTCACCTGCAGGAATCCCTGTGCGGTGCATACCAGGATCAATATCAACCAGTACGTTCAGAGTGCATCCGTGCACTTGCTGCTGCTTCACTCAATTGCTCAGCATGAATGGCATCGTCGACCACTGTCGTCACTTCAGGTTGCCGTACAGTCAGTCCTACAAGCCGTGATATCTTTCTCACGTCCTGCCATCGGGGAAGTAATCAGTACACTGGCGATACCAGCATCAACCAACGCTTCAGCTTCACTAATGGTCGCAGCACATACTCCAACTGCACCAGCAGCAAGTTGACGCTTAGCGATTTCTGGACATTTATGAGACTTGGCGTGAGGTCGCAAGTTAATGCCCGTAGACTTCGCATGTAGCCAACATCTTACAATATTTGCCTCGAGAAGATCAAGATCGATCAGCAACGCTGGTGTTGGTAGTTCGGCAATATCCAGACCGATGAAGGATCGTAAGATTATCAAACTGTGCCATTGCTAAGTCCCCTAAGTCACACTCAGAATCCCTTCGGCCTCGGACACCCGCCTACCATCTTCAATAACTCCTTCGCCACATGTAGCGTCGATCGGTCATAAAATACGGTCCGACAATTTGAATCCCAATTGGTAAACCATTGGAGGCGTCCAACAGGAACAACCGTTGCCGGCAGATAGCATGCACCAGCCGGGGCCATCCACGACACCATATCCCAATATGGACGGGGCTCACCGGCAACCAGACACAGTGCGTCCGGCTTCGGTTCTGAATGATCGTGTGTGATCGCCTCACAGGGCATCACTGGTAGCAACATGATGTCCCAGTTGAGAAAAAGTCTTCCCATTGTTTGCGCATTTGCATGCGTCGCTCATTATAGCTGAGCCACTCGCGATGGCGCATGGCGAACAAGCGGCGTGTGCGTGCGACGGAGGAATCTCCTTCGGCTGTCGCAAATACCTCAATTTTGTCCCGCGACGCTCCACCAGCCAGTGCGGATTGTAAAAAGCCAGGAACGTATCCACCACTTTCTCTAACGTGAATCCTGGGCGTGCAGACATATCAACCGTTGCTCCAGCTCCTGCTAATGACTGCGCAGCTTTTTCTAAGAGCACTCTCACTTCTGGTTCGACTTTGCAGCGAGGATCATCAAGCCAAGCCGCAATTCGATACTCTCGCAACGTTGCTCGCCGTGGTGGAGGTAATTGCGAGTCTCCATGCAGGTTGCTCCCAGCGATTGGGACCTGCCATAAGATCGAAACCAAGTTCAAGGTCTTCAACAGTCCGGGCCATTGGGCCTGCAACAGCCAAGATCAGCAAGCGTTAATGTCCCTGGGGGTCCAGGAATCTGACCGTGAGCCGGGACAACACCATAGCTTGGCTTATGCCCTACCACGCCAGACATATGGGAAGGCAAACGAATTGATCCGCCAATGTCACTGCCCATTTCTAGCGGGGTAAAGCCACATGCCAGAGCTGCTGCCGATCCGCCAGATGAACCACCAGGGGTGCGAGTAACATCATATGGATTGTTAGTCGTACCAAATACCTCATTATAACTTTGCAGATCCCCTGCGTAGATTGGCAGATTAGTCTTACCAAAGATAATTGCACCAGCTTCGCGTAATCGCGCCACCGGCCAGGCATCTTCTGGGGGAATGAACTGTGATAACTCCGGTGCGCCGGACGTAGTCCGCATACCAGCAGTTTGAAACGAGTCCTTGATCGTCATGGGAACGCCATGTAGTGGTCCCCGTACTTCACCTCGCGCCAAGGCCGCATCTGCAGCATCTGCTTCGCTCCGTGCACGCGCCGCATCAATCGTTACAACAGCGTTAATCGTTTTGTCGAGCTTTTCCACACGAGCTCAGAAAGTAGTCCAACGCTTCTCGACTCGAAATGTCGCGTTGACGAATTTTCCTGGCAATCTCGATGGCACTCAAATACGCGAGTTCAGACATGATCCCTCCTTTTGCTTTCCCGTACCGGTTCTATCCCTTCAGTTTCGGTAGCTCAATCGATTACTGAACCCTTCTTGTTGCTGCCGCCCTGGCGTTGGTGTGGCGGTGCGCCGCTGGCACCGAGCTATCCCGCATCGACAGGGAAATCCGTTTGCGTGCCAGGTCAACTTCTACCACTGTAACCGTCACCTTCTGCTGAACCTTGACCACATCATGGGGATTCTTCACGAAATGGTTCGCTAGTTGGCTAATATGGACAAGACCATCTTGATGAACGCCAATGTCGACAAAAGCACCAAATGCCGTCACGTTGGTCACCACACCAGGAAGCTTCATCCCGGGTTTTACATCTTCGAGTTTGTCCACTCCGTCGGTAAACCGTACAACCTCAAACTGCGCCCGTGGATCACGTCCCGGTTTCGCGAGTTCGAGCAGAATATCATTGAGAGTTGGTAAGCCAACCGTATCGGTTACGTATGTGCTTGGCACAATCTGTTTCCGCAGCGCATCCTCGCGCAGTAAATCACTGACTGTACACTTGAGATCATGTGCCATTGTTTCAACTACTGTGTAACGCTCAGGATGAACCGCACTCGTATCAAGCGGGTGTTTGCCATCACGAATACGCAAAAATCCCGCGGCTTGCTCGAACGCTTTGGGTCCGAGCCGTGGAACTTTTCGTAAATCTGTGTCGCGAGACAAATGGTCCGTTGGCATCACGAAAGGTTACGATGTTCTGGGCTAATTGCGGTCCCAGCCCTGACACGTAAGTCAAGAGTTGTTTACTTGCGGTATTGACCTCTACACCGACGCTGTTCACACAACTCATCACAACATCGTCAAGTCGTTGTTGCAGTCCGCTTTCATCAACATCGTGTTGATACTGCCCTACCCCGATCGATTTGGGATCTATCTTCACTAGTTCAGCGAGCGGGTCCATTAATCGTCGACCAATCGACACAGCTCCACGCACGGTGACATCATGATCAGGAAACTCTTCGCGGGCGACATCAGATGCCGAGTACACCGATGCACCGCTCTCGTTGACCATAACCATAGCAATCGACTGCGAGAGAGTAAGTTGGCGAACAAAGGCTTCGGTCTCCGACCGGCTGTGCCGTTGCCAATCGCAATGGCTTCAATAGGGAATTTTTCACACACAGTGCGTAAGCAGTCGCTGCCTCAGCCGCTTGTCTTTCACCCGAATGCGGAAAGATCGTAGTCGAATGCAACAATTGCCCTTGACGACCAAGGATGACTAACTTGCACCCTGTACGAAAGCCAGGATCAAGGGCCAGCACCATCTTCTGTCCCAATGGTGGAGGCGAGCAAAAGCTGCGCGCAGATTATCGGCAAAGACCGTAATTGCCGCTTCATCTGCGCGCTTCTTAGTGAGAAGACGAGTTTCGGTTTCAATCGAAAGTGAGAGTAAGCGGCGAAAACTGTCATGCACTGCTTGTGTGACCTGTTCCGCTGCGGCATTCCTCGCCTTGACGAAGCGCCGCTCTAAGAGTCCTAACGCCTCTTCTTCAGGCACACGCACACGAAGGGTTAAACATTCTTCTTTTTCTCCACGCCGCATCGCCAACACCCGATGTGAGGGAGCTGTTGAACCGGCTCTTGCCAGTCGAAGTAATCAGCAAATTTACTTCCTTCAGCTTCTTTCCCCGGTATGACTTGCGAGTGAAACACGCCTTTGGTGAGGTACAGCTCACGCAGTCTTTCCCGGGCTTGCGCATCTTCGCTCACCCATTCGGCCATAATATCACGCGCGCCAGCAAGCACGTCGGCAGCGGAAGAGAGGTCTTTCTCTGGGATCGATGAAAAGCTTGTGCTTCAGCGAGTCGGATCAACTCCACCTTGCTCCCATAAACGTTGCGCGAGCGGCTCCAAACCACGCTCCTTGGCAATGGTCGCACGTGTTCGTCGTTTCGGACGATAAGGAAGATACAAGTCCTCCAATGCTGTCAGTGTTTCTGTTGCCAGGATTTTGGCCTGCAGTTCGTCCGTCATTTTTCCCTGGTCGGTAATGGACTTGAGAATCGTCTCGCGTCGTTTGTCGAGTTCTTCGAGCTGTGCAAGTCGATCACGAATAGATGGTGATCGCCACCTCGTCTAGACTGCCAGTCGCCTCCTTGCGGTAGCGCGCGATAAACGGGACCGTCGCATCTGCGGCCAACAGGGTTGCTGTAGCTTCGACTTGTCGTGGGGATACCTTGAGTTCGTTAGCAATAAGCGAGATATGATGTGGGTTCATACTTTATCTGATGTTTTATTCACGTTAACGGATTGTTACCACGTATCAATACATGGACGTTTCTTACCTTCTCTGGGTATGGGTGATGGTGCAGCTCGCAATGCCCCCAGAATCCAGCGTCGCGACTCCATTGGGTCAATCACATCGTCAATCTCAAAATGTGAGGCAATGTTCAGTCCCTTACCATGTTCGTACGCCTTGACCACCATTTTATCGAACAAAGCTTTTCGCTCTACTGGATCGTCAACTGCCTCTAATTCTTTGCGATAGCCGAGTTTCACCGCGCCCTCGAGTCCCATCCCGCCGAATTCCCCAGTGGGCCATGCGACCGTAAAGATCGGCGCCTTAAAACTCCCACCTGCCATGCCTTGCGCGCCAAGGCCGTAGCCCTTGCGCAATACGATCGTAAAGAACGGAACTGTCAAATTTGCGCCGATGACGAACAGGCGACTGCAATGGCGCACAAGGGCTGTTTTCTCGACCTCAGGACCGACCATCATCCCTGGCGTGTCACACAGAAGCAACAGCGGGATATCGAACGCATCACAAAGCTGCATGAAACGGGCAGCTTTATCAGCGCCGTCGCTATCGATTGCTCCGGCAAGGTGTGTCGGATTATTCGCAATCACTCCGACTGGGCGACCTTCGATCCGTATGAACGCAGTCACCATACCAAGCCCGAAATGACGGCGAATCTCCAGTACTGACCCAGTATCCGCTAGCGTATCAATAACTCTACGCACATCGTAGATACGCAATCGATTCTCAGGAATGATGCCGCGTAACAATCGCTGATCAGCACACTCCCAGTTCTGTACTGGCCCCTGAAAATACGACAAGTACTGCTTAGCAACACGGACAGCCTCAGCTTCATCCGCCACAGGAATATCCACCACACCGTTCGGCACTTGTACAGCCATTGGTCCAACTTCTTCAGGTCGGAAAACACCCAGACCTCCGCCTTCGATCATGGCCGGACCGCCCATGCCAATGTTGGAATTGGCTGTGGCGATGACTACGTCACAGCATCCTAGGATCGCGGCGTTGCCTGCAAAACAGCGACCCGAGTTAATTCCGATGAGTGGCACTAAGCCACTGAGCCGGCCCCAATAGTGAAACGCCATCACATCCAGCCCTGCGGGACTGATCCAATCCGTGTCTCCCGGTCGTCCACCTCCACCTTCGGTGAAGAAAATCACGGGTAGACGTAACCGTTCCGCTAGTTCAAACAGCCGGTCTTTCTTCAGATGATTCTTGAAACCCTGAGTCCCGGCTAACACCGTGTAATCGTACGACATCAATATGCAGCCAGCACGGCTTTGATCAAAAAGTTCTCCGTTCACTCGTCCGATTCCAGCAATCATGCCGTCAGCTGGGGTGCGTTTCATTAAGTCGTCGAGTGTCCGACGCGAACGTTGCGCCGCGATCACCAGTGAACCGTATTCAACATACGAGTCCGGATCACAAAGGTCGTCGATATTCTCACGCGCGGTTCGTTGCTTCGTCTTTCGGCGTCTTTCCACAGCGTCAGGCCGTTGCCCGTCGAGCGTTAGGCCATGACGGTGATTCACCTCAGCCAAGTCTGGTCGAATAAGGTCGAGGTTTACTTCAGTCGCATGTTCATCTGCTGTCACGACCACGTCGCCTTCTTCGATGAATACGAGTGGATGGCCCTCAAAAATCGTATCTCCCTTCGTCACCTCAATACGACGCACAGTACCACTACGATCAGCATGGATGACGTGCTCCATTTTCATCGCTTCCATGATCAACAGTTGCTGCCCTTGGTGGATGCTATCTCCCTCCTTCACGTCGACACTGATGATCGTCCCTTGGATAGGTGCGGCAATCGGAATGGTGTTTTCAGGTCCATTCATCGAGGGTGCCGGAGTTTGGAAAGACGATACAGATGAAGACGTAAGTTCGAGATTATCTTCTCCCTTCCCATGTGCGAGCACCGCCAAGGGATCAACCGTTGCCAACTTGACTCCAGCACGGGTCGGGGTGGTCGCCGGTGCAAAGAATAGCCGCTGGTGACCGTTCTGCCCTTGAGCGACAAGCTCAGCGGCGTGTTCATCGACAAAGCGCGTATAGACACGGTTCGCTATAACGTCGGGATGTTGCAATAGGCTTTGCAAAAATGGGATGTTCGTTGACACTCCCTCAATCTTAAACTCACAGAGTGCGCGATATGCCTTGCGAACGACATCAGGAAAAATCGTCGATCCCGAATGGGTAATCACTTTCGCCAGTAAGGAATCAAAGCTCACGCTCGTCCGATACCCAACATAGCCAAAGGAATCGACGCGGATGCCAGGACCAGAGGGAACCTCAAAAGCAGACAGCGTTCCACCAGATGGTCGAACCGTGCCATCTGGATTCATCGTTTCCATGTTTACACGTACTTGCATTGCAAAGCCACGTGGTTCTGCAACGTGTCGTTGCTGCATACCAAGCTCGGAGAGCGACTTACCCGCAGCAAGACGTAACTGTGTCTGTACAAGATCAATACCGGTCACTTCTTCGGTCACTGTATGTTCGACTTGTAGTCGCGGATTGGCCTCAATGAACACAAAGGCTGCGGTGTCATCAGTCGCTGAGGCATCCACCAGAAACTCAAACGTCCCGAGGCTATTGTACTGGACTGCTGCCGCCATACGCACGGCAGCCTGTGTAAGTCGTTCTCGCAAGCTTGATGACAAACCTGGCGCAGGCGCAATTTCGATGATCTTTTGATGTCGGCGCTGGATACTGCACTCTCGCTCGCCAAAATGCGTCACCGCACCTGTTCCATCACCGAGAATCTGCACTTCGATATGACGCGCACGAGTAAGCATCTGTTCCACATAGACGTCTCCGTTACCAAACGACTGCAGCGCCTCAGATTGGCAACGGGTATATGCCTCTTCGACATCTTCTACACGTTGGACGACTCGCATGCCACGACCACCACCACCTGCTACGGCTTTAATGATCATCGCCTCGCCACGCAACGAAGCAAGAAACGCTCGCGCTTGTTCGAGCGTCGTTGCGGTCGAAGTACCCTTTTGTACTGGGACACCGCAATGTTCAGCTAACGCTCGTGCCTGCACTTTGTCGCCAAAGAGTTCCAGGATTTCCACGCGCGGACCAATAAAGGTAAGCCCAGCTTCAGCACAGCGTCGGGCAAAAAGAACATTCTCGCTGAGGAATCCGTACCCAGGATGAATTGCATCACAGCCAGCGTCCTTGGCGCGTGCAATGATAGTGTCGATATCGAGATATGCTGCTACACCTTTGCCATGCAGAGGTTGCGCTTCGTCAGCTTCGCGTGTGTGCAATGATTGACGTTGAGTTTGTTAGGGAACCTGCTACGGTCCGAATTTCCAGCTCCGCAGCGGCGCGCATGATGCGGATCGCAACCTCGCCTCGATTGGCGATCGAAAGACTTTTGATGTCCATGAGTGCCACTTTCTAGATCAGTCAGAAGGACATTACGGCTAACTGATTTCTATAAAAATGCAAGGTGAGTACTCATGCAATCTGACGCATCGTTAAGGCGATACGTTACACCTTTTGTGTGAGATGAACAGTAGGAGCATCAACTGTGAGTGGAATTGCTTCACGCGTACTGCCATTGCTATTATCCGCGAGATTCTCGTTACCGCCGCAGTGAGCGGTGTGAGCTGCCTGACTCAAAGGTTGGAACAAACAGAGTGAAGGAGGCAATATAATGGCGAGTGGACGTACACCGTATGGCATGGCGATTCCCCAGAGCGATGGGAACGCTCCAGTGCAAGTCCCATTTCTCCAACAATTCCTTAGGAAAACAGAAACTCTTGGTTACGATAGTGTGTGGGTGCAAGAACAGATCATCAGCGATGCACCGATACTTGAGCCCGTCACCTTGATGACATATGCGGCCGCCTTGACGTCGAAAGTGCGCATCGGAAGTTCAGTGCTCTTGACTGTAATCCGTAATCCCGTGCAACTGGCCAAGAGTCTCTCAACGCTCGATCATCTGAGTCAAGGCAGAATCACTGTTGGTGTAGGTATCGGTGGCCCTCATGTACCAGAGACGGTGTTCGGAGTATCAGGGGTAAACGTTCGCGCCGTTTCGTTGAAGGACTGCAAGTGATGAAAGGCACTCTGGACCCAACCTCAGCGACATCCAAGGGGAACACTGGCAGTTCGAGAACATCGCCATGGAACCCAAGCCGTTGCAAAAACCCCATATTCCGCTATGGTTCGGCGCACGTACCGCGATTGGATTGAAACGCGCAGTGCGTCACGCTGACGGCTGGATGGGCGCGGGTAGTTCGTCCTCGGCAGACTTCGTTCAGCATGTGGGTCTCCTACGACAGTATATGGACGAACTAAAACGTGATCCCACAACCTTCCCGCTTTCAAAGCGAGTCTACATTGCCATCGATAATGACAAAGCCCGTGCGGAACGACGTCTACGGAATGGTTCGCCATGCGCTACAAAAGCGCAGAGATGGCGGTCCAGGTATCGATCTGGGGGAGCCGAGCCGAGTGCATAGACAAACTAGGCGTGCTAGTCAAAGCAGGCGCGCAGCACATCTCTTCAATCCGGTGTTTGATGAAATGGACCATTTGAGAGTTGGGGCAGGAGGTGATGCCCTCGCGTTAGCATCGCGTGACATGTGTAAAGCTCTTGTCGCGGGGGGGGGGGGGGGGGGGGGGGGGGGGGGGGGGGGGGGGGGGGGGGGGGGGGGGGGGGGGGGGGGGGGGGGGGGGGGGGGGGGGGGGGGGGGGGGGGGGGGGGGGGGGGGGGGGGGGGGGGGGGGGGGGGGGCCTTTGATGATATGGATACTTTTGAGGCTTTAGTCTCATTCTCTAAAGGGAGATCGAAAAGGACAGTGGGCAGTAACTGTTAATCGTAATTGGCGTCTCGTGTTTAAGTTTGCAGACGGGAATGCCTTTGATGTCGACTACGAGGATTATCACTAGATGGGTATGTATAACCCCCCCTCACCCGGGTGAGTTCATTCGTGAAGTATATCTGGAACCTTTTCAACTCAGTGCTCGACAGGTCGCGGCTAAGCTGAGGGTGTCGCCGTCCACATTCAACCGTATCTTGAACGGAGAAAGTGGGGTGACGCCGGAAATGGCACTACGCCTTGCAAAGGTCTTAGGGCGTTCTCCTGAAAGCTGGCTAGCGCTACAACAGAGTTACGATCTCTGGCGGGCACGGCAACGGGTAAATCTCAGAGAAGTTGAGAAACTCGAACTGCCTGCAGCGTGATTGTATAGCTGCTATCGCTGGGGGACAGACGTCCCCTGGGAGTTTAGTTTACCAGGCTTGGTCCCGTAAGGTCGGTCTTTGAGCGGCGGGTGAAGGACACATGACGTCTTACGCAACACGGCACCATGAAACTCAGCTTCTTTACCATGCCCCTACATCCACCAGGACGGAATTATGTCGAAACGCTGCGCGAGGACCGTGAGGCAATCTTGCTTGCCGACGAGCTAGGCTTTGCCGAGGCGTTCATTGGTGAACATGTCACCGACATAGCAGAGACTGTCACGTCGTCGCTCATGTTCTGCGCGAGCCTCGCCTATGCCACGCGAAATATCAAACTTGGAAGCGGAACGGTCAACTTGCCGAACAATCATCCTGCCCACATCGCTGCACAGGTTGCCATGGTCGATACGATGCTCGAAGGGCGTTTTCTGTTCGGGATCAGCCCTGGCGGGCTGCGGTCAGACGCCGAGATGTTTGGCAATCTCGGTTCAGAACGGACAGCGATGTTCGTTGAAGCGATCGACAGATCCTGGCGATTTGGGCTGGCGATGCGCCGTATAATATCAAAGGAAAATATTGGCAGATTTCCACCGAACGAACACTGGATCGTACCATTGGTCAAGGTGTAATGCTTAAACCCTACCAGCGGCCACATCCACCGATTGTAGTAGCAGCAATGTCACCGAACTCTGCGAGCGTACGGTGGTGGGCGAGCGCGGTTGGAGCATCATCTCTGCGAACTTCTTACAGCCGCAGCTGGTTATTGCTACGCATCGGCAACAGTTCCGTGAGGGTCGTCAGACCAGCCAACTCGTGGCGAGTTCGCGTGATTGGCGTGTAGCAAAAAGTGTGTTTGTTGCTGATGATGAATCCACAGCACTGCGCTACGCAAAGAGCGCCAGCGGTCCGTATGGTTTCTACTATCAAACTTGATGCGCAAACTGATTGGCAACGGTCGGCCTGACCTGTTTAAGACCTCACCGGACATGCGTGATGAAGACATTACCCATGAGTTCGTCCGCGATTCCCTGGTGATCGCTGGCACTGTAGAAAGTGTTATAGAGCAGATACTGAAGCTGCGTGAAAAAGTCGGAACGTTTGGAACGTTAGTCTATGCTGGTCACGACTGGGTCGACCCTGGCTTGCACGCCACTCGATGGAATTGATGGCGACAAAAGTTATGCCTCAGGTCAACAAGATTCTTGGAGAACAGGCTGATGCGTAGTTGTTGCTATACTGGTGTAGACGGGGCACGCGACAAAGGGGATTCCTGTATACGTGAACCGAATTGCTCCACCTTCATGCCGGACATTTAGACCCGTGCGGTCGACCTCCACTGACGCTTCCATTAACGCGACGATCTGTTGCACGGCATCTTGGGTTGGGCCTGCGTGGTCCATCCATTCATACAACTCGTAATCCAGCGTAAGTCGCGGGCGGAGCAAGACTTCGAGCCCTACCTCATTGAATAAGCGATCAAATTCGGACTCGCTCAACGCACTGGCATGACTGGGATCACACAGACGTTCAATGCGGTTTTGGTAGTTCGCCTTCTCGCGATCTTCTGAAGCGATCATGTCGGCTATGAGAATCCGCCCTGTTGGCTTGAGTACCCGTTTCATCTCGGCAAGCACTCGTTCAGGGCGCACGAAGTGGTGGAACGCAGCCCGTGAGGTAACCACATCAAAGCAGCGGTCTGGAAACGGTAAGCACTCAGCATCACCTTCAGTGAATTTAATATTCCGTAGACCTGTTGTGCGGCTTCTCCACGCGCCCGCCCAAGAAGTTCACGAGTTGCATCAACGCCGATCGCGCATTTACAGCGGCGGGCTAACGTCATAGTGAAAAACCCCGGACCGCAGGCTACATCAAGCACGCGGTGCTCAGGGTGTATTTCAACCAGAGACCCTAATTGGTCGAGACCTTTCTGGTCGGTCACAGTTTTCATACGCAGGTAGGCATCAGCCTGCCGCGTGAACTGATCACGAACAGTCATCAAGTGAGAATGTTGTTCCCCCATGTGACCTCTATCGGCGAGTCGTTTATCTACTATAACAAAATCACTCATCAAGTGAGAGTGCGCAGGCTCGATTGTCAAGACGAACTGAGGCTCGCCTTCTGCAACATCTCCAACATAGCACGATAGCTGGGGGCGCCAAGGAAAAGTACGGCATGACGAGCTTTTTCAGTTAATGGTCTCTCCGATTCTGGAGATGGGGAGGCAGGCAGCACTACTCCGTTCACGCTCGTCGGGCCTCCAGCCAATGCTTGAAGTTCTAACGAGAGGCGCTCCAAGTTCTTTGTGCGTTGACGAACTGAAAACCACGAAACCGTTACTAGTGCGGCGAATGCCATAGCAAGAAGACATACAAACAAAGGCAACGGCAGCCAGTTTCCACTCATCGTCTCACGCATAACCGCACGCGCACAGAGCCAAAATAGATAACCCCATAGGCACGCACAAATGAACAAGATGGAATACAGCCCAACTTGCAATCGCTGTTGTACGGGAGCAGTCGCGGGCGGGGATATGAAGCGCCGTCGAAGGATGAGTACCGTCATTATCTGAGCGCAGCTGAATGCGATCAGGCCCATGATCGGCAAAGCGATCGCGAGCGTATCGTACACTTCCATGCAGCGCTCTCGTCGGAGAACCTCTGATAGATACTACGTTACCGCTCCTTAATAAGCGAGACGATATTGGAGTTTTTAACCTCGTTCAACTTTTGCTGGATTGTTGTGCGTATTGGTCCTTACGAACTTTGGCGTCTTCAAGCAGTGTAGCAAACGTGCGCTTCAGCTCGGCGGTATCAATCTTCCGCCCAGCCGCGTAGTATTGTTTCGCCACCTGGCCGAGCGCAACGTAGTCGCAAACGACATTCCCGCAGCCCGCGCAGCCGTTCGCCCGAGGCCACCAAATAAGCCACCAAGAATCTTTGATGCCGCGCCTTCAAGAAATTGGGAGGTAATCCCAACACCTAGTGTGGCGAGAAAATCTTTGGCGTAATTTTGATCAAGCTGAAAGCCATACTGCTGACCTATCCGATACACCAGCTTCATCTGTAACGGAATAATCGCCATCGTAGACAGCGCCGATGGTAAAAGTTCCAATGCGCTAGTGAGAATCGCCGTATCAGATATGATCTTGTCGAGGTCATCCTGGCTTAGCAGTCTGCGAACTTGCAGAGGATGGAGAGAGAACTACTGGTACTGTCGTCACAACTTCCGCTTGGCTTCGGACTGCGGTGGCTTGTGCACTACACTGAAGCTGTGCTTGCAACGCCTCTAAGAAGGCTTTCTCAGCTTCGCTTATGGGACCATCAGCAGAGCATGCTCCTACAGCGAACTCATACGCAAGTTTCCTGGCCTCTGGATCTATCAGTTCACGTACGACTTCCACCAGGCCTTGCTTACGTTGCAGCACGTCTTGATACAACCTGTCTAGCTGAATGTTCGGACTCGGTGTGCGATCGGCAATACCGCGGATTGCACTATGTTCGAGGTCGCTCGTACCGTCGGTTGCCGCCGCCATGAAACATAGAGTTAGAATTGCAGACTGTTCTTGTTCAGTCATTGTCGCCTCCGAGAAAGTGAAATTAGACGATGTTGTTCAGCGCGGTTATTTCTGCGCAATTCCCATCGTGCGAACTTTCGCTGGCGTTAGGCGTAATACCGTGCGTTTATCCATGGTTGTCATCTTGCGCCATGCTTCCAGCGCGTCACCAGCAAGATAGTGTTCCGCTAATCCTCGATAAAAGGTTGCTGGGTTACGGTTATCCACTGACAATTTCCCATGCACAACGACCCATTTGTACATATTGGTCGGATCTACTACTGAGAAGACTGCCCGCGCATCCTTCTGCTGATTGCGAAATTTAACGCGATCGGTCGTCGTCGTAAAAAGCAGGGACCCGTCTTCGTAGCGGAACCACATCACTGTCAGTTGTGGAGTTCCACGGGGTCACTGTTACCAGCTGTGACGCCAAAGGGCGCCGGAGAAATTCCACGTCAGCCGCCGTAAAAGTCTTCCCCTCACGCGTATCACGCGACGCACGCACGGTCGTTTTCTCGCTTACCGCAGTCACCATACCTTGTTCGCCTTTCCTTCTGCAGCGGCCAGTTGCGACGGAAGACTAAGAAAAATTCCCAGCACAAGTGCCCCAATGACTCTCGAATATTTCATAGTTTGTCTCCTCACTTCAACGAGCACGTACACTACCACACCTTCGCTTACTGAGAAATACAGAACGGTCGTATTCCGAGAAACCACAACCATAAAGACGAGCAGGCAAACGGTATTAACAGTCGATCATCATGGTGCCCTAGCCAGAGCAGCAGGTTGCGGAATACTATCCATAGCCTCATAGTCTACATCCTGGGCAAAAGAAGATACGGCCTGAAGCCCGGCGAATTCTGTAAACTCCATGTCATCTAATCACTCAAAGATACAAACACATGGTCAGCAGTACAGCAAACGACCCGCGTTCCATCATAGGTTCACGAGTTAGAGATCTCAAGAGAATCGATCTCAACGAAGAGTTCCGTCTCGCGTTCGATCTGATTGAGCAACAGGGGCAAAGCGTCTTTATCACCGGCAAGGCTGGGACCGGGAAATCAACGTTCCTGCACTA
>CAVTCR010000024.1:0-65504 GCA_963733195.1 uncultured delta proteobacterium
AACAAGTGAGTTTACTGCCACCTAACCGGCAGTATATCCTGATAAGCGACAGGTCCCACCAACCAATAAAATTCCCCGTACTATCCACGAGTCCCGTTCATTTTGTCAAGACTTTCTTCATCAACAAAGGCCGCCAGTTTGGCGGTATATCCCGATATCAGCCCGCGGTATATCTCGTCCCGCCTCACTGGCGGTATATCCCGATATCAGCCCGCAGGTTTGTAGCCTGGATGGAGCGAAGCAAAATCCAGGACAAGACTGATTTTGTGCGCCAACCTTCCTTTCTTGCTTATCGGGTTGGCATCTTGGGAAATTTGGACAAGGTCGGATCCATGTGATCCCACGGCTGGGCACTGTCGGTATAAATGTCTCGGGCTGGGCGCACCCAGCTGGGATCATCAAGACTCGCCGCATAGAGCACGATGATCGAGGGGCGCGCGGAGTTGGTTAAGAACACTGGTGAGCCACATTGGGCGCAGAACGCCCGCCGCATTGCACTACCACTATCCGCTTGTTTTTCATACCACGTGGGAGCACCGCTGAGTTGGCGGAAGGCGGTCGTGGAGAAACCAACAGCAGCAAAGTAGGCGCTGCCGGTCGCGCGCTGACAATCACGGCAATGGCAGTTCCCCATGTAGAGGGGTTCCGCGGTGCACTCATAGCGAATGGCGCCACAGGCACAGCCGCCAGTAAAGGGAGCAGCCATATGAGACCTCCTGTGTAAGATGATATGAGAGGTAACGGATTCCGTAGGGAAAGAGAAGAGGTAAGAACAACGAACAACCGTTGAGACTGTAGTTGACTGACGAATAGCTTCTCCTTTACAGCGCACGTTAAACTGTTCTACACTGCGGGCAAAGGAGGGACCGACGATGGCAACACAATCAACTGGTGGCTTGTTGGCAGTGTGGACAGACATCGCGCCTGAGGCCGAGGCCGAGTTCAACGAGTGGTACAATAAGGAGCATATTCCCCAGCTGCTTGGTGTTCCCGGATTTCTCACTGGCCGTCGCTATCAGGCGGTCGAGGGTAAACCACAATACCTGGCCCTGTATGAGTTAACGGACGCCAGCGTGCTCAAGAGCGATGCCTTTCGTCAGGTACGGGAGATGCCGACGGAGTGGACGAAAAAGATGCGGCCGCTGTTTCGCAATACCACGGTGGCAGCCTATCAGCAGATCTTTGCCCATGGCACGAAGCCTGCACAGCCTGCTGAGTTTGTTCTCTCAGTGCGCTTAAACACTCCTAGTGACAAAGAGAAAGAGTTTAACGATTGGTACAACATCGATCATGTCCCGGCGCTGGTCGGCGTCCCAGGAGTGTACTGCGCAGCGCGGTATCTCTCGGTCGATAGCGATCCCAAGTATCTGGCCGTGTACGAGATGAATGATGCGGGCATTCCAAAGACACCGGCATGGGATACGGCGCGTAATTCCGAGTGGACTGGACGCATACGTCCGTATCTGAAGGATCTGCGTACGGTGATCGGTCGACGTATCTTTCCGTAGGCCTCTCAAATAAGGAAGGAGAGTAACTCGATGTCATACGATCTATTGATTAAGAACGGGACCGTAGTTGATGGCCTCGGCACTCCACGTTACCGGGCGGATGTGGCTGTGGCCAACGGAAAAATTGCTGCGATTGGCAAAATCACTGATGGTGCCAACACAGACCATTGATGCGTCGGATTTGATTGTCGCGCCAGGCTTCGTTGATCCCCATACGCACTACGATGCGCAGATTTGTTGGGACCCTTTGCTGTCGTCTTCCTCCTGGCATGGGGTCACATCAGTCATTATGGGGAACTGTGGTGTTGGTCTCGCGCCGTGTAAACCGAACGTGCGGGACATCGCTGCCTGGGATTTGGTGAACGTCGAAGCGATTCCGTTCGACGTGCTCAGTCGCGGTATCAACTGGGAGTGGGAGACGTTTCCTGAGTATCTCCAAGCCGCACAGAAACGCGGCTCGGGTATCAATCTGGGATTCATGGCGCCACTCACACCATTTCGGCACTACGTCATGGGTGAAGAGTCGATGGAACGCGCAGCCACTGCCACCGAGACAGCGCAGATCAAGGCCTTGTTACAGGAAGCGGTGAGGGCAGGGGCCTTTGGGTTCACCACTACGGCGATTCCGCAACACATTGGCTACAAGGGCCGACCGTTGGCGTGCCGCCAAGCCAGCCGCGAGGAATTAAAGGCGTATGCGAACGCGCTCAAAGAACTCGGCAAGGGGACGATCGAATTAGCGCTCACCGCTACGGCGGCTGAACTCTCAGAGGAAGAATATGCACTGCTCGATTTCTTACTCACAGAGAGTGGCCGGCCAGTGACTTGGCTGGGCGTGGTCAGTCGTGATGATAAACCTGGATGCTGGTCCAGAGCTTTTGCGTAAGGCTGAGCCACTGATTAAACGCGGCGGGATTCCGCAAGTCACCTGTCGCCCCTTTGTCATTCAAATTAATTTGCGTAACCCGTTCATCTTCGCCAATCATCCCTCGTGGAACCCGGTGTTCAATCGCAGCCCAGAAGAGCAGATGCAGGTCTATCGTGATCCCAGCCTTCCGCCAAGCGTTCCGTAAAGAACTAGAAAAGCCGCGCATCTTTTCTGGCCGCTGGGAGCGACTGGAAGTGAAAGAAGTGAGCAATCCAGCCATGAAAGCGTTAGAAGGCAAGACCGTCGCCGAAATTGCGCAAGCGCGGGGCAAGGATGGCCTCGACACTTTCTTGGATCTTGGACTCGAAGATGACCTCAAGATCGAGTACACCATCGTGCTCTTCAATGCCAATGATGATCTCATTCCTGAGTTGATTACCGATCCACGGACCTTCATTGGTCTTTCTGACGGCGGTGCACACGTTGATATGCTGTGCGATGCTGGTTACTGCACCTACCTACTGGGCACCTGGGTGCGTGAGAAAGAAGTCATGAGTCTGGAGTATGCCGTGCAGCGACTCACTTCTGAGCCAGCCGATTTTTTCGGTCTACGAGATCGTGGACGGTTAGCCGTGGGCACGGCTGCTGACATTGTCGTGTTTGACTACAACACTGTGGGATCAGGCAGGCGACCGGAGATGCGCTACGATCTTCCTGGCAATGGACGCCGCTTGGTGATGCCAGCGCATGGGATCCAGAGCACGATTGTCAACGGTGTCGTGCTCTACGACCAGCAGAAACACACCGGAGCACTGCCAGGGCAGGTGCTACGGTCGTAGTAGTGTGTCCAGATGGTTTTGAGAGGAGCAGAGCGACGAAGCAATCTCGTCAACTGGGAGTTCCCCGTAGAGATTGCTTCGCGAAGTTTATCCTGAGTCCCCATAGCGCGCGGCGCTAAGCGTGGAGGCAGAAACTGGATGACTCTTGCTCTGGGTCTCGCGCTGCTCGCCCGGAATGACGGGCATGTGTGCGTTCACGGGGTCGGACTGCTAGGGCAGTGCTAGTCAACCTGGCTGAGGAATCAAGGCTGGGGGAACCGCAGTCTGGAAATAGGCGCGACAACAGGCGGTGAGATAGGCAAAGGCATTTTGCTGATGTTGCTGGCAGGTGGCGAAGACGGTGAGGATGCTCTCCACAAAGCGACTGCCGCGCTCACTCTGCCGTGCCATAACTGGTCTTACGCCATTGCACGGGATGGCGAAGCACGCGCTCAGCCACATTATTTGTCTCAGGGATATCGGGCATCCGCACGAACGTCCATAAGCGCCCGCTCTTTGGCTAAGAGCTCGCGACAGGTCGCCGCCGTTTTCTGACACCGCACTCGCGTCCCCCACTGCAACTCTAGCCGAAATGACCGGCGTAAGCCGCCCATCTGTTGTTGCCACGTGCTACGACTCCATTTGCCCTCACGCAACCAGCGGCGCCAGGCAAAGAGCACGTTGGCATGTTCGAGCAAGTGTTCGCCGACTTTCCGGCCCGGGCCGCCGCGATCAATCATCGCTTGCGCGTCTCTACGCAAATGTGACCAGCACAGTTGCCGTTGCCGCGGTGGATAACAGTCATACGCTTTCGCGCGATCACTGCCGATCGTCCCCGTGTAATCCTTTCCTAACAACTCGTGCAGGACTTTGGCGCCACGCGAGCGGCGAATCGCATACACACTGGCCTGCGGCGTCACCACGGTCCAGAGCTGCACCCGGCGATGCTGTTCCCGCCATCGGGTCTCATCCACATTCGTATCGCTCCACTGGATCGAGTCCCGAACCTCGTCAACCGGTTCTTGCACTGCTCGCCTCACGACCTGTTCTAAGGCGCAGACTTCGCCAGCGAGAGCGGGATCCCCCATACTTCGCGACTGAAATGGGCGATCATCCGCTTGCTCATTCGATAGGCTCCGCTACAGAGCGCGACGATACTGGTGAAACGCGGCCCATAGCCCGTCGTTGGGATGCCTTTGGGTAATGCTCCACAGGTGGTGATGCCACAGTGAGCACACGACCAGCCGGTGTTGTTGATATTCGGTCACGTGGGGCAGCGGCGGGGGGAGTTCCACCACTTGATGGCGATGGGGCTGCGGATCGTCTCCCGTGCAACGCTTGTCCACACCGCCGACAGTGCGTCGGCGTACAGACAATCACGTCATTGACCTGCTCCACCGGCACTAACGTGCGGTGATGCGCGGGATGGCCTGGTTGTCCACCCCGTCTCCGGCCTGAGGATGGACGTGGCGGTTTGCGCTTGACGTGAGGCCCATCACTCGACGGCGGCTGCGAGGAGTTTTGCGAATTCTGGTTGCGTTGCGCTTTCAGCTCCGCCACTTCGGCTTCGAGCTTGCGCAATCCGTGCGTCATAGCGATCGAATACTTCCCACAGCACGGCTTGCACATGTAGCGGAATCTGCTCCCATAACTCGATCGGAATTGGTGGCGTGCGTTCCATCTGCGCGCTCTCTTACCCCACTTCTAGCAGTCTACGCAAGTCTGACTGGTGAACGCACACACGGGCATGATGTCTGCGTCATTCCAGCGAAAGCTTGGAATCCAGGGGCAGTGGTGCGGAGCATTTTGTTTCTGAGCAGCATAGCGAGGCGGAGTCGAAGCGCTTGCAATGACCGTATCGAACCACATGGGATTGGCCGTCCCTGACAAAAATCCCCCGCGTTGCGCGCGGTCCCCTTCGTAAAAAGGGGCTGTTGAGCCCCTTTCTTTGCAGGAGAAGGGCAGGGAGGATTTCACAGTATGTGCTACACTGTACGGTTGCTGCTCCCGTAGCCACCGGGCTACCGCTGGCCCCGTACACTCATCGACTAGAAAGCGCATCTACGCAGACTCGACTGTCAGCGGCATGAATGTGGTGTTTTCTAACGCCTTGGTAGCAAACAGCAAACATGCCTGAATATCTTCCTGCGTCAGCCCTTCGTATTCTTCGAGAATTTCGGTCACCGTCGTCCCGTGTGCCAGGAGATTTAGGATATATTCAACTGTTAATCGAGTGCCTTCGATAACCGGTTTTCCCACCACGACTTTAGGATCAATAGTCACGCGCTTCAGGAGCTGTTCGTCTTTCATTGTTTGTATGCCTCTCCTTCATTGCACCATAGCCTTCAGAAAATCTACCGCCAAGAGGTATTGCTCTTGGCCTAATTGCGAACCTTTAAGCAGGGGCTAACGGTCCCGATCACTATTTGCCGCCCAAACCAAAACCTTTCACGTTCATCCTGAACCGCAAGCGGGTGGCGGTCACGTGGACGGCTTCGTTAGACAGCAGAGATCTGAGTGGCGGGGAACACTTCTCTTTTTGTCTCCTCCTTCACTTACTGTTTTCTTTGCTGGGCCAACACCCGACTCCGCAAGGGCTCTTCCTGCAACGCCGACATCGGCCGTAGGAGTTGAAACACCTCTGTCACCAGCCGTTGCACCGCGGGATCCTCTCGTTGCAGCTGATCGACCGCCGCGAAGTAGCGTGCCCCCTGTTCCACGCCCGGCGGCCGTTCGCCTCGGGTCTGCGGATAGGCAAAATCGAAACCAGCGGCAAGCGACCAGGGAGTGCTGTTGATTTCTGCCACCTTAGGAAAAAACGACAGGGCAATGCCATCGAGGCCGCGGGACTGTGCCGCGCGTTCGGACAATATTTGCTGCAGCACTCTCGCCTGTAAGGCCGCCGCGCTCATCCCTTGCGCGTAGATCGGATTGAAGCTGCAAACTGCGTCGCCCAGGATCAGGAACCCTTCCGGAAAGGACGCCATCCGCTCATAGTGACGCTGCACGCTGGTCGGAAACCGGTAATGGTTGATCTGCGTCAACTGCTCCGCTTCGCCGATGAGCTCATAGATAAAAGGGGAATGGAACTCCTTCGCGAAGGTGAAGAACCCAGCCTGGTCAGTCGGGGGATAGTCGCCGAAGCGGCCGATGAGGCTCACCAGCAAGGTCTCGTGCTCGATCGTGATCAGGTAGCCGCGCCGGGTGAAGTGTGGCGCTGGACCCGTCACGAAGATGAGCGGTTCACCAGCGTAGGACTTGGGCTTGCGGAAGTGCGCGGTGCTGTAGGCGGTGTCCACGCCGATGGTGGTTTCATCGGGCCGCGAAAATCCCATGGCCTCAAGCCATTGCGGAGCACGAGAGCCACGCCCTCCGGCATCCACCACCAACTCCGCTGCGAACGAGCGTGAGCCGCTGCAGCGCACGCCCTGGACGTGTCCGCCGCTGTGCGCCAGCTCGTGCACCGTGATGCCAGTCTCGAGCTTCACATTCGGCAGTGCCAGGGTCAGCCGTCGGACCAGGAATTCGATGAGCCCCCGGCTCGCGCAATGCGCTTCAAACCCGAGATCGAGCGGCTCTCGCAACGACCCGGTCGGATTGTAGGCTTTCCCGTCGGGCAGGTACCAGACGATATCCCGGCCGACGATGGCCCGCGTGGCACCAAGCGTGCGTAATTCTCCGGTAAAGCCGGGATAGAGCGACGACAGCACCTGCTGTCCACCTTGCAACAGCCCGTGCAGATGATTCCCCTGCGGAATCGACTTGTGAATGACAGGACGGTCTTCAATCTCATCGCGCTCGAGCACCGTGACGTGGTCGAAGTAATCAGCGAGCACTCGCGCGGTCATCAGTCCCGCTAGGCTGCCGCCGATGACGACTGCATGTTGACCGAGGGGATTCCCCATAAATCCCTCCTTCAACGAAGATTTTCAGTGGACTCAGTGTGACGGCTAACTACTGAGTTTACTGTCACCTCACCGGCACTATATCCCGATATTGAGACTTTCCCACCACTCAAGAAAATCTTCCGTAGTATCTGCTCGTTCCACGCATTGTGTCAAGACTTTCTTCTCTCGCGAACGCTGACAGTTTAACCGTCAATCTATGGGCTCAATACTTGCTGCTCTCCCTCGTGACCGAGATATCCAAAACAGTACCTTGATTTGCTGTTGTGGGGGGCCAACTGGTAATCATCCGTGCAGGACAGATGCCGCTTGCGAAGCATGTCCGAGAGTCTATAGTTTCTTCTACTACTGACCGGTGAGGGCAACGACGGAAAGGACACTATGCAGAGTGAAAAACTGAGCCCAGTGGTGGACGCTGACGGCCACGTCTTAGAGCCCGCTGATACGTGGGTGAAATATATCGATCCGCAGTTCCGCGACCGTGCCCTGCGCATTGCGCGCGATGAGCGGGGCTATGAAGTGCTGTTATTTGATAACAAACCGATGGAAAAGCTCCGCGGGTTGTTAGGGATGCTTGGTGGGATTGGCATGGACACCAAGCCATTGCAGAGTCGCGGGAAGAAGACCTACGCCGAGGGGAGTCCTCTGGGTTCCTTTGATCCACGTGCGCGTTTACAGGTGATGGATCAGGAGAGCATCGACATTGCGCTGCTCTATCCGACCCTCGGCATCTGCTGGGAAGGAGCGGTGCAGGATGCCACCCTCGCCCTGGCTTACACCCGCGCCTACAATCGTTGGCTAGTCGATTTCTGTCGTGAGAACCCCAAACGTTTAGTGCCGATCGCTCACATTTCGTTACTTGACCCTGACGGAGCAGTAGAAGAAACGATCCGGGCACGAAAAGATGGTTGTCGCGGCGTATTTCTATCGCCCGATCTACCGGCGCGCGGTGGCAAGCAGTTGAACGATCCTTCCTACACGCGCTTTTGGGAAACTGTCCAGGACCTGGAAATGCCAGTAGCGTTTCATGTGATCGTGCGCGATCAGCCGACATTTCGTGAATGGGAGCTGCGCCGCGATAGTTTCGGCCTGTTCGGGTTCGCGTTCTTCGCCATTGACGTCATGGCGGCCTTCACGCAGATGATTGCCGCGGGGATGTTCGAGCAGTTTCCACGCCTGAAGTGTGCCGTACTTGAAGCTGGGGCCAACTGGATTTCAGCCTGGTTAGATCGCCTCGATCATAAATACGAAGTCGTTGGTCCCTACACGCCCCTCAAGCTGAAGCCGAGTGAGTATTTCTTTCGTCAGTGTCTGATTTCTGCCGACCCCGATGAATCGCTGACAGCGAAGATCATCGAACATCTCGGAGAGGACTATTTCATCTGGGCCTCGGATTATCCCCATATCGATGCTTCATTTGATGTGGTCCACACTCTTCGTGAGCGTCTGGCAGGGCTTCCGCTCACCACTCAACGTAAAGTGCTAGGAGAGAATGCGGTCCGCTTCTATAACTTGTGATGCCGACAGCAAGATACAGAGGAAAAGCAATGAGAACCCTCTAGTAAGGAAAGGAGATTTACACGATGGATGCTGCAGAACTCGAAAAACATATCACCGTCCTCCAAGACATTGAGGCGATCAAGAAGCTTAAAGCCGAATACTGTGATATTTGCGATGACGATCACAACCAGGATCGGATTGTGACAATTTTTACCGACGATGGTATTTGGGAAGGGAAGGGGGTAGGGCACGCAAAGGGGCATGCAGAAATTCGCAAGCTATTCAAAAGCTTCGCCGAGCGGATCAGCTTCTCACAGCACAATGTCTTCAATCCACGTATCGAGGTGAACGGCAATGCGGCGCACGCAAGCTGGTATTTCCTGGGGCCGTTCACCTTTCGCAAAGACACTCGTCAGCTGTGGATAGCGGCCCGCTACGAAGACGACTATGTCAAAATTAACGGCACGTGGAAATTCAAACACCTGCGGGCATTCGGCCGGATGGCTGCGCCGTACGAAGAGGGGTGGGCCTCAAAAACCAAAGTGGACGTGTTTTCGAATTAACTCTGAGCCCGGTTACTAGTGGTCTGCCACGCTGATGTTGAGGAGTTCAGGTCCGTCATGCCAGCGAAGGCTGGCATCCAGGGAGATTCAGCACTGACCTCTGATTCTGCCTCCTGGATTCCGGGTCTCGCGTTGCTCGCCCGGAATGACGTACCCGCCGTTTACCCTTCATCTTTACTGTGGTGGTCTACTAGGGGTATGACACCTTTGGGTGTCAGACCCCTGCTCAGATTGTGATGCGTTACCGACCAGGGAACTTCGGCGTACGCTTCTCCACAAAATGCGCCACGCCTTCTTTGAAGTCTTCACTGCCTAAGCTTTCGACCACATCCGGGATCGATGCATGCAGCGCTGCCCCAAAGTCTAGATTTTGCGCCCGGAAGAGTTGCTGCTTCATCACTCGCATCGAGCGTGGTGAGACCATTGTCGCCAGTTCGAGGGCATAGGCGCGGACTTCTGCCATAAACGACTCATGGGCAAACACTTTGTTGACCAACCCCATCTGCAGCGCTTCTTCCGCCGTGATTTTGCGGGCCGATAAGAGCAGGTCAATCGCATTTGGCAGGCCAACAAGACGGGGCAGAATCCAATCGATCCCATGTTCCGCTACCAGCCCGCGCCGCGCAAAGGCCGTAGTAAAGACGGCCGCCTGCGAAGCAAAGCGCAGATCAGCGTACAAGGACACAACCAGCCCGATCCCCGCTGTTGGACCGTTCAACGCCGCAATAATGGGCTTGGGCACGGTAGGGAAATAGGCATGGCGATAGGAGAACGCTTGGGGCAGCTCCAGGCCGCCTTTGATCGGGCCTGATGCATACGCTTCCGCCTGCGTTGCGGCTAAGCGTTCAGTAAGGGAACTGTTCTTCGCCGTTCGTTGGCTAGCCTGATCGAGCCCGGACATATCAGCGCCAGAGCAGAAGCCTCGCCCCGCCCCAGTCAGGATAATCACTCGCACCGCCTCATCGGCCGTGGCCTCGGTCATCGCTGCGCGGACTTCTCGCTCCATCACCGGTGTCCACGCGTTTAAGCGTTCTGGTCGATTCAGCGTCACCGTCGCAATTCGGTCCTGCACCTCATACACAATCTGTTCGTAAGCCATAACTTTTTCTTTTCATAACGAAACAGCGGAAGTAACTCCGCCTTGTCATTGCGAGCGCAGCGAAGCAATCTCATTTTTGGATGGAGATTGCTTCGTCGCTCATGCTCCTCGCAATGATAGATAATCCCCACTTTAACTGTCATTTCCTAATTCCAGGCTGCGCAGTTGTACACGCGTCGCACATTCTCGCCGAGCACCTGGCGCCGCGCCTGCTCGGGCATCTTTGTCGTCAGGTTCTCGAGTTCTTTAATGTAATGTCCAGTATGATCAGGATGGGGAAAGTCGGAAGCCCAAAAGAAACGATCCGCGCCGAGCAAGTCAACCATCGCTGGCAGCGATTTCTCATCTGGATCAGCCGAGATCCACACATTGCGTTTGAAATACGCACTGGGGCGCTCTTTGAGCGGGACTGAACGTCCCATGATGCTGTCGTACACTGCGTCCATTCTATCGAGCCAATAACTCGCCCAACCCGCCCCTACTTCCAGGATGATGAGTTTGAGTTTCGGGAATTTATCGAACGTGCCGTACTGCATGAAACTGGCGAGCGCGTGCCGCGCCGCATCAGAAGCAGTCACGTTCAGAAAAAATTGATGCTTGCGTATGTACTGAAGATCGTACCGTCCCGGCAGAGCCCATTGCGGCTCGAGCGACGGATGAATACCCAACGGCACGTCCAGTTCCTGGGCTTTGGCAAACAGAATGTCATGATCCGGATGCGCGTGCGGCTTGCGTGTCATCACAAACTGTACTACCCATCCGCCTTTACATCCTGCTTTGACAGCGCGTTCCAATTCTTCAGCCGCAGCCTTGGGATCGCCAAGCGAAAGATGGGCGACTGGAATCAAGCGTCCGCCACTGTCCGAGCACCAGTCCACAATCCAGCGGTTGTAGGCTCGGGTCATTGCCTGCGCGTAGTCCGCGTCCTCACATTCGGTCTCCCACGCGAGGCCAATGCTCGGGTAAATAATCGCGGCGTCGAGCCCTTCCAAGTCCAGGCGTTGAATCCGCTGTTTAGCGTCCATCGCACCGAGCAGATACTCGTCGCCATAGTGAAGCCTCGGGTTGAACTCGCCTTTCTCGCGTGTCACCTGACCCATCGACCCAAGGCCCGTGAAGGACCCTCCGCGATTGACTCGGGAGGGATGGCCGCCGATCTCCAAGTAGTCAAATCCTTGGTCGTCGACTTTCATGCGGATTGCTGTCGCCCGGTATTTGGGATCACAGTACTTTTCCCACAGGTCGGCTGCCTCAAGAATGTGGCCGTCGGCATCGACTCCACCGTTGAATTTGAGTTTGTCGATTTTCTCTTCGATTATACGCGACATACACTTCTCCTTGCCCTGAGATGAATTCGTTCGTTCTCTGATTCTAACACTCACATGTGGAATGCTGAGCTTACGAAACGCAATTCAAAAGCGATTCGAAACGCAAACCCATAGTGTTGCATCAGCCACGGGTACTGCGACGCATGCGAGACCACCGATGCACAGGCCACATGTCTTGGTCCTCACCCCATCCGATCTCACCGTTGATAGTCCAACGTACTAAACTGTTGATGTCAATAAAGGTGTGGCGATTGATAATGATACGACTCACCGGTTCGCCGACGGCGACGATTTCCCGTCCTTCGGCGTCGTTTCGCTTGCAGTTCGATGCGCGTGATCCATCCATTGGTGGCGTCACGCTCGATCCGTCGCTCGCCCTGAGTTAACCGCACCGTGCGCCCATCACGTCGCAGGAAGCCATAGGCCACAGGGTTAGGCTCGGATTCGGCATTCGTCACCGCTAGAAACCCGTGTGTCGCACTTGCAACGCCGGTCACATACGCCGCCTGGCGCGGACGATCTTCTGGGCGACGCCCCCAGGTGCGATCACGCACCGCAAGACAATCAATAGCGATGGTTTCACCGTGCAGCACGATCTCTCCGCTCACCCGCCCGATCTGATCGAAATGATGCGCATGGCCGAAGGTCGAACCAGTACTGGTAAGAGGCTCTGGCGGCATCACGCCGTCGAAGCGTAGCGACGCTTTTAAGCGTTCACCATCGTTGTAGCCGAGTGCGTAGGACGTACAGGGCTCAAGCACACGTATTGAAACACCGGTCGGCAAGGTGATGTTGTTGAGGTCTTGATCGCGTGGAAGCTGAAGGGCGGTGTAGTTCGCCGAATAGAGCACCTCCCACGGCAGGTATGCCGAGTCGTCCCAGACCCAAGCACCGCCCGCGACCGTGCCGATGTTGGGCCGCACCATCGTGTAGAGCCAGCCGCCTAAGCGGCGTTCCGGGTGGTTGAACGAGAACCAGGCCGTCTCGGTCGCCCACCAGTCGTTGGTCATCTCGTCGAAGTGGAAGCGGTCATCGCGCGCCGTAAACACTCGCTGTTCAGTCATACGTGTTTCCTTATGTGAAGCGGGAAGATTGGGCAAGCACCACGTAACACGCAACACGGCTCACAGCCCACGCACCACGAAACACGCCTCAGGCTCGATGAAGCACACACGATGTTATCTGAGGTCTACAACTGGTTCACCGAAGGGGTTTGATACGAAGGATTTACAAGAGGCGAAGGTGTTGCTCAGTGAGTTGGAAGAGGGGCGATAACTCCTGAGGAGCGGCTGGGCCAAACAGGCGCTGCTCTCTAAATGTGCCAATCTCTTATGATCTGCTTTAGCCACAAGGCGGCTGTGTTTCCCTGTGTGTATTGAGAAGCAGAAGTGACTCTTCTCTCCCCGCATCTCTTGGGAACATGGGGAATTTCTGCTTTACGTAACTCAGGAACTGCCCTATGCTGATGAGGGGCTGAGGGGGGCGGATGATTAAGAGCTATCGGGACAAAAAGACGCAACAGTTCGCGGCAGGTGCGCGTGTCCGGGAGTTCGAAGGATTCCGACACCAAGCAGAGAAGCGGCTTGAGATATTGGATGCCGCGCCGTCTCTGGAGACGCTGCGGAACTTGCGGAGCAATCGATTTGAAGCGCTACGCGGGAAGAGAGCCGGGCAGTATAGCATCCGCATCAATATGCAATGGCGGATCTGCTTTGCCTGGCCGTCTGGGGAAGACGGTCCGTCTAACGTAGAGATCGTTGATTACCACTGAGGTGTAAGACATGGCGCGTACCCCAATCCACCCTGGAGAGATCCTGGCAGATGAAATAGACGCCCGTGCAGGGCTGACAAAGACTGAGCTGGCCCGACTGATTGGCGTACCGCCTGGTCGGGTCAGTGAGATCATTGCTGGCAAGCGGGCCATCACGGCGGATACGGCGCTGCGGCTCGGCAAGTTTTTTGGCACGGAGCCGGAATTCTGGATGAACCTGCAGAGAAACTATGAGCTGCGTGTTGCGCGAAACGCAATCGGCCCTGAGCTAGAGAAGATTCCGGTGCATGCCGCATAAGCGACACGGCGAAGCCGAAGGGTCGTGCGTCCACTTTTTGCTCATGCTCCCTCACCCTTGCTTCTGGAGGATCAGTGATGGACTTTTATGAGGTGCTCGACCAAGTGGCGGCCCTTCTGCAAAAGCGCAAACGGGTTACATACGGAGCGCTGAAACTCCAGTTCAAGCTTGATGACGAACAGCTGCAGGTCCTAAAGGAAGAGCTTATCGAGGCGCAACGGCTCGCGGTTGATGAAGATGGTAAAGTGTTGGTGTGGATTGGGCAGGGGATAAAGGGGAAACGGCGAAAGGGATAAACGACAATACGGAGGGCGAAAAGGCGAAGAGGGAAAACGGCGAAACGGACAACCACGACCCGAGCCGCTGGACGCCTGCGCATCTAGCCGAACGTATCCGTGCGGAGCAAGTAGCGCTGGAAACGCGTGGAACGAGTAACGGTGAGCGCAAGACCATCACGGCCTTGTTTGCCGATCTCAAAGGCTCGACGGCGTTGATCGAAGGCCTCGATCCCGAAGAAGCCCGATCCATTATCGATCCGGCACTGCAAGTGATGATGGATGCCGTGCATCGCTATGAAGGATATGTCGCCCAAGCCTGGGCGATGGCATCTTTGCCTTATTCGGCGCGCCGCTTGCCCATGAGGATCATCCCCAGCGAGCGCTCTATGCCGCGCTGCGCATGCAAGAAGAGATGCGCCGCTATGCGGATACGCTGCGCACGAAAGGGTATCCTCCATTGTTGCATGCGCGTCGGGCGTGAATACCGGCGAAGTGGTGCTGCGCTCGATTCGCAAGGACGATTTACACGCGGACTATGTTCCGGTCGGGCATTCAACGAATCTTAGCCGCGCGCATGGAGCAACTGGCTGCACCAGGTTCCATTCTCGTGACCGCCTACACGCACAAACTCACGGACGGATATTTCGAGTTCAAGAATTTAGGCCAGACCCAAATCAAAGGGGTAGAAGAGCCGCTGCAACGTCTATGAAGTGCTCGGTGCAGGACCGTTACGCACGCGGTTACAAGTCGCGGCACGGCGAGGGCTGACGCGGTTTGTCGGGCGACAAACCGAACTGGAGCGGATGCAGCGAGGCGTTGGAGCAAGCGAAAGCTGGCCACGGGCAGATTGTCGGCGTGATGGGGGAGCCGGGGTTAGGGAAATCGCGGTTGTTTCACGAATTCGTAGGGGCGTATTGCAATACGAACGCGCTCCTGCTCTGCTAGGCTTACTCCGTCTCGCACGGCAAAGCCTCACCTACCGGTGATTGAACTGCTCAAGAGCTACTTTCAGATTCAACCCCAGGATGACGAGCGTACGCGACGGGAGAAGGTCATTGGCAAAGTGCTTACGCTCGACCGCAGCTTGGAAGAGACCCTGCCTTATCTATACGCCTTACTGGGAAAGAAAAAAAAAAAGACCTCTGAAAGATTAAAAGTACGAACGCACCCGTCGTCAGAGAGTTATCGGTAAGGTGTTGGAGTTGGATCGCAGTCTCGAAGACACGCTACCGTATCTGTTTGCCTTGATCGGCATTGAGGAACAGCCGTCACCGTTACAACAGATGGACCCCCAGATTCGCCGCAAACGGACCTTTGAGGCGCTCAAACGGTTGTTCCTGCGCGAAAGCCTCAATCAGCCTCTGCTGCTCATCTTTGAAGATCTGCACTGGATCGACAGTGAGACGCAAGGGTTTCTGGACGTGCTGAGCGAGAGTGTGGCCTCGGCCAAGGTCCTGCTGCTCGTGAACTATCGGCCCGAGTATCGGTCACGAGTGGGGGCAGAAGACGTACTACACGCAATTGCGGTTAGCGCCGTTTGGCAAAGCGGAAGCCGAGGAATTCCTGGACGCGCTGCTCGGTATTTCTGTAGGGGCCGACCTGCGTGTCGGCCCACGGCACCGGGCGTACACACAGGTGCTCCCCTACAACACCTCAAACAGCTCATCTTGGAGAAGACCGAAGGCACGCCCTTTTTCATGGAAGAGATCGTGCAGGAGTTGCGCGAGCAGGGCATGCTGGTCCGCGATGATCGTAGGGGCACGGCGCGCCGTGC
Source organism: uncultured delta proteobacterium (assembly GCA_963733195.1). GTDB lineage: Bacteria > Desulfobacterota > Binatia > Bin18 > Bin18 > VGTJ01. The sequence continues at coordinate 15,711 of CAVTCR010000024.1, forward strand.
CCCTACCAAACGACCTCCATATTCCTACTACAGTCCAAGGCGTGCTGGCGGCCCGTATCGACCGCCTCGCTCCTGAAGAGAAGACCCTGCTGCAACAACTCGCGGTCATCGGACGAGCGTTTCCTCTGAGCCTGCTCCGCCAAGTCATCACCCAGCCCGAAGAGGAACTGTACCGCCTCCTCGCCTCGCTCCAGCGTAAGGAGTTTCTCTACGAACAACCCGCGTTTACCGGAGGTGGAATACATCTTCAAACACGCGCTGACGCAGGAGGTGGCCTACAACTCCGTGCTCCAGGAGCGCCGCAAAGAGTTGCATGAGCGGGTGGCGCAGGCGATCGAAGCCCTCTGGCCCGACCAGGCCGAGGACCGCTGTAGTGAGCTGGCGTATCATTACCGGCGCGGCGGCAATCTCCCCAAGGCGATCACGTATCTACACCGCGCAGGGCAACAGGCCTTACGACGGTCCGCCTTTACCGAGGCGATCGACTCGGTGCGGGAGGCCCTTGCGTTGCTGGCCACCCAGCCTGACTCTGCGGAGACGGCTCGCCAAGAACTGGCCCTGCAGGTTACCTTGGGTCTCTCTTTACGCATGGCCCAGGGCCTGAGCGCAGAGATGGAACAGGCGTTCACTCGTGCGCAGGCGCTCTGCGAACGGGTCGGCGAGACGGCCCAACTATTCTCCCTCTTGTGTGGATTATCCCTAGTCTTTCTCCTCAAGGGAGACTTCCACAGGGCGCAGGAGGTGGCTCAACGCCTGTTGCAGATCGCCCAGGACACGGCCAATGGGGCGTTTCTGGTTGAGGCCTATCGCCAGCTCGGCCTTACAGCATATTGGTGCGGAGAGTTCTCCCAGGCCCGCGGCTATTATGAACAGTGCCTGCAGCGGTATGAGCCCGAGCACTACGGGAGCCTGGGGATTACGTTTGGTGGCGAGGTGCGGGCTATGAGTCTGTCGAGTGTTGGCGTTGGTGCTCTGGTGTTTGGGGTTTCCCGACCAGGGGCAGCAGTGCAGCGAAGAGGCGCTGCAGTGGGCCAGTCAGCTCTCCCACCTCTTTAGTTACACTGTGGCGTTATGGTCTGCGGCAGACTTCCGGCTCGCTCGTGGGGACACCCAGCTGAGCCGGGAACTGGCCGAACAGGCGATTACGCTGGCCACGGAGCAGGGGTTGCCGAGCTACGTGGTGCTGGGGGAGTGTGTCCGCGGGAGTGCGCTCATCGCACAGGGACGGGCCCAGGAGGGGATTGCCTCCCTGCGTCGGGGCATCGATGCTGCCAAGATCCTGGGAATAAGTTTTCTCCTTCCTCAGTATTTGATGAGGCTGGGGCAGGCCTATGCCAGCCTGGGGCAGAGCGAGGCGGCGGTGGCCGCACTGAGCGAGGCGCTGGCGGAGAGGGCGAGCATGGGGAAACACTACGACCATGACGCAGAGCTCTACCGGGTGAAAGGCGAGCTTACGCTTCAGTCCCAGGCAATTCTCAGGCAGATCTCGGACAAGTCTCAGATAAGTCAAGACAAGTCCGAAAACACTAATCCCAAAGCCCTAACATCCAACACCCAGGCGGAGGTAGAGCGGGAGGCGGAGGAATGTTTTCTTAAAGCCATTGAGATCGCGCAGAAACAGCAAGCCAAATCGCTCGAACTGCGAGCGACGATGAGCCTCGCCCATCTATGGCAACAGCAAGGCAAGAGAAGTGAAGCTCACAAGTTGTTGGTAGATGTGTATAATTGGTTCACCGAAGGGTTTGATACGAAGGATTTGCAAGAAGCGAAGGTGTTACTGGAGGAGCTGGCATAACGTTAGATCTTGCTCTGGTCGATATAAGCGATAGTATCGGCAAGAACGGTGGCGGAATCCGGTCGTCGCTCAGTAACACTACAGGGCAAAAAGATTGTAAAAGGTTGGACCTATGGCCCAAGTCGCTCAGGAAATACTCGACGAGATCGTCCAGCGCGTTGTGGCAGTGGCGCACCCAGAGCGGATCATTCTTTTTGGCTCCGCCGCACGGGAAACGATGGGCCCAAACAGTGACGTCGATCTGCTCGTGGTAAAAAGTGGTGACTTTGATCAAGGTCGGGTGTTGGGAGATATTTACGTCCATCTCCATGGAGTCGGGCAGGCGGTCGATGTGGTGCTAGTCACTCCAGAACAATTAGAGCGCTACAGGAACACGCATTGCCTGGTGATCGCGCCTGCGTTGCGAGAAGGCAAGGAAATCTATCGTGCCTGAGCGTTATCCGCCGGAAGATCCCAGAGAATGGTTGAATAGAGCCAAGAGCAATTTACTGTTGGCTAGCGCACAAAGAGCGGGAATTTATCTGGAGGACCTGTGTTTTAACGCGCAGCAGGCGGCGGAAAAAGCCATTAAAGCTCTTCTGACCAGCGTGCCATCGCCTTCCCGTATGTGCACGATATCGCGCAATTACTCACCCTCGTGGAGCGCGCGGGGGTGGAAATCCCGCCAACGGTGAAACAGGGAGAACGGCTCACCCGATTTGCCGTGTTTACCCGTTATCCTGGCATTGCGTCACCCATTCGTCCCGAAGAATTGACAGAGGCCTTACGGCTTGCAGAAGCAGTAATCCAGTGGGTGGAAAGATTCCTCCTTAGGGAATCGACGGACGAGGAACAGGGGTCGTAATCCTTCGCGGCAAAGGAGAGTGGGATGACTTTCGACGAGGTACTGGAGCAGGTGATTGCTCTGCTGCAACGTGAAGGTCGAGTGACCTACCGAGCCTTGAAGCGTCGCTTCGGGATTGACGATGACTATCTGAGCGACTTGTGTGGCGAGATCATCAAGGCCAAGCGCTTGGCTGCGGATGAAGACGGGGAAGTATTGGTGTGGGTCGGCAACGACTGAAGAGGATAAGGGGAAAGGGATAAGGGATAAAGAGATAAAGGCCAGCGCCCAGAAGCCTCAAGACTCCAAGCCGCTGGACGCCTCCGCATCTCGCCGAACGCATCCGTGCGGAACAAGCGCACTGGAAGCCGCAGTGTCACCGACGGGGAGCGCAAGACCATCACGGCGCTGTTTGCCGATCTCAAAGGCTCGACGGCGTTGATTGAAGGCCTCGATCCCGAAGAAGCCCGGGCGATTATCGATCCGGCATTGCAACTGATGATGGACGCCGTGCATCGCTATGAAGGGCTATGTGGCGCAAGCCTTGGGCGATGGCATCTTTGCTTTATTCGGCGCGCCGCATTGCCCACGAGGATCATCCCCAACGGGCGCTGTATGCCGCACTACGCATGCAAGAAGAGATGCGCCGCTATGCGGATACGCTGCGCACGAAAGGGCTATCCCCCCCTCTTGATGCGCGTGGGCATTAACACGGGGAAGTGGTGCTGCGCTCGATTCGCAAGGACGACTTACATGCGGATTACGTTCCGGTCGGGCATTCCACGAATTTAGCCGCGCGGATGGAGCAACTCGCTGCACCAGGTTCCATCCTCGTCACCGCGCATACGCACAAACTCACAGATGGCTATTTCGAGTTCAAAGAGTCTGGGCCAGACGCAGATCAAAGGGGTAGAAGAGCCGCTCAACATCTATGAAGTGCTCGGGGCAGGGCCGTTACGCACGCGGCTGCAAGTCGCGGCCCGTCGTGGGCTGACGCGGTTTGTTGGGCGCAGAGAGAATTGGAGCAGATGCAGCGGGCGTTGGAGCAAGCCAAGGCCGGACACGGACAAATCGTGGGCGTGATGGGCGAGCCGGGGTTAGGGAAGTCGCGGTTGTTCTACGAATTGTAGGGGCGAATGCATCGCCTCCACATGCAGCTGGCTGTCTCGTGCTTCAAGCCTACTCCGTCTCGCATGGCAAAGCCTCGCCCTATCTGCCGGTGATCGAGTTGCTCAAGAGCTACTTTCAGATTCAACCCCAGGATGACGAGCGCACGCGACGGGAGAAAGTCATTGGCAAAGTGCTGATGCTGGACCGCAGCTTAGAAGACACTTGCCCTATCTGTTTGCCTTGCTCGGGATTGAGGAACAGCCCTCGCCATTGCAGCAGATGGACCCGCAGATTCGCCGCCGGCGGACATTCGAAGCGCTCAAGAAGCTGTTCCTACGGGAGAGTCTCAATCAGCCGCTGATCCTGATCTTTGAGGACCTGCACTGGATCGATAGGGAGACACAAGGGTTTCTGGATGTGCTGAGTGAGAGTGTGGCCAGCGCTAAGCTATTACTACTTGATCAACTACCGGCCCGAGTATCCGCCACGAGTGGGGGCAGAAGACGTATTACACCCAACTACGGTTAGCGCCGTTTGGCAAAGCCGAAGCGGAGGAGTTTCTCGACTGTGCTTGTCTGGGTGTTCCCGTAGGGGCGCATGACTGCTGCGCCCCTACACGCCCTCAAACAGCTCATCCTGGACAAAACCCAAGGCACGCCGTTCTTCATGGAAGAGATCGTCCAGGAGTTGTGGAGCAAGGGGTATTGGTGCGCGATGCGTAGGGGCAGGGCATGCCCTGCCCACGGAGGCCGCAACGCGACTCTACATATTCCCACTACTGTCCAAGGCGTCCTCGCCGCCCGCATCGACCGTCTCGCGCCAGACGAGAAAGACTCTCCTGCAACAGCTCGCGGTCATTGGTCGAGAGTTCCCGTGAGCCTGATCCGTCAAGTCATTCCACCCAGCCTGAAGACGAACTGTATCGCCTCCTTGTCCTCCCTCCAGCACAAAGAGTTTCTCTACGAACAGCCCGCATTTCCTGAAGTGGAGTACATTTTCAAGCATGCGCTCACCCAAGAGGTCGCCTACAACTCGGTCTTGCAGGAGCGGCGCAAAGCGTTACATGAACAGACCGCGCAGGCGATCGAAGCACTCTATCACCCGCTAGAAGACCACTACAGCGAGCTGGCACATCACTACAGTCGCAGTGGCAATACCGCAAAGGCGGTGGAGTATCTCAGCCTGGCGGGGCAACAAGCGGCGCAGCAGTCGGCGAACGCGGAAGCCATCAACCACCTCACCGCGGCTCTTGAATTGCTCAAGACCCTGCCGGACACCACCGCCAGAGCCCGCCAAGAACTCACCCTCCAACTCAGTCTCGGCGCGTCGTTGATGGCCACTAAGGGGTATGGGCCGCCGAAGTGGAACACGCCTACACCCGGGCGCAGGAGCTGTGTCTGCAGGTGGGGGAGCCGCTCCAGGTCGCGCCAGTCCTGTGTGGGCTGTGGGCATTTAATGCAGTGCGAGGGAATCACACAGCGTCGCTCGCCTTGGGGGAACAGTTCCTCACCGTCGCCCACAGACAGCAGGATGCCACCCTGTCCCTCGTGGCCCATGCAGTGTTGGGGACAACATTGCTCTGGCTGCGGAGAGTTCGCCCTCGCGCAAGCGCACTTGGAGCAAGCCGTGGCTTTCTACGACCCCGAGCACCACCGCGACCTGGCCTACCATATGGGACAGGACTTGGGGTTAGTGGCTCTGGGCTATGCAGCAGAGACCCTCTGGTATTGTGGCTACCCAGACCAGGCCCTAGAGCGAGCCATCAGGCACTTTCCTTAGCCCAGACCCTGTCGCATCCCTTCAGCTTGGCGTAGGCGCTGAGTATGTTGCCAACGTGCATCTGTTCCGCCGAGAGGGGCAAGAGGCCCACGACCCGGGCGGAGGCGTTACTGACACTCGCTCACGAGCACGGATTTGCGCTTTGGTCGGCCATGGGGACGAGCCTGCAGGGCTGGGCGCTCGTCGAGCGTGCCGTGCAGGTCGGGTGCACGGGAGCAGGGAGAAGCAGGACTCGTGCAGCTCCGGGAGGGCCTGGCTGCTTTGCGGGCCACGGGGGCAGAGCTGTGGGTCCCACTATTTCTGGGCGCGTTGGCCCAGGCTATGGCAAGGCGGCCAGGCGGAAGAAGGGCTGAGGGTGGTAGCCGAGGCGCTGGCTATAGTGGAGAAGAATGAGGAGCGCTGGAACGAGGCGGAGCTGTATCGGCTGAAGGGCGAGCTGACGCTACAAAAGTTGCCAGTCCACCAGGATGTAACAGTTGCCAGATCAGGCACGATCGCCAGATCCCTACCCTACAGGAGAGAAGCCGAAGCGTGCTTTCTCAAAGCCATCGACATCGCGCGCAAGCAACAAGCCAAATCCCTCGAACTGCGCGCGGTGATGAGCCTGGTGCGACTACGACAACACCAAGCGGACACAGGACGCCGCTCACAGCCCACGCAACACGAAACACGCCTCAGGCTCGATGAAGCTCACCAGATGTTATCTGAGATCTACAACTGGTTCACGGAAGGGTTTGACACGAAGGATTTACAGGAGGCGAAGGTGTTACTGGAGGAGCTGGCAAAAACATGATGACTTTGCGGCGATTTACCCACAAGCTGGACTTCATCTCGGCAACGACCGCTTTAGTCGAGGCTGTCGTTGCTGCTTTTCCTGGACAATTTACTCTGGCGAGCTCGAACGGGCGTGGTCCTGGGGCAGCCTGGCAAAGAAAGGGTAATACTCGTAAAAGAGGGCAATAAGCGACTTACATTTCCTTCCATGAGGATGGTCGCGGGAAAGACGCAGAGTGAAGAAGGCAGCATTATGGATAGAATACGGAGGACAAAACGATGACAACACGATTTGCCGATTGCCTGGTGGTGGATGCCGATGCTCATATCCTCGAGCCGCCGGATTTGTGGGAACGATATATGGACCCAGTGATGCGTGACCGGGCGATTCGTATTCGTACCGATGCCAAAGGACTGGAATATCTCGAAGTGGATGGCAAGCCCTCCAAACGAAGCCAAGGCGGCACGTTATTTTCGTTGGGCGGCTATGGCAAGGAGCCCAACGAACTTGTACCGTGTCCAGAACGTACCTACGTCGGCTGTGCGCCATTGGGCGCGATGGATGCCCACGGTCGTGTCCAGTTCATGGATCAAGAAGGGGTGGATGCGTCGGTGTTGTATCCGTCGCTCGCGTTGTTATGGGAACCGGAGGTCTTTGATGCCCAGCTTTGTGACGCCTACTGTCGTGCGTACAATCGTTGGATTACCGACTTCTGCACCGATTCGGGCGATCGCCTCATTCCGATCGCTCATATCTCACTTGGTGATGTCAATTTGGCAGTGAAAGAACTAGAGCGAACAGTGCGTGCAGGAGCGAGAGGCGCGTTCATCGCGCCGCATACGATTACCCGCAAGCCGCACGGTCATCCGGATCACAACCCCTTCTGGGCTAAGGCGCAAGAGCTTGGTGTGCCGATCGGCATCCATCCGACGCTGGAGCCGATGCCACCTATGGCCGCGGCCCATTTCGATGGGATGAAGGGGGAGACCTGGTATTTCGTCGTGATGTCTTCCGTCGCTGTGCAAGCGGCGATGACGACGATGTTTCATTACGGTACGTTCGATGCCTTCCCGAACTTAAAGCTGATCGTGCTGGAGTCGAGCGCAGGGTGGATTAGCGCGTGGCTTGATCGCATGGATGCCAAGTTTGCCTCGGTTGGTCGCTTCAACCGCAAAATGAAGACCCTACCGAGCGAAAGCTTCAAAGCCCATTGTTGGATCGCCTGTGATCCCGATGAGAAGACGGTGCCGGCGATTATCGACCTGGTTGGCAATGATCGCTTCTTTTGGAATAGCGATTATCCGCACTCCGAGGCAAAACCCGGAGTGATGGATGATCTCGCACACATGGGCACGCAACTCAGCCCGGAGGCAAAAGCGAACGTCTTCGGTCTCAACGCTGCACGCTTGTACAATATCACTGGGCGACGCAGTGAGGTGCAAAGCCAGAAGTCATAACAGTAGAACAGGCTTCCAGCCTGTTACAAAGGACAGGCTAGAAGCCCGTCCCACCACGAACCTGTTGATGACCACGTCGGCGAGTCAGACAATATACGGAAGGAGCACAACACTATGGTTAAGTACATTATTTGCGCGAAGCGCAAGGCTGGAATGACATGGGAAGAATTCGATGCCTATTGGAAGAATCACCACGGAACTGTGGTGAAAAGCGTTCCCGAGTTCATTCGCCATGTCAGGAAGTATGTCCAGTGTCATCTCGTGAAAGGAGCAATGCCACTGGGAGCGGCAGGCAACTACGACGGAGTCGCGGAATTGTGGTTCGATAGCGTAGAGGAGCTAGAGAAAGCCTTTAACGAGCCGCGCTACCTGGAGATCATTCGCGCCGACGAACTCAAATTTGCCGATCTCGATAAATGCATGTCTTTTATTACCGAAGAGCTTCAAGTGGTGTAATCATGCTGCGGAGGGTAGTAGTTCATCTCGAGAAAGAGAGGGGTAAGAGAGGCCCGTCATTCGGAGGCGCGAGACCCGGAATCCAGGAGGCTACCGAGGCGGCTAATCTCCGCCCGTTTCCTGGCCTTCCCAGACTGAGCCTGGGCAGGGTAGAGCTTAGGTATTTTATGGCGGGCACAGCCCGCCCTATTTCGTTGCCGCTACACGTGCGGCATACGGCTTAGCAGACTGGCGCTTGCCGTTCTTGCTCACAGAGAAATTTTCTCCTGCTCCGTTCTGCTCAAGGACTGCAATTGCTTTTTGCATGAGGCGTACCATCTCCTGGATTTCTTGTCGTGGCATGCCATCTAAGAGCTTCTGGGTAAAAATCCGTCCCTCCGCAGCCATACTGGACAAGAACTGTTCACCTTTCGGCGTCAAGATCACCCGCTTCTCACGGCCTGAATCTCGATCCCCCGTCACACGCACGAGCTTGAGCGGTGCACGTGCTAATGCGGCGAGAGAACGAGTGATGGTCGAACTACTGGTTTCAAACCAGGAGGCAAGGAGTCGCTCAATATCTTTGCGGCGCATGCTTCCTTCCGGTCCACCTTCGGCCCGCATGAGCCATAAGATCGCGACTTGTTTGCGCGAGAGCTGACCACAACGTAGCGTCTCCTCGAACCCGACACCGATGCGATAATGAATCGGCAAGAAAAGATTCATCAGGTCCGCTACAAGATCCTTCTGCGCGGGCTGTCCTATGTCTGCCATACGATCAATCATCCCTTTATCTCCAACGAATTTGCGCGGTGTACGCCGGATTCTCTGTAGCGGGAATGGAACTCGCCCGCAACTCGGTCTACAGAAGAAATTCTAAAGCTTGCACAATGCAACTTTTGTGTTATACAACAATCCCTGTCATTGCAGAAGGAGGGTGCATGCATGAATGCAAAGAAAACTGCGCAAGGAATTGAGGTGCGGAAAGTCCCGTTCGAGTTTCCGCCAGACTTTCAACCGCATTGGCACGCAGACGATCCAGCGTTAAGCCAACTCATCAACGGCACGTCGATACTACTGCCGTACATGGAGCCCTTCATCATCGATGCGATCCGTGAGGCGAGCAAACACATCACCGACCCAGAGCTGCAGAAAGAAGCGAAAGCCTGGATCGGCCAGGAGTCGCAACACTTCATGCAACACCGCCGGTTCAACGAAGTGCTCATCGCCAAAGGCTATCCTCAACTGCGTGAGCGCGAGAAGGAAATTGAACAGGAGTACGAAGAACTGCGAAAGCGTCCGCTCAAGTATCAGGTGGCCTATACGGCTGGGTTCGAGACACTGGCGCTGGCTACCGCCCATACGATCATTGCGGACCGTGCGCACCTCTTTCGCGGAGCCGATCCGGCCGTCGCTTCAATGTGGCTGTGGCATGTGGTGGAAGAAATTGAGCATAAGAATCTGGCGTTTGATGTCTACCAGCATGTCTATGGCGACTACTGGTATCGTGTCTATGGCATGTTCGCCGCGCTGCTCCATCTCTTCCAGATGGTGCGCGGATCGTACATGGTGCTCCTCAAAGCCGATGGATTGTGGGGCAAGTGGAAGACCCACTGGGCAATCAAGAAGTTTGCCTTTCGCTTCTTTACCTCTGCGATGCCAGGAATCTTACGACACGCGCTGCCGTGGCATCATCCTTCGCATGTCGCTAACCCGGCGTGGATGCGAGAGTGGGTAGCGCTATACGACAAAGGTGAGATGGGCGCTGGCAAAGCTCGATACGACTAAGCTGCCACTTTCTCCTGCGGATATGCTGCCGGTGTGAGGAGAGTCGGCATGCGTGCGTAGACACTATCAGTGTTCGATTACACGAGATTTCGCTCACGTTGGGTATACCTCACATCCGTCTTCGATGGGAGAGGATACAGGAGAGGGTGAGCGATGCCGGGTCGCGGCTCTGCGATCTCTCTCCCCGGAATGGCGAGAGAGGACCGAAGCCTGACGCCGTATTTGAGGCTCGTCGTACTCGAACAAATGAATTGAAAATGGAGAATCCATGACCCACGCGAAATAGTCTATGCCGTGCTTGCTGCCTTGGGGGTCATCATCCCGATGTATTACAACCTCCAATACATGGGTGCAGGGGGAAATCTTCTTGTCGATTTCTTCACCGTGCCTATGCAGAGCGCAATAACAGCGTCGCTGCTCTTCGACCTCTTAATTGCCTTTGCGGCCTTCAATGTTCTGCTCTTTGCGGAAGGCCGAACGTTAGGCAGCCGCAATTTTATAGTGTGTGTCGTGGTCTCGTGGTTAGTGGCATTTGCGGCGGGCTTGCCGCTGTTCCTCTTCTTCCGTGAGCGGCAAAAGCGGATTGGATAATACTCGAAAATAAAGGAGCACAGTGCTAATGAACTACAATCCACTATCACCTGATGTGATAGAAAACCCGTTTCCGTTTTATGCGTACTTGCGTGAACATGCCCCCGTGTACTGGATCGAACCTCTGCACGCTTGGGCCCTCAGTCGTTATGCCGATGTCGACTTCGCCCTCCGTAATCCACAGATTTTCCCGTCTTCTGGATTTACCAACCAAACGCTAGGGGATCTCAACCCCACACCGGAGGTGCCGTGGATCCTCGATATGAATCCACCCGATCATACGCGGCTGCGCAAGTTGGTGAACAAAGGATTCCTCCCCCGCTTGATCCGTAACCTTGAACCACGGGTGCAAGAGATTACTCGGCAATTGATCGCCTCCCTGAGAAGGCAGACCGAGGGAGATTTAGTACCGGCGTTGTCAGGGCCACTCCCAACGACCGTGATCGCAGAAATGCTCGGGGTTGAAGACGACCGGCTCAATGATTTTAAGCGCTGGTCAGATGATGTGGTTTTGGGCACGAGCCGCCCGACTGATGAAGTCATGCGGACTCGCGTGCGCGAGAGTGGTGCCGCGTTGCGCGCCTACTTCGAGCGGTTGATTGAACGACGCCGCACCAATCCAGGCGAAGATGTGATTACTGCCTTGGTGCGCGCCGAGGAAGAGCACGATACGCTCACGGCTGCCGAGATCCTGGGGTTAGCGATCCTCCTACTCTTAGCAGGGAACGAAACCACGACTAACTTGATTGGCAATGCGGTGCGAAACTTATTGAGTCATCCAGCGGAGCTTGCCAAGGTCCGAGCTGATCGCACCCTCGTTCCATCGCTGGTCGAAGAAGTGCTGCGCTATGATTCGCCGGTACAGCTCATTCCTCGCCAAACTGCGCGTGAGGTCGAATTAGAAGGCGGAAAGATTCCCGCCGGCGCAACAGTCTTTTTGCTGTTGGGCTCAGCCAACCGCGATGAGCGTCAGTTTTCACAAGCGGACCGTTTTGATGTCACACGGAATCCGCAGGACCATGTCGCGTTTGGCTATGGCATCCACTATTGCCTGGGCGCTCCGTTAGCGCGCCTGGAAGGTCGGATTGCACTCGACTCGCTCTTGTTCGACTGTCCGTCGTTTACGTGCACCAGGGAACCTCTGCCACAGATTGCCTCGATCGTCGTCCGTGGTGTACAAACATTGCCGTTGCGATTTGCCGCATAAGGGTCTAGGAAAGAGTCAAGAATGAAAGACTAGGCTACAGGCTTAAGACTTGATGGCTGTCCCCATCTCCTACTTCAGCCTTCGGTCTATAGCCTATAACCTTTTCGTCATCACATTTCACGCAGTACGCTTTAACTATATTTACCCAAAAGGAGGGTCGTATGGCGCAGTTCGATACCATTATAAAAGGCGGGACGGTCGTGGATGGCACGCGAGTGCCGCGGTACAAGGCAGACATCGGCATCAAAAACGGTAAGATCGCTAAGATCGGCCGTTTGAACAGTAGCGACGCCACCAAAGTGCTCGATGCAACAGGGCTCATTGTCGCACCGGGGTTCATTGATCTCCACACCCACTACGATGCCCAGTTGCATTGGGACCCCTACTGCTCGATCGGCGGCTGGCACGGCGTGACGTCGGTGACGATCGGCAACTGCGGCTTTGGTTTCGCCCCAGTGTATGCCAAAGATTTCGACCGTGCGTTGCTGTCACTGTCGCGCAACGAAGCGATTCCGCTCGAACCGATGAAAGTGACGATGGCGCCGGAGTGGGAAACCTTCCCACAGTGGATGGCGCATCTTGACCGCTTGCCGTTAGGGATCAACCTTTCACAACTTGTTCCGGTGACACCTCTCGTAGCCTATGCCATGGGTGGTTTTACTGAAGCAAAGAAGCGGCTGCCCAATGAGAAGGAAGTGCAGACCTCGATTCGGCTGTTCCATGAAGCGATGCAGGCTGGCGCGATTGGCTGGGGCGCGCAGCGTCTGTTCCCAGAAAGCACCGCGTCTGTACAGCGCGATTACGACGGCACACCGATGATCTCGGATGTGCTGCCGGATGACTTTTATCTGGCGATGGCGCGAGCACTGCAGGACTATGACGCCGGGTTCATTCAGATTACGCAATCGAGCGCAACCTCGAACGATCAAGGTGTGGGCATGCAGCGCGACTTAAATTTCAGTACCCAGCTTGCCGAGCACAGCGGCCATGCGGTCATCTACAACGCGCTGGTAGCGCACGAAAAGATTATCGAACCGATGCGGTTGCAACTCAGATGGTTGAACGAGATGGTTGCCAAGGGGATTCCGGTCTACGGCCAGGCTGCGTCGGTGCGGGCGCCGTTCACCATCAACTTCAAGGACTGGAACCTCTTTGATGATAATGCGGCGTGGCGCGAAGCGACGTTGGGCACAGTCGAAGAGAAACGTGTGAAGCTGGCGAATGCCGACTTCCGCAAAATCGTCCGTGCCGAATACGACGCGGGCACGCCGACCCGTGATTTCGTTTTCGGCGAACTGGGTAAATACATCGCCATCACGATCGAGCGCGCCGACCTGCGCGAGAAGTATCTGGGCTTGTCGGTAGAGGAGATCGCCAAACGCGAAAATAAACACGTCGTTGACGCGATCTTGGATATTTCCGTCGCTGATAATCTCGAAACCGAGTGGCTCGGACCGGTAGTCAACAGTGATCCGCGCGTCCACGGAGAGATGCTCAGTTCACCTGCCTCTATTCCAGGCGTCTCTGACGGCGGCGCGCACATCAAGTTCCTCACCCTGGGTGTCTATCCGACGGACATGCTGAGCTGGTTAGTGCGCGAGACTGGCACACTCACGTTAGAGGAAGCCCACTTTCGCTTAAGCACCCTGCCGGCGCACGCGGCACAGTTCAAGGATCGCGGCACGCTGCGTGAGGGACTGGCAGCGGATATCGTAGTCTATGATCTCGACAATCTGAAAGCGTTACCGATCGAGATTGCGTATGACCTGCCTGCGGGCGAATGGCGGCGGGTGCAAAAGGCGCAAGGTTATCGCTGGATCATGGTCAATGGTGGTGTGACGTTTGAAGATGGCAAGTGCACCGGCGCGACACCGGGTAGGCTGTTGCGATTCGGGAAGTCAGCATAACCTGAAGTGAGTACTGAGTTGAGAGCAGGCAGCATCGGGAGAACGGAGAAGAAAAGAAAGAATCGGAGAAAGAAAACTACTTTCTCTTGCTCTCCGTTTCTCCCACTCTCCGGTTTGTTCTCAGCATCTCCGATTCTTTGATTCAATGCGCGAAACGTGACACATGGACGCGCCACGGATTGTTTGTGAGCCTCAGGTCGTGTAAGCTAGCTCTCTGATGTCTTCAACAAAACGTGAGGCATGGTGCTTCAGCTGTAACAACGCTGTGACAATATGACCGAGAAAGGAGTCGGTATGAAAATTGGTATCCAAAATGTCTTTCCCGCTCACAAGGATTACAACGATCGCGACATGTATAAACATGAAACGCGTTTGCTAATCGAAGCTGAAGGCATGGGGTTCGATATCATTTGGCCGGTCGAACACCACTTCTTCGATTACTCAATGTGTCCCGACAACATGCAATACCTCAGCTATATCGCTGCCCGCACCGAGAAGATGGAACTCGGCACTGGTGCCATCATCCTACCTTGGAACAATCCGATGCGAGTCGTTGAGAAGATGGCCTTGCTTGATCACCTGTCTGACGGGCGCGCGGTTCTCGGCCTTGGGCGCGGACTGTCGCGGCGGGAATATGCCGGGTTCGGCGTGGATATGAACGAAGCGCGCGATCGCTTCAATGAAGCCGCGGCCATCGTGGTGCAAGGGTTGGAGACCGGTGTCGTCGAAGCCAACACCAAGTACTATCAACAAGCCCGCATCGAAGTGCGCCCGCGGCCGTTCAAGAGTTTTAAGGGTCGTCGCTATATGGTGTGTATGTCACCAGAGTCCTTCTCGGTCGCGGCCTCGCTTGGACTTGGTTCAATGATGTTCTCACAAACAGCGTGGGAGAACATGGCTCCGCAACTCGAAGCGTATCGAGCCGAGTACCGCCAGCATAACAACGGTGAAGAAGCGCCACCGATCAGTATCGTCGACTTTATTTCGTGTTTCCCCACTCGCAAGAAAGCCGAAGAGGTCGCCCGTCGTGGTATCACCGGTTACTACTGGACGTTGATGGAGCATTACCGGATGGATGATGCGGCTAACTTTGCCTCAACTGGTGCCTCGTACCAGCACTACGCCAAAGCAGCCGAGCAGATCAACGCTGCTGGTCACGACGCGGTCATCGAAGAATTCATTAGCTCGAACCTATGGGGCACGCCTGACATGATCTCAGCGACGCTACGCCGTCGCCGTGAAGCGATCGGTGATTTCGAGGTCAACGGCGCCTTCAGCTATTTCAGCGTGCCGTATGCCGACGTAGAGGAAAACATGCGTCTCTTCGCTAAGGAAGTGGCGCCGGAGATCAAGAGCTGGCAACCTCAAGCCCGTCGTCAGCCGATTGATGTCCGTCCTGCTGCTGCACCCGCAACAGCAAAGTAAGAGGACGTGTCCTAACAACATCGCGAATGCCTCTTTACAAGCATCTATATATAGATGCCGAGCAAAGGACACGAAGCATCTACATATAGAACCATCGCAGGCATCTATACGTAGATGCCTGCATCTATTAGTAGAGACTTGCATCTATTAGTAGATGCAGCTAGTGCCGTTCAATTCAGTTAGGCTGTGCAGAAAGATGCACTCGGCGACAGGGAAAAGAATTGAGCGACTCGTCACAAAAGAGGATTGTGTCGAACGATACCCTCATCAGTCGGGGTTGTGTGAATTGATTGATGCCGCAATGAGCCCGCTTTAGCCACCGGCAGCGCTAGACCCATGCAACGTTGAACAAGACCAACAGAGAGGAACTTGCTATGAAGCTCGCGCTTTATCTACCGAATCTCCGCGACAAGATCACCGTCAGCGAAATCGTTGACCTGGCACGTGAAGCGGAGGCTCTCGAATTCGACTCGGTGTGGTCGCTGGACCGCATCGTGGTGCCGGAAGCCTCGGACCGACAGGAACTCGAGAAGCCTTTTGGCTTCATGACGGAATTTCCGAAGGCGCTTCCAGTCAGCGCACGTGCGGAGTTCCTGCATGGCTTGCCGCTCATTCCGTATCTGGCGGCAATTACGAAGCGAGTTCGGTTGGGTGTCAGCATCATTGTTACGCCCTATCGCGCCCCCGGCGTGCTGGCCGCAGAAATCGCCACCTGGGATCACCTCTCGGGCGGGCGCATCAACGTTGGCGTGGGCTCAGGCTGGATGCCGGAGGAGTTCGCCGCGGCCAGCGCCGCTCACATCTACCAGAAACGCAACAAGCATGTGAGAGAAACGATCGAGGTGATGCAGGGGATCTGGACCAACGAGTTGTTCGAGTACCACGGGGAATTCGCCGACTTTTCGAAATGTGGCTTCGGCGTGAAGCCGGTCCAGAAGCCACGGCCCCCGATGTTTTTTGGGGGCTTAGGCAAGCCCGAGATCGCGGCGGCGCGTGTTGCCAAGTACGGCCTCGAAGGTTGGATCGGGATCATGGACACGCCGGAAGCGATCACCACCTGGCGCGCAGCCATCAAGGAGGAGTTCGCGAAGATGGGCAGCAAGCATTCCATCGACGAGCTCGAAATTTCGAGCATGCTGCCGTTTGAGATCACGCGCGACAAAACAGATCAGACGCCACGCGGCAAACTCACGCCAACGCTGGTCGGCACCGTCGACCAGATCACGGACAATCTCAAGCGGTATCGGGATGCCGGTATGACGATGCCCTTGCTGTGGCCGCCGTTCAGCGGGACCCCAACCGCGAAGACCCTCGTGGACATGCGGCGGCTCGTGCACGACATTCTGCCTAAGGTCTAGGACCAGCTCGGAGGGTGCTATAGTGAACCTAAATCATTTGTGGATAGCGAGTGCCGTTCATGCTTCGACTCCGCCCTCCGGGTGATGCTTAGCCACGAACGGGCTTACCGTGCGCATAGCGGAGACCGTGCGCCCTGAGCGTAGGGGAGCGAAGTCGAAGGGTGAACCAAATTCAGCTCTTCTGCTTCCACCACAAATCAAAAAGGATTCCTATATTGCACCTGCCCACAACTCCTTGGGGTTGACAGTCTGGAGGAGCCTGTGTATTGACTTATGAGTCTAAATTCTAGATTTAAGAATATGACTCCGTGCAGTGCTGCCTCAGGTGGGCTGCCTGGGCAGTTTCGATGCGTAGAAGAACATGTCATAGAGAGTTAATATCTGATCACAACTGTCTACAAACTAACTGAAGGAGGGATACCATGAGTGGCTACACTATTATTGACGTCGATACCCATGTGACCGAGAGTCCAGACCTGTGGACCAGTCGCGCGCCAGCCGGATGCGTGACCAAGTGCCGCGCATCGAGACCAGCAGCGATGGCCGCCTGTCGTGGATCGTGGGAGGCACCCCGATGTTGGCCAGCCCTGGTTTGACGGCGACCGCTGGAGTGGGGAATTTCAAGAATCCACCCAAAAACTACGAGGAGATGCACCCTGGAGCCTACGATGCCAAGGCGCGGCTCAAGTACATGGACAAAATGGGCATCTGGGCCATGGTCATGTATCCCAATGTCGGTGGCTTTGGCGCGCAAGAGTTCTTAAAGTTGAATGACCCGGAGCTGATGCTGACTTGCGTGCAGATCTACAACGATTGGCAGACCGAATGGGCATCCGCCGACTCGCGCCGCTTACTGCCAATCACCTCGCTGCCGTTTTGGGATGTCGCAGCCGCAGTAAAGGAAGTGCGTCGCTGTGCCGCTAAGGGTCATAAGGGCATCCTGTTCACGGGCGAACCCCAATCCTTGGGCCAGCCGTTGCTGGGCGATCCCCAGTGGAATCCGTTGTGGGAAGTGGCCTGCGAGCTTGATCTGCCGATCAGTTTCCATATTGGCTCAGGCAATATGGAGATGGGGTTATTGCAGACCAAGATCGCTGCGTATGGCAAGATGGCCGCGTTTACCGAGCTGTCGGTGGACATCTTTCTGCGCAACGGCATCCAGATGAATGACTTGATCATGTCTGGGGTGTTAGCGCGCTATCCGAAGATCAAGTTCATCTCGGTGGAGAGTGGGATTGGCTGGATTCCGTTTGTCCTTGAAGCGTTGGATTATCAGTTCCGGGGCAATGATGTGGCCGAGGAGCATCCGGAGTTTGACCTGCTGCCGTCAGAGTACTTCGCGCGCAACGTGTATGCGTGTTACTGGTTTGAGCAGACGGCGCCGCGGCGGCTGATTGACAAGGTGGGGGTGGACAACATTCTGTTTGAGACGGACTTTCCGCATCCGACCTCGTTATACGGCGAGGAAGTGCACGCGCGGATCAAGGGTGGACTCTCAGATTGTGAGGAATCGGTACGGCGCAAGATTCTGTGGGGGAATGGGCAGAAGCTGTACAAAGTGACGGCCCCCACTGCCAGGACGAGGCGCGGCGCGCGGCGTAGGCGACTGGGAAGCAATTGTTAGAAAAAGGAAACGGTATGAAAGCGGCAGTACTCTATGAGCGAAAGACGCCCTTGAAAGTTGAGGACGTTGATCTCGATGCGCCAAAAGCGGGAGAGGTCTTAGTCAAAGTCGTCGCCAATGGCGTGTGCCATAGTGACTATTCGGTGATCCACGGAGTATTGCCGCTCCCTCTGCCGGTCGTACCTGGGCATGAAGGCGCGGGCATCGTCGAAGAGGTGGGACCTGGCGTCACTTTGGTGAAGCCCGGAGACCATGTCGTGCTCTCGGCAGTCCCCTATTGTGGCCACTGTTACTACTGTTCGTTTGGTGAGTTCGTGCAGTGTGAAAGCACAGTGGTCGTGATGGGCCGAGGGACCCTCGCAGATGGGACGTCGCGTCTGCACAAGAACGGGACGGCGCTTCACCATATGGCGGGTCTCTCAAGCATGGCGCAATACGCCGTGGTTGCGGAGCTGGCGTGCATTAAAATTCCCCAAGAGGTCCCACTACAAACTGCGTGTTTGGTGGGCTGCGGCGTGATAACGGGAGTTGGGGCGGCGATCAATACCGCCAATGTCGCCGCCGGCAGCAGTACCGTGGTGATCGGCTGTGGCGGCGTCGGCTTGAACGTGATCCAGGGTTGCGTGCTGGCCGGAGCGGGCACGATCATCGCAGTTGATTTGCTCGACAACAAGCTCGAAGCGGCCACACAGTTCGGCGCGACTCATACCATTAACCCACAGCGGCAGGAGGTAGTGAAAACCGTTCGTTCACTCACAGAGGGTAGAGGCGCCGATTACGCCTTTGAGGTGATTGGGTTAGGGAAAGACGATCGAGCTGGCTTATGCCTGCATCCGCCGGAGAGGGACCGCGATCATTGTTGGTGCGGCAGCACGAGACGATCGGGTGACATTGCCGGCGGCGAGTTTTCTCGGTGAGAAGACTCTCAAGGGCTCGGCGTATGGGTCTGCGCGTCCCCGCGTGGACTTGCCGCGGCTCATCGACCTGTACATGAAAAAGAAACTCAAGCTCGATGAGTTAGTGACGCGCACCTATCCGCTTGACGAGGTGAACGAGGCGATGACCGCTCTGGAGAAGGGTGAAGTCGTCCGTAGTGTGCTCGTCATGTAAGGGTTAGTGCCGAGTGCGGTAATTACGGAGTGAAGTTTTGTCGCGGGCATGTGTTAGTGAGCCTGCTGCGCATTTTATACGCTGGGTACTGCGGACTTCGGAAACAACTGTATCGCAAAGTTCTCGTTTGCTTAAATAAGCGTACTGAAGTGGCTTGAGTGCCTGGCAAAGTCGATTGAAAAACTACAACGAGAGGGGAACTCAATCAGAGGATCGACATGACAAATACTTTACCGACTGCACCGACTGTTACAAATGGAGCGATCGAGCAATATGATGTGGTTATCATTGGCGCTGGGGTTGCCGGGCTGTACCAGTTGTACCGCATCCGGCAACTGGGGCTCTCGGTACGGGTCTTCGATGATGGCGGTGGCGTTGGTGGAACGTGGTACTGGAACCGCTATCCAGGCTGCCGCTTCGATTCCGAGAGTTACACTTATGGCTATTCGTGGTCAGAGGAACTGTTGCAGGAATGGGATTGGAAGGAGCATTTCTCTGGCCAGCCGGAGAACGAGCGTTACCTCAACTATGTTGCCGACAAGTTCGATCTGCGGCGTGACATTCAGCTCAATGCGCGGGTCACCTCAGCGGTCTTCGACGAAAAGGAGAACCGCTGGGAACTCGCGCTTGCTAGTGGTCAGCGAGTGCGCGCACGCTTCGTCATCGCCGCGGTCGGGCTACTGTCTGCGCATTATGTTCCTAATATCGCAGGAATCGATAGCTTCAAGGGCGAGTCGTATCATACTTCCCGCTGGCCGAAGGAAAATGTAAACCTCACCGGCAAGCGCGTGGCAGTCATTGGCACCGGTGCCACCGCGGTACAGCTCATCCCGGTCATTGCCAAAGAAGTCGGCCATCTGACCGTTTTCCAGCGCACGCCCAATTACTGTGCGCCGCTACGGAACTCGCTGATCGACCCGGAGACGCAACGTAAGATCAAGGCGAGTTATCCTGAAATCTTCAAAAAGTGTCGCGAGACTCCTGCCGCTTTTATGCACGACTTCGACCCACGTAAGACCCTGGAAGTCCCAAAGGAAGAGCGACTGGCGTTGTATGAGGAGCTATGGGCACAACCGGGGTTCAAGAAATGGTTGGGCAATTTCCACGACATCATGATCGATAAAGAGGCTAACGAGGACTTCGCCGAGTTCGTCCGCAACAAGATTCGGGCGCGCGTCAAAGATCCAGTGGTAGCGGAAAAGCTCGTGCCCAAGGATCATCCGTTCGGCTCCAAGCGCATCCCGTTAGAGACCGAGTATTACGAGGCGTACAATCGCGACAACGTCTTGCTGGTCGATCTCAAAGAAACTCCAATCGAGAGCATCACGCCCAAAGGTATCAAGACGAGTGAGAAGGAGTATGAATTTGACGTCATCATCTATGCGACGGGGTTTGATGCAGTGACGGGAGCGTTGACGCGGATTGACATACGTGGGGAAGGGGGGCAGACGCTCAAGGACAAATGGACTGATGGTCCACGCAACTACTTGGGACTGCAAACTGCTGGTTTCCCCAATTTCTTCATTGCTAATGCCGCCGCGTTTTGTAACGTCCCCCGTTGCATCGAGATCGTGGTGGAATGGATTCGCGATTGTATCGGCTATATGCACAAGAAGCACTTGAAGCGCATCGCGGCCACCCCACAGGCAGAAGACGCCTGGGTGGAGCACTCCAATGAGTTGCTCGTGGGCTCGCTCTTGACCCAAGCGAACTCCTGGTTTGTCGGGGCGAATATTCCTGGCAAGAAACGCGCGTTCTTGCTGTATGCCAATACTGCTCCAGCTTACCGCGAAAAGTGTGCGGAAGTGGCAGCTAAGGGATATGAAGGGTTTGTGCTTCAATAAAGAGGCCCCTTGTTTCTTTCCGAGTAGACTCGCACAACGTGCCAACATGCCTGTAAAGAAGATCACCGTATCGAGGAAGCGTACCGCCATTGAGGAAGAGATCCTCCGTGTGGCGGCGGATAAGTTTGGCAAACAAGGCTATCAAGCCACGACGCTGGACGAGATTGCCGCTGCGGCGGGAATCTCGCGGGCGGCGTTCTATCTCTATTTCCCCAACAAAGAAGAACTCCTGCACCGGATGTATACCCAGGTCATTGCCACCAGCCAGGCGGCAGTCGAGCAGATTGCTGCCGAGCACCTCCCAGTCTCTGAGAAGCTGCGGCGGATTATTCGGCACCAAGTCCGCTACATGGCTGCGAATATTCCGCTGACGCAAGTCTTTTTCTCCGAGATCTTCAATTTGCGCCCGGAACTGGGCCAGTGGGTGAGGAGTGCGAACCGCGCTTTCGGTGAGGTGATCGAGCGAGTGGTAAACGAGGGAGTGCAGACAGGGGAGTTGATTCCGCTACACCCCAAGCAGTTTACCTATGCGCTGATGGGGATGTGCAACTGGATGTACCGTTGGTACCGACCTGGTGGCGAGTGGACTCCTGACACGGTGGCAGAGGAATTCATTCGCATCCTTGAATCCGGCTATCTCACACGGAGAGTGGAGCAGCCCCATGCCCCCTGCGCACCAGAGGTACAGGCGTTACGACGTGAGGTGACAGAGTTGAAGTCGATGATTGAGACGCTCGTCCGCGCCGCACAGCCGGGCAGAACCAGGACGTCCCGGAACGGTCCTCGCCCGTCTTCCAATGCGCGCTAAGTCGAACAATTCTACGCCTGACCTACAGCGAGTCAGCGAACCCCTTGATATCGCGGAGGGTGGCCGCGTACACCTCCGGGAGCGCCTTGCGGAACAGGACGTCAGCAGCGTGACACGTGCCGTTGACGGTCCGGCTGTACACGCGCACTCCAGCCGCCATGAGCTTCTGATAATATTTCAGTCCCTCGTCCCGTAGTGGGTCTAACTCGTTGACTGAGATAACATGCGGGGGCAACCCTTGCAGATCCTCGCGCGTGGCCCAGTATGGCCAGCACAGCGGATTGGTGGCGTTTTTGTTCTCAGGGTCATAGATGCTCGCCAGCACTTCCATCGAGCGAACGTCGATCAAGTAGCAGTTGTTTTCCACCAGCGACGGGAGCTCTTTGCTCTTCTGCGCCCAGGCGCCATAAATGTACGGGCACAGGGCGTAGACTCCAGCAATCTGAGCAAGGCGGTTGTCCTTTTTGGCTTTTAAACACACAGCCAAGGCAAGATTGCCACCACCAGATTCACCAGATGTGATAATCTTTGAGATTCCCAAGGCAGCCTTGTGGTCAAACACCCACTGCAGGCCACTCATGCAGTCGTTGAGACCCGCAGGAAATGGATGATTGCCTAGCTTGCCCGCGCCATTACGAAATTCCACGCCGACCACGACCATGCCGAGGGCAGCCAGCTCGTCACGCCAGCGCACATAGGTCGGGCCAGCGGCCGTCAGCAGGACCATACCGCCGCCGTGCGTATGATACACGCAGGGGAGTGGGCCGGACATGTTCTGGGGCGTATGGATATAGAGACTGATGTCGTTCCCATCCACGCCCTTGATGACTTCAGTCCGCCGCTTCACGTTGGTAATCGGAGGGAGGTCAGCGAACACAGCAGCAAACACGGCTTCCATGCCCGACTCGTTGGCTGCAGCGTAGGCAAGCTTGTCCGCCAAGGGCGAGTTTGCAGTAACCGGAACGGGTGGAGGAGCAACGTCTAGAGCAAAGGGGGCGCAAGCGGCGACCAAGCGCGGATCAGCGCGTGGATCAGTCTTCAAAACTCTGCTGGGATCACCGAGACGGCCAGGTAAGAGAGGCAGCTCGCTGATGTTTTGTGTGGAGGTTGTCATTGTAATACTCCTTCCTGAATTCATTGGTACGTCTGATACAAGGAGAAGAACGAACAAGCTAGACCGGACGCGCAAGGATGTCGTTCAGTGATTGGCCGCCCACGTCCGTGGCTTCCAACCGGGCCCGATAACGAATCGAAATGCGCAGGAAACAAAACCGCCAGCGATCGGCTTCACGACGGAATCGATGCTGATACGTGCCGATCAGCACCCGATCGTTCGCCACGATCTCGAAAAAGTACGCTAGGGTGGTGGCCTCGTCACCTTTGAGGTCAATCTGCATGTTGGTACTGATATGACCGGTGACGAACATGGGCTTAGCGCCGTGTGGAAGAATTGTCCCGGTTCGCTGATAAAAGTCTTTGATGATCGATTGTCGACTGCGATACTGCCCATCCAATCCTTTCACAAGATGGTCTAGTCCATCCATCTCGAGTACCGCATCCTCGGTGAAGACGTCGCCGAGCGCGACCCAATCAGCGGAATCCAGTCGCATACAATAGTCCCGCCAAGTGTGCCGAATGGCTTCGAGGTCTTCCAGGCGTGCAATACGTGCCACCAAGTCGTCGATCTTGTCGCTCATATGATCTGCCTTACCTTTCCGAGCGTCCCCCAGTAAAATGCCAACTCCGCAAAAGACGTTCAACCAACGGGGCTCACTAATGAGGTTACTGCCACCTCACCGGTAGTATATCTCGCTATTGAAATTCCTGAGCATCAAAAAAATCTGGTGTAATATCCTCTCGTTTCACCCATTTTGTCAAGCCTTTTCTCAACAGTAACACTGCTAGTTTGGTGCTATATCCAAAGGATCAGTACGCATGGATCTCATGCTGTCCTTCTTGAGTTTTCCAGCATTTACGTCTACGCGAGAGAGCGAACCGATCGTATCTCGCTGCGCAACCACGGGTTGGGCGAAGCAATCAGAAGGGGTATCGAATGAAGAAAGCAGAATTTTACCGAGAAGCAAACCCGAACGTCGCACGGTCCGCTGGAAGGGCTGGTCGTGCTTGAAGCATGTACGACGTACGCCGGGCCGGTGGCCGCAGCGGAGCTGGCCGATTTGGGGGCGGAGGTCATCAAATGTGAGCTGCCTGTGACCGGCGATGTCTGTCGTCTGTTTGGGCCGCGCGTGCCGAACGCGCCGACGCAGGATAGCAGCGCGCCATTTCTGAGCATCAACCGCAACAAGAAAGCGATTACCTTGAACTTTCATCTGCCGCGCGGGCAGGAAATCTTTCGCCAGCTGGCGCGGCGCGCGGATGTCATTCTACAAAACTTCCGCCCCGGCGCTTTGGACAAATGGCATATCGGCTATGAAGATATCCGAGCGATCAAGCCGGACATCGTGTACGTATCGATTTCCTGTTTGGGCCAGTGGGGCCCGCTGTCTGCGAAGGTCGGCTATGACACGGACGCGCAAGCGATGGGTGGCATCATGTCGATCACCGGACAAGCTGATGGTCCGCCGACGAAGACCGGCCATGCGAGCATCGATTATCTGACCGGAGTAAAGGCGGCACAAGCAGCGCTCGCAGCGCTCGTGCGGCGACTACGCACCGGCGAGGGCCAACATGTCGATATCGCGATGGTGGATTGTGCGCTGTCAGTCACGGAAGGAGGGGTGATGCAAGCCGCCATGACCGGTGAGGTGTGGCAACGGAAAGGTAACCGGCATCCCGCCTCCGCTCCCTGCAATAGTTTTCTCTGTCAGGATGGTTACGTGATGCTCGCTGTGGCGCATGACAAACAGTGGGCGAGCCTGTGTCGGATCATCGGTCGAGAAGACTTTGCGAGCGATCCGCGCACGGCGACGGTGGCGGCGCGCAAAGTAAACGAGGAAATTGTCGAGCAGCTCGTGAGCGAGTGGGTGCGTCAACGCACCCGGCACGAGGTCGTCACGGCACTCAACGCTGCGAGCATTGCTGTGTCACCGGTGTTGGACTTCGGGGACATCATTCGGGAGCCACATTTCCGGGAACGGGAAATCGTCTGCGAGGTTGAGCACTCAACGGCCGGGACATTGACGCACTATGGCGTCGCGCCCAAATTCGCCAAAACGCCGGCACGGGTGCGCTCGGCGGCGCCCGTGCTCGGGCAACATAATGCGGAGATTTATGGGTCCTGGCTCGGGTATGACGAGGCGACGTTGGCAGAGTTGGCAAAGGAGGAGGTCATTTAGCGTGTGAAAAGCAGAACTCAAGTAGAACCTTGACCTCTGAAATATTAATCAGAGTCTCGTACGGCCCACACAGACAGCATGACAAAAAAGGAGGAAACAAAAATGGTATATACTACATTGCAATTGACACAGGACGAAGCGGTGTTGACGATCACCGTCAATCGCCCCGAAGTACTCAACGCCCAGAGTCGGCTGATGCTGGAGGAATTTGACCAGGCCATGGATGAGGCCGCCGAAAACGAGAGCGTAAAAGTCGTCATTGTTGCCGGTGCTGGCAAACACTTTTCAGCCGGACATGATATAGGCAGCCCACAAGAAAAAGAAGACCAACGCCAGCGTCCCTATGCCCCAGGAATGCCTGGCGAATATAAACGTGGCCGCGATCTGTATTTAGATAATACGTTACGCTGGCGTGACTTTCCCAAACCGACCATTGCCCAAGTGCAAGGCTACTGCATTATGGGCGGTCTCATGCTGGCGTCGGCGTGCGACTTGATCCTCGCCGCAGACGATGCCAAGTTCTGTGACCGCACCGTCCGCTGGGCAGGCGCACACGTGCAGTATGCCAGTCTGGCCTGGGACATCGGGTTCCGCAAGGCAAAGGAATATCTGTTTACGGGTGATTGGCTCACCGCAGACGAAGCGTTACGTTTGGGACTGGTCAATCGAGTCGTGCCCCGTGCACAGTTGGAAACCGAGACCATGCAACTAGCCCAGCGTATCGCGTTACAGGACCCGTTTGCGTTGCGGATCGCAAAATTCTCGATGAATCAGATGCAAGACGAAATGGGGTTTCGCACGGGGATTACCAACGCCTTTCAAAACTATGCTTTGACTCGAGTCTACCGTCTCACTAAAGGTGAAGACACTATGAGTGGAGCCGAGCGGGCCCGGCGTCGGGATGAAGTTTTTGGTGATAATAAGTGAGCCGGACCACTACTGCTTCCTCCCTGCTAATCCGTTACGCGGGTGGCATCGGTGAGCCTGACCTGATATCAGCCTTCGACCCTACGGAGTGTCTTAGCTATGAATTTTTATGCCCACCGACCCAATCAGCATCTTGGTCGTAGTGAACGCGCACTCATGCGCATCGCCGCCGATCTGACGAGCTTCCTGCTCAAAGCTCAGCGGTCCCTGACTTTTGAGACACTGCATCTGCCCAAGCACCAACGCGAGGTCTTAGCCAAGATCTTGGTGGAGTTCGCTGAAGACCTGTACCAGGACATTGGCATCTGGCGCAGTCTGGAACAGTACAATCTCGATTTCTTTGGTACGAAACTCCCCTGCGTTCTTCAGGCAGAGGGTCCGCACGATACACAGCCGGTGAATCCCGCGCGGGTTCAGTATTTGCTATGGACGCTCTACAGCCAATTTGAACCCGAGTTGATCCTCGCTCCCCAGCATCAGGACTTGGTACGGTTGGCGGCGGTGATTGCGGCGTTTCTGCATGAGCGTTTTGCTCACCTGCAGTTTGACTCGGGGGTGAAAACCTTCCTCACTCAGCCGAACACCTATGGATGGGATGTCAAAAAAAAGCTCATCTGGTTAGGTCAGCACTCCTATCTCTTTCGCCTGAGTTTCGGTAATTATGTCCATGCGCATGGAGGGAAACCTGATATTCCCACCATTGATGATTTTCTGTGTCAAGAAACTACCTGTTGGTCCGGCCTCGGCGTTATCGATCTGTTGGCCGCGCTCCTCGACATTACGGTCGAGCAACGCGCCAGCGTACGCGGTTGGTATGAACGACATAGTGCGTATTTCCGCGTGGTCGCGGTGCGCGAGCCGTTCCTGGAAGTCGTGAACCTGCTCAATGAGCAATCCTATACGGTCAGAGTGGAAGTAGAAGCGAAGCGGTTCGAAACAGGTACGTTGGTGTACGGCAGTTTGGTGCCCTGGGATGGTACATGGTATTGGTCCGGGGTGCAGCAGGTCTTTGGCCCTGTTACCAACGACATTATTCAGCGCATACGCAAAGAATTTTCTCTCAAAGCTCCTCATATCGTCTATCGATATTGTGAATCTTTGGCTGAGAAAGCCCGGGAG
The DNA here is from genome assembly GCA_963733195.1 of uncultured delta proteobacterium. Classification (GTDB taxonomy): domain Bacteria; phylum Desulfobacterota; class Binatia; order Bin18; family Bin18; genus VGTJ01. The sequence goes on from CAVTCR010000024.1 coordinate 42,889, forward strand.
ATCGTGGGCAAGCACTACCAGCAATTTGTTGCCTACTATGGCAAGGATCTCATCCGTTATCCCGATAGCCGCTCGATGGCGGAGGATATGCGCAAGTTCTACCGTTACCAAAATGAAGCGACAGCAAAGGACCTCCCTGCAGCAGACCGCCAAAAGTACAATCGTTCCGACTTGTCTCAGCCTCTGGCGCTGCCGTCGGAACTCCTCAAAATGAAGAATGGCGTTGGCATCTATTTTAACCCCGCTGAAGGACAAGAGATAATGGAAGGCTTCAACGCTATTGTCAGTGGATTGCAGAAGCAAGGTGAACATGTGACCGACGACGAAGCCGAAAGCCTCAGAGCATTGCTGTATTCTGATGCTATTAGCCCACAGTTTGTGAGAACGTTAGTTCGGGAATATGGTGATACCTCTATCGCCGCCGCGTTTTTGATCCAGCGTGAGGCCGCTCCTCAGTATCTGGAATATTTGCTGCGGAGATATAAGGGACATTTCTATCGCCGCCGTTATCCCAGCCTCACACTGGTTGACCAGTGAGAAGGGAGAGGATGAGTGCAAGTAAGCTGATCCTGATCGCTTCGATGTGTTGCGCAACCCGTGGGACCTCTGGACCACCGAGGAGATGACACGTGGTGATGGACTCGCCGTGCGCGACCCAAAGACCCTGCCACTACGGTTTGAGATGACGTGCAGAGCAGGCGCATGAACCGGTGATATAACGAAAAGTGAGAAAGAAAGCTCGAATAATTGGGGCCAAGTCTTGAAGCGAACAGATGATGATTTCGTTAAGAGAAAAGCGAAACAATTGTCGAAGTAAAGACCTGACCCTAATGTCCTGGTCGCGAGTGCTTCTCCCCGATTTTCACCTGTGCCCCCCGAGCCGCTCTTTGTGCTTGCCCGGAGGACACGGGTCGCGCTTCAGACGCGTTCGATCAAGGTGCCCGTCCCGAGGCCCCCGCCGCAGCACATCGTGATCAACCCGTAGCGGCCCTGCGACCGTTTGAGCTCGTGGGCGGCCTTGGTGATGAGGAAACACCCGGTCGCGCCGAGCGGATGACCCAGCGCAATGGCGCCACCGTTGGGGTTGACGCGCGCCATATCGGGCTTGATCTCTTTGGCCCAGGCCAGCACCACCGAGGCAAAGGCTTCGTTAATTTCCACGACGTCGATATCGTTGATCGAGAGCCCGGCGCGCTTGAGCAACTTGCGGGTGGCCGGGATCGGCCCTTCGAGCATCAACACTGGATCGCAACCGACGAGGGCCGTCTCGACAATCCGCGCCAGTGGCTTGAGGCCGCACTCGCGGGCTCGCTCAGCGCTCATCAGTAACACCGCAGCAGCTCCGTCGGCAATCTGGGACGAGGACCCTGCCGTATGCACGCCGTTTTCGCGCGCGACCGGCTTGAGCCCGGCAAGGGCCTCGAGACTCGTCTTGCGCGGGATCTCGTCGGCGGTGACGGTCCTGGTCTTGTCGGTGCGCTTCCCGTCTGCATCGAGGACTGGTACCTCGACAGGAATCATCTGCGCATCGAAACGGCCCTCGGCAATTGCGCGCGCCGCGCGAATCTGCGATTCGAGCCCCAGGGCGTCGGTATCCATCCGCGAGATGCCGTACTTCTCGGCGATGCGCTCGGCACCCTCAAACTGGCTGGTGAATTCGTAGTGCTCGTGGTAGCTCCGGGCGATGGGTTTGCCGTATCCGGCTTTGGCGCCAGCAACGGCGTCGGAGCCGATCGGCAGCCGGCTCATGTTCTCGACCCCGCAGGCGAGCACGACGTCTTCTACCCCGGAGGCGATCAGGCTGTACGCCAGGTTGGTGGCTTCCTGCGAAGAGCCGCACTGGGAGTCGACGGTGATGCAGGGCACTGCCTCAGCGCCGCCGTGGGCAAGCCAGGCGGTGCGTGTGACGTTCATCGCCTGGGCGCCGACTTTGTTGATACAGCCGCCGACGACCTGTCCCACGTCGGAGGTGCTAATCCCGGCGCGCCCGAGCACGCTGTTCAGGACTTGACCCAGAACGTCGGTCGGATGAGCCTCGGCCAGAGATCCGTTGCGTCGGCCCACCGGCGAACGACCAGCCTCAACGATGACGACTTCTTTCATATCTTTCCTCCTAAGGGGCGTCCCGGACCCGCCCTGTTGAATGCCTTATTTGATCGGGACTGAATGGGGTTTTGTTCTAATATATGAAGAACGATTTCGCAAGGCAGAAAAGCGAATCGGGCACCAAGGAACAGCGCGGGGAAGATGTGGCCGAGAAGCGTATGCAGCTATTGCCCGGAAAGTCATGCCAGCACTGGAGGAGATCTCGCCACAGCCCATGCAAGCTGCTACCTCAATTGGTAAGAGTTGTCGACAAACCATTTGTAATAAGGAGGAAGTTATGAGTACAGCGAATGAACAAGTCGTAGTTGAGTTTTTTAGAGCCTTCGATCGCTTGGACCTAGAGGGGTCTTTAAGCTATCTGACTGAGGATTGTGTCCATGATGATAAGCCGGTTGGGATTCACCGAGGGAAAGAAGAGATCCGCCGGTTTTTTGCTCCTCAGATGAAGGATCTGAAAAGTTTCCGGGCCGAGCTGAAAGAGACCTTGTCGGTCGGGGATCTGGTGATGAACGAGCGGGTGGACTGGATCGAGTTGCAAGGGGGAAAGAAAGCGGCGTTGCCGGTCATGGGGGCGTTCGAGATCCGGGCCGGGAAGATCGCTGTGTGGCGAGATTACTATGATATGGCCAGTTTTCACAAACAGATCAGCGGGAGCAAAGCTTCTTAGCGGCAATTTGCGGATCTGTCGTAACTTCTCACTTCTCTGAGGCCGCGTCACTGTCCGATTAATCATGTGATTCAGCAGCTCCCTAGCTCCCTTCCTCTCCCAACAGTTTGTGAGGGAGCGGGAGGGAGAAGGGGTACACACTCCGCCCGCCTCAGGCAAGAAGACGTTCGGAGTTCTCTCTCTAAGGGCGAGCTTTCTGAAGCGGTGACTCGGATCTGATCGCTTTCTGAAGATGAGCCCCTTGCAGGTTAGCGCCATCGAGATGGGCCCCTTGCAGATTCGCGCCATCGAGATGAGCCCCTTGCAGATCCGCCCCTTGGAGATAAGCCCCTTGTAGGTTCGCCCCTTGGAGATAGGCCCCTTGCAGATTCGCTCCTTCAAGATGGGCCTCTTGTAGATTCGCCCCTTCAAGATGGGCATTCATCAGCTTAGCATTTTGATAGAGGAAGGCTCCTTGTAGATTCGCCCCTTCGAGATGGGCCTCAGATAAATCTGCCCTTTGGAGCCAGGCCCACGACAAGTTGGCGTTCTGGAGCTGGGCCTCAGCCAGGCTGGCGCCTTGGAGCTGAATCATGAAGAGATCGGCGTCCCGCAGATCGGCTCCCCGGAGATTCGCTTTCGCTAAAAAAGCTCGGCGGGCGTTCACGCCTCGCAAATTATGGGCTTCGAGTTGCGCTCCTTGGACTGCCTCAATCGCCTTTGCCATGTCCTCCTCTTTCTCGTATTGGGCTGCCCAATTCGGCGGTTTCGTCGAAATATTCTCTTCTTCAAGCCGGGCCGTCGCCAAGGGGAGGTGGAGATGCGCCTGCGCATACATGGGGATGTAAGAGGGGATGCCGTAGATGGCGCCGACAGAAAGAAGAGATAAGATTGCGCTGCTTACCACCGCACCGACCATGGCTTTCTTCCAGGGGAAAAGTTGCCTTTGCTCTGCTCCCCGTAGCGGCGTCGCGGCCAACCAATAGAGCAGGACAAATTCCCATATCGAGATGACGACCAAGATGATGTGCAACAGCGTTCCCCACGGATCATGTCGAGGAAGGTATTCCAGCCAGAAGAGCAAGAGCGTGACTGGCACGATCCCCCACGTGAGGAGCCCTGGTCCATGACTTTGCATAGCAGCCAGAGGAGAGCGGTCTTCCGTCGCTCGAACAGATTGTGATCGGTCGAGGCCGGTGAGAAGCCACAGAGAGGCCTTCTTCTCCAAGAGGCGGCCGTCCGGAAAGCGGACAGGTAAGTCGGCCAACAGTTCCCATAAGGGGCGGAGGTAATACAGATGCAGGTAGAGGTACAGCCCAAGCAACAGCAGGGGCGCTGCCATATAGAAGGAGGCGATAGGAATCACGGTTCCAATGATGGGCAGTGGAGAGGAGGTCGCGTTAGTAAGCAGGCGGGCGTGCGTCGTTGTGGCAATGGTAAGGATGGAATACACGCACGCCGAGAGCATCACAAAGAAGAGCGACTGGAGTCCGAGGGAGAGCTGGTCAACAATGGCAAGCTCCGGAAACGGTCGAATCTCCTCTGGGAGCTGCGCCCCAGAGACATTGGCACCTGCCAGTTGTCCCGCCAGAAGGCCTGTGGTGTGAGTAAGGTCCGCATACTGTAAGTTCGCGTCCGATAAGATAGTCCACGGGAGATGCGCCTCCTGAAGGTTAGCCTCGGAAAGGAGGGCCCCCTGCAGGTTGGCTCGCGCAAGATTTGCTTTGGACAAGTTGATTGCACAGAGATCAGCGCCGGGCAGCTGAGCCCCCGTAAGGTCCGGCAGCAATTCGGGATGCTTTTCTCGCCACGCATTCCAGACCGCTACTCCCTGCTGCAGCAGGGTAAGATGTTCTTCATTCGCCATAGTTTCCTTTCTCTGCAAGGTCTCGTCCTGCGGGAGTACCGCTGTGGGTTGACAGAGGTCGTCGACCCGCAATGGACGAGCTGCGGCTGAGATTCCATCAGAATGAGTATTAGCTCCTCGATAGGGTTCTGGAGCAATCCAGATATTGAACAGATTATCCCATGTGCTGTGGCAGGATTTTCCCTGAATGGGCGCTGCCTCCGCCCCCTGTACTGAAGAGGCATTCCGTTTCCCACTCCCGCTGTCGAACTCAGGCCTGTGGGTGACGTGTTGAGTTGTTCAACCGCATCTGGCCTTGGCACTTACCTTTCCCCGTACTCTCTTCCCCTACCTCCACAAGGTTGGCAGTCGAGTCCATCCGGTCGTGTTCGTGTTTCGTATCATATCAATAGAAAGGTTGTGTATGTGTATATTGAAGGCGCGTCCGATCGATTTCCATCCCCCCTTAGCTATCAAACTCCGCTCTGGCATCGTACTCGCGAACCCAAGCGTCCAGTGGCACATTGAGATCCTCGTGCAGGCGGGGATTCCCGAGGACCAATGGGCAGAGGTGGTAGCGGAGAGCGGGTTTGTGGATCCGCAGGGGACCTTCATTGCCGGGCACGGGGCTCGGATCCTCGAAGGGAATGATTATTTCGCACAGCCGCTTGAAGAGGCCTAGCCGTGAGAGTAGACCCGAGGTCCCACGGGTCTGCCTCACTATATGAAGGGCCAACGATCCAGGTCATGCGCTGCCCCGCGCCGGGCCCCTTCCGGGCGGTTATTTCGCTGCTAATATCCCCCAAACAAAGAGAAAGGAGGCACGCGTATGCCACAGATGCGAGAAATCACTTCAGGACTCCAATTCCCCGAAGGCCCCGGATTACGATCATCTCGCCCGATGGCGCGTCGGTGGAATTTGTCCCCACCGGCGATCCCCTTACGACGAACATTTGCTTTGGCGGGCCGGATCTGCGCATCGCGTATATTACCCTAAGCGGTCAAGGGAAATTAGTTGCAATGGACTGGCCTCGACCCGGGCTGAAACTACACTACACGCGATGATACCGTGCCCACACTCGTCTTTCCCGATCCGCTGGTGAGACGGGAGAGAACTAGGATGCGGGGAAAAGTAGCGAACGCGTGTCTTTTTCACCTCCATGAGCAGCGGGGGAGTGACCTCATCGTCTAGCATCACAATCGTTACTACGGGAAAAGGGAGGAAACAGCGGATGATACAGAAACCATTATCGGGGATTGTCGTCTTAGATCTTACACGCTACCTGGCTGGTCCGTACTGCACCCTGCTCCTTGCTGGGCTCGGTGCGGAAGTCATCAAGATTGAGCCACCTGGGAAAGGCGATCTGCATCGGCGCTTTCCGCCCTTTCTCGGGCCGAAGGGAGCGGCTGGCACGCCACAGACTGATGAAGACATGGGCGTGTTCATGCTCCATCGGGCGCGCAACAAGAAGAGTATAACGCTTGACTTGTACCAGCCTGAAGGACGAGTGGTGTTTAAGGAACTGTGTCGGAAGGCGGATGTAGTCGTCGAAAACTATGCCCCAGGGGTGATGAACGAGATGGAAGCAGGGTACGCCGAGCTGCGGACACTCAATCCTGGCCTCATTCTCTGCTCAATTTCCGGCTTCGGGCAGACCGGTCCGCTACGCGATTGGCGCGCATACGACCCGGTCATTCAGTCCATGAGTGGTCTTGCCAGTGTCACAGGGTATCCTGATCGTCCACCAACGCGGTGTGGGGCCGCGATCAGCGATACCGTCGCGCCACTCTTTGCCATCATTGGTATTCTCTCCGCGTTGCGTCGACGCGAGCAGGGCGGAACGGGTGAGTGGGTGGATATCGCGATGATGGACACGTCATTCTTCTTGCAACCCGATCTGTTGGAGTTGCTCAATGGAGGCATCGAACCTCAGCGGCGCGGGAATACGCACGTTGCTGGAACGCCGCTCAATACCTACGCGACGCGCGACGGGTTTGTCACGGTCGCCGTCACCACCGACAAGAACTGGGAATGTCTATTGGCCGCACTCGGACGTGACGATCTCAAGGCCGATGTCCGATTTGCGACGCCGCTGTCGCGTCGGCAGAGCATTCAGTTTATCGACACCCTGGTGGCAGCCTGGCTGCAAGAACGGACCACGAACGATGCCGTGCAGTTGCTGCAACAGCATGCGGTGCCGGCTGGAGCGGTGCAAACCATCCCTGAGCTCCTGACGCACCCGCAGGTCCAAGCGCGGCAGATGATAGTTGATTTAGCCCACCCTACGGCGGGAGCGCTTCCCGGAGCGAAAGGGTTCGGCATGCCGATTCGTTTTGTGGAGCATCCGTTGCAGTTCGATCAGCCCGCGCCGCTCCTCGGTGCGCATAATGAAGAGATCTACCGGCAACGACTCGGGATCAGTGCAACACACCTCGCCGAGTTGCGAGCCAAGAAGGTAATCTGAGGAAAGAAGATGAAGAAAAGCCAGAAATGACTGCACCGGCTTCGCAAAAGGAGCACCGTGTTCGACCCGACCTGTCGCACGCACGCAATATCCCGTATCCCACTCCCATGGAGTGTCATCTCAACCCTTTGCTGCTTCACCGTGGGCAAACAGCCAGGAGACGCATAGCTCTGCAAGAACGTCCGCCCACACTACGCGCGTTGTTGACAGCGAAATCGCTCCTTGCCGTTACTTGTCTCGCCATACTTCACCACGGCTTTACTCTGACAGTGCGGACACTGCACGGCTGCCTCTGCCCTCGGTTCTTTCTCCTTCAGGCACTATGCTCGCCGTCTTCTTGTCAATCAACAAATTGGAGGCACTACCGAAAACTTCCTATATGTAGCCACATTAACATGGCTACATATAGCCGTATAGAGCTGGCTACCCGTAGACCGTTCTGGCTATTCGTAGGAAGATGTTTCTGCTAATAGCCGGGAGCTTTGCCGTTGAATTAAAGTTAGCCAAACATGTCGCGTGGCGGCGCCACGCAGGATGAAAAGAAGGCCTGTAAGCGCTACAGTAGTTGCCGTCTTTGGTGCGGATGAGGTCGAGACGCCTTGGTGCACACAGCCCGTAAGTTAGCCGGACCCGAGAGCCTCCTGAGGCACCACTCAAGGTTGCGCCCGTCACGGGAAAGCACGGATAGCAGACTCTTTCTTGCATGGGGTTCTCCCCGCCAGAGGCGAAAGGAGCCTGAGATGGAAGTCGTCTACGAGTGTTGTTGTGGGCTCGACGTGCACGCCAAGACGGTTGTGGCGTGTGTGATCAAGAAAGGGCGAAAGGAAATTCGTACTTTTGCGACGATGACGGAGGAGTTGTTGTCCCTTGGGGATTGGTTGATCAGCGAGGGCTGCACGCATGTGGCGATCGAGAGTACGGGGGTGTACTGGAAGCCGGTGTTCAATCTCTTGGAAGGGACGGTCGAGGTGATCCTCGTCAACGCGCGGCATATCAAAGCAGTGCCAGGGCGAAAGACTGATGTACGCGATTGCGAGTGGTTAGCGGATTTGTTGCGGCATGGCTTATTGCGGGCCAGTTTTATTCCGCCGCAGGAGATTCGGGAGTTACGGGAGTTAACGCGCTATCGGCAAACCCTGCTGCGCGAACACACTGCCGTGGCCAATCGGCTGCAAAAACTGCTGGAAAGTGGGAACATCAAGTTGGGGCAAGTAGCAAGTGACGTACTGGGCCTGAGTGGGCGTTTGATGTTGCACGCCTTAGCCGAAGGCGAGCAGGATGCGCGGAAGTTGGCCGAGCTGGCCCAAGGGAAGCTGAAGAATAAAAAGGACGCCCTGCGGCATGCGTTAGTCGGGCGGTTGACGCCAGTGCAACGCTGGGTGCTGGGCGAATTACTTGCGCGGGTCGAGGAACTGGATACCGCGCTTCAGCGTGTCGAGACTCGGATCGGGGAGGAAGTCGAGCACTGCTCCGACCCTTTCGTGCAGGAGGCTGTGGTGTTGCTCGATAGTATGCCGGGGATTGGCGAACACATCGCGCGCACGGTTGTCTCTGAGATTGGTGTCGACATGGCACGATTTCCCTCCGCCGAACATTTGGCGAGTTGGGCAGGGCTGTGTCCGGGCAACAATGAGTCCGCGGGCAAGCGGAAGAGTGGGCAGACGACCAAAGGCAGCCAGTATCTGCGCACCGCCCTGGTTGAAGCAGCATGGGCCGCGACGCGGGCGAAGGGGACGTTTCTGGCTGCCAAGTATTACCGCCTGGTGAAACGGATGGGCAAGAAGAAAGCGCTTGTTGCAGTGGCGCATGGCATGTTACGAGTGATTTATCCTCTGCTCCGTCGCCGCGTGGGCTACACAGACTTAGGCAGTGAGTACGTAACACAGCACCAGGTCGAGCAGCAACGGCAACGCTTAGTGAAGAAACTGGAAGCTCTTGGCCTGAAGGTCACGCTTGAAGAAGTCGGACAAGCCGCGTAGCTCACTTACTGAGGCATTTTCATAGCAGGCCTACTTGAGACAAACAGGATGGTCCGTAGCCCATGGATCACGATGCCATTCGAGACCTGATTTCGGTACTGGGATTCGTCATCTCATTGTTCTTGTTGTTCGTACACATCAAGAACAGACGTACCCAGCTGTCCTCATACCAGCTAGCGCGAGCTACATACCGTAGTAGCTCAATCGACCTTCATTACATCGGATCAGAGCAAGTCGATGATCATGTTCTCCTGAAACTTGTTCTCTTCAACCCTGGTTCCGTCGCAGCAATCATCCAAAGCTTTGCAGTCTTTGAAGTCTCCCCTACTCGTAATTCGATTCGTCGACTATTTTGGCCAACCGAATGGCGAAGAATCGAAGATGCCCGATGGTGGCCAACAAAGAACGCTGATCAAAAAACATCTGGATATTTAGCCGATGAGTACGAAAACCTATACGTCGAAGACTTCAGAACCATTTTGGTGTCGATACCAGGAATGATCGATTGTCGTGAGTACTTGTTTGAAGTTCGCAGCAATCATGGATCTCAAACCACAAGAACCACGATTGCTGCAACAGCGAGCCACTTTTCGCACCATTTCGAGCGGTGGTACAGAGAGAGGTAGGCCTAACCCTTTGTTGCAGCGGACCGAATGCGTTAGGCTATCTCCTCTTGCCGCATATGCATCGTGCATATACACTGCCCACGTGAACACCTGGGACGAGCGTAAGCGGCGGAGGAATCTGAAGGATCATGGCATTGACTTTGCCGATCTGGAGGGGTTTTTCGACGGCGACCTGCTCACCCGCGAGGACACACGTGAAGCCTATGGTGAAGCACGTTACCAAAGCGTCGGGGTGTTTAATGGCGTGCCCTTGTTTGTCGTGTGGACGCCACTTGATGATGAGGGTGAGATGACCCATTTGATCTCGGCACGAAAGGCGGAAAAGCATGAATACAATGCGTGGCTCGCGCGTTACTCGAAGCGCTAAAGGCAAAACGGACTGGGCAAAGCTCAAGGCCATGCCTGACAAGGCGATCCGGTTCACGAAAGATGCGCCTCGCACCTCACCGGAGGATTGGGCTAATGCAGTAGCTCATCGTGGACTGCCGCTGCCAGTGCGGAAGGAGCAGATTGCACTGCGTGTGGATGCGGACGTGTTGGCTTGGTTCCGCGCGCAGGGAAGTGGCTGGCAGACGCGCATGAATGAGGTGTTAAAGGCATATTGGAAAGCAATGGCGAAGGCGCGGCCTAACATGCGCCTGCAGCCTGACCGCGGCCCGCTTGCGGTTTCTGCTGAAGCCGAAAGGACTCGTTTGGGCCGCGGCGGCTGAGGCGTTAAACACCAGTCATGGTTGATCTACATCAAAAAATAGGCGGCTGGGCGGTAACCTCAACGGTGGTGATAATGTTCGTGTTAATCACCTATCTTTCACCACTGATTGCGAATGCGACCACTATGAAGCAGTTAGCTTCGATTGCTGTGGGCGCCCTCACGACAGTTGGCGTCTACAAGTCGGTGTTGTTCGCCCTGTTTCTCGGATTCAAAAAGGCTCAATGGATCCGACGACGCTTGTTGGGCGATGCATTTCTTGAGGGTACGTGGGTTGGGCACTATCAACATGGCGGACTTAACCGCTTCACGATCGAGACGATTAGCCAAGTAGATGGAGAGACGCGTATAAGCGGTCGTGAATTTGATGAGCACTTAAAAACTCGTGCTGACTGGTCGTCAGAAACTGCTGTCGTAGATCTGCGGCATCAGCGGCTGATCTATATGTATTCCTGCGATGTGTACGATACAAAGCATCAACAAAACGGAATTGGCGTTTTCAAAATAGTAAAGTCAGATCTCAAGCAGCCTCCGAATATGCTTGATGGTTACTCAGTTGACCTAGTCGATGCGGAAAAGGATCGAAATACGGAGCACAAAATCGGCGATCAATTGGTCAAAACTGAAGATGCCCTTGCCGAAGCAAAACGCATATTTGGTGTTTAACATCGCGCGCCACCGCATCGCTGCCACGTTGGGTTTAAGATAACTGTGAAAGGACGCAGTTGGGCAGCTCGCGATGCGCGGCAGCGTTAGACAGCTAGAGACATTTCATGATGCATGAAGAGGAATTTGGCACAGCCGAGGACTATATTAGAGCCTTCGCGGCACTCTTGAGGGAGGGAATTGCTGAAAAGTACGTTGCCTTGCTGCAGGCCCATTTCAAGGCTCCACAGCATACCGCCACGTGGGCACAGATAGCCAAGGCTGTCGGATACGCGAATGGCAATGCCGTCAATCTCCACTACGGAACGCTTGCAAGCCGAGTGGCGCATCACCTTGGTGTCGTCGAGCCACCTCAGGGTTTTTGGCTCTTCGTCCTCGTAAGGTGGGCAGACGAGAGGGATGCGAGCGGCCATACGGCTTTCGTACTCCGGCGTCCCGTCATTGAGGCATTAACGCAGCTCGGCATCCTGCCTGGTGAGGGGAATCTTCACCCCCCAAATCCGAAGGTAATCCCGGCGTGGGAAAACGTCGATCAAGACCTTGACCGAAAGGTGAAAGAAGCGCAGACACTTTCATCAGAAGAGCGGCACAGACGTTTGGCCGAATCCCCCAAACACCCAGAGAAGGTATTGGTGAATACGACCATGTTCCTTCGGAACCAGTATGTCATTAGTGAAGTGCTGACCCGCGCAAATGGAGTCTGTGAGTCGTGCCACGCTCCGGCACCATTTATACGCGTATCCGATGGCACACCGTATTTGGAGGTACATCATCGGGTACGACTCGCAGATGGAGGTGAGGATACGGTCTCAAATGCCGTCGCGCTGTGTCCCAATTGTCACCGGAAGGCGCATTATGGATAACTGAGAGTGAACTGTCTAACTTTGCGCGCCACTGCATCGCTGCCCGGTTGCGGTTCTGCTAAACCTGAAAGGGCGCGTGTGGGCAGCTCGCGGTGAGCGCAAGCGTTAGCCTGCCGAAAGAATTGACTATAGCTCGTTGGAGGGGACTGTTACATGACTATTCGCGAATTGCTTGAGGGGATCAAGAAGATGGACCTGGTTCTCCCAGAATTCCAGCGCGAGTACGTGTGGGAAAAGGAACAGGCCAAACAACTTCTGGTCTCGCTTACCCGAGGCTACCCAACAGGCAGCCTTCTCGTCTGGAAAACCGACAATCCCCCAGACATCAAGAATAGCGCCATCGACCGCGAGCACATCGGAACGACATCGGTCATTCTTGATGGCCAACAGCGGCTCACTACGCTCTATCTTTTCACTCGTGGAGAGATTCCGCCTTACTACACCTCAAATGACATCCAGAACGACCCTCGAGATCTCTATTTCGATCTTGAAACTGGTGACTTTCAGTACTTTCAGCCGATGCGCATGCAGGGCAATCCCACCTGGGTAGCTGTCACTGAGTGCTTTCGTCCAGAACCGCTCAATGTCTTTGAGCTCGCCAGGAAGAAAGCGGTGACATCCATTGACCCCTTTCAGCTTGCTCAAACTTACAACAATAATCTAAATCGGTTGCGGAATATTCTCGAAAAGGACTACCCGATTCAGACAGTTCCCTCTTCGGCCGAAATCGACGACGCAATCGATGTCTTCGACCGGGTGAACAGCCTCGGCACCAAGTTGACAGATGCTGACCTCGCGCTAGCCCATATCACGGGAAAGTGGCCTCAAGCACGACGAGTAATGAAGGAGAAAATCGTAGAGCTAGGAAAACGGCACTTTTATTTCGACCTCACGTTTTTGGTTCGTAGTCTGACCGGGGTGGTCAAAGGACGTGCGCTTTTCGATACGATTCATGGGACCCCGGCAGACGAAATCAAAAACGGCTGGACTCGATTATCAAAGCTTTTGGACTACCTTGCTAGCGTGCTTCCGAAGCACGCACATGTTCATTCAACCGAAGACCTTAACACGACTAACGTTTTGGTCCCTGCGGTGGTCTATCTGGCTCACCACGAGGGCAAGTTCGGTTCAGACCAGGATCTACGACGGTTTATCCATTGGATGTACGCTGCCTCCGCATGGAGCCGTTATACTAGCCAGACAGACCAACGACTCGATCACGATATTTCTCTTATCGTGCGCGAGCGAGACCCTTGGGCCGACCTAGTGGGCGCAATCGTCGAACAGCGTGGCCGCATCGAGGTTAAGGCCGCAGACTTGGAGGGCAGAGGCACACAACATCCGCTCTACAGGATGATGTACATCCTTGCCAAGCGCAGAGGTGCTGCGGATTGGTTCAATGGCATGCCCCTGGACACAAACGTTGCCGGCGCATACGCAATCCATAGTCATCACATCTTCCCGACGTCCCTTCTCTACAATGCTGGCGGATACAGTCCCGAGAACCACCTCCATAAGAAGATCGTAAATGAAATTGCGAATCGTGCGTTTCTCACGGATGAGACGAACTGGGCTCTTACGAACCGCCCTCCAGCTGAATATCTCTCCGAAATCCAGCGGCGATATCCTGGCGCTTTGATGAAGCAGTTCATTCCTGAGGACTCTGCCGTGTGGTCTTTGAATCGTTATGAGGACTTCCTGCAACGACGGCGTGAGTCCATCGCTGACGCTTTCAACGAGTTAATGACCACTCTGACGGGCGAAATTGAGCTGCCACGAGAGCAGACGCTAGCCGAACTGCTTGTAGCAGGGGAGACTGCTACAGTCGAATTCAAGTCCTCTTTGAGATGGGACATCCGTGAAAACAGGGTAAACAAAGAACTTGAGAAGATCGTGGCAAAGACCATCGCGGGATACCTTAATGTCGAGGGTGGTGTCCTTCTACTTGGAGTCTCGGACGATGGAAGTATCGTCGGACTCGGCAATGACTTTACCAGCCTTCCGCACCAAAATCGGGATGGATTTGCTCAACAAATAGCTCAAGTGATTTCGTCCTACCTTGGTGCAGAGTTTGCCCCTTACGTTCGAGTTACATTCGAGGATCTTAATGGAAAGACGGCGTGTCTCGTAAGGGTCGAAGCAAGCCCGCGTCCTGTCTTCCTCGCAGACAAGGGCACGAAAGAGTTCTACATACGCACGGGTAACACGACTCGCCCTCTCGATATGGAAGCTATGCACAACTATATCGGGATGCATTGGGAGATGTAGCTTGGCAACTGGGCGGAACGGCAAGCTAACCCCTATCAGGCCGCCGATGTCAAGAGGGCAGACGGATGCATCGCGGGGGCGGGGTGGCCGTCCGAGAAACATATGGTGAACCATCTTCGCCAAGCGTTTGCGGCTGACTTGATTTCGGTTGCTGGTCACAGCCTGTGAGCTGCACCAAACACCTATTGAGGGTCGATGTTTCCGTGGAGCAATGTTCCACGGGAAACAGTGGCCCCCGCAAGAGGCCACGTCCTAGAAACTCTTCTGTGCCCTCATGCCGGTCTTCTCAATGCAGCGGGTTGTGTCCGAAGACACTCCTAGTTAGTGCCAGACTCGGGGGAGGGGCAGCCACGGGGCACTTGGTGACGGATCACCAAGAAGATGAGCGGGAGAGACGGTCCAATCAAACGCCTGCGGCTCCGGGGCTGTGCGTCCAGATGTTCCCTCACAGTCCGTGCTGTATATATAAGGAAGGAACATCGAAGGGGCTCTACCCGTTGTCGGCCAGTTAGGCGGCGGGCTCCGTCTCTCCCCTCAGCGGTTACGCGGTGACAAAGCGATTGAGATCAAACGCTTGTTCCCGCGTGAGCATGTAGTACACGGCCCGGCCCAGCTTGTGCGCGAGCACGGTGAGCGCTTTGGCTTTGCCGTGTTTGTGTTCCAATTTCGCAAAATACTCTTTGCCCGGTTGATTCTGCCGTAAGAAGAGGACCGCGGCTTCGGCAAACGCCCAGCGCAAGTGCACGTTGCCGATCTTTTTGCCCGAGGTGCCCAGCCGTTTGCCGCCCGATTCTTTGGCGCACTTCACCAAGCGACAGTAGGAGACAAAATCTTGCACGCGCGGAAAGCGGGCGATGTCCTGAATTTCATACAGAATGACCAACGCCAGAATCTGCCCGATGCCCGGGACGGATTGGAGCCGGGCGAACGTCTGGACATCGTGCGTTTTGGCACTCCGGGTAATGATAGAGTTCCACTTCGCCGAGCAATTTGTCATAGTGATCAATGAGCGACACATCGACTTCAATGGTCTTGCGGACACTGGGATCGGGAAAGTGCTCTTCCACTCCCTCGCGATTGGCTTTGTACGCCAGCTTTTTGCCGATCTCGGGGAGATTGTACTGACTATTGGTATTGTGGATGTGGGCTAAGAGTTCGGCGCGTTTGCGTACCAGATGACAGCGACGGCGTAGCAAGTCTCGGGTCGCCCGCATCTCTGCAGGATAGACATACGCTTGGGGGAACATCCCGCCGCGCAATAAGACCGCAATCTTGTGCGCATCAATTTTATCGTTCTTGGCTTTGCCCCCATGAATCGCCTTCATATAGAGGGCATGGCCCAGGACAAAGGCAATTCCTTCCTTCTGACAGAGGTCCGCCAGCCAATACCACGTGAACATACATTCGACGCCGACGACCACATCCTCGCGATACGGCGCAATGATCCGCAAAAACGCCTCGGGGGTCGTCGGCAGATTTTTGTGGACCAGTTTCGTGCCACTGTTGATCGAGGATACAGACGTACATCGCCTTCGCATGTAGATCGATGCCACAATAATGTTTATGTTGCTGCGTGTAGAAATTCATCCAGGTATCCTCCTTGTGGAGTGGATTGTTGTGGTACAGCCATCCTACCGCTGCACTCGCAGCACGAGGAGGCCTGGATGAGTATCAACCCGCTGCCACCGCATCGCCGCCCGGTTGCGGTTCTGGCTGAACCTGAAAGGCCGCGTTGGGGCGGCTCGCGGTGACGCGGGGGCGTTAGGCCACAGTGGTGGAAGCAACATAACCACCAGGGTGTCATAGAGATCGGAACACTTCAGACATACGGGAGGATGACGACATGCAAGCCTATGCTATCGGCACAGTTCAAATGCGAGATCAGTCCTGGGTGGAAGAATATCTTGCAAAGCTCCAGCCTTTGCTTGAGAAGCACGGTGGGCGATGTTTGGTCCGTGCGTGGGAAATGGAAAAACTTGAAGGGACCGCACCACCGCCCAGTGTGCTGGTCGTGCTTGAGTTCCCGACCATAGATCACGCACGAGCGTGGTACCGAGACCCGGAATACGCACCCCTCATCAAGTTGCGGCAAGGCGGCTCTGAGGCCGAGTTAATCTTGGCCGAAGGGGTATCATTTGGTCCTACCTCGTAAAAGCGAGACCCCAGATCACAAGTTTGGATGGCTCGCTTTCACGTTGAGGCATTAGGCCAGTCGGCCTGCTCGTGCGAGAGAGATGGGGGGAAGTTACAATGCAGACGAACACCGAGGAGAACAAGCGCTTAATCCGACGTTTCTGGGAAGCCATGAACACGCGTCAGTTGGACCTTCTCGACGACATCCTCACTTCGGACGCTGTCCGCCATTGCCAGGCGACTCCAGACCTCAACGTTCGGAGCTGTGAGCAGTTCAAGGAGTTCTGCCGACAGGATGCCGCAATCTTTCCTGATTCTCTTCAAACCATCACGCATCTCGTGGCCGAAGGGAATTTCGTGGCTGTCTGGGCAACCTACGAGGGCACCCAGAGGGGACAGATGGGACCATTCCCACCATCGGGGAGGAAAGTGCGATTTGATTTTGGGGCAGTGTTCCGTGTAGAGAATCGTAAAATTACGGAGTGGTGGGTGACGTGGGACAACATGGCGATACTCGCGCAGCTGGGGCACCTATCGGTTCCTTCAAGCAAGAGTGAATAGCGACGGTCTCACACCAATGAGCGATTGTAGTCACACAACAAGCTGAGAGAATGAAACACCGCTAGCCAACTCTTGCTCTCATTCGCTACAATGGCGCAGAGGGAAAATTATGAGCCAGACACTTGAGATACCCGATACCTTGTACACCGCTCTGAAAGAGGCGGCGGAGGCGAGAGGTCTCACCCCAGTGGCGTGGATCGCGGCACACCTCCGGCACGCCGAAAGTGAGACAGAGAGCCAAGCAAAACAAGCGAGCGGTCCGAGAACGCTCGCCGATCTCTTCGCCGGGCGAGTCGGGCGCATTCGGAGTGGCGGGAGAGAACAATTATCCCAGGAGTGCGGCGCGAAGTTCACTGACTATCTGGAAGAGAAACGGAAAGCAGGGCATCTGTGACCCTTTGTGATACTGGTCCTTTGGTGGCGTTGGTGGACCAAGATGACGCCGCCCATGCCCGTTGTGTGGCAGCATTGAGCACCCTCCCAGCCAGTCCTTTACTCACGACGTGGCCGTGCTTGGTAGAGGCCATGTATCTCTTGTGGCGTGCTGGTGGCTTGCCAGCACAAGAAGAATTGTGGAGCTATTTGGCTGATGGGTTAGTAGTGCTGCACACGCCACAACCTGGCGAATGGGAGCGGATGCGGGAGTTGATGCGGCAGTACCATGACACGCCGATGGACTTGGCCGATGCTTCGCTAGTGGTAGTTGCCGAACGGCTCAATCTTCGTCGCCTCTTCACGTTAGATAGTGACTTTTACGCCTACCGGATTAACGGTACCCAATCATTTGAAGTTGTCGCGCAGAAGTGAGTGACGACGGAGAAGGCAGGAACCAAGAAAGTTAGGCAAAAGAGGAATGAAGAAGCCTTTGGCCTAACAATCGCCTCCAGCCCGACCGCGGCCCGCTTGCGGTTCTGACTGAATCTTAGAGATTTGTTTGGGCTGCGGCGGCTGAGGATGAGGCGTTAGGCCTACGAGCTATGCCACCGCAATACAACGAACCCGGTGATACGGGCGAAGATCGCATCCGGGATCGAATCGCCGCCTATTTGAGACAGCAAAGATGCGAGATTACATGCGTCCGAGACAAACGGTCCAAGGGATGCGACATCGTCGTTCATAGCAAGCCACGCCGAATCATAGAGGTCAAGGGTTACCCATCGGTTAATGTGTCACAGGGCCAGACTAAGGCAGTACGAAAACAGCGTCCAAGCGCCGCCTACAAGCGCTGATCTGGCTTTGGGATGCGATTCGACAGCTACTTGAGACAAGGCCACAAATCCTGGCGATGAGATAGCTCTTGGCGTTCCTGCTACTGAGTTCTACGTTTCCTACCTCCAGAAATTCGACTCTATCCCACGTGATCTTTCACTGCTAAATCGGCCCACACGAGATTGGCACAGAGACGCACACGCTGATAGATCAAGAGTTGTGAGACTATTGCAACGATCAGCGAGGAGTTCTGTGCCGAGACCTACGATAGTGGAGATTCCCCTTGCCGAGCAAGCCCGCATGCGGGCGGAATTACGTCGCGCCCGGTATGGATACCTGTTGGCCCTTCATCTGGTGCTCCGTGCGCTGCCGGGCGGACCCCGAGCGAAGTGGCCGCGGTACTCTTTTGTTCGCGCTCCAGTGTGTACCGGATCGTTCGGGCATACCAGGCCGGAACGCTCACCTTCGATGAGGCCAGCGACCACGCCCCGAAAGCAGCAACGGCTGCGGCGACTCACCCCGTCGCTCAAACGCTCCGTGCAAGCGCTGCTCAAGACGGCCCCCCGGGCGTTGGGCTGGTGTCGCACGCGGTGGAGCTGCGCGGCGCTAGTCACCGAACTCCAAATCCGCCGCGGGATTGAGGTCTCAGCCGAGACGATGCGCCACTGGCTCCATGAGTTGGGCTGGGAATGGAAACGCGCAAAGTTAGCTGCTAAGGATGACGACCCACAACGCGTGGAAAAATTGGCTCGCATTCGGCTGGCCTACGAACAACTGCGAGCAGGTATGGCCCTGTTCTTTGCCGACGAGTTGGATATCAGTCTGTTACCCAAGGTGGGGCTATCAATGGATGCTCAAGGGGGAACAAGTCGAGGTAATGACCCCAGGGACCAACGAAAAGCGTTATCTGGCCGGAGCCCTCGACCTGACTACCGGAACGATCACGCAGTGTGTGTGGTATCGCAAACAGACCGGGCTTTTTATTGACCTGCTGGAGACGCTCGATCGGACGCATCCCGCGCCGCTCTTTACCCACCTCACCATCGTGGTCGATAACGCGAAACTGCATAAGGCTAAGAAAGTGCAGCAGTGGCTCGCTGCCCATCCCCGCTTCGAGTTGCTGTACTTACCGACCTACTGTCCGCGCGCCAATCCGATCGAGCGGGCCTTTGGCGATGTCCATGACAAATGTACCCGTAACCACACCCGCAAACGGATGTGGCATCTGGTGCAAGATGTAAAACGGCCATCTGCGAAGCAATGGACCGTGGCGGTATGCCCTCTCCGAGATCTACTACACCCCGGAAGTGACGGCAGCGGTCGAAGCCCTACAGACTGCGGATAGCTCACTTGTTGCGCTCTCACAACTTGCCGCCTGAGTGTACGAATGTCGCCTGGTTCGATTTAGTTTATTTGGTATCGGACAGCGATGTTGTGATAGTTTCTCCAGAAGAAGAGAACGTCATCCGCAAACTCGGTAGGCTTAACCCCGCTTGGAGTATACTAGCCCGGAAGCGGCGCCTCCCTTTTCTTCGGTCAGCCGCTCAAGCGGAACGTTGGGCGGGGCATCCCAGTGGCCCAACGTAGCTACAGGAGGTTCTACTTATGGGACGGCATAAGTCGAATAGTGTTGCCTTTAAGGGCGCAACTCAGGGAGCCTACTTGTTGGTATCAACAAACTCAATATGGATGCGGTTATACAGGTTCTGGTGTCACAACCACCAAGTCAAGAGAAAGCACTCAGCGTCGTTGGGCCTTTTGTGGCAGCACTCCGCTGGTATAGGCACCTATGCAGATGCCTTTGCCTTCTATTCCTACATCAAGAGACGAATGCAGACGAGTTTATACGTGGAGGGAAAGAGCTTGGAGGGCTTTCTGCCAGATGACCTTTCCAATAAGTTGTGACAACTTCCGGGTCTTCGACAATAGAGATGAGATGCAGCTTCCTGAAGAAGTGCCGAGTGAAGAGCAGTACAGCGAGGGCGCTACAAAGCAGATTCTTGTCAATTCGTATGAAAGAAGTCCCCAGGCTAGAGGTCAATGTATCAAGCACTATGGGGCCAGGTGTGTAGTATGCGATTTTGACTTCGCGACGTCTTACGGTGTGTTGGGGGCGGGCTTCATCCATGTTCACCACATCATGCCTTTGTCTGATCTCAGGAGAGCTATATCGTAGATCCGGTAAGAGACCTGCGGCCTGCTGTCCAAATTGTCACGCCATGCTCCACGTGAGAATGCCACCTCTCACAATTGAGGAACTTCAGGCTCTAGTGGACTGCCCAACAAGGTCATGCACGGCGGATTGACTCCAACTTCGCTTCTCCGGCCGGTCGCTGCCCCCGTCATTAGGCCACTCAAGCTTGGAGTCCACTCGGTTCCCTCTACAAGTCGAAGCGTTGACGATGGAGGTAGGCCTGGTATACCTCATCTGGCATATCAGGTATGAGCGATAAACCCATGCCTGGATCGGCCCGTCGCAGAGCGACCTGCGGCAGTTTCCCCGAGAAGCCCGGCGTAAGGCAGGCTTTGAGTTACGAGCGGTACAACGGGGACAAGAGCCGAGCGATTTCAAGCCCATGCCTGTGGTTGGTCCGGGCACCTATGAAATTCGCATTCAGACCGACGATGCCTACCGGGTCTTCTATGTCGCTAAGTTCGAGGAGGCCGTCTATGTACTTCATGCATTCCAAAAGAAAGCACAAGACAACGTCCAGACACGACCTCGCGATCGGTCGAGCAACGTTATCAAACGGTCCAACAAGCTCGCCGACAGGGGAGGCAACGCGGACAAAGGACAGCATCGTCCACGGCAGTGACAATGTGTTCGAGGACCTCGGCTTTGAGGTCGAAGAGGCTGCGAACCTGAAGGTGCGAGCGGATTTAATGCTCTACTTACGCCAAGTACGTTCAAAAGCGGGGGTGGACGCGAGGCCGAAGCAGCGTCCTTCTTTAGACGAGACACAACCCCGGATCAGTAATCTGCTGAAGGGTGAGATCAGTCGTTTCAGCGTCGATAAACTCATCAACATGCTTGCCGAGCGGGGATACAGGTGCGGTGAAGACCAACTTGAAAGCCGCGTAGTGAGTGGTTGGCCTAACTATCGCGCTGCACCGCATCGCGGCCCGCTGGCGACTCTGAACACGCCGAAGGGTTGCGTTTGGGCAGCTCGCGGTGACCGCGAGCGTTAGACCTTGCCAGGGAGGTCGGGAGATGTATCAATCTTACAAATCAGTTCTCAGGTTTAGCAGCCTTCTTCTGTTGCTCTTTGTAGGGAGTGTTTTTGCGCAACAATCCCGATCAAACCAGAAAATCGACAACTGCCTGAAAGCCAACAAGTGCGCAGTTCAGTTACGTGGAGAAGCAACTGCCAATCCGGTTATGTCCTTCATCGTTGCCGAGGAAATCTGGGCAGCCTTTGACGAGAAGGATAAAAACGACGTACGTATACTTCTGAAGAAAAAGATAGAACAAGCAAAAGTTCAACCTGAAACTTACACCGATATCCCAGCTTCTGCTCCTTTTTATCGCAAGGCGACGGATAACATTAGGAATACGAAGTCGTATTCCATTATTCTGTCGAGAAGTCAAAGTTCGAGCGGAGCACTATCCATTGATAAGGAAATCCTTGTTGACTTCTGAACTGATCGGTTCATATGATTTCGTGGAGTGACTGCTCACAAAAGGGTTCAGTATGCAAATTACTCTCGAACTATCACCCGACGTTGAGGTACGGTTGCGCGAGAGCGTAGCAGATGGGGATGCTGAGGCTGTCCGCCGTTTGTTGGAGGAAGCCCTTACTCTGACAGTGGAGGCGTTGCTGCGGGAAACACCTGCTGAGTTAACAGATTCCGAGTTTGAAGTTGTCGCAGACCAACTGGCTGGCGAACTCACAGAGAGTCTTGGATCAAATGTGCCTTCGCTTTCAGATTATGCGGTGAGCCGGGCAGGTATTTATGAGGATCATCCATAGCTGTGATTTACCTCGCAGATACAAATGTCTTACTGCGGTTTGCAGACCGCACTCACCCGATTCACCCGACCGTTCGTGCTGCAGTACGTAAGCTACGTACCAGCGGGCACAGTGTACGCGCCACGCCACAGAATTTTGTCGAATTCTGGAACGTGGCAACTCGGCCAATCGAAAGGAATGGATTCGGATTGGTACCTGCTACCGCCGACCGGCTGCTACGCCTTGTGGAGCGGCTTTTTCCGCTACTGCCGGATTCACCTGCTGTGTATACGGAATGGCGTCGCCTCGTAGTTTCCTTCGGAGTCTCAGGCATCCAAGTCCACGATGCCCGCATTGCCGCTGCTATGATTGTCCACGGCGTGACTCATATCCTTACTTTCAACACAACTGATTTCGCGCGATACGGAACGAGGGGAATTGTAGCGGTGAACCCAACAACCATGTGAATGACTGAGCAAGAGAAGGCAAGGTATAACAAACGGCGTGCAGGCCGACCGCAGCCTGCGAGCGGTTCCTGATGAGCGTGAAAAGACACATTTGGGCTGCGGCGGCTGACACCGGGCGTTAG
>CAVTCR010000025.1:0-59231 GCA_963733195.1 uncultured delta proteobacterium
GCAAAATCTTGATCGAAAGGACAATTGATGAAGACCGACCTTGCAACCTCGGCTTGCAGGGGGCCCTGGCCAAAATGTTCTCGCGTACTTTGCGCCACGTACTTGTCCGCTATGACTCCTGAAGCTTCATCGCTTGCGCAGCCCTCTCAATATACTGGAGCCGTTCCCTACGCTTCGCCGGGTCTTCTTCTTCAACAGTGATGAGATCTCGTGCTTGAGGTTCTTCATCTTTCAAGAGGCAGATCAACGCCTTGACTGCGCGATCCCAATCCCGGCGCGGGTCTCTTACTCTTAGCCCTTGCTTGCTTGACAGAAAACTTGGCAACTCAGCATTCTGCAGTAGAACAGGAATCAAGCGCTTCTCTGAGTTCTCCCATTCCGACTCCAAGGCTGCTCGCCATTCAAACTGCTGCTGCCGATCAGGCTCACCCTTGGGACCCACGATGACGATGACAGCATCGGCAGATTGGATCGCGTGTTCAACTTCTCGTTGCTCCTGGGTGCTGGGAATCGGGTTCTCGCCAGTCGTGGGCAATAGGGAGGTTACGATCTTTGTCGAGAAAGGCTTTAACCCGTGAGTAGCCAACTCCGAGACCACGTTGTCCGCGAGTTTACTATACCGCGGAGGGTACGAAACGAAAACTCTTTTAACATCGCCCATAAGGAAACCTCATCTCTCTAGCGTAACGATGCCAGACTTCTCGAGCGTTCGATGAATAACCTTAACAGTGTGGTTTACTCTACGCTAGTTATAAAGGCGTTCGTACCGAGGTCTTTGCAAGATAGTGTGTAAAATAAACAAGCAGCGATATGCTCTCGGATGACGTTGTCTGCTTCAGGTTAACTCTTCCAACAATGCCTTCGCCTCTTGCAAGTCTTTGGTGTCAAAGCCTTCGGTGAACCAGTGGTAGACCTCTGCCAACAACTGGTGAGCCTCGGTTCTTCTTGCCCTGTTGCTGCCAGAGCCGAGCGAGGCTCGTTGTGGCGCGAAGCTCCCAGGACTTGGCTTGTTGCTGTCGGGCGATCTCAATGGCCTTGAGAAAACACGCCACGGCCTCCGCCTCTACTTGGGGGTTGGGTGTTAGGGGTTGGGGCTTGGTAATTTTTGACTTTTGGCTTTTGACTTTTGATTTTTGACTTTTCCTGCCTGAAGCGTCAGCTCGCCTTTCAGCCGATATAACTCGGCCTCGCCGAAGCGCATCCCAGTTTTGTCTATCCTCGCCGATGCCTCGGCCAGCAGGGCCAGCCCTTTCTCCGCCTGTCCCGCTTTCGCATACGTCGCGGCCAGCGAGGGTAGCCAACGTATCGGTCCCCCTTCAGTCCCCGTAGCCCGGCAGGCAGCCAGGCCCTCCTCCAGCTGCGCAATGCCCTCTTCCACCTGCCCCTGCTCGGCCAGCGCCCAGCCTCGCAGCATGGTCCCATACGCCAGCCAGAACGCAAACCCCTGCTCGGTGGAGAGCCTTACCATCGCTTCGGTCCGCTCTTGTACCCGTTGCCTGTCTCGGCGCCATTGGTGCAAGACAGCAGTCGCCCAAAGGGCAACAGCTTCATCAAAGGGAGAAGCCACCTCCTGGGCCAAGACAAGGGCTTGCTGAACTCTGCCGAGGGCTTGGTCTGGATACCCGAACAACCACAAGTTCCAGGCCATAAAGGTTAAGCACACGACCCCAGGGTCCTCCCCGGCGCAGAGAAAAGTCAGGGAGCGATGGTGTTGGGGATCGTAAAGGGCAATGACCTGTTCCAGATGGGTCTGGGATTGAGCCAGCTCTCCGCGCCAGTGTAAAGCCTTCCCCAGCGCATCATGGGCCATCAGGAGCACCTCGGGGGCGTGGCGGTTCTGGGCGAGGGTGAGCAACTCCTCTCCCAACTCGCACACGGTCTGGAATTCCGCCCGATTCAGGTGAAATTGCCACAGCCCCCCCAGCGCAGTGAAGAGCTGCGGGGTCTCCCCCACTTGCCGGCACAACTCACGCGCGCGGCTGTAGGTGTGTTCGACTTCCCGTGACGCATAGCCTTTGGTAATTAACTGCGAGGCGCCCAAAGTCAGTTGGAGCGTGAGTTCTTGATGGACGCGCTCGGGGGTGTCGGGCAGAGTTTTGAGGAGATCTAGCCCTTTGATGAGAAGGCTGATCGCTTCCTGATGAGCAGAGCGCCGCCTTGCATTCTCGCCCGCTTGGTGCAGATAGTGAATGGCACGCTTGGTATCCCGCCCCCGCTCAAAGTGCACGGCCAGTTCGGCCGCAATCTCTCGTGCCTGAGTCCCATACGCCGCCTCCGTCCTCTCCCCAAGCAACCGATGCAGACGGCTACGCCGTGCCGCCGGGATGCGCTCGTATAATACCTCTTGATACAAGGCATGCAGAAATTGATAGCGGGCCGTCACCGTCCCATCCGGCCACTCTGCCGGCGCTCGCGTTCGTAGAAACTGCTCCCGTCTCACCAGGGCCTCACACCGCGCCTCTACGGTCTCTGGAAGTTGCTCCACGCCCGCGGCCACCGCCGCGGCGGAGAACTCTGCCCCGGCTACGCTCGCCGCTTCTAAGACCTCACACGCTTCAGGGCTGACCCGCTCAATCTGTTGCTCAATTAACTGCCGCAGGTTTGCCGGCGTCCCTAACGTGTGCTCGCTCACCTCTCTGCGCAGCTCCCATTCCCCATTGGTCTTTGCCAACACGCCTTGAGCAACCAAATCGTTGAGCACATTGACCATGAACAACGGATTGCCATCCGTGCGCCGGTGAATGACGTGCGCTAGTTTTGCTACGAATCCGGCGACAAAAGGTTCCCTCTTCCCTTGTGGGAGAGGGTCAGGGCGAAGGGATCGCCCGTCGTGCTCTCGGTGTGACGCCCCTCCATCCTGACCTTTCCCCGCACGGGAGGAGGGAACATGAAACCTCACTACTAGATACTCGGCGACATCCCCTTCCGTGAGAAAGTCCAGGGCTAACTCCTCACAGCGTCCGTGGAGCTGCAACTCCTGCTTGACTCCCTTCAGCGGATGGTCACGGGTCAACACTTCCACCGGGCGATACGTGCCGACGATCAGGAAGCGGGCCGTCTCTTGACGGCGGGCCAGCATGGAGAGCAAATCCAGGGTCGACACATCGCTCCAGTGCAAGTCTTCGAGGACCAACACTAAGGGGTGCTCGGCCGTGAGCACTTCCAACGCCTCAGCGAATTCCCGTAGCATCCGCTCGCGCGTCACGCCTGCTGTCCGCCGCTGCAGCTCCTCCAGCTGTTCAGTACTGAGTAGGGACGGCAGCTGCACCAACCAACTCGGGGCATGCTGCCGCAGCACGGCAATGATGTCGTTTCCGTACTGTTGGCGACACAGCCGCCCCAACGCTTCCAGCACTGGCAAATAAACTTCGCCCGCCCCGTAGTGTTCAATACATTGCCCCCCACCTACCCATACCATTTGGTGCCAAGGATTTGGAGCTGAGGGACTAGGTGAGGAAACTCTTATGTTTGCTCTTTGACTTTTGCGTGCTTTGAACTTTTGACTTTCTTCTTGGTCTCGAACCCCGGCTACAAATGTCTCCAGAAGAGCAGTCTTGCCAATCCCCGCCTCGCCGGTGACAAAGACGAGCTGGCGTTTGCCGCTCAGCGCTTTATCGAACCACCTGTGGAGTTGCGCGAGTTCGGGTTTACGTCCGACCAGAGGAGTTGTCAGGTGCCAGTCCCCAGCTGCCAGTTGAGGACTTCTTGTTCCTACCGTGTCTATATTAGAAACTGAGAACTGACGACTGGTAACTGGCTGGGCAGTGACAGCGTGGCGGAAGCGAAACCCGCGTCGGTGCACGGTCTCAATATACCGCGGCTTCTTCGCGTTATCGTGTAACGCTTGCCGCACTTCTTGAATACACGAGCTCAATGCCGCATCACTGACGACGGCGTCAGACCACACGGCCTGAAAGAACTCTTCTTTCGTCACTACCTGCCCAGCCCGCTCAACCAGATGGCGGAGCACAGCGATCGCTTTTCCAGTCAATCTCACTTCCTGTTTGTCTCTCCACAGCTGCCCCGTGTGAGGGTCCCATCGATAGGGACCAAAGGTAAGTAAGTGATATGATTGCATTTTCTGCTCGCCCCGCGTCCTGAAGTAATCCCAAACAAATCCCAGGGTTTTCCCAAGACTTCGGCCGGCCGTGCTCGTATTTTCCTGACACACAACGTGCCTGATTGCAAGCGAAAGGCCGAGACGGAGCCAGAGCATGCCACAGCAGCACACTGAACAATCCCCGTTGTCAGTCCACCGTGCCTTTGTTGTCCACTTCCGCCTGAGCACGACCCTCGCAGGGGGTCCGATTGAGGGACGGGTCGAGCATGTGGTGTCCGGACAATCCACCCATTTCGACTCGCTGGAGGAGCTGTTGGGATTTATGGCACGGGTGCTGGCCTCGGTGCGTGCCCCACCGCGCCGGAGATCGAGCAGCGGCGACTAAGCAAAATGGACTCTAAACACCTCAGGAAGGAGAAGATTATGAAACGGGCTATCACGTTAGTAGTGTTCGTCACTTCTTTCGTCGGCTTGCTTGTCCTGGGACCCGTGTCCCGGGTGCAGGCGGGACAATGCTCAAACGCCAGCATCAAAGGCAGCTATGGGTTCTCCTGCGAGGGCACTGTCGTCGGGGTCGGCCCTATCGCTGTGGTTGCTCTGTTCACCGCCGACGGGAATGGCAAAGGTTCCGCAATTGAAACTACCAGCCTTAACGGCGAAATCACCACCGAAGTCCCCTTTACGGTCTCCTATACCGTGAATGCGGACTGCACCGGCTCTTTCGAGAGTACCGCACCCGACGGCACTGTCTTCGACAACTATTTCGTGCTTGACGACAACAAGAAAGAGATGCGCCTCATCCCAACCGTACCTGGGCTCGTGGCCGTCTGTATCTTCAGGAAGCAGTAGCGGGGGAAAGGCGCGGGGGGCACTTCACCGGAGGAGTGGCGAGATCACAGGGACGATCATCCCTACCAAGTAACGTCCCAGGAGATT
Organism: uncultured delta proteobacterium; assembly: GCA_963733195.1. Lineage (GTDB taxonomy): Bacteria > Desulfobacterota > Binatia > Bin18 > Bin18 > VGTJ01. The sequence continues at coordinate 4,997 of CAVTCR010000025.1, forward strand.
GAAAGGTACAGCTAGAACCTCTCCTCCAGCTTCCCCGCAAAGGATCAGGAGTAGGGTGGGTCACGATCCACCCTACAAGGCGTTTTCATCACTTGGATGAATTGCTGGACGTGTTCGCGAACAAAGTCTTCTAAGTGCTCCCAGGTCCTGCTGGCCTTCGGTTCTGGTGTGGTGGTCTTTTGCGCCATGGCGTCTCTCCTTCTCTGCCCAGGCATTGAGCCTGATGGGTTAAGTCACCCGAGAGGATATGCTGCCCAACTCGCATTTACACACCTTCCGAAGTTACCTCTTTCGTACCTACTTTCATCCTCAGGCAATGAGACCGTCACGATTTCTTTGACACGTCGATCATTCGCTCCTCATCTCGCCAACGTTGTACGACATCAGGGATATCTAATACCTGCAAGAGGGACTCGGTCAAATCATACGTCCGGTCATCTAATCCAGCACGGGCGATACTATCCCTCAGTCCACTGAACACTGCGTTTCCCATCATAAAAGCATACGCATCAGCTGGGATTTGCACCGTAGACTGGCTGTGACCATACGCCTGCTCACATACATCGCGACGCAGAGAGTTCCATCCGCGGCATTTAAGCGGCCGCGCAGCATAGGCCATGCACTGATTGTTTTGTAAGAGCGCACAAGGGATCGGTGGCTTGGGAGAAGGTGTAGCAATGCTTCTCCGACTCTGCTGCTGCCGATCTGCGAGTCGTTTGCGTAAGGCTTCGATCTCGTCTGCTGAACAATGTGCCTGAAGCCAATCTGCTAAATACACAGCTTCTGCTGCAGTCACTAATACGGTAGGGACATAGCAGCAAAATGCGCATCCCGCCTGACATGCCCGCTGCGCCGTTTCCGGCGATTGGCTGATCATGGTATCCGCCCAAGCATGCGCATTATTCACCAAAGTGGTGACATGTTCGGCTTCCTTTCCCGCCTGCAAAATAGCCGTCGCATCATGATATTCCGCCGCGTACACTGCTAACTCCTCACCAGCCTCAGGAGGCAATCCCTGAGCCACGAGGGTAGCGATCAGTTGCTGCACCTTCTCTGGTGCGGTCTGTTGCTGAAGTTGTCGTTTGATCGCGGCTATGTCTAAGTGCGACGAGGATACACTCCCCTCAGTCTCAGCGTTTGTTGCCTTTTTTCGTGCTTCTCTCTCTTGTCGTCGTCGTTCCGCGCGATTCATAGATTCCTCACAAAAACACTCCTTCACGGCAATCTTCGGTCTCCTTCCCTATCAAGCAACACCGGCGAAACCAACGGTAGGGAACTTTCATCTGATCTAATGGGTTGATATATCGATTCTTACCGGCAGTACTGCAAGCAAGAGGTGAGAATGCATACCGCGATCGTCCCCTTTGCCCACCGGGTCCAGCAAGAAGGAAAACACTTGAGTCGAGTCGCCCTCGACACCGTCCAGATCAATGTCGGCAAGCTGTGTAACCAGGCCTGCCTCCATTGTCATGTTGAAGCCGGACCGAAACGCACCGAGATTATGGAGCGGCAGACTGCCGAACTCGCTCTTGATTTTATTCGCGCTGCCGCTTCACAGACAGTAGATATCACGGGTGGTGCGCCGGAGCTCAATCCGTCTTTTCGTTGGCTAGTAGAACAAGCTCGACGTGACGGGCGACATGTTATCGATCGTTGCAATCTCACGATTCTTCTCGAACCTGGCCAGGAGGATTTACTACAGTTTCTTGCGACGATGCAGGTGGAAATTGTTGCCAGTCTTCCTTGTTACTCAGAAGAGAATGTCACCAAACAACGTGGCCAAGGCGTGTATGATAAGTCAATCGAAGCCTTACGGCGTCTCAATGCGATTGGTTACGGCAAAGCAAGCTCAGGGCTGACTCTCAATTTAGTCTACAATCCAGTGGGGGCTCACCTTCCACCACCACAAGCGAAATTGGAAGATGATTATAAGCGAGAATTAGGCGCCCGATTTGGTCTCGAATTCAACCATCTCTACACCATCACCAACATGCCGATCGCTCGCTTTGCGCACACCCTTCAACGCGATGGGAAAGCAGAGTCGTACATGGAGCTGCTTGCGAGTTCATTCAATCCGACAACCATTGAGGGGCTCATGTGTCGCCGTCAGATCAGCATTTCCTGGGACGGGTATGTATATGATTGCGACTTCAACCAAATGCTCGACATGAAAGTCGGCAATGGCAAACCATTTCGGTTAGGTGAGAAGCCTGCGCTCGAGCTTGTCCGCTTGTTACAAACAAGAGATATTCTCGTCAACTCACACTGTTACGGGTGTACGGCTGGCGCGGGCTCAAGCTGCGGCGGAAGTTTGCAATCATAGCCTCCACCCGATGCTGAAGCTCCGGCCCGCAACTGTACAAGTCTCGTGTGGTTCGATTGAGATTTCTGTCCCGCCTTTTCCCCATTCATCGTTTGTTCCGCGTTGGACTCCACGATACTGCAATTGCTATAACTAAAAGACAGTGAGGAAGGGGGACTCATGGCTACAACACAACCGCTCGATCAGTTATCCATAAACACTATCCGCACACTCTCTATGGACGCCGTCCAACAGGCGAATTCCGGGCATCCCGGAACCGCCATGGCTCTGGCTCCGGTCGTCTATAGTCTGTGGCAGCAGTTCTTGCGCTTCGACCCAAACGATCCTATTTGGCCTAATCGTGACCGCTTTGTTCTTTCCATCGGGCACGCTTCGATGCTGCTCTATTCCATGTTGCATTTGACGAGTGTCAAAGCTGTCAACCCCAAGTATGAAACACTTGGACAACTCTCTGTGACGCTGGACGACATCAAGCGTTTCCGCCAGCTCGATAGCAAAACTCCCGGACATCCTGAGTATCGTTGGACCTCAGGCGTTGAGACAACAACCGGTCCACTGGGGCAAGGAGTGGCAACCAGCGTAGGAATGGCTCTTGCCGGACGGTGGATGGCGCAGTATTTCAATCGTCCCAACTTTGACCTGTTCAATTATCGCGTCTATGCACTCTGCGGTGACGGCTGCATGATGGAGGGCGTCTCCGGAGAAGCCGCCTCGATTGCTGGTCACTTGAAGTTATCAAATCTGTGCTGGATCTACGATAACAACCGCATCACCATCGAGGGGAACACCAGTTGGGCATTTAGTGATGATGTCGCAACGCGCTTCATCGGGTATGGTTGGAACGTGACCCGCGTTGGCGATGCCAACGATCTGGAGATGCTCGCACGTGCGTTCACGACGTTTAAGAATACAACTGACCGCCCTACCCTGATCATCGTTGATAGTCACATTGCCTACGGTGCACCAAACAAACAAGACACTCATGCAGCCCATGGTGAACCTCTTGGTGAAGAAGAAATTAAACTGACAAAACGAAATTATAATTGGCCGGAAGAGGCGAAGTTTCTTGTCCCAGACGGCGTGTACGACCACTTTCAGCAAGGGATGGGCAAACGCGGGCATGAACTGCGCGAAGCGTGGATGGCAAATTTCAAAGAGTATCAAGCACACTATCCCGAGCTCGCAGATCAACTCTACAAAATGCAGCATCGTAAGCTTCCGGATGGATGGGACAAGAATCTCCCGGTATTTCCGACCGACCCCAAAGGCGTCGCTGGCCGCGATGCCTCAGCGCAGATCCTCAATGCCCTGGCAAAGAACGTTCCGTGGCTCATTGGTGGTTCCGCGGATCTCGCTCCCTCGACCAAAACTCGATTGACCTTTGCAGAGGCAGGAGATCTCACAGCAGAGAATTATGGTGGTCGCAACCTCCACTTCGGTGTGCGTGAGCATGCGATGGCATCGGTCCTTAATGGCCTGTCGTTATCCAAGGTTCGACCGTACGGGTCGGGCTTTTTGATTTTCAGCGATTATTCGCGACCGGCGATTCGACTCAGTGCACTGATGGAAATTCCAGTGATTTACATTTTCACCCACGACTCCATCGGTGTTGGTGAAGATGGTCCAACTCACCAGCCAATCGAACAGCTCGCTTCCTTGCGAGCTATTCCTGGGTTGATTACGTTACGTCCGGGCGATGCGAATGAAACAGCTGAAGCGTGGCGTGTGATTATGCAATTACATCATGAACCCGCTACGATTGTCTTGAGCCGTCAAGCACTTCCCACTATCGATCGCACGAAATACGGCGCGGCTTCCGGCGTCGCGCGAGGAGCTTATGTTTTAGCCGATGCGGCAAATGGCAAACCGGAAGTAATCCTGCTCGCCAGCGGCAGTGAAGTCTCGTTGTGCCTACAAGCCTACGAACAGCTCAAGTCGGAAGGTATCAACGCTCGCGTTGTGAGCATGCCCTCGTGGGAACTGTTCGAGCATCAAAATCAAGCGTACCGTGTCAGTGTTCTTCCACCTGAGGTCACTGCGCGTGTTGCGGTCGAACAAGCCACAACCTTTGGCTGGGAACGATACGTTGGATTGGGTGGTCAAGTAATTGGCATGAAAACTTTCGGTGCGTCTGCTCCACTCAAAGAATTACAGCAGAAATTTGGCTTCACGGCGGCCAATGTTGTTGCCGCAGCCAAAGAGCAGATCGCACGGAAAAAGTAGCAGGAGGGAGTACAATCCTCTTAAATTGTTTACGGACTCTAAATCCGTTCGTCCTGAGCCCTTCGACTACACTCAGGATAAACGCCGCTGCGACAGCGGCGAAGTCGAAGGGCGGACAAAACTATGCACGACACATCTCATTCAATCCTCCATCCCTGGCTCTGCCTGGGACGACAGTAGTCAAAAGACTCTGCCTCATATCCGTACCCAGGCAAAGCCTGGGTACGAGAAGATCTCATTTTCGGGGAGATTGCTTCGTCTCTCGTGGCTCCTCGCAGTGACAAAACTTTCACCCTCCTCATGCCGCCGAAAAGTTGCTACATTACAAATCTTCAGGAGGGACTATGCAAACATCTCGAGAACAATTACTGGACCTCACCAATCGTTTCATGGATGCCTTCAACCGCAACGACCTCGACACCGTCATGTCGTTTTTCTCCGAGGATGCGGTCTACGACGAGTTTAACGGTAAACACAACCACGGCATCCCAGCGATTCGTGCCGCCTTCACCCCACAGTTCACCGGCGCGTTTGGCACGATGAAGTTTCTTGATGAAGATCTGTTTATTGATGCCGACACCGGTAAGGTCATGGCCAGTTGGCGCTGCACACTGTCAGTGAAAGGTCAGCCAACCTCCTGGCGCGGACTTGATCTCTTGCATTTCAAAGGCAACAAACTGATCCGCAAAATCACCTACGCCAAAGCCAAAGCGCCGTTGTTTGAGAAATAGGGAGAACTTTTTTACGACCATAACAAACAGACACGGAGGACCTGCATTGCGACAGATCCTCCGTCTGTTTCGCGCTCACGTAAGAAGGAAGGACTAGAGCAGCGTATTACTGCAGCACCGCCTTGGTTGCGGTTGTCGGAAAGTTGGTGAAGACTCCACCTTTGACCGGCGGTTCCCCACTTGGTCTCTGGGTGCGGGTAATAATAAAGACAACGTCACCACTTTGTATGACAAGCGGCGTCACACAAACAGTTTCGTTCGGGTTAAAGGTAATCGTCTTGTTGAGATCCGGAAAGGCATCAACTACACGGTCAGCGATCCCACCTTCCGCCAGGTTGGCCAGTCCCAGGGTAGCAAGTTCTGTATACCAGTCTAAGTCTGCATTTGCTTGAACATTCTCTGTCGTGATGTGCAACTCTAGTGGGGTTTGGCCATCTGAGCACGCCCCAGCAAACCGTAAATCAAAGGAGAGATCCACTTCGGCATCGAAGCCTGGAACATCGGCACTGAGATCAACGGTCACATGGACACGCTGGTCATCTTTTCCAGTTACTTCGACGTACCGGTCGCCATCAAGGTCGCCCCAATAGGCGTCTGTACCGTGGAGCGCGTCTCCGACAATCCCTTCAATCCGGCTTTCCAGCTCAGCGCGAGGAAGCCCAAGCGGCGGAGGTGGCTGTTGGAAACCTTGCCACAGAGGATGGGCGCGCAGCATCGACCGGGTAACGGAATAGTGGTACAGATCACTCCCTCCCTGATCAAGCCAGCGGCAGGTTGATGCAGTCGAGCCAAACTGTTCGTTGTAGATTTCGCGGCCATTGATCAAGAGAGCAAAATCTTCGATACACCACCCATCGCTTCCAGGTTTGATGATATAGATCTCATTAATGTCACTAAGATCATTGAGACCATCGGTGAGAAGGTCATAGGTGAATTCATTACCGCGCTCAAAGTCGTTGTGACTATAATTGAGGTAGGTCGCATGGTACGCCTTGAGGTAGACATGCACATCATCGTCTGTATTCGCGTCAGGGACATTGGCAGTGCGTAAGCGCAGCTGTACACGCCAGATACCACGCCCATCAATCGTGGCGAGGCTTTGCGGCACTGAGAACGATTCACCGTAAAAGTTATACGCCTCCACCCAGTAGTAGTACCGTGTATCTTGGGGCAATCCGGCGTCGGTATACTGCATGGTTCCAGTGTTACCCTTGATGGCCCCAAAAGCAGCAATCTGCGTCCATGGGCCATCATAGGCTGGCCCCCGATAGAGATTATAGCCTTGTTCATAGGAAGAATTGTCCTTCCAGTGCATCGTTATTGAGGTGTCAGTGCGTTCAACCAGATTTGGCTGCCCTGGGGTGCGCGGCTTGCTGTAGGGATCATCAGGTCCGAGGTCCGGTCCGCCACCCCCGCCACCTCCGCCTCCGATGAGCACTCCCGTCTGGGAAACATTGCTATTGAGTAGCGGTTTTGCTCCAAATGCTACTGATGCTGTTGCTACAGTAAAGAAAAGGCGGAGTGGGCAAGTTTCTGTATAAAGCTATCGTTACGCTCGTTCGTTAGTGTTCGTGCAGGGTAAGCGGATTCTTACTCCCATTCGTGATTTTTCTGCTGTGTCCATTCTTCTCCCCGTCATCTTTTTCCCTTAAGGCGTGACATGGGTGTGCCACACGACGGCACAGGCAAAAAAGAAATAGTGGAGAATGTAAACGTTGAAGGGAAACCAGGGAGAAGCCAGGAGCGGCTCATGAACCGCTCCTAAGACGAGAGTAAAATCAGCGGCTCAGAGACGTACTCGTGAACACACCGCCAAGCGGAACATGGTTTACTGGAAATGGAAATCTTTGGGGCTTGCCTCCAGGGTAAATGATTCCGTCGGCTAACACATCACAGCGATTGTCACCATCAAAGTGACCCAGAGTCACTTCGGCGCGACGCTTCGTCGAAGTATTCAGGAACACCCAGGGCCGATCGCCACCGCTGGAAAACCACCAAGTTGCGCCGGTCGCCATAAAGGTGTCGTTCAAGCCGTCACCGTCGAAATCACAGACACCCAGATCCGCACTGGCATCGACGCCAAGCACGTTGCCGGGTTCCGCATACGCCCCGATGTGTTCGGTCGCCACCACGGCATCCTCCCAACTGTCATGGGCAAAGACGTTGGCGCCGATATACATCCCGTCCTCGGGTATGCCGCGCAGCTTGATCGCGTTCCCGGCGGTATACAGGAACGTGTTGTGGCGGATGTACATCGAATGCCCGGCGTCGCCGCAGTTCAAGTGCCCGGGAAAGCACGTCTCCGTCCCGTGTACATCGAACTGATGCGTGTAATGATCGTATATGAGGGGGCAATTCCCACTAGGCAGAGAGCCTTCGCAGGGGACCGGGCAGCCGGAGATAGAAGCACGACCCAAGTCCGGCAAGTCGCAGGCATTGTACGTGTCATGGTACCCACCGTTTTTGAGCACCAGGTTACGGTACGCCGCGTAGCCGGTTCCGAGGTCTCCGCCGCCTTTTATGGCATGTCTGTTCCAATCGAACACGTTGCGCTCGATCAACGCGTAGGCCCCGACATTTATGGACACGCCGTACCCCTCTCTGCCCGCACGCTGGTTGTGGTGGATGTAGTTATCGTGGATGCGCACCGCGGTAGGGTTCTCCGAGGGAAGCATCCGACCACCAGCGGGACACCACTCCTTCCCATCGCAGTCGTTCACGCGAACTGCCGCTTCACTCCAGCCATAGATCTCGTTGTAACCGATCTCGATGTTGACGAAACTATCAACCAGGATTCCGACCCCTTTGTTGGGCTCTTCATCTTCTGGCACTACCCTGGAGTGATCAGGCCCTTCGATACGTACACCGGTGATGCGCACGTTATCCCCGTTGATAGCAAACAACACATCCGGGCGAATTGTGGTGAAAAGCCGGGGGCCTGGCTGCCGGGGTGTCCGTCCACCCTCCAAAATGACTCCTCCTGCGACAGGAATAGATTCCCAACCGCTCAAATCCAACTCGACATGGTTCTCGATACGAATGTATTTATTTCCTTCTCTCAGCGCCTGTAAGAGCAGAGGCTCCATAAAGTTCGCATTGATGGAGATTATTGTCGGCGGCTCGGGCAGATCAACTTTGATGCTGGTGGTGGCCAGGGTGCGCCTCCCGCCTCCTAACACGGCGGGTAAGGTGGCGTGGAGCTTAGCACCGGTGTCGGCGATGGGTTGAATGGTGCGGCTGCCGGTGGCGGACACGACCTGGTTATCGACATACAGCTTGACCCCGACACCGGTACAGCTGCTGGGGACGATAACGTTCCAACGCAATGTCCCGGTATCCTAAAGACGATGGGCTGGGGTGTGGCGGAGATACTGCCTTGTAAGTCGCCAAGACAGTCGAGCGCCTTCTCCTGCTGGGGAGGGGGGCTTGCCGGGAGTGCGCTGGCAGGCGAGGCTGGCAGCCCAAGGCTAAGCAGCATGAAGCTAACCATGCCGATGTTAACCAACTTGGCAAACTGACGAAGGTTATTTCGGCCAGCTGCTTTCTTTACAGCCACTACAGGAAACGCCAAGGAGGCGGTCGCGGGGATTATTGTGGTTATGGTCTCATCAAGCTTCGTGCTCACAAACTATCTCCTTCTTTCTGTTGTGATAACTCTTTGCAGTAGATGGCAAAAAGCAGGAAAACACTGCCTCGAAGTTTTGCGCTCGCTATCTGTTCGCTCACCATGAGACAAAATCACTATGGAGGATACTGTTTGTTCGCAGGGTTGGGCGGCGCCAAGCTCGTGGGCCCGCACGAAGGCAGGGCTCCGCAACGTAGGCAGGTACGCGAGTACTTCCGCACGTAAGGGAAGCACTCGCAGTGATGCGTAGTTGAGCGCTGTGGACCTATCTCGGTGAGAATCAAAACCTTGCAATCTGAGTTTTTCAACGACCAATATCGTCGCTACGTCTACGCCTTTCTTCGAAGCAATCTCCAGAGAAAACACTTCTTGTTGCTGTCATCGTGGTCTCTTGCGGTTGCGGTACATGTGTTGAAATGCACCCGGTCACTGACAGGGCGCGGCAGCTCCGCCGCATGCGGCGATCACGGCAGTATCGGTCGCATTGCTCCAGGAGATCGGGATGTACCCACGGTTCTTGTAGTTCAGAATGACTTGAAGGGACTCGTCTTCCTGCAGGCTTTGACCATGGATGAAGGCCACATACAGCTCTCGCGGAACGACGTTGCGCACATCCGGAATCGATGTGGAGTCGTAGCCCAGTTTTTCGAGGTGCCTTTGAGCCGCAACAAACGGCATCCGCGTGATCGCATTCAGATTCCACTTGGGCTTGTATGGAGATCCATCATGCGGGATGGCTTCGCCAACGAACCTGATCCGTCCCCGATAACTTCCGTGGGTAAACGTCGCGTTCGTCGCAAACCAGAGCACCGACGGATCCGCACACGTGGGCCAGGTCGACGGACAACCTTTGGCGGAGGCATCGAGCCACACTTCATCCGCAACGGCCGTGGCCGGGGCTGGAACTGGCGTCGGGAACGGTGTCTTGCCAGCCCAGGGGTAGATATTCTGACGCGACACCGTCATCGACCACAGATCGAACGGGTCAGGGATCGTGTGCGGCGACGTGGTCGGGGGGTACGGCGGCTGTGGATACTGTCCAGAGAGCATACAGGGATCGTGAATCTTGTATCCCATGTAGACCCCAAGCTTTACCTCAGGATGGACATTGAGCCAGTGTCGCAGATAGCCGCCCTGCAAGATCGTCCACATCGCACGATCCTTGGTGAGGAGGGGATTGGATGCCTTAGAAAGAGTCCAGTATTGCGCTGAGGGTACCGAATCGCCCTCGTACATGCCAGCGGGACGATTGATGAGGATGCGTCGCCAACCATCGTCATAAAGATCGTCGAGGATCGACTCGAGCTTATCCCAGACGTCGGGACGTTTGTTGCGCCACTCGTGGTGATACTCCCGTGCAGGAACACCGCCGGGACAATGGTTATCGATCACCATGGGTACGCAGCCATCATCCTCGACATTCGCCGGATCAGAACACGGCGAGTTGGACCATGTGGTCTCGTCCACAGCCCATGCCGCGGCGCCGTAGGGATTGCAATCATACAGGTTACCACCTCCGAACAGGTTCACGACTCGGACAGGGCGAGTGTCGGGAACGAGGTCTGATGGCGGCAGGGTCGGCAGCGAGGTGAATACATGCGCAGAGCCGAGTGGCGTGCAAGCCGTCGGCGACACCGCCTGTGCAACGTTGTCGATCTGGGGATTGGACGAGTACGCCAATATCAACAACGCCAATAGCCATTGCTTCTGATGCCAGATCATGAGTTCCTCCTTCAGGGGATGCGACTTTCGAATACCGCGAAAATCGGATCGCTGTTTTCATTAACTGACGACGAGTCCCATGCTTCAAGCGTAGTAGGAGAGTTGTACAAAGTAACGACAACCCGACAGAGCGAACCATATGAGCCTGCGATAGCTTGCGATTTCATAGGTCAACCAAAGCCTTCTTCTTCCTCTCTATGCTGCCCAACACGTGCACCTCGCGCAGGTACTCGGCAATTCTTTGCGGTTTATCGTGCTGGTAGTCATGAGCACACGGGCTGGTATCCTCGGGGAGCCGTGTGCCTCACTCCTGTCTGAGCACGGGACCTGCGCAGCGTATTACTGCAGCACCGCCTCGGTCGCGGTTTTCGGGAAGGTTGGTATCGACTCCACCTTTGACTGGCGGGTTTTCCGTTTGGCTTCTGGGTGCGGGTAACAGTAAAGACCACATCGCCACTCTGTATCACGACCGGCGTCACACAAACGGTTTCGTCTGTGTTAATAGTGATCGTCTTGTCGAGGTCTGGAAAGGCGTCAACTACACGGTCAGCGATCCCGCCTTCTGCCAAGTTGGCCAGTCCTAGAGTAAGCAGTTCTGTGTACCAGTCCAAGTCTGCGCCGGCGCTGACGTTCTCCGTCGTAATGTGCAGTTCCAGCGGAGTTTGTCCATCTGAGCATGCCCCGGTAAACTTCAGATCAAAGGAGAGGTCTACTTCTGCATCCCACCCAGGCACATCAGCACTGAGATCGACAGTGACATGAACGCGCTGGTCATCTTTTCCTGTCACTTCGACGTAACGGTCGCCATCGAGGTCTCCCCAGTACGCGTCTGTGCCATGGAGCGCATCACCGACAATCCCTTCAATCCGGCTTTCCAGCTCAGCACGAGGAAGGCCCAATGGAGGAGGAGCCTGCTGGAAGCCTTGCCACAGAGGATGGGCGCGCAGCGTCGAGCGAGGTGATAAAATAGTGGTACAGATTGTCCCCACCCTGATCAAGCCAGTGGCAGGTTGATGCAGTCGAGCCAAACTGTTCGTTGTAGATTTCGCGGCCATTGATCAAGAGAGCAAGATCTTCGATACACCACCCGTCGCTTCCAGGTTTGATGATATAGATCTCGTTAATGTCACTCAGATCACTGAGACCGTCGGTGAGCAGGTCATAGGTGAATTCATTACCGCGTTCAAAGTCGTTGTGACTGTAATTGAGGTAGGTCGCGTGAGGCTCCTTAAGATAGACATATACGTCGTCGTCCGTGTTCGCGTCGGGGACATTCGCAGTGCGTAAGCGAAGCTGCACGCGCCAGATATCACGGCCATCGATCGTGGCCATGGTTTGCGGCACAGAGAACGATTCACCGTAGAAGTTATACGCTCCTACTCGGTAATAGTATCCGGTATCTCGGGGCAGGCCTGCGTCGGTATATTGCATGGTTGCAGTGTTACCGGGCGTAGCACCAAAGACAGCAATCGGCGTCCATGGACCGTCGTAGCTAGGGCCTCGGTAGAGGTTATATCCTTGTTCGTAGGAAGAATTGTCCGTCCAGTGCATCGTTATTGAGGTGTCGGTACGTTGAACAAGATTTGGTTGGCCTGGGATGCGCGGTTTGCTGAAAGGATCATCAGGCCCGAGGTCCGGTCCGCCACCACCACCGCCGCCCGTGTATATCTCACCACTAGGTAGCGTCGTCCCCGGTATTCTCGCTCTGCCGAACGCCGCGGTCGTAGCCAGAGTAATTGCCAACGACGCGACGGCAAGAATCGTTGTGACTTTTGTCACATACAGTTTCGTATTCACAAAATGTCTCCTTCTTCCATTTGAATGTTGTAGGCAATGAAAACCCGAGTGAAAGGCTGGGGCGGGCGTAGCATCGAACATGTTTCACCCGCCCGTTTTTCCTTCTGGCTTAGTAGCACGTGACTAACCCCGAATCGCAGATATTCAGAGGACACATCGTCAGTCTGCCATCAAAGTAACAGGCCATCTCGATTGGGCCGGGGCTATGGCAAGAAGTAAATGAGGCAACTGCGTACCGGGTCCGTCTTCCTTGAGGGAGACACCGCCATTACAACCACGGTACTCATAGCCCACCTCGTTGGTCATCGTCGCGTCGCTGAAGTACACAGTTTCCTTTTCATTGGCAGGGAGGGCAAACGACTGAACTGCAGTGATCCCGATTAGTGCCATAGCAATTCCGAACATCCGTAAATTTTTCGTGAGTTTCATGATCTTTCTCGCTTTCTTTGGTTATTCCCGACGCATTGCCGAAGCAGAGAGCCGGTACGTGGTTTCTTCTCGATTGATGAGCCACGGATAACTTACGAAACTCTTCGCACTGGAGGCTTACGGTCCGACTGGGCAGTACGTGTAGGTTACGTAGGTACTCTGAGAGACTTTCATCTGCATGCGGGAAGGAATGTACGACTTTCCCACGGACAGGTTTTTGGTGTTGACGCCATCGAGTGTTTGTTTCTGAGTGTCCCAGCCAAACCAGCCAACGCCGCGCCGCACTTTGATCTGTGCGCCGGCAGGCAGGCGAAAGAGGGCTCCGGCTTCGGCGTTCCACAACGTTTCGAGGGTACGCCAACTTCCTGATTGCACGTACTTGCTCCGCTCAACGCACGCCCCACCAATAAACGTACTGTTTGTAACGCTACTCCCTCTCGTGTTCACGGGATCAAGTAAACCGGGCACAGGTAAGATCGTCACAAGCGAACTGTCAGCTCCAGAGAAGACCAAGACCTGGCCTTGGGATGAATCAACGATGGCAAGATCAGCAACGCCATCCTTGTTGAGATCTCCCACCACCGCATCACCGGCAACACGCCCCATCTCTGGGAGAGTGGTCGTCAAGGGTCTTCGTTGCGGGTGTCCGCACTCTCCGCAGATTTCCAGCTTCGTACCATCCAGTCCCGAGAAGAACGAAAACTTTCCGTCAGCGGAGTCCTTTACTACAAGGTCAGCCACCGCATCGCCGTTGCGATCTTCGATTCCGGTAAACCACCGTCCAAAGAGTGATAAGGGATCCGGATTCTCGCTCTTCAAGGTCGCAAGCACGCCGTCCCCTGCGCCCGAAAGAACGACAATCTGCCCATGGGCGGGATCTCCAACAGCGATATCGGCCACAGCATCAGCGTTGATGTCACCGAGCCCTACCAGAGGATGGTCAAGATCTGCTTCCTGTAGGTCGGCAGTGGCATGCGTCGCTTGGGGATGACAGTTGGCTCCGCTCTCATCACAGTAATAGACGTCACACCGGACTGTGCCGTTCTGTGGGTTGGTTTCGCATTTTTCACACCTCGTGGCCGGTTTGATGTTGGGAAGGCCACCCACCGGAGCACAGTTGAACCCATTGGTCTCAAGATCATTTTTGGATGCTGCCTGCACAGAAGCCGCCCACCCGAGAACGGCTATCAGAAGAAGAATCAGAAGATATATCCGTTTCATTTGTACAGTTTTTATGAGTTTCATGATTTTTCTCTTTTTCTGTCGTTACTCCCGGAGCGCTTCGTGAGTCGCTACCCGGTACAGAGTTTTTCTTTGCATCGAAGCGGGCTTTCCTGGACTCACGCACGGCAATCGTATGCGGATTTTTACCAGTAGGGGTTTCATCGTGTTCATTCGCCTCACCTTCCACCTGCTTGTTACTCTTAAGGCGTGACACCGATGTGCCGCGGAATGGCACAGCAAAGATTGCGGACAGACGAATGTGGATTGCGGAATACTGAGAGCGAAGGGTTATCAATCCGCTTTCTATAATCGTCAATCAGCAATTGGAGAGAGGAAGGTTGAGGATTTGAAGAGACCGATACCAGAATCTTAGAAGTGTCAACTGTTGCACTTCATGTGTCGCCTTTTGATAAGCGAAGCTCATGGTTCCTGCCGTCCCATAAGGACTTTTCGTCCTTTATGTACCTGGCATTGCCTTTGCTCCTTGAAGACGCAAGGGATCGACGTATCTAGGGGTAACTCCACTCTTCGGGCGGAGTCAGACGAACAGCAAGAAAAAACTGCGGAGGTTTGAGTTGGGCTATGCTCATAGCAAAGCGTAATCAACAGCACCCTCATAGCAAAGGCATGCATTCTTTCGGAGAGAGGCCATTTGTCGGGCGGACAAAAGAACTCGATCAGGCACTACAGATGCTCACAGGGGCACAGTCAGGGTACGGACACACTCTTGTAGTCAGCGGACCAGGCGGGATTGGCAAGACCCGCTTTGCTGAGGAGGTTGCAGCTCGTGCGCAGTCTCTCGGGGCAACGGTTGCCATCGGGCGTTGCTGGCGAGACGGTGAAGCACCGCCATTGTGGCCCTGGCGAAGGATTTTTCGCGAGCTTGACGCTCCTCCGAGTCTTCTTGCCGAACGACGATCAGATGCAAACCACGAACGGTTCGCTTACTTCATAGCCGTGCTCGATTATTTTCGCGCCGCACCTCGTGGAACTTCGTACCTGCTCGTTCTTGATGACGTGCATTTGGCCGACCCGACGACACTTCTGCTCGCTCGATTTCTCGCTCGTGAACGGCAAGGACTGCCCGTGCTGCTACTCCTAATCCGTCGAGACGACACCCCCAGTGCGTCTGCTGAAGTAACGGCATTGCTCGCAGAGCTGGATCACGACGCCACGCCACTTCACCTCGTAGGTTTAACCAACAGTGAGATCACTACCTATCTGTCCTCCTATGGCTGCTCTGATCTGAATGCAGAGCTTTTGTCTCTGGTCGGTGCAGTCACAAAGGGGAACCCGTTACATCTGCGGAGTGTTGTAGGACACAACCAGTTCGGCAATGACACGGTATTAGAAGGGTTAGAACAGGCAATCACACATACTATCGAGCAACTTCCGGACCTCGACCGCAAAGTCCTCGGAATGGCTGCTCTGTTAGGCGTAGAAGTTTCAATGTACGAGGTCGCCCGCCTCGTCGAGACCTCCCCCTGTGTGGTGACTACCTCGCTGAGGCGTGCAGTCAACCTCGGGCTCATGGTCGAGCACTGTGGCGATCGGATGAGCTTTATCCACGAGCGTGTACGCGATGCCGCATTAGCAGCTCTCGCACTACAGGAGCGTCTCGCTGCACATGCACGGACTGCTCAGCTGTTGACGGGACGCACGCCCGACCGCGTGTTACGACGAGCACATCATGCCTTCATCGCTGCCAGCCGCTCTACTGAGGACGCCATCGCCGCTGTGGAAATCGCCCGCGAGGCAGCAGCAGAACTGCAAGTGGCTGGAGGATTCGAGCAAGCTGCAACACTACTGAGTCGAGCGACCAAACTCCAAGATGCGGGAGCATTACCTGGACCCACTTCAGCCTTAGTGGTCGAGTGGGCCGAAGCCGTCCTCGCTTGCGGCCATCTGGCTGAGGCGCGTCCCCTCTTTCACCGCGCAGCACATCTGGCAGAAACCGAGGGAGACTCAGCGATCCTTGCCCGCGCAGCTCTGGGCTTAGGCGGTGTATGGGTACGAGAACACCGCATGAGTGAGGAAGCTGAGCGCGTAGGAGCGTTACAACGCCGGGCACTTGCTGCGCTTCCACACGATGCTCACATCTTACGCGCGCGGCTCACGGTACGAATTGCCGCCGAAAACGCGTATCGCGGCGGCCCAGTAACAGAAGTCATAGAAGGGGTTGAAGCCGCGCGACGTACTGGCGATGCACGAACCCTCGCTGAGGCATTGTCACTGTGTCATCATGTGCTCTTCATTCCATCGCACATGAAGCCTCGACTCGCGGTCGCCAACGAACTTGTCTCGGTAGCGTCCGTGGCTGGTGACGGAATGCTGGCACTGATCGGCCTGTGCTGGCGGGCAGCAGATTTGTTCTTGCTGGGAGATCCCTCTGCTCAATCTGCACTCGCGGAACTCCGCCTTCGCGCTGATGCGTTGCGTTGTAGTAGCATTCTTTTTATCGTGCAAGCAATGGACGTGATGCTAGCAATCCGAGCTGGGAAGTTTGAACAAGCAGAGCAAGCCGCAGCAGCATGTTATGCACTTGGCACAGAAGTGGGCGATGCCGACGCGTTGTCGTACTATGGCGCGCATATGGCAGCCATTCGCGTGTTCCAGGGACGCGAGACGGAGATTGCTGATGTCGCGGCTTCAATCGCCACGTCCCCGATGCTCACCGAGCGAGATCGTGCCTTCTCATCAGCAGCAGCCTTGTTCGCGTTGCGTGGTGGACAACCTCACCAAGCACGTGCCGTACTCGATGGGTTAACGCGTGAGGGCTTAGACAGCATCATTCCCTCCAGTTCCTGGTTGCTCACCATGCAGGCCATCATTGAACTGGCAGCAGCACTCAACGACACGCACAATGCCCAGGCTGCCTATAACGCATTGTTGCCCTATGCCGAGCTGCCAATCATGGCATCACTCGCAGTCGTTTGCTTCGGATCGGTTTATCGTCCGTTAGCCATAGCCGCTTTGACCTGTGGAAAAATCGATCTCGCGATAGAACATTTTGTGGCTGCTGTCGCTGCAAACGAACGACTCGGGTCACCGACCAGCTGCCATCCAAGCGCGCGCGGAACTCGCATTCGCATTACTGCGGCGATCAGGGCCTGGGGATAATCAACGAGGGCGCCACCTTCTTAAAGAAGCGATGACAGAAGCTGACGAACTCGGGATGACTGGGCTGGTCCATCGATGGCAAGAGGCGCTCGCGAGCAGCACAGGAGACGACCCGTTCATATTAATAGCAATTTTGTCAGCGTATCATCATCGCCACAAGGTGGATGGCGGATGGCGCTGGGGAATCAGATCGCCACTGTCCCAGATTTGGTCGGAATGCGTTATCTTGCCCAACTTGTTGCAGCACCGAACCAGGACGTTCCGGCCGTTGCGTTAGTCGTTGACCAGGGAACTTCGCCTCCAATGGCAGGAGAACAAGAAGTGATGGATGCGACGACAGTCGCCGCAGTACGGCAGCGCATCCGTACACTCAGAGAGCAATCCATGCTGATGCCGGAAGAGCAAGATGAGCTCGATACGCTCATTCATGAACTTGCCTGCGCAAGTGGCCTCGGGGGCCGCATTCGCTCTTTTGCTGACGCCCCGAGCGCGCCCGTACAGCAGTCAGAAAGGCCGTGAAACGTGCCATCGAGCAAGTCGCAGCCGCCAATCCCGTAGTTGGGCAGCATCTCGCCACGCGAATTGAGACTGGAGCGGTCTGCCGCTACCGCGTCGAAGACTACGAACGGAACTGAATACGATGGAGCGTCACTCCTTCGCTAGCGCCGCCGCCATTGGCTTGAACAGGGCAAAGAATCCGCGACGAATATCACTAATAGGTTTGAGAAACTCCGGATTGGTAAGGAGTGGACTCTCCTCACTGGCATCAATGTACACCGCCTCTGCGTTACAGTGAATCGTTGCCATCGTGGTTTCTTGTCCTTCAGGACGCTCGCGCGTTCCTTTGATGACTCCACGCTTCCCGGTTGTCGCCGGAGAGAAGGAAGTGATAGTGAATTGTAATTGTTCCATCGCTTGCTTGGCACGTTGATTCGCTTGTTCACAGGGAGAGATGTCAGGAGTCGCTTCAACACGAACCCCTCCAGGTTGACACACAATCTGCACCGTCAAGGTTTCTTGCCCTGTAGAGGTCGTTCGGGTCGCGGTAAGGATCTTTTTCTTGTCTTCCTCAACGATGCCACCTGTCGTGGTATACCTTAGTCGTTCAACGGTTCGCTACGATAGAGTCACTGCCTGTTCACAAGTTATCGTAGCGTCAACTATAGTGTACACAGGAGTCTCCTCCTGCGCTCGAACCAGCGTAGTCGTCGAAATTGCAGCAGTAGCCATGAGGACAAATAGCAGTAAGGCTAGTGATTTCATACCTTTCATGCCTGTAGTGTACGATGCACCCTCGTCATTCAGAAGCCCCCATCCCTAAATCGACCCACATGACATTCGTACACTTCGCAACGTAACCCTCACTCGTGTCATTCTGAGCCCTTCGACTACGCTCAGAATGACAGACCCCGTGTGCCTGATCTTTAGTGGTCTAATTTAGTGACACCCTCCTCTGCTGTTTTCTTTCCTCGCCTTTTGTTACGCTGTCAGTAACGCAGGGAAACGGACGTGTAGTATAGAGAGGAAGGCTCCACATGCAACCTATGACACCGCTTGTTGAAGAACAAAGGCCGACCACCGCTCGCAAGATCGCCCCCGGACCGCGCTACCGTACTCCCTTTGGCGCCCTCGCAGCCTTCCGACGTGATCCACTGAAATTTGAAATCGACCTTGCCAAGTTCGGTGGCGTTATCAGAACACAGATGGGTCCCTGGTTCTCACACTCGGTCTTTCATCCTGCGCACGTCAAATACGTCCTGCAAGACAATAACCAAAACTATGGACGCAGTGCCTTCGTCAAAATGCTCAAGTCTGCCGTCGGCGACGGGTTGCTCACCAATGAAGGCGAATCATGGCTGCGACAGCGTCGCCTCGCGCAACCCGCTTTTCATCGCCAGCGCATCGCAGCACTCGTCACACTAATGACCGATTCCATCGACACCATGCTTGAACGTTGGCGTTCAGTTGCTGAGAACAGGCAACCCGTAGAGCTGCTCGCTGAGATGAGCAACCTCGCACTCGACATTACCGGGAAAGCTTTATTCGGCACCGCGCTCAGTAGTGAGCTGAATGCGTTCCTTGATCAACAAAGACTGATACTCGCCCACTTTAACTATCGATTTGAGCATTTCCTCACTCTGCCGGAGAATATTCCCACGCCGCGCAACCGCCGTTTTCACAAGGCGGTGCAAACCATGGATGCGATCGCTTACAAAATCATCGCTGAACGTCGTCAGAACGGACACGACAGAGGAGACCTTTTGTCGATGTTGCTCATGGCCCGCGACGAGGAAACTGGCGAGGGCATGAACGATAAGCAATTGCGCGATGAGGTCACCACCTTTCTCGGCGCTGGGAGCGAGACTACTGCCGTACTTCTTGCTTGGGCGTGGACGCTACTCTCGCTACATCCCACGGTAGAGCGGAAATTTCGTGCAGAATTAGCGGAGGTCCTCGGTGGTCGTACAGCGACGATCGCTGATCTGCCCAATCTCAAATACACGCGTATGATCCTTGATGAAACGTTACGGCTGTACCCACCAGCGTGGGCCATGTCACGCGAAGTGCTGAGTGACGATGAAATCGGCGGGTATCACATTCCAGCGAAATCCCAAATTTTCCTGGTCCAATACGTCACCCATCGACTCCCAGAATTTTGGGAGAACCCAGAGGGATTCGACCCAGAACGCTTCACTCCTGAACGTTCAGCGAACCGCCCACGGTACGCGTATTTTCCTTTTGGCGGCGGCCCGCGTTTATGTATCGGCAACGAGTTCGCTTTGATGGAAGCACAACTCGTGTTGGCAACAGTCGCGCAGAAGTATCGCCTACACGTAGCCCCGGGTCACAAAATAGAGCCACACCCCATTTTTACTCTGCGTCCACGATATGGAGCGATGGTAACTCTGCATCAGACTTGATGAGCGGTAGGAAACTGCTGACGGAGAAGCGTTGTCTTGCCGACTTTGCGTGGCCTCCATAAAAATGCGGCATATCGTGGTCGTTTTTAAGGTCCGCAAATAAGTGGATAATCGGGAGGTCATTCCCGTTTATCTAGATAAACGGGAAGATAGGGTCAATATATTCGGGCAATTTTCACGGCGTTAAGGGGGCTACTTCTCCAAATCAAGCACCGCGAGTAACCGTCCATAACCGATGAACAAACCGGTCAGCATACCGAGCTCGATAATCTCTGCTGGGGTAAACTCCTGCCGCAATTCATGAAAGAAGAAGTCATCAATAGAGTGGTGATGTACAGCCATACACTCAGCAAAGCGTAACGCAAGCTTCTCACGAGATGAGAACTCCGGGTGATTGTCATAATCACAGAGCGCAGCCACGAGCGTATCTGTCACTCCATCCTGCACAGCCTGTGCAGTACGAGAGCGTTGTCAGGTACGACACGCGTTGAGCTCAGCAATCTTGAGGCGTACCAACTCTTTCAGCCTGCTATCGAGCAGGCCATGTAACCGGCTGGGAATATAGAAGCGGTAAAAGGCTTTGCTCAATTCCGGGTTTTGCCCCATCGCTTGAAAAACGGCAGGATTAAAATCCGGACACGCACGCTCAAAGGCTTCTAATGTTTCGCGCAGCTCGGGATCAAGTTGTTCACGTGGAACCAAATCCAATCGCGCCATAGTAGAGTTTTCCTTTTCGGGCCATCTTCCTATTGAATCATTGAGTCATCGGGCCATTGAGTCATTGAGAATAATAGCCTTTTCGTCTTTACCTTTATCCTTTTCCCTTTTTTTCCCTTTTCGCCCTTTTTATTTTCCCCCTGTAGCCTTCAGCCTGTAGCGTTTAGCCTATTTCTCATTCTTCATTCTCAATTCTTAATTCTTCATCTTAATTCTTAATTCATTTCAGCCCTGCCTTCCGCAACGCCGCAATATGCCGCTCCAGCATCGCCGGGTCTTTGAGCGGCACACGCTGCTTGTGCACTTCCAGTGAGAATTGCGGATTGATGCGCAGGACTTCCGCTACGGCGGCTTGCGCTTCGGCCTCTCGTGCCGAGTTGGCTGTAGATATCAGCTAGCTGGAGATGAGACACCAGAAAATTGGGAAACTGTTGCAACAGGCGCAGATGGAGTGTCACCGCCTCTTCCAGTCGTCCGGCCAGCGCATACGCGGACGCTACTCCATAGAGACAGCGATCATCAGACGGTAGAGCTTTGAGACTAATGCTCGCTCGCCTACTTTCACCGCCTCTTCCACCCGCCCGACTTGGCTCAGCCCACCAGCCAACATCATCTGGCCACACACAAAGTTCTCATCAAGCACTACCGCCTGCTCAAATGCAGCAATGGCGTGGTCGTATTGCTTCTGCCACAAGTAAACGAAGCCCAAGGCGGTATGGCCCCAAGGGACGGCATCATTGAGCGTAATGCCGTTTTGCGCGGCGTCATACGCTTGGTCCAAGAGCTTGGGGTCATGGCTTTGCTGGGTGATCCACTGGGAAGTGTAGTTGGATGCCTGCAGCGGATACGCAAGAGGATAAAAGGGAGTCAGAGCAAGCGCTCGCTTGACCGCGACAATCGACTCGGCATAGTGCTCTGTGCAGTGATAGGCCCAGCCTAATTGGATGAAATAAACGACATATGCATGGGGGTTAAGGCGTATTGCGTGTTGGATCGACCGGAGCGACTCTAGCGGTTTGCCTGCCAACATCAATACTTCTGCCAGAGTTGCATGACTGTCAGCCCAATTTGGTAGCAAGGTAATGGCCCGCTCGATCTCATTAAGGGCACGGTCAATTTGCGCTTTTCGTGCGTAGGTGAGCGCCAGGATTTGATGCCCTACCGGATAAAACTCATTCAGGGCCACCACTTTTTGCCCAAATTCCAAGGCGCGCTCCAAGTTCTGCGGATCAGGGCTCCATTGCATGATCCACTCCATATAGTAGGTCAACCCTATGCCGGCGTAAGCCACAACGTATTGAGGATCAAGTGTCAGCGCTTTCTCGAAAAATTCCCGTGCCCGGAGATTGTCCTTTTTTGACGCGAGCAACCAATGCCCCCATCCGCGCAACACATAATCATGCGCTTCGACATTCTCCGTCGTTTTACGGACAAAGAGTCCATGCTTCCATAATGAGAGCTGTAATTTCAGTGTCGTCGCGAGCTTCTCGACCAGGTCATCTTGCAGGGCAAAGATCTCTGTAAAAGGGCGATCATAGCGCTGAGCCCATACTTGTTCCCCAGTGGTGGCATCGACCAACTGCACATTCATTCGCATCTGCCCGTCCGCTCGTCGGACGCTGCCTGCAAGTACGTAGCGAACCCCCAGTTCCTTGCCAATGTCTTGTTCCTTGATGCTCTTCCCCTTGTAGGTAAAAGCGGAATGGCGGGCGATGACAAACAAGTCCGGAAATTGCGCCAGGGTATTGATCAAATCATCGGTGAGTCCATCGCTGAAATACTCCTGACTGGCATCGCCACTCAGATTGACCAATGGCAGCACCACGAGGGAGGGCTTGTCCGGGAGGGGCAACGCAATAGGCTCTGGAACCGGAGGAGGAACGTAACTGGCCACCACCAACCGTGCCAAGCGCCAGTTGGCCGCTAGCCCTCCCCCAAGTACTAGCACCATTACCAACAGCAGCACCTGCCACCAGCGCAAGCGGCGCGGAGTGGTAGTGGTTGTTGGTGAAGGCAGAGGAGACAAGAGTTCGTCTGATAGACGTCTGGCCCCTGGCAGAGGTCGGAGGATCTCGTCTGAAAAGGAGGGACACGTGTCATTGCGAGGATCCGCAGGCGACAATCGACTCGTTCAGAAACATCCTTCTGCTTCGCTCTCAATGACTGTGCAGCCTTGGTCTCGCAGTCTCTGCGGTCCCCCGCTTGCCTCTTCGACCGCTCACTCCTGGCCACTAGACTGCTGGACCCTTGACTTCTAGCCTTTTGCCGTTTGTCTTCTTCTCTACTGTTTACTGACACTGGCTACTGACAACTTCCCCAATAAACCGAAACCCTCGCTTGGGCACAGTCTCCACGTACCGCGGCTCCCGCGCATTGTCCGCAACGCCTTGCGAATCTCCTGAATCGCACTCGTCAGCGTCGCCTCACTGATTATCGTCTCTGCCCACACCGCCTCAAACAGCTCGTCTTTGCTCACTAACTGCCCTGGCCGTGCCGCCAAGAAACACAACACCTGAAAGGCTTTAGGCGTGAGGCGCAGCGGGTGGGTTCCCTGCCACAACCGCGCATTGGCTGGATCGAGCCGATAGGGGCCAAAATGTACGGTTTGCTCGTCCGCCATACTCCTTTTTTTCACCCTTCCAGAAAAATCCCACAGAAATCCCAGAATTTTTCCATGACTTTCTGGCGACTGATTTCCTACCCTCCTGCCACATGATGGACACAATTACAAGGGAGAAACAGCTCAGCGTACAGGCGACCAAGAGAACCGGAATGCCTCGCGCACCTCCGTAACACGCGAATGATCTGTGAACTCGCTCTTAACGGACGCAAGGTCAACTGTAGGGTTTCAATCAATACTCAACACAACACGAGGAGAACGTGATGCATCTACACAAACTAGCACTAGGCATGACTGTGGGATTAATACTGAGTGTGGTTGCCGGCTCGGTTGAGGCAAAGCAAATAAAAATTAAAGGGAGCTTCTCTGGCAGTTTTAGCCCCTCAGAATTTGACTTTAATCAAGACGGCCAAAAGGCGGGTTTAAACTTGGTGACAGGCACAGGCACCATGGGGCCGTTCACTGGCCAGGGTCAAAGCGAATATCAGCTCCCGCTTTCAGCGCCGGTCACATGTCCCAGTGACACCGTAGAATTTCAGCTTATGGGGAGCAACTCCGTGACCACCGACACACACA
Source organism: uncultured delta proteobacterium (assembly GCA_963733195.1). Taxonomy (GTDB): domain Bacteria; phylum Desulfobacterota; class Binatia; order Bin18; family Bin18; genus VGTJ01. The sequence continues at coordinate 29,025 of CAVTCR010000025.1, forward strand.
CCGGAGACCAGCTCTTTAGCTTTAGCAGCTCGGGGACGCTCTGTGTGAATCTCTCGACAGGCGCGTTCACTTTCCAGGGAACGTATGACTACTTTGGCGGCACGGGGAGATTAACGGGCGCCACCGGCTCTGCTCAGGTTAAGGGAACAGGCCTCTACCACGTCTGTGACCCGGCCAATCGTTGCTTCGGCAGCCAAACCGGTACGTTTACCGGAACACTAACCCTCCCGAATGGCAAGGGAGACTGAGGCTGAGCGCTAGGTGCCACTGGCGATTTGATCGCTAGTGCAAGGTTGGCCACGGGTAGCAAGCTGCCCGTGGCACCTTGTGTTCTGGAAACTTGGAAAACCCAGAAGTGGTGAGCGATGTGGGAGGAAAGTCGGCCATACCCCCTTGTTTATTGCTATCTCCGAACCTTGTTCAATCGCAATGAACAATTTGTTCACTACATTGTTACGCCTTAGTGAGCGAGCGGGGCCCAGTTCACAGAGGAATATTCCGTGCTTTCGTCTACGCCGGTTATTAGGGGATTAACCGTCAACACCTTTTTTAAGGAGGACAACATGTTTCATCTACACTGGAACAGTTGGAATAAAATACATACCATCGCCGTGGCTACCTTCGTGACTTTTTCGACAGTAAACTGGTCAAGTATCGCTCGCGCCGACGCTGTAACCGATTGGAACGATATTGCCGTGCAAGCGTTGGTAGCGGCGGCCCCTCCGAGCAATTCTGGGTGAGCGAAAAAGTAGAGGAAGCCGAGGGGCATTAGGCGGGGGAGTTACTGCGCTTGAGCGGGTATACGCGGGAGTGCGAGGCGGTATACTGGCCCAATGCGTCCGTTAAAGAAGTTAACCTTTGACGCCTTTCGCGACGAGCTGGCCACCACCTTTGCCCAGATTCCGGACCTGTCGCGATCCGCAGCGCCTCACCTGGGAGATGCCGGCGGTGCTGATGAGCGCGTTTGCGATGCTGTTCTTTCAACATCCGAGTCTGTTGGAATATCAGCGGCGGATGAAGCAACGGACGGGGCGGTCGAATCTGGAGCGGGTCTTTCAGGTCGCAGAGATTCCGTCGGATACGCAGATGCGCGAGATTCTGGACGGGGTGCCGCACGGAGCCCTTGCGGCGAGTGTTACCCCAGACCTTTGAGCAGATGCGGCGTGTAGGTTGGACGGCCCGGTTTGTGACGGAGGTCGCGGGGCCAGAAGTATTATCCGACCGTGCTGGATGGGAGCGAGTATTTTCATTCGACGCAGATTCACTGTCCGCACTGTTTGCACCAGCGGCAGGCAAACGGGGAGATGCACTATTCGCATGTGGTCGTCGGGGCCACGGTGACGCGCGCGGGGAGCCATAAGATTTTGCCGCTGGATGCCGAGGAAGTCCGCAATACGGATGGACAGGAGACGCAAGACTGCGAACTGACGGCCGCCAAACGGTTGGTGAAGCGGCTGCGCGAGGAACATCGGCAGTTAGTCGATGTGTATCGTCGGCGATGATCTCTATGGGCATGAGCCGTTGATTGCGGAGCTGCAGAGGTTGCGGATGAGCTTCGTGCTCGTCGCCAAACCGACCTCGCATGCCGCGCTTTTTGCGCAGCTGGAAGAACGAGAGCAGCGCGGGGAGGGTGAACGAGGGACGTGGCAAGAAGGGACGGGACGTCACCGCCGTACGTTTGAGTACCGCAGTGCCGCTGACGGTTCCCCTCACGCAGTCCGGGGCGCGTGCGGGTCAATTTCCTGGAAGTCTGGGAACGTCGCCCCGATGGCACGGTCGGCTATCACAATTCGTGGGTGACCGACTTCGCCGTGACCCCGGAGACCGTGGCGGCGATTGTCGGCATCGGGCGCTCACGGTGGAAGATTGAGAATGAGCAGTTCAACGTGCAGAAAAATCACGGCTACGAACTTGAGCACAACTACGGGCATGGGCAGCAGACGTTGTCGATAGTCTTTTATCTGCTCAACCTCTTAGCCTTTCTCGCGCATAAGCTCTTGGAGTTTGGCGATCGGCTCTATCAGCAGTGTCGCGCTGGCGAATCGCGCCGGGGCTTATGGACGCTGTTCCGCAGTGCCTTCTATCTGATCGAGTTTGACACGTGGGAGGCACTGCTCCGCTACCACTTACGCGAGACGAGCACTGGCCCCTGAGGGGGGAGGCAGGCCGGGCCGCCTCAGCGCTCGGGTAGAGGAAAACACTGATTGTGATTATAACCTCTATCCCCTTCAGCTTGCCTGAGGGACAAATCCTGCTGGTGGCCCCGCCACCCTGAGCAACTTACGACTCCGGACCGCCTTCACTGGCTGCGCCCGCTCTCGTGGGATCGATACCAAGAAGACCGGCGCCTTCTTTCTCTTCACTGATCTCTGTCAGTGCGCTCGAAGTCTCTCCAGCTTGATGACCGGGAATGGCTGCGGCCCCTCCGCGTCCAGGACCGGTCATTTTCCTCGACTTGGCCATCGTCCAGGCCGCCGTCCATGACGCCGTCCAAGCCTTCGAAGGACGCTTCGAACCCTATCATGTGGACATCCCTAATGCCTCCGGCTCACCCAGGCGCGCGGCCGCCACCGCTGCCCACGATGTGCTCGTCAACATTTTACCGAGCCAAGTCGACACGCTCGACACCACGTACCGTGACTACTTGGCCACCCAGGGCTTGGCGGAGGATGATCCCTGGAGTGGCAGTCGGTGAAGCCGCCGCTGCCGGTATCCTCGCCTTGCGGGCCAATGACGGGCGTGTCCCGAATCCCCTCCCACCTCCCTTCACCGGCGGGACTGAGCCCGGCGTCTGGCGCCCGACGCCATCCAACCCACCCACTGGCCCACCTCCCTCTAATGCTCCCATGGTGACTCCGTGGCTAGGCGCGGTCCTACCCTTCACCCTGAAGGGTGGAGACCAGTTCTTCGCCAAACCCCCACCGCGGCTGCACAGTAAACGGTACGCCAAGGATTATAATGAAGTGAAGGCCGTAGGTGTCCGCGTCAACAGCACTCGCACCCCGGAGCAAGACGCACCTCGCCTATTTCTATGCGGGCAATAACTTCATCCTCTGGAACCGAATCCTCCGGGATGTTGCTGCCGCAAACACGAAGAATATTGGTGACAATGCACGATTGTTGGCCCTCGGCACTTTGGCGATCGCCGATTCCTTCATCGTCGCGTGGGCCAATAAAATTCACTACGTCTTCTGGCGACCGATCACAGCGATCCAAGAGGGGGAGAACGATGGTAACGCGCGGACGACTGGCGACCCGACCTGGGAACCACTGCTCAATACGCCCAACTATCCCGACTACACTTCGGGTGCCAATAACGCGGTGGGAGCATTGACCCGCACGCTGGAGCTCTTCTTCAGGACAGACCACATTACCTTCACGGCCGTCAGCCAGCACCCGCTGGCTGACCCGAACACGCTGACCTATACCCGCTTCTCGGATTTATCCTGGGATACGGTCGATGTCCGTATCTATCAGGGCATTCACTTCCGTTTCGCCGATGAAAAGGCGCGGAAGCAAGGCAGGCATGTGGCCAAATGGGCCTTCAAACATTTCTTGCGGCCAGTCAACAAATAGTGAGGACTCGAACCACAAAAGTCGTCGAAAAGTGAGGGTGAGGAGATCGTGATCTCCCCAACCTTTGCATAAAGAAAAGGACAATCTCTACAACTCATCCCTAAACCTCCTCCAACCCGAAAACCTGGATTCCCGCTGCCGCGGGAATGACGGAAAATCAGGCCTCAGTACGTCATGCCCGCGTAGCCTGTCCTCGTCCTATGAGGAGCGGGCATCCAGTGGTGGGTTTTGGGATGGCTTGTAGTGATTATTGCTTCTCTGGTGCTGCTTGCGGTTTTGCCTCGGATTTAAGCGCAGCAATCCGCTTGCGAATCGCCTCAACATCTTCTCTATTTGTGACGAGTTCAAGAAATCTCTCATAGGCAGCAATGGCGCCTTGTTTATCACCTTTATTTTCGAGCGCTTCTCCCAGGTTAATATGCGCCGGTGGATATTTTGGATCGATGCGTGCGGCTTCGCGCCATTCAGCAATCGCACCGTCGAGGTTCCCTTTTTTTACAAACACGTAACCAAGATTATTCCGCACTGGAGCGGACTTCGGGACAAGCGCAAGGGCCGCTTGATACGCAGCCAACGCCCCATCAAGGTCATTTTGCTCTTGCAACGCATCGCCCAGATCTGCATATGCGGTACCGTTCTTCGGATCCAGACGGACAGCTTCGCGTAACAAGGGGATCGCTTCGGCCAGTTGTCCCTTGCCGCGCAACGCGATGCCTAAGTCAAGATGCGCACGTGCAAGACTCGGATCGAGACGAATAGCTTCGCGCCACTGTTCGATAGCTTTGTCATAGTCCTTGTGACTGTAGAGTTCTTCTGCCGTCGCCATGGCCGCTCGCGCTTGAATCTTTTTCTCGGCATCATCAGAAACGACCTGGGCAAAGGCGCGAGGATAGTTTCCCTCAGAAAAGGACAACACCACAAAGGCAAGCCCCCAAAGAGCACAGGACACCAGCACCCTACACGTCTGTAGTCTATATCGATTATCCATCCCACTTCACCTGTTAGCCGTTACACGGCTCGTAGCTTATAGCGTTGAATTTTTCCCGTTGCCGTCTTGGGCAGATCAGTGACAAACTCAACCCATCGTGGATATTTGTGAGGTAGGGTCCGTTCCCGCACAAACGTTTGCAGTTCTTGCGCCAACTCAGGAGATGCCCCTTGCTCCTGTTTCAATACCACAAATGCTTTCGGCTTTATCAGTCGATTCTCGTCTTCCCACCCAACGACTGCCGCTTCGAGTACAGCAGGGTGCTGAAAAAGAATCCCTTCAACTTCCGCCGGGGACACCCACTGTCCCGAAACCTTCAGCATGTCATCCGAACGCCCACAATACCAATACACCCCCTCTGCATCGCAATAGTATTTATCACCAGTCCGAATCCACTCGCCTTGGAGGGCGCGCCGCGTGGCTTCAAGCTTATGCCAGTAACCGGATGTGACGCTTCCGCCCTTCACCAAGAGATCGCCAATCTCTCCTTGCGGTACTTCGAGCCCACGATCATCAGAGATCGCATTTCATACCCTGGAACCGGAATTCCAGAACTGCCGGGTCGTACCTGTCCAGCACGATTCGAAAGGAAGATATGAAGGATCTCAGTAGAGCCAATGCCATCAAGGATTTCGACACCGAAGCGTTCTCGCCAGCGGAGAAAGAGTTCTCCTGGTAAAGGTTCACCAGCAGAGAGACACAATCGTAGATTGGAGAAGTCATACTTTTGCTCAGTGTCTTTGACCTGAAGCATCGCCGCATACAGGGTCGGCACACCAAAAAAAAGCGTCGGGCGATAACGATGGATAGCGGCAAATACACTGTCAGGCGTCGGACGATCTGAGACCAGAACTGCTGTCGCACCCGCGTAGAGGGCAAAATACATCCCTCCTCCGAGGCCATAGGCAAAAAAGAGCCGTGGTGCGGCAAATGTCACATCATCAGGAGTGATGGTCAACACTTCTCGCCCGTAGGTTTCACAGCAATACAAGAGGTCACGATGGAGATGGACGACCCCTTTGGGTGTTCCGGTTGATCCTGAACTATAGAGCCAGAGGGCAGGATCATCACGATGAGTGAATTCTGCTTCCAGTGCTGTCGATTCGTCAGCAAGAAGGCCGGAAAATGAGAGCGTCTCATGAGACTGACTCCCGACTACAATGCGCTGCCGGAGCCAACGCGATTGCGCTGCTGCCGGTGCCACCGTGGGCCAAACTTCGGCAGAAGTAATCACCACAGAGGCACGGCTGTCGTCGAGCATGTAGGCATACTCATCAGTTCGCATGAACGTATTGACCGGTACTGGCACAGCACCGATTTTTATTGCTCCCCAAAATGCATAGACGAATTCGGGTGAGTCCAGCACCACTAAGAGAATACGTTCTTCTGGTCGCACGCCAAGGCGACGAAGCGCATTGCCAGCACGATTGACGTTCTCTGCAAGTTGCGCATAGGTGATTTTCTGGTCGCCAGACCACAACGCCACTCGGTCACCACGACCTTCACTAAGGTGCCGATCGATAAAAGCCGTCGCTGCGTTAAATGACTCTGGAATTTCTGGGATAGGCACAAGGTCCTCCTGGATTGATGATGGCAGGCACAGCCTGCCCTACGAGGTCAGGAAGGGAAAACGGCGAAAAGGGCAATCGGGGAAACGGAGACTGCCTTTTTTCGACTCCTAGACTCTTAGACTCCGAAATTCTTTTTCCCCATTTCACTATTAATCCTTTTCCCCCATCCGGAGACGGGTTGCGCCTGCCACGGCGTACTCAAGCAAAAATTCACGTCTTAGTGTGTTTTCTCCATAGGCCTTTCTTCTTTAGACAAGAGGAGAAAAAATCACAACCATACCTGCTCTCATGCGCCTGGGCTATGCTACTGGCAGAATGTCACTGAGAGGAAATATAGTGCTTGGCAGCACGTTAACAGGAGAACCCGCATGGGCATTGCAACAGAGGAAGCACGGACAGAGTCAACCACTCCGTTCGTCAACTACCAAACCCAACCGGATCGCTACCGTCATTGGCGACTCAGTTTTGATGGTCCGATCGCCACGCTGACCATGGATGTGCAAGAAGATGGCGGGCTCCGTCCAGGTTATACATTGAAACTGAATTCGTATGACTTGGGTGTCGATATTGAGTTACACGACGCTCTCCAACGCATTCGCTTCGAGCATCCAGAAGTGCGGACGGTCGTCCTCACCAGCGCGCGCGATCGTATCTTCTGTTCCGGTGCCAACATTTTCATGTTAGGACAGTCCTCACATGCCTGGAAAGTCAACTTTTGTAAGTTTACCAATGAAACACGCAATGGCATCGAGGATTCGAGCCGATACTCCGGTCTCAAGTTCCTTGCTGCCTGCAATGGAACAACCGCGGGTGGTGGTTACGAGCTCGCCTTAGCGTGTGATGAGATTCTTCTCATCGATGACCGCTCATCTGCAGTGAGCCTGCCAGAAGTGCCGATGTTAGGTGTGTTGCCGGGCACCGGCGGTTTGACCCGTCTGATCGACAAACGCAAAGTACGGCACGACCGAGCCGATATTTTCTGTACCACATCAGAAGGCATTCGCGGTCAACGGGCAAAGGACTGGCGGTTAGTGGATCACCTTGCTAAACCCGCGCAATTTGCCGAAGCCGTCAAACGTCGAGCGCTTGAGTTGGCAGCTGCTAAGTGATCGTCCAACGGGCGCAAAGGGAGTAGCACTTTCTCCGCTGTCGCGTGTGATCGACGCAACGGGCATTCACTACGAGTTCGTTGATGTTCAGATCGACCGCAACACACGACGGGCAACCATCACCGCTAGTGCACCACATCAATCTCAACCGAACGACCTTGCGAGCATCCTCGAATTGGGGGCACGATGGTGGCCACTGCAGATAGCACGTGAGCTTGATGACGCCCTCCTGATGCTCCGCACCAATGAGTTAGATATCGGCACGTGGCTCCTAAAGACACAGGGAAACGCTGATCTGGTCCTCGCCGTCGATGCAACTCTGGCACAACATCAGCAACATTGGTTTGTCCGCGAAGTGATCGGCATGTTGCGACGCACTTTGGCACGACTCGACGTCTCCTCACGCACGTTGTTCGCTTTGGTCGAGCCGGGGTCGTGCTTTGCAGGTACATTACTTGAACTCGCGCTTGCCTCTGATCGTATATATATGTTGCAGGCCGAGGAACAAGAAACAGCTCCACGACTACATCTCTCTCCACTCAACTTTGGCACCTATCCGATGGTGACAGATATCTCGCGCCTAGATCGTCGTTTCAGCCAGGATACCACTGCTCTTGAGCAAATCCGTGCATCAATCGGCCGCCCACTAGATGCGGCAGAAGCACTGAACCTGGGGCTGGTGACTGCCGCGCCTGACGAGTTAGATTGGGATGATGAGATTCGTATCGCTCTGGAGGAACGGGCAAGCCTCTCTCCTGATGCACTGACGGGAATGGAGGCCAATCTCCGGTTTGGTGGAGCAGAGACAATGGAGTCGCGCATTTTCGGTCGCCTCTCTGCATGGCAGAATTGGATTTTTATTCGCCCGAATGCCATCGGAGAACGAGGAGCGTTGAAAGTGTACGGTACTGGGAACAAGGCGAAGTTTAATTGGGAAAGAGTCTAGAAAAATCTGGGAGTCTAGGAGTCCAGGAGTCTGAGAGTTTAAGAGTCGGAAAACACGTAATACGCTTCACGCACCACGTTTCACGTTCTCACAACAGGAGCCAGCCATGAGCATCGATTACAGTGAGAAAATCCCCAACAACGTCAATCTGTCGACTGACAAAACCCTACAACGCGCGCTGGAACGCTGGCTACCGAATTACCTCAACTGGTGGAACGAGGTCGGCCCAGAAGGTGCACAACAGGATGACGTCTACTTACGCACGGCGGTCAGTGCTGATGCCTCTGGCTGGGCACATTTCGACTATGTGAAGATGCCCGACTATCGCTGGGGTATTTTTCTATCGCCACAGGAGGAAGGTCGTACAATCAATTTTGGTGAACACAAAGGCGAACCAGCCTGGCAGGACGTCCCAGGTGAACACCGCGCAACCTTGCGTCGCATAATTGTCACGCAAGGTGATACAGAGCCAGCTTCCGTTGAGCAGCAGCGCTACCTCGGCCTGACTGCTCCATCTCTCTATGACCTGCGGAACCTCTTTCAGGTCAACGTTGAGGAAGGTCGTCACCTGTGGGCGATGGTCTATTTACTCCACCGTTACTTTGGTCGTGACGGCCGTGAAGAAGCAGAAGCATTACTCGAACGCCGCTCGGGGGACGCCGATAATCCTCGTATTCTGGGTGCATTTAACGAGAAAACGCCGGATTGGCTAGCGTTCTACATGTTTACCTACTTCACCGATCGTGACGGTAAGTTCCAACTCTGCGCTTTGGCGGAATCAGGATTTGACCCGCTCGCACGAACCACACAGTTCATGTTAACTGAGGAAGCACACCACATGTTCGTAGGTGAGTCTGGAGTGGCGCGCGTGGTTCAGCGCACAGCGGAAGTTATGCGTGAGCACAACATTGACGCTCCTGATAAGCTGCGGGCTCTTGGCGTGATTGATCTGGAAACCCTGCAACGCTACCTCAATTTTCATTACAGCGTTACGCTCGATCTTTTTGGCGCTGATCAATCTTCCAATGCCGCCACCTTCTATAGTACCGGGATTAAGGGGCGCTATGACGAGACCAAGATCAGCGATGACCATCTCCTCAAAGATGCCACCTATCCGATTCTCGATGTCGTCGACGGGAAATTAATCGAGAAGCAGGTCCCAGCACTTGTGTCGCTCAATGAACGACTACGCGACGATTTCATTAAAGACTCGATTCGCGGTGTCAGCCGCTGGAACAAAGTGTTAGAAAGAAATGGGATTCCCTTCCGCCTCCAAGTTCCTCATAAGGCATTCAATCGCAGAATTGGTAGTTTTTCCGCGTTGCGTCTTCGCCTGATGGGCGGGTCGTTTCTGATGCCGAATGGAACACCAACGTCGGCAACTGGCTGCCCACGCTTGAAGACCGTGCGTTCGTCACGTCGTTGATGGGACGCGTGGTTGAACCCGGCAAGTTTGCCAATTGGATTGCCCCACCCGCAAACGGTATCAAAGGCAAGCCGGTTGATTTTGAGTATGTGCGGTTTAACTGATAAGGGTTCCGCCACATTGATTTTGATGAGATTGCTTCGCTCTGCTCGCAATGACAGCCCTTCTTAGGCATTACGAGACGCCGAGAGCGCGGGGCACTCAACGTGGCAGCGGAAATAAGCGGAGCAATCCTGTCCGTCATTCCGGCGAAAGCCGGAATCCAGGGGTGGAGAACTGGATTCCGGGTCGCGGCCTGCGGCCTTGCGAATGTTCATGCACCTGGGGTACACCCTAGACCATGAAAACAAACCGGCCGACCCTTTTCGGGGAATGACGGGCTGCCACGAGTGTCGGGCACGAGTCGAAGATTTTGTTTCTAAGCAGGAGCAGAGTGACGAAGTAATCTTTGTCTATCAAAATTTCTGCGATGAACTACTAAGGTCCATGGCAGTTGAGTCGCAGAGGGAAGTCTCAAACCTGATCCTACCCGACTTCCCATCCTCACTTCCTGTTTCTTCGCTCCTCTCTTCTCACTGTTACACGGCCCCCTATACGGTCTGGCGTCATTGCTCACCGCCTGCAAAAAATTTGCGACCTGATCTCTTGACCTCGGATAAATCGATCTTACATTTCTTCAGAAACAATGAGCGCCGGCGCCGGCAGTAATAGAAAAATTTTAGGAGGTCATCACATGGCACTTATTCGTTTCTCTCCACGTTTTAGCCCTATCGACGCGTTGCTCAGTTTACAGCGCGAACTTGACCGAACATTTGAAAGCCCAACGCAGGGATTTCGATCTTGGTGTGTCTGGGCGAGGGAGTGTTCCCACCGACGAATGTCTTCTGCTGATAAAGATGGTTATATCGTCCGCATGGAGGTACCGGGAGTTGTGCCCGAGGCATCGACATAGAGGGTCAGGGTCGGACGTTAACCATTAGCGGCAAACGTGAAACTCTCAGCTCCTGAAGGAGCCAGCTTCCATCGTCACGAACGCAGCGGCGGCGAGTTTTCACGTTCCCTACAACTCGCAGAGGAGCTTGACCTGACGAAGGCAGAAGCCACATGCAAGCACGGAATGCTCACCGTTCGCATTCCTAAAAAGGAAGAAGCCAAGCCTCGACAGATTGAAATCAAGGCGCGTAACTAGCGAACAGTACAGAAGCAGGAGGTACCCAGACTATGGCAGACAAAGAACTACAACCCACAAAAAGCAAGAAATGACCGGCAACGAACTTACCCGTCCAGGGCGGACGTACGTCCCAGATGTCGACATTTACGAAACTCCCGACAGCCTGTGGTTGCGGGCGGATATGCCGGGAGTTGATGAGCAATTCGATATGAGATCAACGTGAACGATGGGAGTGTTGTCGATCGAGGGACAGGTAGACAATTAAGGACTACGAGAACTTGGCTCCTGTCTATACGGAATACAATATTGGCAATTATGCCCGTCGGTTCACGCTCGCTAACACGATTGAGGCTGAGCGCATCAGTGCGCGGATGAAAAACGGCGTACTCGAACTCGAACTGCCGAAAGCCGAGAAAGCGAAACCGCGCCGGATCGCTATCTCAGCCAATTAGCTCCTAAGGGGCGTCTTACGCGAGACGTCCCTTTTCTTCCTGCCTTTTCCTTATTTCCTCTTGACACGATTCCTCTCTATTCTCCCTCTGTGGTACAGTGCCTCGCACTTCTTTGGAAATTGCTAGGGGTACTATGACTCATATCGGTCCAAGCCCACAAGAACTCCGCCAGGCCTTTCACGAGGCAAGCGATTGGGTTGCTTCGTATCTTGAGCACGTTGGCGAGTTGCCGGTCTTGTCTCGTGTTACCCCAGGAGAGATTGCCGCAGGACTTCCCCAGTCGGCACCGCTGCAAGGTGAGCCGCTTGAGACTATTCTCCAAGATATTGATCGATTGATCCTGCCCGGCATTACTCATTGGAATCATCCAGCGTTCTTCGCCTACTTCGGCATTAGTGGGTCAGGTCCAGGTATTGTCGGCGAACTGATCGCCGCAGCACTCAACGTCAACGCGATGCTGTGGCGGACGTCACCAGCAGCAACAGAGCTGGAGCAACGTACGCTGCGGTGGGTCACTGAAATGCTGGGACTACCAACAACGTGGTTCGGCGAAATTACGGACACTGCCTCGGCTTCGACACTTTATGCACTGGCTGCGGCTCGTGAAGCCGCGAATCTCGATATTCGTGAACGCGGCATGGCTGGACGCAAAGATCTCCCTCCCCTTGCGATCTATTGCTCAACCCAGACTCACAGTTCGATTGACAAGGGGGCGATTGCCTTGGGCTTCGGACGACAAGGGATTCGCCACATTGAAACCGACGCCGAGTTCCGCATGCGTCCCGACCTTCTCGAAAAAACGATACAAGCAGACATTACGGCTGGGGTGAAGCCGATTGCCGTCGTTGCGACAGTCGGAACGACTTCGTCTACTAGTATAGATCCTGTTCCTCCGATCGCCGACATCTGCCAACGATATGGGTTATGGTTGCACGTCGATGCTGCGTATGGTGGCGCGGCTGCAGTCGTTCCTTCACATCGATATGTTCTCGCTGGCTGTGAACGAGCAGATTCGTTTGTGGTCAATCCACACAAGTGGTTACTCACACCTATTGACTGTAGCCTGTTGTACACGCCTCGTCCCGATGATCTCAAACGCGCGTTTTCTCTGGTCGCCGAATATCTACGTACAGATGAACCTGACGTCATCAACCTCATGGACTACGGATTGTCACTTGGACGGCGATTTCGCTCGTTAAAACTGTGGATGGTGATTCGTGCATATGGTCAAGAAGGATTGGCGCAGATTATCGCCGGGCACATGAAGGAAGCGCAATGGTTCGCATCACAGATTGACACGACCCACGGATGGGAACGGCTCGCTCCGGTTCCATTCTCCACTGTCTGCTTCCGTCATCTTCCTTCGGGGAAGACGGATCTTGAGGTCCACAACGCAGCAATCATTGATGCCGTCAACGCCAGCGGTAAGGCGTTTCTCTCGCACACGAAGTTGAACGGACAGTACGCAATTCGTGTCGCGATTGGCAATATCGCGACCACTCATGATCACGTAACTCAGCTGTGGGAGTTATTGCAACAGGCGGCAGCACAAGCGTAATGCCGCTGAAGATCATCCTCAGCTCGCATTACGCTTTTTGTATTACGTAAAACGTAATACGTGTTTTTCTTAATCCCTCTCCAGCCACACGTCTGGCGTCGGATCGACACCATGCCGGGCGAAACTATCATTAATGGCTTTCATATCAGCTTCGCTGATTGACCAACCCAACGCCCCTATATTGTCATTGACCTCGTTTACATTACGGCAACCAACTAACGCGGTACTGACAACCGGATTAGTGAGCGTCCATCGCAAAGCGAACTGCGGTAAACTTTTATGGTACTTTGCGGCGAGTTCTTTGAGATCCTCTACGACTTTGAGGTTTTTGGGAAAATATTCTGGTCCGAACAAATGCTGAAAGAGATTGATCGCACCCATGCGACCACGACGTGCGCGCCAATCATCGCCGCCAAAGTCAGTGCTTTCGTTAAACGCCCCAGTCAGCAGACCGTACGCCAGTGACCCATAAGCCATGACACCAATGTTCTGTTCTTCGCAATAAGGAAAAATTTCCTTCTGCATCCGTTGGTCAAAGATATTCCAGCAATACTGCGCGACATCGACACGGCGAGTGGCCATGCTGGTCTTGATTTGCGCAAGCCGAAAGTTCGAGATTCCTACCGCACGCGCTTTCCCTTGCTTCACGATGTCGTCAAGCGCACGCATCGTTTCCTCCAAAGGAGTATTTACATCCGGCCAGTGGACCATATACACGTCGACGTAATCAGTGTTGAGGTTTTGCAGACTTTTCTCGATTGAGGCCATCGCACGCTGGCGGCCACTATCGCGAAAATTGGGCGCCTCTTTGTAACCAATACCAAACTTGGTTACGATAACCGCGTCTTTACGACGAGCGCCGAGTGCTTTCGCCAACGATCGCTCTGAAGCACCAAACCCATACGCTTCCGCAGTATCAAAACAGTTTACTCCGAGGTCGAGCGCACGATGGACCGCGTGAATGAACTGTTCTTCTTCGATTGATCCATAACCACCACCAATCTCCCAGCAACCAAAGCCAATAGCAGATACCTGAATTCCAGTTTTTCCGAATGATCGATATTCCATATCGATATGCTCCTCATACAATCGAATCTATCCTTTATAGTTTTCGTAGAAAATATAGCTCGTAGAATAATCGCTAATCTCAAAGTAAATCTTCTTCTCGCCATTGTCGACGCGGAAGTTAAAGTTCTCATCGACATAGCCATAGCCGAACCGATACGAACGCGCCTGCCCATCACCTGTCCCTGCCGCAGTCGTGAGTTTGTCAATCTTAATAATCCGCATGGCAATCTTCTCACCTGCGAATACATCAAGCACGCCATCGGTCCCGGTCCAGTTTTGGATGGAGCGACCAAGTTGGTTTTGTGATTCTTGGGTGCAACTAGTGAGACACATTGCGACTACAAGGCTCATTGAGAACAAAAACCCTCTGACAATACGTATATCCATTTGTCTTTCCTCCTCTGGGAGTTACGGGCAGCGTTGAATTTCCTGATTCCTGAAATGCACCGCCGCTCTACTGAAACCGTAGCGCGCTCTGTGGGTGACATCAACCTCGCATCTTGATTCTTCACAGAGTGTCGTGTTAATTTAGCGAGCTAGTGGGGGTGCCTGGGAGAAATCGCAACGTCCAAATAGGCAAGGCAACGCGGAGTCCCACAAATTTGTCAATTTCCGCAGAAGGAGAGGAAAGCATGAAACGATTGTGGAAAGGACTCGCAGTCCTGGTAACGATGGGGTTACTATGCGGCTCAGGGGGTACAGCGCAGGCAGTGGTCGGCATCCCAGATGATGTTCCTGGGGCAACTTTATTATTCCCGTTCTTTAAGGTGAATCCGGCTCGGACAGCAGCAAGATGCCCAGGATACCCTCATCGTAGTTACTAATGTGGCGAACCATCCCAGTACATGTCCACGTGACTGTTTGGAGCGTTCAATCAGAACACATCTTTGACTTCACCGCTTTGCTATCCGAGCATGACGTCTTCTCTTGCAGTTTATATGACCTTTTAGTCGGTTCCATAGGGTGCACGAGCTTAAACGGAGTCGTCAAAGCCCCTCCACAAGTAGCGCAACAATTGACGACAACGATCGGCGGGCAGGCGATACTCGCAGGATACGTTACTGCTGATGTCGGACGGGTAACACCTCGCTGTTCCCTGGCTAGCTGGGTACCCTCTTGCCGACTGCAATATCCTGATCGGCCACGAGTATATTGTAAACTTACCCGCTGGTTCTTCATCTGGCTTTAATGCTGTTAGTATCGAACATATAATTGCCACAAAAGGCTATCCTGCCCCACCCTTCCCTGATAGCACGATTGGCTTTTATCTCAATCGTTGTCTGGAGATCAAGGGGCTCCGTGTGACTATGATCTACTGGAAAGAATTGATGGCCCCAACGGTGACATTGCCCAGACGCGGACGAATGACACGCCAGGTCTCAAGCTCATCTTACGCTACTTAACCATCACAGTTTTGCAAGCAAGAACAGAGATCTGGTTATGGAAAGATCGCAATACCACATCTCCATTGAACCTTTCGGTGTACGATGAAGACGAAAATGTCTTCTCCATTACCCTGAATTTTCCTGACGAAGTGAATTTCGTCGATGTTGCAGGAATCATCAATCCTGGTGCCCCAGGTGGCTGGTTCCGGATTTCTTTCCCCACGACCCAATTCGCTTCTACTTCACCAGCTACGGACCAATCCAAGCTGTAGCCTATTCTCCAGCTCGCTAACAGCCAGAATGCACAGTTACGCTGGGATGCGATCTTTCCTGCCCACCGTCAGTACACGAACTTCTTGCCAAATTCAAGCTTCGAATAACCTGTAGGCATTTCCGTAGCAGGAATACAGCAAAAAGAAAAAACTGAGAACTACCCTCGCTTATACGGCGAGGGGTTTAGCTAGTACCCGAATCCACGGGTAAGAAATGAATGAACTCGATTTCGCCCAGTATTCATCAGCTTTCCAGCGATTTTTGCCAAGTTTGGCTCTTCACCCAATGGGTGAAACCGCAAAATCGTGAGAGAGATCATGGTTATTGGTCGAAACCTCTTTTTTGTATCCCCTTATCCGTGGATTCAGGCTAGTACTAACCCGAGTTGCTAGCTAACACATGGCTACCGGTCCGCTACCGTTTGGGTGCTCAAACTCAAACTTTGGTGGAGGTGGCAGCTTTGGGTAGTGTTATTCTGGTAATGCTGCACATTTGGTGAGGGTGTAGTGACAAATGAAGCACCTGATGGATCCGACGTGATTGGTCAGCTTCTTCGAGAACGACAACGTGGAACGCACCAGCCGCGAGACCCGCTGCTGTAACGTGCAATTGAAGCGCTCCACGTGATTCGTCATGCGGGCGAGCTTGGAGATGGCGCGGTGTCGCGTTGGAGGAATGCCCCCGCGTAGACCGCATACTGATCGGGATAGAAGATCGCCTGCTCACGATACGCGGCCGGGAGGTTGGCCCATAAGCGTTCGGCGCTGGCCTGGCTGTGATCCCCGACGTGGAACGCGAGGACTTGGCGGGTGCTGACCTCCATCGCAATCCACACCCTCGGGTGCATAACAATTTCTTGGCTTTTAGGCTGCGCGCAAGGTCTGGGATTCCCAGTACGCTTGCCACGATTGGTCAAGAAAGACACAACGTAGCGTCAGGAGCAAGTTCAGCTCCGTAATATTCCAGCGCATGCCCGGGCCTTTGATTCGCGCAGCGGAGAGCTGCTTACCAGCGCTTTCAATCGCGCCGGAACCAATGAAGTACCCTCGTTGGCGATAGGTCCCATAGCGCATCCGTCCCGTATTTTGTTGGAAGTAATGCAGCGTGGTAGCCAGAGCAGGAGCCAAGTCCAGAAAGCGCTCCAGGTGGGTGAGCACCTGCACTACCTTGTCCTCCAACAGTAAAGTCTCCTGCTCCTTGACCCAAGGAGCGAGGAAGGCTGAGCCCTCCCCATAAATCAGCCTGCCCGCCTCCCACAGATACTGCTTGACATGACTGAAATCGAGAATCTGCACGGCATGCGGGCAGCAGGTCCTCCACCATACTCCAAATCCAGCGCGCCCCATCCGCCAGCACGATCACCTCTGCCGCCCGCTCACCACCAGCGTGGCGATAGACCTCGGCAAAGCTCGAGACGAAACGTCTCACTGTCGGTAATCTGTGCGTGCAGGATCTTGTGCAGGATCTCGTGCCGCTCCTTACTCACCTCCGCCACATCATACCCGGAGAACGCCAGCACCGCTTTCGCTTCCCGATACCCTTGATCCTCTGGCCCGTGTTTGGGCTCGCGCGTGGGACACATATGCCCATCTACTTCAAGGTAGAGCCGGTCGCGCTCCCGTGGAGGTAAGGTTTGGTGATGCGCCGCTCGCCGCCAAGTGTTCCGCCTCGCGTAACGCCACCCGCCGTAACGTCATGGCGTGGCGTTCACTCCCCAGCAGTGTCTGACACACTTGCGGGGCTTGATGGTACGGGGTCAACACCGCCAGTAACGCCAGTTTCTCCCGCAGCCGCCCTTGTTCTTTGCCCTCCACTAACCCCAGCTGCTCGTCTAAGGGATAGCTCGTTTGCCCACAGGCCAGACAGACATAATAGGCGCGCTGCACCGTCAGCGTCCCACAATCAAAGACCAATTCGCGCACGACCTCCCCCTTATACTTCTGCCACTGACCACACCGGGGACAGCGCCGCCGTCCGCCTTCATAACCTCGATCATAGACGCGCAATCCGCTCGGCCATCTGAGCTAATTTCGTCTGCCGCGCCACTGCCTCTGCTGCCTCCTCAATCCCAAAGATCCCCTTGCCGCCCTGCCGCCCCACGACCGCCTCAAACGTCACCTTCAGCTCTTCCCCTCTCGGCCTCTCTCGCTGTCCCATCGCTTGGTCTTCTCCCCCCGTGGATGACCGCTGTCTAGCTCCTTTCCCCTCCCCCGCCAATAATTTGATATGCACCCCACACCCTCTGCCGGTTCGCCTTCTTCCCGACAAAGCTCCAGAGCTCATCCAGCTCGGCTTCCAGCCGCTGCAGGATCACCGCCGGGGCACCGGCTGCTGGCTTAACATAGAGATCTTTGGGTGTCGCCTGGAACCGCGCCACCGTAAACTGTAAGAGCCACTGTAGGCCGACACCCACGGCGCGGCAGATCCCACGGAACCAGATTCTCTCAGCAGGAGGCGTGCAATCAGCGCCCGTTGTTCTTCGGTGATGACCGAATTCTCTGGCGTCAGCACAAAGGACCGGCCACAGAGTTTACAGCGGTGATTCTGCGTGCCCGTATGGAACTGGACGCCCTCTTGTTCAAGAAGTTCGACGGCATAGGTTAGCGTTGTTATCGGATTCGGTAAATGTTCAAGGACATCTAACATCAAAATCAGTGAGTACTGTTTATCGGGTTGGAATCCGCGATCAAAAGGCCTCACGTAGATCTTGCCTTGACCGTGTTCCTTGTCAGTGACGATCGTAGCGTCCGGCTCCAGACCTTCTACTGTTCCATACCGTGACAAAGGTTAAAAAAGATTTCGTCCCCACACCCTATATCTAAGATGTTTCCTCCGTATCGCCAGAGATGTCGTTCGATGGCGGCGACGATATATGCTTCCCGAGCACGCCACCACCAGTGTCTTTGGTAGAGATCTCGATACCCGACCGCGTAGGTTGAATCCATCGCCGTCCTACTATTCGATTGATGACGTACCGAGGGCGCAATTTGACTTGCTCGTAAATGCGGCCCACGTATTCTCCAATAAAGCCTAAGAACAATAATTGGATACCCGAAAGGAACATAAGCCCTACAAAGAGAGCAGTGAATCCAGGCGGCGACTTGAAGAAAAATTTGACAAATATACTGTAGACAGAGGCTCCGAGGGACAATATGATTACTAGTATGCCGCAAAGAGAAATCGCGCGCAGCGGAACGACGGAGAAAGAGAATATTCCATCGAACGCGAGCCGAAAAAGTTTGTTGAGACTGTATTGTGACTTTCCTGCATGACGAGCATCGCGCTCGATAGGGATCCCTTTTTGGCGAAATCCAACCCAACTGCGTATGCCACGCCAGTATAAGTGTTGCTCATGTGAGTTTCGGAGCAAATCCACTACGCGGCGAGACATGATGCCAAAATCTCCGGCACCCTGAGGTAAAGGAACGTCCGAAAGTTGAGAAATCAGCCAATAGAACCCTCGATAGCCCAAGCGCAGCAGCCTTCCTTCTTTACGTTTGATCCGCGTTGCAAACACAACGTCGTAGCCGCATTGAAGTTCTTGGAGGAGCTGCGGAATATTTTCCGGAGCATCCTGGAGGTCTCCATCCATCATGACAACTGCGTCGCCGAATGCAACCTCTAAAGCGGCTCCCAGGGCAGCCTGGTGGCCGAAGTTCCGCGACAAGACAATAACTACGATACGTGGATCGGCCCTGGCTGCTTTTTCGATCAGTTCTAACGTTTGATCGGTGCTACCATCGTCTACTAAAACCAATTCGTGCGTTCCACCAGTCAGTGAATCTAGTACCGCCAGAGTTCGTCTCAAGAGCTCCGGGATATTCGCCTCTTCGTTATGGAGCGGCACTACGACAGATATCGTGGAAATTGGTTTCATCACTCAGACTGGACGTTTGAACTTACTTAGGTGTGTCAGCGTACCCCCCCGCGAAGCGGGTGGCTTGCTGGGTTGGGCCGTCTCAAAGACGGCTAGTTGCGATTAAAATCTTCCCGCCTGATCCTCAGTCTCCTGGTCCCGGATGTACCGCTTCACCTTTCCAGCTCGTAGCCCACGGTCGACACCGCATAGCCGCGCGCCCAGAAATGTGCCCCGGTAAAGTTCTGCAGCTTCCCGCCAAACTGTCGGGCAATCGCCACCGCACTCTTGCCCTTCAAAAACCCAATAATCGAGGCCACCGCATGCTTGGGCGGGATCTCAATACACATATGGACATGATCCGCTAACAAATGGCCCTCCACAATCCGACACTCTTTCTGCCGGGCAAGTTCATGAAAGATCCCGCCCAAGCTCGCTCGGATCTCCCCATACACTACTTTGCGCCGATACTTCGGAACAAACACCACATGCTACTTGCATTCCCAGCGCGAGTGCGCCAAGCTCTGCCACGCTTCCGTCATACCGCCCTCCTGCGGATATGCCAGCAAGCCATCCGGGGAGGACTGTACTTCCGCATCGCTCAAAGCTCTTCAAGTCGCACTAGTCGAACTCATTAGTATCTACACAAGTCTGTAAGCAGTTGATTTTTCAAGGAACTCGCGAGCGAAAAAAGCATCGGCCCCCGCAGACTAAGGTGCTCATGCCAATTGGTTTTTCTTTCAAAGACTTAACGCTCTAGTTTCTCTGTTCTTTCAAAAGCTCTCTCTAGGACTTGTGTAGAAACCATAGAGTCGAACTAGTGGATTACCTCCGACGTTCATTTAACTACAGTGTAAGAAGAGTACATAATACATCGCGCTTCCTTTTTCGACGAGAAACGTTGAACTGCTCCTGGGGTTAGCAAACGAACGAAGCAGAGAAAAGCTGCGGATACTAATAATTCGAGTTTTACCAAAGGAATAACCAAAACAGCCAGAGATCTGAGATGCAGAGTGGGTATCTAGACTATCCCATCTATCCCAGCCTCTGATTGTACAGCCAGTATACTTGGCGGTGAGTGTTGTCAACAACCTGGTTTGCGCACTGCCGGCAGGGACCACGTACTTTATTGTCGTCGTGCTGATCGCCATGTTTACTGGTCAACTCGTCCACCATCAGGGGAGCCTCGCCCGCGCTGCGTTGCCCTATGGGGTCGTACCCTTCCGGTGAACCTGGTTGACTTTCGCATTCCTCATCTGTTCCCGTTGCTCTGCAGGTGGTGAGAGTTTCGTTGTCATGGAGCTGGGCCGGTTTTCACGGACAGCGATGGGATCTGCTATAAGCCGTGCCATTCGGGGCAGAATATCACTTTCTGTTCTATGGCTCTACACGCCGGAGAGGAGGGGCCATGAAGCAACCGGAAGACGTGCGGCTGAGTCAGGAGGAAGGCGAAGCGCTGATTGAACGGATCGAGCGCAATGCGCTGAGCGCTGAGGATCGGCAGGTCCTTGTGAAGGTGTTGACCTTTTACTTTTGGCTGCTCTTTGCGCTGCGAGAGGCGAAGCTGAGTCTGAAGCGCATCAAGGCGTTAGTGTTTGGCGAGAAGCCCAAGCCGCCCAAGCCCCCTTCGTCGGATGGGACGCCGAGTGGCGGGAGGGCGGGTGGGAGCGAAACGTCGAGTAGCGCCTCACAAGGAGTGTCAACTCCTGCTCCTACATCACCACCCGAGCAGAAACCGCTCCCGCCAGGGCATGGGCGGCAGGGGGCTGACATGTATCGTGCGGCGCAGACGGTGGAGTGCCGCCATGAGGGGATAGCCGTGGGCGAGAGCTGTCCGCAGAAAGTCGTAGGTCGGGCCTCGACCATAAGCCTTGGCTGACGCGTGAGCTGCTCGAAACGTATGGTGTCCACCTCTCACTCCGATTAAACGGAAGATGCAGAACCGCCTCCTCTCACTCATGGACAGACTGTTACTCCGAAAACGCGTAGTAATCGAATCCATTATCGATCAACTGAAGAACATCTCTCAGATCGAGCACTCGCGCCATCGCAGCGTCACGAACTTCTTCGTCAATCTCCTCGGTGGCCTCATTGCCTACTGCCATCAACCCAAGAAACCCTCCCTCCACTATGTTGGAGCAAACTCAAAACCTTCCTACGAGCGCAGGCGGCACGCACGCGAGAAACACTAGACAAGCCTGGGCGCAGCTCCTTCGACGGTCACGACAAGTGAGACTCACCACTGGTTTGCGTATTGTGGCTACCGAACCGCACCCAATTGAGAGGTGCTATAAATATGGTACAAACAAGCTTTCATTGCTGAAGTTGCCTAGAGCAGCCATATAATAATAGAGGAGAAGAAGTCATGTCGGGAGAAAAGCCGATTTCCGGTCCGACTCTGAGCATAGATTATGGAAATGTCGAAGTTATCTCTAAAGTACGAGAATTCTCGTTCGCTGATGGATGGTACGAACTGACGAACGATTCCCATTTTTGGTTTCAATGGCGGTTGGTCGCTTTGTTAGGGCAACTTAAACGATTGGGAATACCACTCACAGCGCAGCTTAAAGCTCTTGAGATCGGAGGTGGCACAGGTGTGTTACGCTCTCAGATAGAACGGTCGACCCAATGGTGGGTAGATATGACGGATCTTGACATCGATGCATTAACTCGCAGCGAGCCAGGTCGCGGTCGCATCATGTATTACGACATACGTGAAGAACGAGAATCCTTCATAGAGGCATATGATGTAGTGGTCTTGTTTGACGTTCTGGAGCATATACCTGATACACAGCCGTTTCTTAGCTCGGTCATCCGTCACATCAAGCCGAATGGCTTTTTACTGGTCAACGTTCCTGCGCTACAAACTCTCTACAGCAAGTATGATGAAACAGTAGGACACGTAAGAAGGTATAACAGGAAGACTCTCGCTAAAGAATTCAACCGCTTCAACATAGAAGTACACGACATCTGTTACTGGGGTATGACTATGGTGCCTGTGGTGGCCCTGCGCAAGTTTATCTTTAGAATGCTGTGGAACATGCAAGAGCAGCAAACGATCTCATGTGGGTTTGAGCCGCCTCATCCTTTTGTGAATAGAGCTTTGAGCGTTATTATGCGCATAGAGACCGCTTTTTTGAGCAAACCGCCTTTCGGAACGTCTGTCCTGATGGCAGGTCAAAAATTCAATAGACATTAACAGAAACTCATGGCAAGCCTTTTCGTCCATCAATTCGATGGGGAATTCCATCATCGGAACTCCCTCCTCCCTTGCTGCTTATTCCTCCCCTCAAACTTAGATATCGTAGCTTCATCTCTTTTCCGCTATGATCGGGAAGAAGGCGAACCGGCAGAGGGTGTGGATTGCGATGGAGGCCAGCACCCGCCAAGTCCTCGCGTTCCACGTCGGGGATCACAGCCAGGCCAGCGCCGAACGCTTATGGGCCAACCTCCCGGCCGCGTATCGTGAGCAGGCGATCTTCTATCCCGATCAGTATGCGGTCTACGCGGGGGTCATTCCTCCAACGCGCCACCGCGCCATCTCCAAGCTCGCCCGCATGACGAATCACGTGGAGCGCTTCAATTGCACGTTACAGCAGCGGGTCTTGCGGCTGGTGCGTTCCACGTTGTCGTTCTCGAAGAAGCTGACCAATCACGTCGGATCCATCAGGTGCTTCATTTGTCACTACACCCTCACCAAATGTGCAGCATTACCAGAATAACACTACCATCCTTGATGAGATGAAGTATCCTTCATCCATCGTCGGGACCCCGATGCGAGATCGATCCGTTCATCCGACAGAGCACTGTCAGTGGGACCGGTCGCGCCTGCCCCAAGCTCAACGATTCCACAGATTCCGCACATGCCTGCACTCTCCCCTTGGAAGGATCCACCATTTCATGCTATTTCCTTTCGGTTAGGGGCGCGGAGGTAGCACACTCGCGCAGGAAAGTCTTATTCTGGCTATACGTTATGACATCTTCTGTGGCTATTGCCCAAAGGGCAGCCGACGCTTTTACGACTTCGTGGATCCACCTCCCGCCGGGATCAATAGACATGGCGGCACAAGTTGAAGATTGGTTTTCGCCCTTAACCAAAGTCGATTTTGCGGCGAAGCGAGTCCTGGAGCTCGGTTGCGGCAATGGTAGCCTAATAGCACATGTAGTGAAATGGCACCCTGCCCTGCTCGAAGGGGTTGATCTCGGTAATGCAGTAGTCTCTGCACGTCGGAACTTTCCCCCCGAACGGTTCCCACAAGTGAGCATTATCCAGACAGATCTCACGCAGTATGTCAGCGATGGCTTCGACGTGGTCTATTCAATCGGAGTACTGCATCACCTACAGTCGCCGGAAGCTGGTTTTGCCGCGCTCATTAATAATCTTCGCCACAGCGGGAAATTTCACGAATGGGTCTATGCGCACGAGGGAAATGCGATTATACGCTATGTGGTCGATCCGCTCTGCTTCTGTATTGGACGAACTTCGCGAACATGCCCAATTCTCCCTTTGGCTGTCAAACCTTTGCCCTCTTGACACGAAACGCATGAACGATATGGATTTTCACCTCGACAGGCCAAGAAGTCCTCTTGCTCTGCTTTTCCACTGGCTCACCATAGCATTGTGTACGGTTCTGTTGGCAACGACGCTGGTAATTGCCCTGCGTTCACCCATGAACAGCAGCCCAGATGAGCAAAATCATATACTCGCGGCTCAGTACTACTTCTCGCACTGGTTCCCGCCGATTATCGGCTCGCCAGAGAACAACGCGACTCGTTCGGTATGGGGAAATTCATACCTGGACGAGCTTGACGTAGCGTACTTTCTCTGCGGGAAGATCGCTCGCGTCGCTTCGTTCTTCACAGCAAGTGAATACTTACCGTTTCGGGTTTTGAATTGGCTTCTGTTACTCGGCTATGTACTCTGCGCGCTGCGCTTTCGCTATGGGTACCTCGCACTGCTCCCGCTGTTGACGCCGCAAACCTGGTATGTCTTTACGTACTGTAACGGTGATGCGTTGCCGCTGGTGTTGAGCTCCTTGTGCTCGCTTGTCTTGCTTGGGGTGATCGGCCGGATGCCGCACCCTGGCAGCTTAATATGGACCCATCGCGAGATCCTCACCTTCGGTGTGCTGGTTGGCACGCTGATCATTTCAAAGCGTAACTATCTTACTTACCTCGGTACTCTGCCTCTCTTTGTTGGCGCGGCGTTGTTCGTTCAGAGAAGCAAAGCTCCACGAGCAACTATTTTAAAAGGATTTCTTCTTGCTGCAGCAGTAGCTTGCGTGTTGCTGGCTGCGCGCTTAGGGGTCGAAATCATGGTGAACGGATTTGACCGAGACAGGAAGATAGCTGAGGTGCAGGAACAAACCGCTGGGTATGCCTTCAAACGGGGAACTCCGCTTGACCAGAGTTATCCCAGTACCTGGCTTAAGCGCAAAGGGGTGTCATTTGGCCAACTGTTCAACCAGTGGCATTGGCATGACCTCTCTTGGAAAAGCTTTATGGGCGTGTATGGTTTTATGACTATCGCTGCTCCAGACTGGTACTATCAGTTTACGTTGCTTCTGGTCTCAGGAGGACTCCTAGGAGCCCTCCTGCTGAGTGCGCTCTTACGGGAGCGATTACCTCTACTCTTATTTGGTATATGTTTGATTGGCATAGCAGCAACTATAGCTGGCTCACTCTACCGCACTTGGACTTATGCTTTTCAAGCCCAAGGGCGGTATCTCTTCCCTATACTGCCGTTGCTCATCGTGCCATGCGGTGAGCTTGCAAGAAAGTGTCGAGAAGGAGGCTGGCGTTGGCCGCAGCGGTTAGCGCAGGGATTCGTCGTTGCGATGCTCATACTCTCAACCTATTCGCTTGTGGTAATTGCAGGACAAAAACTTATTCCGTAGACAAAGTGTTCAAAAGCGAGATTACTGACTGAAGTCTGATGGAACCTTAGTTGTATTTGCTGAAGCAACCAATAGTCAGAATGTAGGGAACAGTATTCATGAACCTCGTCAAACTATGGCGAAAGAAAAGCCTTTTTTGAGGGGTGGAACGGGGGGATGTTGGGAAAGTCCGTCAAGCCTTTAGCAGACTTGGTGTTCCTCTAGATCATGTACAGATCATTCCTGGATGGTTTGAGGCGACCCTGAAAAATGCGTTGCTGACACGAATCGCACTTTTACATATCGACGCCGACTGGTACGACTTAGTGAAGTTGGTTCTGGAAGAGTTGTACGCCAAAGTCGTCTCAGGTGGCTTTATTGTTCTTTATGATTATAGACGATGGGAGGGGTGTAACCGGGCATTGGCAGATTTCACCTCAGGGCATCAGCTAAAGGACATAAGGTTTGTAAAAGTTGGCCGCGTGGGGGCGTCTTTTCAAAAACCTTCATGGCCAAGGTGCGCAAAACCAAGATTCCCGAGAGCTTTATTGCGACTCAGAGAGTGAGAAAGAAATTATGAATAATGCAGAAATGCTTCCTTTTGAAAATTTTGACGAATCGGCTTATCTTCAATTGAATGCTGATGTACGAGCAGCAGTACCAAATGGAGGATTTTCTTCAGGTTGGGATCATTACATCAGGTATGGTTACAAAGAAGATCGCTCTGGCGTACCAACTAATCTTTCTATGTGGGTGCAGAATCTCTTCGATGCTGGGGGGAAAGAACCAGCCCCTCCTCCTCACCTGCGGAAGAGAGTTCATGGCGATGAAGCTCTTACTGGTTTTGACACTATCGGGAGAGTTGTCTCTCTTGATATCTACAGAGTACTTCAATCACCTTCGGTTCAGTTACCAGATAACAGCCGCCTCCTAGACTTTGGTTGTGGATGCGGTCGTATCCTGAGATATTTTCACCACCTCTATAAGAGAAGCAGTTTGCATGGAACAGACATAGATCAAGAAGCGATATCGTGGTGTCAGCATCATTTATCACAAATTGGAAGTTTTGTCACAAACGAAAAATTACCATCACTGAGGTTTCCCGACGAGTACTTTGACTTTGTCTATTCTGTATCAGTATTCACTCATCTGCCTGAGGATATGCAACTCGCATGGCTTAAAGAACTTCAACGAGTAACTAAAAGTGGAAGCTATCTTCTTCTCACTGTGCATGGAGAAGGACTATTTCAAGAAGCATCCGAAGAAGCAAAAAAACGGTTTCAAGAGATAGGGTTCTATTATGCCGTAGGTACTGGCACCGAAGGTCTGCCGAATTTTTACCAAACTTCCTTTCATACAGAGCGATATATTCGCCGTTATTGGACTGAGTTTTTTGAGATAAAAACAATAATTCAAAAAGGTATTGCCAATCATCAAGATTTAATCCTCTGCAGGAGAACAACTTAACAGCCACGAAATTACTTTACTGCGGTATTATTCTCCTTCAGATAAAGTAAGATATCGCGACTTCTGATCGGACCGAAAAGCAACCACTCCTTATTTTGACGCCTAATACAATAAGAGCGATCCAAGGCCTTTGCAATTTTTAAGAGCGCCATGGAGCCTTCCGCCGCGGCGGAAATGCTAAGGAAGAATCCAGGTTCTCCAACGTCAGATTGACGTTATAAGCTGGATCACACAAGAGCAGTTCACCCCACCGCTCCTTCGCATTGGCAATCTCGCCCTTGAAGCGCGCCTGCTTTTCAGGAGTATCTTCGTATCCCCGGCTAGCGGACTCCCAATGATAGAGTTCGGCATGAGGAGTCCAGAGGTTCCGATATCCACGTTCACGGAGGCGGAGGCAAAAGTCCACATCGTTGAAGGCCACAGCGAAATTCTCTTCGTCAAAGCCGCCGATTTCCTCAAATATTGCACGCCGGACGACTAAGCAAGCCGCTGTCACTGCCGAGATGTTCTGGGTCAACATGGCACGGGCCCCTAGGCCGGTATGCCCACGCGGATATTGTACATAGATATGACCAGCCACCCCACCAAGTCCAAGAATCACACCAGCATGCTGAATCGTATCCTGGGGATAGTATAGCATCGCCCCGACGGCACCGATTTCTGGTCGCAGCGCATGGCTGACCATTTCATCGAGCCAGTCGGGCGTTATGACTTCGATATCGTTGTTAATAAAGCCTATGACTTCTCCGTGTGCCTGCTGTGCTGCAAAGTTATTGATCGCAGAAAAGTTAAAAGGCGCATCATAGCAGAGGACTCGCACTCCCCGTTCCTGAGATAGACGCTGCATATACTCGAAGGTACGCCGGTCACTCGATTGGTTATCGACAATCAGAACTTCTAGATTAGCATAGCGAGTCTTGTCATAAATACTTTCAACTGATCGATACAGCAAGTCGTAACCATTGCGTGTCGGGATGATTAACGACACCAGCGGGGCAGGCTGAGGAATCGGATACCTCACACGCCAATACTCTCGTGTTGGGATAATCTCGACGGTCTCCCCAATGCGCTCGAAGTGAGACTGAAGCGTTTTGCGCTGCGCCTCGGTGATGTAGCGCTTCTCATTACCACCTAACGCCGTCGAACCCGGGATCGCCCGCCAGTGATAAAGAACGTACGGAAGATGGCGAATATGAGTTGCCGGAATTTGCTCCACAATCCGCATCACCAAATCCCAATCCTGCGCGCCCTCATATCCTTCACGAAAGCCGTTAATCTCTCTCACTAAACGTGATCGACATACACACAGATGGGTTACCAAATTTTGCGAGAGAAAAAGATCTGGATTCCAGTCAGGTTTGAAATAGGGATGGTAACGATTTCCCTCTTCATCAATTTTATCTTCGTCGCTATAGAGCAGGTCCACCTCTGGATGAGCGTTGACTTCCACTGCCAGCATATACAACGCGTGCTCAGTAAGGACATCATCATGGTCCAGAAAAGCGATAAACTCCCCTGTCGCCAACTCTAACGCACTGTTCGATGCCGCTGAAATATGTCCGTTGCGTTCGCGGTAGACCACCTTGATACGTGGGTCTTTCTGCTGATACTGCTCCAGCACTGCTCTGACCTGCGGGTTTGTCGACGCATCATCAGCGATGCAGAGTTCCCAATGGGGATACAGTTGCTGACAAACCGACTCGATCGCTGATACAAGCCATTCCTCCGGTGTGTTATAGGTCGGCATAACAATGCTGATCAGTGGCTTGCTGGACAGACGACCAATATGGTGGCGAATGCGCGTACGATCGTCGTCCATTAACGTATCATAGAATTTGACCCACTGAACATAGTCAGAGGAACGGGAGTGTTCTTGCAGGAGAAAGCGACGGCGAGCTACCGCCATTCCTTCCGTCCGTACTGTTCCCAGGAATCCTTGGATCAAGCGGATGAGCCGCCCCGGTCGCCACAGCAAGGGCTTGAGATGGTACTCGAGGATTTTTACCAGTGCGAGCAGAACACTGATCTCACGGATAGTGACCTCAAACAACGTAAACTGTCCGGGAGACGCAAGCGGATCTAACCTCAACCTCAGCACTGAGTTCGGCATGCAAAAGAGAAACTGCAGCATCGAATCCATTTTCGCCGATAGTGCAGGGGTAGAGCCAGCCTCTGTACTCTTGGTCATAGCAGAGAGGGAAGATACTCGGATTGGACGACGAAGAACGAGCTTCTGGTGCTCGGAGAATCCAGCACCAGTATCAATATATAAACTAGGCTGAAGCCCCCGTTCCGGCGACTTCACACGGTATGTCATAATGACCCAGCCGGTAGGCATACGGGCACGCGAGGAATATAAGAAGAAGTATGGGTCATCCCCGGTACTGCGAAAACCGTCATTTTCTACTATAAGCTCTTGACCTAGCTCAAGGCGCAGACGATGTAATCGGGGCCAGCGGATGAACTTCCAAATATAGCGTAGGACAGCAGCGAACAGCCGGAAAGGAGCGGTCAGACGCCAGGACAACGATTGCTCAAGAGTTTCCTTCACTCGCTTTGTTTCGCCAAGCTGTTGGAGCAAAGTCGTGGTCTCAATTTTTAGTTTGGCAATGAGGGCCCGATGGCCCAGGTTCTCTTCTTCTATCTTCTCGATATGCTGGGCATGATGAGCTATGACCTCTTCTTGACTGTGCCGTTGCCTTTGCAAGTCCTCGATGAGAACGTCCTTTTGGTGAGCGCCAGCCTCCAAATTGCGAATATGGTTATCCTTTTGCTGAGCGCCAGCCTCCAAATTGCGAATATGGTTATCCTTTTGCTGAGCGCCAGCCTCCAAATTGCGAATATGGTTATCCTTTTGCTGAGCGCCAGCCTCCAAATTGCGAATATGGTTATCCTTCAACTCTAGCGCTACCCGCATGCTGGCTTCCATGGCATGCTGCGTCTCACGCCATTGCATTAGCGTCTCCGCCACATCCTGTGAGATAGCGCTCTTAATGCGCATGTCCACCCTCAACACAGCGGTCATGGCATCCTCAGAGTTTTCTAGAGCCAGGACATTATACAAAAATAGTTGTGAGTCACTACTCAAGGAAACAAAATGCAGCCCCTCCGACTGGTCGCTCAAGAGTATCACCTCTGGTCCAGCCACCAGATCGCGAAAACCATCGTCTGACCCCCATGAACGTAGCACTGTCCACGCCGATGAAGCAGGCTGTTCGACAACAAGTTCAATCAAACCGATTTCCACGGAGGCGGGAAAGTTCAGCGGGTCAAGGCGCAAAAGACCTTCTATCGGTAAGGGAATAGGGAGCTCGTAGGTATGTACTTCTCTATCCACATGCACGTTGACCGACGCAGAACGTTCTTGGGAAAACTCACCTTGCACAGGCCAAAATGCTTCCAGCACTGGTCGGCGTGTAGATTCTCGCCAGATCCCATCAGGCTCCGGTACGAACAGGGTCGTGTACTCATAATAGTCACGATAC
>CAVTCR010000026.1:0-120045 GCA_963733195.1 uncultured delta proteobacterium
AACGCGCCAGAAGCCAAGACAGAGAGATCGTTTTTTTTGGTGAGATTCCCAGGATCTGCCGGTTGACAAAGAGCGTGGGAGGCGTGGAGAGAAGCGCAGGAACTTGGGAGACCCTGTCGGTGCCAACTTGCAGGGACGCCTTGGGATGGGATACGGATACTGAGCCACGCATTGGGGAAACCCTCGATACACGGTAGGCCGGACCCTAACCCCAGGAGGAAGCGCAAGTCGGTAGGCCAAAGCGACCACATGGAGCCAGGTCGATACCCGGCAGGGAGTCGGATCCACCTCATAGTACTGGGCGGGCGGGAGAGCCGTCCACAGGGGGAAGGGGGTGACGGTGGGACGGAGCCTTCATAGGGAACTTGTGCCGGACATGCAGGGCCGGACTATCGCAAGCCAACCTCCCTGAAGGGAATAGCAATGTCCGGGGTAACCTGGATTTGCGGAAGCGAGTCTCACTGAGGAGCCCGGTGCGGGAAAACCGCACGCCGGGAACTGTGCGGGGGGCGTCGGGTAACCGGCGTCCCTACCGCGACGCCCGCTAGTCTCAACTGTCAAGGCTGTTAGTTTTCCTGTCGAGAGGGAAGGAGGGATTCCGATGTTGACCACGACTCAACACTCGATGTTACCGACCACAGTTACCGGTTCATGGCCACGCCCACGGTGGTTCGATAGGAGCCTGTGGGGTCGGAGACTCTCTGACGCGATGACGGATATGGATTATCGGGAGAAATTGCTCGATGCGGTCGCTGCTGTGCTGAGCGATCAAGAACAGGCCGGGCTCGATATCCTCACCAATGGCGATTATCACTTGGACGAGAGCCTCGGGGGTCAATCCTGGTTGTTGTATCCCGTCGAACGGATGAAAGGCGTCACCCGCGAGGAGACCTATCCTTCCAGCGAAGAATGGTCTTTCAAGCCGGGGTCGATTCTCAACGTGGTCATGGGCGGGTGGCGCTACCCCGCGGCGGTCGATAAGGTGTCGCGCGGTCGCTCGTGGGAGTTCGCGAAGGCCTGGCGTATCGCGCAGGCCAAGACAGGACGGCCGGTGAAGTTCGGGACGGTGTGTGGCCAGGTTCTGGGCTCGATGATCGAAGTCAGAACCGAAAAGTATAACAAAGACAAACGCGAACTGATCTGGGACATGTGTGGTCGCGATCAACGAAGAGCTCCGGGAATTGGCGGCGGCGGGCTGCCAGGCGATTCAAATCGAAGATCCCCTCATCCACATGATTGCGGCAACCAAGCCGAGCAAAGACTACATCGAGTTTTTGATCGACGCCTACAACCGGGAGGTCGAGGGACTTGATGACGTCGAGATCTGGATCCATACCTGTTGGGGGAATCCGAACATGCAGCGCGCATTTGCCGATACGTCCTACGCGGGGAGCTTCGAGATTTATATGGAGCGCCTTAGAGCCGACATCTGGACGCTGGAGATGAAAGAGCGCAACTACGCCGATATCGAGCTTTTCAAACGGTACAAAGGGCAACGCTGGCCGAAAAAGGTCGCGCTCGGCGTCATTAGTCATCGGAATTTACAGGTCGAGACACCAGAAGAAGTGGCCGCCGATATTCGTCGGGCGATGCAGTACATTGACCCTGAGCAGATCGTGCTCTCGACAGACTGCGGCTTCGGGCGGCAGGGCTGCAACCGCTATGATTGCCTTCCACAAGACATCTCGATGGTACAAGGGGCCAATATCGTTCGCAAAGAACTAGGCGTTCCACGACTCGCATCCGCGCGGAAGAACCACGCTTGCAGATCGATAATCTTGCTCGCGAGCATAGCGAACTCAAACTACACAGGGCACATGATCACAGAGCAAGGGTGTGGAGAAATGAGAAGAGGGGGGGATAACCACGCGCGCCACCGCATCGCGGCCCGGTTGCGGATGTGAAAAAGCCGAAAGGCCGCGTTGGGGCAGTTCGCGGTGCGCTGGGGTGTTCGGCGGCTTACGCGTCGTAGGGACGGAACTGTACGTAACGGCGGAGGGGGATGTTACAAGGACCCACTGATTCGTGGTAAGTTGGGTGCGGGTCGTGCGACTGGGGTTCGTTGCGCAGGGGCGAAGTTAGCGTTGATGCGCGGTCAGGAAATCACATGAGTGACACGAAGCAAACTCCTCCGTCGGCGGATGAGGCCGACGTCGAACGGGAGGTGCGACTCGGGCGGAAGTTTTCGCTGAGCGAAGCGATCGGCCGGATGGGCGGGAAAGGCCTCCTGAAGGGCGAGTCGCCCGTCGCGCCAAAACGCCGACCGAGGCCGAGATCGCCGACTATCTGAGAGCGCACCTCCAGGATTCGGAGGGGTCTTGGCGGGGGTTGTTCTCCGCCACGTGAGGACGAGCGAGGGGCTGCTCACGAATTTCGATCAGCCCATGGTCGTATTGGTCAGCTACGTCAACCAAGTCCTGCAATCGGAGGCGCTCCTAACGGACGTTGTGAGTGAGGCCGATGCGGAATGGGGACGAGCGTACGGCGAGCGGCCGTATTTTGAACGGGACGGACATCGACCGCACCCGGAGGACCCCTACACGCTGGCATCGGTGCGCGACGCACTGACGCAACTCCTCGCGAGGGCAACGCGAGACGACGAATAGAGGGCAGCGGCGAGGACAGAGCGCAGAGCGGGGGTGAGCGTAGGGGAAGCGGACGAACACAGGTGCACGTTCGGTGCCGGGGAGGTAGTGAACGACCACACGATAGAGGTACGAGCATTGACGCGCCGCCGAACTATCGGGTGCACCGGAGCTGGCGTACATGAGCTTGTCGGTGAATCCCGCGCCGCTGCGCCGGCCCGATGAACCATGTCGTTCGGCAAATTAAGGAACGTGGAACATGCACATGATGGTTCTTGGGTTCATGATTCTTGTTCCCTTGTTGGTCGGTTCGATGAGGGTTGTCTGGGCAGACGACATTGCGTTGCCAGACGATGTACACATCATACCTCCCGCTCCTGACGTACCACAAAGCTACGCTGCATTTTCTGGGGCGTGGATCGGGGGAGCCTGGACGGCACTGCTCCCATGTGTTCATTGTCGAACATATCACCAGCGAGGGGGCTGCTACCGTCGTCTATGCCTATGGGGATGCGCCGGAATGGCATATTACTCGCGGGTGGACTGGACCACTGGCACCATTACCCACGGTCAGCTTCAATTTACGCTGCGAGGTGGCAATGCCCACGTCCAGTATAGGCATGAGAGCAAGACCAAACTCCTGGGGTTTTACGATACGGATCGCACGGGTTCTTTCGTCAGCCTCGTCAAGACGGATGTCACCACGACAGCCGCTATCCGCCGCGTGACGCAAGGCCTGCAGACACGGATGGACGCTGAGACGTTGTCCATTCCTCTCACCGTCCATGATGACGTCTTGGGAGTGCCCAAGGAACTCAAGCTCAGCAGCCACGTTATACCGTCCCTCGCGGATGGGACGATTTCCCGTGGTCATTTTCAATCATAGCTCCACAGGACCAGGGGTGATTCCGGCGTCGCTCACCCTGCGCCACGAAGCACAGGCTCATTATTTTTGGCAACGGGGATATGCCGTCATCTCGCCAATGCGCAAAGGGCGAGGCAGTTCCGAAGGCCCTACGCAGAACCGTATCGTTGTGAGACCAGTGCAGTGGCCGCCGGTGTAGCTTCCGCTCTGGTAGATTTGGACGGGGTCTTCGAGTTCGTGGGGAGGCAGTCGTATATTGATACCGACCATATGCTGATTGCGGGGATTTCTCGCGGAGGGTATCTCTCCGTCGTCTATGCGGGGAAGGGGAAATCTCCGCGAACGCCTCAAGGGTGTGGTCAACTTTGTCGGGGGCTGGATGGGCGAAGGGTGTGGGACGGACCTCAACTCGGCGGGATATGCCGAGGCCGCGCCCCACATTCCCTTCCCGACGCTGTGGCTGTATGCGGCAGGTGATCGGTATTATTCCCCTGGGGCGATTCAGGGGTATGTGCGCGCCTTTACCGAGGCAGGTGGTCGTGCCACGTTCACGCTGTATGAGAAGATTCCGGGCAATGGTCATAACTTAGCAATGTTTGTATCGACGTGGAAACCAGCCGTCGATCACTATCTTGAGACCATTGGTTTCGCCAGGAAGTAGGCAGGATATCGGTAGCTGACAGGCGACAAAGGGTGGAGTCCTCAATAAGCAGGACGTAAAAACTGGGGGCAGACTCGCAGGAACCTATTGTCGAGACTTGCTGGCCGTGACTGGGCCGAACCAAGGCATGAGCCGACGCCCTCCTGCGTCAGCTCGTGCCTCGCTCCCGCTTCCGGGCGCGGTTCATGCCTGGCGTTAGCTGGCTTTCAGATATGCTTGCTTGTCAGAATGCCCATCTTCCCAGTAGACGTGAAATTTGAATGGGACAACGCGAAGAACACAGAAAATATCCTCAAGCACGGCTTGGATTTTGCCGATGCGTGGCAGTTTTCGCTGCCCACGATGTTGACCGCGTTGGATACCAAAGAGGACTATGGCGAAGACCGCGACAGACGAAGAGATTGACACTTCGGATATCCCGCTCTTGGATGAGGCCTTTTTCCGTAAATGCCAAGTTGCGGCTGCCGAAAGGCAAAGTGCCAGTTGTTATCGGAGTAGACGAGAACGTTGTAGGGTGGTTCAAAGCTCAAGGGGACGAATACCAGAGGCTCATTAACGCCGCGCTACGCATCTACGCCGAGGCGCATAAGGAAAGGGCTCGCTGACAGTAAAGACGCCAGTGATTGTGATTTGATAACTCAATGAAGAAAGCTTTTAGCGCCTATAACATACAAACGGATCTCGTCCAAAAGGAGGGAGACTCTCATGCCTGCCCCGTTCTCCGGCGGCTGCGCTGCCGGAGCCATCCGCTATGAGCGTGCTCCGGACCTGCTCATTACGCTGAACTGCCACTGCCGCGATTATCAGCGGGCGAACGGTAGCGCTTACGCCGCGCTGCTGAACGGGCCCGTAGAGAGGTACGGCGGCGCACGCGGCGGCCAAGCGAAGCCCGCCAAGTAGCGGTGTATGGGGCGCGGCGTCTTGCGGGGAGTGACCTGCGAGCGTTTGGGCGCTATTTCGGGTTGAGGTATCCGGCGGTGAGTCGTTGTGTCCACGCCATCGAGGCGGCGTGCAGCACGATGCGAGGTTACGGAAACGAGTAGACAACGTTTTTGGGATTATTGGTAAAGTAAAGACTTGACCCCTAATATGCGTATCCTCTCGCTTCGCGAGGAGGCGTTTTGCGGGCGAGGCTCCCGTTCTGTATCCACCCGCATCGGTATTGACTGAAAGGTCAACGGCATTAATATACGGCGTGTAACTCAGTTACACGCATGAAGGCCCCACCCAAACTCGATCGACTGTTGGAACGTATTCGCGAGGCACTGGATACGGGGCACTTTCTCGATACTGTACATAATCTACGCGTGGTATAGGTCTCCTAAATCAGTTGTGCGGGTCAGGCCAATACCGACTGAATTTCTTCGAGTCGACGCTAAGAGTCCGCAGGAACGTCGAGAAGCCAGTGTCACAGCAGCGAAGGTTTTGTTGACGGCGAACTGTTGCGCAGCTACGTTTTGCCTTTGAGCCAGACGTCCTCGGTGGGATTCTGCTCTGGGGCATTGGGGCAAACAACAAGCACGTCACTTTCCAAGCTGCTTCGGCTAAGCCCGCATTCGTCTGCGCCAGGAAAGTTTGCAGCTCCGCCCCACGATGATAACTGGCCCCGTCCCACCACCCGAGTAACTTCTTGTCGGGATACAGACTTTGACACCACCGCAGATACGCGACCGTATTGCTCCCCTCGCCCCCGGCTTCTCTTGGAGATGCACGGTACGCGTCAACACCCTAATCGCACCGTAGTAGGTTTGCCGCGCCCGCTCGTTGATCATAGGGACCTCAAGGGGGGTATTCCGTTTGCCCCAGACCTTGCCCACACATCCCCCCACCCTAAGTGCCATTCGTCTTCGAGCAGCACAATCGCTTCGCCCCGCTCGATCTCGTCCCCACACGCCGCCAGTTTTTTAATCTCCTCTCGTCGGGCGAGCACCTGCCCTCGTCCCGTTTGGGATTGCTCTTCTCACTGCGGTTATGGACACACTCTCAGCGGCACTCAGTAGATTGCCCTGACGCTATAGTAGGGGGTAGGCTTTGAGAAGAATTTGGGGAACTCTCAACGCGAAAGATGTCAGGCTCCAGCCCGCAGTCAGGAGGAAACTTTAGTTATGGCAACTGCAACAATCTCGATCCAAGTGGAGGGAGAGGTCGCCAAAGCCTTTGCTGCCGCATCCACTGAAGAGCAGCGCAAGATAGAACTTTTACTCCGCCTCCGCTTACAAGACCTCATCCTCGGACCGCAGAGACCTCTGAAAGTCGTGATGGACGAAATCGGGGAGCAAGCCGAGGCTCGGGGTCTGACCCCAGAAATCTTGGAGTCGTTGCTGCGTGACGAATAAGTTGCGGGCGGTGTTCGATACCAGTGTAGTGGTTAGCGCGGTCCTCTTGCCACGGTCCGTACCACGCCAAGCGTTTGACCGGGCGCAGGAGCACGGGAAGGTATTGGTTTCCGTCGCGACAGTTGACGAACTCAACGAGGTGCTCCGTCGCCAGCACTTTGACAAATATGTACGAGAAGCCCAGCGATTGGAGTTCCTTGCTGCGCTGATCCGAGAAGCAGAGTTGGTTGACGTCACTGAAGTCGTGACCGAGTGCCGTGATCCGAAGGATAACAAATTTTTGGAGTTGGCAGTCAGCGGTAAGGCTACGTGCATCATCAGTGGGGACAAGGACTTACTCGCTCTACATCCGTTTCGCGGTATTCCGGTGATTGCACCCCAGGTTTTTCTGCTGCAAATGTGGCCGGAGAGGACTGCCTAACTGACGCGCTGCATTGGACCCCGGCCATGTTGCGGTTCTGGAGGAATCCGAGAGGTTTCGTTTTAGCAGTGGCCAGTGAGCACCGCGTTCGGCCGTGAGCGAAAGTTAATTTGTGAAGACATTCAACATCGAGTATTACTATTGTTTTGCTCACTAATAGAGACAGAGAAAAAGCAGCGTCGTTTCGATGCTCCCGTGTGATAACGGCACGCGTATAACCGTGCCGTTACCTCTCTTTTCTACAGGATCAATTCCGCTAGCAGCCTCAGCGCTTCTGGTTGTGATGTGCCGATGAGTAGACTGGTTGCGGGAGACGCCTTCCAGGCTTGCAGGCGCTCGGTGATGCGTTCCCGCGTCCCGACCAGCGCGACTTCATCAACAAGTTTGTCTGGTACAAGTGCGACTGCTTCGGCTTTTTTCCCACCCAAGTACAAATCTTGGATCTTCTTCGCGGCGTCTTCATACCCCATGCGTTTCGCGTAGTCGTTATAAAAATTTGCGTTTCGTGCCCCCATGCCACCAATGTACAACGCAAGGTTTTCTTTCACTGGCATCCGGCATTTCTCCAGGTCGCTTCCCACAACACAAGTGACAAACGGTGCGAGGTCGAAATCTGCCATGCTTTTCTTGTTGGTTGCCTTGGCAAAGCCACGCTCTAACTGAGGGATGAACAACTGCGGCTTCTCTGGGTTCATCCAGATGGGGAGGTTACCGTCAGCGACCTCGCCCGCACAGGCAATGCCATTGGGGCTAATCGATGCCATGTAGATTTTCATATCCGTGCGGCCATGCAGGATACTTTTGAGCGGTTTTCCTAACCCTGTGGCATCGGGTCCAGCGTACGGGATCTGGTAATACTCCCCTTGATGTTGCAGCGGCGCTTCTCGGGCGAGAATCTTTCGTACGATGCTCACGTATTCGCGCGTACGAGGAATCGGCTTACCATAGGCAACGCCATGCCAGCCTTCGGCTACTTGTGGGCCTGACGGTCCCACACCGAGCATAAATCGCCCGCCCGATAAGGCGTCCAATGTCATTGCAGTCATTGCAGTCATTGCAGGCGTCCGTGCAGGCATTTGCAAGATCGCCGCACCGAGTTTAATTTTTGCTGTGCGTGAACCGATCCAAGCCAAGGGCGTGACGGCGTCAGAGCCGTACGCCTCCCCAGTCCAAACAGAATCAAATCCGAGCTTCTCTGCTTCAAGAATGAGGTCCATGTTCAGACGCGGTCCAGCCGCGCCAACGAGTAATCCGAGTTTCATTGCCAATGTCTCCTCTCCTTTTTTGATTGGTCGTTATAATAGCTGAGAGTACACCCAATTTCCCCCAGCCATAGCCTATAGGGAAAACACACCAAGAGGTGG
This sequence comes from uncultured delta proteobacterium, assembly GCA_963733195.1. Classification (GTDB taxonomy): domain Bacteria; phylum Desulfobacterota; class Binatia; order Bin18; family Bin18; genus VGTJ01. The sequence goes on from CAVTCR010000026.1 coordinate 8,233, forward strand.
ATTGTGCTGCTTCTGAGTTCTCTTCTCCCCCTTGATAGGTGAGAGGACCTAACATCGCGCGCTGTTCTGTCTTTTCGTTCCAACGACGCGGCACTTCTCGATAACATACGCTCAGGGATGCTGCGAAGCTTGATGGCTGGTAAGAAGGCCCTGAGCTGCTTGACTGGCGCGGAGTGCGGCCTCAACGGCAACATCAAACTGCGATTGATTGAACGCAGTTTGTGCGGTTAACAGGTCAGCCTCAGCTGCCCGCAATACTGCGGGCTCTTCTGCTGCGGCGTGCGCATCTTGAACCGCAGAGATGTGCCGTTGCGCCTCAAGAATCGCTGACCTCGCCTGTCGTTCATCTCCAGACCCATAGGATGACCAGATAGTAATGAAGATCAGGACGATAGCAGCAGCGATGATTCCCGGCCACGGGCCACTTAGCATACTGGTTCCTCCTCCTTTGCTGACGAGGGCACGGTCGCAAAGATCTCACTACTGGTTTTCTCATCCCTTGGTTGTTCGCGGGCGGGTATAAAGCTCTTGACATTCTTGGCTGCAAAAATGGAGCCCTTGCCCATGAAAAGAGATCTTCAGGGCGTCATGCTCAGGTACGAATCGACCGCACTGCGGGTCCTGAACGAGAAGCACCCCTTCTTGCGTGTGACCTTTTTCTTTGTCTGGACGAGGCAAGGACAAGAGGAGAAAAAGCCGCCGTACGCCGTAGATCAATATCCAGATGAAGATAACCAGCGACAGAAAGCGTAGGAACCCACCCATAACTATTGTCCCTGTGGATTCTGGAGATATCGTAGCAATTCCGAGTCGGGTGGTAATACCACCGTAGTGTCATTGCTCAGGATCTTCTCATATGCCTGCAGCCGACGAGTAAACGCGTAGAACTCCGGAGACTGGCCAAATGCCTGTGCATAGATAGTCGTGGCTTGGGCATCGCCCTCGCCACTGAGCTTCTGACTGGTTTCATAGGCAGTGGCCAGGATGACTTCCCGTTCTCGGTCCGCACCTGCACGAATCTCTCGGGCACGCTCTTCACCCTCTGCCCGGTAGCGTTTGGCAATACGCTCCCGTTCCGCTCGCATGCGGGCAAACACACTTGCCTGTACTTCTTGTGGCAGATCCAACGCCTTAATGCGCACGTCCAGGACCTCAATGCCAAAGGTCTTAGCGGTTTCTTTGGTGTCTTTGGTCACCACTGCCATAATTTCCTCACGCTTCTCGCGGACGAAATCCAGGAAGTTATGTTCCGCGGTTTCCTGGCGCAAGCGGGCGGAGATGAGGTCGTCTAATCGTGCCATTGCTCGCTGTTGATCACGAACGCTACTATAAAACCCTAGGGGGTCCTGGATGCGCCAGCGAGAGACGTGGTCCACCAGCACGCGTTTTTTATCCAGTGTAAGATACTCGGCCATCCGTGCATCGGTGGTCAGCACCCGTTTCTCAAAGCGGACGAGGGTCTGGATGAACGGCACTTTAAAATAGAGCCCTGGTTCCTGCAGAATCCGTTGTGGGTTACCGAACTGGATGATCATGCCTTGCTCCCACTCGCCTATCGTGAATGCCGTCTGTGCAAGGACGAAGGCAATGGCAAGGGCCAAGCCGGGAATAAATCTTGCCATGATGATTACCTCTCTGTGTTAGCAGTTGGGGTTGGATTTACGCTTCTCTCCGGCGCCGCCGCGGCTGGCGAAGTCGTCAGTCCTTTCAGCGGGAGCAAGGGGAGCACGCCTGATTTTCCCCCACTGTCGAGAATAAACTTTTCCATGTTCGGCATGATCCGCTCTATGCTTTCTAAATAGAGGCGGTCCCGCGTGATGGCTTTGGCTTTGTCGTATTCCGCCAAGATCTTGAGAAAGCGTTCTGCATCGCCCTGCGATCGAATCACTCGCTGTGCCTTGTAACCTTCGGCTTGCTGTATCATCTGCGCTGCCTCGCCCCGGGCTTTGGGCACAACGTCTTCCTTGTATCCCTCAGCTTCTTTCACCAACCGGTCACGGTCCTCCAAGGCACGTACCACATCATGGAACGCGTCCCGCACCTCACTCGGGGGATCAACAACTAACAACCGCACTTCCGTGGCCAGCAAGCCGGTCTGATACGCATCGAGTAATTCCTGAAGGGCGGTTTTGGCTTGCTCCTGCACTTCCACCCGCCCATCGGTCATGGTGTAGTCGATGGTGTTACGCCCCACTGCACTGCGCAGTGCGACTTCGGCTGAGGTGTGAAGAATCCCTTCAGGGTCGCTGGCTCCGAACAAGAACTTCACCGGATCTTGCACCCGATATTGGATAAAGAGTTGCAACTCGACAATGTTTTCATCGCCGGTGAGCATGAGTGCTTCCTGTGGCACGGTGCGAGTACTTCCTCTTCCGCTACGCTCTGAGATCCCATCCGCAACAGTGCGAAACCCCACTTCAGCGCGACGCACTTGCGCAATATCCACCACCTCATGGCTCTGAATAGGCCAGGGTAGACGATAGCGTAATCCTGGCTCGGTCTGCTCTATCGCCTCACGAAAGAGAAGTACGACACCACGTTCTCCTGGACCTACCACATAGAAGCCTGACCCAAGCCAGAGTAGGAGCAGCAGGACGCCGATGACCCAGGAGCCAATGCCACTCGTTGGTAACTTCGGGATTCTCCGTTGCAAATCTTCTAAGATCTGTGTTATCTCATCGCCTGGTGAACCATTTCCATAACCCTGTCGTCTCTCCATGTCCGTCCTCCTTAAAATTTTGCGGTCTCTCAGAGGGTGTCTCTATGCGCACCTTCTGCAGCGACGTAGATTACCGTCAACGCGTGTTGACTGGTCATAGCACCGAACTCCGCTTCGGTGCTATGACGGGGGAAAAGGAGTGAAGTGATGATAGAAAGTGCCAAGAGGGTTGCAATCACTCCTAGTGACACATCAATGGGAATTTTATATGTAACGGCGAGTATCATTTTTACGCCACAATATAGGCGTCACGATAGAACACTCCCAGGTCGAGGGCCAGCATCCCGAAGATAAAACCAGTGAAGAGGACCCAGGGCCATAAGGCCTCTGTCATTGTTGCACTCTTTCTTTCATCCTTATGAACTTCAGTTCCTCTGATCTTAGTAAAGATCAAAATCATATATAAGACTACCGTCCAAAGGCAAATAGAGAATGCAGGTGACTTTTATAGAAAAAATCAATATCTGCAGCTTTGCAGGAAGACGAGAATTTGCACAAGCAGCAGGCTCTCGGTTGCACTCATGGTCTAGATCGTGGCGTATAGGGAACGAGTCGTTCTTGCATGAGTAATTCCTCTCACTTTCTGAATTTGCTTCTCCATCATGGTGATAAGCATAATACGATCACTCAGTAGGGAATGTCGCTCGGACCTCAGGATCGTCGCGACGAGGGGATTTGCAATCATGACGATGACTACGGCGATACCAGCTAACACAGATAAGATGATCAAGAGACGTCTGAGCATCTATGTAGCTTACCCAAGGTCAGAGATAAAGAAAGCCGGCTCTCCGTTGCTTCTGTAATGATCAGAGGGCGTGGAAGCTGCCCTCTGGCTGTGCTCGTCCTTATCATCGTTCGATACTGGACAACCGTTGATAGAGCTGGACGGCGGATAGACCGTGTTTTAGTGAATTTCGTTGTGTCCCCTCTGCGCTACCGCATTAAATCACTCGGTGTTCCTGGGCGACAAAACTCCGCGCCACGGGCAAATCAAGAAATTTCTCTCCATCCGGCCACGCGCCTTCCTTGAATTCTTTGGAATCGAGCAGCTTTTGTAGTGTCGCGGCATCATCGACCCATAATTGGGCAACCCCGTCCCATTTCGGCTCTGCATAATTGTAGGCTGCATCCACTAGATGACTCTGCACATACCGTCGGAGGCCAGGCAGCTTCATGACAATCGGCCCATGCACCCCCAGCCAATACTGGCGAGCGTCGGCCAGGGACCAACCCGGTTTCCGTTTCAGTTGAAAGATCAGTTTTGCCTGTTGTGCTGTTTGGGGACCATCGAGAAGCACGTGATCATTGGTGAGCATCCACTCGACGCGATTCATGTCAATGAAATTGGGCTCATCAGCCAATGCGCCAGTGAGGTATTCAGGGCTCGTCCGCAGGGCTTCCATTGCCGCTTCGTTCTCTAACCACACCTCAGCTACGCCATCATACAATGAAGTCATCCCGGCGAAAGGAATCCGATGGCTTTGGATATACCGGCGTAATTGAGGAATCCTCTTGACAATGGGACCGTGGACATCACGCCAGTAGCGGTGGAACTCGGCCTCAGGAATCGACGGTTTGCGCGTAATAAAATAGAGCAGATGAATCATACGGTATCCCTCATTTCTGCGGCGTCAGATTCTCAGTCCGTTTGTCGAAGCGAATCTGTGATTAAGATGACATAGTGGTGAATGAAAGAAACGTGATCTTCGCGACATATCTTTTGCTATTCCCAGGGTCAAGCGAAGCGTTCCATTTGTGGTAGGAAATAATGACTCATAGCGAGCAGATCGTCTTGTTGACTCAGCGAGGCGATTAGACAAAGCTCTGTTGTTCGGCTATCGCAGTTGCGACCGTCAATAAAAAAAGGAGGACCCCATGCAACGACTCAATCCCGGTGACTCATTCCCTACACTTGCCGCGGCAACGGTAGCGGGAAGAACGATGGCGCTTCCTGCGGACCTATCCACACCGTATGGCATTCTGCTCACCTACCGCGCCCATTGGTGACCGTTCTGCGATCAGCAGTTGGCTGACTTCCAGGCACATCTCGCATCATTCACGTCACAAGGAATCTCAATCTACGCGCTTTCGACCGATCCACTCGACAAAGCACGGGGGACAGTAGAGAAACTCATGTTAACATTTCCCGTGTTCTACGGAGTGGACGGACCAGCGACAGCAGAGACGCTGGGCTGTTGGTATGAGGAAAAGCGGAATATTATCCAACCCGCAGCGTTCATTATTGATCCACAGCGTAACCTTCTGAGTGTCACGTACAGTTCAGGACCTGTGGGACGTTTGACCGCTGCGGATGCGTTACGCATCGTTGGGTTTTACGACAAGAATAAGGTTGCAGTCACCACAGTCGATCCTCAACGAGGCTGGACGGCGAATGTAACGAGGGCGTGACCGAGGCAAGCTCTACGAAACCTTAACCGCGCAGAAAGGAGCGAACGTATGGATAGCCATTTTGTCAATGCTGGTAACATCAAGACCCGGTATTTGGATGAAGGGCAGGGGAAGCCGATCATTTTGCTCCATGGTGGCGGCGCCGGCGCCGACTCCTGGGGCAACTGGCGCAGCTGTATTCCGCTCTTGGCGCGGCACTTTCGCGTGTTGGCCATCGACATGGTGGGGTTCGGCAAGACCGACAAACCCGATCCGGCCACGTTTGTCTACAGTCAGGAGGCACGGATAAAACATCTTGCCGATTTTATCGAAGCGATGGACCTCAAGAAGGTCTGCCTTGTTGGTAACTCGATGGGTGGAGCGACTTCACTGGGTGTGTGTATGCGGCGACCAGAGCTAGTCGAGAAGCTCGTCTTGATGGGTAGTGCCGGATTGAACACTGAGCTGAGTGAGGCAGTCCGGGTGATTCTGAGTTACGCGCCGAGCCGAGAAAACATGCAGAAGCTGGTGCAAGTGCTGACGCACGAGGGGTTTTCGGTTGACCCGGAACTTCTTGAGTACCGTTATGTACTGACCCAGGAACCCGGGGTGATGATGGCTTACGGCGCGACCATGCGCTGGATTGCCGAGCAGGGCGGACTCTTCTATCCCGAAGAGGCAATCAGACAGGTGAAGCATAAGACGCTGATCGTCAACGGCAAACAAGACAAAGTGGTCCCGCCGGAATTGGGGTGGAAGTTCTCGCAGCTTCTGGAAAATTCCCGGCTCTACCTGATCCCGCATTGTGGGCACTGGGCGATGATCGAGCACCCCCAGGAGTTCTGTGACATGACGACACGGTTTCTCTCGTTTGCATAATGTCCACTGAGAGGGAAGCTTCACAAGGAGTACAGAATGTCATCGGAAAGCGTTACTGAAGAAGCGAAGCCCGAGCAGGGGGAAGTGAAGGCATTCTTAGACGAGCCGGGCAAGCATCAGCGGGTGAAGGAAGGATGGCGTCCGTACCTGGAGGCGAAACTCGGTTTCCGCAATCACTGGTATCCTGCCGTATTCGCCTACGAACTCGCCGGCGACGAACCAAAAGCCGTGAAGATGCTCGGCGAGCGGATCATTTTGCGGCGGGTCGATGGGCAGGTGTATGCCTTGGAGGATCGCTGCGCGCATCGACGGGTCCTGCTCTCGGCGAAAGTTGAATGCTACACGAAAGATACCATCACCTGTTGGTATCATGGCTTCACCTATAATTTCCGTGACGGCAAATTAGTGCAGGTGCTGACCGAGCCGGGATGCGCTTTAATAGGCAAACTGCGCATCAAGTCCTATCCTGTCCAAGAAGCCCAAGGACTGGTTTTTGTCTTCATTGGCGATATCGACCCGCCACCGCTGCAGGATGATGTGCCGCCGGGGTTTTTGGATAGTGACCTGGCGGTAACCGGGGTCCGGCGCAATATCAAAGGCAACTGGCGGTTGGCCAGCGAGAATGGCTTCGACACCACGCATATCTACATTCATCGCCATTCCAAGGTCCTCACCGCGACCGACGCCATATTGCCATTAGGATTTATTCCCCAAGACCGACATAGCATGATTCTCGTCGAAGGACCTGGCCCCAAAGGGGTCGTTGATAAACTGGCCAATAACTATATCCCGGTTTTTGAATCAGGGATTAACGATGTCAAAGTGTCAGCGACGATGAGACCAAATGGCCAGGTGGTTGCCCCTGAAGTTTCGAGCTGGTTGCCCTGCGTTCTCAAGCTCCAAGCCTTTCCGATTCCCGAATTGTTCGTGTTCGAATGGTATGTGTCGATAGAAGAGGACACCCATTGGTACTACCAGGTACTCGGCAAAAAGGTCAGCACGGACGAAGACGCCGCCGCCTTTCGCGCCGAGGCGCATTCCTTTTGGGCGGATGTGCTGTGGCGGGGGTTCAACGACGATGATGTCTGGGCGCGTGAGGCGCTCGAAGATGCCTACACCGAGGGTGAGGGCTGGGCGAAAGAACGGCTCTTCAAGCCGGATATGTGCATTGTCGAATGGCGTAAGCTTGCCAGCAAACATAACCGGGGGATACAGAGGCTGACCTGAGAAGAGAGGAAACGTTGTCCAAGTGGGGGATAGCGAAGCGCCTCCCAGTGCGAGATCACGTCTACTGGAACGTGTAGGGCAACGGCGATAAACATTTCTCAACAAACAATTGGTTTTAGAAGGAGGAGACGCTATGGCAGGACGATTGACCGGAAAAGTTGCCTTAGTAACGGGCGCGAGTTCTGGGATTGGTAGAGCATCAGCGCTCGCCTTTGCCCGGGAAGGCGCTAAAGTAGTCGTCTCCGATGTGAACATCGATGGCGGACAAGAGACTTCGTCTCATCAAAGGGAACGGCGGAGAGGCACTCTCGGCCAACGGCGCTTGATGCTTCAGCATACGGGATGCTTGCGCATATTCTGTTCATGCGTTACCAGTCACCACTGAAAGAGCCCTTACGATTAAATGCAAACCTGGTGGCGTTTTGTCAGAGAGTGAAGGGCGATATTACGGGCCTTTGAGTACTTCACGATGAGAACTGAAAGCCGCACGCATACGGTGAACGTATGGCAGTTCCCAGGGGTGATGCTGGAACATTATTGCTACGCTCCGGGTCCGGCAGGAGTCCTCGTTACTCATGCCCATGACGAATATCAACTTGGGTTGAGCCTGAACTTTCCAGGTGAATATACCTATCGAGGTAGCACCTACGCCGTCCCTGCCGGAAGCGTGAGTATTCTCCACCCCGGTGAACTGCACGCCGCTCGCGATGTCGAGCTCCGGCAAGTGTCGGCTGAGTTCCGCATGATGTACCTCAGTCCAGAACTGATGCAACACACAGTCAGAGACATCGCCGAACGTCCAGAGAGCTTGCCGTTTTTCTCTACTCCGGTGCTGCTTGATGTTCGCATTGTCTCGCTGTTTTTGTCTATACACCGCGCGTTGACGGAACCATCAACGTCTCAGCTCGAAAAAGAATCTCTCCTGTTATTGCTGTTACAACGGCTCATCCGCCGCTATGCCCACAAGCCCGTACCGTACCGATCGCTTGCGATTGCCCGCCCGGAAGTGCTACGAGCGCGCGACTATCTGCACGCCCACGCAGCTCAGAGTGTTTCGTTGCAGGAACTCGCGCAGATTGCGGGGTTGAGTCCGTTCCATTTCGCTCGTGCCTTTCGGCAAGAGGTCGGTCTGCCTCCCCATCGCTATCAGATGCAAGTGCGCATCGATCACGCCAGGCGCTTACTTGCGCAGGGAGTGTCGATCGCGAACGTAGCGACAGACACCGGCTTTTACGATCAAAGCCACTTTGGCTGGCACTTCAAACGTCTCGTGGGTGTTACCCCGGCCCGCTACGTTGGTGCGAGCAAGAATTTCCTAGACACGCCGTAATCCGTGCGCCATTGTACATCTTCGCGAGATAGGCGTTCCCTCGCCATGGAGGGAAGTGTCGTCAAGAATTAGGTAAACCAATGGAGATATACAATGAACAAATTTCTTTGGGCTCTGGGCTCTGTCGCGCCAATCGTATTAGGGGTCATCTCTAACGCGCTCGGACAGTCGCCTGATGTGCAACGTCTCGCCGATGAACTGGCAGTGATTCGTGTGACCAACGAGATCGACGTCGCCGTTGATCGCAAGGACTGGCCGAAGGCACGTTCGTTCTTTGCCGAGGAGCTGCGTGCAGATTTCACTTCGATGACCGGTGGCCAGCCGGCAACGATCAAGTCCGACGATCTCATCAAAGGCTGGAGCACGAACCTCGGCCCGAAGAAGACGAGTCTGCATTTGCGTGGCAATCATCTAGTGACATTGAACGACGATAAGGCGTCAGTGTATTCCCATGCGTACGCGTGGAATCGCATGGAAGGCAATGGGGACCCATTGTGGGAAGTGTGGGGCCACTACATTCACGAGATGCAGCGTACTCCCGGGGGGTGGAAGGTCACCGCGTTCACGTTTGTAAAGACCAATGAGCGCGGCAACATGTGGGTGAAGACGACCCCGTCACCGCAGCAGTGAAACGAAGACGCAAGAGGTAAAGGAATTGATGATGAGTAATCGTTCAGTAAAGGAATCACTGACCAAAAGAGTAAAAGCTGCCGCTATGGTTGCCAGCCATATTGCCGATTCATCAATTATTCCCGTTTTGTAGGACTATACCGCCGGCCATTGAAATACGAAGGAGCGCCTCCACATGGGGAACAGTCTTCTCTCATTTTGCGGCCGTATGCGGTCACACTTCGTGATCCTGAAGGTAACCTCATCCAGTTTCTGCAGCAGCTCAAGTAGAGGGAAAGCGTGTTGTATCCGCCATTCTCGTTCTGCAGCGCTTGCCTCCTCAGTCCAGTAGCTCGCCCAGCCGTCGTTCGAGAAACCGCCGCTCGGGTTCCTGTCGCGTGAGACTGAGGGCCCGTTCATAGGAGGCTCGGGCTTCTGTCGTTCTCCCCAGTCGTCTACACAGATCTGCCCGTGCCGAGTGCGCCAGGTGATAGTCGGTTAAATCACCGCGCGCCAGGATTGCGTCGATGAGGGCAAGCCCCGCCAGAGGGCCGTCGCGCATTGCCACCGCCGCAGCACGGTTCAGTTCGACCACGGGTGACGGATCTGTCCGCGCCAACACGTCGTATAGTCCGACGATCTGAGCCCAGTCCGTCGCGGCGGCGTGGGATGCCTCGGCGTGCACCGCCGCAATCGCCGCTTGGAGCGTGTACGGGCCGAACCGGTGCGACGACAGTGCCCGTTCCACTAGCGCGGACCCCTCTGAAGATCTGCTGCCGGTTCCAGAGCGAGCGGTCCTGGTCGTCCAGTAGGACTAGTTCACCCGCTGGCGAGGTGCGCGCAGCGCGGCGCGATTCGTGCAACAGCATCAGCGCTAGAAGTCCCATCGCCTCGGGATCTGGCAATAACTCGATCAGCAACCGCCCCAAGCGGATCGCCTCGCCCGAGAGATCGTGTCGCGTCAGCACCGCTCCTGATGATGCGGAGTAGCCTTCGTTGAACACCAGGTAGACCACGCGGAATACGGTATCCAGCCGCTCTGGCAGATCTGCCCGCGATGGTACCTCATACGGAATGCGCGCGTCGCGGATCTTGGTCTTGGCGCGCACGATACGCTGGGCCAACGTGGGTGGAGCAGTGAGGAAGGCATGCGCTATTTCCTCGGTCGTGAGGCCGCATACCTCACGCAGGGTGAGTGCCACCTGGGCATCCGGTGGCAGGGCTGGATGGCAACAGGTGAAGATCAGTCGCAGCTGATCGTCTTCGACACCTTCGTCGTCCCACGTCGCAGCGTCGTTGGTGTCGGCGGCGAGGCGTTCGGCGATCTCTGTCAGCGACGCGTCGAACCGGGCGCGCCGGCGCATGCCGTCGATAGCCTTGAAGCGACCGGCCGAAACGAGCCACGCCCGGGGATTGGCGGGCTTGCCATCCCGTGGCCATTGCTCCATCGCTGCCGCGAAGGCATCGTGTAGCGCTTCCTCGGCGAGATCGAAGTCACCGAGGAGGCGGATCAGCGTGGCAAGGACGCGGCGCGACTCGGAGCGGTAGACAGCGTCCACCGTCTCGCGCATCTGTTCGGTCGTGTCCTCGTTCATCGGCGGTAGCCCTCAGTAACTGTGTGTATAGAAGTCGAGATGAGTGCTCACACGTGGTCCTCCCCTACACCGTGACAGGAGCCCGATTCCTTAGGAGCTACGTATCTTCCGGTCGGATCGACGAAGCCGCCGGCGTCATACCGGTCGTGGTGCCGCACCCAGTCACTCAGGTCATGGTTGGGACCGGTCTCGTTGCGTCCCTTCGGCGTAATATCGAGGAAGACATAGGTACCAAGAAACATGTCGCCCCCACGCGCGTAGCTGGAATAGGTGTGGAAGATGTCACCGTTCGCGTCCTTGTAGAACACGCTGCGGCCGGACAATCTCCTCACTCTGGAATTTGCGCGTGTCGTAGTTGTAGTACACCTCGCCCTTGGCGAGTCGTCCTTGGTAAACGACACGTGAAAGTCGTAGTTGAAGTCGCTGCCGAACGACGACACCCACTTGAAGCGCCAGCCCATGCGTTGCCTGAAGGCTTCGATCTCGGGTAAGGGCGCGCGCGAGACCGCTACATACGTTACGTCGTGATGTTCGAGATGTACGAGAGCGCCGTCGATATTGTCAGCCAGGAACGAGCACCCCACACACCCTTCTTTCCATCCGGGACCGAACATAAAATGATAGACGATCAACTGACTGCGTCCGGCGAAGAGATCGGCGAGCGTTTCTTTTCCATTTGGCCCGTCGAACACGTAATTCTTTTCGATCTTGACCCAGGGCAGCTCACGTCGCTCGGCGCTCAATTGATCGCGCAGCCGGGTGAACTCTTTTTCCTTGATCAAAAACTCTTTTCGAGCGGTGAGCCATTCAGTTTGTGATACGACTTTTGGACGATCCATTTGGTCCTCCTTTGTTTGGGGTTGTCGGGTTGATATTTTTCGTGCTACCCTTGGCACGAAGCTTTTTCACGGCGAGCATGGTTAGCCCGCCAGTCGAGGTTGCGCCAGCGACCATCAGCGCTACCGTTGTGATGCACGCAGGACACATCGAACTCCTCCTCTCACGAACATCTGCTTGTCTCGGCTATTGCTGCTCGAGCTCCATGATCGGCCGCACTTCGATGCTTCCTAAGTGGGCCGACGGGATGTTTGAGGCCACCCGGATAGCGTCGTTCAGATCCCTAGCGTTGATAAGGATGAACCCGCCCAACTGCTCCTTGGTCTCGGCGAAGGGACCGTCAGTTGTAGACACCTTGCCGTTCCTGACCCGTACGGTCACGGCCGTCTGAACCGGTTGGAGGGCCTCCCCGACAAGGAAGTGGCCGCTCTGCCGGAGCCGTTCGTCGTAGGCCAAATGCTCGGCCACGAGGGCGTCCCACTCACTCTTGGACATGGCGTCCAGCTTCTTTTCCTCATTGAAAACTAAGCATAAGTATTTCATTGCTAAACACCTCCGATTCGTTTTGGGAAGGCTGTTGACACCAGATAGTCGTTCGGGGAAGGCCAAAATCGACAACCGGCCTACTGGTGTGGGTAGTCGCGCACTTTCTCGTGCGTACTTCATTTACTGCTTACTACATACTACAAACACAACCAGAGGTAGAGAATCCCCACGACAACGTGAGACGGTGAGGAAGACACCGTCAAAAGGAGGAAGGTATGCAAATCCCAGAAACTATTCGGGCACTTATCGCCACCGGACCGCAGGCGCATTTGACGACGTTGAATCCCAACAGCAGTCCGCAGGTGACACTGGTGTGGGTCGGTATTGAGAACGAGGAGTTTGTCATCGGTCACATGGGGGTATGGCAGAAGGTCAAGAATATGCGCCGTAATCCACGCGTGGCATTGTCGATGCTTGGTCCCGGTAAGAATCCGATGGGGTTGCAGGAGTACTTGGTGATCTACGGCAATGCCCGGATTACCGAAGGTGGCGCGGCGGATTTACTCCAGCGGTTGGCACGTCTCTATATTGCTCCAGACGCAGAGTTTCCGCCCAAGGAATATCGCAACAATCCGGGGTACATTACCCGCATTACACCAACCCGCTTCGCCGGCGTTGGACCGTGGAATTCATCGCAGAAGTAAGGAAGGATGACTATGGATCTCACAAAACTCGGCGTGTTCTGCAGCGAGCAGGGCACCGCCGTGCCGGACGAACGAGTACTGGAAGTGCTAGCGCCACGGTAAACAGGAAGTGAGGTGCTCAAGGCTATGAACACAAATCTCTCTTCTGATGGCGCTAACTCGCTATGGATTTCTAAAAGGAGAGCATATGGCTGATGTACATGAGATTCCTCCATTCCCCAATCCTGGCGTTCGGCTCATCAAAGAAGATGAGCATGTCGCCATTTGGGAAGAAGTCTTTGAACCCGGGACGCCCACCCCGCCGCACCGGCATACCCGCGACTACATTGCCATCTTCCCGCACGCCGGAGAGTTGACCATCGCGCCGCTGGCGGGCGAAGCAGAGGAGTACACCTTTATCACCGGGGAGGTACAGACGTTGCCCACGGAAAAAGGCAGGATACGCGTGAGTTTTAGTGCAGGGACCATGGTCCATTCACGGGTGCCAGCAGAGGGGACGGGCCACTTCGCCGTGAACGAAGGACAGCGAGCGGCCCCCATGATTCTGATTGAAATTAAGGGAACAGCGACAGAAAAGAAAGCGAAATAACACCCTGCTCGTGGAAAAACTCAATCAATATTGGGGGATAACATCATGAGTATGCAAGCAATCAATCCAGCAACTGGAGCGACGATCAAGACGTATACTGAGATGACGCCAGCGGAAGTGGTGCGCGCCATTGCAGATGCGCACGACGCCTCGCGGTCGTGGAAGAAGGTCCCGTTTGGCGAACGCGCACGATTGATGAAACGTGCGGGCGCGGTGTTACGCGAGCGGGCCAACGAGTACGCCGTGCTGATGGCTCAAGAAATGGGTAAACCAATTCGTGACGGCCGTGCTGAAGCGGAAAAATGTGCGTGGGCGTGCGACTATTATGCCGAGAACACCGAAGCCTTCTTTGCGCCGGAGGTGATTGCGACCGACGCGCGCAAGAGTTTTGTCACCTTTCAACCGTTGGGTGTGGTTCTGGCGGTGATGCCCTGGAATTTCCCCTTCTGGCAAGTGTTCCGTTTTGCCGCACCAGCGCTGATGGCTGGTAACGCTGGGGTGCTAAAACATGCCTCTAACGTTCCAGGCTGTGCGTTAGCGATCGAAAGCGTCTTCCAGCAAGCCGGGTTTCCTGCTCATCTCTTTCGTACCCTCTTGATCGGTAGCAAGCAAGTTGATGCGGTGATCGAGAACCCGCTAGTCATGGCGGTAACACTCACTGGGAGTACCCCAGCCGGTAAAGCCGTGGCGAAGAAAGCTGGTGATATGCTCAAGAAGACAGTCCTCGAACTCGGCGGTAGTGATGCGTATGTCGTGTTAGAGGATGCCGATCTCGAAGCCACGGTAAAAACCTGTGTCGCTAGCCGTCTTATCAACGCCGGCCAGAGTTGTATTGCCGCTAAACGGTTTATCGTGGTGGAGTCTCTGCGCCGTCGCTTTGAAGAAGGTTTTGTCGCCCATATGCGCGAGACGATCATGGGTGACCCGTTAGAGGAGAAGACCCAGATGGGGCCGATGGCGCGTCACGACCTGCGCGATGAACTACATGGGCAGGTACAAACGAGTATCGACAAAGGCGCGAAATGTCTCTTAGGCGGAGTTATTCCTGAAAACCCTGGAGCGTTTTATCCGCCGACGGTACTGACCGAGGTCAAGAAGGGGATGCCTGCTTATGACGACGAATTGTTCGGCCCGGTCGCGGCAATCATCTCAGCCAAAGATGAAGCGGACGCGATTCGCGTTGCCAACGATTCGGTCTTCGGTCTCGGAGCGGCAGTCTTTACGCAAGACCTCGCCAAAGGCGAGCGCATCGCCGCTACCGAACTGGAAGCAGGCTGTTGTTTTGTCAATTCCTTCGTCAAGTCAGATCCACGTTTGCCCTTTGGCGGGATCAAGGAAAGCGGCTACGGGCGTGAGCTATCGCACTATGGCATCAAGGAATTTGTCAACATCAAGACGGTTTTTGTGAAATAGACAGGATTCGAGGCATTTGCAATGAAAAGATTCGGTTGGAGTGGGGTCGTGACCTGCTGCGGTGTCATTTTTTGCACATGTCGCTCCTGACTTCTCCGCATTCTCGTATCGTGTGAGAGTATAGCTACAGTCACTGAAGGTGCGCTGCTCGTCGAGCGGAACAGAGAGTCAACCTAGGGCATTAGTATTGTAACGGGGCAGCCTCGCTCCACGACAACGGTTCTTCGCGCAGATCGAGATGTACCTCTCTCCAAGTGACACGGACCTGCTCCGCGCTCCCTTCCGCCAGCAGCTCGAACATACCTTGGTTGAGTTCCTCTTTGGGACGGGTCAACAATTGCAGGAACGCTTGGGCTGCCTCATGTGTCTCCAGCATACGCGGCTGCCAGCGACCAAATACTTTGGGGTTGCTGGCATATTCATCTGTCATGCTGGTGCGCACGAACGGTAGCAGGATCGAGGCAGCAGTGACGAATTGTGCCTGGCGGCCGAGATTGATGGCTAGCACCTTGGGTAATTGCAGCACGGCCCAGTTGCTCATCGCATAGCCGGGTACCGAGACTCCAGGGTCAATCGCCTGGCGCGAGGAGACATAGATGAGTTGTAAGGGGGTTTGGTGGTACACGGCTTCACCGGCCCATAAATGGGTGGAGGCGAGAAAGCCGTCAATTTTTGTGTCCAGCACTAATCGTGATTCTTCCAGGTTGTCGATAAAATGCTGGCGCACCCGTGCCCGCCGCATCGCCAGAGGTTCGTCCTCGATTTCACGCAACGCTTTGCCGAATGAATATCCCTTCTCCGTCAGTCCGGAATTGCAGATGATCAGGTTCGGCGGTTGTCCTCCCATTTGCTCGATCACGTAGCTGCGCGTGGCCCAGAGATCGCCCATATTGGTTACATCGGCTTGCACAGGGAACGCGTTGACCCCTACATCACGCAGCGCATGCACCAAGTCGAAACCATCAATATAGCTGCGATGGAAATGCACACCGACCACCGCCGCACCGTTTAGTCCTGCGGCTAAAGCGAACGCCTGCCCAAGACCGCAGTCCTTTCCGGCGCCGGTAATCAACACCCGTTTGCCGGCGACGCTCTGCCGCAGCTCCTCGCCGAAGCGAAATTTCTCCAGTTGTACGGAAAACGCCATACTAGCTCCCTCACAAATAGGATGTTCATCCTGTCCCCAAACCCCAGGTTTCGTATTATATCGTGGTTCTGTCTTGCCGCTAGCCGCTAGTGGTGCGTGTTGGTCATGGGACATAAGGAGAGGCAGCGAAGTCAGCTATACCTTGGGGATGAACGTGGCGTATTGGTCAAGCAACGGCAAGACTGTCTCTCGTTCCGCTGGTGGCACGAAGAACATCGCCCGTTCCGCTCCTAATTCTCGGCATTGCTGCAGCATCGCTTCATTGCCCTGCACCCCGAGGATGGAGATGGAGATCTCTTCTGGTCGGCGACCTGCTTGAGCGGCGCGGCTCCGTAGGTCTCGCACCATGGCGGGTATCTTCTGAAAGTATCGTGCGTTAGGAAGCCAGCCATTACAGTACTGTACCACCCGCGCCAGGCCTTGGTCGGTATTGGATCCCAATAAGATTGGGGGATGGGGTTTCTGCAACGGCTTCGGGTCGCACCAGATGGGATCAAAGTTCACGAACTCCCCGTGATACTCAGCCGCGTTCTGGGTCCAAATGGCTTTCATTGCCTCGATCCGCTCCCGCAAAATTTTCCATCGTTTCTTGAACGGAGTCCCGTGGTTCTCCATCTCTTCGACATTCCACCCACCTCCAATACCAAAGATCAAGCGCCCATTTGATAACTGATCGACCGACGCTACCTCCTTGGCCATCGTAATGGGATCACGTTCCATCGCCAGACAGATGCCGCTGCCAATCTTGATGGTCTTTGTCGCTGCGGCAGCGGCCATGAGCGATACAAAGAGATCGTGCGTGTGCGAATACTCTTTGGGCAGTTCTGTGCCCCCCGGAAATGGGGTCCGGCGACTGGCAGGGATATGAGTATGTTCAGGGAACCAGACCGATTCAAAGCCGCGTTCCTCACACGCCCGTGCCAGCTCGTCTGGTCGGATCGCATACCCGGTGGCAAACATTTCTATACCCAGTTTCATAGAGTCCTCCTTATTTCTGCTTGTTGGTGTCTTTGCCATAGATCACTGCGCCCACCGGTGTCAAGAAACGATCCTCAAGTGAACGAAGCTGCGTTGAGGACGACAGAGGTGTGATAGGGATAGGTGGCTGCAATCGCTTCCTATCGCCAAAACAGTGCACTCTATCCGATGATTAAGCACCTGTAGCAGGTGCTGGGGTTCCAGCAGGCCGACGAAAACAAATTGAACCCTACCAAAGAATTTCCTTGTTTTGGAGGATGAGTCAAAAGCCATAACCCTTTCACTGCTTGAGGCTTTGGCAGCAAAGATGATACCGTCCTGAATATTTGCATCGATAAAAAGCTTCTTCGTAGTTGCGGATAAGATTGCGAAATTCGTAAGAGCCGATCGTGACTAAGGAACATCATCCTCTTCACCGTCATCCACTGCGTACGCTTTTTACCAACACCGGCGCGCGGAGTCGGCGTGCATCGTCGTGGGATCGACGTGGCGGCAACCGTGACTTCTTTGTCGTTCGTCCGGGCGAGACCGCCACTCTGTTGGAGCATAACGGTCCGGGATGTATTACGCACTTCTATTGCGCCCTCGCTTTTCCAGAACTGACAGACTATCGCGACGCGATCCTCCGCTGCTATTGGGACGGTGAGACGACCCCTTCCGTCGAAATGCCTCTGGGTGATTTCTTTACGCTCGCACATGCGCGTGTCCGGCTGGTGCGCAGCGCACTGACTGCCGTTAACCCAGGCTTTGGCTCATCCCACGGGTTACATGCCTACTTCCCGATGCCGTTCGCCACTAGTGCACGTATCACTCTTGAACATCGTGGCGAGCAGCCATTAGGTGGAGCGCTCCCTGCGCTTTGGTATCACATCGACTATGAGACCTACGACCAACCGTTGCCTGACGACACGTTACGTTTCCATGCACAGTGGCGGCAGGAGAAGCCGACCGTAGCGATCGGATCGCATCCAAACGTGCAGTTACATAGGGGAGTGAACCTCGATGGCGCGCACAATTATGTCGCGCTCGATGCCGTTGGTGCTGGCCAGATGGTCGGACTGCTACTCGAGATCAATAACGTCGCTGGCGGATGGTACGGGGAAGGGGATGACATGGTCTTTGTTGATGGCGAGTCCTGGCCTCCTTCGATCCACGGCACGGGCACGGAAGAGATCTTTGGTGGCGGAGCCTGTCCCGATCGTGAGTACACTGGTCCATATCATGGATTCCACCTCATCGAGTCACCGGACTATAGCGGTCTCATCGGGGCGTATCGCTGGTTCGTCCACGATCCTATCCGTTTCACGCGGGCTTTACGCTGGACCGTTGAGCACGGCCATGCCAATAACTTCACTAACGAGTACGCGTCGGTAGCGTACTGGTATCAGACCGAGCCTCACGCGCCTTTTCCTCTGCTGCCTGCACGTGATGCCTTACGACCGCCACTGCCAGCAATCT
This sequence comes from uncultured delta proteobacterium, assembly GCA_963733195.1. GTDB lineage: Bacteria > Desulfobacterota > Binatia > Bin18 > Bin18 > VGTJ01. The sequence continues at coordinate 26,592 of CAVTCR010000026.1, forward strand.
ACGAGGAAGCACGAGCCGCGTTCTTTACGGCTGCGCGCGAGGCGTTGAAGACGCTACCGAGCCCTGAAGTGTACCGCATCGCCAGCATTGGCGAGCTTTTCTACGCTGGCCGGTTCGAGGAGACTCTACAACGTCTACGTGCTGGCTGAGATGTGGTACGTCGATCGCTTGCTTGTCTCTTCAGCTCTAATTTCAAAAGAGAATCACTACGTGTGCCCATCTCTTCTTTCAAGTACAAGATACGAATGACGAGAGGGAAGCGCTTTTACCGATAAACCTCTTTGCGATGTGCAATGGAAAATACCTCGACCACTTTTCCTCTCTCCTCCACGGTGTAAAGAATTCGATAGTCGCCAACGCGGATTCGGTATCCTTCTCGCCCACGCAACTTCTTCGCCCCTGGCGGACGAGGATCGTGCTTCAGTGCGAGGAGACGATCAATGAGTCGGTCGTGCAGGGGAGAGGGAAAACGTTCAAGCTCTTTCTCGGCTGATCGTTTGAGAGTGACGACGTAGGCCATTCTCAGTTCTTTTTCTTCCTGGCTGTGAGGTACTCGTCTAAAGAGCGCGAGGGTTCTCGTTGTCGTTCTTCAAGAATAGCGACATCTATGAGATCCTCTCGGAAATTTTTTTCTTTCAAGAATCTGGCTACCACGGCATCTCTTTCTTTTTTTGACAACGCTTGAAAGGCCGTCCAGAATACCTCTGCTGTTGCTTCTATAGTCGTCATAAGTGCCTCGCTCTCTGTGCAGGTAAGTCCCTACTATATCGTCTCTACTCTCAGAGCACCAAATTCTCCATTTTGCGGTAGGATTTTGATCGAAACTCGGAACGAGGGAGACCCCTAAGCCAGCTCATCCAATAGCGCCTTGGCCTCTTGCAAATCTTTCGTATCAAACCCTTCGGTGAACCAGTTGTAGATCTCCGCTAACATGCTGGTGCGCTTCAGTCTGTCTTGCCTTGCTGTTGCCACAAGCGAGCGAGGCTTGTTGAAGCGCGCAGCTCCCAGGATTTAGCTTGCTGCTGGCGGGCAATATCGATGGCTTTGAGAAAGCATGCTTCGGCTTCGGACTGGGGCTCTAGGATGCGGGATTTCAGCATTTGGAACTTTTGCACTTTTGATTTGCCTCTTGAAGCGTCAGCGTCCCCTTGATCCGATACAACTCCGCCTCGTAGAAACGCTCCCCAGTTTCATCCACCAGAGCCAGCGCCTCGGCCAGCGCAGTTAACCCTTCCTCGACCTGTCCTGTTTTTCCATACACCTCGGCTAGTAAGGCGAGATAGTACGGTCGGTATAGTGCCATCCCTGTAGCCTGAGCTGGCGGTTAGGCCTTGTTGTATCTGTTGGATACCTTCCTCTTGCTGCCCTTGCTCGGCTAGCGTCCAGCCTCGCAGGCCAGTTCCTAACGCCAGCCAGACCGGAAACTCCTGCTCAGTAGAGAGAGTTATAGCTGCCTCTGCTTGTTCCTGGGTCAGTTCGCTCCTCTCGGAGGTACTGGTAGAGCTCAGCAGCAAAGTACAGGGCAAAAGCTAGGCTGTGAGGGTGAGAGAGCTGTTGAGCCAAACTGAGAGCCTCACCGCTCTCTGAGAGCCTGGTCTGGATAGCCAAGGTACCACAAGGCCCTCGCTACGTATGATAGAGCACACCATTCCGGGGTCCTGTGCATAAAGAAAAGCATGAGAGTGGTGCTGTTGGAAGTCATAGAGGGTAATTCCCTGCTTGAGTGGATCGCTTCACAAGTGTCTCCCCAGCTAAACCGTTAGTGGCCGCCCTGTATAAGTCCACTTGAATGGTTTCGCGAGTGTCGCATTGAAGTATGCGATGAACTCCAGAATTCTGGCGCAGTTCGGCCGTTGATTTGCATGATGCGCGTTTGAGTAAACGACGCACCAGAATGCTGAACCACATTTCGATCTGATTGAGCCACGAGCAATGCTTGGGCGTGTAGACAAACCGGAGGCGATGTTCCGTGCAGAAAAGAAACTCGGCGCGAGTGGGCATGGATTTCAGGATGCCGGCTTTGCCTTTCTCCCCCAGATCGCCCGTCTCACCGATGGTGTTCGCAACCCATTGGACCAGCGATTCCGATTGATGGGTGTTGAGTTGATCGGTGATGAAGATCCATCGATCATCCGGAGCGGTCGCGACTGTCCGTGCAATATGGGCAACGAAGTCTTGTTCCGTGCGCGTCGCACCAAGGCTGGGAGCGAGCTGTTTTCCGGTCGCCACCTCGAAATTGGCAGTCAGGCATTGCGTGCCGTGACGAACGTATTCGTATTCCTGCCGTTCGGTCTTGCCCGCTTGGCCGGCGACGCCCGGGTGCATCGGCTTTGTGGGCGCGGCGCGTTCAAGTGCTTGAATCCCAGTCTTTTCGTCTGTGCTCACGAGATGAACGCCTTGGGCATGCAGAGCGGCAGCCTGGTGGAAAAGCTCGCACACTGTTTTGACTTGCTCGCGAAACTCTTCCGTGTTTCGGTCCGGTGCGTTGAGCCAGTACTCAATCCGATGCGGTTTGAGATCGGCCTGATTTTAAAAAACGCTCGACACTTGACGGGGAGATGCTTGCGACGAGTTTGCGTTTGATAACCTCGTCGGCCAACTCCGCTGGCGTCCAGTGACTGATGGGGCGCTCGCTCTTGGCCGGTTCTTCGCACGCGACCGCGATGATCTGCACGATCTGCTCAGCCGTGAAGGTCGGTGGCGTTCCACTCCGCGGCAGATCACTCAAGCCAGTCAGGACCAAGGCACGCAAATCTTCGTCGCTGATCTCGGCGGCTTCGGCGCTTGTCAGTTTCGGGCTCACCTCGATCCAGCGTGCGCGCCAATAACGAACGGTTCCGCGATCCAGATTTTGCGTGCGCACCAATTCGTGATTGCCGGCTCCATCGGACATCGCCAGAATCAACGAGGCGCGAACAACCAACCGGTATTCCGTGCTGCGTTGCCGAGCCATTTCTTCAATATCTTCCGAACTCTTGCGGTGAGTTCGATCTTCGGAGCGGCTCTATACGGCATCTGTTACTCCTGATAGAGGGATAACTTCCTGCCGCAATTTTATCACCCTTCAATATTGGGTGGAGAATTTTTAGAAGGCTCCACTAGGTGGGCTCTGGCAGAGACCAACTCTCCAAGCCAGAATAAGGTGACCCCTACCACCCGGTGGGCCCCTAGAAGGAGCGCTGGATCTTGCAAGCTCTGAGCCACAGTGAAGAGCTGCTCCGCTAATTCGTGTGCCGTCCGTATCTCTCCCCGTATCAGAAAAAAAATCCACAGTCCCCACAGCCCAGGGAAGAGTTGAGGTGTCTCTCCCACCTGCTGGCACAGCTCCCGAGCCCGGGTGTAGAGTGCTCCCACTTCTGGAGCCGCAAAGCCCCGGATATGCATCAACGCTGGACCCAGCGTGAGGTGCAGCCTGAGTTCGTGCTGTACGCGCTCGGGCGTGTTGGGCAGAGCCTTGAGGAACTCAAGGGCAGTCGTGAGGTGAGTGATCGCCTCCATGTTCGCCGACCGCTGTACCGCCTGTTGCCCGGCCAGTCCGAGATATTCCACGGCCTTCTGCGGTGTTGCCACTGCGACTGTAATGATGAGCCAGGTCGCTGTAGTGCTCATGGAGTGTCGCGGCGTACAGCGCTTCCATTGCCTGGCCTGTGCGTTCGTGCAAGACTTTCCGTTGCTCTTGCAACACCGTGCCGTAGGCGACTTCTTGGGTCAGCGCATGCTTGAAGATATACTCCACTTCTGGAAATGCCGGCTGTTCGTAGAGAAACTCTTTGTGCTGTAACGAGGCCAGTAGGCGATAGAGGTCGTCTTCGGGTTGGGCGATGACCTGGCGGATCAGGCTCATCGGGAATTGCCGCCCAATGACCGCGAGCTGTTGCAGCAGGGCTTTCTCGTCTGGGGCGAGGCGATCGATGCGCGCCGCCAGCACGCCTTGCACGGTCGGAGGAAGATGGAGATCTGTAGGGTAGGCTTGCCTTGCCCACGAGGGCGAAAGCTTCGCCCCTACCCTACACCAGAATCGCGGACCAGCACGCCTTGCTCAAACAGCTCTTGCACCACCTCTTCCATGAAAAACGGCGTGCCTTCGGTCTTCTCCAAAATCAACTGCTTGAGGTGTTGTAGAGACGCACCGATGTGTGCGCCCGATCCTTGTGGGCCGACACGTAGGTCGGCCCCTACAAAAGCCCCTAGCAGCGCATCAAGAAATTCTTCCGCCTCTGTCTTACCGAAGGGCGCTAACCGCAATTGTGTGTAGTACGTCTTCTGGCCCCACTCGTGGCGGTATTCGGGCCGATAGTTCACCAACAGCAGGACCTTGGCCGAGGCCACGCTCTCACTGAGGACATCCAAAAACCCCTGCGTTTCACTATCGATCCAATGCAAATCTTCAAAGATCAAGATCAACGGTTGATTGAGACTCTCGCGCAGGAAGAGCTTCTTCAAGGCGTCAAAGGTGCGTCTGCGGCGAATCTGCGGGTCCATCTGCTGTAATGACGACGGCTGTTCTTCAATGCCGAGCAAGGCAAAGAGATAAGGCAGGGTGTCTTCTAAGCTGCGGTCAAGCGTCAGCACTTTGCCGGTGACTTTCTCCCGGCGCGTGCGTTCGTCATCGTGTGGCTCAATCCGCAAGTAACTCTTAAGCAGTTCGATCACCGGCAGATACGGGGACGCTTTGCCGTGGGAGACTGAGTAGGCTTGCAGCACCAGACAACCAGCTTGTGAAGTGAGTTTGAATTCGTAAAACAACCGCGACTTGCCTAATCCTGGCTCACCCATCACGCCGACGATTTGGCCGTGACCAGCTTGAGCTTGGGCTAAGGCTCGCCGCATCTGCTCCAGTTCGCTTTGGCGGCCCACGAAACGGGTGAGCCCACGGCGGGTAGCGGTAACTTGGAGACGCGTACGTAATACGCCTGCCCCCAGCACTTCGTAGATGTTCAGCAGCTCTTCTACCCCTTTGATCTGTGTCTTCCCTAAATCCTTGAACTCAAAGTAACCGTCCGTGAGACGATGTGTTTGCTCGGTGACAAGGATCGACCCCGGGGCTGCCAACTGCTCCATCCGTGCAGCCAGGTTGGTCGAATGGCCCACCGGTACGTAGTCCGCATGCAAGTCGTCCTTGCGAATCGAGCGTAGCACCACTTCGCCGGTGTTAATGCCCACCCGCATCAAGAGGGGTGGATAGCCTTTGGTGCGCAGTGTATCGCCATAGCGTCGCATCTCTTCCTGCATGCGCAGCGCAGCGTACAAGGCACGCTGGGGATGATCTTCGTGAGCCAGCGGCGCGCCGAACAAGGCAAAGATACCGTCGCCCAGCGCTTGCGCGACATACCCCTCATAGCGATGCACCGCGTCCATCATCAGTTGCAAGGCGGGATCAATAATCGCCCGGGCTTCTTCAGGATCAAGTCCTTCGATCAATGCGGTCGAACCCTTGAGATCAGCAAACAGGGCCGTGATGGTTTTCCGCTCACCCTCCATCAGCGAGACCGCACGAATCCGTTCGGCCAGATGAGCAGGCGTCCAGCGGCTCGGGTCCTGGGTTTCGGTGTCCTCCTTTACCCCTTTATCCGTTATCCTTTTCCCCTTATCCTCTTCGGTGTTGCCGACCCACACCAGCATCTTGCCGTCTTTATCCACTGCCAGCTCTTTGATCTCGATGAGTTCTTCCTTGAGGGCATCAAGCACGTCATCGGTCAGGTCAAACTCCAGCCTCAATGCCCGATACGAGACCCGTTCCTCGCGCTGGAGCCAAGCGAGCGTTTGCGCCACCACTTCAGAAAACTTCATGCACTGCCCTCATTCCCTAGACGATCTTTTCTCACGATAGGCCTGTCATATTAACCCAGACACCGCAAGTAGCTGTGCGTGCTTTCTATCGCGGGGAGAAGGTACGCACGATTACGTACGCGCTTTGCCGCGCAACTTTTTCCCAACAAAATCCGAGGAGAAGTGCAAACTTATCCCGTGGCTCCCAGACCGCTGGCGATGGCGTTGACGGTCAGCAGTAGGGAAGGAAGCAAACTGGCTGCAGCTTCATGATTGCCGCGCTGGCGCATCCCGCGCCATTGGCGCAAAAGCGTGATTTGCTGACGGTGTAGAGTACGAAGCGCATTCCTCCGCATTTGTGACATTCCGTGAATGTTCGGCCGCCGCTCAGCCAGTGGCCCGCCATAGACCTGCTCTAGCATCGTGCGTGTGCACTCGAACTCTGCAGTGATTTTCCCAAAAATACACTCCCGCAAGTTGGTATCTTCGATCAACAAGGCGTAGTCATGCATGACTTCAATATCTGCTGCCGCGATGCTTGTTGCTGCGTTACTGAGAACGTAGTGCAACGGTGCCCAGAGATAGAGATAGTTTTGGACCTCGGTGAATTGCCGCGGATGTTGTGCCGCCAACGCTTCTAGCGCACTTCCCACTCCATACCAACCAGAAAGATAAAAACGCGCCTGTCCCCAACTAAAGACCCAAGGAATGGCTCGCAAATCAGCCAGCGTCGGTTGTCCGGTCCGACGCACTGGACGTGAACCTATACGGCTTTCTTCGATGACATCGATGGGTGTAGCCTGGCGAAAAAACGTCAGGAAGCCATCTGTCCGTAAGAGACTCGTATACGTTTGGTAACTCCGCTCGGCTAGCCAATCCATTGTGTCTTCAAGCGTGTGTCGTGGCTCAGGACAATGCCAATCCAAAAGCGTGGCGCGGGTCACTCCTGCGAGTAACAATTCTAAATTGTATACGGCCATCATGCGATTGGCGTACTTCTGGGCAATAGTCTCTCCTTGTTCAGTCACACGGAGATTGCCACTCAGCGCTGCGTGCGGCATGGACTTCACAAAGCGATGCTCCGGTCCCCCACCTCGACTCGGTGTTCCACCCCGTCCGTGGAAGAAGTGGATCTGGACACCCGCCTCTCTGCCAACTCGTATCAATGCTGCCTGCGCGCGGTACAGAGTCCACAGGCTGGCAAAGATTCCTCCATCTTTGTTACTGTCGCTATAACCAATCATCACTGGTTGTAGTAGGTGATCACTGCCAGTTTGGCGACGTTGCTCTTCTAAGCTGCGGCGAGTCATCGGATGCTCAAGAAAGACTCGCATAATCTCCGGACTACGCTGTAAATCATCAATCGTCTCGAAGAGCGGGACGACAGGCAAGCAGCAGGCAAGGCCCTGAGGTGTGTTGACGGTCAGTCCGACTTCACGGGCGAAGATATAGATGCTGAGCAAATCCGACGCGTTCCGGGTCATACTGACGATGAGAGCACCCAAGCCGTCTGGACCCCAGGTGCGGATGTGATCGACGAGGACTCGGTAGCTACTTAAGACCGCGTCGGCTTCTGCGCCTGCCTCCATGTCTACGCGGAGGAACGGACGTGGCGAAGTCAGTTCGTGGTTGAGGAACTCCAGTCGCTGCTCCTCATCCCACTGGGGAAAGTCGGCTCGCACTTGCCCTGCAGCAGTGAGTAGTTGAGCAATAGCGAGATCGTGGAAACGGCTGTTCTGGCGTAGATCTAAAGATGCCAAGTGAAAGCCAAAGGTTTGTACCACACGCATGACCGGCCACACTGCATGAGCAGCAAGGCGACCGGCTCCCACCTCAACGAGCGAATCGTAAAGCACGGAGAGGTCGTCCAATAGTTCAGCGGCACGTTGATAGCGCGTAGTATCACGCTCTTTGCGTCCATTCATAGGAAGCGATTGTCCAACCGGAAGCCGCGCCAACATCAGATTGACCATTTGTCGCCAGGATTCTTCTGGGTCCTGACCAATGGCCAGCTGTCCTCGCTCTCCAAGTTGTGTGGCCAGACGTGCAAGTGCATTGGTCAGGATGGGGGAGGCTGCTGAAAACGATCGGATAGACTTAACTGGTGAGCAAGCTCTAACAGTTGGTGTTGGAGTAGTTGCAAGGCATGTTTTTGTAAATCAGCCAACGTCTCTTGGGTGACTTCAGCCGTGACGAGTGGGTGTCCGTCACGGTCTCCCCCAACCCAAGTGCCGAACCGGAGCCGCGGTAAGCTCTGCGGAGAGCGGAGTAAGTCAGGATCAAAACCGCAATACTCCCAGGACTGTTGCAATCGTACATCCAGGACGGGGAGCACATCAGGAAAGACTGTGTACAGGTAGTGAATGATATTCCGACGTTCAGAGGCCACGTCAGGTTTTTGCAAAAAGATTTCGCCGGTTCGCCAGAGCAATGTCAGTACTGCTTTGACTTCTTCTCGGATAACGTGCTGCTCGTACGGTGTCCATACCTGATTTTCGCGCTTGACCAATAAAAGATAGAGCTTGCGGTGATGCTCAAGAACAATCGCACGTTTCGCTTCTGTGGGGTGCGCGGTGAGCACCAATGCGATCTGTATCTGAGGCAAAGCGGTAGCAATTTGCTCGTCGCTGATCCCACGCTCCTGGATCTGCTGGAGACATTGACCCCATAAGGCTTGCATCGCCGCCAATCCCTGCTCTGTTTCGGTGAGGCGTTGACGTTGTACGGCTGCGTTTTGTTCCACCATGCTCAGCAGCTGAAAAGCAATAGAGTACGCTTGAGAGAGTCGTTCTGAAGGGGGAAGATCGAGAGGAGGGTAGCACCGCCTTGCCAGGGAAGATAATCGGCCAGGGTCTGTTCACCTTCCTCCTCAAGAACCTCACGAAAGCATTGCATCAAGAAACCGAGATCACGGTCAACCTTGTCAGGATCAATGACGAGAATACTGGAGAGAATCATATTGCGCTAATCAGAAAAAGAGGCAAATCACAAGGGTTTTCACCCTGAGCCCTTCGATAAACAGGATAAATTCCACGAAGGGTCTCTCAGAGATTCGCTCGACTCAGAACTCACAATACACTCCTGGTTCCAGCTTTCGCTGGAATGACGAAAACGACAAGCCCGTCATTCCGGGCAAGGCCGCAGCCGCGACCCGGAATCAGGAGAAACTGGATTCCCGCTTACGCGGGAATGACGACCCGGGAGTCGCCCTCCGTTTCTGCTTCATGCTTAGCGCTCGCGCTATGATGACTCGCAATGGCTACTTTTAAAGAATCTAACCTTCAGCCCAATATCTTTGGCATATTCTCGGATAGTGCGGTCACTAGAAAATTTCCCCATCCGTGCCACATTCAAGATCGCTTTGTGTGCCCATCCAGCGACATCTTTGAATTCATTTCCGGCTTGTTCTTGCGTTTCGATATAAGAAGGAAGATCCGCCAAGTGAAAATATTCGTCCCCGTGTTCCACTAGCGCAGAATAAATCCAGCGAAACAGGTCCGGTTCCTCTCGACAAAAGCGATCTGAGTAGAGAGCATCCATCACCCGCTTCAGCGCCGGATAGCGCTCGTAGTACTCTCGTGACTGATACGAGCCTTGCTGACGCATGGTTTGAATATCTTGGGCCTGGAGTCCAAAGATGAAGATATTTTCTCTCCCCACCTCTTCCATAATCTCGATATTGGCCCCATCCAACGTGCCGATCGTCAGCGCGCCATTAAGGGCAAACTTCATGTTGCCTGTGCCTGACGCTTCCTTGCCAGCAGTGGAAATTTGTTCACTCAAATCAGCCGCAGGGATAATTTTTTCTGCCAGAGAGACACGATAATCAGGAATGAACACCACCTTGATCCAATCCCTGACGCGCCGATCGGTATTGATCACTCGTCCGACATTGTTGATCAGTTTAATGATTTGTTTGGCTGCCCAATAACCCGGCGCCGCTTTACCAGCGAAAATGTAAGTCCGTCGCACAGCCGGTGCTATATTGTCCTCGATGAGACAGAGGTATTCATGAATAATATGTAACACGTTGAGTAACTGCCGCTTGTATTCATGAATGCGTTTGACCTGGACATCGAACAGTGAATCCGGGTCTACGCTCACTCGGTTGAGGTCCTTAATGACAGAGGCGAGCTGGTCTTTGTTCGCGCGCTTGATGCGCATGAATTCTTGCTGGAACCCTTCATCCTGAGCGAAGGGAACCAAGGCGTTGAGAGCGTCGAGGTTGGTAATCCACTGGTCACCAATAGTCTCAGTCAGCAGGCGTGCGAGTAGCGGATTTGCCTGTTGTAACCACCGGCGCTGAGTAATGCCATTGGTTTTGTTGTTGAATCGTTCCGGCCACAGAGCAAAGAAATCAGGGACAAGCGCAGTTTTCACCAGTTCGGTGTGGAGTGCAGATACGCCATTCACTGAATGACTGCCAACCATCGCCAGGTGTCCCATGCGCACCTGTGGTTGCTCGCCTGCAGTAATAATGGACAGGTGGTTCATACGCTCGGTATCGTCAGGCCACATCGTAGATGCATGGTCGAGGAATCGGCGATTGATCTCAGAGATAATCTGCAAATGCCGGGGCAAGACGTATTCAAAGAGCGACACCGGCCATTTTTCTAATGCTTCTGGTAACAGTGTGTGATTTGTATAGCCACAGGTTTCCTGAGTGATCTGCCACGCACGTTCCCAGGGAAGGTTATTTTCGTCAATCAGCACGCGCATCAGCTCTGCGACCGTTACGGCGGGGTGGGTGTCATTGAGTTGAATCGCCACCTGAGCAGAGAAGTCGTCGAATGTGGTCGCAGTCTGCAAATATCGCTTGACAATATCCCGAATAGCGCAGGCCACCAGAAAGTATTCCTGGATCAGTCGCAACTCCTGGCCAGCAACGACAGTATCAGCAGGGTAGAGCACCTTGGTAATCGTTTCCGACGCGATCTTTTGCTCGACTGCTTTAATATAATCTCCGGCGTTGAAGATTTGCATGTCAAAGTCAGCTGAAGATTTGGCAGAATAGAGCCTGAGATAGTTCACTGTCTGGCCCCCATACCCGACAATTGGGAAATCATGGGGAACACCGATCAGGATTTTCCAATCCATCCACATGGGATTGTATTGCCCCTCACGGTCGAGGGTATGCTCAATGCGCCCGTACACGGGAATCAAACAGGCTTCATCTGCGCGCTCGATTTCCCAAGGGGTTCCGTAGACAAGCCAGTTGTCCGGCCTTTCCCTCTGGTAGCCATTCGTAATCTCTTGCTGAAAGAGACCATACTCATAGTGAATGCCATACCCGTATCCTGGCATTCCCAACGTTGCCAGTGAATCTAAGAAACAAGCAGCTAAGCGACCGAGGCCGCCATTCCCAAGTGCAGCATCCCGCTCATTTCCCTCTACGTCTGCCAAATCTACACCGAAATCGCGCAATGCCTGTTCACACAATTCATACAGACCAAGATTATCCAGGTTATTTCTGAGGGAACGCCCCATGAGAAACTCAATAGAGAGATAATACAATCGTTTCGCATTCGCCTGCTGATAGCGGGCTTCTGTCGCGAACATCTCATCCACTAAGATCTCCCGTACCGCCAACGCCACAGCTGTAAAGAGATCGTAGCCTGAGAGCTGCTTCCACTCTTTGCCTAGAGAGTAGCGCACATGGCGACGGATGGATTCTTGCAGAGTAGCAAGAGATACGCTCTCAGGTGCGCTTTTCTTCTCCGCCATTTCCTAGGTCCTCGCTTTACTGTTGTTGGAACGCACGGATTGCCTCTGTTTGGGTTTCGAAGATGTGAAAAATCCGGTGCATGCGCACCAGCTCGAAAAGCGCGCGAACGGATTTTGACATACCACAGAGTTTCAAGTCCCCCCCTCTTGTCTGCATGTGTCGTAGACAAGACAATAGAGAGCCTAAGCCTGAGCTATCAACAAAACCTAACTGACTGAGATCAAAAATGACCTGAGTGTGTTGCTCCAGCACTGGCGCGATCTCGCGCTTAAATTCTCCAGCCGTGCTCGCATCCAGTTGTGCCCCGACCAGCGCAATAATGGTGACATTATCGATGTACTCACACACCAGTTCCATTTAACCCTCTCCCTCTTGTAATGGTTTCCGTTTTTTCACTAAACAGATGCAGTTACCTTGTTGTTCATCATGGGTATAGTACACTTCATCGACTGAGCGCGTGATGATGTAGACGCCAAAGCCGCCTTCACGCGACCCATCAAATACCGGCGGCCTCACCATTTCGGGATTAAATACAACGCCATGATGAAAAAGCCGGATGATAATACGGTCGCTAAACGCCTCTGCAACAAGCTGAATAGGTTGGTCGCTGCGTCCCTGATACGCGTGTCGCATGATATTGCTGGCCGCCTCGGTCACTGCGAGTTCGAGCTGATCGACACCTTCTTTATCGAGTACGCGCGTCGTAAGATTCTGACAAAATGTGCGGACGAATGTCCGAATCACCGGTAGTTGCCGTGCTTCACTACTTGTATGGAAATAAGCACGTGCGAGAGAGAAATCACTGTTGGTCTCCTCTACTGTGATGGCAACACAGGTCAGGTCATCTGTACAGGTTTCCGCACCAGAAAAAACGAGGACTGCCTCGCGGATCGTGTCGATCAACTGTGCTGGGTTTAGGTGGTGATATGTCTGGATTATTTTCATCAGACGCTCGACCCCAAAGAACTCGCCTGCTGGATTCCGTGCTTCCGTCAGTCCATCCGAATAAAAGACTAGGACATCGCCGACGGTGATAGGAAAAGACACTTGTTGATAGATTTCCTGCTCACTGAATCCTAACGGCATATTGTCGCCCTGAAGGAGGTCGCAGTCACCGGTGTGACGACGGAAGTGAATGGTCTTGGTGTGTCCGCAATCGATGAGAGTGAGCCGATGTTGTCCCAAGTCGAGACGTGCATAACAGAGCGTGGCAAACACGCCAAGGTCAATGAACTGCTTGGCCACCTCACGCTGGACCAGCATGACAATCTCTTCAGGCTCAGGAAGGGTGCTTCGCGCAGACGAGATGAGGAGACGACTCAGCGCGCGAGGGAACGAACTCTTGAGCGCTGCTCCGAGCAACGCTGCTGGTACCCCTTTGCCCATTACGTCTCCGACGATGATATCGAAGCAATGAGCACTGTGTTGGAAAAAGTCGAAGAAGTCTCCATCAACGTGTTGCGAAGGAAGAGTAAGGGCAGCGACTCGCGCTCCTTCCACATGATGTGGAAGCTGACCGAAGAGTAGTGTTTGTTGAATCTTGGCGCCGATCTCAACCTCACGTTGATGTGCGTGCGCGAGTTGATCCAGCGAAGTTAGGAGCGCTGTTTGCAGATCAAGAACGCGTTGACCGGTGCGGAGACGTACTTGGAGCTCTTGAGGATCAAAAGGTTTGGTCAAATAGTCATCAGCCCCAGCTTCCAGGCCGGCGATCAGATCTTCCTTACGATCCTTCGAGGTCAGCAGAATAAGATATGAATAGGGAGCTGTGTCTCGCTGTCGTACCCTGCGACAGACCTCCACTCCATCCATGCCTGGCATAAGCCAGTCGAGGATGACCAGCCTGGGTGCATCAGCAGCCTGCAACACCTGCCATGCCTCAGTGCCGTCACAGGTGCTTACGACCTCATGACCAGCTTTCACCAAAGCCGCGTGCAGCAGTCGGCGTGGAATGGAATCGTCGTCAGCAATCAAAATTTTCACCGTACCTGCTCCGTTCTGAACACTGCCAACGCCTGAGTAAGATGGGTAATCTCACTCTCCAGCTCAGCCCAGGCAGCTGCGGCGTGAGTCAAATCCCCACTCCGTCCGATACCTTCCAACTTGAGTGCCGCCTCGCGAGCCGCTTGCGCGCCAAAACTGCTTACTGCTCCTTTCACTGAATGTGCGGCCCGTTCAAGTGCTTTGCCATCACCGCGCGCAATTGACTGACGAATCGAGTCTTGCATCTCCGGCGCCTCTGTGAAGAACAAATCAACAATTTCCTGTAGCAACTCGCGGTCACCTTCAACTCGATCCCAGGAGCCTCTCCTGGTTCAGGACCGTGGCAACTGATTTTGCTTCTTCATTCTGGACGTTGTGTCCTTCCCCTTGGGGCAAAGTGGCAACTGGTATCAGTTGCTTAATGACCTCGAAAAGTTTCTGGGACTGCAGAGGCTTCGAGAGATACGCGTCCATTCCTGCCGCCAGGCAGCGTTCGCGGTCGCCTTTCATGGCATGTGCCGTGAGTGCCACGATGGGAATGTGTGTGCCCGTGGATTCCTCTCGCTGGCGGATGGCCTTGGTCGTTGCAATTCCGTCCATTTCTGGCATCTGTACATCCATCAACACCAAGGAAAAAGGTTCCTGTGCTAACGTAGCCAAGGCCTCCTTCCCGTTATTTGCAACGACAACCGAGTGTCCCCACTTCTCGAGCATCAGGACGGCAAGACGCCGATTAACTGGATTGTCCTCTACCAGAAGAATATGGAGCACATATGGACTCTTGGGCAGAGCAGAAAGCGGAGAAAGAGAGGAGGCTCGTGTTGGTGCAGGGGTGTGATACAGAGCAGTCACAATAGCATTTAACAAGTCTGACTGTTTGATCGGCTTGGTCAGATATGAGGCAATGCCCAACTCCCGGCAACGGGCAGCATCTTTCGGGTGACTTCCTGACGTTAACATCATGATCGTTGCTCGTGCCAAGGCTGGATTTTCCTTGATCAACTCAGCCACGGTGAAACCGTCCATATGAGGCATGTGAGCATCAAGTAACACCAGCGAAAACGGCGTCCCAGCATGGGCTGCCTGTTGCAACGTGGCTAGCGCTTCCTGTCCGCTCGCGACCACAGTTGGACGCATGCCCCAGCTTGTTACCTGTTCTTTGAGGATACGTCGGTTGGTTGCGTTGTCATCGACAACTAACACCGGCAAGCCGGACAGGCTTTCTTGTTGATACAACGGTGGCGGTGTCGCATCTGCGCGGAGACCAAAACAAGCAGTGAAGTGAAACGTACTCCCGCGATTAACTTCACTTTCCACCCAGATAGAGCCAGCCATCATAGAAACCAGTTGTGAAGAGATCGCTAATCCTAATCCTGTGCCACCGAATTGACGGGTTGTAGAACTATCGGCTTGAGTGAAGGGACTAAAAATAAGTTTCTGCTTTTCCGCTGGAATTCCTATCCCGGTATCCGTCACAGCAAAATGTAGACGAACATCACTCTCAGTTTTCTGCTCGACCGTTACCTGCATGACTACTTCGCCTTGATGGGTAAACTTAATCGCGTTGCCCACCAAGTTCACAACCACCTGGCGCAGACGCCCAGGATCGCCGAGTAAGGTATCCGGTACGTCCATGGGAATGTGGCAAGCGAGCTCCAACCCTTTCTTATGTGCACGGATCGCCAGCGCCTTGATCGCCACCTCAAGATCGTCGCGCAGATTAAAATCGATAGGATCAAGATCTAACTTTCCAGCCTCGATTTTAGAAAAATCCAGGATGTCGTTAAGCAACTCCAACAAAGAATTGGCTGAATCTTTGACTGTCGTCAGATACTCACCCTGTTCCGGCGTGAGATCCGTATCCAGCGCCAACTCCGTCATGCCGATAATGCCGTTCAGTGGCGTACGGAGCTCATGACTCATGTTGGCCAGGAACTCGCTTTTGGCGTTGGCGGCTGACTCGGCAGCGGCCTTGGCCTTTTGCAACTCCTCCTCCGCCTGCTTACGCTCAGTGATATCCTCAACCATTCCCTCGTAATACAGGAGCACAGCATTGGCATCGCGAACCGCACGAGCAGTTTCTGTGATCCAGATCACATGCCCGTCTCTGCGATACACCTGTGATTCAAACCCAGTTACTGTATTGTGTTCGTGTAGCAAGCGAATGAACTCAGCACGCCGAGACGCATCGACATACAGTTGCCCGCCGATGTCAGTCAGACTCGTCATCAATTCTTCAGCGGTCTCGTAGCCATAAATCCGTGCCAAGGCTGGATTGACACTGAGATATTGTCCATCGGGTGTCGTTTGGAAGATTCCCTCAACGGCGTGCTCAAAGATGCTGCGGTATTTTGCCTCGGCTTGCCGGAGTTCCTTTTCCATCCGTTTGCGTTCGGCGATTTCTCGCGCCAGCATCGTATTGGTTTCTTCCAACTCTACTGTCCAGCGATGCAATGCGACCGTGCGTGAGACTTTCCGTTGCGGCAGTTTCGCGAACGCACGAAATAGCCAACCGATTGCCTGTCGAGGTAAACGGACCGGGGAATCTTCCATTTAGCACTCCGAGTAAAAAAGCAACCCAAAAACAAGCTGCTGCTCAGGCAGCAGCTTAGGCTCGCTCTGCCTTTTCTCTAAGCAACTCTGACGCCGCCGTTTTGCGACCTCAAAATCGAGCCGAAAAAACTTGTGTAATGTCAGTATCTTACGAATGCAAAAGCGACTCCGGACAAAACAAGAATTCTGCACGTCTTTGAGGCCACATATTCTTCGCAATTTGTGGCCCAGCCAAATCAAACCACCAAACATTGGGACAGTAGGGGCGAAGCTTTTGCCAACTGAGTACACAGCGGTCGTGATCCGGCTGAAGTCGAAAAGGCAATCTCCTTGCGTTCAGCGCAATTGAACGGACCGACAGAAGAGCTACGCCGTCAGATTCAGATGCTCGCTGAGGTTGGGATTCGCCATTTTACGATCTCGCTCGCTCCGACTGAGCGAAAGCTTCTGAGCCGCTTTGCCAAAGAGGTGATGCCGGCGTTTCGCGAGACGTAAGACCGAGTGGCGTTGCCGACGGTAGTGGAGGCCGCAGCTTTCTTGAAAGAGGAGATTTCCACATGACCCAAACCATGCAGGCACTGTTTGTTGTTCCCGGTCCTGAGGGCGGGGTGTACGAAATCCGTCAAATCCCCGTGCCAACTCCAGGACCTGATGAGGTCCTCGTGGCTGTACGTGCTGCAGGGACTAATCGTGGTGAACTGCTTGCGCGTCCGCTTCTACGGTCCGACAATCCGGCAGCTAAACCGATGCGCCGGGTAGATGCACTTAAACCGGTACTCGACCGCACCTTCCCATTCGAGCGGATTGCCGAGGCGCATGCCTACATGCTCAGCGATGCCCAAATCGGGAAGATCGTGCTTACTCTCGGAGACCACACCCACTGAGAGTTTTCTTTTTCTATAGAGACAACATACCAAGATGTAGGTTCTGAGCATACCGTGGCGGGCGCAGCCCGCCCTACGTGTTTTCGTGCGTTCCAGAGTAGGGCAGGCTGTGCCTGCCATCGTCAACTCCCTCATCTGAGCGTCTCTATAGCACGCCGAGCGTCTGATCAGGTGAAAGCTGGTATTCCGAACTCTCTAGCGAGCCAAGCTCGTTGGGATATTGTTCCTCAATCCTGCGCATTACCTCTCTCGCGTTGTAAACGGCCGGATGATCCGCATGCGCAACGACTCTTATGTGCGCTGTCGCATAATAATTGCGTGGAAAGAGTCCAGCTTGAGCGAATAGATCACTAATGTCGAGGGTGTCCTGAGCAACCACGACGAAGTGCTCATAGCCAAGCTGGGTGGTTAATTGCGCACAGCGATACAGCAGAAACTGTTCGACCTTGTCGCGCGAGGTGTAATTATTACCTTTGAACCGTACGCGATAGGCCGTCTCAGCCAGGCGGAAATTGGTGTATCCACCAGTGAGGTTTTCGTGTCGATAGGCGGTAGCACAGCCCGCCAGCGGGATGAGCACAGCTATAAGCCCGGTCCACACGAGACGAGTCAGCACTCACCAGCGTTCTCTCGGTTCTGCATAGTGCACCTTCCTCTTCAGATCCAGATAGCGTGAACCGATCATCAGGGCAAGGGAAGATGCCGATCGGCAGTGGTTTGTTTTCTTCCTTAGAATAAGAAGAAACTTTGCGATCTTTGTCATTCTGAGGAGCAACGCGACGAAGAATCTCTCAGACCCAAGTGCGGAGGGGAGAGATTCTTCACTCCGTTGCGCTCCGTTCAGAATGACATTTTTGTGGCGTCAGTGGCCAAACTGAACCACCATTTCTTCAACGATGCCGGAAGTTAGGATGCCACAGTGTTAGAGGGAGGTATGTTTTGGTAGCGTGAGCTTTCTCGAATCTCTCGCAAAGGAACGTGAGCATGGCAGACAAACGTAAGTCTCGCAGGAAAGCAGGAAGAGCGTCGGACTTTGGGCCGCCAGAAGGAGGAGGCACTGTTCCCGGTAGCGCCGTCGCGTACCGGATTGCCACATGACTACACCGTCGTTCTTGACGAGATTAAGCGTCGTATTCAGCAAGAGCGTCTGCGAGTTGTTATGTCCGCGAACTCGGCCATGGTGTTGCTGTACTGGGACATTGGTCAGATGATTCTCCAGCGACAAGACCACGCAGGGTGGGGCGCTAGGGTGATCGATCGCTTAGCCAAAGATCTCCGCGATGCTTTTCCTGATACAAGAGGCTTCTCTCCACGTAATCTCAAATACATGCGTGCTTTTGCTGCGGCATGGCCGGATCGCGCAATTGTGCAAGGGCCGATTGCACAAATTACCTGGTATCAAAACCTCGCTCTGCTAGAGAAACTGAACCACGAGTAGCGACCGGCTCTGGTACGCTCGGCAGGCTCATCAAAATGGCTGGTCCCATAATATTCTCGTTCTTCAGGTCGAGAGTCGGGCTCATGAGCGCCACGGCAAAGCCATCACCAACTTTTCGACGACCCTCCCGCCTGCTGATTCCGATATGGCCGGTCAGATCTTCAAGGACCCATACCTCTTCGATTTCCTTGGCACGGCTGACCCACGCCGAGAGCGTGAGGTCGAACAAGCGCTTGTTGATCACATCCAACGCTTCCTGCTAGAACTCGGAATTGGTTTCGCCTTTGTTGGTCGCCAAGTTCTACTTGAGGTTGGTGACCAAGACTTCCACCTCGACCTGCTCTTTTACCATTTGAAGCTCCGTAGTTATGTGGTTATTGAACTAAAAGCTGTACCGTTCGAGCCTGCATTTGTCGGTCAACTGAACCTCTATCTATCCGCAGTCGACGACCTCCTGCGTCATCCCGATGACAGACCTACTATCGGTTTGTTACTCTGTCGCTCCAAAAACAAAGTGGTGGTGGAGTACGCTTTACGGCATCTGAAACGACCAATCGGCGTTGCTCAATGGGAGACGAGCATCGTCAAGTCCTTACCAAAAGAGTTCGAGGGAATCTTGCCTACGGTAGAGGAAATCGAAGCGGAACTCGCCGAACAGTCCAAGAGGAGACCGCGGTCTCGACAAAGAAAGTCATAGAGCGAATGAGCAAGTAACCAATGCGCTTGTGACAAGGGTCGCGACGCGATTCCTGGCGCACGCATCTCTATCATCAGAGTCATTGCGAGCGAAGCGAAGCAATCCTTGTATTCTGGAGATTGCTTCGTCGTACGACTCTTCGCAATGACCGGGTCCTCCGCAGGAGTTTGGCTGCACGTTCGCGCAGCTCAGCGGCTGGCGTATGCTCTTGAATCTCGCAGGTGATGGCGCTGACCTGCGCTTGGCCGACTTCATCCCCGGTGAAGTCAGGAGGATTGTAGAGGATCGGGACATGCCAGAGGTGAGCAGCGCTATCCAGTTCCGGTGTCCCAGCAGCAAATACACTTCCAACCTGGGACAGCAGAAACCGGTTGACTACCGCACGCACCTGTGGAGGTGAGAAAGAAGCTTGTGCCAGGGTTGATCTCTGTTGTTCGGCCATGATTTCCATTCCTGACAGACCATCATGCAGGATCGTAGTCTACACGTTCCTCCGAAGCAACCTGATACCAAGATCACGAATGAAACGCTTCAGGAGAAGAACAAGCAGAACGGAACAAAGACAGGACAGAGTTTACATCTGCACTATCAGTTATGGAATGTCCTCCTGTTCCAATTGCTCTACGAGTTCATCTTCTGGTGTAGAGTGATTACCTGCGATAAGGAACAGAGAGTGAGGATGCAGAGCCCGTTGAGTCGAGTCTAGCGGCGTTCCACAATGGCCGAGGAGTAGAGACCAGGGCTAGTTTCGTCTGGCGAGCAGTGTTCGAGGAAGGTTACCGTACTGCCACAGTGGCGGCTTTCGTCGGTTGCCCCGCTGCTACTGTCAGCTTCGTGCTGCAGAGACGCGGTTGCTTTTAAGATACAGCCTCCGAAGGTGATCGATTTCTTTGAGCCTATGAGTCTCTAAATCCTTGTATTTCCAGAAAGTCCACCCGTTGGTTTGGTAATAAGGGCGACCATTGTGAGGCGGCCCGTTTACAGAGTTCCGTGCCATACCTCCAGCTACAGACAAAGATGTATACGTCTTGCCACTGAAGAGAACTGTTCCAGTAGACTGAACCATGGCAGAGAGACGGTTCCTCTTATACTCAACCTCTATTTCCAGAGGAGGGTGAATAAGTCCAGATTCTATGAGATCTGAGATCGTCACAGGAATTACTGTGGGACTCTTCCTCCGTTTGGACTTTTCTCGCGCGCTAATCCTTTTTTCTCTCTTTTGCGAGGAATGCGTGAAACTGTTCACGCTTGGAGAGATGTTCCTCGTTGGGAACTCTACTCGAAGGTCCACCCTTTTGAGGGAGTTTCTAATGTCGCCTTGAGTTAGTCCGCTCGTTTTTTTGTGTAACAAACGAACAAAACTTTCGTCTTGGCTTTTGACCAGACTTTCCAAAGATGCCCTGATTCGTCGGTCAATGAAATGGGCTTTCCATAAAGCATTGAGGCTTTTCTCCCTCATCTTTTCTTTGGAGAGCAGTTCAAGGGTTTCAACAACGTGCTCCTTTTGACTAGCATCAGAAATGCGAACAGTCCGAAATAGTTTCTCCTCTGCGTCCACTGGTGCGTGCGCATTATAGAGTCGATACTCATCTCCATTAGTGAGAACACACCATTCTACTCCTACCACTGTCGCATAGCCCAGAGTTTGGGAAATCCATTTGCGGTCGCTTAAAGAAGCATCTAACGCCTTGGCTTCTACAAAAAGACAAGGCACCCGGAGCAAGAAAAGAGCGTAGTCTACTGGGTTGTCTTGCGGCTTTCGTCTATATTCCAAGGACACTTCGTCGAGGTCTTCTAAATCCCATCCTTGGGCCGACAAGAGAGGATTGATGAGAGCCATCTTAGTATTCTGCTCACCAATAGGCTCTCTTCTCTGGCGAATTCGTCCAATACTATCTCTTAAGCGTTGAACGGTGGATACTATAAACTCCCGTCGTGATTTCATCTCATCCTCTCCCCCTCACTGACCGCAGAAGGGGCAAGGCTTGTATGCCTGACGACTTCACATACTGTCAAGGGTGAGTTATCGACACGACAACTACGGAGTATTGGACTTGATCTTCGTTGTTTTCTTGATGTACCGACACAAAATGAAGAGCTGTACTGAGCCATCAGACAAACCGCCTCGTTTAAGCTGCTTTGGCAGGTACAGGCTCACTAGCGTGGCCTCGGAGGATATTCCATCACCTCGTCGTACATCATACGTACAAAGGCACAGAGGAACGCAAGACTCGCTGAACCTCTCTCAACATACATCCTACGCCGCCTTTGGCCGTTTTGCACGACGTTTGCATATCGGACGTGGCGCCTACAGGCTACGGGCCAGTGCATAACTCTCTATGAGGGAAGTCAAGGCTACATTCTTCGCTTTCCTAGCCCAAAGGTTGATGCCGTTAGATAAAAGAGCTTCAGTCTTGTAATCAAGCATCACGGGCGGTTATTGGGATTTTCGATAGCTAACCCCTCTGCTATCGCCGCTTGATTAAGATTCGTGTCGGCTGAGATCAGTGTGAGCGGTGCAAGCCTGTACCCGCGCCGTTCGGTGTTCACATCGTGGCTGCCTATCGTCAAGAGCTAGGGAAACGATTCCAGCTCTGGCGACGAGTGCACGAGTAAGTCGTAGCCGCGGAGCACGTGCAGGTATCTTGTATGACGAGGCTAAGTCCATTGCGCGTTAGGTTTCAACTCGGTGACGACGTCCTTATAGCGATTTTGAAGTGGGAGCGACCAATAGCCACAGTGCTGAAACCACCCCAGAATGTCTTGCTGGGTGATCGACGAAAAAGCCGCGACTAACGCATCGAGTAAATCTGGTAAGGTGTGCGGTTTGAGGACGCGCAAGCGGGATTTCACTTGCGACCAGCAGTTTTGGATCGGGTTCAGATCCGGAGAATACGTGGGGAGAAACAGGACCCACGCGCCCACAGCTTCAATCGCGTCCTCGATGTGATCGAGTTTATGAAGCGGGTTGTTATGCATCAACACAATATCGCCGCGTTTGAGAGTGGGCACGAGCAGCTCTTCGACAAAGAACAGCATGGTTTCCCCATCAATTGCTCCGGGCACGCTCAAGCCGGTGCGGATGCCAGCGAGCCCAATCGCGCCGATCGTGGACACGTTGCCCCCACGATCACCGGGCACCTGATCGCAGACGCGTGGGCCGGGGTCAGCGCGGCCATAGCACCGGGTTAAGCCAAGAGTGCTGCCCATCTCGTCAATACAGAGGTAGTGGCCACTATCCCAGGCCCTCGTGAGTTGCCGAAACTGTTCGCGAGCCTTTTCGTCGCGCTCACTGGCGATGAGACTTTTTTTTGCGCGGGAGGTTCAAGACCTGTAAGTTACGAGAGATCGTGGAAAGACTGACCGTGGCTTGGCATTTGTCAGTGAGGACCGTGCCGCGTCGACCTCGGATATCCGTGGCTGCCTATCGTCAAGAGCTAGGGAAACGATTCCAGCTCTGGCGAGAGGGCACGACTCCAGTCCTGGCCGCATAGCACCGTGCAGGGGCTATCTTCCTATGTCGTGGCTTGGTATTGGCCTTGTCTTCAACAAGGTGACAACGCCCTATTTTACTTCGATCGTCCGCGCAAAGCGAAGAAGTAATGAAGGCCTGGCTGGCAGCCTAAGCCGGATGTCACGGATGACGATTATGTTTGCAGATGAGGGGTCACCCATTCCATCGACGACTCGAATGTTGGACAGCACGGGCACCGGCCCGCGAGAGATCAGAGTGACATTAAGACGAAGACCTAGGCGATGTGAGGCTTTCTTGGACGCCTAGCCTCGAACTGTCTCTTTTTCTCTATTACTGCTTTGGCGACTTCGAGATCTGTAGGTGCCCGGCTAGAGCCATCAGACGCGTCTGAATAACTGACGAACACCTCGTACACTTTGATCGCAAGAATAGCCAACTGCGTAGGGTTGCTCGGCACTACTCCCTCGGGGAAGCAATCAGCGTGCTCTCGTAGAAACGTTGCGGCAGCTTGTACCGCGGAATGCTCTTTGCGATCGATCTGCGCAGGGTAACTGAATTTCCAACGAAGTATGCGCCGATTGATCAGTTCTTTATCGTCACTGCCTGCCTCAATTCCGGCGGCGGGGAATACTCGACAATCGTAGTTGCGGCAGGTTTGCGGCCGATGCTCATAGATCGAACATTTGTCGTCCACCAGCATGGGGCAGCGTCCTTTTTCGTCGTAACCCAATAGAACATTACCCTTGGGCAGCCCCGGTGCGGGGAACAAAAGTTCATTCGGTATCCGGCTAAGGGTTTGGGATTCTTCTGGTCCGATGTGGATGAAGTAAGACGACCTACAGCAAGCGTTGCACTCGCCGCATGGCACGTTGATGCTGTCTTTTTCTACCTGCGCGTTCCGCGTGCGACGGAGCCAAGAAGAGAATCCACCAGCAGGCAGAGCTTGTTGCTTGGTGACATCCTCGACATCGAGCGGTTTTGTATCGTCGCTCATGGCTTCTGGTAGCGTAGTCCAAAACTCAACACAAGTCTGCTGGATATGCTCATTCACACATAAGGTGTGCAAGCCGGACCGCATGTCGAATCAAGAATGTTTCGGTATCTGGAAACAGGAAGCCGCGGCGGCTCTGGGAAACCGCAACCTGATTGACCGGCGCATACGCTGGTTACTGGATTTCCATTTGTTCACATGTTTGTTGAAGTTTCTGTCTCAACGAGTGAGGAATACTGACCGGAAAACAATCTATGCGGTTCTCGTTCTCCGTTTATTGTTGCGCGTTCTCTCGTCGTCATTGATGTGGACCTCTTCGTCTTTTCTCCGTGCGCGAAAATTCAACTTCACCGGAGTACCGAGTAAATCAAACGTCGCTCGCAACTGATTCTCGAGATAGCGCTCGTAGGCTGGGGTGATTCCTTCTGGTACGCCGGTGAACAGCACAAACTGCGGTGGTTTGGTTGCGACTTGGGTGACATAAAAAATCTTTGGTTGTTTGCCCTTGAAGCTTGGTGGTGGGGTGCGTCTGGTCCATTCCTGAAAGCTACGATTGAGCTGTGTCGTCGGCAGTTGCAGCGCATGGGCTTGTGCGACCTGCATGACGACAGGGAGCAGTTTGCTCAGTCGGGAGCCTGTCAACGCTGAAAGGAACACCACAGGGAGGGAGTTTGTAATAGGGATCGTATCGTGAAGATTCTGCAAGTAGCGCGCTTGATTCTTTCGTTCGGCAGGGACAGCATCCCATTTGTTGACGACCAGTATCAACGCCCGCCCGCGATCCCAGGCGTAACGGGCGAGGCGTGCCTCTTGGTCGGTCATGCCCTCGACTGCATCGATGACCAACAGCCCGATCTCCGCCCGTTCGAGCGCTTTCAATGCAATGAACACACTCGCCTGTTCGATCCGCTCGTAAACCTTGGCCTTCCGCCGTGCTCCAGCCGTATCGACCAGCACAATCTGTTTACCGTCCCATTCGATGAGGCTATCAACTGCGTCTCGTGTGGTGCCGGGAGTAGAATCGACGATCGACCGTTCAAAGCCGACCAAGCGATTGAGGAGGGACGACTTACCAACATTCGGGCGACCAACAATAGCGACGTGTAATGGGGTGTTGGGAGCTGAGGGCTGGGGGCTGGAGAGTTCAGGCTCGAAGCTTGAAGCTCGAAGCTTGGTGCTTGAATCCTTCTGACTCCAGGTTTCGGCGACTGCCTCCATGAGATCACTGACGCCGCGACCGTGGGCAGAAGAGATCGTGTAGAGTGGATCAAGCCCCAATGCAAAAAACTCTGTGGCGGCTGCTTCCTGTTTGTCTCCATCAATCTTGTTAACAGCAAAAAATGTTGGCTTGTCAGTGCGGCGGAGAAGATCGACCGCCTCTGCGTCCGCTGGGTTGAGCCCTTCGCGACCATCGAAAAGAAAGATAATCACATCTGCTTCGCTCATGGCGAGGCGCGTTTGTTCCTGGACCCGAGAGTTTAGTCCATCGGTATCCTGAAAATCGAGTCCTCCGGTATCAACCAGAAGCACCGGTTGCCCCTGCCACACAGCTTGAGCAAAATTGCGGTCGCGAGTGACGCCTGGTGTGTTATCAACCACGGCTTTGCGTTGACGAAGCAGCCGATTAAACAAGGTTGACTTTCCGGCATTCGGTCGGCCAACAATGGCAACCACTGGTAAACGGGAGCTTGTGGCCGTCTGAGTTTCTGTCTGATGTAACGCCTGCGTCATAGTGAAAACTCTTCTCGTTCTTCAATAAGTTCTAGGAGACTCAGTCAGCGATGAGGTAGAGGGAAGTCCGTTTGCGCTGAGCTTGTCGAAGCACATCATAGCAAACCTCAGCTCATGCTATAGCGGAGTTCTCTTCAGTGCATATGTTGAACTACCGTTCGTCCTGAGCGCGGCCGCACTAGCGGCGAAGTCGAAAGATGAACGGTCACACCTACAATAGAAAACTTTTCTTGAGTCTTATAGCGCCTTTGCTTGCGCCTTTCTTCCCCCCCTCGCGCGTGCTATCGTCCGCCGCGATTTCATTCGCCAGATAGGAGGGGGCATGGCAAAGGCAATCGAAGCATACACTGCCGTGGGCATTTCGCCGACAGTACGCGGCGTATTAAAGCGCCAGCAGATTAAAACCAACATCGAACATCTTCACGAAGTGTGTGCTGGAGCATGTTGGCTCTCTAGCTTGGCCCTTCCAGTACGACTTATTGTGATTCCAGAAGGAGCCTTACAGGGATTTACCGATGAGGTATTTGACTGGGATCACGAAAAGTATGCCGAGGAGATTGCCATCGATATTCCTGGCCCCGAAACCGACATGCTCGGAAAGCTCGCCAAGGAGTTCAATGCCTACGTGGTAGCGACAGCGAAATCGCGTGAACCAGAATTTCCTGGATTATTTTTTAACAATGTTTTTATGCTCTCCCCACAGGGAAAGGTCATCCTCCGCCATCGAAAAAACTCTCCGCTCTTTCCTGTAGAACATTCTGTGTGTCCGCACGATGTATGGGACAAGTGGATCGAAATTCATGGACGCTCGCTGAATGCCTTCTTTCCTGTCGCCGATACTGACATCGGCAAGATCGGCATCTGCATGGCCAATGAAGGGTCGTATCCAGAACTCATTCGTGGCCTGGCCATGAATGGAGCCGAGGTTATTTGCCGACCAGCGTATCCAGAACCGCATGTGAGCAACGGTGCGTGGGAGATTCAGAACCGTGCGCGGGCGTTAGATAACACCTGCTACATGGTCGCGCCCAATCTCGGAACATACTATCTCTTGCCAGAATCGCCCCTACCGGTTGACACCTTTGGTGGTCACTCAATGATTGTCGATTATCGCGGACTGATCGTCGCCCGGCATGATTACGGTGCGGGTTCATCGTATTGTGGCGGTGTAATCGACATCGAAGCGCTGCGCGAGTTCCGGGCCCGTTCGCCCCTCATGAACTGGATGAAAGACCTGCGAACGGAAGTGATCTCGCTGATTTACGAAAAGCCAATTTACCCGAAGAATTTATGGCTCAAACGGAAACCGATGCACCATGCGGAATACAAGACTGAGGTGATTGACCGACAGATTCAGCTGATGCAGGATCGCGGGGTTTTTACGCCACCGGCGAGAGGGGAAGCGGTACAGACTCGGTCAGCGAAAGTACAAAAAGTGAGTAAGAAAAAAAAATGAAGGGCGAGGTTGCCTCAATCAGGCTACAAGAGGTGAGCACATCAGGTCTGTTACCCTGAGTCCCCTTCGACAGGCTCCTCTCCCAGGACAGGCTTCGATAAACTCAGGATAAATTCCACGAAGAGTCTCTCAGAAAGACCTGTCCTGAGCCCTTCGTCAAGCTCAGGATAAACTCCGCGAAGCGAAGTCGAAGGATTCTTCGCTTCGCTCAGAATGACAACAATAAGTAGTCCCGTAAGAAAGTGTACGAATCTCGTTTGGGCCGATTTAGCGCGTCAATTGATGATGTACACCTTCCGCGAACGTACGCCGAAACTTGTACACGCCTGAACCGAAGGTAAGAACAAGTCGAGTTTTTTCCCTTTGATCAGCCGCCCTGTGTCTTCAGCAATACGAACGCCAATTCCTTCAATCTCAAGTTTTGTCCCGAGCGGAATTACTCGTGGGTCAACTGCGACAGTGCGCTGATGGTGCGGCCGTGTTCCACTTGCGGTACGACCAGAGGATTTAGCATATCGCGTATACGCGGTCATTTTGAAATAACCAAGGTGGCGGTGCGAGGTCGGTCTGCTCACAGCCGTGGGTTCCGGGGTGGCGGGGTAGCTTTTTGCCACGGAGGATTTTGCCAAGAGCGCCTTGTCCTCTTCGTGCTGCTTTTCTTGGGTGCTCTTTGCGTCCTCAGGTCTAACAGCGAGACTTCCCGGGACTATCGTGCTCACGAGTGCACCGCTCACAAGACACGCTTTCACACATTTCGTGATCATGTTTTTCCTCCCGTGCAACCGGCTGTTGCTGTGAAAGTTGTGATCTCCTAGCGTGAGTAGCGCAACATGTCAAGGAAAAAAAGCGTCTGTTTGTGAGCAAGGGATGTGCCAAAATCGTACGGCAGATTAGTCACCAGAAGTGAGATTTTACCGGAGTTTCAAGAAAGACAAATGAAAACGGCGATGTACGAAAATTTACTAATTTGATAAGTATCTTTCGTGGCGTCGCATTTCTACCTTTAGATAGATATCAGTTTTTTCGCAGGCCTCTTTTCTGTCGAAAAAAAGAGACATTACTGGTTGCGGTCACGACACCCCAAACCCGCGTACATTTCCGCAATCGACGTTAATTAACGCTTGGCGCTTTTCTTCGCGCACGACTTTGAGTGCGCGCTTCAGTGCGGCAGGGAGTTCGTGTGGTGTGTGGACAACTTCGCCGTGTCCACCACAAGCCTGTGCAAACATTTCATAGGCGGGTTGGACGCCAAAACGCCCGAAGGGAAAATTTTCTGTACGTACCGCCCACCCTTGTGGATGCACGCCGCGGGTTGCCATCTGCGTAGCATTCCAGCCGCCGTTGTTACAGATGATGATTAAGATCGGGAGATTGTGCATAGCTGACACCATGTGACACGCGCTAGGAACGCTAAAAATATAGGTGCCATCGCCGACAACGGAAATCACTGTTTTGTCTGGTGCGCCGAGTTTCACTCCCAGTGCACCACCAACGCCCCAACCAAGCCCGCCTGCAGGTGAGAAGCCAAGATACGATCCCGGTGTGTTGAACTCAATGTGACGTAGACTCAAATCATATTCGTTGACGAAGATCATACTGTCGTCTTTGAGCTGATTGAGACAGTGCGAGACCCATTCAAAGGTTAATATCTGCGCGCGGCCTTTCTCTTCTGCCTCGTGTTTCCAGGCCGTACGCTGCATATCGTGCTCTTTCTTCAATCGCTCGAACCGTTGGGCGATTTTTCCTTCGTGTCCGGGGCGAAGTTTCTGCAGAGCCGTCGTCAGCTGAGACACCGCCACCGCGGAATCTCCGGTAATGGCGAGAGTGGTTGGGAATCCCCACACTGGATAGCGGCTGTGAAGTGGATCGACACCAATATGGATGACACGGGCGTCGGGGTTCACTTTGTGAACTGCTGGTGCCCAGGGAACGTCACAATCAATGACAACAATGACATCGGCTTTCGGAAGTAGGGTACCGGGTTCAAACCCTAAATGGAGTGGATGTCCAGCAGGAAAGTTCACGTGTGCAGCAAACGGATACTCGACCACAGGTAAGGCGAATGATTCGGCCAGCGTTACTAAGACTGGAACTGCTGCCACGTTACGACCATAGGTCCGCGTAATAATCAGCGGATACTTTGCCTCTGCAAGTAGCGCGGCTGCTTCAGCGAGGCGATCAGGATCTGGAAAAGGGGTAGTGGTCGGCATAAATGCCGGGCCATCCTCATAGGTGAACTCAGAGTGAGGTTTGGCGAGTACTTCACGCGGGAATGTGAGATAGACTGGCCCTCGTGGTTCGCTCATTGCGATCGAAAACGCCCGGCGGATGACTGTCTCCAGTTGATCGAACGAGCGGAGTTCGTAGTCCCATTTGACGTATTCACGTACCATCGCCGCTTGATCGAACGACTCCTGGGCCCAATGGATCAGGAGATCACGACTCCCAGGATTGCCTGCTTCGGTTATCGGGGTGCGACCGGCAGTCAACACAAGAGGAATGTTCGCGCGTGCGGCATTGATCAGTCCGCAGATCGCATTAGCCGTACCGACTGTGGTATGGACCATGGCCAGCGGCGGTTCGCCTGTCACTAAATGATAGCCATGCGCCATACTGATGGCGCAGAACTCGTGTGGCACTTGTATAGGGTAGGGAGTGGTTTTGCCTTCAGTGGCAAACTTGGCAAAGCCATCGATCAGCGAGGCGAAATCTGTCCCGGCATTCCCAAAGAAATACTTCACGCCCATTGCACGTAACAGTTCGAGATATGCTTGAGCGGTGTTTTCAACGGCAACAGTTTTTTGCGGCATAGGTGGAGTCCTGAAGGTGGGATCATCGGGTCAGGAAGAGCAAAGGATACCGACCCCTATTCCCTAATACTCTGGTCCTTAGTAGATGATAACGCTTCTCGCCACTTCGCCTTTTTCCATCCATTCGAAGGCGTCATTCACCTGTTCCAGCTTGATTCGTCGTGAGACCAATTCGTCGAGTTTGAGACGCTTATTCATGTAGAGTTCGAGCAACCGAGGCATATCGACACTCGGACGGGCGGAGCCGTAGATCGAGCCTTTGAGGGTTTTTTCTTGCAGCAGGGAAAGGGCAGGTATCATGACCATGTCGTCAGGCTTAGCGACGCCAACGACAACAGCCGTCCCACCTGGGCAGATCGAGTGATAGGCTTGCACGACGGTGTCTGCCCGGCCAATAACCTCAAAAGCGTACTCCGCGCCTAATCCGTTGGTGAGGCCGAAAACTTGAGTGATCGGGTCGCCATCCGCAGGATTCACTGTGTGTGTGGCACCAAATTGTTTGGCGAGTGCTAGTTTCTTAGGATTGAGATCTACCGCGATGATCTTGTCTGCTCCCGCGAGTACTGCGCCTTGAACAACATTGAGCCCAACGCCACCACAGCCGATCACCACCACACTTGAACCTGGTTCAACCTTAGCAGTGTTGATGACCGCGCCCACGCCTGTCATGACGCCACAACCGACCAGGGCAGCAGCTTCAAATGGAACATCCGAACGAATCGGTACGACGCCAGCCTCAGGAACAACGGCATATTCACCGAACGACCCCACACCAGTAAAGACGCGGATTTCCGTATCGCCTTTATGCAGGCGACTAGTGCCATCGGGCAGATAGCCTTGCAGGATCGCCATGCTTCCGGTTTGGCAGAGTTGTGGACGACCAGTGACACAGTAGCCACACTTTCCGCACGACGGACGCCAGGAGAGAATTACATGGTCGCCAGGTTGTACACTGGTCACATCAGCGCCGACTTCCTGGACGATCCCGGCACCTTCATGCCCAAGCACCGCAGGTGGAGGAGGAAAGGGCAGGGTGCCGTTCATTACCGACAGATCACTATGACACACGCCACTGGCGGCAACTTTGACCAGCACCTCTCCGCGTTTGGGTTTGTCGATATCGATCTCTTCGATCTTCAGGGGAGCGTTGTGCTCGTAAAACACCGCAGCTTTCATGGTGCATCCCTCCTGTGCGACTCTCGTTGTGCCCCACTATGGCACACGGGATATAACGAGAACAGCACAGGCGATGGTAATGTTGATGTGTCCCAGGTAGAACAGGCTTCCAGCCTGTAATGAGGAGGAAAACTATGCCCAAATTGACCAAAGCTGAAATGAGCGAATTTTTACAGGAACGCGGACACCTCGCCCGTATTGCGACGATCAACGCCGACGGCGCCCCAAGTGTGGTACCGGTGTGGTTTATCTGTGAGGACGGCAAGATCTTGATTACACCGCGTAAGTACTCGGCCTTTTACGCAAACGTCCAGCGCGACCCGCGTGTGGCGATTACCGTTGATGAAGAAGCTGGGCGCTATCGTAAAGTGTTGGTCGAAGGGAAAGCGGAGATTCTCTACACGCCGGGTCAGGATGACATCTGGCGTGATACCTACCGTCGCATCTCGCGTCGTTACATCGATGATCAGTCAGCGGACTATTACATTACCGAAACGATCGACCAGCCTCGTGCACTGATAGGGGTAGAACTCACCAAAGCAAAAGTCACAACCTGGCGGATGCCGAAAGAAGGCGAAGCCTACACTGGCATTTGGCATAAGCGGTACTATGAGGAAGGCTCGAAGATGGGAGAAACAGGCGGAGGACGGGTGGTGCCGCGGCAAGCGGAAGTCAGTTGAAGATTGGTTAGGCGGAGGGTTTAGTATTCGGGGGAAGACACCTCAATAGTATCACCCTGAACCCTTTGCTTCCGCTCATCCTGAGCGTACGGGCGAAGTCGAAGGACGCTCAGGATAAACTGCGAAGGGTCTCCCTGAGAGATTTTCGCTCCGCTCAGAATGACAAGCCTGAGATGTTAGTGTGAGCTTACGCCGCGCACGACGCTGCTAGACTCGATAGCGCCACCTGACGACGTCCTTCACGGACATCGTTGCGGTCAAAACCGTTAGTGAGATAGCTAAACGAGATTCCTGTTGCCGGATCGGCCCATGCGGTCTGGCCGCCGAAGCCAGGATGTCCAAACGACTCTGGCTGAATTGGTACGACCAAAGCCGCGTTTATTCGCATTGCCGTCGCCGCCGGCAATGGCAATGCCGAGCCCGCGATTAGCGAGCATACCGAGATACGGATCTTTGAGTTCGCCGGTACGAACGCGACGGGCTTCGCGTAACATCTCTGGCTGCCAAATCTGTTTGCCATCGTACGATCGTCCGTCGTTTAACAGTGCTTGATAGAATAGTGCAATGTCACCGGCAGTAGTGATCCCGCCTGCCGACGGTGACCCTGCCATTCTCGTCGCGAGTTCATTGAGTTCAAGTACGCCTTCTTCGCTAATCGCCGATACGCCACCACGCGGTGGTTTCATGCCCATTTTTGCATACTCTTCAGCAGTCATCGGCTGCCCAACCCAGCGCAGTTCAGCAACGCGCTTGTTCAGCTCCTCGGTGATCTTTACTCGCAAGATCGGGAATTCCAAGAGGTTCGGCGATACGGGTACGGACGAAATCGTGATACGCCTGTCCACTAGTACGTTCGACGATGTCGGCAATCGGCCAGAAGTTGGCAGAAATGTGATAGACAAATTTCTCGCCTGGTTTATGGTCGGTTTTCCACTGCGCGTACCGTTCCGTGCGCCGTTTTTTATCAGCCCAATCTTTCTGCCAGTGCGGTGCATACGGAATGGCTGACGTATGAATGAGACATTGCTCGACGGTGATCGCGTCTTTGCCGTTGGTGCCGAACTCAGGCACGAATTTCACGATCGTGGTCGCCTATCTGCAGTTTCCCTTCCTGCATCAACATCCACGCCGAGGCTGCAGTGAACGCTTTGGTGGCAGACATGATGACGAAGAACGTCTCATTGGTGGCCGGTTTTTCAACGCCATCTTGGACAGCGCGACCAAAGGTCTGCATCGCTCCGATCTTGCCATTACGGGCGATAGCAACCTGACAGGCAGGCAGAATGCCTTCTTTCACTTCACGTTCTGCACGTTCAAAGAGTGCTTGTACTTTCTGTGAATCAAGCCCGACTTCCTCTGGGCTCTTAGCGAAAAAATGTGATGCTGGCATGTGACTCTCCCTCCTTATGCTTATTGTTCTAAAGGTAGCTCTACCAATAGTTCGGACAAAAATCAGACGGCGATAACGCCATAAGTCCTCGCTATTCATCCCGTCATCAGTTAATTCTAAGGCACTAGGACCCCCCGGCCAGGCAGACGGCCCGCAATGAGATCGTGCATCGCTTCATTCACCTGGTTAAGCCGGTACTCACGAGTAGTGAGTTTTACTTGTCCTTGGGCCGCCAAGGATCATTAGCGCGGACAGCTCGGAATAATTGCCGACCAGCGTGCCGACTACGCTGAACTCACTAAAAATCATGTCGATCGCCGGGACCTGCACGACTCCCGCCATAGCCAACGACATAGTAAGTCCCGCCGCGCCGTAACATTGCCATGCCCTGGTCAGGCGTGCCCTTCTCGCCGACAAAATCGATCACCGCATCGGCTCCACCGTCAGTCAGGCGGCGAAGGTCATCCACTGCACCACGCCCGCCTAGCATGCGGTGTTGAAAGCCCATCTCTGCGGCGAACTGTAAGGCCGGTTCGGAAGTATCCACAATGATAATCGTTCCGGCACACAGGCTGCGCAGCACCTGGGCGGCAATGTGGCCCAGCCCACCAAAGCCGATAATGGCAGCGGTCATGCCTGGCTTTAAGATTTCTGAGGCTTTGCGTGCTGCCCGGTAAGCAGTGAGACCAGCATCAGCATACGGTGCCACGGTTTTGGGCTCAAGATTGGCGGGCAGTTTAATCAACGAGCGCTCTTTGGTGTGCAGGAACTGGGCAAAGCCGCCATTATGGCTGATGCCTGGAAACCAACTATTCTGGCAGTGCATATCCTCACCACGCCGACAGGCCGGGCAGGTACCATCGGTGACCAAAGGATGGACAATCACCGGGTCGCCGGGTTTGACTGTCTTCACGTTCGTTCCTACCTCGTGGATCCAGCCAGCGTTCTCGTGGCCGAGAATATAGGGGAGGGGACGGTCTACTTTTGCGCGCCAGATGCCTTCGACAATATGCAAGTCCGTCCGACACAGTCCAGCTCCGCCAACACGAACGATGACATCGTCAGGCTCGTGAATCTGTGGATTGGGAAGCTCTTCAAGTTGAAGAAGCTGTTCTCGTTTCAGCGTTTCATCGAATGCATGAAGTCGAGCTGCTTGCATGGCTTCTCCTTATATCTGCCGTATTCTTTTGTTGTCCTTGCGCGCCTCATACACTACAGGCCGGGCGTTCGTCAACGCAAAAGCACGGCTTCGATGCAACTCGTCACGGCAAAAACGTTGACAATACAGAAGCGTAATGCCAAGGTAAGCGCCGAAGTTTAGTCCAGAACGTGTAGCCCTGCTCGTGGCGATACGTAGAATGAGGAGGGGACCGGTTCATGAAGAAAAATATCAATCGTCGTCAGTTCTTGCAGACGAGTGGTCTTGCTATTGCTGGCGCTGCTGTTGCTGGTACGACCGGGACACTACTGCTTGACCCGAGTGCAACTTGGGCAGTAGCAAAGGCAACACTCGATGACCATACGACTAAAACACTCGTTGTTATGTGTCGCCAGATCTACCCACATACAGTGATTGAGGATGCGGAGTATGCCAAGACTGTCGAAGGGTTTACGAAGAAGGCAAGTACCGATCCCAGCCTTTGCTCAGCTATTGCGCGAGGGTGTTGCTACACTTGATGCCACTGCAAAAGGCAAATGGCTAGAGGTTAAAGATGAGGACAAGCTTCAAGTCTTAAAAAGTATTGCTGACTCGCCATTTTTCCAAACAGTGCGAGGGACATTGGTCGGATGCTGGTGGACCGTACAACCTGCCAACGGTGTGGAAGAAGTTCGGCTACGAAGGGTCTTCGTGGCAGTTGGGTGGGTATCTTGCTCGTGGCTTTGACGACATCAAGTGGTTGCCAAAGGAATAGTGAGGGGAAGGATCATGGCGAATTATGAATTAAAAGACGATAGCGTGGTCGTCATCATCGGCTCTGGTGCGGGCGGTGGTACCCTGGCCAATGAATTGTGTCAGAAGGGAGTGAAGGTCGTTCTCCTTGAAGCTGGCAAACGCATTGAAATTAAGGATTTTGTCAATGATGAGTGGCCGATGTTCAACAAGATCGCCTGGCTCGATAAGCGGACTACTTCTGGGTCGTGGCGTGTCGCCAAGAATTTCCCCAATCTTCCAGCATGGACAGTGAAAGCTGTCGGTGGAACGACTGTACATTGGGCTGGAGCGTCGTTGCGATTTAAGGACTTTGAATTCAAAGCCCGCTCGACCTACGGTGAGATTGCTGGTGCGAACTTGCTCGATTGGCCAATCACACTTAGCTGATTTAGAGCCGTACTATGCGCGCGCTGAGGATAAGATGGGTGTAACGGGGACCAATAGTATTCCTCGCTTGCCGGGGAACAATAATTTTAAGGTCCTTGCCGCTGGAGCGAAGAAACTCGGTTACAAGCAAGTCCACACTGGCAATATGGCGATTAACTCACAGCCGCGTGACGGACGTAGCGGATGTATGCAAATTGGCTTCTGCTTTGAAGGTTGTAAGAGCGGAGCAAAATGGTCGACGTTGTATACGGAGATCCCCAAGGCCGAGGCGACAGGCAAACTTGACTTACGACCAGAGAGCCAGGTATTGCGTATTCTTCATAACGACAAAGGAAAAGTTTCTGGCGTTGTCTATGCCGACAAAAACGGCAAGCAGGTCGAGCAAAAAGCCCGGGTCGTCTGTGTCGCTGCGAACTCAATCGAAAGTGCGCGGCTGCTTCTCAACTCTTCCTCGAACACATTCCCAAATGGGTTGGCCAATTCTTCTGGACAGGTTGGGCGCAATTATATGCGCCATATGACTGGCAGCGTATATGGCATGTTTCCTAACGAAGTGAATATGCACCGTGGCACGATAATGGCTGGGATTGTTGAGGACGAAGCGATCAATGATCCGAAGCGTGGTTTTGTCGGTGGCTATCATATGGAGACCATTTCACTTGGGTTGCCGTTCATGGCCGCGTTTCTTGATCCGGGAGCATGGGGACGCGACTTTACCGAGATGCTCGATCAATTTAATCACATGGCTGGCATGTGGCTGGTCGGTGAGGATATGCCGCGTGAGAGCAATCGCATCACGTTGCATGCAACTGAAAAAGACCAGTTTGGTATGCCCATTCCTAACGTGCATTTTGATGACCACGACAACGATGTTGCAATGCGTAAGCACGCCTATAAACAAGGATCTGCAATCTACAGTGCGGTTGGCGCGACGAAAAACTTTGAAACGCCGCCGTATCCTTCAACGCACAATTTGGGGACCAACCGCATGAGCGAGAAGTCGCGCGACGGTGTGGTGAACAAGTGGGGACAATCCCACGATATCGCTAACTTATTTATTTCTGATGGCAGCCAATTTACGACCGGCGGGGCGTCAAATCCAACTTTGACGATTGTAACTCTTGCAATTCGGCAGGCTGAGTATATTACTGAGGCGATGAGTAAGCAGGATATCTGAACGACTAAAGCATAATACGTAATAGCGTAATCCCCACCGCTCCCTTTACGTTTTACGTATCTCTACTAGCCGGAATAGCCCATGGTCTCATCCAGGGCCATGGGTGTAGTAGGAGCGCGGCTCTACGACGCCGTAAACCCTTTCACGTATTTAATCAGCGCACGAATTTGCTCATCGTTGAGAATTCCCTCATACGAAGGCATGAGCGGTGATTTCCCGACACTGGCGCCACCTTCCTTGAGGAGTTTCGTCAGATACGCGGTATCCTTGCCTTTGAGGACAGTGGCCAAGTTTGCTGGCTTAGGTTGTAATACTTGAGCCGTTGGTCCGTCGCCTTTGCCCTCAGGACCATGGCACATGGCGCAGGTTTGGTCGTAGAGTTGCTTCGCTTCTTGCCCATAGGCAGCCTCGGCGGCAAGATAAATAAAAAAGACACTCGCAGTGACTAAGAGCACTGGCTTCTGATACATCTTCATTCATGTGTTCCCTTCAAAGACAGCAAGGATAATACACAAACGCTGACAATATAAACGAGGAAATGGGAAAACTAAAAGGGGGAAAGGCGAAACGGGGCAAAGGGGAAACGGAAAATAAAAAAAGCTCTAAACTACAGGCTGTAGGGAAAAACCAAACCGTTTGATCTACCCATCTCGCCGGCGCTCTCCCCAACGGCGCCGCCCCTGACTCCGCAGTGAAATGTCTGCCGGCCGGCTGACCGCCCCGCGACCGACCTTTGCCTGACGCTTCGTGCTTTTCCAGAGACGCTGCTATCTCTGTGGTTGAGCGCTCCTTCACGAAAATCCCTTTTACTCGTATAGGTGTGTGAGATCGGAGTGGTTCCGATTAACGTCCAGCGTACATCCTTGGCCGAGATATTGAAGAAGGCCGTCCCGTCTCCACACCACGTACCATAAAGAGCGCACAGTTTCGTTTCACCTGATCTTCCTGCCAGGTCAGACTGGGGCCAGCGCGCCAGCAATCCTTCCAACGCGATCATTGCTTCGAGCCGTGCTTAGCCTGCGCCCACGCAAAAATGGATGCGCTCTTCATAAACGGCGACCATCGCCCGAGCCTCGTTCAGTGCGGAGCCGAAATCCTCTTCTAGGAACCCTTCGCGTCGGACAACGCGATGCTGCTTTCCTTGCGGCAAGTGGTGACCTCTTGAGGACGCGCGCACAAACCGCTAGAGCGTGAGCCCATAAAACTCCGCTACGTTATCGTGGAGAATCCAGTTCTTCTGATCCTCAGTGAGCGACTGTGCGTGCGTGCGGAGGAGCTCCTGCGAATTCGGCCAGGTCGAATCGCTGTGCGGGAAATCATTCGCCCACATCAGGCGGCGCGGATTCAACATGCCGGCGCTCTTGAACGCCACCCAATCATCCTGGAAGGTCGTGTAGATATGCTCGCTGAAATACTCGCTCGGCTTCTTCGACAACTTGCTGGTCGTGAGCCAATAGCGATGGCGGTCATAAGCATGGTCCATGCGGTACATGAAATGCGGGACCCAACCAGCGTCCGCCTCGACGCAGGCGATCCTGAGGTTGGGATGCCGCTCGAACACCCCACCGAAAATGAACATCCCCATGATGTCCTGATTGCCGCGGATGATTGAGAGGAAGGAGTTGATCTTCGGCCCGCGGGGAGCGACCGCGATTCCTTCGCGCGACGTCAGAATATGGAAACTCAACGGCATTTGCAGCGCAATGGCCGCCTCGAAGAACTCATCATAGATCGGGCTGTCGTAGTCTTCCTGGATCGGGAAGCCGGGCATCATCACTCCGCGCAGGCCCATCGCCTTCATCTTCTCGAGGTCCTTAATCCCTTCCTCAGGTGTCCGCATTGCGGTCTGGCCGAGCCCTAGCAGACGATCGGGATGGGCGCCGCAATACTCCGCGATCCACAGGTTGTAGGCGTCGAAGCAGGCCTTCTTGTAGTCAGCATCGGGATGGTTGCACAGGACCATCCCGACGCTGGGATAAATGACCTCCGCGGCCACGCCGTCCCGCTCCTGGTCGGCCATGCGCGCCTCGGGGTCCCATCCCCCGCGATGGAGGTCTGTGAACTTGGCAAAACGCGCTGAGGTTGCCAAGCCCTCGGCGGAAACGCCCGCTGCCGCGACGAGTCCCATGGGGATGGTCTGCTGCATCCCGTCAATCACGTACGAGTCGCCGCTTTTGTCTTGCCACTCAACGTGCGGCGCAATGTCCTTGTACTTTTTGTCGATCCGTGCCGTGTACGTGTCCGGCGGCTCCATAATGTGAGAATCCGAGGAGATGATGGGTTTGTTGATGACGCTGTTTGCCATGCTTCGCTGCTCCTTTCTTCAACTGCTCAGCCGCCTCGAATACTTGATAGGCGTGCCTGCATTATTTTATTTCAAATCTTCTCCAAATCGAGCTAGTTCATAGGTATAACTAAAAGTGGAGCACCTCACCGGGTGTCGTGCTCGAGCCGTACTGAAACTGGCGCTCGGTCTTCAGCTACATGCAGCGGAGCCGGCATCGCCCGCGCGTGATGCGAACGGTAGCTGCCAATGAGGATTACTTGCGCTAGGCCGCGACCGACGTTGCGCCAACGGTGTGGCGCGATACTCTTGTAGCGCACGCTGTCACCGACCCGCAGTTCAAACACGCGGTCACCGATGATGAGCTCGATCCGGCCTTGGATACAAATGAGCAGCTCTTCGCCTCGGTGCGTGACGGTATCGGGCCCGCTGTCCTGCCCGGGCGGGATGAAGAATTCGTACGCGTCGAATTCGGGATCGCGAAGATCACCGGCGAGGGATTCAACACGCACGCCGTTCCGCGCCTGCACCGTCCGCCGACCGCGCGCCGGACAATAGCTTATGTCCAGCTCACCCGTGTCCTCGCCAATCAGGAAGCTCACGCGCTTGCGCAGGCCATTCGCGACCTTGGACAGGACCGACAAGGAGGGCACCATCTGCCCAGCCTCGATCTTCTGGATCGTGCTAACCGCCACCCCGCACCGCTGAGCGAGCTCCTGCAACGTCCAGCCCGCTTCCTGGCGGGCCGCGCGCACCCGTTCCGCAAGAACCGCTTCAGTGGAAGCTCGATTATCCGTCATGATGAGCGCTTGTGAGCGCAGCTCCTGTTTCCAATATGCGTATACTTGTGCGTGTATCGGATTTTCCAATCCACCTACGGATATGAGCGTATCAGAAAACAGGACCACGTCAATAAGGAAGCCAGGCTCGTGCACTCGGGGTGTCTCAATCCGGGCCTGGCCGAAGGACGTGTTAATCCCGAGCTCGGGATACATACGTGTCTCGGTGTACCTCAATTATGAATATAACTATTAGTGAATATCAACGTGAGAAAATACGAAAGTGATCAGCAGCTACCTATTTACGAAGCTTCACCTACAAGGCGTTTATCGGACATTTTGTGAGAGGAACGAGTTTGAGAGGTCAGTCTGAGCCTCGTTATACGGTTCCGGTGCAAATGTAGAGTCGAGCTGATAGTTATGCAGTATAAGCTTATTTCACGAGGATTCTGCTGAGCTATTCAAAGGTCGTCACTTTAATTCCGAGATCATCACTCTCTAGATTCTGCCACGCTTACGAGCACCCACGTCTCGCGCTCTACTTTTCTGGAAACTGCCCACGCAAAGAGGAAAAATCCCGTATTCCCTGGGCGATTCCTTTACCACTAAAATAACTTGTTCGCCTCAGCATACGGGATCGTATCTTCTGTGATCGCTTTGTAAGTGCCAGTTTCCATATGAGCGTGTGATGACTACCTGAGGACGGAACACACCACAGGCTGGCGGTTGGCTGGCACGCCAGGAAAGGACACGAAACATGGGAACGAGGCAAGACCGTGAAGGGGACGGAGAAAACGCGGCCGCGCAACGCCGGATTGAGGAGCTGCGCGGTGAGCTCGAACGAAAACACAATGAACTGGACGGGCTGCTGCTGCGCAGTGAAACGCTGCACCCGAGTGCCTACGGGGCGCTGCAGGGGCAGTTGGAAGAGGAGATTGAGAAGCTGCAGGCGGAACTCAAGAGCTTGACCGCAGTGGCCGGATAAACAGGGACCAGCCGCCGGTGACACTGTGCGGGTGGTATCGGAAGGTGGCGGTCAGCGAGGAAGGGGAGCTGGAGACCACCATCCTGTGAAAAGTCGGTCAGTGACAAATGTGTATGGGAAGCTATTGGCACACTGCTCGGTAAAGGGTTGACCGTATGTCTGCGCTCACAAAGCAAGACTGGAATCCTCCGCTGGGACGAGAGCACTGAGTGTCCAGGTCGTCACTCCCCAACTCTCGTCAAGTTTAGTCGCGGCCATAAGCCACACCTGATCGTTCACAGCGGGGAATTCGTGCAGTATCCTCAACCATGCGGAACAGAGGCGACTCTTGCGGAACGGTCGTCCCACGGAGCACAGCGACCGGCGTCACGCGGACGAGCGCATGGAAAAAGGGCGGCTCCCCCAGGCTCATGCCCACTGGGAGGACGTCCGTCAGGCGGCCGGTAAAGACCAACGGCGATTGCGTGAATACATTGGTGCTCGTCATCTCCATCGTCGTCATACGTTGCTCCGGTAGTGAGGGGGGCGCGAACATACTGCAATCACCGGGTTTGCTCTCCGAGCCAGGTTCCCCACCGGACGCAAGTAGAGCACGGAGGCAGGAGGAGATGGCCCGCGCTGAGTCCACAGCGTCTACGAGCACAACGCTGGTCTGACCATGAAGGGTCATATGATGGAATAGAGCCGAGATACGAGAGACAGTTGAACCCTCAGCTCGGGGTTAACAGAGATTCAGCGATGGCCTCAGACCCCTAGACTCTTAGACTCTTCTTCCCATTTCCCCATTTATCCTTTCCCCTCTGCTACACCCTTGACAGCAGACGGTCTCTAATCGCATAAAGGGCATGCAATTATAGTTGGTTAGGCGAGTTTTTACTGTGGAGTCCGAGTCATTTGGATGTGCATGGCAAGCTTTAGATTATTCTATTCATGATGACAATGATCGTTGGTTTGATAATGGGTTCGACAGCTTGGGCACATCGCGATCGAGGACCTGATGATCCATGTCGAAAGCAGATAGGAGATTCGCTATTGCACATCACACTCTACCAACCGCACTTTGATCCTGATGCTGAGTATTGCGAAGAGGTTCCGCGTGCAGGGAGGACAGTGGTGGTAGTAGATGTGACTGCTGGTGAATTGCGGCAAGTTCCAATCAGTGTGGAAATGGTAGCTCAGTAGTGAATCTGGGCAGTCGCGTTCGGTGTCTGTCGCTTCCGGCAAAGATATTGGATCGAGGGATGGTAGATTCTGAAGTGGTTTTGGACGAGGGCAACAATTACGTTGCTGAGGTTGTGGTTGACCTGGGGGCCGG
Organism: uncultured delta proteobacterium; assembly: GCA_963733195.1. Taxonomy (GTDB): domain Bacteria; phylum Desulfobacterota; class Binatia; order Bin18; family Bin18; genus VGTJ01. Next base: position 68,210 of record CAVTCR010000026.1, read on the forward strand.
AAAGGAACCGCAGAAATTTTCCTTTCCTATTCAAGTGGATCCATGGTATACCGCAATGGTGAAACCGGCATTGATGGTTCGTTGGGTTGCTCCTAGTAACGGTAATTTCGGTGATTCGTTATCAGATGAGTTCTCGACAGCAGGAAGAGATGTCAGTAGGCAAAAGAAGGGTACGCCGAGTAGCAAATTAAGGAGGGTTCTATATGGCACAGTCACAAGTGGTGCGGCAGACGCCACGAGAAAATGGCCACAGTACAACCACGACTGGGTATTCCGCCAAACCGACAGGCTGGATGGTTGGGTGGAAGTCGTTGTTTGTCAGCTGCGCGATCATTATGGCAGCGAACGTGTTCCTCTGGTTCTGGAATTACGCCTATATGTTCACGGCCGGGTTGAACTCGGCGAGTCCAGAGTTCACCTATTATTACCGGTCGCTCTTTTGGGGCGAGGTCATCACGTTAGGCTTGTTTACCGGTATATGGTTTGGCTGGTTGATTAGAACAGGCCGTGAGATGGTCGGGCAACCGTGCGAGCGTGCGGAAGAGGTGCGACGAATCGCGGTTCTCTGGAGCTTGATTGGCGCTACGAGCCTCTGCGTGTATCTGATGGCTAGCTTCTGGCCGAACTGGGACGGATCATGGCATCAGACAATGGTGCGCGATACTGCGCTTACCCCGACGCACATCCCGATGTTCTACTTCTTCTTCCCGTTGTCGGTAACTTTGGCTTTAGGCTCATACATCTACGGACGTTTTCGTATTCCCGCGTTATATGCCAAAGAGAAGGGATTTCCGTGGTCGTTCTTCCTGTTGATTAGTGCTGCGGTGCTGGAATGCATGACGGTTGCTGCCAATGAGTGGGGGCACAGCCTGTGGATTTCTGAAGAGATTTTCTCGGTCCCCTTCCACTGGCCGTTCGTTGTGTACGGCTGGCTAGCTAGCGGTATGTTTGCGGTGTGGGGCGAGACGATCATCCGCTTGTTCGAGATTGAAAAGGCTGAAGAAGCCGCGACCTCAGGGACGTCAGGCGCGTCGTTGCGTCAGCAGGCGGTCACAGACTAAGGATAATGAAGAATGTGGAATGGAGAATGAAAAATTCAGAGCGAAACGTTCTGAACTCTTCGTTCGTTTTGTATTTTTCACATTCTTAATTCTTCATTCTTAATTTTTAATTAGACAGAGAGGATCGCCTCATGGCAGCAGGGACAACAACAGTAACTGACATTGCCGATGCCGCCGAACGGCAAAAACGGCTGGAACTCAAAGCACTCCTGAACAAGGAGTACAAGTGGATTGATCGCAGCTGGGATATCGTCTTCTGGGTAACGGCGATTTTCGTGGTCGCCGGTGCAGCGGATATCACGAAGCAGTTGTTCGCCGGTGACTGGGACTTCTGGACAGATTGGAAAGATCCCCAGTGGTGGCCGGTGGTTACCGCTTTTGCCACCATCATCATTCCCTCTGCTCTGCAATATATCCAATGGGCAGCGTGGCGCTTCCCGACAGGTGCGACATATACATCCTGTTGTTTCTTTCTTGCAGCCTGGGTTGGACGCTACTTTAATTGGCACATTGCAGAAGCCTATCCGATGAACTTCGTGTGGCCTATTTCCACGATATGCGCAGGGATCATTCTCGACTTCACGTTGATGAAGACAAAAAGTTTCCTCATCACGTCTTTTGTCGGTGCGCATCTCTGGGCAGTGCTTAGTGTGGGCGTACAATTATGTTCCGCTAGCTCCCTTTCTACAGCCTGCGATGTTCATGGACCATGTTTTGACGCTCGCTGACGTCCAAGGCATCGTCTACATTCGATCGCAGACGCCAGAGTATCTGCGACTCATTGAGCGTGGCGCATTGCGAAGTTTTCTGGGTGAGACTCAGTACGTTTCGTTAGCCTTTGCTGGGACTGCGGCTTTCGCTGGATACTGGATTGGCCAGTTCATTGGTCGGTATCTCGCTGTGTGGCCGATCCGACGATACCTGAAGACTCTCTAAGAACATAAAGTACGCATGGGGAAACGGATGAAAACCCGACTGGCCGTACCATCTCGACACACCTGGCTGATACATGTGACCATGTTGGCCTGCATGTTCGTGCTGCCTGCACTAGCACACGCACACGGTGGGATGGGACCTGATGAAATTGGCCCACCTATTGGCACCGCAGGGTTGATCGGTTTTGCCAGCTATTGGGTGGTGATGCTGTGGCCTTCAAGAAAGAAGAAAGATGAGCTCACAGACTGGACCCAACAGTCAACACCCTGACGCTGCAGCGAATGACCTGGACGCCCACGCAAGAGAAAGAACCCTCGTGTGAAGCGGATTCCGCATCTGCGTAAGGTCGAGGCGGGCGCGACAGATTTCTAGCGACCAGCCCGCGAGGAGGAAAGCGAGCGATGGATAGGAAGCTTTTGACAATCCTCATGACACTGGCTCTTGTGGTAACAGTCAGTGTCTCGAAAGTATTCGCTCATGGGGAAGCTGGTGACGAACCGTTCCTTAAGAACATGACCACTGCGTTTTATGACGTATCGGTCTCACCTACGGAAATCGAGGTCGGTCAACCAGTAACAGTAACGGGAACAGTCAAAATTCTCGAGACTTGGCCGCACACACTTGAGGCACCCGAGCTTGCTGCGATCGTTCCCGTAGTTCCGGGGCCTGTATTCGTCATGAAAGACCGGACTATCAATGACCAAGCCTCGGTAGGTTCGTTTTTTGCCGAGAAGGGTGGGATTTATCAGTTTAAGATGACACTCCTCGGCAAAGAGCCTGGAAAATGGCATGTCCATCCAGGGATCGCGATCAGTGGAACCGGAACGCTGGTTGGGCCTGGTGAATGGGTCAACGTGAAAGCCAGCGCGACGAAATTTGAGTTTCCTGTGACAGTTGCTCAATGGGCAGACAGTTGAACTCAACACCTACGGTGGCCAGTTCGTGTGGTGGTGGTCGTTCGCCGGATTTCTCCTTGGGATGGCGTGGATGGTGTACTGGACATTCACGAAACGAACAGTGACAAACCTTGCGGTGACGATGCAACTTCCGGTGAACGATGACGGACCTGACATTGGTCTCATCACGCCACGTGACCACATGTGGATGAATGTCATCGCTGGCCTGACCATAGCGCTCCTGATCGTTGGCTGGACCTACTCAGCAACCCAATATCCAGTGCGATGGCCGCAGCAGACCGACTGGATTACCCCGCGTCACATTTCCTCGGGAGACAAGATGGCCGAGGTACATGCAGGCGGAGCCACCTACGATGACGGAACCGATACGTTAGTGATGAAGCTCCAAGTCAAGAACACTACAGCCAGCGCGCTTACTCTTAACCGTGTTGTTATCGGGATGGCGACATTCGTGCCGGGCGGGGAAGCGGAACAGGCGAAAGCTGGACCGCGCGATTTCGTCGGACCGCTCGAAGTGGAACCAAAAGGTGAGATTGCTCCGGGTGAGACGAAAGATCTGACATTGACGATCGCGAGCAAGATTTTCAGTACGGCACGATTGATCCCGCTGAATGATCCGCAGCAGTTTGTTGCGGCGCTCTTACGCTTTGAGAACGCCCAAGGCGGTCAGCAGTTAGTGACAGTGCGTTCGGGCGTCGTGCCGACCCAGTTCCGTGGACAGTTCTTGCCATAATCTTGCGAAGGTGGGGAGAAAATCCCCACCTCGTCAAGCTGCCAAGAGTAAACAGCGCTTCATTTTTCCTTACTTTCTCTGCTTTCCCCTTAGCCTTTAGCCTATTTCCCTTAATATCCGGTTGTGACCTCAACCAAAATGTCATCTGGGTCTCGCACGTAGACCGACCCTGCGGTTTCTGTGCCATGCAAAGAATACGGTACGTGCTTTTCCTTAAGTGTCGTCAGGATCGCAGAGAATTTTTCTGAAGTGGCCTTGAGCGCGACATGATGCATACTGCCGACGCCTCGGACCGTTCGTGCCGGCCCTTTCTCGGGGAAATCGAAAAACGCTAACTGGTTGCCACCGCCCATATCGAGAAAGATATGGGTAGACGTGGGTTCGTCACGGTTCGCCATAATCTTGCTGAGGCGCATGCCGAGGACCTCAGTGTAGAAACGGATAGTCGTATCAAGGTCTGAACAAATCAGCGCGAGATGATCGACCCCGCCAGTGTTGACAGCTTGAGGCGTTCCCTCGTCGGTGGATAGATAGCGTTGTTTGAGTTCTTCACGACGGGCCTGGTACATACTCAGGTCTGACATAGCATTCTCCTACTGTTGCTTCACTCGCTACGGGTCTGATGCCCGAAGCTTGCTGCGAGGTTCTTCACTATTCCTCGCTCTTTTTTTGTTTGTCAACTGCAGATAGATACTGGCTGACCTCCGCGGTAGACTTTCATTCCGAGTTGCGGCTGCGGCCTCAGATCTGGAACGGCTCGATTGTGACCCTCTGTCCGCCCCAACCTTAAACGCTGCCTCATGAGGTTCTGCTGCAGCACCTGGCAATGCAAACTTGCCCTGTTGCGCAAGTCAGGATAAACCTCCCCCGATGTTTATTCGTCGTGTTTTGACATTCATACTTTTTATGGTGATGTTGATGGCTGCTGTGCTGCTCGTGCCAGCTGCATGGCTTCCGCAATCGTGGCAATCTTATTACGCCGCATGGTTTGGTGAACCCTCGTACGAGGCTCCGCCCAGCAGCCAAAAAGTCGCCATTCCTCCAGCTGAACCATTTTGCCCGGACCTGCATCCTGAGTGGCGCAAAGCGCAGGAGATCGACGGTGTGACGATTGACGAGTCACTTGCTTGTTCTCCTGATAATCCGTGGGCCATTGCTGCGTTTGTCAAAGGGACGAACAACGTGTCGATGGACACGTTGATGAAATCTGGCTTAGCGACCGATGCGGTCGTGATGGGCGAAGATAAAGATGGCGATGGTGATCCTGATGTCGTCACCATCAAGCTAGAAGTTGCGGAATTCAACGGACGCTCGCCCGATATGTCTGAAGTCATTCCTGCGTTTTTATCGCTCCGGGTATTCAACCGGGATTGTGGGTGTTTGCGCCAAAGATTGCCGGGATGGCAACAAAGAATGCAGAGACAGTAGAAGCGAACGAATTCCTACGTGCGCCGTCGCCGGTGATCCGCGTTGAACAAGGTGACACCGTGCAAGTGATTCTTGAAAATACGCACTATTTTCCGCATACGATACATTTTCATGGGGTCGATCATCCTTATTCACATCATGAAGGCCATGGCAACGACGGAGTACCAGAAGCAAATGAACTGCCTGTGATGCCTGGCGAGAGCCGTGCGTATGAATTTTCGCAAATGGCTCAGTCAGCGATGCATACTGGACATGGGGAAGTCGATCCCGGCAGACGTCGCACGTTCGAGATGGCACCACGGCATCCAGGGACGATGTTCTATCATTGTCACGTGCAACCGCAGCATCATATTCACATGGGGTTACAGGGGATGTTTGTGGTCGAGGAGAATCGCCCGAACAATTGGGTGCAGACGTTAAATATTGGTGCCGGTCACGTCCGTCATCCTTCCGTGGCGGTGCGCGAGAAATATGTGCGTGAGTATGATCTCCATTTTCAGGATATCGATAGTCAACTGAATGATCTGATCAAAAGTACGAACGACCCGCGGGTGTTAGAGAAGCGGATGAATCGGCAGTATAACATCACAAAGCGTAGCGCCAATTACTTTCTGCTCAATGGGAAATCTTTTCCATATACATTTCGTGATTCGTTGGTAGTCGTCGAACCGAACGAGAAAGTAAAATTGCGCGTGCTCGCTGGTGGTGAGGAAGGGCTATCGCTTCACCCCCATGGCCATAAAGTAAAAATCACGCACTATGATGGCGTGGAGCACAATCCTGTAGCGCAAATTACGCGCGACGTTGTGTGGCTCAGCATGGCCCAGCGGGTGGACTTAGAACTCAACACCACGAATGACGGTTTACATGGCACTGGCGATGGTGTGTGGTTTCTTCACGACCACAAAGAGCGTGCGTTTACAACTGACGGAATGCATCCTGGTGGCAGTGCTACTGCGATCGTGTATCGATCCTATCTTGATGAACGTGGCTGGCCAAAACTGCAAGGCGTCGATTGGTCATTGTTCTTTACTCCACAGTATTATCGGCGTGAGATTCCAGTGTGGACAACCTATGATCCGACCGGCATGTTTGGCGAACCCGGCCCTGCGACCTCGCGTCTCGGACGGTTTATCTTGCTTGGTTTTGTTGTCGGCGCGCTCCTGGGATGTTTGACTGTCTTGCTACTATCATTGCGAAAACGTGCGTAAGGCGGACGTGATGTGGTTCATAGTGCTGCTGTTCTTTGCTCTTTTTGTTCCATCGCGAACTATAGAGGCGCAACCTGCGACGGAGAACCTCACTCCGGCAGACTCAGGCCATGCTCACCACCAACACCAGGCTGCCTCTCATGAACACCACGGCATGCAGATGGACATGGGTGGCATGGTGATGAATGAGAATCATGACCAACTGCCGCGGGACTGTGGCAGGATTGCTGGAGAACAAAAAATTACAGTCCATGCTGGCAGGAAGTACGCGCAGCAGTTCAACGGCACGATGTTCGCGTACGATCAGCACGAATGGGATGTTGCTCCGTGCACGAAAGTGACTGTGACGTTGGAGAATGAAGATACTGTGCGTCATCAATGGATGCTGCACGGATTGCCACGCTATCTTCATGCCGAGGGCATGTTTCATCTCGAAGTCAACGGACGAGGGAGTAAGAGTGGAACGTTTATCACACCGGGTGCGAAGAAAACCTACCTTGTTCACTGTGATGTTGCCCAACACATGGAAAAAGGCATGAAGGCCCAGCTGAAAGTTGGCGGAGGCGATGGTAATCTGCCAAGTATTCCTGGTATTACCGGGGCTCGTTACCCAGAAACATATTCGGGTGCACGAGTTGGATGGGGTACGTGGATAATTCTTCTTCTGTGTCTGTTTAGTGCTGCTTTGACTGTACGTGGGTTGAGACGGTGGGAATAAAGCGTAGGGGCGACCGGCCGGTCGCCCCTACGAAGGAGATGAGGGTGATTGAAAAGATTTGAGAAACATAATCGTCGGTCTGTACGACTGTCTGGGTACGATTATAATCAGCCAGGAATGTATTTTGTCACAATCTGTACCGTGAATTGCGAGTTGTTGTTTGGGGAGGTCGTGGGAGGGAAGATGGTAATGAGCGAGTGGGGAGGGGAGGTAAACGCATGTTGGCAAGCGATAAACGCCCATTTCCGACACGTAGAATTGGATGAATTCCAGATCATGCCGAATCACCTACACGGGATATTAACCATTGCCCAGAGGTATGAGGAGGCTCCCTCGGTCGTAGGGGCGCAGCATGCTGCGCCCCTACAGCGAAATGTGATCTCTCCAAATGTCCATCCGGGCTCACTAGCGGCGATCGTCCGCTCCTTCAAATCCGCGGTTTCTGCACACGTCAACCTCCTACGTCAAACCCCTGGTACCCCCGTTTGGCAACGCAACTACCACGAACACGTCGTTCGCGACGAAAACGATCTTCATCGAATTCGTGAGTACATCCAAACGAATCCCTTGCGCTGGGAACTGGATCGTGAGAACCCCAAGCGGCGAGGTGAAGATGAATTCGACAAATGGTTTGAGGGAACCACACAGCAAAAGAAGAATCGTCCGTAGCGTGCGTCGTTACCTCACTCCCTCATCCCTATCACGTTGAAGGTAGGTACAGGGTTACGGAACCCCTTAAGAGAAAGTTCTTCTGTGGGTTCAGCCTCTACCAATCCTCTACCGCCGTATAAACTCGTTGACTAATGAGGATTTGTCCACCCTGAGCTTTATCACACAGGCGAGCAGCGAGATTCGTCACTGGACCTATCGCACCATAATCAATGCGGCCTTCAAATCCGATCATTCCCAGAGTGGCATACCCTTGGGCGATACCGACCCCGAAACCCAGATGATGTCCGCGTTTTCGCCACCTCTCGATTAACTCACTCATCTGCTGCCGCATGGCAATAGCCATCTGCACAGCCTGTACGGCATGGTCTGGACAAGGGAGGGGGTCGTTGAAGAAAACCATCAAGCCATCGCCGGCAAAGCGCTCAAGTGTACCCTCGAAGCGGAAGATCTGGGTCCCCAGAGTGCTGTGATACTCTCGCAGAACTCCCATTACTTCTTCGGGCTCGGCTATTTCAGAGAACGCCGTAAACCCTCGCAGGTCGCAGAAGACGACAGTGATCTCTCGTCGGTGGCTCTCCAGGAGTTTCTCTCCTCCCGCAGAAACAACGAGTTCGGCCAGCTGCGGAGAGAAAAACCGCTTCAGCCGTCCGACGCGTTCCAGTTCAGCGAGTTGCTCTTCTACCCGTTGTTCGAGTGTCCGGTTCCAGTCTGCCAACTGCGTCGACTGCGTTTCAAGGTGCGTGGCTTGCTCCTGGACCGTGTCGTGGAGCGCTTTGATCCGCAGCATCGACTTGACCCTGGCGACCAGGGCCGCTTGGTCTATGGGTTTCGTCAAATATTCTTCGGCGCCCGCCTCCAGACCAGCGACGACATCCTTTGAGTCCGCCTTGGCCGTGACCAGAATGATTGGCATGAAGGGGAGAGAGGCGTCTGCTTTGAGGTGGCGACAGACGTCGATCCCATCTATCTTAGGCATCATGATGTCTAGCAAGATCAAGTCTGGTTGTTGGGCTGTCGCAACTGCCAGGGCTTCCTCACCGTTAGTCGCGGTGAGGATCTCATAACCGTGGACACTCAAACGGGTCTGGAGAATATCCAGGTTCATTGGTTCATCATCTACGATGAGAATGCGTGGTGGGGTTCTCACGGTAGATACTCGCGAACTTTGGCCAACAGCGCGCGTGGACTGAAAGGTTTTGAGACATAGGCATCACAACCAGCCTCGAACGCTTTGACGTCGTCCCCGCTCAGCGCATACGAGGTCACAACAATGATCGGGATGTGACGGAGCGTAGGGTTGGCTTTAATTCGCCGCGTCGCTTCGTAACCATCGAGCCCAGGCAGTTGGATGTCCATGAGGATCAGGTCAGGAACGTGGGTTTCGGCTGCCGCCACGCCGGCTTCTCCTGTCACTGCCTCAATGATTTCATAGCCAACACTTGTGAGCAGATCCGCACAATGCGCCGGTTATCCTCTTCGTCCTCGACAACCAAAACCCGCTTGCTCATGTCGCCTCCCTTTGCTGTTCGACACGAACCGGCAGCGTGAACCGGAAGGTCGAGCCGTTCCCCATGCTTGATTCCACCCAGATACGTCCGCCATGCAGCTCGATAATTTTTTTGGCGATGCTCAGACCAAGGCCGGTGCCACCCTTTTTTCGGGTACTCGAACTGTCAGCCTGGTGGAATTCCTCGAAGACTTTCTGCTTGATCGGCTTCCGCGATCCCTGTCCCAGTGTCAGACACCGCGACCACAAATGTGCCGTTCTCTGAACTCACCTGTACGCCGACCTTGCCGACCTCAGTGAATTTGATGGCATTTCCCACAAGGTTCGTGAGCACTTGCGTGATGCGTTGCTCATCGCCTTTACCCACTGGCAAGTCAGGCTGTACGTTTACGTTCAAGACGAGCTGTTTCTCCGCTGCCAGTGGTTCCACAGCTGTGTAGACGGTCTGCACAACCCCTGGCATCGAATAATCAGCGAGAGAGAGCGTCAGCCGTCCTGCCTCAATCTTGGAGAGGTCCAGGACGGCGTTGATCAGGCCGAGGAGACGATGGCCGCTTTGTTGTATGCGCTCCATGATCTCTTTGATTTTCTCCGGTACCTCGCCATAAATGCCGTCCATAATAAGTTCGGTATAGCCTTGGATGCCATTGAGGGGAGTGCGCAGTTCGTGGCTCATGTTAGCGAGGAATTGGGATTTGTGACGGTTCGCAGCCTCGATCTGCTGATAGAGTTGCCTCAGCTCTTCGTTCATGCGGTTCAGATTGGCCGCGAGGGTGCCGAGTTCATCCCGATTTGGCACCTCAACTCGATGAGAGAAGTCACCCGTGGCGATCTGCCGGAGTTGCACGTCCATTTGCTTGACTGGTCCAATCAGCGACCACGAGATCGCGTAGCCGAGGATGAGAGCCAAGCCGATGCTCCCAACTGCGAATCCGATGATCACCCAACGAGCAGTGAGGTACGCAGCATGGCTGACCTCGACGCGTGCCACCATATCAGATTCGGCCTTGTTCACGAGCTCATTGGTGAGGCGCTCGAGGCGGTCTGCCAAAGGGCTTGCCTTGGCAAGTTGTAGTTCTCGACCTTCAGCGACCTTCCCGCCACGGATCAATTCGACGACAGTGGTCACGACCTGAATGAACTGGGTATACTCTTGCTGGACCCGGTCGAACAACTCAACCTCATCCTGCTCCACGAACTGGAGCCGGTCGAGGTCATAGCCAAATTGATTGAGTTGGCGAAGCGTTGCTTCGAGCGTCCGCTCATCCGGCGCCAAAAGAGTCGAGGCAACGCTGTAGAGCTGTCCGGTGGTGTCGTGCTGGAGCTGGCGGTAAGCGGCGATCTTGCGGTGGAGTTCCACCATCTCCTCGGCGCGGCGGTTCGCTTCGCCCAGCACATGAAGGCCAATGACTCCAACCATTATGAGCAGCACCACCATAGCCAGGAAAGCCGCCAAGAGCTTGGCGTGGACAGTGGCTGGGATGCGTGCGACCAGTCGAGGCAACCAGTCTGTCATCGTGGGCTTTACTTAAGAATTTCTAAATACGATCGTTCCAGATGTTCATGCTTCTACCAGTTTTTTCATCCAGTCCATTGAGTATCGCCGTTCACCCTTCGACAATTCAGGGCGAACGGGGTAATGGGTGCGGGAAGAAAAACCGTTCGTGCTGAGCCTGTCGAAGCACGAACAGCTAGTGGCACGATTGAATTCGTCAACCCTTCTTCCTTTCTGATCTCATTGAGAAAGCGCCAGTCGGTACCCTCGGCGATGATCTTCTGTGGGCTGCTCTTGATCATCCCCACCTCATGGAGGCGCAGGGCGTAGAAGCGTACGGTGTCCTCAGGGTCGTACTCCCGCCACTTGCCATAGGGGATCTCCTTCAGCGTCTGGAGGGCGTGGTCGTAGCTTGTCGTGAAGCCCTTGTCCACAAGAAGCCGGGCGGCCCGTTCTGGTTCCAGCGCACAGATTCGGTTCGCTTTCAGAATGGCGCGCAGCGCCCGCTTGGTGGCCACCGGATGCTTCCGGACGAAGTCTCGATTCCCGACCACCATGCAGCAGAAGTACTGGGACCAGGGCCGGTCCTGCGTGGCGTTGACCACCACGTGCACGTGATCCATCTGCTTCGCCCGGAGTTCCTGCGGTTCCGGTGGGAAGCCCAGAAAGGCATCGATCTTCCTGTCGGCGAGGAGCTGCATCGCCTCAGCCGAGGGGTATGTCGACCCAGTGGATGTCCCTGCGGGGGTCCAGGCCCACATACGCCGCAATGCTGGCGAGGAAGACGTGCTGGGGGGACCCCAGCTCGAGCACGGCGACGGTCTTCCCCTTCAAGTCGTGGATCGCGCGGACTCGCTCGGTCCCGAACAGCTCGAAGCAGCCGACGTGGCCCCCCGCCAGGATAACGATCTGGGTCCCCCGCATCCACCCGGATGATGACCGGCGCGGCGAATTGCATGCTGATGTTAGCCTCGCCAGAGGCCAGGGCCGACTCGACCCCTGACGGTTTCCCCTTTCTTGACGTATTGCACCTCGGTGAACCCCTCGCTCCGCAACAACTCTTCGGCCACATACTGCGGCGCTTCGCAGATGCCGCGTGGGTATCTGGACCAACCTGAGCGTCGTCGTCTCCGGAGGCGGCTCCGCGGCGAGCGGCTCGGGTTTCAGGCCAAGAAGTCCCGCGGTTCCCGCCAGGGTCATCCCCAGGAACTCTCGCCGGCTCCAGCCTTCAGCTTGTCGCTTGTTCATGGGACACCTCAATCCGGCCAGAATTCACTGTCCATCACCTGCTCTACGGTAAATGGACAATGAATTGGGAAGATCTCTCCACTCAGTCCGGTCTCGTCAATCGCATCGGCCCGAGCGGCTACGTATTCATCCTCAAGCATTTGGGGGATATATCCCGTCAAGCTCGGACTATCGCGCAGGAGTTTTTGGATCTCGATTCGTCCGTTACGAATAGACTGCCGCCAGGAAGCTCCGCGTTTCTCTGACTGAGAGCGCCATTTGAGCAGATGCAGTGTAACGTTCCGAAGGTGGCTCTCTAATGCCCGACGCTCACGTTTCCCCATGTCCTCTAGCTCCTCCGCGAGATGCGCAATATCAACCTCTGCAAAACGTCGCTGCCGCAGCAGCGCGGCGGTCATCATCGTCCAGGCGTAGAAATCCTCGTCATACAAGCATAACTCGGAGTGACGTGTGGTAGCGGCTGTACTCATGAGAAGATGTCTCCCCTCTGATGTTTCTTGCTGCTTCACTGTACGCTTTTTCTTCTTTTCCGACTATTCCTCGAGCGTGCATCGTGCGAGCATGATGCTCACGCTTATCCCTTCAACTCTTTCTTAATCTCATTGAGAAAGCGCCAGTCAGTGCCCTCAGTAATGATCTTCTGCGGGCTGCTCTTGATCATCCCAGCTCTCATGCAGGCGTAGGGCATAGAAGCGCACCGTATCTTCGGGGTTGTACTCTCGCCACTTGCCGTAAGGGATTTCTTTGAGCGCCTGGAGGAGGATGCTCGTAGTTGTCTGTGTAGCCCTTGCCTATGAGAAGCCGGGCAGCCTGCTCCGGCTCGCGGCCGCAAGATCCGCCCCCTTCAGAATCGCCCGCACTGCCCGCTTGGTGGCCACCGGATGCTTGCGCACGAACTCCCGGTTCCCGGCTACTATGCAGCAGAAATACTGCGACCAGGGTCGGTCGAGCGTGCCGTTGACCATCACGTGCCCGATATGCTTCGTCCGCAGTTCCTGTAGTTCTGGCGGAACGCCCATGAAGGCGTCGATCTTCCCCTCGGCGAGGAGCTGCATCGCCTCAGTTGGGGAATGCGTCACCCAGTTGATATCCTTCTGGGGGTCCAGGCCCACGTAAGCCGCCATGCTGGCGATGAAGGTGATAGGGCCACTTCGCAGCTCGGGCACGGCAACAGTCTTCCCTTTCAGGTCGCGGACCGCGCGGACCTGATCGGTCCCGAACAGCTCAAAGCAACCGATGTGGCCCCCCGCTAAGATAACGATCGGGTCCCCCGCGTCTAGCCGAATGACGGCATCCGGTACGAAGCACATGTTAATGTTAGTCTCGCCAGAGGCCAGAGCTACCTCAAACTCGCGGGCGCCTTCTTTCTTGGCGTATTGCACCTCGGTAAAGCCCTCGTCCCGCAGGAGTTGTTCGGCCACGTACTGGGGGCCTGACAGAGGTCGCCGGGGTCGTGCCAACCTGAGCGTCGTTGTCTCCGGCGGCGGCTCCGCGGCGAGCGGCTCAGGTTTCAGCCAAGAAGTCCTGCGGTCCCGGCAAGGGCCAAACCCCCAGGAACTCCGCCGGCTTAAGCCTTGAGGGTGTCGCTGATTCACAGGGGGCTCCTTTTCCTTTCTGTCTGTCCTGCCATATGTTTCCCCAGTTTATTGATTCCTCTTCTGATGTCATTCAGTGTGAGGAATTATCCTGCCAAGGAGCAAAGTCTGTCAATAACAAAGAGGGTTTCTTTGATGGCCAAGCTCCTTACTAAATATCCCTGGCTGCTTCGTGTTCTAGCGCCAGAGTGACTTCTGTACGTACCGCCGCATCTGTTTCTCGGTCACGATGGTGCTGCAAAGCGTCTCTTGCTGATGTTCTGCGAACTGTCCCAACGCCCACGCAGCGTGACTGCGGACTAACGGTTCTGGGTCGTGCAACGCGGTCTGCAAAGAAGGGATCGCTTCGGGATTCCCACTATTGCCAAGCGCGATCGCGACGTTGCGCAACAAACCACGACGTTTTGTTCGGCGAATAGCACTACGACCAAAGCGAGTACGAAATCCGGCTTCGTCAAGCGCTATCAAGTTCTGTGAGTGAAGGAAATAGTTCCTCAACGAGTTCTTCTCGTGGCTGGGAAAACTTTTCGTTCCACGGACATACTTCTTGGCACACGTCACAGCCAAAGATCCAGTTGCCCATTTTCGGGCGTAATTCGTGCGGTATTGCTCCTCGATGTTCAATCGTGAGATAGGAGATGCAGAATGGGGCTTTGAGGATATAGCCTTCTCGAATGCCCCAGTCGGACAATCTGTGAGACAACGTGTACATTTGCCACAATGCGCCTGCGGGATGCCTTCTCCTTCAAGTTCAAGACTCACAAGGATTTCTGCGAGAAAGAACCAAGAGCCGACTCCTTTACGCAGTAACATGGTGTTCTTGCCAAACCAGCCAAGTCCGCTGCGATACGCCCATTCGCGCTCGAATAACGGACCGGTATCGACATACGGTCGTGCCCAGAGACCAGGGACTGTTTCGTGGAGACATGTCACAAGTGTGTTCAGCTTGGCCTGAATAGTTTCGTGATAGTCGACTCCCGCGGCATAGGCGGCAATCCTCCCGCGTAACTCAGATCGCCAGTCAATCTCTGGTACACGAGGTGGGGAATACGGATAGCCTAGGCAAATGACGCTTTTGGCTTGGGGAAAAGGGAGGGCTGGATCAATGCGACGTTGTGGATCGCGGGCAAGATACGTCATTTCTCCTGCATGTCCCTGTGCTAGCCAATTAGTGAAAAATTGTTCGCGGGGAAGGGGAGAGAGCCGCACAAACCCACACAATGTAAAGCCTAACGCTGCGGCCTGGCTCTGAATCTGCTTTTCCAGCGACACAGTTTTGTGTAGCATGGAAGACTAGGGTGGAAAAAGGGATTGACTCCCTGAGAGCAAAACCTTATCTCTAAAGACAGTCCGATTGTTCGTGAGGAGGACAGAATGTCGCACGAAGCGCACGAAATGCACGAAGAAGAACTGCAAATCAAAGCCCCTGAGGGGGTTCCACTACTTTTGACCGATGAGGCCGTAGAAAAAGTGAAAGAAGTCATGAACAGAGAAGGACTGAAGGACGGCGGGCTGCGCGTCTCCATCGTCGGCGGTGGTTGCTCTGGATTTCAGTACAATCTCGGCCTTGATGACAGCCCGCGGGAAGATGACATGATCATTGAACAGGGTGGAGTCAGGCTGTTCGTTGATCCGATTAGCCAACAGTATGTGTATGGCACGACCATCGATTATGTGAACGGCTTACATGGCGCTGGGTTCAAATTCGTTAATCCCAATGCCGCTCGCACCTGTGGCTGTGGGTCGTCGTTCTCGACCGAAGGGGAATAACCTTTACCCTAGGAGCACATCTGCGACCTTAACGTACCATGTCATTGCGAGCGAAGCGAAGCAATCTCATTTCCAAGACAGAGATTGCTTCGTCGCCTACAGCTCCTCGCAATGACACTTCCTTCTCAGTTTGCGAACGCGACCTAATCCTTTTTCTCTTTGAGAGAAAGTTCGATTGAAGAGCAGGGAATCTGGGCATGGATAATCTCCATGCCTTTTTGTTTGTTTATGTCTCGTTTTATCCACCTGATCTTTGATCTTGATGGGACATTGGTCGATACCAAGGCCGATCTGGCTGCGGCAACAAATTACATGCTGCAAGCGCTCGATTTACCGGCACTGACCGTGTCGCAGGTCGAGCATTACATTGGTGATGGCGCTCGAGTGCTAGTTGAGCGTGCGCTCGGACCGAACCACAGCTTCCTTGTTGATCAAGGTCTTGCCATCTTTCTAGAGTATTACTCCGAGCATTTACTTGCCCACACGCGACCCTATGAAGGTATCGAAATTCTTCTCGAAGACGCACAAGCACATGGCAGGGTACTCTCGATACTGACGAACAAACCCGAAGCACCAAGCCGTGCGATCCTCTCAGGCTTAGGAATCGCGAAGTATTTTATGGCGGTTATTGGTGGTGACACACTTCGAGTGAGGAAACCAGACCCACAAGGCATTATTTATTTGCAGCAGTTGACGGGAATTCCACTTGAGCAAACCCTGCTTATTGGTGATTCACGGATTGATGTGGAAACCGGCAGAGCCGCAGGGATCGCAACGTGTGGGGTCACATGGGGATTTGGTGCGGAGGGCTTGGTGACGACTCCGCCTGAATTCGTTGCCTCCTCGGCAAAGGAATTGCGGCAGGTAATCTTCGGATAGGAAAATCAAAAAGCAAAAGGCAAAGATCAAAAAGCAAAAATAAAGAATAGAACCGTCTTACTTTTCTGTCGTTTTCGTTGTTCTTATTCTTAATTCTTCATTTTTCATTCTTCATTGCCGCTAATCGCGGCGCAGCCACTCCGCCATCCTTACTGCTTCGACGGTTTCCTTCACATCGTGTGCTCTGATGATATGCGCACCGTTGTAGACGGCGATGGCTGCGCAGGACAAAGATCCGACAAGACGATCCGCAGGGTTCGGTTGATTGAGAATCTTGCCAATAAACGACTTGCGCGAGACGCCGACGAGTAACGGGAATCCTAACTCTCGTAAGTCAGCAAGGTCGCGAAGCACGACTCGATCCCATTCGTGCCATGGGATGTCTGGCTGACGAAAGAAGCCAACGCCTGGGTCGAGTACGATGTGGTCACGGATAATGTTCGCCCGTGCCGCAATCTGGAGACTGTCTTCTAACGCAGTACGAACGCGGTGCATTGGGGTGCCTTGCTGCGGCGTGGTTTCGCTTGCCATGAGGACAACTCCAGCATTGGCCGTGGCAACGACTTCAGCCATCTGTGGGTCGAACTTCAATCCTCCAACATCGTTGATGATCGTGGCTCCGGCAGCGAGTGCCGCACGAGCAGGAACGGCACGTTTGGTGTCGGCTGAAATAGGAATCGAGACGTGGGAGGCGATTGCACTTATCGCGCGTGTCAATCGCTCACTTTCTTCTTCTGCAGAAATTGCAGTTTTTAGGTAGGGAGCGGTGGACATCGCCCCAACGTCAATGATATTTGCTCCTGCATTGACCATGGCCTGCGCAATGTCGGTGAGGCGCTCGAGTTGGGTCTGTACAGAGCCCTGGTAGAATGACTCCGGACTGACGTTTAGTACGGCCATGACCCGGACTGGAACTCCATCACCGATTTCGAGCCCAGCGAGTTGTGACTGCTGTAATGGGGAAACGCTACGCATGCTGATGCAGTGTGGCAAATTTTTCTATACGAGGGAATGAGGAGTCTTGCAGGGTGCTTTTTTGCGTTGCGAGTCTGTAGCTTTTCTTCTACACTGCCAGAGCCATAACAGAGGAGAAAATTCATGATTAAGCTCTATGACTTTCCACAGAGCCCATATTGTCAGAAAGTTCGTCTCGTTCTTACGGAAAAAGATCTTTCCTACGACAAGGTTTTTGTCGACTTATTCAAGAACGAGCAAAAGAGTGCCGAGTTTTTACGCTTAAACCCGTATGGTAAAGTGCCAGTGCTAGTAGATGAGGATGAGATCGTCTACGACTCGACGATGATTAATGAGTATCTTGAAGATGAGTACCCGCATCCGCCGTTGATGCCCGAACAGTCCGGTGCGAAAGCGCGAGTCCGGATGTTGGAAGATTTTGCTGATAACTCGTTTACCGCGCAGGGCGGGTTCTTAGCTGCCGAGTTACGGAAACCTGCGGAACAAATTGACCAAGATCGTGTGCAGCGTTATCGGGCTGATCTGGTCCGGGTGTTGGAATTTCTCGAACGACATCTTGAGGGCAAAGAGTACATGAGCGGGGTGTTCTCTGTTGCAGACTTGGCGTTCGTACCACGGTTGTTACAGATTCCCAAGCTAGGAGTTGAGATTCCAGCACGTTTAATTAACGTGCTGGCCTGGAGTGAGCGCATCAAACGCCGCCCGTCAGTCAAACATCTGCAGCAAGAACTCGGATTAGTGTGACACGACAGGTCCGGTTGTTGTCCGAGGAGAAAGAGAGGGGCATATGGTAGACCTGCCGTCGATTATTCCTATTTTCCCGCTCCCGAACGTAATCCTGTTTCCGCAAGTGATGTTGCCGCTGCATATCTTTGAGCCACGCTACCGCCGCATGGTGCGCGACGCGGAGACGCAAAGTCCGCCATTAATCGGCATGACACTCCTGCGCGGCAATTGGCAGGAGCAATACGAAGGAACGCCTGACATTTTCCCGATCGGTTGTGTCGGGGAAATGGTCCGCGTCAATCCGTTGCCTGATGGACGTTTTAATATCCTGCTGCAAGGGGTGCGCGAGTTTCAAGTTCTCGAAGAATCTGTCACTAAGAGTTATCGTGAAGCGAAAGTCGAATGGCGTTCATCTATGCGGGCATCGCTCGCGGACGGAGACCGTTCGCAGTTGCGTCGGCTTCTTGAACGCTACTTGCGGAATAATGAGAAAGTGCAGCAGTTTCTCACCGACCAGTCGATTGAAGACGAATTTCTGGTGAACTTTTTCGCGTTCCACTTGGACTTTATGCCGATCGAAAAGCAGGGCTTGCTAGAAGCTGCGACGTTACCAGAACGGGCCGAACGCCTGTGCGATATGCTTGATTTTAAGCTCAGTGAGACACAGTGGACTGACGGGGCAAGTGGTTCAGGGAAAACGCGATTACACTAAACTGCCTTGACAAAGCGATCTTGCCCCATATAGTGGACGCAAAAAACGCTACATCTGACGCATAGATAGGACGCATGAGACGTAAACAAGAAATGACGTTGGGGGAACGGCTGTATGTCCCGGAGATAGTTCGTGGACTTACGGTGACTCTGTTCCATTTTTTCCGCAATCTTTCTCTGCACCTCGCCCATTTCCTGGGCTTTGCCGAGGAAACCAAAGCTGCTTACACGACACAGTATCCCGAAGAGCGTAAGCAATATCCTGATACCTATCGTGGGAGCCATCGCTTGACGTTGAAAGAGGATGGTTCGGTGCGGTGTACGGCATGCTTTCTGTGCGCGACTGCCTGTCCGGCAAACTGTATTCATATCGAAGCTGGCGAACATCCTGACCCGACAGTCGAAAAGTTTCCTGTGCGTTATGAGATCGACACCTTGCGCTGTATCTACTGTGGTATGTGTGTCGAAGCCTGTCCTTGTGACGCTATTCGCATGGACACGTTCGTGCATCCACGGATCTGGGGATTCTCACGCACGGACTTTATTGAGCCGAAGGAAATCCTGATGGGACGCTCACGCACGCTGGCAGAGGGTGGGCGTGATTCGGTTATGGTCGAGATGCTGGAAAGTTACCAAGAAGCTGAACGTAAATCGCTTGAATAGTAACCGGGAATACTGCTGAGAATAGGGATAAAAGAATTATGGCTAAGACGTACAAACAGCTCATGGAAGAAGCACGCAAAGCGATTCCAGAGGTCTCAATTGACGAAGTCAAGAATCGTGTAGAGCGCGGTGAAAATTGGACACTGCTCGACGTGCGAGAACGAGAGGAATACCGCGAAGGGCATCTTGAAGGAGCGATTTCACTCCCGCGTGGTTTCCTCGAAATGCGAGTTGAAGAAGCGGTTGCTGATAAGAGTAAGCCGATCATTGCCTACTGCGCAGGTGGGGTGCGTTCACTCATTGCTGCGCGGACCTTGAAAGAGATGGGATACGAAAACGTCGTGTCTATGTCCGGTGGCTATACAGCATGGAAAAATGCTGGTCACAAATGGGTTGCGGATCGGCAGTTTACACAAGAGCAAATTACCCGTTATGCGCGTCACTTCACGTTACCTGAAGTGGGCGAGAAAGGACAAGCAAAGCTGCTCGAAGGCAAGGTCCTTTGCATCGGTGCCGGAGGACTTGGATCTCCTGTGGCTTTTTATCTTGCGGCTGCTGGGGTCGGAACGATCGGTATCATCGATAACGATGTCGTCGATATGAGCAACCTACAGCGACAGATCCTCCACACCAACGATCGGGTTGGCATGCCGAAGGTTGAATCTGCACAGAAGACACTGAACGCTCTGAACCCAGATGTCAAAGTGATTCCTATCAATGAGCGCCTGTCGTCAGAGAATGTCATGCGCATCATCAAGGACTTCGACATCGTTATTAATGGGTGCGACAACTTCCCAACACGCTATCTCATCAACGATGCCTGTGTGATGGCCAAGAAGCCGTTAGTTGATGGCTCGATCTTTCAGTTCGAAGGGCAAGCTACAGTATTCTACCCCGAACGCGGGCCATGCTACCGTTGCCTATTCCCTGAGCCGCCACCACCAGGAGCTGCTCCAAGCTGTGCAGAAGCAGGCGTGCTCGGTGTGCTTCCTGGTCTCGTAGGCTGCGTGCAAGCATTAGAAGCGATGAAACTGATTCTCGGGGCCGGGAGACCGCTAATCGGACGGATGATGCATTTCGATACTCTCAGCTCAGAAGTTCGTGTGCTCAAACTGCGTCGTGATCCGAATTGCCTGGTGTGTAGTGATCATCCCAAAATTACAGAGCTGATTGATTACGAAGAATTTTGCGGTCTGCGTAACCCGAGCGCGGCACATTCGTAGATACACTCGTCCCTCATACGTCTTGCCAATTCCTGCTGGGGGACATTTAATAATGCGGTGATGGTAGTGATGGACTGAATGATCGATAGGGCACGGTACGCCGTGCCCTTTGTTTTTTACCGTCTAGGAGTAGTACGCTGTGGCTGCAACACAAGAAGTTATAAATCTGCAAACGCTTGCTCGCAAACTGCGTATCCATTCTCTGCGTGCAACCGCAGAAGCTGGTTCTGGGCACCCGACCTCATGTCTCTCGGCTGCTGACTTAGTCTCTGCGCTGTTTTTTCACACGATGCGCTTTGATCCGAAGAATGCCGCACATCCTAATAACGACCGCTTTGTCCTCTCCAAAGGCCATGCTGCGCCGGTATTATACGCGGCACTTGCAGAGGCGGGTGTATGGCCTGTCGAGCAGTTGCTGACCTTGCGCAATTTGACGAGTGACTTGGAAGGACATCCCACGCCACGGATTCCATGGGTGGATGCGGCAACTGGTTCGCTTGGGCAGGGGCTCTCGGTTGGGGTTGGTCTAGCGCTCAACGGTAAATATCTGGAGAAGAGTGACTATCGCGTTTATGTGTTGCTGGGCGACGGTGAGATTGCCGAAGGCAGCGTGTGGGAAGCGGCGGCTTTGGCGACACACTATCGACTCGACAATTTGGTTGGCATTATCGATGTCAACGGACTTGGGCAAAGCCAGCGGACAATGTACAACCACGATACAACCGTCTATCACAATCGGTTCGCGGCTTTTGGTTGGCACACCGTGACCGTCGACGGGCATGATATGCCAGCGATTGTTGCTGCACTCGATCAAGCTCGTGATGTGAAAGATCGCCCGACCATGATTGTCGCCCGAACCTTGAAAGGGAAAGGCGTCTCTTTTCTTGAAGATCGCGAAGGCTGGCATGGTAAACCCCTGAAGAAAGGCGAGGAATTAGACAAAGCCCTCAGTGAGCTACCACTGAATGGAAGTGGTACTACTGTAAAGATTGCAGCTCCGACTGGAGCACAGTCTCGTTCCTCATCGATGTCCGTACCGTTTCCAGCGCCTGAGTACAAACTCGGTGATAAGGTTGCAACCCGCTCAGCCTACGGGACTGCGTTGGCAAAACTTGGGACCGTGAATCCCAACATTGTTGCGCTTGATGGCGACACCAAGAACTCGACATTTGCTGAGAAGTTTCTTGCTGTGCACAAAGACCGCTATTTTGAGAGTTTTATCGCCGAACAGAATATGGTCGGTGCGGCAGTTGGTCTTGCTGCGTGCGGGAAGATTCCTTTCGTGTCGACGTTTGCAGCTTTTCTAACGCGAGCATTCGATCATATGCGCATGGCAGCGATCTCTGGTGTGGCAATCAAATATGCCGGATCGCATTGTGGAGTCTCAATTGGTGAAGATGGCCCCTCACAAATGGGGCTTGAAGATATCGCCATGATGCGTGCTATTCCGCACTCAACGGTCCTCTATCCGAGTGATGCCGTGTCTGCTGAACGGTTAGTTGCTGCGGCAGCGAATCTCAAAGGGACGACCTATCTCCGGACTTCACGGCCAGCGACGCCAGTGCTGTATGCCAACAACGAAGAGTTTCCTGTCGGTGGAAGCAAAGTGCTACGATCGAGTACTGATGATCGGATGACGATCGTTGCCGCGGGAATAACCCTCCATGAAGCGCTTTCTGCGTACGAGACACTGAAAGCGGCAGGAATCAACGTCAGAGTGATTGATGCTTATTCGGTGAAACCGATCGACGCACAAGGCCTTCTTGCCGCTGCCGCACAGACACGAAACACGATTCTTGTCGTTGAAGACCACTACTACGACGGCGGGCTGGGCGATGCGGTGCTCAATGCCGTTGCGACGCACGGCATCCAGGTTCACAAACTCGCAGTGACCGAAGTGCCTCGCTCCGGCAAGCCGGAAGAATTACTTGACGCATACGGCATCAGCGCACGACGGATTGTGGAGAAGGTGAAGGGCCTAAGCGGCAAATAATGTAGCGGAAAGAAGCTTGGCGTAGGGAGAGTGCGAGTAGTCATTCTCCGTGTAGGCGGGAATCCAGGCTTTTCAGCAATGTTGGACACGGTGTGCCGTGCCCAGACTATTGCTATCTGCATTGACGATCTTGCTGCCCGGTTCAATAGGCAAGTGGCTCACTCTGCGCCAAAGTCGTTCAGGTCGAGTGTTAATGCCATTTTCTCAAACCCAGCGTAGTAAATCGGCTGGCCTAATTCACGAAACTTACGCTCAAAATCCGTAAGAATTGGCTTACCTCTCTTGTTGACGTGATCGCGTTTCCACGGGAACTGTTGCAGTTCAGGGACATTATTGAACTGCTGCACGATCTTGACGAAATACTCCTGTACGTCTGAAGCAAGAAGAATCTTTCCTCCGGGTACGAGTGTTTGCGTGAGGGCTGTGGCGAAGTCGTCGTGAAACAATCGTCGTTCGTGATGCCGCCGTTTCCACCATGGGTCAGGAAAGTAGAGATGGTAGACGGAAACCCCGCCAGGCCACAGCGGCGTGCGTATCAAGCATCTCATGTCCGCATGGATCGCTCGGATATTTGCTGGTCCGTCGCGTTCGATCAGATACGCTAGACGAAACGCGCGGCGTTTGCAGATTTCCACGGCAAAAAAATTGCGCTCTGGCGTATGCTGGGCATGAGCGAGCAGAAACGCGCCTTTGCCAGGGCCAATTTCGACTTCAACAGGGTGGTCATTGCCAAAGATGTCTTGCCATCGCACTGTTGGTGCTGAGGAGGTCGGAGACGTGTTCATAGGGACGAGAGGTTTTGTATACTGCTTTGTAGCTGTGCTCCTTGAGTGCGAAGGATCTCTCACGTAAGGACGCGCCCTCCATCAACATGAAATACTGACCCAGTGCTGTAGTCAGACCCGGCAATGAACGCCACCAACTCTGCCACTTCCTTTGGGGTACCCATGCGTTTCACCAACGTCTTGTTAATCTCTCGTTGACGTACGTCTTCGGGAGTGTCGTCCTGAAACAGGACCGGACCAGGAACAACGGCATTGACCATCACTTTTGGTGCTAATTCCATTGCTAATCCTTGTGTGAGGGTAAGCACGCACGCTTTCGCAACCGAGTACGGAACATAATCGATCCACGGGCGCAATCCGGCCACGTCTGCCATGTTGATAATATGGCCGGAGCCCCAGTCATACATGCGTAGCCCAATCTTCTGTGCGCACATAAACGTTCCGGTAAGGTTAGTGTCGATCACGCGCTCAATCTCTTCTGCCGTGAGCGTCTCGATTGGCGTACGATAAAACACTGAGGCATTGTTCACCAAGATGTCAATACGTCCAAACCGTACGATAGTGGCTTCGATCATGCGTTCAACCTCAGCCTCTTGGGTGATGTTTGCCTGGAGTGCGATCGCTTCATGGCCGGCTGCGAGTAACTCACGAACGGTTTCCTCGGCTTCCGCTTGAGAGGCATGGTAATGAACGACGAGGTGACAGCCTCGATTGGCAAGCGTGTGGACAATGGCTTTCCCGACGCGTTTCGCGCCACCGGTGACAAGGGCGACTTTTCCGTTCAGATTCATAAATTGAGTAACGAGTAATAAGTAACGAGTGATGGGTGATGAGCAATATGTGATGATCTTGCTTTACGAACCACGTTTCACACATCACTCATCACGTATCACGTGTTGCGTGTTATGTCCTCAGCGGATCATGTTGCGGCTGTAGGATGATTTCTGTCGGGCAGACTCGTAGAGAAGCCACGGCAACAGAATATACTGCCTCTGCCACATCATCCGGGCTGATCATCTTATGGCGATCGATACGGCGATTGGGGGGAATGAGGGTAGTGTCTACGTAGCCGGGACATACCGTACAGACTTTAATGCCGTACTCACGAACTTCTTCAAATAAAGATTGGCTGAACCCACGTACGCCAAACTTTGCCGCTGCATAGGCTGATTCTCCAGCTTTTCCGCTGAATCCAGCAAGGGAACTGATGTTGACGATAGTTCCTTTACGGCGTTCGATCATTGTCGGAAGGACGAGTCGAGAGAGGTACATAGTAGCCCATAAATTTACCCGCAGTGTCCATTCCCAATCCCGTAGTTGAGCTTTGACTACTGGAGTGCGTGGTGTGCCGCCACCGGCATTATTGACGAGAATATCGATGTGTCCAAACCGCTCTAAGATGACTTGTACCAATGCTTCGAGCTGTTGGTCGTTTGTTACATCGGTAGGCATGACCAGAGTCTCGGACGCACTCTGTTGTATCAGCGCTGCCACCGCATGAAGATCGGCAATCGTTCTCGCTGCTAAGACAGTCGTGGCACCAGCCTGAGCGAAACGGAGTGCAACTGCACGGCCAATACCGCGACTAGCACCAGTAATAAGGGCGACGTTTCCTTCAAGCTGTGCGTTCATCTGCTGACTTCTCATAGCATGCCCTTCAGTTCTCCACAGGTCCTGCCGATGACTCAATGAGAGGAGGCGAAAATTATAAAGTAAGGGTGGTGTCTTTCTCAAAGCCACTGAAAAAATTGCACCCTGGTAACTTCCTCTCAACATTGCGGAAACACAACCTCTGAAAGAATACTGCCGATGGGCTTGTTCCAAACGCTCTATCAATTTTTGCATCCAAATGAGCTTCGTGATGCGGTACGGAAATCGTATCGTGAGCACCGTCTCCACTCATCTCTTCCGGTCGAAACTCCCCCTCATCGAGCCGGACTCTATGGTGCTTTACGAGAGAGTTATAGTGTACGCGGGAAATCGGTAAGTGAATTGTATCTGTGGGCAGAACTTACCCCGTTCCTGCTTATGACTGAAGATACTGCCTGTGAGGCGTTAGCAGAATATGTCGTATACCAACAGATTCCTTCACGGGCGCGAACGGTGTGGCTGACCAAGGTACTTAGTGCTGTTTTGTGTTTGCCCGCACTTTCGAAAAGTTCTCCTCGAACTATGGCTTCAATGGCCATGATTAAAAATGTGGCGTGGTGCAAGCTGTTGGAGGATGGTGTACGAGGTTTGTTAGAGCAAGAGGTGAAAGAACTGAACAACGCCCTTGAAGATAGCAAACTTCCCCTGCCACAGGACTGAGCAGTATCACTACACCGAAGTTCTCTCTGCTTTTTCGTTGATTTGTCAGAGTGTGTCCGCTAGTATCCAAGCCGCGCAAACTTCCTTATGCGCGAGATCCACTCCACAATCACGGAAAAGGAGGATGTATGGCTTACGAGTATGCCATCTACGAGAAAAAGGGACATGTTGCGACGATTACCATGAATCGCCCCGCAGTGATGAACTCCGTGCACCCACCGGCTACAGCCGAGTTGTCAGGGATTTGGGACGATGCCATTGCGGATGAGAATGTGTGGGTAGTCATTCTTACCGGTGCCGGCGATAAAGCCTTTTCTGCCGGCAACGATCTCAAGTATACCGCAACAAAAGGGTTCCCTTCAGGACCGCGTCCGAAGGGCGGATTTGGTGGTCTGACGGATCGCACGGATATCTGGAAACCACTGATTGCCGCAGTGAATGGCTTTGCTTTGGGTGGTGGGTTCGAGATGGCACTGTCTTGTGACATCATTATCGCTGCTGATCATGCACGCTTTGGTTTACCCGAACCTCGTGTTGGGCTAGCGGCACTCGCTGGTGGTGTTCATCGGCTCCCACGGCAGATGCCGGAAAAGATTGCGTTAGGGTACATGCTGACCGGTCGACATATGACCGCCCAAGAAGCCCATCGGTGGGGAATTGTTAATGAAGTGGTGCCGTTGAAGGATTTGATGACAACGGCAGAACGATGGGCCAATGAAATCCTTGAATGTGCACCGCTCTCTGTTCGTGCCACGAAGCAAGCGGCGATGATGGGACTTGGCCTACCTTTAGCTCAGGCCCTTGCCGGTCACTATCCAGCGATTCAGCAGATGATGTCGTCTGAAGATGTGAAAGAAGGGCCAACGGCGTTCGCAGAAAAACGTAAGCCGAATTGGAAAGGGAAGTAGGAGTGAGGATTTGGGAGTTAGGGTTTGTAAAAAAGAGGACAAGGAGTGAACAAATATCAGTACTCTTCCTCGAAATCCCAAATCCTAAAGCCCAACTCCCATGTGTCTACGCTCCGCGTTCGTTACGCCGAGACCGATCAAGCCGGAATGGCACACCATTCGGCTTTCCTGCCCTGGTTCGAGGTCGGTCGTGTTGAGTTATTACGTAGCCTTGGCAAACCCTATCAGGAATTTGAAGCCGAAGGGTTATATTTCCCGGTACGAGAAGTCTTTTGTCGCTATTGGATGCCTGCACGTTTCGATGATCTCTTGCATATTGCTACCACGGTGGAAGACGTCGGTGGCGCAAGTGTACGGTTTGGCTACCGTATCATACGCGAAGCCGATGAGGTTCTGATTGCCGAGGGCTCGACCCTTCATGCTTGTGTGGATGAGACAGGAAAAGTGAAGAGGCTTCCTCTTTCAGTCAGGGTAATGTTGGCCGGAACGGGCGTGAGGCCTAATTCTTGACGATTCGGAGTTGATCGCGGTAGTGCTTCTGCACTCGGCGTAGAAAGGCATGGGTTTCTGGCCATTGATAATCTGGATAGGTATACACAAAGGGATGAAACTCGCCATGATAATACAAGAGGGTGACTTCGGCATAAATCCCATGCGATAGATACAGACGATGCGCCTGATCCTTCGTGGAAGCAAGCACGAGTTTTGTGGCGTCAACATACCCTGGGTCGAGATTCACGCGACGAGGAGATGTTGGGCTCTCGCCCTCTGAGAGTGATGTTTCTAGTGCGTTCGTCGCGAGTTTGATACTCGCCAAGGCATCTGGCGCAATCAGCGTTTCAAACGTTATAAATTTCCGCAGTAAGTTTTCTCCCATCTCCTTGCGATAATAATTAGTCATATTCCAGGGAAAGGTCTCGCTTTCGAGGTCGACGAGGCCATATTGCGACTGCAGGTGTGTGATACTTAGCGAAAAGAACGCTGGATCGCTACTCAAAAGAGCAACAAACAGTTTGACTGGTTTTGGAGAAGTGGGAAGGCCCATACTTCATTGAAAAAGGGGGAAATGGGCAAATGGGGAAAAGGTAAAACGGGAAAAAACGAGAGGAGTCGATCTTCTTATTCCCCTATTTCTCTTTTTATCCGTTTCCCCTTTTATCCGTTTCCCCTTTTCTTCCCCTCAGTCCGAGCAGTCGGTCATACACAACATGCGCAACCTCGTCTTTGCTCATGATTGGCAAGGTTTCCATTCGTTCGCTGCGATCGATAAGGGTTACGATGTTGGTGTCATGCGCAAAGCCTGCACCTTCTTGAGTCACATCATTGGCAACGATCATATCGAGGTTTTTGGTGCGCAACTTCCGTGTGGCATTTTCAAGGACGTGCTCAGTTTCAGTAGCAAATCCAACGTGGAGGCGATTCCCTTTTTGTTGACTCAGTTCACTGAGAATGTCCGGGTTGCGAGTCAACTCAATGACAAAGTCGCCTTCCTTTTTCTTTATTTTTTGTGGTGCAACGTGCGTTGGCCGATAATCGGCAACTGCTGCAGCGGAAACGACTATTGTTGCTTGAGGATAGTGTTCGAGTATCGTTTGCTGCATTTCACGGGCAGTGCGCACTGGACAGAACCGTACCCCGCGTGGTGGCAGTAGGGACGTTGGGCCACTCACGAGCGTGACTTCCGCGCCCCGACGCCAAGCGACCCGTGCCATAGCGAATCCCATCTTGCCGGTCGAACGATTCGTGATGAAGCGTACGGGATCAATTGGCTCAGCGTTGGGACCGGCGGTGACAATAATCTTTTCTTGTGTCAGATCCTTCTTAGTCAATGCGGCGCGGGTATCCTCGACAATATCTTCCGGATCAGCGAGCCGCCCTTTGCCTTCATATCCACAGGCGAGAAACCCTTCTCCCGGCTCAACAAATCGATAGCCTCGCGCGGTGAGAACACGCATATTCTCCTGGACTGCTGGATGTGCATACATGTGCACATTCATTGCCGGAGCAACGAGGACCGGGGCAGTCGTTGCCAGCAACACCGTAGTAAGCAGATCGTCCGCGATGCCATGCGCGACTTTGCCGATGATATCAGCTGAGGCTGGCGCGATAAGAATCAAATCTGCCGTATCTGCCAAACGAATATGACCAATTTCCGATTCTTGCGTCAGGCTAAATGTTTCTGTGGCAACCGGATTGCCTGAGAGCGTTTGCAGGGTAAGAGGGGTAATGAACTCCTGGGCATTCTTGGTCATGAGAACCCGGACGATCGTCCCTTCTTTCACAAGCAAACGAGTAATCTCTGCGGCTTTGTAGGCGGCAATACCGCCAGTGATTCCCAGAACGATGGTTTTTCCAGCCAACATAACAGGTCTTTGTTCTTTCTCGGTCCTTCAAAGGAACAGTTGATATGAAAAACGTTTGCAAGGTAAAGCATAGGCCAAATGGCAAGTAAAGTCATGTTGCGGAATTATTGTGGTAGCTCTCCTTGACCTTTTCCCCACCTTTGGCATCATGAGGAAAATAACTTTCTGAAGCTATAGGTTATCGTACCATTTGAGTGCTCTAGTGCCGCTGCAAGCCACACGGTCTGCTCTAAACGTTCCCGCTCCGCATCTACTCGTTACTGCTGAGCTTGAACTCGTTGAAAAGAAGCTTTCGAGTCTTGTTCAGTCTCGAGAGCCACTACTAAATGACATCGCCAACTATTTGGTGAAAGCGGGGGGAAAACGTGTCCGGCCAGCCGTTGCTATCCTCGTATTCCGTGCTTGCGGTGGAGAAAACCCGACGGATATTATTGACATCGCAACGGCGCTTGAACTCATCCACTCTGCTTCGCTTCTCCATGACGATATTATCGATGGCGGAGAGATGCGTCGAGGCAAGCCCTCGGCGTACTGTCGCTTTGGCTTACCGAATACACTGGTTGCTGGAGACTTCCTTTTTGGCCGCGCCTTTGCGCTCTGTGGCCGATTCGAAGAAAAGGTCGTTACGTGGATAACCGAGGCCTGTATTGGTCTGACTGAAGGCGAGGTGATGCAAGGACGCTTTCGTCGTAATCCTGCAGTTACGGTTGAGGACTATCTGGAGATCATCTCTCGCAAGACTGCCACCTTATTCGCCAATGGCGCGCGTGTAGGTGGATATTTGGCTGGCGCTTCCCAAGTTATAGTGGAAAGTGTGGCAACCAGCGGGTACTGCGCTGGCATGGCCTTTCAGATTGTTGACGACTTGCTTGATATTGAAGGTGATGGAGACCTGACGGGAAAACCGATTGGCATTGACCTGAAAGATGGGAACCCATCGTTGCCGCTGGTGATGGCGATCCAGCTTGATGCAGACGTGCGCCGAGTTTTTGAAAAACAAGACCCGACTGCACAGGAGATCCAGGTAGCCTTAGAAAAAGTGCGACACTCTGGTGTCTTGGCTGAAGGCCAACGGATTGCCCGATCCTATGGGCAACAAGCGGTAGCTGCTCTGGAGAACCTTGAACCGTCCCCGTACTACGATAGCTTAGTCTATTTTACCCAACAACTCATCGACCGCATTGCCTGACTATGGTAATCGGCAATGAAACCTGATGCTCCCCGCGAGGTCTTCCAACAGCTTACTGCCTCTCTGCGTTGGTATGTAGAGTCGCTGAAGGAGGGCGGGGTTACGGAACTGCCTGGCAGTCCTCGGCATGTTCCAGTGCCGACGGCCGAAAGTCCTATTCAGTCTGTACCTGTAGGCGCACAGAAAAAACAGAATGAGAATCCTCTATCGTCCCCGCCAACTGTGCGTGTGGAGGTGCCAACAATGTCAGCACCAAGTAGTGATCTCTTTTCGGCTGCAAAGTTCGAGAAGGTTAACAGTTTAGAGGATTTACGTGCTGAGATTGGCGACTGTCGTCGTTGCAAGCTCTGCCAGGGGCGTACCAACATCGTGTTTGGGGTTGGCAACCCAAAAGCAGAGTTGATGTTTATTGGTGAAGGTCCAGGGCGTGACGAAGACCTCAAAGGCGAACCGTTTGTTGGTCGGGCAGGGCAGCTCTTGACAGAGATTATCACCAAAGGAATGAAAATGCGGCGGGACGAGGTCTATATCGCTAACGTGGTGAAATGCCGCCCGCCGGAGAACCGCAATCCTGAACCCGACGAGATCACTGCCTGTCAGCCCTTTCTGGTGAAACAAGTCGAATTAGTGAATCCGCGTATTATCGTTGCCCTGGGGACGTTTGCAGCGCAGACGTTGCTACAAAGTAAGACCCCGATTTCGCGACTGCGCGGGGTGTGGCACAGTTATCAAGGTGTTAAACTCATGCCGACACTTCATCCGGCGTATCTTTTGCGGAATCCCAATGACAAACGATTGGTGTGGCAAGATATTCAGGCGGTGCTGCGAGAAATGGGACGCTTATAAGTTTGCTTGTCTCGGAGGCTTCGGAGTTTTCTTTCTTGCCTATAGCCTTCTCGCTTTGCCGGTACGTTCTGCCGAGACAGGTGGCGCTGCGAAGCATATCAATCTCATCGCGATTGATGCAGCGATAAATCCCGCTATTGCCGATTTCATTCACGAAAGTATCACCCGTTCGACAGAGGAAGGGGCGTACGCTCTGGTGATTCAGCTCGACACCCCAGGTGGGCTGCTGAATTCGACGAGAACGATTGTCAAAGACATCCTTGGTGCCCCACTACCGGTGATTGTGTATGTTGCGCCGAGTGGAGCTGGCGCCGGATCCGCCGGAGTGTTTATCACGATGGCCGGACATATTGCGGCGATGGCTCCAGGGACCACGATCGGTGCCGCCCACCCGGTTGGTAGCGGAGGGCAGGATATCGAAGGCGATATGGGCGAGAAGATCGAGAACTTCACGACGTCGTTCAGTGAAAGTATCGCGCAGCGTCGCGGGCGCAACGTAGAGTGGGCGAAGAAAGCCGTACGCGACAGTGTCGCGATCACGGAAATAGAAGCATTACAAAAGAAAGTCGTTGATGTCGTTGCTACGGACATTCAAGACTTGCTTCGAAAAGCCAATGGCCGCAAGGTTGAGGTTGGCAGTACGCAGATCACTCTTGACTTCCGGCCGGCGCAACTAGAAGGTGGTACCTTTCGAGTTTCCCAGATCGACATGCGGCTTAAGCATCGCGTACTCAACTTCCTTGCCGATCCGAATGTTGCTTATCTGCTCATGATGGCCGGTATTCTCGGCCTTTACGTCGAGTTCACTAATCCCGGTGTGATTTTTCCAGGAGTAGTCGGAGGGATCTGCCTTTTACTTGCTTTTGCGGCCTTTCAAGTACTACCGATCAACTATTCAGGGCTTCTCCTTGTGTTGCTGGGGATCGGGCTGCTCATTGCCGAAGTTTTTCTTCCCACCTTCGGCGTTCTCGGGGTCGGTGGAGTGATTGCCTTCGTATTGGGCTCGCTGTTTCTCTTTGATGCGCCGGACTCGGATTTGCTCGTGGATCGCAGTATTATCGCGTCGGTGGGGGCTGGTGTTGCGATCATCATGCTCTTTGTTGGTACCCTTGCGGTTCGTACCTTCGGCCAACGATCGGTGTCGGGAATCGACGGATTAATTGGAACAACTGGTGAAGTGCAGGTACGTATAGCTCCACGGGGAAAAGTATGGATTCACGGAGAGTATTGGAGTGCCGAGAGCGATGAGAACCTCGAAGTAGGGCAGAAAGTCCAAGTCGTCAGTGTCAAAGACTTGGTGCTGCACGTGCGTAAAGCTGCGGTGTAAGAAAGCGAAGGAGCATATGGGTGAATTAATTTCCGCCATCGGTTCAGTAGGACCAGCAACTATATTAGTGCTTGTCTTCTTGGCAAGTACCATTAAACGCTTCCTTGAATACGAACGAGGCGTGATCTTTCGTTTGGGACGGCTTCTGCCTACACCTCGAGGTCCAGGGATTACGTTTGTGATTCCGCTCATCGAACAAATGGTGAAGGTAGATATGCGCACCATTACTATGGACATTCCGCCGCAAGACGTGATCACCAAAGACAACGTCTCGGTAAAAGTGAATGCGGTTCTGTACTTCCGAGTTGTTGACCCGAACAAAGCGATCGTTCAAGTTGAAAATTATCTCTTTGCCTCCTCGCAATTGGCGCAGACGACCCTGCGGAGTGTGTGTGGACAAGGAGAGCTGGACGATTTGCTGTCAGAGCGCGACAAGATCAATTCCCGTCTGCAAGAGATTATTGATACCCATACCGGTCCCTGGGGGATAAAAGTTTCGCTGGTTGAAATCAAACATATCGACTTGCCACAAGAAATGCAGCGCGCATTGGCGAAGCAAGCGGAAGCTGAACGTGAACGTCGAGCAAAGATCATTAACGCCGAAGGTGAATTTCAAGCCGCACAGCGGCTCGCGGATGCTTCGGCAATTATCGAACAACACCCTGTCGCCCTCCAGCTTCGCTACCTTCAGACCCTCTCCGAGATTGCGACAGAGAACAATTCGACTACGTTGTTTCCAGTGCCGATTGATCTTCTTACGCCGTTTTTTACGCCGAAGAAAACGAACTAAAGGGAGTCATAGAGAAACTGTGGGGTACTGTCCCCACACCCTCGAGATTCTTCGTCGTGCACTCTCAGAAGACACTTAGCAAAATCAACTTGTCTGACTCTCGGTTCCTCTTATAGTCGATCCGTTCCCGCGTCGTCCTCTACAGTTTCCGGTGCGTCCACCGATAATTCTTCCTAAGGAAAAGCTCGCTTAGGGAAGAATAATGACCACGCCCCTCCGTGTCCTGATTCTCGAAGACCAAGAGGATGACTGTCTTCTCATGCTGCACGAACTGCGGCGTGAGGGCTTCCTTGCCGATTGGCATCGAGTCGAAACCGAGGCCGAATTCCGCGCCCATGTAACCGATCCGCTAGACTTAATTCTTGCTGATTACTCCCTGCCACAGTTTGATGCTATTCGTGCACTCAATGTGAGAAATGAACATGGTGTAGACGTCCCGTTCATTATTGTTTCTGGCAGCATCAGCGAAGAAGTCGCGGTGGAATGCATGAAACGAGGAGCGGCAGATTATCTGATCAAGGATCGTATGAGGCGGCTCGGGCCGGCTATCTCACACGCGTTACATGAAAAATACCTCAGAGAAGAAAAACGGCGAGCCGAGGTGGCACTGCGAGAAAGCGAGGCGCGGTTTGCCCTCGCTCTTCGTGGCACCAACGATGGTTTGTGGGATATGAAATTTTCTTCCGAGTTCCCCTTGTTACACCCGCAAACTCCGGTGTACTACTCGTCACGTTTTCAGTCTTTACTCGGCTATCAGGAGGAAGAGTTCGGAACGTGTCTACAGAGCTGGTTGGAGTGTCTCCATCAAGATGACCAAGTCCGTGTTGGTGCCGCGCTCGAAGCTCACCTGTACGAACAGGTCCCCTACTGCATCGAATATCGTGTGCGCACCAAGAACAATAACTACCTGTGGGTGATTGGGCACGGACAGGCTCTGTGGGATACTGCTGGACGTCCGACCCGAATGGCTGGGTCGATCCGGGACATTAGCGAGCGAAAGCAAGGGGAAGCCGCACTCCGCAAGGCTCACGACGAGCTTGAGCTGCGGGTTGACGAACGCACAGCTCAACTTGCACAGGTCAACGAATCCTTACGCAAAAGCGAGGAGCGATATCGTAATCTCGCACAGCACTTCCCCAATGGCGTTGTCGCTCTCTTTGACCACGAACTTCGCTACACTTTGGCAGAAGGAGCGGGGCTGGCACAGTTAGGGATTACCAAAAACGTGATCGAAGGCAAAACAGTTGCAGAAGTGTGGCCAGCGGAGTTAGGCGCCATTATCGCGCAAAAGTACCATGCCGCACTGGCAGGTAAGGAGACAGTAACGGAGATCAGTCACAACCAGCGCATTCACTTATTGTATGCACTTCCACTGACCAATGGAGAAGGCGAAGTTTATGCCGGGATGATGATGACGCAAGACATTACGGCTCGGATTGAAGTCGAGCGTCTGAAAGAAGAACTGGTAGGTATTGTCAGTCACGAGTTACGGACGCCACTCACCAGCCTGCGTGGATTTTCTGAGTTGCTATTGAACAAACAATTCTCTCCAGAGCAGCAACGAAAATTTCTGACGATCATTGAACAAGAATCGACTCGGCTTGCCAACTTAATAAACGACTTTCTCGACCTTCGCCGCATTGAGGCTGGCCGACAGGTACTTCATTTGGATACCGTCGATATCCGTGCGCTTATACGGGAACGCGCTGATATGCTTCCACCTAGTGACGGCCAGCGGGATATTATTCTTGTCCTCCCGGAATCCGACCTCTCTGTCTGGGCTGATGAAGATCGGGTACGCCAAGTCCTGGCAAATTTATTCTCTAACGCAGTGAAATACTCACCAAACGGTGGAGCGATTTGTGTTAAGGCGTATCAAGATGGTGGTGAGGTGGTCGTCTCGGTAACCGACCAAGGCATCGGTATTCCGCGAGATGCTATCCCGAAACTCTTTGGCAAATTCTTTCGCGTGAATCAAACCCAAACCAAAAACATTGGTGGAACCGGGCTTGGGTTAGCACTCGTAAAAGAGATCATCGAAGCCCACCACGGACGTGTGTGGGTAGAGAGCGCGCTCGGCGAAGGCAGTACCTTCTTCTTTTCCCTTCCAACTCCTACAGCTCTGGTGCAACGAGAGCCTCAAGCAAGTCTGACAGTTGCCTGATCATATCGCCCGAGTCTCATGAGTTTTGACTCGACCGAGACGAAGGCCCCGATTCGTTACAGCGGTTCCCTGGTTGTTTTGCGAACGACCACTATAGCGGTTTGTGGAATTGAGCGACTCCTTGCTTATGCCCTTACAGTCCATGATGTGCTTTGTAGAGGCGCGACATATCGCGTCTCTACGGGGCTAACTCCTAACTCCCGGTCCCTTTCCTCACAAGCCCTTGTCCCACTGCCATGGGCATGCTAGGGACCAAGAAGTACATACTTTTCGATGAAGTGATCTAACTGAGGGAGGGCATTTCTGATTCGCCCACTCTCCGGTTCTCCTATGCCTTCCCGCTACGTTGCTGCCATCGACCAGGGCACCACCAGCACCCGCTTCATGGTGTTCGACCAGATAGGGCGCATCATTACTACTGCGCAACAAGAACACCGACAAATCTATCCCCAACCTGGCTGGGTCGAACATGATCCGCGAGAAATATGGCGGTGCGTCGAAGAGGTTATCGCTGCGGGCCTTCAGCATGGACGGGTGACGTCACAGGATATTGTTGCGCTTGGGGTGACAAACCAACGAGAAACGACCGTTGTCTGGAATCGCAAGACCGGGGATCCTGTATGCAATGCGATCGTGTGGCAGGACACGCGGACGCTTGATCTCTGCAAACGGTTTACCGCACAAGGCGCAGAATTATGGCTTCGCCCTCGTGTCGGTTTGCCACTCGCGACCTATTTTTCCGGTCCGAAGCTGGCGTGGATTCTTGAAAACGTGCCTGGAGTGCGAGCCAAAGCTGAGCGTGGCGATGCTCTCTTCGGGACTATTGATACCTGGCTTATCTGGAACCTTACCGGAGGCGTACATGGGGGCGTGCACGTGACTGATGTCACCAATGCCAGCCGGACCATGCTCATGGACTTACAGACCCTAGAATGGGACGAAGAGATTCTTGGGCTTTTTGGCATCCCACGGACGATGTTACCGGAGATCCTCTCCTCCAGTGAGACGTACGGTCTATGCGGTCCTCCATTATCTAATATTCCCATTGCTGGGGATCTCGGTGACCAACAGGCGGCGCTCTTTGGACAGACCTGCTTCTCTCCAGGAGAAGCGAAGAATACGTATGGCACTGGTTGTTTCATGCTGATGAATACTGGCCAGGCTATTGTGCCGTCGTCCGCTGGCTTGCTGACTACAGTTGCCTACCAGCTCGGTCGTACGCCACCGGTCTATGCGCTCGAAGGATCGATTGCAATGGCGGGAGCACTCGTACAATGGTTACGCGATAACCTTGGCCTCATTGAGAAGTCTACTGACATTGAAGCTTTAGCACGGACAGTGACTGACAATGGTGGTATCTTTTTCGTTCCGGCGTTCTCTGGCTTGTTTGCTCCCTATTGGAAGAACGATGCACGTGGGGTTATTGTCGGACTCACTGGTTACGTGACAAAAGGGCACCTTGCTCGTGCGGTACTGGAAGCCACCGCGTGGCAGACTCGCGAAGTGCTTGAGGCGATGAATGTGGACGCCGGGCTGCCGTTGAAAGTGATGAATGTTGACGGTGGGATGGTGAACAACGAGTTACTCATGCAGTTTCAGGCTGATATTCTTGGGGTACCAATAATCCGTCCGAGGTGTACAGAAACGACGGCTCTTGGAGCGGCCTATGCCGCTGGGCTTGCGGTGGGAGTCTGGAGAACGGTGGATGATCTCCGAGTACAGTGGGGAAAGGACAAAGAGTGGACTCCGAAGATGGACTCGATAGTGCGGGAGAAGCTCTATCGCGATTGGAAACGAGCCGTCACCCGAACATTTGCCTGGATCGAAGAGTGATATGTTTAGGGAGTGTGTAAAGGAGGGAGGATCATGCGTAACAAAGTAGAGAGGATGCTGTTAGGTCCGCACTTCACTCGACGTGAGTTTGTCCTGACTTCATTAGCCGCTGGGTTTGCCTTGGCGGTTCAACCAGTGTCAGCACAAACGATGATTACGACAGATGCTACTGGACTAGAAGTAGGCGAGATCAAGATTCCTGTCTCTGAGGGACAAATCCCCGCCTATCGCGCGATGCCGAACAGCGGCGGGCCATTTCCGGTGGTATTGGTGGTGCAAGAAATCTTTGGCGTCCATGAACACATCAAAGATGTCTGTCGGCGGTTTGCTAAACTCGGCTACCTTGCGATTGCACCGGAGATGTATGCTCGGCAGGGAGATGTGTCTCAAATAGCCGACATTAACGAAGTCATTAGCAAAGTGGTCTCTAAAGTACCGGATGCGCAAGTGATGGCTGATCTTGATGCTGCGGTAGCGTGGGCAGAAAAATCAGCAAAAGGGGATGTAAGCAAGCTTGGCATCACGGGTTTTTGTTGGGGAGGACGTGTCGTATGGCTGTATGCCGCGCACAGCGCACGACTGAAAGCCGGAGTGGCTTGGTATGGCCGATTAGTTGGGCAAGCAAGCGACTTGACCCCGAAGCACCCGATTGATGTGGCAGCCACCCTCAAAGCGCCAGTGTTGGGGTTATATGGTGGCGCAGATGCTGGCATCCCGAACGACACTGTTGAGCAGATGCAAAAAACCTTACAAGCGGCGAAGAGCCCATCACAAGTCGTGCTCTATCCCGACACTCCGCACGGCTTCTATGCGGACTATCGACCGAGCTATCGCAAGGAGCAAGCGCAGGATGGTTGGAAGCGGTTACAGGAGTGGTTTAAGAAGTTTGGTGTGGCATAAGTAGTGGCGCCAGTTGTTATAGGGGCTGATGTGATTATCAAAGGGATCATTCTTGCTGGCGGGTCTGGTACGCGCCTGTACCCACTTACTCATGTGGTGAGTAAGCAGTTGATGCCTGTTTACGATAAGCCGTTGATCTATTATCCGCTGTGTACCCTGATGGAGGCAGGCATCACTGAGATCCTTGTAATAACTACCCCTCAGGACCGCGAGGTATTCCGGTCCTTGTTGAAGGACGGGACGCAGTGGGGGGTTCGCATCCAGTATGCTGTCCAGCCGAGCCCGGATGGCCTTGCCCAAGCCTTCATTATCGGTCGGGAGTTTATTGGAGGTGGTGGTTGTGCCCTCGTGCTTGGGGATAATATTTTTTATGGACAAGGACTCTCAGAACGGTTACGACGAGCTGCGGCTTGCGAGTACGGAGCGACGGTGTTTGGCTATTGGGTGCACGACCCGCAACGGTATGGCGTTGCGGAGTTCGATGCTAACGGAAATGTGTTGAGTATAGAAGAGAAACCTTCTCAGCCTCGGTCAAACTACGCCGTGACAGGGCTCTATTTTTACGATAATCAAGTGGTCGACATTGCCGCGAGGCTACGGCCTTCGCCGCGGGGAGAGTTAGAAATTACCGACGTAAACAAACAGTACCTCGACCAACGAGAACTCCGTGTGGAGCGACTCGGGCGTGGTGTGGCGTGGTTAGATACTGGAACCCCAACGTCGTTGCTACAGGCAGCAAACTTTATCGAGACGATTGAACAACGCCAAGGCCTCAAGATTGCCTGTCCAGAAGAAGTAGCGTATAGCTTAGGACTTATCAGTGGCGAGCAACTAGAAGCCTTAGCCTTGCCGTTACAAAAAAGCGGCTATGGACAGTATCTGCTCGATCTGCTGCGCACTGGGCGCCCCTATGAACGTGAGTAATACTTCTCTGCCGGGCATTATTCTGATTGAGCCTCGCGTGTTTGCGGATGCGCGCGGGTTTTTCCTGGAAACGTGGCAGCAAG
Organism: uncultured delta proteobacterium; assembly: GCA_963733195.1. GTDB lineage: Bacteria > Desulfobacterota > Binatia > Bin18 > Bin18 > VGTJ01. Next base: position 107,093 of record CAVTCR010000026.1, read on the forward strand.
AGCGTTATCAGGAATATGGATTGCCAACCCATTTCGTGCAGGACAATCTCTCTTCTTCAGTACGCGGAACGTTACGCGGACTACACTTTCAGTATCCGCATGCGCAGGGCAAACTCGTCTATGTGGTGCAAGGAGAAGTGCTCGATGTCGCAGTGGATATTCGTGTTGGTTCGCCGACTTTTGGCCGCTCGTACGGAATCGTGCTGTCGAGTGAGAATAAGCGCCAACTGTATATTCCTGAGGGCTTCGCGCATGGATTTTGTGTGATGAGTGAATATGCCGTAGTGATGTATAAATGCACTGACTTCTATGCGCCCCAGGCAGAAGGTGGTGTGTTGTGGTGCGATCCTGACTTAGATATTGCGTGGCCGGTACGAGTACCGACGCTGTCAGATAAAGATCAGCGCTATCTTCCGCTTCAGAAGATTCCGCACGAACGCTTACCGCGCTATGGTGAGGAAGGGGTCGAGTGATTGCAGTTCGTCTGTGGACTCCAAACAGTAAGACTTCTTCTATTCGTACCGCAGTGATACCGGCAAGAGTCATACGTCAACAGAGGAAGGAGTGGAGCGCGCGGCTCCATCCGTTCTCTCCCTTTGTTATCTTGTGGCGTTATCGAGATCTGGTTTGGCAAATGACCAAACGCGAAGTGATTGGTCGCTATCGTGGTTCGGTCCTGGGCGTCTTCTGGTCGTTCTTGACTCCGCTCTGTATGCTGGCGATCTATTCCTTTGTCTTCGGTTTCGTGTTGAAAGTCCGCTGGCGGGCCGAATCACAGAGCCAGATAGAATCTTCCCTTATCCTGTTTGCTGGACTGGTGATGTACGGCTTGTTTGCGGAGTGTGTTACACGGGCACCAGGGTTGATCGTGAGCAACGCGAACTATGTGAAGAAGGTGATTTTTCCGCTGGAAATCTTCCCCTGGGTGATCATGGGAGCGGCGCTGTTTCATGCCCTGATGAGCCTCGTTGTCGTGATCATCTTCACAATCGGTGTCTATGACGCTTTGCCATGGACAGTTCTCACACTTCCGGTGATTGTCGTACCGTTTGTACTCATGACAGTGGGCATTTGCTGGTTCCTGTCTTCGCTTGGTGTTTTCCTCCGCGATATCAACCAGACGGTAGGGTTAATCACGACCGCCTTGCTATTTTTGAGTCCCATTCTCTATCCTACCTCGGCTGTTCCTCCGTCCGTACAATTTGTACTGTTAGTGAACCCCCTGACGTTCGTTGTTGAGCAAGTTCGTGGTGCGTTACTGTGGGGACAGGTACCCCATTGGGCAGGGGTTGGGTACTATTTCGTTGGCAGTGTTGTGGTAGCCTGGCTCGGGTTATGGTGGTTCCAGAAGACTCGCCGGGGGTTTGCTGATGTCCTCTGAGGCGATTATCTCGGCATCTGGGCTCAGTAAGCGGTATACGATCTATGATCAACCGCAAGATCGACTCAAACACAGTCTCTTCGGTCGCTGGCGACAATATCATCGCGAGTTCTGGGCCCTTAAGGATATTTCATTCTCGATTCGCGCTGGAGAGGTGGTAGGGATTATTGGCCGCAACGGCTCAGGGAAGAGCACCTTGTTGCAGCTGATTGCTGGGACACTTGCGCCGACCGCAGGAGAACTTGTCGTCAATGGTCAGGTTGCAGCTCTCTTGGAATTAGGCAGTGGTTTCAATCCGGAGTTTTCTGGACGAGAGAATATCTTCATGAACGGTGCAATTCTAGGTTTGAGCCGGCGAGAGGTTGAGCGTTATTTTCAAGAGATTGTCACGTTTGCTGATATCGGTGACTTTCTTGACCAGCCGGTGAAAACCTACTCTAGCGGGATGGCGGTGCGTTTAGCGTTTGCCGTGCAAGCGTTCGTTCCTAAAGATATTCTCATCGTTGACGAGGCGCTCGCGGTTGGCGACGAACTGTTTCAACGTAAATGTTTTGCCAGAATCGAAGAATTCAAAGGGCAAGGCGGAACGATTTTGTTCGTCTCACACGCCAGCGGCTCGGTCGTCCAACTATGTGACCGTGCCTTTCTCTTACATGCCGGAGAGTTGGTTTTGTCAGGGCCGAGCAAACATGTAGTGAACATGTATCATAAGTTTCTCTATGCACCACCCGAGCGTCAGTCCGCTTTATTGGCGGAGATACGACAAGGGCACGAAGAACGGTCCGAAGAAGGGAAGTGAAGAGAAGATACGGCAGCAGCGAGATGTGATACCTGCTGTTGCTACTGCATCGCAACTCCAGAAACCTGAGCAGGGAGCAGTCTCCTTCCGGATGAAGGCATTCTATGATCCGGGATTACAATCGGTGAGCACTGTACACTATGAGTCACGGGGTGCACGGATTGGTGAGGCTGTGATTGTGACCCCAGAAGAAGAACGTGTTAATGTGCTCGTTGCGCGGGAGCACTATATCTGGCGTTATCACGTGCAGTTCGATCGTGACTGTTTCAATGTGCGCTGCGGCATGCTGATTAAGACGCTCAGTGGTATAGAGCTTGGGGGAGCGACGACTGCTCCGGTGTTCCGTGGCATTCCCCATGTTCCCGCAGGAACAACACTCACAGTGGAATTTACCTTTACTGCAAGCCTCACAGCAGGCACGTATTTCCTCAACGCAGGTGTCTTGGGGATGGACGGTGGAGCAGAGGTGTATTTAGACCGCAAGGTCGAACTTGGAGTATGTAAAATTTTGCCAGATGAAACTGCTCTAACGACCGCGCTGGTGGATTTCCATATTGCGCCGCGTGTGCGTATGCGCGACGCAGCCGCCTATTGCGATTAAGTAACGACGTGTGACGATAGGGACGAAGGAGATGAATCAACTCAAACAGCAGGCCATTTGCGTGCTTGGTATGCATCGCAGTGGGACCTCTGCTATTGCGCGCGCGTTAAATCTCTTGGGGGCGTATATCGGCCCGAGCGAGAAACTATTGCCACCGCAGGAGGACAATCCCGAAGGGTTTTGGGAGCACGAGACCATAGTCGATTTTCATCTGCGTATACTACGAACCTTGAACCGTTCGTGGTATAGCGTCACGCCGCTCCCGGACCGATGGTGGCAACGTCCCGAGATTGAACCGTATCGACAGGAACTCGCAGATCTCATTCGCAGGGAATTTGGTGGACAACGGCTATGGATGTGGAAAGATCCACGGACAGCTCTCGTTCTTCCACTCTGGATTGAGGTCTTACAACAACTTGAGATCGAGCCGTACTATGTGATCTGCTTGCGCCACCCCCTCGACGTGGCGGCCTCATTGCACCGACGTGACGGCTTCTCCATCGAGAGATCGCTCGTGCTCTGGCAGTTCTACAACCTGTCCTCCTTTTATTGGACGAATGACACCCGCCGCTGGGTCATCAGCTATGACCGGCTCCTCGAAGATTGGGAACCCTGTTTGACGAACCTTATCAGTACCTTTGACCTCGATTGGCCATCGAGTGTGGCTGAGCAACGTGTCGCACTGGGCCAATTCCTCCAACTGCAGCTTCGGCATAGTCAATCCGACCTAGCCGCGTTAGCTGCATCTGGGGATGCGGGAGAACTCGTTGCTCGTGCGTATCGTATCTTCCTGGAAGGGGAGCGCACCCCTGCGATTCTTCAGTCAGCGGACTTTATCCGGCAGATTGACCGCGAGTATCATGACTATTGTCGGTATCCTCGCGTGTTTGCCCACCTGGCTGATGTTGACGTGCAAGCCTATACCGAACGTCCAGCCATCGAAGTGTTCTGGCTTGTGAACGGAGAATTTTCCCAGAACGTTTCCTTCTCGACCGATGTCTTCGTTGACGGACAAGAGCATAGCTACGAGTGTCCACTCCCCTCCCTCAGTGGAAGAGTTCTTCGACTCGATCCGGTGAATTTTCCTGCTGCTGTAGAAATCCGATCTATTGAGCTGAGTGTGCGCGAACCTTCCTTACCGGTGGGAACAATCATGTATTCATGGGGACCAGAAAATAATTTCCGCGACATTGTTGCTGGGCCAGATATCACGCTTCTGAGTGCTCATTCACAGGGACTCCTCTGTGTATTTTCGAGCAGCGACCCACAACTCCTCTTGTATAATGTCCCAGATATGAACCACCGAGAAGATCATGTTACTACGGTGCTGCGCGTGACTATGAGTGTCAAGAATGTGATTCCCCAACACCTGGCCGAGACGTTGGTCCACTGGCGCGACGAACAACAGCAAGCCGCGGCAGCAAACATGCAGACCGCATTGGAGGCAAAGGACGTTCATATTCATAACCTCGACTGCGACGATTACCCATCTGCACGAGGCATTGGAGGCAAAGGACGTTCATATTCATAACCTCGACGCGACGATTACCCATCTGCACGAGGCATTGGAGGCAAAGGACGTTCATCAAAGGACGTTCACCATTACCCACCTGCAAACGATCAACATGCAACAGGAACAGACGGTACATCAGCTATCATGCCTAGCAGATCGAGCAGCCTACAGAGTCAGGAGAACCTGCCATCGGGCCTGCAGAGTCAGGAGTCACGGCTGCAGAGCCTCGACGCTTTGCTCCAAGACCGCACAGCGACGCTGACGGAAGCGCTGGCAACTGTGGCAGACCGAGAGGCTGCGCTGCAGCAGGCACAGGCACAGGTGCAAGAGTTAGAGCAGACGCTTGAACGGCGGATGAAACCGTTCCGCTACCTGCGGCGGTTGCTCCGCTGGCCGCGTCTGCACCGAGTCCGTTTGCTACCAGATCACGACGCTCTCCGCGAAAGCGATGAAAGCCAGAGTGCAGGAGAGGATAGCTATTTCCTGCTGCAGAGTGAACATGGACAACTGCCGAGTGGATGGGTCATTCTTTCATATCAGACGCGAACCCTCCTACGGTGGCTCCATCCGACGTTATACATTGATCACGGGACCGGGTTTCTCGAATCGCAGCGACTGGAGTTGCGTCGACCTCTAAAGATCCACACAGCACCAACCATATCCCCTGTCCCGGAGTCTGCGGGGATAAGTGGCCACCGAGGAGAGGCGAGCGAAGAGCCACTCCTTGAGGTGCAATTTCTGATGTTCTTGACTGTTCCGGTGCGAGCGCTGCGGCTTAAGTTTGTTGCCTCGCCCACACAACTCGTGCTGAAGAATGTCACGCTCCGCGGGATCGGCATTCTTCAGGCTGCGACACTGCTGGGCTGGCGTCACCTGCGCCCTGCGTTGGTGAACCCTCGCTATGCGGTACCTATGATTCGCCAGGGTTGGGACATCCTAACGAACGAGGGACTCGGCACGTTCCGACGTCGCTTTCTCTTGCAACAAGCGCGCCGGTCAAGTTATCACGACTGGGTCGTATTCTATGATACCCTCACAAACGAAGACCGCCGTGCCATCGGCAAACACCTCGAACGCCTGCCGCTCAAACCGTTGATAAGTGTCATCATGCCGACCTATAACACCCCTGAGTTGTGGTTACGCCGTACCATCGAGTCGGTACGCAAGCAATTGTACCCGCATTGGGAGCTCTGTATTGCGGATGATGCATCTACCACTCCGCATGTACGTCAGATCTTGCAGGAGTATCAGGCAAAGGACACCCGCATTAAAGTGATGTATCGCGAACAGAATGGCCATGTTGCCGCTGCATCGAACAGCGCGATCACCCTGGCTACAGGCGAGTTTCTGGCACTCCTCGATCATGATGATGAACTGGCCGAGCACGCCTTATATGCGGTGGCGGTAGAGATAAACGCACACCCAGACGCGGCGATTATCTACACCGATGAAGACAAAATTAGCGAACACGGAGAGCGGTACCAACCCTATTTCAAACCGGATTGGAATCCTGACCTCTTACTCACGCAAAACTTCGTTAGTCATTTGGGGGTGTACCGCGCCGATCTCGTCAGAGACGTTGGGAACTTTCGTGAAGGCTACGAAGGCAGCCAAGATTGGGATCTCCTCCTGCGGATTTCTGAGCGTATTCCTGCCTCGCGTATTCGACATATTCCCCAGGTGCTGTATCACTGGCGGGCGATCTCCGGCTCTACTGCGCTAGGAAGGGATCAGAAAACATACGCAACGGATGCGCAGCACAAGCTGCTCACGTCTCATCTTGAACGGATCAACGTCGCTGCACAGGTCCTGCCAGGTCCTGGTGACTACTGGCGGGTGCGCTACACGCTCCCGCAACCACCACCACTAGTGACGCTCATTGTGCCAACGCGCAACCGCTTCGATTTATTGCACCGCTGCGTAGAAAGCATTTTTGCCAAAACGACATACCCACGGTTTGAACTCATGATCGTCGATAACCAATCGGATGACCCACAGACGCTCGACTACCTCCGGCAACTGACACACGAGCGGGCAGCGCGCGTGTTGCAGTATGATGCGCCATTCAATTATTCAGCGATCAACAACTTAGCGGTTCAGCAAGCGCAGGGCGACGTCATCTGTTTGCTCAATAATGATATTGAGGTGATCACGCCAGACTGGCTCGAAGAGATGGTGAGTCAAGCGCTGCGTCCAGAAGTCGGGGTAGTTGGTGCTATGTTGTATTATCCCAATGACACCATCCAACACGCTGGTGTTGTTGTCGGATTACTCGGAATTGCGGGACACGCGTATGCGGTACAACCACGCGGCCATGGTGGTCAGATGCTGAGAGCACAGCTGCAACAGAACCTGTCAGCCGTGACTGCTGCCTGTGCCGTGTTCCGGCGCTCGGTCTTCCTGGAGGTTGGTGGACTGGACGAACGGAACTTGTCAGTTGCTTTCAATGATGTGGATCTCTGCCTACGGCTGGTGGAGAAAGGCTATCGCAATGTGTGGACGCCATACGCTGAGCTGTATCATCATGAATCGGCTTCGCGCGGATTTGATGATAACTTCGAGAAGCAAGCGCGCTTTAAGCGAGAAATCGCCTACATGTCGAAACGGTGGAGGCATATCATCCGCAATGATCCGGCGCATAACCCCAACCTGACGCTTGAGCGTGGCGATGCGTCTCTTGCCTTTCCTCCTCGGAGTAGGAGGCCATGGTTGTAGAAGCACGTCCCGCCCGCTACTTCATTGCCAGCGGCTGTCCGATCGCGACAACGACTCGCTACCGTTGCCTTCATCTGCAGGAACAGTTGCAGTATCTCGGCTTCCACGCCACGGTGGTCGAGTGGTTTGACGAGACAAAAATCGCTCCTGAGGAGGCACTCACCTATGATGTCCTTATTCTGTACCGCTTGGGGATGTGTCCGCCACTGGCGCACCTCATTGACCGCGCTCATGCGTTGGGGAAACGGGTGCTCTTCGATACGGATGATCTCGTCTTTGAGCCCGAGATGACCGAGTGGCACCGTGGGGTACAGCTTCTCTCTGCGAGTGATCAAGCCTTGTATCTGGAGGGGGTCCGTCGCTATCTCGCCATGCTCGAAGCGTCTGATGCCGTGCTCACCGCAACCCCGTTGTTAGCTGAGCTTGCCCAGCGACGAGGAAAAGCTGCATTCGTCCACCGCAATGCCTTAGGTCAGGAAATGATGGCTCTCGGCGAGCATCTATATCACGAACGGGTACAGCGTACTCCGCAAGAACAGGTTGTGGTTGGTTACGGCAGTGGAACCCCGACGCACGATGTCGATTTTCAGGAAGCCGTCCCAGCCTTGGCCAACGTGTTAGCTCGCTTCCCCAACGTTGAGTTGTGGCTGGTTGGCCCTTTGGCCCTGCCGTCAGTGCTTGCGTCGTTCGGTGAGCGTGTCCGTCGCTTTCCGCTCACTGATTGGCGTGGGTGGTTTGCGTTGGCAAGTCAGATGGATATTGCGCTGGCGCCGCTTGAGCTGCACAACCCGTTCTGTCGCGCCAAGAGCGAGATCAAATTCGTCGAGTCTGGTGTACTAGGGGTGCCGATTGTTGCCTCTCGCATCGACGCATTTGTCGATGCGATCACTGAGGGAAAAGATGGACTGTTGGCGTCCAATGTGGCGGAGTGGCGTCAAGCGTTGGCACTCCTGATTCAGCAACCGGAACTGCGTCGCCAGATTGGTGAAGCTGCTCGTCGGACGGTACTTCAACGGTATAGCCTCACCGCCCGTGCGGTAGACCTGGCGGAGGTATTGCCCAAACTTGCAAAAACAATGAGTGATAGTGTCGAACGGGAGCGAAACCAACTACCGCTGTCCCCAATTCCTTTAGTAATAAACTGGCTCGTGCCTGAGCCGTTTCCCGGGGCCGGTGGGGATACGGGCATCTTTCGCACCATTCGTTACTTGGCGGAGTTTGGTCACGAGTGCCACGTCTACGTTGTCGCATTTAACCTAATGAACGATTACAGCACTGAGCAGGTCCGCGCCTATATGCAGACCCACTTCGGCACGACCAAAGCGCACTATTATCGTTGGGCCGGGCAGGTGCAGGATGCCGATTGTACCTTTGCGACCTTCTGGCGGACCGTGGAAGAACTGCCGTTCCTTGTGAACGGTGGTCGACAATATTATTTCGTGCAAGATTTTGAACCCTACTTTTATCCGGTTGGTACCTATTCGGTGTTAGCTGAAAATACCTATCGGGCTGGCCTGCACTGCATCACGCTGGGGCCGTGGCTAACCAAACTGCTTCGGGAACAGTATCACGCGACCGCGGACTATTTTGATTTCGCCGTTGACACCGACATCTACTGGCCGCGATCAGTCCGGCGCGATCCATGGCCGCGCGTGTGCTTTTATAGCCGTCCAAGTACACCGCGTCGAGCGTATGAACTCGGGCTCGAAGCACTGCAGTTGGTGAAGCAACAATTGCCAGAAGTCGAAATCGTCTTTTACGGAAGCAAAGAACTCATACCACCACCATCGTTCCCGGTGGTCAATCGTGGGCTGGTTTCCCAGTCTGAGCTAGCGGAGCTGTTTTCGAGTTGTGAGGTCGGCGTCGTGTTTTCACTGACGAATCCCTCGTTCGTGCCGCTCGAAATGATGGCCTGCCGTTGTGCGGTAATTGATGTTGCCAGTGAGCGCGTCGAGGGTGTCCTCAACCACGGACACAATGCCTGGCTGGTAGAGCCTACTGTCGCCGCAGTGGCCGAGGGCATTCTCAAACTCCTACAGGACCAACCGCTGCGTGAACAGATCGTCGAAAACGCCTATCGCCACATCCAGAATTTGAGCTGGGAGAAATCCGCGCGCCAGGTCGAGGCTATCCTCCTGCGGGATGCATTGTCTGCAGCTGACCATTCTCAGGACAAACACAATGACGCTGACAGGCGGTTTCTCCCAATGAGAAAGGATCGCCTCCTGTCGTCCATGCTGGGGCGATCCCCCAGACACCCCTCTCTTTCCCTCACCAAGTCTCCTCAAGCACTGGTTAAAGAAGCAAGTCGAACGACCAGGTTGTGTAGAGCGGTAAAAAAAATCTTGGACGATGTGGGGCGTCTCGTCGGTCTCCATCTCTTGTGGCAGGTTTTTAAGAAACGAATCTTCTTTGCTTTGCCACTCTGGGTGTTAGGGCGGAAACTGGTGAACCAAGTGGATCTTAAGGGCGGGTTGCAACAGAGCTTTGTTGCGGACGCTCCCTATCTGTGTCGCCTTGAATTCCTGCTTGCCAAGATTCCTCCGTCGGCATACTTGCAATTTACCTTGTCTGAAGAACATTCCCCTGGCAAGATTGTTGCCGACGGGCATCTCGATCCAAGGAAGGTTTCGCTGAATAAACCGGTAGTCGTAGAGTTTCCCGTCCAGGAAGGGTCATCCGGACGATCCTATATTTTTAGCCTCACACCAAAGGGAAGTGGAAAGTATTCTCTGTGGCGATACTGGTGCAAACAAAACCGCGAAACTCAACTCCGTCGCGAACACCGGCGACTTCGCGGACAATTGGCGTGTGCGCTGTTTTACCAAGAAGAGGGGGCCGTCGTCCCTGGACGGCAGCCATTGCCCGAATGGGGTATGGTATTGCGTTACCTCCCGTATGTGCTGCGACAAGTGGTCACTCGTCGCAAATAATCCTGCTTCGAACCTTCGTGCCGCTTCACTGACGAATCCGACGAGAAATACATTGCTTGACCTTGTGGAAGAAGGATTTGGGTCCTTCGTTTACGAGGAGGGCCATTGCCGTCTGCCAGAGCGACCCTGTAGAAAGATGGACACTAGGAGTGAGGCGCTTTGTGGCAAGATGGGCATTCTCTCCCATTTCCTTATGGGGATCAAAACCGATCGCGCCGAAGTACGGTTCTTCTAAGGGGAGAGCGTGAATGTGTGTCCGTTGCCAATCGCCGTCTTTCTTCGCAAATGGCTGGAGCGTCTCGAAGTATCGACGAATTTCTTGATAGTGTGCTCGGCCATCATGTTTCGCCCACAGGAAAAGGTTGTCGGTCGTCGTGATTCTATTGGGTTCAGGAAACCGTTCGCGAAGAGTGGCGGTTGTTCGCCAAAGCCCGTGAATAGGCTCTGGAATTAACGTTGATGTCGATGTTTTTTGTTTGACCCCCGCAAAGTAGGTTCCTGCTGCAACTTGTAATGCCTCCTGCTCAGAAAAATAGATGTCGTACTGAATCAGATCTTCCGCGAGCACTTGCCGTAGCAACGAGGTCAAGCGTTTGCCGTGTGCATATTGATCGGCATGGGAGACATTGAGGTAGGTTTGTATCAATGAGTTGAGAGCAAATGACGGCATCTGATACGTGGCCACGCCTTTCCGCAAGCAGGTGAAATCAGCAAAGACCTGTTCTAATCCTTGCAGGGTCGCATTAAAGTAATGATGTGGCACTCCGTGGTATGCATACACGAAGTTACAATCATGGAAACTATATCCGCCGTCTTTCAGGGTGTCGTAGATTGACCGTGCCGCAATGAAGGGATTGTGCAGATGTTCGAAGACCGCCAGGGAAAAAATGTAATCGACGCTCTCAGGCAAAAAGGGAAGATGATGGACGTCGCCAACCACATCGACATACGGAGTGAGCGTGACATCCATGCGGATAATGCAGGGATCATCAAGTGCCATGTTGCCTGCCCCTATTTCGATCACAATCTGATTGTCGAGAAGCGACTGCAGTATGACGCGATGGACCCATGGATCATACGACGTCCGTAGTTGCAGACCTGCTTGGTGCTGGTAGGTGGGAATACTCGCGTCAGGGAACATCACTGGGACTCCGTTGACAATAGGGAACGATTGCGCGCAACGACTGCATGTCAGCGCTGTCTCAGCTCGAATAACCTTAACCTTACACGTTGGGCAGGCGAGGATATCGTACAGACTCATGATACTCCGTTCTCCTAACGGATCACCTCGCATTGGAGCAAGGGGGGACTGAGTGCCTGAAGACTCTTCTTATTATAGCGTCGATAACGTCCGATCGGTGCATCTTTGCTATTATCATTGCTACTCCACTGTAAAAACGGCTTGCAGTGTGTAATAGAGAGAGGCATCGTCGAGGGACGTATGGGGTTTGGGGGCGGCACGAGCAACAAGAAGTACCAAAGCAAGCAAGAGGACCTCTCGCTTCACCCCTTCATGCGTTTATCACTACGTGTGCAGCGATTGTTCTGACGCTGGGCCTGTTGATCATTAGAGGTGGGGGAGATTTTCCCTTCGCCTTCGTAGTGACGGTCCAATCCTCAACGACCGGTACTGCGCAGATCTTCTATGATCTCGGTGCTGGGTTGCGCGAGGAGGACTCTTCTCGGATGTCTATCGGCAAAATCGGTGAACCGCTGACTCTGCGCTTTCCTCTGTCTGCGGGGGAGTATCATATGTTGCGGTTTGATCCGATCAACAAAGCCGGGACTGTGACACTATCGTCAGCGCATATCGTTGATCGACACGGAACCGTCGTACTTCCGATTCTACCTCAGCAATTTCAGGCTAGCCAACAGATTCACTCGTTGACGGTTGTGGGAGATGGCGTGCAAGTGACGACTGTCGACGGAGCCTACGACCCGACGCTTACCCTTGGTCTGTCGTATCCACTGACGTTGCGTACGCCGCTGCCGTATCCGCTCAACAAGCCATGGGGGATGTTTCTCTGGGTCTTCATACTTTGTAGTGGAGGACTTTGGCTAGCGGACTACCTGCTTGTTCGCTGGCACGATAGCGCTCTCAGGCTGTGTCAGCATGTCTCAAGCTGGGCTGGAGAACATCCCAAAACGGTGATTTTAGCAGCGGCGGTCTTGGCCACGATCGCAAGTTGTTATCCCGTGCTCTTGTACGGCAAAAGCTTTGTCTCCCGAACAACGGTACGCTGCTACTCTACGATCATTGGCCGACGGTACCTGGCTCGGTGGCGGCTACGACAGAAGACGCGAAAGGTTCTGATATTGCGGCTGTGCTGCTTGCTCATCTGCCGTACACTCGGGTTGAAAGCCAGGCTCTTTCCCGAGATTTTACGCTGCCGTTGTGGAATCGCTCCCCTGCCACAGGGCTACCGTTACTTGGTCAGGGCCAATCGATGTTCGGCGACCCTCTCCACGCATTGGTTCTGTTGATGGGAGGAGCGACGTGGGCATGGGATTTCAAGTATGTTGTGGCGAAGATCTGGTTTGCCCTCGGCATCGGAGTGATAGTATATGCCTCGACTCAGCATTTGCCCGCGAGCGTATTGCTGACTATGTCGTCGGTCTTCATTGGGTTCTTCTCTTACCGGTTTAATCACCCTGCCTTTTTTAGCTTTTGCTACGCACCGTGGATCATTTATTGTTGGCTGCGCATCACGTCCGCACCGACCCTGGCGAGCGGTCGATTGTGGATGTGCGGACTGCTGGCTGCCAGTTGGATGGAACTGACGAGTGGCACGGTCAAAGAAGCCTATATATTACTTGTGAGTTTGCACGGTGGTGGGTTGCTACTTCTGGTGTTGTCACAGCAAGAGAGTGGAATGAAAAAGGGGAAATTGCTCCAGACCGGATGGATCGGCCTTCTCTTACTCGTGATCAGTAGTCCCTTATGGTGGACGTTCCTGGGGACGTTGCGGCAGTCCTACTCTCTCTATCTGGCCCCGCAAGTGTGGCAACAC
>CAVTCR010000027.1:0-45793 GCA_963733195.1 uncultured delta proteobacterium
CGGTGGAGGATATTAGAGCTGCGGCGCTGTAGGTGAAAGCGCAACACGGAGCATGCGAGCGCTTTCCCAAGGGCGCATGGCGCCGAGTGGCGCGCCCGAGCACAGGTCCTAAAAAGCTCGAGCACGCCGCGTGCCGGTCAGCGGCTGGACGGCGCAGTCGCCAGCCGCTGACGATGTTTTCCTTACCCTTATTTCAATCCCGCCTGGCGTAGGGCAGTAAGAAAGCGCTCTACTACCGCCGGATCTCTGATGACGGTCCTCTGCCTCATGCCTGCCACAGAAAAATTGGGGCTGAGCTGCAAGACCTCGGCTGCCTCGGCCCGCGCCTCCTCCGCTCGACCTAACTCACCGTAGAGGGCAGCCAATAGCAGATGAGCACCCAAATGAGTGGGATAACGGGTGACAACTCTCTTAAAGGCGGCAATCGCCTCCTCATACCGCCCGGTCAAAGCATAGGCCAAGCCGACGGCGTATAAGTACCATCCCGATTACTAGGGTCGAGGCGCATCGCTTTCTCCGCCAACCCCAGGGCTTCCCCCGGTTTCCCACGCAAGGGTCAGAACCTCGCTCGCAGATGTAGCTATCGGCATCATTGGGATCGAGGGCGATGGCCTGCTCTGCCTCAGCAATCGCCTTGCTCATGCTGCCTTTCCCAGGCACACCTCACCCAATAATCTATGGGCCTCGGGCAAAGAACCCTCCAGGGAAGCGCCTTTTGGGCCAGCGTAAATGCTCGCTCTAGGGTCTGGGGATCTTCATTCCATTGCCAGAACCACTCCATAGAGTACATTCCACCCCAGTGACACGTATGCCTCGGCATACTGCGGGTCCAGCTCAATGGCTTTCTCAAACATCTGCCGCGCCTGGTCATTCGCTCCATGTGTGAGGCGACAGTGGTCTCCATGTCCGCGCAAGAGGCAGTCATAGGCTGTCAAGTTATCCGTGGGGGGACGCCGTACACGCTGCTGTTCTGCTTGCCGACCTTCGCACTTAAAATTCGACACGATCTGCTGGGTCATCTCATCTTGCAGGGCAAAGATGTCTTGCAGTTCCCGATCATAGCGCTCGGCCCACAGGTGATAGCCTGTCGAGGCATCGACTAACTGTGCCGTGATCCGCACCCGGTGACCGGCCTTACGGACGCTCCTTCGAGGACATACCGCACTCCCAGCTCTTTGCTTACCTCTTGTACCTTTACTGCCTTGCCTTTGTATGTGAAGGCCGAATTGCGGGCGATGACAAACAGGCTGAGAACTTCGAGAGATCGGTGATAAGGTCGTCCGTGATCCCGTCGCTAAAATACTCTTGTTCAGGGTCACTGCTCATGTTCACGAAGGGTAGCACGGCAATGGAAGGTTTATCGGGCAAGGCCAGTGCGGGGCCTTCTTCAGCGCTAACCCCGGGAGTGGAGTCCTCGCCTCCGGGCGCAGTGCTGTAGGCGTTTCGGCTTTGGTCCTTTCTTTGGTCTCTCTCTTGGCCCCCGCGCTTTGGGTCACTCTTCGCTTGCGTTTCCACTTCCCGGCCTTCGAGTGCCTCCAATAGCGCCTTGCCTCTTGCAAGTCTTTCGTGTCAAACCCTTCGGTGAACCAATCATAGACCTCTGCCAGCATCTTGCGAGCTTCTTTCTTCTTGCCCTGATTTTGCCATAGTCGTGCGAGACTGGTCAACGCCCGTAGTTCCCAGGATTTGGCTTGCTGGCTGACGCGCGATGTCGATGGCTTTGCGGAAACATCTCTTTTGCTTCGACGTCTGGGTACTGAGTGTTAGGGACTGGGGGTGGAGATTTTCGATTTTTGCCTTTTGCATTTTGCCTTTTGATTTTTGCTTTTCTGTGTTAGTGTGAGTTCCCCCTTGAGACCGGTACAGTTCCGCCTCAAAAGCGTACGCTCCCCCAGCCTGGGCCACTGTCGTTAGAGCATCCTCCAGCGCACCCAACCCCGTTTCAACCTGGCCTGCTTTTCTAATACACCTCAATCAACACGGAAAGGTAGGCCGGCACGCTTCTAGCTCCTGTCTCCCATCATTCGGGAAAGCGGTTAGGCCTTGGTGCATCTTTGCGATCCCTTCTGGCCAACTTGCCCTGCTCGCTCATTACGAAGACCCTTCTGGAAGGGAGACACCCCCAGACCAATCTCCAAAGTTCTTGCTCGCAAGCGAGTGTCATTCCTTCCTCGTTGGAGTTCCCGGGCCGCTTGTTGTTCCCCGCGCTTCCCAATAAACCTCAGAAAAGCCGTGATAAGGGCAAACAATAAGCTGTAGGGCTGAGAGAGCTCCCGGGCCAGCGCGAGCGCTTCTCTGTTTCGCTTCAGGCTTGGTCGGGATAGCCAAGCACGGTAGGACATCAGGCTACACTTAGACAAGCCGGCCACCCCCAGGATCCTAGCACCCACCGTACGATCGGCTGCCGCTGGGGATCATACAGGACGATGCTCTCTTCCAGGTGCGCTCGGGCTACTGAAATTCTCCTAAATTGTAAGGTAAATCCCAGTGGCTATGACGGGCCCACACAACGAACCGGGTCCTGCCCTCTTGTGGGAAGCGTTAGCAGCTGCTCCCCCAGTTCCTGCGCGGTCGGTAACTCCGCCCGCTTACTGATAAACTGAACAAAGTCCACCTAATAAGGAAAAAGTTGAGGCGTTTCTCCTGATCTGCTGGCAGAGCTCCCGTGCTCGCACGTACGCGTATTCCACTTCCGCGGCGCATGGCCTTTTATGGGGGTGAGTGGACTGCCCAGCGCGATTTGCAGGCTAAGTTCTTGCTGGACACGTTCGGGAGTGTCCGGAAGGTCATTGTGAGAACTCCAACCCTCTGGTCAGATGACTGATTGCCTCCTGATAGCGCACTCCGCCGTGAGGGCATTCTTCCCCGCTTGCTGCAGATACTGAATAGCCCTGCGGTATTCCCGTCCCCGCTCAAAGTGCACTGCCAACTCCGCCGCGATCTCTCCGGCCTGCGTGCCATAGGCCGCTTCCTCTCGTTCGCCGATCCGCCGATGTAGCCCCACCCGCGGCTCCCAGTCACCCGCTCGTACACCACCTCGTGATAGAGCGCGTGGATGAAACCATAGCGGGCCGCCACCGTCCCGTCCGGCCATTCCTCCGTCCCGCGCGCCCGTATCAATTGCTGCCGCCGCACTAAGCCCGCACACCGCTCTTCTACCTCACCCACCTCTGCGTCCACTCCCGCGGCCACAGCGGCCGCCGAGAACTCTGCCCCCGCCACACTCGCAGCTTCCACCACCCGCTGCTCCTCAGGACTCAACCGCTCAAGCTGCTGCTCCACCATCTGGCGCAGGCTCTGCGGGACCCCGACCACTACCTCTTCTATGTCTCCCTGCAGTTCCCACCAACCCTCCCGCTGCACGAGGCCCCCTGTGCCACCAAATACTCCACCACATTGACCATGAAGAGCGGATTCCCCTCCGTGCGCTGGTAAGATCACCGCGCCAGGGCGGCCGGCAGCCGATGGGTGGCAAACCTCTCCGCGAGATACTGCAGCCACGTCTCGCTCCCCGAGAAACCGTAACGCCAGCTCCTTACAGTACCCATGCAGTTGGAGTTCCTGCTTGATGGCCGGCAGCGGATGGCCCTTCATGCTCGCGTCCATCGGGCGGTAGGTGCCAACCACCAGCAACCGGGCCGGCTGGCGCCGCCGGGCCAGGAAGGAGAGCAAGTCCAGGGTCGAGACATCACTCCAGTGCAGGTCTTCCAGCCACAGGATCAGAGGTCTCATCGGCTGTCAGCGCTTCCACCGCCTCAGCCATCTCCCGCAGCATCCGCTCGCGCGTGACCCCTTGGGTCTTCCGTTGCAGCGTCTCTAGCTCTGTGGCACTGAGCAGTGAGGGCAACTGCACGAGCCAGGTCGGGGCATGTTGACTCAGGATCTCCACAAGGCGTTGACCTTCTGGCTCCCGACAGAGCTGTCCCAGTGCCGTCAGCACTGGCAGGTAGGCTTCGCCTGCCCCATAGTGTTCGATGCACTGCCCAGAGCCGAGCCACAGCTCACTTGTGTAGCAGCCTGCGCCAGGAAGGCTTCGACGAGGGTAGTCTTGCCAATGCCTGGCTCCCCCGTGACGAACACCACTTGGCGTTCGCCCATTCAGAGCCCTCTCCAACCACCGGTGCAGTTGCGTCAGTTCAGTCTCACGACCAACGAGGCGGAGTACGAAATGTGGAGTGCGGAATCCTGATGCTGGACCCGAGACTGTTCTGAGTTGCTGACTACTGAATTCTGACTACTGGTTACTGGTGGTGTAGAGGGAGTGGAGGCTCGGCACCCGGTACACCCGCACGGGCTTGGCAATATTCTTGACGACTTGCTCGCCAATGTACTCATACCCCAAGGCCAGTTTGTTCTCGACTTGATCATAGACCGTGCCCGAGATGCAGATGCCCCCCGGCTCCGCTAGGGCTTCCAGCCGCGCGGCAATGTTGACCCCATCTCCGTAGAGCTTCTCGCCCTCCACTATGACATCGCCCAGGTTAATCCCCATGCGAAACTCCATCCGGCGGGCGGACGGCAGCTCCGCGTTCCTGGTTTTCAGCTCTTGTTGGATCTCGACGGCGCAGCGCACCGCATCCACTACACTGGCAAACTCCGCCAGCATGTTGTCTCCCGGGAGCGTCCACCACCCGCCCCCGGTGCTGCTGAATGAGGCGGCGCATCACACCGTGATAGGCCGCCAGGGTACGAATCGTCGCTTCCTCATCGTCACCCATCAAGCGGCTGTAGCCGGCAACGTCCGCACTGAGGATCGCCGCCAGCTTGCGCGGCATTCTTGCTAAGCCTGCCGCCACACTCGACTGCTCGTTACGGTCTTCGGTCTGCGGTTGGGTGAGTGCACTGGCGTCCCCTGGGACAGGAATGGCTGCTTTCGGTCCGGCGGGGTGACACGCTCAGGTTCAGCGGAAGAGAGCTCGAGGGAGCGGCTGCGCGTTGTGTCCGGGCAGTAGCGAGGTCGTCGGATTGCCATACAGCATGTAGCTCGCCCACGTTAACCCTTGCCCCTGACTCTGCGTGAGCGTCGCTTGGCGGGCCTGCTGAAGAGATGCGCCCAGCGTCTGCCCTGCGGCCAGGCTGCGATAGAAGCTCAAGGCAAACCCGACACTCTCCTCATCATGCACCACCCAAAACGTGCCAATATAGTTTTGTACCCCCGCCAGCAGAAACGCGCTGCCAATGCCAAACGCCTGCCCCTCATACCGATACCCACCCTCCCACGCCGCCGTGGTCCCGGCCTGACACGAGTTGGAGAACACTAACAGCGGCGGGCGGGTCAGTTTACTCAACTCCGCCGCCGTCAGGAGCCCTTCGTGCAACCGCCACCCACTCTTATGGGGTGCGGCCGGGTCGTACTCGCTGTGGCCGGCGAAGTGCACGACGTCATACTCTTGCAGCGCCGCTAACAGCGGCAGCTTGCGGATGTTCTTCCCGCCCAAGAGCGTCACTTTCACGCCCGCGATGTCCCCCAACAGCGTACAGAGCTGCTCCACTTCTCGGCTGGCCTGCGGCAGGCTCTCGGTCGGGTCGGCAATCAGGAGTACCTTGAGCGTGTCCCTCAACTGACTCGTGCAGTGCGTTTGCCGAGGAGCGGATAGCCGGTGATGACCTGCCGACCGATGCGAAACTTGGTAGCCAGAAAGTGTTCGCCGTCAAATCCCAATTCCCACGGCACCTGAATCAGGTGCTCATCCAAGCGCAAGTACAGATCACACGGCTCGGCCGTGCGCAGGCGGGTGCGGACGGGCTCCGTGAGGAGGTGGGAAAAGATCAACCCGCCAATCCGCCGCAACTCCTGGACGACCCTCTCAGGTTCCCGGCCGGGAGGAGCCGTTTCCAGGGGAGCACGGATACGGCCATAGCCCGGCGTGGCGAGCTGACTCACCTCGGCGGCCAGTTCCTGGAGAAAGGCGTCATCGACCTGGGTCTCACTGCGGGGGATGAGCGAGCCGAGTTCCGCCACATCCACCAGGAGCATATCCCCCCGGCGCAAAATGGTGAGCGAGATCGGCGGCTGGGCAGTGAACGACATAGTCTGTTTGTAGCCCACAGGTAAGGTGCTGTCAACTCTCAGATCAAGGCTGCTGTATCTGGCGCGGTGGTATAGTGGCACTAGCTTGAAGGAGATCCTCTCCTCCTATTTCGGTACCCAGGATGGCTCGACAGTCAGTCATGGGGTGTGCCGGGCGGAACGACGGGTGAAGGAGGAGCGAGGCTTTCGCCAGCAGGTCGAGCAAGTCTTAGGCAGCTTGTCTTCTTCACATATTCAAGCCTGACCCTTTTCTTCGATGCTGACTTTCAGTCTCCTACCTCCGCAACACCGCCAAACTCCCATCGCCAAAATCTCCCCAGCCTGTGACTAATCCCACTTGCGCGTCTTTCACCTGTCGCTCACCGCATTGATGGCGGAGCTGCCGTGTCGCTTCCACGATATGATTCATTCCGCCGACATGCGCTTCGGAGTGCAGACCGCCATGTGTGTTGATAGGGATTTCCCCGCCCAACTCTACTCGTCCGCCTTTGACAAAGTCGCCTATCTCTCCTCGCTTACAAAATCCGAGAGCCTCAAGCTGTAACAGGACCACATAGGTAAAGCAGTCGTAGATCTGTAGGAAGTCGAGATCAGATAAGCTGATATCGGCCATTCGTAAGGCGTTGGGAGTCGCGAAGTTTAGGCCAATCACAAACGGATCAGGCCGCGCTGGAATATCATCAGCTGGATAGGGATGGCCCTCGGCAATACCTGATATATACACGGGGGTCTGTTTGAGGTCGCGAGCTCGTTCTTTGGACGAAATCACGACAGCGCAAGCACCATCCGTTTCTAAACAACAATCGAAAAGACGAAATGGCTTCGAGATCCAGCGTGAATTCAAATAATCCTCCATCGTCAGGGGCCGGTTACGCATAAAGGCTCGGTCGTTCAGGTGCGAATGCTTACGCGAAGCCACGGCGATTGCACCAGTCGCCTCATCCGGGATGTGGTAGATCTCCTTGTGGCGTGTAGCGAGCCAGGCGTACCATTGTACTGGTACAGACGCGCCAAACGGCAGGTAGTACTCATTGATAGTTGTCATGAGGCTACCGAGTGCCCCTGAGATCCCGTCTCCGGCGTCACTGCCAAGACTCCGCACTCGCGCACTGGAATAGCCTTTCCAGCCAAAGGGAACGAGGACATTCTTGGCGACACCACAGGCCACAGCTAATGCCGCACTCTGCAATGCAGTTAAAGAACTGGCACCACCCATGTGAACGGTGACAGAATAACGCAAATCTTCAACTCCTAAATTGGCAGCAAAATGTTCAGCTGTTGCCGAAGGTGTCGGTGGGGGAATGATGCCATCAATGTCGTGCGGCGTGAGCCCTGCATCGGCGATGGCATTGACAGAGGCTTCGAGCATCAAGGCGAGTTCTGATTTGTCTGTTCCTCGCGTGTGCGGGGTTTCTCCGACCCCAACAATACAAGCTTGATCTTTCAGTGTGTTCATTGCATTCTCCCACCTTCGTGTCTGTAGTGAAGCGGATCGTACACTGGACAGTTGTGAGTTGTAAAGTTCAACACAACACGCTATTGCCACCACACCAGTACGACAGGGGAGGTTTATACTGATGAATAGCAAAGCAAAGGGTCATGTATTGATAACCGGTGCCGTGGGTGGGCTTGGTACCGCAATGGTGCAACGGCTCCTCGTAGAGGGCTACTCCATCGTTGCCTGTGATCGTCGCGAGGACACAGTGAGTGAATGGCTACAACAACTTCCAGCCCCTCACCGTGAGCGAGTACAATTCCAGCCCTTGGATGTGTCTAAAGAAGAAATCGTGAACAGTTTCGCCGAAAAATTACACAATCAAGGCGTGCAAATTAGCTATTTGGTTAATAATGCCGGGATTCATGGTGCTGGCGGTCCGGCGAATACTGAGTCCCGTGTGTGGGAACGTACCCTCCGTGTCAATATTCATGGGACGTTCTACCTTACGCGGGCGTTCAGCCAAGGGATGAAAGACCGTGGGTTCGGGCGGATTGTCAATCTCGCTTCATTATCAGCGTATAACCCCTTGGGTGAACAAGCACCTTACGCTGCCGCGAAAGCTGCGATCACGGGGTATACACGTTCTGCTGCTCTCGACTTAGCGAGATATGGCGTCACAGTGAATGCAATCGCACCAGGGCTGATCCTTCACGATGGGCTCAAGGTGGTTTTCTCTGAAGACGACCTGACGCGTATGGCGAAGGATATCCCAGTCAAACGCCCGGGTAAGCCGGAGGAAATTGCTGCCACTGTTGCCTTTTTATTATCGGACGATGCGGCATTTATCACTGGGCAAACTATTCATGTGAACGGCGGGAGCTATTTGCCAGGATAGAGCGTAACTCCGCTAAGTGGCTATGGTATGAGGATTTATCATGATTCTTGAAGTCGCAACTCTCAATATCCGAGTCGGGCAGGAGACCGAATTTGAACGGGCATTTGCACAAGCTGCACCGATCATTGCCTCAATGAAAGGGTATGTGTTGCACGAGCTGCGACGTTGTATCGAAACACCTAATCGCTATATCCTCCTCGTGCAGTGGCAGACGCTCGAGGATCACACTGTTGGTTTTCGTGGCTCGCCAGAGTATCAAGAGTGGAGACGTTTGCTACACCACTTTTATGATCCATTTCCGACCGTAGAACATTTCACCAAAGTGTGAGCAAGATCAACAAACAGAAAGGACATTGCTAATGGAAATGCGTTCGATTGGAAACACCGACCTGAAGGCTAGTATCATTGGGCTGGGTTGTAATAACTTTGGCATGACGATTGACCTTGAGGCGACACGTGCAGTGCTTAATACCGCGTTCGAGGTCGGGATCAATTTCTTTGACACTGCGGATATGTACGGTGGTACCAAATCCGAGACCTTCATAGGGGAAATTCTTGGCCCTCGTCGTAAAGAGATTGTCCTTGCTACGAAATTTGGCGGTATGGCGAAAAACAGCAAGACCGGCGAGCGCTGGGGAGCCAAGGAATATATCACGAAGTGTATCGATGCCAGTCTCAAACGGTTACAAACCGATTATATCGACTTGTATCAGATGCATTATCCCGATCCGAATACGCCGGTTGAAGAGACTCTTGGAGTACTCAACGACCTTGTTAAGCAAGGAAAGGTACGGGCGATCGGGCACTCTAATTTCACTGGGGCGCAAATTGATGAATCTGCAGCACAAGCAAAAGCGAAAAGCACCGCTGCCTTCGTGACTGCCCAGAACGAATGGAGCTTGCTCAATCGTGCGGCCGAACAGGATGTGATTCCTGCCTGTGATCGGCAGCAGGTCGGACAACTCCCATACTTTCCCATTGCCAATGGCCTATTATCAGGTAAGTACCGACGCGGAGAAGCGTTGCCGCCTGGTAGTCGGCTGGACAAACTCGATTTTTTCAAAAGTTGGGCGAACGATGACAATTTCAACAAAATTGAAAAGCTGGAAGCGTTTGCTAAAAGTCGCAGCCGTTCGCTCTTGGAACTCGCCATGTCATGGCTTGCATCACAACCTTGTGTGACGTCGGTCATTGCCGGCGCGACCAAGTCAGAGCAAGTACGGTCGAATGCTGCGGCGGCGAGTTGGAGATTATCTGCTGCGGAGCTGGCGGAAGTGAACGCTCTCGTGCCAATTCCCACCGCCTAATCTCGGTATGCTTCGGCCGGCACCACGAGGACAGGGCAAACGAGGAAAAGGGTCAAAGGCGAAAAGGAAGAGCGCGTTCACACTCGCCATTTCCCCTATTCCATCTGGGGAGGGACTTTCCCAGGAAAAACTGGTACTTTTGGAGCGGCAAAGATATATTCAGTCGGCTTTAGCGAAGGAGGGTCAGACCTATGCAACAACGCGGATATCGGAGCGGCACTACAACCCAGGGACGACGAATGGCCGGCGCACGTGCGCTGTGGCGGGCGACTGGCATGAAAACCGAGGATTTCCAGAAACCGATTATCGCCATTGCCAACTCCTTCACCCAGTTTGTGCCCGGCCATGTGCATCTCCATAATGTCGGCCAACAGGTCAAAGCTATTATTGATGAGAACGGGGGCTATGGCGTGGAGTTCAACACTATCGCCGTAGATGACGGCATCGCTATGGGCCACGATGGTATGCTCTATTCGTTGCCCAGCCGCGAATTGATTGCTGATAGTGTCGAGTATATGGTTCAAGCCCATGTTGCCGACGCGATGATTTGTATCTCTAATTGTGACAAAATTACGCCAGGTATGCTCCTCGCGGCCATGCGTCTCAACATTCCGACCATCTTTGTTTCTGGCGGACCAATGGAAGCAGGTAAGACGGAATTGTCGACCGGCGCAGCGAAACTCGACCTCGTCAACGCAATGATCGGTGCTGGAGATGATACACTCAGTGACGAAGACGTGCAGAAAATGGAAGAAGAGTCGTGTCCGACCTGTGGCTCGTGCTCTGGGATGTTTACCGCCAATAGTATGAACTGCCTCAACGAAGCTATCGGTCTTGCACTCCCTGGCAACGGGACAATACTGGCCACACACGCCCTTCGCTGGGAGTTGTTTGAACGTGCGGCGAAGCGGATCGTACGCATGGCGAAGGCCTATTATCTTGACGGAGACGAGTCGGTATTGCCGCGGAATATCGCAACGTTTGAGGCATTTGAGAATGCGATGACCTTGGACATCGCTATGGGTGGCTCGACCAACACGGTTCTCCATATCCTCGCCGCAGCGCAAGAGGCCGGGGTGAATTTCACTATGGCAGACATCGATCGCCTCTCACGTCAGGTTCCCTGTATCTGCAAACTCGCGCCGGCGTCGAGTAAGTATCACATCGAAGATTGTGCTCGGGCTGGTGGTATTGCGACTATTCTTGGTGAGCTTGATCGGGCCGGGAAACTCCACAGGAATGCGATGACCGTGAGTGGAGAAACGATGGGTGAGATGTTAGAGAAGAACGACATTCGCCGTGAGCAAACGGATGAGTTTGCGGTACGTCGAAGTTTAGCAGCTCCTGGCAACGTGCGAACCAAGGAAGCATTCTCGCAAAGCAAACAGTTCGACACCGCGGACCGCGATGCGATCAACGGCTGTATCCGTGCGGCTGAGTTTGCTTACAGCCAGGATGGTGGGTTAGCTGTACTTTACGGCAATATCGCCAAAGACGGATGTATCGTCAAAACTGCTGGCGTGGATGAATCGATCTGGGTGATGGAAGGACCGGCCCGCATTTTCGAATCTCAAGAAGAAGCGTGCATGGGCATTCTAGGAAACAAACTCAAACCTGGCGATGTCGTCGTAATCCGCTATGAAGGTCCGCGTGGAGGACCGGGAATGCAGGAGATGCTGTATCCGACCTCCTACATCAAATCCAAACATCTGGGCACCAAATGCGCGCTGTTAACAGATGGACGGTTCAGTGGTGGTACCAGTGGCTTATCGATTGGGCACGTTTCGCCCGAAGCGGCGGAAGGAGGCGCAATTGCCTTAATCGAAGAAGGTGACATTATTCGCATCGACATTCCGCAGCGCTCGATAAATGTTTTGCTGTCAGACGAAGAGTTAGTTCAACGTCGGGAACGCATGGAGGCGAAAGGCCGTGACGCCTACAAGCCGCGCAAGCGCCAACGCCAGGTCTCGGCAGCACTGCGATCTTATGCTGCCCTCACTACCAGTGCGGCTCGCGGTGCGGTGCGAGATATCACCCAAGTTGAACAAGCGAAATAAAACCTGAGATTGCCGAGTTTGTGAATTTATTTGGGGCTGCAGACAGATAGGGCGAGACAAAATCGTCACTATCGGTGCCATGGCGATAGCTGCCTCATGTGGCTTTCCTGAGCTGGGTGCTGACAAGACGGGCAAGTGCTCATGGATGTCAAGTGTCCTGAGCACTTGGGAATTTCACAAACTCACTGGTTTCCCTCACTCTATCCCTGCCAGCACCTCCTGAAGAAGATGGAGGGCCTCTTGAGGGCTGCTTAACCCGAACTCACATGTGGTGGCAAAACCGTTTGGCTGTAAGTTGCTCATCGTTTTTCTCCTATATGGCTAAATATTGAATTACTGGCCGCGCATATGCGCGGTGTACGAGGAAATGCGACTACACGGGGAATTGCGTGCCACCGGATACCAGGTGCTCACGTAATCGTGCGATGTCCTTGGTCGGCGAGCTGCCGAACAAGCGGCTGTATTCCCTGCTGAACTGGGAGACGCTGAGATACCCGACCCGCAGGCTCGCGGTGCTCACGTCCATCATCATGGACAGCATCAGATGCCGGGCCTCTTGCAGGCGCAGCACCTTTTGGAACTGCAAGGGGCTCATCGACGTGACGGCCTTGAAATGCTGGTGAAATGCGGACGCGCTCATGTGCACCAACTTGGCCAGCGCTTCGACTTTCATCGGCTCGGAGAAATTGGCGCGCAGCCAGGAGAGGGCTTTGGCAACCTTGTGCACGCGCGATTCCGCGAGGCCGAGCTGCGCCACGCGGGCGCCGCCGGGACTGCGCAGCAGGCGGATAAGAATCTCGTCGATCACCAGGGGGGCGAGCAGTTCGGCCTCCTCAGGCTGTGCCATCAGCTCGACCAATCGCGTCGCCGCGTTCACAATCTGTGTGTTGGTCTGCCCCACGTACAGCGCGCGTATGTCTTGGACCCGAGGCAAGCCGTGCGGATAGACTTTCCACACCAGTTCGGTGATCCGCTGCGGGTCGAAATCCAGCCGCAAACAGAGGTACGGCTCTGCGCGGCTCGCACGCGTCACTTGGGCGGCCACGGGCACTTCAACTGCGGAGACGAGCACGCGCGACTCGTCGTACTCGTAGACATGCTGCCCGAGCATCACCCGCTTCGCGCCCTGCGCGACAATGCACAAGCCTGGTTGCCACGAGATATGCACCAACTCGGTATACGGCCGTGAGGCGCGGATGGCATAGACTCCGGGAATGCGAAGCGTAAAGCGACCGTCATGCGGGGCATAGGTGCCAATCAATCGTGCGAGTGTGGCCACGTCTGGTGCGCCTGGTCCCTCATGGCTTCCTTCCCACACTGGAGCCGCATTGACCAGACTCCGGTCACGCGTTGATCGGTCTGTGACGCTCCCCGACCTCTCTCAAACGGATACGGTCAGTCAGGTCTACCAGTTTTGGCGCGAAGGTGCTGATCCTCTTCTCTGCTGTCGAAGATTCCTTTCTCATGAGAATCACCTGTTCCTCTCTCGATACTGAAGCAATCGAGTCACCCGACGTAGCCCCAGTCAGGGAGGAGAACTCCCCTTCTCTTGTTTTCCATCCTCACCTTGCTTGTCATCGCCCCCAGTCACCGTTTGCCGCCCAACCGAGGTCGTTCAGATTTACCCCGAACCGTAAGCGGGTAGCGGTGCGGTGGCGCGTGTGGTTAGCCGTGTTCTGCCAGCGGATTGAGCAACTTGATTTCTTCAATCCAACGAAAGTCATCCGTGTTACGAGTCACCAACGTCCGCTCATACGCTATGGCCGTGCCCGCGACGATGGAATCCCCGAGACTCATCTTCCGGCGCTGCCGCAGCTTGACGGCCCACTGCACGACGCTCTCGGACAACGGGAGCCTCTCTGCGGTTCGGAAAAATTGCTCCAAGAATTGTCGATCGTCTTCCGTCAGTTTGTGGTACCCCAGAACTTCAATCTGGCTGATGACCGACACCGCCGGGGTATGCGTTTCGATGAACTGGCGTAACGCGGCATGCTCCGGTTGCGCCGCGTAGATGATGATGTTGCTATCCAGAAGCATTACGTATCCCGATCGGGCAAGGCGCGCTCAGACCGCAGCTCTCGCTGCCAGGCGACCGGATCGGCGATCTCGGCAAACGTCCCTCTACGCGCAAGCTCCGCCAGGGCCTCCGCCATCACTCGTCCCCGCTTGGGCAAAAGCTCCGGAGCTGGCTCTTCCAAGACCGTAATATAGACTTGTACCGTACCGGGTTTCTCCGGTGGCGGTTCGAGCCACTCGACCTGATTATCATGAAGAATCGCTTTATAGGTGCGCAACATGCTACTGCTCCTCAACGCTGCGTTCTGTCATCGTGTCAGCATTGTACCGCGTAGAGGTGAGAAAGTCTGCGTACACGGCTCACGCCCCCAGTCACCGTTTACCGCCCAACCGAGCCGTTCAGATTTACCCAGAACCGCCAGCGGGCGGCAATACGGTGCAATGGATGGTTAGATGACATGCTCTCATTCTCCCATCGGTCTCCCTACGATAATTCGTCCAGAAGTGCCTTCGCCTCTTGCAAGTCTTTCGTGTCAAACCCTTCGGTGAACCAGTTGTAGATCTCGGACAACAGCTTGTGAGCTTCTTTCTTTTGCCTTGTTGCTGCCACAGACGGGCGAGGCTCGTTGACGCGCGGAGCTCCAGCGACTTCGCTTGCTGTTTGCGGGCAATGTCAATGGCTTTCAGAAAACACCTTCGGCTTCCGCTTGGGCTTTGGGATCAGGTTTGGCTTGGGTTTGAAGACTCTGACTTTGACCTGTCTGGACTCTCGACTCGAACTGCTCGACTGACTGTTGGAGCGTCAGCTCGCCCTTCAGCCGATACAGCTCCGCCTCATACAAACGCTCCTCACTTTTGTCTACCGCAGCCAGCGCCTCGGCCAGCACGGTCAGCCTTCCTCCGCCTGCTCCCCTTTCCCATATGCTTCGGCCAGCAAAGCAAGATAAGACGGCCGTGAAGCCTCTGTCCCCGTGGCCCGCAAAGCAGCCAGGCCCTGGCGCATCTGGCCGATCCCCTCTTCTCGCTGTCCCTGCTCGGCCAGTGCCCAGCCCTGCAGCATAGTTCCCTCGCCAAGAAGAATGGAAACCCCTGCTCGGTACGACGAGGGCAATGATAGCCTCGGCCTGCTCTTGGGCTGTTGCCCCTCCCGGCGAAGCTGATGGACATAGCAGCAAAGTCAGGGCATAAGCCAGGCTAAAGGGGTGAGACAGCTCTTGGGCCAGAGTCGAGCGCTTCGTGGCTATTCTTCTGGGCCTGGTCCGGATAGCCCAGAAACCACAGGGCCCAAGCCGCATAGGAGAGGCAGGTCACCTTGGGGTCATGTCCGACATAGGAGAGTGATGGGAGCGATGCTGCTGGGGATCGTAGAGGGCAATACCCTGCTCCAGGTGCTCTCGGGCAGCAGTCAACTCTCCGAGGTGGACAAGGTCAATCCCAGCGCACGGTGGGCCTCCACAGGAGACTGGGTCTGTGCATATTCTGGGCTAAGCGAAGAGCTGCTCCGCTAGCTCACGCGCCGTCTGTAGTTCCGCCCGTACAAAATAAAACCGACTGCAGACCAAACAGCACCCGGAAGAGCTGAGGCGTTTCCCCCACCTGCCGGCACAGCTCCAGCGCCCGGGTATAGACTCTTTCCACTTCCGGGGCTGCATAGCCTTTGGTAGCTATCAGCGGAGCACCCAGGGCGATTTGCAGTGTCAGTTCTTGCTGGGTCCGTTCGGGCGTGTCCGGCAGGGTCTTGAGCAACTCTAGCCCTTTGGTGAGGTGAGCTGATCGCTTCGCTATTGGCCGAGCGTTGGCTGGCGCTCTGCCCGGCCTGTTGCCAATAGGGAATGGCTTGTGCGATAAGGCCCGCTTCGGTGTAATGATGGGCGACCAGTTCAGGTTGGGTCTCGATGGTCTCGCGGAAACTGTTCCTCCAACACCTGGGCGATCTGCTGATGCATACTGCTGCCGTCGTGCTCTTGAGTAACGATTGATAGGCGGTATCCTGAATCAGCGCATGCTTGAAGAGATAGCGCGCCTGCGGTCGCAGTCCACGCTGATACACCAACTCCGCTTCCACTAATTGCTTCAGCCCCTGCTGTAACGTCTCGTCGTCTATGGGCGAGACGGCGTGCAGCAGCTCATAGGAAAACTCTCGCCCGATCGTCGCGCCCAGTTGAGCAATCTCTTTGGCCCTGGCCAGCCGATCCAGCCGCGCCATGAGTGAATCTTGCAACGTCGAGGGAATCCCGAGCGGCATAGGGGCACCGCCGTGCGCCCCGACATACCGGCCATCCTCTTCTGTACCAGCCCGACTCCACGACCATCTTCGTCAGCTCCTCCACAAACAACGGCACACCATCAGTCTTGCTCACGATCTGTTGCACGACCTCCGCTGGCAGCGCATTGCCGCCCGTGACCTGTTCGACCATGGCCTCGACCTGCTTGCGCCCTAAGCGGCTCAGCGTCAGCTGGCTGAGATGCGACCGGTTCCCCCAGGGTGGGGTGAACTCGGGCCGAAAGGTCAGCAACGCCAGCAGCCGCGTCGTGGGCACTTGGTCCAGGAAGAGCGTGAGCACTTCCAGCGTGGAGGGATCGGCCCAGTGCAGATCTTCCCAGACACAGTACACGGCTGCCTTCTGCGCTTCCTCGACCAGCCACGCCACTAAGGCGTCTTGGGTCTTCTCCTTCTGTTTCTGCGGACTAAGCGTAATGGGTGGAGAGCCTTCGGGATGGGGGAAGCGACAACAAGGCGGCCAACAGGGGCAGCGGTATCGGCCTGCGGGAAGCGATAGTGGCTCAGCGTGTGCTGGAGTTTCTCCAGCTTGACTTGCAGGCGAATCCTCGCGCGCAAACTGCAGGAGCCGCTGCAGATGCTCAATGATGGGATAGAAGGCGCTGTTCTGGTGATAGGGTGAGCAGCGAAACTCGATGCGGGTGGCCCCCTCGTGCGCAAACCTGCTCTTTGAGCTCTTGCACCAACCGCGATTTGCCAATCCCCGGCTCCCCGCTCAGCAGCACCACCTGCCCGTACCCTGCTTTGGCTTGCTCCCACCGCTCCTGTAATAACTCCACTTCGTGTTCGCGGCCGATGAACGGCGTCAAGCCGCGGCACGGACACTTCAAAGCGGCTCTGTGCGGCGCTTTCGCCGCTGACGCGATACAGCGATAGCGGCGTGACGTTCTTGAGCGTCTGTGGCCCCAAGTCCTGGCAGCTCAAATAAGCCCTGCACCAACCGGTGGGTCGCCTGCGCTCAGGACGACGGTATCGGGCTCGGCAATGCCTTGCACCCGCGCCGCAAGGTTCGGCGTCTCTCCTAACGCCAGTCGTTCCGTGTGCTCCCCCGCGCCAATCTCCCCCACCACCACCGGCCCGGTGTGAATGCCAATCCGCACCTGTAACGGCGGCGTATACATCAACTGGCTGACTGCCGCCACGATCTCCAAGCCGCTGCGCACGGCGCGCACCGCATCGTCTTCATGCGCCACCGGATAGCCAAAGTACACCAGCACGCCATCGCCCAGATATTGCGCAATATGCCCGTCGTAGCGCGCAATGACCTGCCGACAGGCAGCCTGATAGGCCACCACGCGGGCATGATAGTCTTCGGGGTCGAGCTGTTGCGAGAGGGTCGTGGACCCTACCAAGTCAATGAACATCACCGTCAGTTGGCGCCGCTCACCGATGGGGGCTGGGGGCTAGGGGCTGGGTGTTGGGGACTGACTACTGAAACTGACTACTGAATACTTCCGTTTCGCCGTTTCCCCTTCGCCGTTTCGCTCTTCGTTGCTCCGCCTGTCCAGACCAGCACATCCCCGTCTTCATCCGCCGCCACGCCTTCGGCGCCGATGAGTTCTCCTTTGAGGTCCTCCAAATACTCGTCATCCAGCTCGAAGCGGCGTTTCAGGGACCGATAGGTCACCCGGCCTTTGCTCTGTAACAACTCGCGGACTTGGTCCAGCACCTCATCAAAGGTCATGGCAAGTCTCTCCCTATGCCTGACATCCTGTTCTTTGTTATTCTTCCGGACAGACGAATGAGAATGATCGTGCCGCGGGCAGTCTGAAACACATACTCATCTACATGTTCTACTCAAACGCCTTGCATCGCTAAGAGGACGACTTCGGCAATGGCTTCTTTCGGCACTTTCCCTCGCCATTCTTCCACAATAGATTCACAGGCCATGCCTCGGGCCACCGTGACTCCAGCACTTGCCGACCATGATCCGAGTACACACGAAGGTTGGCTGGCCAGATAAATCAGTTGGATCGCAAGGAATGACGGCCAATCATCTTCTGGGCCATCGAGCAAGTCTCCTTGGACTGGTCTCTATTTCTTATCTTAGTCTGCTTACTAGATCATCTAACAGCTTCGTTACACGGTATCACGTGTTGTCACAATCTTGCCAAAGTCATAAGGGTAATGCTCCTCTCGACGGTGAAAGGAGCTGTAGCGACGGACTCTGATTCTGATCTGGCACATGCTGCCAGCGCGAGATCTAGGCCGTTCGGCAAACTTCAGGGCATCGATACCAAACGCCTCTTTGATCTCACAGGTTTTCATGCACGTCCCCCTTTTCAATTGTAACTTGCTTTAAACCACAAGCGGCGGCGCCTCGTAGCATGCTCGACCGGCTTGACACCAGGCCGCATGAGCAGCAGTTCCATCAGGACCACAGGCATCCAATGCGCGCACACACCAGAACCGTGTGGTCTCATCATACTCTGCCGGGCCAAGGCGAAACGCCCCTTGCGACCGCAAGAAACGACACGGCCGACCAGATACATGTAAGGGAGTTAATCGCAACGCATCTTTCTTGATCATAGCGCCATTACCTCCTCAGCAGGTGAGAGCTGACCTGCAGCCTTGAGAACCGTTCTGCGAACCAGTTCGGCTAGCAGTGGCACTTTATAGCCATTAGCAGTCAAGGGGACGGCACCTTTGGTTGCGGCGTGCCCGGCCTGGGTAGCCAGTTCATCGCTCACGGTGTTGTCCAATTAAGACCTGCTCAGCGGCAGTTGAGCGGATTGGGACCGGGGCAACTGATCCCAACACCACCCGGGCGTCTCGCACCTTGCCGTTGTCCAGGTGCAGCACTGCTGCCGCCGCGACTAATGGCCAGTCGAAGGACTGTTTATGCTTGAGATTCATGTAGGCACTCCCGGCCTGCTGTGGCAGGCGGGGAATAGTGATGGTGGTCAGTATGTCGTCTCGTTTGAGGATATGTTCACGTTGGACATCCTGTTCGGGGGTGAGGAAAAACTCCTTCAGAGGGATAGCGCGCTCTTTTCCGTCTTTGTCTATCACGTGAAGGGTTGCCTCATAGGCAAGAAGTGGAATCGCTGCGGCTGAAGGGTGAATGCTCGCACAGGTCTGGTTTGCAAAAATCGCGTGATCGCGGTTGTCCCCTTCCTGGGCGAAACATCGCGTCCCTCCCCGCTTGCGACACAGGTACTCTTCTTGGCGGAAATACCAGCACCGTGGGCGCTGGCACAGGTTGCCGCCAATCGTCGCCATGTTACGAACCTGCGGGGTGGCCACGCCCGACGCGACGTGCATAAGTGCGGGCCAGTTTTTCCGCACCTCTGCGTGCGTGGCGATCTGGGCGAAGGTCGTGAGCGTCCCAATACGGAGCGTACCGCTCTCGGCATCAACCGTAACGGTGCGCAACTCAGGGATCTGACTAATATCAACAATCAAGGTCGGGGAAACAATATGTTCTTTGAGCAAATCGAGTACATCTACTCCCCCAGCTTTCAGCAGCGCATTGGCATTCTCGGCCAGAACTGCAGCGGCTGCCGCAGGGGTCTGAGGTTGCAGGTAGGCAAAGCGTTGCATACTTCCTCCTTCCTGTGTCCATGTTAGGTATGAGCACGCTGGTCACGCGCCGCCAGCGCTGCCAGGAGCCGGCTTGGCGTCAGCGGCAACTCGGTCACCCACGCACCCGTAGCATTGTAAATGGCATTCACAACCGCGGCGATGGTCGCCACCTTTGCCGGCTCTCCTAAGTTGCGCGCGTCAGTGTTGGTCTGACCGTGGTAGACATTCAGCAGCACCGTGTCGAGCACGGGCATGTCACGCGGACCGGCCAACTTGTAGAAGAGCAAGTCCGGGATTGAGCATCCGGCCTTCCAACTCATCCATCACTCGCTCTTCAAACAGGCCAAAGCTCAAGGCATTGATGATCCCACCCTGAAGCTGACTCTCCGCCAGCAAGGGATTAAACACGCGACCACAATCTTGCACCGCGACGATCTTCTCAACCGTGACCCGGCCGAGGCGTTCGTCGACAGTCGACTTCAGCGAATTGCACCCCGGCGATCAGGTCTTGACCCATCGACAAGCGCGGGAAGCGCCACCGCCGGACCGCCGTAATCGTCCGGGCGCTCGCCGATTGCGGCAGTTTTGCCGCCCGGCAATAAGGCGCATGCCTGCTTCCACTCCAGCGTCTGCCCGGACTGCGTCCTGATATGACCACCTGGGTGCACTGTTAGTGTCTCCACTGGCACGCCAAGTTTACGCGCGGCATGACGCAACAATGTCTGTTTTGCCCGATAGGCGGCCTGGCGTGCTGGTGGCGTCACCGTACTCGTCAGCTTGCTGCCACCTGGCGCTGGTGAGTACGGGTAGTCAGCATCCGCCAGCCGGACGTCGATCTGCTGCGGTTCCAGACCCAGTTCTTCTGCGATCGCTTGGGCGATGATCGTCGCTTCACCTCCACCTGGAGCTGAAGTGCTCGTAAATGCGATGACACTGCCATCCTTGTTCAGTTGGACTTCGACCTGCGCCCCAGGGTTATAGACACTGTACCAGACACTATTGGCCACACCGATCCCTCGTCGTATCGGTCCAGCCCCAGTCCCGGCCTTGGGATTACGGCGCTCTTTCCAGCCGATCCGCTCTGCGCCGATGCGTAACTCGTCAGCGCGCCAGGGGGCGCGGCCGCAACTATTGCGCAGGCGAAATTCCACCGGGTCCTGCCCTAACCGCTCGCAGAGCATGTCGATCGCCACCTCAAGCGCAAAGGCCCCCTGCGGATGTCCAGGCGCCCGGAAGGCGCAGCCCGGACCAGTGTTCATCGCTACATCGTAATCAGCAGCCCGCACATTGCCGCAGTCATAGATGCTGAAGAACGGCCCCGATGCACCAGCACCAAAGCCAGCGCCGGCAGAGCCATGATTGACAACTTCGACCGCAGTGAGGCTCCCCTCGCGCGTACCAGCCACACGTGCCCGCATCTGATTGAGAGGACGGTTACCGCCAACGAGGTGCTCGTCTTTCCGTGAGAGGGCAATCTTCACCGGCCGTCCGGCTTTCTTGGCAAGATGGGCAGCAATAGCCGTATAGGGCAGGCTGGAGCCTTTGGTGCCGAAGTGACCGCCGATATATTGGTTCGTGACCCGCACCTGTGCATAAGGCAAACCGAAGTGGTCAGCCAATTCCTCACGTGTGCCGGTAACGGACTTGGCGCCACAGTGGACGACCAGACGACCGCCGGGTTCCCAGCTGGCCACCGCCGCGTGCGTCTCTAAACAGCTGTGGGTCTGCACAGGAGTAAAAAACTCCTGCTCCACCACGGCATCCGCTTCTTTCACTGCCTGATCGACATCGCCACGATCTTTGCCAAAGAGCGAACGCGTCGCGGGTCCAAAGACATTTCCCTTCTGGGGCGGTCCGTCCGCTGCCCACGCTGCCGCAACCGGCACAATACCTGTCGGAGCCTTGACTTGTCCCCCGCCACCAGCGCCACCGCCAGGCATGACGAGCGGAGCATCCTCACGCATTGCTTTGGCTAGGGTGACGACAAAGGGGCCGGGCTTATACTCAATCTTGATCGCACGAGCGGCATCTTCAGCTTGCTCGGGGGTGTCCGCCGCTACGGCGGCGATCTCGTGCCCCTGAAAACGGACTTGCTGGCGGTCGAGTACATACACCGCTCGCACGCCAGGCATCTTTTCCGCCCCAGAAGTATCAACTGTACCGATCTGCGCGGCCGGATAGGGCGACCGCACGATGACACCGTACAGCATGCCGGGCAGTTTCAGATCACGGGTGTACTTCGCTTTCCCAGTCACTTTATCGCGCGCTTCAAGGCGCGGGACAGGTTTCCCCACGACACGCAACGAGCTTTTTGCATCCCACGGCGGCGGCTCGTCGTCGGGGACCACCCGTTTGACCGTCGTCAGCTGATCATCGTAACCAATAGTGAGTTCTACTTCTCGTGTCATAGCTCACCCCCTCACCTGTTGCGGGTCCTGACCGGAAGCAGTCAGGACCGCCGCAAAGATGTGCGGATAGGTCCCACAGCGGCAGACGTTGCCGCTCACCGCCGCTTTGATTTCTGGCAGACTCGGCTTGGGGTTGCGATTCAGTAACGCCCGGCAACTCATTAACATCCCCGGCGTGCAGTAGCCGCACTGGAGCGCGTCATGCGCGATAAATGCTGCTTGTAATGAGTCGAGTTGCTCATCGTTTTTTGCCAGCCCCTCGACCGTGCGAATGGCTTTCCCTTGCGCGGTAACGGCGAGAACCATACACGACACAACTGGTTCACCGTCAAGTAACACGGTACATCCACCACAGGCGCCACGATCGCAAATCAATTTTGTTCCAGTGAGGTCAAGGTGGTCGCGTAGCGCACTGGCCAGGGTCACGCGCGGCTCCAGGCGAAGCGTATAGGTACGGTCATTCACCCGCAGCGTCATAGGAACCGGATCAGGACCGACGGCAGACTCAGCAGCGTTTTGCTCCTTGGCAGTGGCGACAGGTAACTGGAATCCCACTGCAGCAAGACCTGCTGCGCCTGCACCTGTTCCCTTTAGAAATGAGCGGCGGGAAATGCTGGTCTTTGAGGAAGTGTTCTGTGTGCTACTCTCTACGGGAGTGTTTTCCCCTTTGGGCATACTCTTTCCTCCTTGCTCTCCTTCTGGATTCTGTCTCCTGACTTCTGAATTCTTTCTTCCTCACTTTTCACTTTTTCTTGTTCTTCACTCTTAATTCTTAATTTTTCATTATTCATTTTTCATTCTCTTGAAATACCTCCTTCGCCAACTGGAAGGCATTCACTGCCGTTGGCACGCCTGCATAAAAAGCGATGTGGATAAGAATTTCGATGATCTCTTCTTTGCTTAGCCCCATGTTGAGCCCATTGGCAATGTGTCCCTTTAACTGCGGGAGGCGTTGCATAGCCATGAGCGAGGCAATGGTAATGGCGCTGCGCATTTTCGGTTCAAGTCCAGGACGGGTCCAGACGCGACCAAAGAGCACTTCGTTCATTATCTCTTCTAGGTCAGGAGCGAGTTCCCCCAAAGCAGTTGCAGCGCCACTTGCGCGTTTCCCCAATAGTTTTTTGCGCAGTTCGAGTCCTTTTTCGAGATCAGCTTTGTTCGCCATAATGATTCCCTCCTTAATTACATGACCTTACGATTTCCTGGATGCCAGCGAAAGCTGGCATGACGAAATCAAACCCATCAGCATCAGTGCGGTGAACTATAGCTTCCCCTTTCGCGGGAATGTTCATTCGCCTGCGGCGCACCCTTGAGCATGAAAAGAGAGGACGTGCGGCTGCAGTGTCATTGCGAGTTGTCCATAGCGCTGACGCTAAGCTTTCAAGTAAAAACGGGACACGTGCTCGTCCCCAGGCTCTGCCTGGGGACGGAATGAGATGGAGTCTCCTGACTACTGCCGTTCCAGGCAGAGCCTGGGACGGAGGACTGAAGATTTGTTTCTGAGCAGCGGAGCGAAGCCATCTCTGCCCGTACGTCGGCAATATGCACATTGGCGCAGTCATAGATGCTCAGGAACGGGCCGGACACCCCGGCGCCAAAACCGGCGCCGGCAGAACCATGATTGACCAGATCGACGGCAGTGAGAGTCCCTTCGCGAGTGCCAGCATTGAGTCCGGTCGCCTTCACGCGGATCAATAACTGGCCGGGTCGCAGCTTGGGCTCAGGAACGTCACGGAGTTCCAGCGTCCCGTCTTTTTCGCCTGGGACAATAACTATCGCTTTCATGGCTGCCTCTCAAAAATTGTTAGATTTTCTGCGCCCGTTCAAGAATCGGGGCGACGCGATCAATGCAGCCCAGCGCGTTCCCAGTCGCAATCTCCTGGACGAACGGTTGCGAGAAAAACACAATCCGGCTCGCGCCAGCCTCACGAAAGGCTTTCAGGGTATCCGCGGACAGCGCACCATTTTGCGGATCGACAAAAGCCGTCATCTGGAGAGCATCAGGATTACGTCCAGCCTCTTTGGCCTTCTGCCGGATGATCTCCACTTTCTTTTTGTAGTCAGCCGGATCGTTGGTCAGCGGACACCAACCGTCATAAGTGCGTGCGACGCGTTCCAAGGCTTTCGGCGTGTGGCCGCCAAGAAAGATCGGCGGACCAGATTTCTGCACCGGCTTGGGGTCACAATACACGGGCGGGAATTGCACGAGTTCACCCTGATAGCTCGGTTTCGGGTGGGTCCAGAGGATGCGCATGGCTTCTACCGTTTCTTGCAAGCGTTTCCAGCGGAGACGAAACTTGGTCCCCATTATCTCAGTCTCTTCCTTCACCCAGCCGCCGCCGACCCCGAGAATCACCCGACCGCCAGAGTACATATCAAGGGAGGCAATCACCTTCGCCGTCATCAACGTGTCACGTTCCGGGAGCAGGCAAATACCCGTCGCCAGTTTGAGGCGCTTGGTGGCGGTGGCCGCGACCGTGAGGGCAATAAAGGGATCAGCCCAGCGGTTATAATGTTCCGGGAGTATGTCACCTCCGGGGAGTTGCCTGTTGAACCCCACGGGAATGACGGGATGTTCGCCAATCCACAACGATTCAAAACCAAGCGCTTCAACACGGTGGGCGATTTCTGCGATGTTCTTCGTCTCTTGTGTGGCCGGCACGGTAATGCCAATGTTCATGGCGAATTCCTCCTTGTCACCGAGCGGTCGTGAGCGCGACGGGGAACTGAGAATCCCGCTGCAGCAAGGCCTGCTGCGCCAGCCCCTGTTCCCTGCAGAAATGAGCGGCGGGAAATGCGCAGTCTTTGAGAAAGTGTTTTGTGCGCTACTCTCTAACCGGAGTGTTTCCTTTGGGCATAGTCTTTCTTCCTTCAGGGTCGAAGCGCAGACGGCTTGATTCTGTCTCCTACTTCAATCTTTTTCTATTCTCCTTTGAAACACCTTTACGCTTGTCCAGTCTGTGCCTGCAGCTTCCGCACCTGCGACTCCACGACCGTGCCTTTGAAAAAGTCGGGATTGAGACTCGCCCACAGCTTGACGGCATTACCAAACGTGAACGCCTGAAAGTCTTCTTCGGACATGCCTTTCTCCTCGACGAGTTCCCACGCTTCTTCTAACACTTCCGTCATGTCTGGCACATCGAAGTGGCTGATGTCGGAGCTGAGCAGCGCGCCCAGCTTGGCGCCAAACGGATTCACTTTGGAAGCAAAGGCGTAGTTCAGCGTCGGATCGTCGGACTCACAGCCAAAGAAGAAATTCGGAACAAACAGATTGTAAATGTCTTCTTTCTTGGTAATCTTGCATGCAGCAAAATCGTCGAGTTCTTCAGGCAGCGCGCTGCCCATGCCACTGATTCATCTCCGCTTCAAACTCCGGCCAGCGGCTGTACATCTTGTCTCCGCCGTATTGCTTGATCAATGCGCCGAGTTTGGCGCGATCCAGATTGGCCGGATTGAGTTGTTGGATCACGTTGCCGTTGCGCTTCTCCCAATGCGAGATGAGGTCAGCAAACACGCTGCATCCCCAAGCGACCCCACCTTCAAGAAACGCAAAACGCATGCGTGGGAAACGACGCGTGACACCGCCAAGGAAGAGGGCCTTACACACCGCATTCCCGCTTCGCCAAAGTGCCCGATGTGATTGTAGACGAAATTGGTCAGTGAATTGCGCAGTCCCATATTCTCAGCAGCAGAATGAAAGGTCGCTGGATACCCCAATTCCTCGCACTTGCGCCACACCGGGTCATAATCATAATCACTGTCCAGCGCCTAACACGTCGACCCAAAAGGCATAGCGACGACTCACGCCTTGTTTCTCTGCCGCAGGAATCGAGCGACGAATCAGACTGCCCATCGCCACCGCCTTGATCCCCAGCGACTTGCAATGTTCCAACTCAGCCACCGCCTCTTGCGGCGTGTGCATGGGAATCACGCCGATCGGGGTTGCACGGTCCGCATACTCTGCCCAGGTCTCAGCCGCATAGCGATTAAACGCGCGACACCCAGCGATGCGCAGTTCTTCATCCCCGAGATAGGGGGCAAACAATTGCGATGCCGAGGGATACAGAATCGCGAAATCGATCCCCATATCCGGGAGCCGCTCGTGCATCAGACGCGGAATAAACGATGTGGCCGTGTCCAGCTCACTGGGAGACACTAACGCCCACCACGGTTGCTGGCCGATGCGCTGATCGTGGCGCCCTTGTTTATCAAGCTTGGCAAAGGACGATTCCCCAAAATGGCGCACGCGGGAGGTCCATTTCTCGACAAGTTTCGGCCCAGCTTCTTCTCTGAGGTAGTCCATGGCCAGCGGTCCATACTCCCGCCAGTGACCATCAGAATCGATGACTGGATGACTCAATTTTGCCCGGATCGCTTTTGATTTTGATGTTCCGTTTCCTGACATACGCGTTTCTCCTTCAGCGAGTTTCTCTCTGTGATACAACTTATTCGGCCCTTGATCCGGCCTGGTATTGTTCGTCGCTGACCTTTTCCATCCAGTCGGCGGTCTTGCCGTCGAGCTGTTCCACAATGGCGATGTGCGTCATGGCCGTGGTGGCCGTGGCTCCATGCCAGTGTTTCTGACCCGGCGGGATCCAGACCACATCACCCGGCCGAATTTTCTCGATCGGGCCTCCCCAGCTCTGGACCAGGCCGCAGCCAGCCGTCACGATCAAGGTCTGGCCCAGCGGATGGGTGTGCCATGCGGTCCGCGCGCCGGGCTCGAACGTGACACTGACGCCGCGCGCGCGTGCCGGAGCGGGTGGCTGGAACAGAGGGTCAGTGCGTACCGTGCCGGTAAAATTCTCGGCCGGTCCTTTGCCGGAAGGCTGCGAGCCGCTTCGCGTGATGGTGATTGTCTGCGAACCTTCACTTGAAGCGACCGAGGAGCGTCCGAGCCTGAGGGGCTCCTGCCTGATTTGCATGGGCGTACGCCGAAGCGAGCAGAGAAAGCGACATGACCATCGCGGTGAGCAGTTTCATTGCCGTCCTTTCGATTCAGTGATTAAGAGTGCTTTTCCCCTCGGTTAGAGGGCCATCAGATGCCTCGCTAATTCTCCGGGAGCGGAGAAGAACGGCGAATGACTCGTGTCCATCGAGATCACTTTCTGACAGGGCGTCGCCGTGTACAACCGTTTCTGGAACGGCGGCGTCAACGCCCGATCTCGCAGGCACTCAATGTACACGCGCGGAACCCGTCCCCACTTGGCCTCACTCGTTTTGACAGGGGTGGTTATGGGCTCCATCGCTTGCGGCACCAGCAACAGCTTGGCTAAGGCAATATCCTCTTCCGAACAGTCCTCATAGAACGCCTCCTTCAGCCCCTCCTCGCGAAACGTGGCGGAGATCTGATCCGGGGCGACCACAAAATTGGCCAACGAGGCCGACTCCGTGTCGTGCTGAAACTCGTTCAAACATCGACTGGCCATTCCGAGGCAGGGCTGCGGCCAGATACACTAACCACTTAATGCGCTCGGGTCGCTCTTCGGCCACCTGCGTGATAATTCCCCCGCCCATACTGTGCCCCACAAGAATCACCGGTTCCCGCTGCGCATCCAGGAGTTTGCAGACGCTGTCCACATAGAGTTGGAGCGTCACGTCCGCCACCGGTGTCTTATCCTTCCCATGACCAGGCAAGTCAGGAGCCAGTACCGTGTGGCCGTGCTTCTCCAACAAGGGCACGACCTTGTACCAACACCACCCGCCGTGGGCTGCTCCGTGAATCAGTACGAATGTACTCATGAGATCCTCCTTTTTCTGTTTGCACCCTAATGCTCAAGCTCACTTCGATCCGCCCAGCCGTGTCCCTTCGTTTTCAGCAGAACCGCCAACGGGCGGCTGTGAAGCCGCCGATCACGCTGAGCCAGCGCGGCGCCCGAGAGCGCCCTTGGGTGCGCCGCTCAGCGACCGACCAGTTTCTCCAGGTGTTCGGGGTACCGAGCCCCGTGCACCGTGATCTTGGCGGCAGCGCTCTCGATCTCACGGAGATCGTCGGCCGTCAGTTGGATTGCCACTGCGCCAAGGTTCTCCTCCAGGCGCTCCAGCTTTCGGGTGCCGGGGATGGGCACAATCCACGGCTTCTGCGCCAGCAGCCACGCCAGCGCGATCTGCGCCGGGGTCGCCTGCTTCCGTGCGGCGATCTGGCCAAGCAGATCAACCAACGCCTGATTCGCTTTGCGCGCCTCTGGCGTAAAGCGCGGGACGATGTTGCGGAAGTCGGTACTTGTGGAACGTCGTGTTCTCGTCGATCTTGCCCGTGAGGAAGCCTTTCCCCAGCGGGCTAAAGGGAACAAACCCGATGCCGAGTTCCTCAAGTGTCGGTATCACTTCCTCTTCAGGCTCTCTCCACCACAGCGAGTATTCGCTCTGCAGTGCCGTCACGGGCTGCACGGCGTGGGCGCGACGGATGGTTTGCACGCCGGCTTCAGACAGGCCGAAGTGCTTCACCTTCCCTGCCTGAATCAAGTCCTTCACCGCGCCCGCCACCTCTTCGATGGGCACGTCCAGGTCCACACGGTGTTGATAGAAGAGATCAATGGCCTCGATCTTCAGTCGCTTGAGCGAGGCCTCGGCGACCTGCTTGATGTGCTCGGGCCGACTATCCAGGCCCATCTGCTCCCCCTTGGGACCAAATTTGAACCCGAACTTCGTCGCGATCACCACTCGATCGCGGAAGGGAGCAAGCGCTTCGCCCACGAGTTCTTCGTTCGTGAACGGACCGTAGGCTTCGGCGGTGTCGAAGAAGGTAACGCCGCGTTCGACGGCCGACCGGATCAGTGCGATCATCTCCTGCTTGTCGCTAGCCGGGCCGTGGCCAAAGCTCATGCCCCATGCAGCCGAGCCCGATGGCCGAGACTTCCAGGTTGCTCTTCCCAATTTGCGTTTTTGCATTTTTTGCACTCCTGTCTTTGCGTGAAAGGTCAGAATTTCCTAGTCCACAGAGGATCCGGCCTGGTATTGTTCGTCGCTGACCTTTTCCATCCACTCGACGCTCTTGCCGTCGAGCTGTTCGACAATGGCGATGTGCGTCATGGCCGTGGTGGCCGTGGCGCCGTGCCAATGTTTCTCATCAGGCGGGCATCGGACCACGTCTCCCGGCCGAATTTTCACGACCGGGCCTCCCCAGCTCTGTACCAGGCCGCAGCCAGCCGTCACGATCAGGGTCTGGCCCAGCGGGTGGGTGTGCCATGCGGTCCGCGCGCCGGGCTCGAACGTGACACTGGCGGCGAACATGCGGGCCGGCGCGGGTGCCTGGTACAGCGGGTCAATGCGTACCGTGCCGGTAAAATACTCGGCCGGTCCTTTGCTGGAGGGCTGTGAGCCATTTCTTTTGATGTCCATGTTCTGAATTCCTCCTTTGATAGAATTTTTCTTTGGTCAACCTCTTTCCCAACCGCTCGAACGCGGCAATGTTCAACTAACAGATTGTTTCTTCGTGGCACGAGTTTGATAGTCGCGGATCGCGCCACAGGGCTCACGATGTGATTGATGATGCTGGCGGCGTAGCGGCGGTATTTGGTGCGGTACACGGCGTCGATCTGGTCGTTGAGGTCGGGGTCGGCGTCCACGAACGTGACATCTTTGTCGACGCTCACCAGCCTGGATGTGGCCTTCGTGGCGCACCTGCGTGCCACGGAACCAGGCGGCGGTAGCGCCCGTTGACGGATCGGACGTAGAGGTCATCGCCGTGGCGGACGACCCAAATCATCACCGGGTTGCGCAGCGTGCCGTCGCGTCGGAGTGACGCGATCTTCAGTTCTTCTGCTGTGCCGATCTTGGTGAGCTCGTCGCTCGTCCACGTTATCATCGGCGCGTCTCCTTTTTCGCCGCTCAGCGACCCAGCAGTTGCATGATGTGTTCGGGGTACCGTTCCCCTTGCACTGTGATCTTTGCGGTGGCTGTCATAACAGCCTCAAACGTATCGCTCTTGTCCAGTCCCCCTAGCCCCTTGCACCGTGATCTGGGAGGCAGCGCTCTCGATCTCACGGAGATCGTCGGCCGTCAGTGCGATGGCCACTGCGCCGAGGTTCTCCTCCAGGCGTGCAGGTTTCGTGGTACCCGGGATGGGTACAATCCACGGCTTCTGGGCCAGTAGCCACGCCAGCGCGATCTGCGCCGGTGTCGCCTGCTTCCGTGCGGCGATCGTGCCAAGCAAATCAACCAACGCCTGATTCGCTTTTCGGGCCTCTGGCGTAAAGCGCGGGAACCAGGACCGAACGTCGGAGGTGTCGAAGGCCATGGCGGCATCAATCTTCCCCGTAAGGAAGCCCTGCCCGAGAGGGCTCCAGGGAACGAAGCCGATCCCGAGCTCTTCGCAAGTCGGCAGCACTTCCGCTTCCGGATCTCGCGTCCATAGAGAGTATTCGCTCTCGACCGCAGTGACCGGCTGTACCGCGTGCGCCCGACGGATCGTCTGCGCACCTGCCTCGGAAAGGCCGAAGTGCTTGACCTTGCCTTCCGCGATCAGGTCCTTCACCGCCCCCGCCACCTCTTCGATCGGCACGTTCGGGTCAACACGGTGCTGGTAGAACAGATCGATAACGTCGGTCTTGAGGCGCTTGAGCGAGGCCTCGGCCACCTGCTTGATGTGCTCAGGCCGACTATCCAGGCCCAGCCGCTCCCTATTGGGACCAAATTTGAACCCGAACTTGGTGGCAATCACCACGTGGTCGCGTACGGGGGCAAGCGCCTCGCCCACGAGTTCCTCGTTCGTAAATGGACCATAGGTCTCAGCCGTATCGAAGAAGGTGACGCCACGGTCCACGGCCGTCCGAATGAGGGCGATCATTTCCTGCCTGTCCCTGGGCGGGCCGTAGTTGGCGCTCATGCCCATGCAGCCGAGCCCGATGGCCGACACTTCCAAGTTGCTCTTCCCAAGTTTGCGTTTTTGCATTGTTCCTCCTACCACTGTTGAGGATCGAACCACTTCGGAAGTGAAGTATAGAGTGTCGGGCGGCCCAAAGCTTGCCTAAAACTACAAAGTTTATGCTTATTCCTATTGATGTGGCCCTGAAAGAACGCTGCATGCCACCGCGCGGGTTGTCGTGTCGCCGCTGACGACATGCCCTGGAAACAGGCTATCTACTACGGGTTCAGCACTCTCACGATATAGTCTGTCCCACGTTGTCGACCGCACGATATAAGAAGACTCACTTGACACACAGAATAATAATGGAGCTGTCAAAGTGATAGCGTATAAACAGGCCGGAGGGGTCCTTGTTTGGAAGACGCATTCCTTCTGTTTAACAGACTCTCCCCTTTCTCGCACCAGAACCCTTTTATCGTCGTATCGCCGGACTTTCTACTGATAGACCTCTTGCACGCCAGGCCATGTACAACTCAAGGTTCACATAGTCGTCAGAACCTAGGGCAAAAGGTTCCGCACGGATGGAAGTATTACACCAGGCAAACATCCGGTGAGACGAACCTAGGGTCTGCCACAGTTGTCGATAGATGGGAAATCCATTGATCTGCCCTTGACTGATGACCTCACCGTGGAGTCGTTGCCCGTTGTGTAGGTCGTGGCAGTGTGCACAGGCGAGGTTCAGTTGCCCACGCCGCTGCATGTAGAACGTTCGTCCCGCTTGAAAGAATGGGCGGGCCGGGCCGTCAACCTGCACCTCCATCGGCAAACTTCGAGATTGAAAACTGATGAACGTCGTGAGCGCTAATAATGACTCAGATTCATAGGCATAGGCTGAGGCTTTCATGTGCTGTTCGCGGCAGCGATTAATTTGCTGTTCAAGATTGATGAGCTTTTTACTCTGCGAGTCAAAGCGTGGATAACGAGAGCGTACGCCACGCATGCTTTCTGCACCGGCATGGCAACTTGCACAGGCTGTATTGGCTGCACCGTCTGTCTTCGCCCACAACTCTCGGCCACGCTCTACCCACAACATACCAGGATTGGCAAACTCGTCGTTCTGAAGCTGTTGGTTTTCTTGCGACAGATAGGTGTAGCCTGAGCGCCGAGTTTCAACGACGTAGAGGGGTTGCTTTCGTCTGTGAGATCCTGTGTCCGATTGGGCTTCCGCT
Source organism: uncultured delta proteobacterium (assembly GCA_963733195.1). Lineage (GTDB taxonomy): Bacteria > Desulfobacterota > Binatia > Bin18 > Bin18 > VGTJ01. Next base: position 31,994 of record CAVTCR010000027.1, read on the forward strand.
ATCTGCTGAGCACTCTGCCCTTCTAAGGGTGGAGGTGTGTCTTTGAGTGTAAGTAAATACGCAATGACATCCTCAATTTCTTGCGCTGTAAGTAGTGTTTTGTTGCGATACGGTGTAAGGACACGATAGAGCCCGCTGACTTTATAGTATGCCGGCATGACTGATTGTGGATTGATCCGTTGTGCATCAACCAAACGTAATCGTAACGCTCCTGCCGAGTAGCGACTTCCTATCCCGTCAAGCGCTGGACCGACAGTTCCATGCATCTGACGGTCTGGGAGCGGTGCGGCGTGGCACACAAGACAGTCACCTCGCTCACGATCCATGAAGATATGTCTGCCGCGTTCAGCGTCACCAAGAGTGCTCGTGAGTGGCTCGGTAATGGCATCATTCGTGACTTGGTAGCGAGTTTGAGACTCTTCTACAGCTACCGCCTCGTCTAGGACAGCAATGTTCCATGGAAGTACTAAGATCAATAGATAGTAGATGCTCAGGAAGCACCAGTAGTGACTTCTTTGCTCTGGTCGGTGTGCGCCACGAGAGAAAATTACCTTAGGAGATCGCACGGTCATGTAAAGGCATCTGCAGTGATATTGGCATACCAGGAACGTGCATACGCTGCTTCACGGGCCCGAGTTTCGGCTGGGGCGTCTAGCGGACTAACTCCGTCGGTTCCTGGTATCGTCTCGATTACATCGTTGACGGCTCGATACACGCCCGTAATCGAAATGCCGTAATTTGGTGCGACGAGGCTATAGCACGTATTCATAAGCACAGGAGGTGCCACAGGCTCACTACGTAATAGCGAGGCGATCGCAGCCGCACATGCTTTCGCCTCAACACTAGCCCCGAAGGCTGACTTGGGTATGGGGTTTGTAATAGCGGCATCACCAATAATGTGAATGTCGTGATGTACAGTAGACTCAAAGGTACTCGCGCGCACCGGACACCACCCTTTCTTATCGTCAAGATCTACCACCCTTGCTATCAAGGCGGCCCGCTGCGGGGGAATGATATTTGCCACTGCCGGTTTGTATTCATCAAAGTCCGTCCGTACAATCCCTTCACGTATGTCAACCCGATTCGCCCGGCCTCCTTGCGAACCTGAGACCCATTCTAAGGTGGTAGGATACAGCTGCTTCCAAGCCGAGACAAAGAGTTCCTTTTTGGTAAACGTATCTTTGGCATCAAGAACCAGCACCTTCGAGCGGGGCTTATTTTTCTTGAGATAATACGCAATGAGACTAGCGCGTTCATAAGGACCTGGAGGACAACGGTATGGGTTCTCTGGTACGGTAATGACTACGAGTCCACCATCTGCCATTGTTTCAAGCTGACGGCGTAAGATCTCGGTTTGCGGACCAGCTTCCCACGCATGGGGAAACACAGTACTCGCCGTGGACGTGTACCCTTCGATCGCTCCCCACTGAAGTTCAACACCAGGGCTAAGAACGAGGCGATCATAGGTGAGTTTCTTGCCATCACTTAACATGAGTTGATGCTTCACTGGGTCAAGATCAGTGGCCGTGGCATATACCACGCGAACCCTGTAGCGCTGCCGAAGGGTATCGTAAGTATGAGTAAGGGAGGCTAATGACTGTTGGCCAGCCACTACAGCATTACTAAATGGGCACGTGATAAAACTACGTTGTGTCGTCACGAGTGTGATATCAAGTGAGGAATCTGCCCGGCGGAGATATTTCGCGCAGGTCGCACCACCAAAACCTCCACCAACCACCACTACTCGGCCTTTCGTCTCTGCTCGGCTCAGATCGGGATGAACACCGGCAGCCAGCAATCCACTCGCAAGGTGAAGAAACGAACGACGCGTCATCATCAGTGAGTCCTACGGCCGTTGTCTTTTCGTAAAATATGAAGCTATCGCGTCGATGTCTGCCTCATCTAGACCTTGAGTCAAACGATTCATCACCGTTCCTGACCGTTCACCACTACGAAATGAGCGTAGAGAATCACGCAAGGCGTTCGCGGGCATCGTGTTTAATGGCGGAATTGCGCCCGTACTGTGACCTTCAGGGCCATGGCACGCAGCGCAGGCATTTGCTAAGGCGGTCCCTCGTTGTACGGTCTGATCTGATGCACTGGCGTCGAACATACTTCCGACAACCGATATTGTCATGCAGAGGAACCACAATAGAGGCAGCTTAACCCAAGTATGAGCCGTTTCGTCATTCATGGCAGCACGGTAATCGCAATCCGTTCTACCTCACTCTGTCCTGTGTCGTCAGCCCACGAAATTTCTAACTCACCCGACTGTGTCGCTGTGGTAAAAAAAGACAGATACGGGTTAGCGGAGATACCCGGAAACAGTTCGGCTCGAAAGACCTCAATGCTATTGTAGCGGCAGGTGAGTAGATTAATGGTGTTCTGCGGGATCGCCTTGCCGACTTCATCATGGCGGAGTCCCGTCTCCATAGGATGGCGAATAAGAAGACGCACTTCAAAGATTTGCCCGTGCTTAATCTCTGTCGGAACCTGAATCCTCGCATTTGCCATGATTTTTTTTACGAATCACACACGACACATTTCGTATGCGCATTCTGTCATTATTATTCGTCAATACACGCAGCTGTTGTGACCACAACTTCCGTGGACCCAAGCCATGCAGAATTGTTATTCATCACTGCAAGTGCAACTACGTGTTGAGTCCCAGCAAGACGAATACGGGTGTTGATCTCGGCTTTGCCAGACTGAGGTCCGAGGTGAAAACGGGCAATAACTGGTCGCGGATTCCTTTCTGAGAAAACATGAACACTTTTCACGTAATTCTCCGTGGTCATCGGACTCTCTATCTGTAATTTCAACGGGACCGAGTTACCGCTCTCGGCAAGAGGAGGAAGCGTCAGTTTCACCTTCCCTACTGTCGGGGTGATTCCCCCAGTGACCTCGTCAATGAGTGGCTGCAAACGTGGCGGAACTTGGGCTGCAACACTTTCGCTCCTTGCTGCTGGGAAGAGAAGCATGGCGGCAAGTGTCCTAAGCACTTGCCGCCGCGATAGTGCAAATTGTGACATCGATATCTCTCGCACGGGATGCTATGCTTTTCGCAAATCATGATGCTTCAACGGCAATGAACGAATCCGTTTGCCAGTTGCGGCGTAGATAGCGTTACAAATTGCTGGGGCCAGTGGTGCGAGTGGCGGCTCACCAGCCCCACCCCAGAATCCACCTGTTGGTGCGAGTACCACTTCGACCTTTGGCATCTCGGCAATGCGCATCATGGGATAATCATGAAAATTGGACTGCTCGACTCTCCCGTCCTTTATTGTGATCTCGCCATACAAAATGGCTGTCAACCCATAGACGACGCAACCTTCGACTTGAGCACGAACAGAATCAGGATTCACGACATATCCACTATCAAGGCCAATAATCAGGCGATGGATCTTGAGTTCACCCTTGTCACTCACAGAGACTTCAGCGACCGCTGCGGTGTAACTTCCATAAGCATCTTGGACGGCAATGCCGCGATGCACCCCTGCGGGTAGAGATTTCTCCCAATTGGCGGCTTTGGCCACGGCATCAAGGATACCCAGATCACGTGTTGCTTTGACAAGGAGTTTGCGGCGGAATTGATACGGATCTTTTCCTGCAGCGACCGCGAGTTCGTCAATGAAGCACTCACGGAAGAACGGATTATGGGTATGCGCAACCGCTCGCCACGGACCCGGTGGTACGTGAGTGTTGCGCATCGCATACTCCATGCGAATGTTCGGAAATGCATATGGCGCATCAGAGAACGTTCTCACCCCAATGCTATCAATGCCATTCTTCACCATTTCAGGTCTTACACTATTGAAAATCGATTGATCTGCTTGGCGAACATACCACGCTGTTGGTTCATTCGCCGCATCAAGCGCGGCTCGCATCCGTACCAATGCTACAGGTCGATAGTGTCCGTGCTGAATATCTTCTTCCCGCGACCAGATCAATTTCACAGGCTTTCCTGGAAGCGCCTTAGCGATGGTGACAGCTTGCCGAACATAATCGAGGACCAGGCCACGCCGGCCAAAGCCACCGCCAATGTGGACCTTATGTACTTCAACATTGCTCAAAGGAATTTCCGTGATCTCAGCAGCCAACGCTGCGGTTGCTTCGCTATTCTGCGAAGGAGCCCAGACTTCAACACGGCCATCGTGGATATAGGCCGTACAATTCTGCGGCTCCATAGTTGCGTGTTCTAGATATGGTGCGTAGTACTCAGCCTCGACGACTTTAGCAGCTCCAGCAAAGGCTTTGTCTATGTCCCCTTCTTGGCGTGAGACTGGAGCATCTTTTACTGTGATACCTTCACGGAGGAACTCCATAATACTAGCGCTGCTGACTTTCGCGTTGTCGCCAAAGTTCCATTCAATTGGCAGTTCTCGCAACGCTTGTTGTGCGTGCCACCAACTTCCTTCAGCAACGACGGCAACGGCGCTTTCCATCGGTACCACTTTAACTACACCAGGCTTGCTAGAGATTTTGTCAGCGTCGGCATTTTTGAGGGTGCCACCAAATACCGGGCATTGCGCGATCGCGGCATAGACCATGCCTGGGAGTTTCGTATCAATGGCAAAAGCCGTCTTGCCCGTGACTTTGTCCGGGATGTCAAAGCGTTTGACGGGTTGTCCGATCAGCTTCCACTCCCTAGGATCTCTGAGGACGACATCAGTAGGAATATCGAGCTTGGCGGCATCAGCAGCGACCGCACCATACTTCACCTGTCGTTTGCTCGATGTGTGGGTAACAACTCCGTGGGCTGCTGTACATTCTGCTGGCAGAACTCCCCACTTGTTGGCAGCTGCAGTGACCAACATCGTCCGTGCGGCAGCCCCAGCTTGGCGCAGATACTCGTGGCTATCACGGATCGATCTGCTGCCGCCGGTTAACATTTCTTTGAAGACACGGTTGCGGCGTAAGTGTTCGCTGGTGGAGGCATATTCAGCGCGGACCTGCTTCCAATCACACTCCAACTCTTCGGCAATCAACATCGGGAGGCCAGTAAAACTACCCTGCCCCATTTCTGTCCGCGCGACACGAATCAGAATAGTGTCATCTGGATTGACGAGTACCCAGGCTGTGACTTCCGGTCCGACGCTGGACGCAGCTGCTTTCTGCTGTTTTTTAGCGAGAACCGTTTGGGGGAGGCAGACACCGATCATAAGGCCGCCGCCCACCGTGGCACTCCGCACTAGAAAAGCTCGGCGTGAAAGATGCTGAGACGCTGGCATAATAGCTCTCCTTAAAAACTCCCCTGTTCACACTACACAAACCGCAGTCCGTAGTGCGTCAGGAATAAACACGTTTTATGGAATACGCATCACGATTCACGCACTCTTCGCCGCGGCATGGATCGCTTTGCGTATGCGAGCATAGGTTCCACAACGACAGATGTTGGTCACCTCGGCGTCGATGTCTGCGTCGGTAGGCTGAGGTTTCTTCTTGAGGAGTGCAGCAGCAGCCATAACCATACCTGGCTGACAATAGCCGCATTGCGGAACTTGCTCAGCAACCCAAGCTTTCTGCACGGGATGATCGCCATTGGGAGAAAGGCCCTCGATGGTGAGGACTTTCTTTCCTACGGCAGCTGATGCTGGCAAGACGCAGGAGCGTACGGCTTCACCATCCAGATGCACCGTACAGGATCCACACAGCGCCATGCCACATCCATACTTCGCACCGGTGAGACCAATGGCGTCTCGCAAAACCCACAGAAGAGGCATCTCTGGGTTGACATCCACAGAGTGTGATTTGCCATTAACCATAAGCTCGATCATTGTTCCCCCTTCTTTATTTTCTGTAACGTTGTTCGTCTTCAGATCTGGGACTCAGCGGATAGTACGGAACTATTCCTGCCTAACCTAGAACAGGCACGCAATCAAGAACGGGACAAGTGCGAGTCTACTCTTACAACCCTCGCACCGCGGGCAATACGTCCTGCGCGAAACGACGCATACTACTGAGCACCTCTCTGTGAGGGACGAGGCCGCCAGGATTAAACCAACAGATCAATTGATTCATCTCACACAGTCTATGTGCTTCAGTGATCTTGCGGATGCAGGTGTCCGGCGAACCATAGATTCCCATCGTTTGATCGATATCGTCCCACGTCACTGTGTCGAATCGCTGTCGCACTTCACGTAAATACGTATAGGAAGCTCCTTGCTCTCGTTGTCCCAGTTTTGCTTGATGGCTGACAGTGCGGAAGTAGTGCATGGTACTGTCTTCGACTGCATGTCGAGCGTGTTCGCCGCTATCTGTGACAAAGAACTTGAACGCGACGGCCACATCCTCTTGGGCAGTCTGATGTCCAGTATTCTTGAAGGCATCGCGATAGATCGCGATATGACGCGGAAGTTCAGGGAATGGATGAATGGTAGCAGCGACAAGAACAGGGTATGCGTGTGTGCCAGCGAAAGCTGCAGTTTCAGGGCTATTGGCAGCGATACGAAGCGGAGGATGTGGTTTCTGCAGCGGTTTTGGTGCGATTGCGGTTTCTGGTACGTGAAAGTACTTCCCAGTGAAGTGAAAAGTGTTTTGCGTCCATGCGTTAGTAATGATTGTTAACGCTTCCTCGAACCTCTCACGACTGTCATCTCGCGAGACGTTAAACCCTTGGAAATGCAGCGCGATAGTTCCGCGACCTATACCGAATTCCAAGCGGCCATTCGTAAGGATGTCGACAGTAGCCGCATCTTCAGCAGCGCGTAGCGGGTGTTGCAAAGATAATAATGCGACCGCCGTACCAAGACGAATACGCTTTGTGTGTTGAGCAACCGCAGTGGCTACAAGCATGGGGGCAGGCATGATCGAGAACGGACGATTAAAGTGCAGTTCCGCCAACCAGGCAACGTCAAATCCGAGTTCGTCAGCATAGACGATCTGCTCGATTGTTTCGTGATAGCGAGTGACTTCATCTTGTTCAGGTCCGCATGGGAGTTGGTAAAAGAGCCCGAATTTCATCGCCCCTCCTTAGAATAATGACACGCGTTCGACCACGTCGTTGGCACATTTCGTCCACGCACCACGATGGAATAGTCCTCTACTGACAGCAGGTCGTCAACGAGGGTTGAAAGATAATGGTTTGCGAGGAACAAAACACGAAGGTTTGGATTGAGTTAGCTGTAAAGATGAGCAAGGGTTCCCGACTTCATCGGTCGGAAATTTTCTCTCGGCCGGCAAATCGCAAAACTAGGAAAGTAAGGTGAAGTTTTTCGCATTTCTGCTAAAGAGCGAGCGCTCCTGTTCGCTCCTCAGCACTCCATCTCGATTTTCTCTCTGCCTCTTTGGGCACGCGTTTTGCTTATAATCTGCTCTATAAGGAGGTTTCTATGAGATCATGCACTACGCATTCAGACATAATGAGCGGATCCAGAACAAAAGATGCGAGCGGGGTTTCGGCTTCTGTTGCGACGTATAACTGTTGGCGAAATCTCTGACATCAGACAGTTGCTACCGATAGTTCTGTGAAAATTGTGGCCTGAACAATTGTGACGAGAGAAAGAGCTGACCATGACATCGTACCGATTACTCGAACAACTCCTCAAAATGGAACAGCGCGTTCGTCAGGTCTATGTTGTCTTGAGTCAACATCAACAATTCCCTGCTGAACTTCGTACCTTGTGGAGCGTGATGGCAGAGGATGAAACGCACCATATTATCGCCTTGGAGCGATCGGCTCATCTGTTGAGTGTTATGGACTTCCCTCCGTCGATCGTAGAGAACGTGCTCGCCAACGTAGAGACGATAATAACGACCGCCGAAGCCAGCGTTCAACAACCGAGCCTGACCAGCGACGAGGCGTTCCATCAAGCATTGCTGATTGAAGGTTCGGAATTGAACCATATCAATGCAGCATGGATGCACGGCTTCCGTTCGACCACGAGATTACTACTGGAGACGTTCGTGCCCGAAGCACACCAACACGTTCGACGTCTGATCGAAGCAGCGCATCGTTTCAGCACTGACGCAACCGTGCATGCAGAAGCCAATACTCTGTGTTCGCAATACGAGAAAGCTCGTGAGTAACGTGCCGGTCGAACGCTGGGCTCTCTCGCTGCTATGGCCCTCAAATTGGGCCAAAGCGCCGAAAGTCCTCGGGTCGAAAATCAAGTGGTTAAAGGATCCGACTAGCAAACCATTACGGACGACTCACAGGAGCAAAGCAATTAGTGAAATGGCGTCACCAGCATGGCGGCCACGAAGGGATCATCCACACTATTGGGGGTGATGATCTCAAAGAGATCCAGGAAGCCGACCATCTCTAAGACATTGCGAATCTCACGAGGAACGTCGAACAGGCGCAGGTGACTGTCATGCGCAGCCAGATGCTTTTGCCCGGCCAACAGCGCCGCCAAGCCGGGTGAACTTAAGAACGTGACCTCAGTCATAACAAGATCAACATCAACAAAGGCTCGCTGTAGTTCGCGCCGGAGCGCCGGGGCCGTGTTCGTGTCAATCCTGCCCTTCGCAATCAGTGAGGTCCGCTCCCACTCAAGGGTCAAACCAGAAGGGACGTCAGCCACCGGTCCACTCGGTAATTGCCGGGTTCGTTCCCGTATCTCCGCAACCTGGGGCCCGGGCAGCACGGCCACGATTTTGTTGTCTGAATTCTCGTGAACCTTCACCTCAATATCCGCAGGAACTTCAATGCCTTCCTCGGCCAATGCTTTTCGGGGGGTCTGCCAAGAGACGTGCACGATAGGCAGCATCCGTACAGGCCCGTACGATCGCTAGTTTCACTGGGTTCGCTTTCATTGTGCTCCTCCTTACGCTTCACTCGCCTCTACTAGAGGAGGTAGTACAAGGTGAATGACTTTATCAGTGTTTTCGACAATCTCCACCTCAAGACCCGCAGGCAAAGTGATGCCAGCTTCGGCCAAGACCTGCTTGGGAGCCTGCAAAAGGCGTTGACGCAGAGCGGGATCCTCTGTTGCTTTTTGCACGAGCTGACCGAAGGAGCCCCGCGTTTCCATGACCAGCAAGTAATCGCGAAAGAATCGGCGTACAGAACCAAGAAAGGATGCAGATCCCGCCATATAGATGAAGTCCCCTTTCCAAATCTCTAAGGATAGGCAACATACAGCGCAGCTTCCCCTGAGGTCAATGCGTGGGCTCTCCGTCACCACAGAAGATCTCACAGGTAGTTGCACACCACGTCTCTGAAGGAGATTATATGGCATCGTCGCTTTGGGGAGGATCCTCTAGGCGAGAATTGGAGCCCGTCACCACGAGGATTTGAGAGAGGCGGAACATGCTCTTGCGTGAGGAGAGCGAGGTAACGTTATGCCTGAGACAATGCCAACGATTGATATCGAACGTGAGATTCGTAATCTCAATGCGATTTTGGAAGTGTCCAAGGCTATGTCCAGCGAGATCCAACTGGATAATCTGCTGCAAGTCATCGTGCAGAAAACTGTAGAAATTATGGAGGCAGACCTCGCCAGCCTCTTCTTGTACGATGAAGGGCACAACGAATTGTGGAGTAAGATTGCCCACAAGCTCGGACAACTACAGGAAATTCGTTTCTCAGTGGGGGTGGGTATTGCCGGAGATGTGGCCAAGACTCGTCAGGCAGCGAATATTGCCGATGCCTATACTGACCCGAGATTCAATTCGGACTTCGACAAACAGACAGGGTATCAGACGCGCTCTATTCTTTGTCTGCCCATGATGAGTAGCAAGGGTAAGCTGGTCGGCGTTATCCAGGTTCTGAACAAGAAAGACAGAGGAGTCTTTGATGAGCGAGACGAGTCGCTTTTGGCGGCGTTGGCTGCTCACGCCGCAGTAGCGCTGGAACGGGCACAGCTTACCGAAGTCTACGTCGAGAAGCAGCGAATGGACGAGGCACTCAAGTCTCGCACGCGAGATCCAGATGGGTATGTTACCCAAACGATTTCCCCCTTTCCCGCATCAATCGGAGATCGACCTCTACGCCGCCATCGAACCCGCGCGGGAGGTAGGAGGAGACTTCTACGATTTTATGCTCATTGATGACGACCATCTCGGTTTCGCCATCGGCGATGTTTCCGGTAAGGGTGTCCCGGCATCGTTGTTTATGTCGGTGACGAAAACTTTGCTCAGGGTCACGGCCGGCAAGCGAGGCCGTCCTGATGCTGTTCTTGCCGAGCTGAATAATGAACTCTGTCGTGACAACGATACTGGCATGTTTGTCACCATTTTTTACGGAATTCTGCGCCTGCGCACTGGAGAATTGGAGTACAGTAGCGGCGGTCATAACCTCCCTTATGTCCTCTTTCAAAATGGCGCGGTGGAAGCTCTCGAACAGACGGGGGGAATGGCACTGGGCGTACTTGAGGGTATTACGTACGGAGCAAAGAAAGTCACATTGCTGCCAAGAGAGGAGCTCTTCCTATACACCGACGGGGTGACAGAGGCGATGGATAGTGCCGGCAACCTCTTCTCGGACCACCGTTTGCGAGAGTTTTTACAACGAGAACACAAGTTGTCACCGACCGAGCTGATTAAACAGCGTCGTGAGTGAAGTGAGGCGTTTTTCTTGCGGCGTCGAGCAGAGTGATGATATTACCGCCCTAGCCATACACTACCTGAGCGATGACAATCACGACGAGACCACTATGAGTAAGCCAATGTCGATTCGCTTCAAGAACAATCTATCGGAGGTTGAGCGATTAGGTCAGGTGGTGGCAGAATTCGCAGAACTATACCATTTGCCTCCAAACCTGGGCTTCGATATCTATATGGCTCTGGAAGAGAGCCTGACGAACGTGATTTCCTACGGATACGACGATTCGGATGAGCACGAAATTATGATTCGTCTATCCTGCCAGGGGGAAGAAGTAACAGCAGTGGTTGAGGACGACGGCCGGCCATTTAATCCGTTGGAGGCGGCAGCGCCGGATACGAGCAAACCGCTTGAGGAAAGGCCAGTGGGAGGTTTGGGGATTCATTTGCTGCGGAAGTTAATGGACGATGTGGAATACAAAAGACAGAGGAGAGAAATCTCCTGGCGATGAAAAAGAGAATCTCATTGACCTGAAGTCACTTAAGTGAAGAATACATAAGGAATCGACTATAGACATTACAGAAGAAAACGTGGAGAGGTTATGTTTCTCGGGATCAAAAGGGAGGCTGGACACGAGTACGGCAAGCAGGTTGGAGGAGAACTCCTGGCGTCGATAGATGGAAAGGTACCCATCGCCACACAATAGAGAGGCTCAGGAAGCTGAACACCGAGTATAATCTTTACTTACTGAACTACGGAAGCGAAGCGGACCCTCAATCCGTGGTGCCACGAGAGCGCAGGACATTCGGCGGCGCAATAGTGCGAGACGCGCTCCGGCACCTATAGCGATTTTCATTTGCGCGAGGCCTCTGAGTGAAATCCGCAGTAGATCCTTCTTTCTCAGCTCGATTCCTGCGCCGACCCCTAAGATTTACTTCAACGGAGACAGCTAGTATAACCTGGCGGTCGGGTAGTAGGAGGCAATTTCCTAGGGGGATCGAGCCGGTAATGTGGTTCGCCATCAAACGCTTATCTTTGGGCATTTTCCTTATCGCATTGACTTCTAGCATACTGCTGGGTTGGGGGATTGGCATCTCGGCGTAAGACCCGATGCTCTCCTTGGGCCGAATTCCCCAAGCGGCTGTTCTCATCTATTCGTCTCAGCAAGTATTTATTGGATGGCGCCCAGGGCATGGTAGAAGGGCTCGCGGCAAGTGGGTTCATCGACGGGCAATCAATCGTCTTGAAACAATACAACGCCAAGGGGGACCTGGCGACGGTCAACACGATCGCCAGGCAGGTCACCAACGGGCAATTTGACCTGGTACTGACGATGAGCACCCCGGCCACGCAGGCCGTAGCCAATGCGAACAAGGCCGGCAAAGTCACACACGTCTTTGGCGTCGTCGCCGACCCGTTTAGCGCAGGGGTTGGTATTAACCGTGAGGACCCACTGGATCACCCGAAACACCTGGTAGGGATCGGTACGCTGCTGCCTGTAGCGAACTCTTTCCAACTCGCGAGAGAATTCTTTCCCGGCCTCAAATCGGTTGGTGTGGTGTGGAATCGGGGAATCCAATTCGCGGGTCTTCACGGAACAGGCGCGCGAGGCGGCCAAAAAGCTAGGCATTGACTTGTTAGAGGCGACCGCCGACAACTCGTCGGCGGTGGTCGAAGTGGCCAGTTCCGTAATCTCACGTGCGGGCCCAAGCCTTGTGGGTCGGGGGTGATAACACTGTCCTGCTGGCGCTCCACTCGGTCATCGCGACGGCGAAAAAGGCGCGCATCCCGGTTTTTACTATCACTCCGGGCGACTCCGGCAACGCGGCACGCTTTTCGATCAGGGGGCCAATTTCATGAAATAGGGAGGCAGACGGGGGAGTTGGCGGCGCAGATCTTGCGCGGCACCGACCCCCGACCGTCCCGGTCAGGAACGTCGTGCCGGAGAAGTTGGTGATCAAGAAGCCGGCGCTCAGCGGGTTGGCAGACCCTTGGCGTCTGCCCGAGGAGGTCTCCGCGCGCGCGGATATATTCGTTGACGAAGCGGGAGTTCATGAAAAGGCAGTCGCAGCGACACAGCAACCGTCGGCCGGACGTGTGTTCAAAGTTGGTGTAGTCTATTTCGCACCCGAGCCCGGGGCGGAATCCTGCATGCAAGGGTTGTCCGACGGGTTACGGGATCTGGGGTTCGTGGAAGGTAAGAACCTCGAGGTCCGCAAAGCGCACGCCCAGGGAGAGATTGTCAAGATTTCCCGCCTGCGCCCTGCAGAGCTACGACAACCAGGACCTGGACGGTGACTTCGCGGCTCAATGACGACGCCATGCTGACGGCGGCTTGCAGTACAGTGAAGAAAACGCCGGTGGTGTTCACCTACGTGTACGACCCGGTCGCCGCCGGGGCGGGCACGGTTCTTCCACGGATCACCTCCCGAACGTCACGGGCGTCGGCTCGTTTCCTCCGGTCGGTGAGACGATTGACGTGATTCAGCGGCTCATCCCCGGCGTACGGTCGGTGGGAACCCTGTACAACAACGCGGAAGCGAACTCGCGAAAAGTGGTGAGCGTGGCCCGTGGGTTGTTCCGCCAGCGCAACATCACGCTCGAAGAAGTGGCGGTCACCAATACGAGCGAAGTCTTCCAGGCGGCGCAGGCGCTCACACAAAAAAACATCCAGGCAGTGTGGATCTCGGGAGACAACACCGCCCTCCAGGCGTTTCCGGGTATTGTCAAGGCGGCCACCGACGCCCGCTTGCCCTTAATCAACAACGATCCCAAGTTCGTCGAGCAAGGGGCGCTGGTCAGCGTCGGCATCGGCTGGTACCAGACTGGCTACGCCGCCGCCAAGGTGGTGGCACGAGTGTTACGCGGGGAAAGTCCGCAGGCCATACCTTTTGAGAATGTCGCCGTCCGGGATACGGAGTTGAATCAAAGAGATGGCCGGAAAACTCGGCGTCACATTCCCACCGGAACTGGTTAAGGAAGCAGAAGCGACCGCTAAGCCGCAGGCAAGATGCGGCAGGCCACGACCCCGCTCGCCAAGAAACGGAACGTGAACCTCGTCGAGTTTAACAATGTGTTAGATGTGGAAGAGGCGGAACACGGCGTACTGACAGGGCTCCGTGAGTCCGGCCTCGTCGAGGGCCGCTACTACGAGGTCAAGATCCGTAACGCCCAGGGCGACATGGGAACGGTGAACAGCCTGATCGACGCCGCGGTCGGAGGGCGGGGCTGACCTTTTGATTACCTTGTCTACCCCTACCCTGCAGGCAGCGCTGCAATACAGCGGGCACCAACCCTACCCATCGTCTTCACCT
>CAVTCR010000028.1:0-67649 GCA_963733195.1 uncultured delta proteobacterium
CCAAACGAATACATATCGATGTCGTGAAAGAGCGTGGGCAGGTCCTCGACCGGTACCGGGATGATGTGGTGAAACAATATCAGGCCCGGCAGCTGGGCAGCGAATTCCGCCACATATTCGCAGTACCCCCGCGACGCAAAGTGATCCACCAGCTCGCCAGCGTACCGTCGCGCGCTGGCTTCGAGGCGGCCCACCGCCGCCGGACTAAAAAAGGGATTCAACACCCGTCGCCAGGCAGTGTGATACGGCGGGTCCAAGTCCTCTGGCAGAATCGGCAGATTCCCTTCGGGTGGATTCCAGCAGCCAGCCGTCCGCACTGCTAAAGGTACGCCAGTCTGCCGCGCAGCGCCGCACGTCCTGGTAACGATTAAAAACGTGGTAGCCGGGTCCAACCTCACTGTGGGCTACCGGACATTTGGTGACGAGATGTTCGAGGACATCCTCGAACTGTTCTGCGAACGCTGGATCTTCAATGTCGAACTGGTCTCTAAAACCGGTCGAAATGGTCAGGCTTGGTCATCATGTCCCTCCCTTAGCTGAAACTTTGCCCTTCCCGTTCCCTACGCTAGACCGTAACAAACGCTAAGGGGAACGTTTGCGGGCCCCGGACAATAAAACGAATCGATCCAAATGACAGATGGTGTCCTCTGCCTCAGCAGACGGCTAGACATGGCAGGAGACCTTCTAAAGCAACTTGGGCTTCGACCCGCGCATGGTCTCACTTTGGTATTGATCAGTCACTATGATCCTCACTTCCTTATGATCTTTTTTCGGGCGTACCGCTCTAACAGTTCTTTCGTGCGACCATCAAACAAAACAGCGTGCGCCGCAGTATTGTCAAGTTATCGTAGAGGACACCAAAAGCTGCATCGAGCAGTCACTGCCCGTATCGCGCTCGGACTCAGGGCGAACTAGCGAAGCTCGAAGCCTTCGTACCCCTTAGCGGCAACGTCGGCAAAGATCTCACGGTAGAGCGGCACGCCGCCGGCAAATAAGAGGAAACGGCCACGCACGTGCTCGGGATTGGTGCTGCCGAAGAACCACGAATCCTGCATCTCATTGATTAGCAGCCCTTTGGCCGATTCATAGCAGCGCTTGGTCCACGCGTCTTCGGCCTCGGCGGTTGCGGTCATGGTCTCGAACCCATGCTCGCGCATATAGCGAATGCAATCGACGATCCATTCGACGTTGCTCTCCACACAGCGAGTGATATTGCAAAACACCGCCGGGTTGTGCGGCCCCATGATGGCCCAGAGGTTCGGGAAGCCCGAGAACTGCACGCCCAGGGTGGTGCGTGGCCCGTCGGCCCAATGCTCTTGCAGGGTACGACCGTGTTGGCCGCGAATATCCATACGCAGGAGCTCGCCGGTAACGCTATGAAAGCCGGTGGCATAAATAATAACGTCGAGTTCATGCAAGTCGTTGCCGGTTTCGATCCCGGTGGGGGTGATCTTCGTGATCGGCGTTTCGCGCAGGTCAACCAATCCGACATTGTCGCGGTTGAAGGTCTCGTAGTAGTTCTTCTCGCCGGGACACCGCTTCGTGCCGAAAGTGTGCTTCGGGATCAGTTTCTCGGCCATCACCGGATCGGTGACTCGTTCGCGGATCTTGTGGGCGAGGAACTCGGCGACCTCATCAGCAGCTTGCCTGTGACATAAATGAGTCACTGTAATTGCCAAGCCACAACGCGAACCCGCCGCGGTCGTACAACTCCTGATAGCGGGCCCAGCGCTCCTCTTTGGGCACGTCCATCGCGGCGCGCGGGTCCGGTTCGTGAATAAAACCCGCCCAGGTGCGTTTGCACAGTGCGAAAATCTCATGCGCTTTTTCTTTGAGCGCCCGTTGTTCCTCCGCGGTAATCGGGCGGTTGCGTAGCGGGGTGCACCAATTCGCGGTCCGCTGAAAAACAGTCAGCTGTTCACAGTCGGGGGCAATGGTCTGAATGATCTGGACGGCAGTCGGGCCGGTGCCGATGATGCCGACTCGCTTGCCCGTGAAGTCGACCGGTTCTTTCGGCCAGCGCGCGCTGTGCAGCGACAGGCCGGCAAAGTCTGCAACCCCTGCATAGTCCGGAAACTGGTGCGCCGAAAGCAGCCCGGTGGCGCAGATCACATAGCGCGCACGGGCGCGCAAACCGTTGTGGGTCGTCAATCTCCCACCGCTTGTCAGCTTCGTCGTACATGACGGTCGCAACACGCGCGTTGCACTCGATGTCGCGTTTGAGATCGAATTTATCCGCGACAAAATGCAAATACCGCTCGATTTCCGGCTGGCCCGAGAAATGCTCGCTCCACTCCCACTCGTCGATCAGTTCCTGAGAGAAGGAGTATTGGTAAGAATAGCTCTCAGAGTCGAAACGGGCACCCGGGTAGCGATTCCAGTACCAGGTGCCGCCGATATCGGTACCGGCCTCGAACACCCTTGCCGAGAGGCCGAGTTCGCGGAGTTTATAGAGCGCATACAGGCCAGACACGCCGGCCCCGATGACGATAGCATCATAGTGTTGGGTCACGATAACAGTCCTCCGTGGTGAGCGATCAGTTTGCATTTCAGCCGGCGACTCTCGCACGACAGCTCCGAGCTGGCCTTTCGTCTGAGAACACTTCCCAGACCGTTCCTGGCGGTAGCGTCAAGTTATTGAACCGACAGTTTTGCCGCAACTTGACACTACTCTTTCTGGTTGCGGGTTATCAAATCATCTTAAAAGTGTCCATAGGACATATAGTCTATAGGACTTATTGTCAAGAGGTCAAGTTTCCGCTCCAAGAAGGTAGCAAACCATCAAGGGTTCGCTCAACGTTTGAGTTCGAGAAGTTGTCTGATGTTCCGTTAAAAAATGCTTTCGCAGCAGCCTTCACTTCGTGTGACCATCAATTTTTCCGGGAAATTTGACAATTTTTGTCACTGAAAGTGTTTTAAACCACCCGAAAAGTACCCTAGCACCACACAACTTCGCAAACTCATTCGCAAGACCCAACGGTAGGGAGGTCGGTTGTGTCGCAACTTTTCCCTTGATGAGGATTTCGCTATACTTCTCGCCTGATCATGAGGGGAAGGAAAAGTAGGCGGCATGATGAACTTTAAGGGGAGCCAATTCGAGCGGGAGATCATCATGTGGGCAGTACAGTGGTATATAGCCTATCCGATTTCCTATCGGCAACTTGAGGAAATGATGAGCGAGCGGGGTGTAGCTGTCGATCACTCCACGCTCAACCGTTGGGTGAATACAAATACGCCCCAGAGTTCGAGAAAGCGTTCCGTCGCCAACAGTACCCCGTGGGCCGGAGCTGGCGGATGGACGAAACCTATAGTGATGATCTCGCTCGTCGACAGTTGGAAATTGCGACAGAGCCTCTTCCAGCACGGCTGCAGCCGATTCGTCAACTGCGCTCGTTCTTCGACTAAGTGGGTCCGATAGCGAGTCAGATCGCGCAGCTGCCGTTGGGCGGGGGAGGGAATGAAACTGCTGCGAATCAAGCCATGCCGTAACAGGTCCGCAATCCATTCCGCTCAGCCGA
Organism: uncultured delta proteobacterium; assembly: GCA_963733195.1. Taxonomy (GTDB): domain Bacteria; phylum Desulfobacterota; class Binatia; order Bin18; family Bin18; genus VGTJ01. The sequence goes on from CAVTCR010000028.1 coordinate 3,519, forward strand.
TAAATCGCCGCTTCATAAAGACGAGTGCTTCATTAAGTCTGATTATTCTGGCCTTCCGCTCATTGTTCAGGCGGACTGAACATTTTGTTCAATCATTTGTTACGCCTCTTAGGGTGGCGGCGGTGACGAGATAAATGATGGTGCTTTCGGAGCTGGATTACCCAGGAGCTTACACATCGTAACGGTAAGGTAAGACTCGAAGTTGGGTTAGGCTACGAAAAGCGGCAATGCTTACCATTCTTATTGGCCAGCCTTATTGGTGTTAGGCTGCTGGCTCACTATTCGATCACCGAGTGTTATCAGTAAGGAAGGGAACATGATATGGCCACGCGAAACTGTAGACGAACTCTACGACCTATGAGGAGGAGAACTCATGGCTAAACCGTCCAAATCTACTAAGGAAAAAAAGCCAGCGGTCAAAACTGCTCGGCGGAGACGCTCAGCGACTAAAGCGAACCCTGCAACCGGATCAACAACCAAAAATTCGCTTCGCATTGCCTACACTCAGCCAGTTTCGGTCAATCCACCAAAGGCAATAACGAAAACCTCACTAACGGTTGCGGCAGGTGCGGCTCCTGAGGTCCAGACGATCATTTACATTCACGGAATCGGCAACAAACCGCTTGCTTCTGTTCTCAAGTGTCAATGGGACTCGGCATTGTTTAACGTTCAACTTGGCGACCGCAGCCGCATGGCCTATTGGGTCAACCGAGACTATTATCCGGTTCCTTCCGACGAAACCTGCGCAGGTGGAGATTTAGTGCAAGTCGATGACGACGAGGTCACAACTCGGGCTATCATGGCGCAGGCCGCAGGGCGACCAACAAACGAGCAAGAAGCAATCGAAAATGAAATCACTGCGCTGACCGAGGATAAGGCCAGACAAGAATGGCTGCGATTGCTCGCGAATAAGATGGTCGCGAAGGCTCTTGCTGACGAGGAAACCATCAAAAAAAGAATCAGGGAAACGACTGGCGTGAGTGCCAAGGTACTACCGTTGCCTGGGTTTCTCAGGCGTCTGATTACGCAGAAACTCACACGCGCCTTTCTGCGGGATGTTAATGACTTTTTCTTCCATCCTGACAGACGGCAGGCGATGCAAGAAAGTCTGGTGGACCGCCTCAACGCTGGCGGTGGCCCATTCGTGGTGATCGCGCATAGTCAGGGGTCAATGATTGCTTATAACGTCTTACGCCACCTCACAAAGGCCGACTGCGACGTGCGACTCTTTCTCACTATCGGTTCACCGCTAGGGTTGACAGAGGTGCAAGATCTTTTGCGCCAGTTCCCTGGTGGGGTATTGGGCGTGCCCGGATGTGTGACCCGCTGGGTCAATGTGGCCGAGTGGCTTGATCCAATAGCAGCTGACCACGACATCTCGAATGATTTTACACCAGCAGGAGCAATTGAAAACTTTGATGGATTTCTGTTAAACCCTGACGCCCCTCTGCATCCACACTCGGCAACTGGCTATCTTCAAAGTGACCCAGTCCGACAGGTAGTCCGTGAAGTCGTAGGGAATGCCTTCGCGCAAGCAGTCGCTAGCACGATCGTTACCAAAGATCTGGTTGAGGATTTGGAGAATAGCTTCCGTGAGCAGCGCCATGTCGCATTAATACAGCTTACTACGCCTGCTGAGCCTGGCCCACTTGGTCAAACGACGATTTCTGGGGTCCGTACCCAATTGGTCAAAACTATCTCGGACATGGTCATCGAGAGCGGCGACAGTGTGGACGCAGCTGGCATCGAGCCGCTCAAACGCTTTGTGTCGGCAAAACTCACACGGCTTGAGATTGAACGGTTACGCACGCAGTATAAAGACCTGCAGATTACCAGGGTCTGGCGGGACGCTACGAAGAGAGCGCTCATCTACCAATCCACCAATACTATTCAGGTCCGCCCTGCTAACCTCGGTTATGGGGCCTTGGGGAAAGATATCGGCTGGGCGGTGCTGGATACTGGCATTTGTGCTGACCATCCGCACTTCGAACAATACAAAAACATCATAGCGCAATGGGATTGTACAAAACCAGGGAGGCCAAGTGAGCTGTCGCCCCTCCAAAGCGCGCAACTGGATAAGAATGGCCATGGTACTCATGTCGCTGGAATTATTGCCGGTCGGTATGAACTTCCCATGGAGAATGGTGGTCCAGATGTTTTGTTCTCAGGTATGGCACCAGCAGCAAAATTGTACGGATTTAAAGTTCTTGATGACCAAGGAAGGGGACAAGATTCATACATCATCAAAGCGCTCGACTACATCGCTGATCTTAATGAGGAAGCAGGACGGTTGGTAATTCAGGGGATCAACCTTAGCCTCGGCGGAGCCTTCGATCCCAGTGTATATGGTTGCGGTCACACGCCACTCTGCCAGGAACTGCGCCGACTGTGGGGTCAAGGAGTACTGCTCTGTCTAGCGGCTGGGAATGAAGGATATGCGCTCTTACAGGCAGTGGAAGGAAAGGTCCCAGCGAACATGGACCTCTCAATGGGCGACCCGGCCAACCTTGATGAAGCAATTGCCACCGGGTCGATTCACAAGTCGAACCCTCATACGTTCGGCGTCTCGTACTTCTCTTCCAGAGGGCCCACTGCAGATGGCAGAAAAAAACCAGACCTGGTTGCGCCGGGAGAGCAGATTCTTTCTGCTTATCACAATTACAATCGTCGGAAGCCAGTAAAGCAAAGAATAGCCAGTGATCTCTATGTTGAGATGAGCGGTACCAGTATGGCGTGTCCACACGTCTCAGGACTGTTGGCGGCGTTTCTTTCCATACGGCGAGAGTTCATTGGCTACCCCAACCAAGTGAAAACGATCCTGCTGGAGAACTGCACCGATCTCAACCGCGATGTGTATATCCAAGGACGAGGCATGCCGAATCTGATTAAGATGTTAACAAGCAGTTAAGTATATTTCCGAAGCGATGCAGCCTGGATGAAGCGAAGCGCAACCAGAGCACCTATAGTTTGTTCCCGAATTGCATCCGGGCTTCTCTAAGGAGTAACTTGTCAACCCCAAGGGGTCGGCGGGGCTGGCGGCTGATCCGCGAGAGGGAGACGTTGGATATCAGCAGGCAAGCTGAACATTGCTATTTGCTCAATAAGAGACAATGCCTGAGGGACACTACCGCACTTAAACGAAACAGGCTCCAAATCATATAGGTCCCCCTTATATTAGGATCTTTTCCGTATCGAGAGGGAGTAAGCAAAGCGGGCGAGTGCCCGTTAGTCAAATTATTTAAAGTGACAGAAAGTGATATTCTAAAGAGTCCGTATATCTTTGGAATGGAAATTCAGGAGGAGGGCATACATCATGGCAGCAAAAGCGCCATTGCAGCAATTCATCCTGCTTCCGACACGAGGCTTGCGCGCTCAGGAAACCACTGCGAGTGCATCAGTCAAAGCTTTTTTTACCTCTATAAATCCTGAGGCGAAGACTCCCAAAGGGAGATCTGTCAAGGTTTCTGGAGCCCCCAAACTTCAGATGCGCGTTCTTGACTCGATCGGTAAAAATGGCGCGAAGTTAGTAGAATTACCTGCCGAATCGCTGTCTGATCTCAAAGCTGCTCAGCCAGGAATGCGAATTGTCCCTATTACATACTACTACCCGGCTGTGGTGCAGCGGCCAACAGTTCGGCCAATGCTTAAGGCGTTCGTTGCGGCTGCATCTGCAACTAAAATCACCATAAAAGTTGTCTCGCGCGCGGATGGCAAGCCAGTGGCTGGAGCAGACGTAATTGCTTTCACGAATTTTAGCCAAAGGTTGGGAGCGCAAGGGAAGACTAACAAGTCAGGCCGGGTAAGCTTATCGCTCGGGACTGCAGTGAGAAAGTTGGACCGGCTCTATATCTACCCGGAAGTCGGATTTTACAGCTTGCTGAGAACGAGCATTACCATCTCCTCACAAATGGAGTTGGGACTGCGTCCAGTAGACCTCACGTTTAGTAACTTTTCAGATGCACTGCGGCACTTTTATGGGAACACTGCTGACGATATTGGACAAGGAGTGAAAGTTGCAGTGATAGATACCGGTATTGCGATAAATCACCCCGACCTCAGTGTAGATGGAGGAATGAATACTGTACTAGGAGAAGACTCTGGTGATTACGATGACAATGGACATGGGCATGGAACCCATGTTGCAGGGATCATTTCCGCGCATGGTTTGCCTCCGACTGGTGTCCGAGGTGTCGCTCCTGCTGTGACGTTACGTAGCTATCGGGTTTTCGGTGAGGACGAGGAAGGAGCGAGTAATTTTGCTATTGCAAAAGCGATAGATCAAGCCATTACTGATAAGTGTGATTTGATCAACATGAGCTTGGGCGGCGGTCCTGATGACGCTGCAGTTCGGTCAGCGATTGCGGACGCTCGTGCCCAAGGTTGCTTAGTTATTGTCGCTAACGGTAATGATTATCGCGAACCTGTGAGTTTTCCTGCTTCGGATTCTCTATCCCTTGCGGTTTCCGCAATGGGACGTCTTGAAACATTTCCTTCCGACTCTACTGCGGTGGGGGATATAGACGTCCCACGAGGGAAAGACCCGAAAAACTTCGTTGCCGCGTTTTCCAATATTGGACCGGAGACTGACTTGATAGGCCCAGGAGTAGATATTGTTTCCACCGTACCCGGGGGGTATGCTCCTATGAGTGGAACGTCGATGGCTTGTCCAGCAGTAACTGGAATTGCCGCGAGACTCTTAGCTGCTCGACCGAAAATTCTCGCGATGAGCCGCGATCGAGACCGGTCCGATGAAATGGCCAAACTTGTACTGAAGACGGCTGTTGCACAGGGCTTTGGCCCTGACTTTGAGGGACAAGGACGTCTCCCCTAGAGGAAAGATCAATGGCCCGCTTTATTTTGCGCTATCAAGGAAAAGGACCAAAACCTCAACAGAACATTGAGCAAATCCGTTCTTTAGACAATATTTCCATAATTGATGATTCCTCTCCGCGTATGATCTTGGTTGATGCCCCTGAGGATGAACTGAAGGCGCTCGTTGACTCGATGCCGGATTGGATTGTAAGCCAAGAGAGAACATATCATTTACCCGACCCACGCCCCAGGCTTCGGTAAAATAGAAGAATAAGTATAGTCTAGAACTTATCCCTAAACCTCTTCCGCCCCGAAAACCTGGATTCCCGCTGTTGCGGAAATGACGGAAAATCGGGCACAAGCACGTCATGCCCGCGCAGCCTTCCCAAGTTAAACCGGACTTGTCCAGGTTCTACCGGGAGCGTGCTCCAGACAGAGGTTTTGGACGACTTATTCTGCTCCGTACTACCCAACACCAAAAGCTCATCAGTGGCTGCCAAGACAGCTGCTCCAATTTCATGGGTACCGAGAGCATAACCGATCGTGAGTTTTTGAATCTCGATCTGATCTCTGAGTTGTACTTCCATCGATATGGATGCCCCTCCTTGTGGCGTCTCTGTGATCCTTGATGTCTTGTTGTGTGTCGACTCGACAACATCGCTGTAGAGAACTGTGTGTGCAGCGCCCATTCCAAGAGTGTACCTTGAAGAATCGCCTGTGCGGCACGAAGGTGACCAGCCCCGGAGGACATAGACACAGTAAAACCTTACACATCATGAACTTTCCCTACTCTCACACGAAGTGCTGCTGGATGTAGACGGACAGTTAGGCTGACTTCGGCATTGGTGACGGGCTCGCCATCAACATGGAGACAAAGTAATCGCTGCCCTGTGATCGTCACCTGGGTGATACGACGCATCTCTACATTGGTACTATTGGCAATGGTCCCATTGAAAAGGCGTCGAGCCTCCCAGAGCGTGGTGAGTGGCGAGCGCGTTTGGATGACTACCAGATCAAGGTGACCATCACTGAGACTCGCGTCGGGAGCGACAATAGCCCCATTGCCGTATTGCCGGGAGTTGGCTAGGGCGATGAGCAAGGCTGGGTGATGTCTCGTTTCTCCGTCGATGGTGATGGTATACTCTTCAGGCTGGTAAGAAAGCAGTTCTCGTGCGGCTATCGTGACATAGGAGAGCAAGCCGCGCCGCCCCTTAGGTCGATTGTTAAACATTGCGGTCACATGAGCATCGAAGCCGATTCCAGCGGTATTAAAGAACAACTTTCCACCAATTTCTCCAACATCCATGGTCCGGTCAGTACCGTGGAGTGCGCTCTTTAACGCCCGTACGGGATCAAACGGAATATGAAGTTCTCGTGCGAGGCCATTGCCAGAACCAGCGGGAATCAGACCAAGTGTGGTGGAGCTGAATGCCAGCGCACGACCAACCTCATTCATAGTGCCGTCACCGCCCCAAGCGAAAACAAGCGAGGTCTTTTGCTCAACTGCCTCGCATGCAAGTTCGTAGGCATGTCCGGGACGCTCGGTAATCCGCACTTCGTGCTCTATTCCCGTAGACGAAAGAAGGTCCTTTGCTAACTCCGCTCGACTGCGCGCGACCTCCGGGTGTCCATGGGTCCCGGAGATAGGATTGATGATAACGACGACACGCATAAGAGGGCAACACGACTATGTGTCCAGGCGCGTAAAGGGAAGGGTAAAGAAAAACGTGCTCCCACTTTTAAGAGTACTCTCGACCCACACATTTCCCTGGTGAGCATGAATGATCTCTCGCACAAGTGCGAGTCCTAAACCGGTCCCACCAATGCCGCGCGTGTCAGAATTGTCTACGCGAAAAAACTTAGTAAAGAGCTTGGGAATTGCTTCTGGCGGAATACCGACACCGTGATCCTTGACCCACACCATAACTCGGTGTGCTTCTGCTTCCGCACCGACCTCAATCGGTCCCCCCTGAGGGGAGAATTTAATGGCATTCGATACCAGATTGACCAGAACTTGGCGTAGGCGATTGGCATCACCGCGAACCCGCGGTAGTAATGACGGCACTTCCAATCGAAGAGAGTGAGGTCCTCCTATTGTCTCGAAGAGTTCAACACTTTCGCGAAGTACGGATTCCAGCGCAAGTGGTGCAAACACATAGGGATGATGGCCACCTTCTATCCGTTGGAGATCGAGAAAGTCATCAATCAGGTGTGTCAAGCGTATGGCTTCACTATGAATGACATCCAGAAGTTCGCGTTGTTTTTCAAAGGTGAAATTTCGTTTCAACATCAACTCGGCAAAGCCACGAAGACTGGCTAACGGCGTGCGGAGTTCATGACTGACGGTTGAGATTAACTCATCCTTCACGCGTTCGACTTCCTTCCGTTCGGTAATATTTCGGAAGGTGACGACGGCACCAACGACCTCACCATGCTCGTTGCGTATAGGTGTACTCAGGTATTCGACTGGAAAATTCGTTCCGTCTTTACGCCAGTAGACCTCTTCAGTGATCCGGACGCTTCTTCCATCATGCAGCGTGTGGAGCATGGGGCAGGCTTCGGCAGGGTATAAGGTACCATCAGCTTTGTGATGATGTATCCGTTCGTGCAGCGGTTGGCCTAGCAACTCGAAGACTTCATATCCCAGTAGGTGCGCTGCCGTAGGATTCACAAATGTAGCTCTCCCGTGTTCATCCACCCCGAAAATTCCTTCACCAGCTGAGTTTAGAATTAACTCGTTCTGCTGACGCAAGCGTTCAAGCGCTGCTTCTGCATGTTTCCGTTCCTCTATTTCTGCTTGTAACGCTGCATTAGCTTGCACCAAGGCAACAGTACGCTCCTCTACTCGCTGTTCTAACTCACGATGAGCCCACTGTAACGCTTCTTCTGCACGTTTACGGGCAGTGATGTCCTGCACTGTTCCTTCATAGTAGAGCGGAGCCCCATGCTGGTCACGGACGAGCCGAGCGGTTTCAGAAATCCAAATTCGCTCACGGGTTTTGTGGCGGTATACTTCAGACTCGAAGTCCGTCACACTGTCCCGTCCTGCCAAGATGTGTTGAAACTCTTCACGTCGGTGTGGATCGACGTACCACTCCGCGGCAATATTGCTCACAGCTGGCAGCATTTCTGCTTCACTCTCGTAGCCATTCAATTTCACTAAGGCAGGGTTGGCACGAAGTTGACGACCATCGAGACTCGAACGGTAAATACCCTCGACCGCATTCTCAAAGATGGTGCGATACTCATGCTCGGCTGCCCGTGCTGCTTCTTCTGCTCGCTTTCGCTCAATGACCTCTGTGCGTAAGGCCTCATTCGCCCGCGCTAAGTCAGCAGTGCGCTCTTGGACTCGTTGCTCCAGTGCAGCGTGCGCTTGCCGCAAGGCTTCCTCAGCATGCTTCCGCTCCGTGATGTCGCGATAGATCCCAAGAATACCAACCAACATACCTTCCCGGTCGCGCAGGAAACGCGTGCGAGCCTCGACTGCCACTGTGCGCCCATTGGATCGTAGCAACTCAATCTCAAACGTGGATGGAAGTGGCTCGCCAGCGAGCGCCCGCTGTATACGCTCTTCCCCTAACGCAACAGATGCGGGCGTAAGAAACTGGATAAACGGGCGGCCAACAATCTGTTCTCGCGACAAACCAATAAGACGCTCCGCACTACGATTGACGCTCGTCAGCGTTCCGTCCAACGCAATGAATGCGATGGCATCGTTGGCGTTCTCGAAGATCGTACGGTAGTGCTCTTCGTTTTGAGGAAGGGGCCTCGCTTGTGCCCCTTTTAGTAAGTCGAAAGCTGAATGCTTATCCCCCGCTCGCTGTGAGACATCCCTGTTGCTCACACTCATAAGCTGTACCTCCCTCCTGACCCTCCTCAGGGAACTCAGCTCGTACAGTCCCTCTACTATAGGTCACCCTATGAAAGATAGGGGGTGTCCTCTAACGATATTCTCCTCTGATTGTTACTCCACCTGATAGGACAAGCTGTCAGAGCGACCAGCATTATCAACGACCACAAGTCGATGAATGCCGAGCCGCAGTGGAAGCAGGAGCTTTGCTTCAGGCGTGCCACTACGGATGAGCGTACCATTTTCATACCAGTAGAGACGCGTAGCAGAGGCGCCTCCTTGAATACTGAGAGGAATCTGCTGATACTCCCCAGGAGCATCGCGGCGCAAATGATAGGGAGTATCAGCGTTCGGCGAAACGATTTTGAGCGGCTCGCTGGCGGGGATATCGGTGCATAGCGAACTGAGACGTGGAACAGAAGGAATTGAGTGTCCTTGAGCCTGCTTCCATGCCAGCAGCTCCGGAGGATAGGTCATGATTACTTCTGCATGGTGAGGACGCTGAGCAAGGCATGATCCTGCAAGCTGCTCTCCGGTCTCTGTGTCAACAAAAATACGACGGTGATACGAACAGAGTGAGAGTTTCGAGCGTCCTGGCAGCGAAGGAACAGTATCCTGGAGAGGGCAGTATGGTCCGGCTAACTCATGGCTCTGCTCGCAGATGCGGACTGTGCCCAACTGCAAATTCTTGGAATACGGCAGTTGCGCTGTTCCGCCTTCGATGACACGGAATAGATCGAATAACAGTGGGGCAGCATGCTCAGCACCAGAAATGCCCTTTTGGCCGTGACCATCTACGTTCCCGACCCACACACCAATCGTGTAACGGGCTGAAAACCCGAGACTCCAGGCATCGCGGTGGCCATACGAGGTGCCGGTTTTCCAGGCGACAACTGGGACATCGCGAGTCAGATGCCACGCACGAGGAAGGTCTGGACGTTGCAGGCCGGTTAAAGTCCTTGTCACCAGATGTGCAGACTCAGGGGAGAATAATAGCTCTTGAGCACCTTCGACTGCTGATGCGTTGTTCTGTATACGGACTGGTCGATGGACTCCTCCGGTTGCGAGTGTAGCGTACAGATTTGTCAGATCGAGCAACGTAACCTCGCCGCTTCCGAGAATAAGCGGTAAGCCATACGTGGTTGCAGGACGATCAAGCGTAACCAAGCCGCCTCGTCGTAACAGCGTCTGAAACTCTGCTAACCCAATCTGGGCGAGTAAGCGAACGGCAGGAGCATTCAACGAGCGGACTAAGGCTTCACGTACTGTGACTAATCCGCTGTACTGTCCATCATAATTTTCGGGCACATAGCCGGCGAAGTCGGTTGGAATATCGAGCAAGTACGAGTTGGGAATAATCAACCCGGCATCCATGGCCATAGCGTACAGAAACGGTTTGAGGGTAGAGCCTGGCGAGCGACGGGCAACGGCGGTGTTGACTTGTCCCTGTGTCGCTGTGGCAAAGAAATCCGGTGATCCGACGAGCACGCGTACCGCCCGGCTGTCATTCTCAATCACGACCACCGCGGCACTACTAATGCCACGGTCACGCAACCCGGCGATGCGGGCAGCGACTTGGGTTTCAGCGATCTGTTGGAGATGTCGGTCAAGGGTCGTAACGATCTTCGGCTCTCGGGGCAAGCGGTCTACCACTAGCTGACAGAAGTGTGGAGCAACGAAGGGAGAACGCCAGATGGGAGTATGAACCGGATGGCGGCGGGCGTCAGCGATCGCTTCAGGAGAGAAGATCTGCCGGACAGCCAGTTGCTGAAGGACGCGATTTCTTACCGTAAGCGCGGTCTGCGGATTCCGTGCAGGATTGTAACTATTAGGCGAGCGTGGGAGTACCGATAGCAGTGCTGCCTCACCCAGAGAGAGCTGTGCCGGGATTTTACCAAAGTAGACGGTGCTTGCGGCACCGATCCCTTCGACATTGCCTCCATAGGGTGTGAGGTTGACATACAGCTCAAGCAGTTCCTCTTTTGTGAAGTGTCGCTCGAGTTGTAGTGCACGAAACATCTCTTGCCCTTTTGCCCAGACCGTCCTGGGCTTGGGTTCTGCTAACCGCGCGATCTGCATAGTGATAGTTGAGGCTCCAGAGACGATTCTGCCACGGCGCAGGTTTGCCCACATTGCGCGCACGACAGCAAAAGGGTTCACCCCCGGATGGGAATAGAACCAGCGATCTTCTGACGCAATGAGCGTTTGGATAAAGACTGGCGCAACTTCATTAAGAGTCACAGGCAAGCGCAGTTGTTCGTCAGGCGGGAGAAAGATGCGCAGCGGCACCTCTGCTCGGTCTGTGACTACAACCGCCGGCCGGCGGTATAAGGTTGCGGTCGGGAAAGGGAAGAGCGAGTCAAGAATGCCGAAACAGAAATACATCCCCCCACAGAGCAGGAGACTCACAAGTGTAGTTTTATATGCCGTGCCGCATTATTCTTAACTATTGTTACGACACGCTTGTCGCTATCTTCTTTACCTTCACTTCAATCGTTCCCCGTTCTCCGGTCGCGCGAATCGCCGGATCGTACATTGCCTCGGCCTGAACCGGAGGCAGCCGGAAGGTGCCGGGCGCGACCGCACGCAATAACGCGTACGCGATGTGCCATTCGTTTGCGGGGAGGTCGGTAAACAGGAGCACGCGATCATCACGGATGTCTTGGTGCGCCGGCTCCAGATTCGCGTCGGTGACCCACGGGAGTGTTTCGGTCGACTTCAAGCGTGGATTCTCAACTTCTAACCCTGAGGGCAAAAGATTCTGGATCACCACATTATCGAGCTTACCAGAGAGGCTACGGACTTGGGTCTTCACTACGATCAGATCTCCTTGAGAAACAGCAAATAGGTCAAGTGGATTCCCATCACGAGTGAAGAACGAGCGAGAGATTTCTAGCCCAGCCTTTTCAGGGGCAAACTTGGCGTCAGTCGGAATACCGCGACTGTGAAGCGCAAAGAAGGCTGCACCTGATTCATAGCCTTCGTTCATCTGAATCCTGATCGGTTCGTTCCCCTCAATATCTGCGAATGTTATCGTCTTGTTCGTAAAGGTGCCGATCTCCTTCTTGCCGACAAAGACCGTCCCCGAGTACGGTTTCTTTTGCGTCTGTTGTTTGAAGAACTGTCCTAGCGCGACAAATGCGACGGCACTTTCTTGTGTGCTCCAGCCATCGTCAGCCTGTGCGTCGCGGGCAAGGCGCTGCACTAATTTAGGGATGCGCGGATCGTGCGGCGCTGCATCCAAAAAAGCTAGCAGCAGTAACGCGCGGTTTCGTACCGTCGAGTTGAAGTTCTCTCCGGTTTGTCGTGCTGTTTGCTCTGCATCTTCAAGACCACGAGTCAATTCTTCAATGACATTGGTATTGCCGGTCGCGGCATAAGCGGCACCCAGCAATGCCCGTGACTCAGGTTTCAGTTTGTTGCGATGTCGATCACGCACGAAGTCGAGCGTGCCGAGGTCGGCCTTACCAGCACGAGCCAAAACGTACGATGCATACGTCACTCGTTGTAGCTCCTCCCAGTTCGGGTCTTCACTCGGCTTGGTGTCTTTGACGAGAGATTCGAGCGCACGATCATAGAGCAGAGCGTCGACATGATGTCCGGCCCGGCGGGCTTCGACTAAGAAATGTGTGGTATAGATGCTGCCCCACGGATGCATCGTGTCACCATCCGGCCACATAGAAAAACCGCCACTTGAGAGTTGCATCGTCGCTAACCGACGAATGCCTTCTTGAACGAACACATCAGGATCACTTTTGCTAAATAACTCCGGATCAAGTTCTTTGGCGAGTTCGCTGAAATAGACCAAAGGAAAGGCGCTTGATGTGGTTTGTTCAACACAACCATACGGATAATGCAGCAGGTAGCGTAACTTGCCGGTGAATTGGACCAATGGCAGTGGGCTGAGCCGTAACTCCCGGCGCGCGGTTTCTGGTCGGAATGCATCTAGCTCTTCTGCGGTCAATTCGAGTGTGGCTTTAGTAATATCTCCAGCACGCTCTACTGTGCGGGCAGGTAGATCGGCGCGCAACGACAACTCAGAGCTTGAACGTGTTTTCTCTCCGTTGCCTTCTGCTGTCAGCGAGAAACGAACATCACCCGCTCGATTGCCACTCTTAAGGGTGAAATAGATGGTCTGCTCTTTTGCTTGTGCGACTGTTACTGTTTGGGTGGTATCTCCTTCTACTTTGACTAAACCTTCAGTTGCCAGCGTGACGGCAAAGTTGCCGTCTTTGCCAGTGTCATTACGGACAGTAACAGGGAGTTGAGCGGTTTCCTGGAACGAGAGGAAGCGGGGATACGTGGGCAACAGAACGACTGGATCGCGCACCTTGGTCGTATACGAGGCAGAACCAAATTGCTTGCCGTTATGAGCGACGGCCATAACACGTAAGGCGCCCTGAAATTCCGGCACCTCGAACGTGACCGTTGCTCTGCCTTCACCATCAGCAGTGACAATGCCAGACCAGAATGTTACCGGCTTTACGCGGCGAATACTTTCAGTTCGTACCTGTGATTCCATCGCGTCGCCTTCGGCATCACCACCGACGGAGGCTTTTCCTTGCACATTCACCTCCGGCAGGAGGAGAGAGAAAATATCGAACGCACGCACCCCGAGCGCGAGCTTGCGATAGAAGTAGGCAAAGGGATCGGCTGTTTGTTGGGCGATTAACTGCAAAATGCCTTCGTCGACCATAGCGACAGTGACATCTGCTCCAGGTGTGGCGGTTACGTTCACTGACAGTGGGGAATGAGGGCGAACTTCCATTGGTGCGGCGATATCGATCTTAAGTCGGTTACTGGTCTGATCCACATTCAGCGGGATTGCGCCGAACGCGCGCCCAGCTGTCCCTGGTTCCAGGTCTTTTGCCGAACGAATCAAGGTGGCGGTGACGTAAGCATTCGGTCGATACTCGGCAACGATCGGAACTTTCACTGCTGCGGTATTGCCTGAGATCTCGTGAATTTGCGTGTGGGTAATGCCATCGCGCTCGACCGTCACTAGAAGTTTTCCGGCAAACGGTGCTTTGACCTGAACCGTGGCTTCTTCACCGGGTTGGTACTCAGTCTTGTCGAGCCCCAACTCTAAGCGCCCTGGAGTCTTGATCGCCCAGGGAGAATATCCCGATCCACTGGCGAAAAACTCGACTTGCGTAGATGCACCAGTGTCAGTGTCTATAAGGGCAACGCGATAATCACCAAATTCAGGTGGCGTGAAGGTAAACTGACCGCGAGCGTTTCCTGCCGCAAGTGTTTGGCTATCAAGCAACACTGGTTCGCGTGTGGATTCGTACCGGTAATTCCCGGCGTCGGTTCTGCGGAGCACCGTATGCCAACGATCACGGAATAACTCTGCGCGCAGTGACTTTTGCCGAAACTTCAGTGCCAGTGGGAGCGACAGCGACATATTCGAGAGTGACCGGCTGGCGTGGTTCAGGATACCCTTCACCAACGCGGCGCAGACCAAGGTAGTAAGGGTAGGGGTGAATCGGAATGCGTTGCAGCGCTGCAACTCCCCGACCTCCTTGCTCTTGCACACGAGCGGTGACGACGGCAGTGAGAGAAGAGGGGACACGGAGTCCAGAAGGAACAGTCGCAGTGAAGGTGCGGGTACCGGCTTCGTCGAGCACACTTTCGTTGGTCAGCAACTCCTGATCAGTAAACTTCCGCTCGGGATCATGAAAGGTAAACTCGTCATATCCTTTGGGAGCAAAAGTCGAGGTGGTCAGCCGCACACGACTCTCTACCTTGAGCCCAGCAGCAGGCGGACCAAAGAGATATGCACTCGCGACATCGTAGGCGAATTCTTCGCCAGGGCTAAATTCTGGCTTCTTGGCGTTGATGTCTACTCTAATGCGATCAGGAACGAACTCTTCTACTTGAAACCGATATTGCCCGATCACTTCCTCCCCAACCACTAACTCTAAGTTATGGTGACCGGTGCGAGCATAAGAGGGGATAGTCAGGGTAAAGGAAGCCAGGCCATGATCATTGAGTGTGAGTTTGAGAGTGTCACGGAGATTTCCTTGCGGATCGTTATGACGCAGCACTAGCGGCATGACTGGTGGGGCTTGTAAGTTACGGTCACGCACAACCGCCACACCGTTGACGGTTTCTCCGGGACGGTAGATGTCCCGTTCACCATACAGATATGCAGAGTAACCTTCTTTAGAGACATCGGCCCCGGCAACATCAAAACTGGAAGTGTCGATCGTTGCTTGATCAAGGAGCAAGAAGCTGAAATCGTTGCCTCGTTCAACCGTAACCATGTACGGAGTCTGTTTCTCAAATATCTTCGCCAGCCCATGGATACGCCATACACCTTCGGCGTCGGTTTTTCCCTCCGCGATAGTCTGGTTTTGGTTGCTGATGAGACGAACCGTTGCTCCCTCAACAGCTGCGAGGTTCGCAAATGATGAGGTCCAAACCAAGAACTCATCTTTGCCTTGCTTGGCGACGATACCTAAGTCGGTTAGCAGTAACCACCGCGAAGTTCCACGTGAAGAATCAGGGCGGACGACACCGATACGATATAAGCCTGGGGTTTCTTCTTTAACGTAACTATCAAGGGCCAATGGCGTAATTACGCTTTTATTGCGCTCTCCACTCAGGGATATGGTTTGGGTCACAAGCCGATCACCGAACACCTGCGACACCGTCGAATCATAATAGTCCTCGTTCTCGTACCCTCCACTGTTGCGGTCGAAGAAGAAAAACAGATTGTTACGATAGACGCGATCGATGGTCAGTTGCACCTCGCTCACGTTGACGGTCTTCAATGCGACGGTCCGCGTGCCACTGGCGGACAGAAACATGCCTGGGCTTTGAAATGTGATTGCTGGATCAAGGTTTGGAACAGCGACTGAGGTTTTGTATTCTTGTTGCAACACTGCGTCATCCGTGGCAGGGAGTCCTTGCGCGACAACTAGTGCATACTCCTGGCCAGGAATGAGGCCACCGGTCAGAATTAATTCCGTGCTTTCAGCGGACACTCGGTACTTTGTCGCAGGATTCAGACTGATGTACTTTTCAACGACTACCGGGTTGACTGGGGACGAAAACCGGATGCGGACAGTAGAGTCAGGCTCCCCAGCTTGTGCTGAGACTCCTTGCACGTCAAGTTTCTCGGATGACCCCAGCGTAATCTTTTGCTCCCAGTCTTTTGCAAGAGAAACGGTTCCACCCTCCGGGGTGAGGTTAGAAAGGATGATGAGCCTCAGTTCCCGTGAGACTTTCTGTTTTTCGATGGGTTTACTACGGAAGCCGATCACTTGACTGCGGTAGGTGGTTTCAAGTTCAAGTGGAATAGGATCTTGCTCGCTACGT
Organism: uncultured delta proteobacterium; assembly: GCA_963733195.1. Taxonomy (GTDB): domain Bacteria; phylum Desulfobacterota; class Binatia; order Bin18; family Bin18; genus VGTJ01. Next base: position 19,507 of record CAVTCR010000028.1, read on the forward strand.
AGCGGGTCGATAAGCCGTAGCTTGGTGGCAAGGACTTCTGGATTGACCTGGGTATTAAATCGTGCGCTACCGCGGATGATGACCTGATGCTTGGCTTCGAGAACAGGTTCCTCGGAAATGTCTATGCGCTCGACTTTGAACGGATCGGTTTGCAGGGTGAATTCACTCTTGCCCGCGAGCGTTTGTCCGGCTTTCAGGAGACGTTCGAGAATCAACGCGACGTGGTACTCGGTTGACATAGCGAAGCGGTCGGTAGCCTCAAAGCGTAAGACATTCGCTCCTTGCCACTTCCACGATCCACCAGTGGTCGGTTTGAGAATGGCAGGGTCTTTGCCGAGTATTTCGCCGATATGTCCTTCCCCTAACGGGCGATTGAAGACAATGTTCACTCCTCGCTGGTTCTCGCGGTCGAAGGAAATATCGAGAACCGAGACAGTCTCTTTCGTCGGTTTTCCTTTTTCTGTCTTGTCTTCTGAATGGCGGCCTTTGAGGAGAACGCTGGATAAGATGATGACCGCTACCGCAAGGGCAGCAATAGTGAGATTTTTCCAGTCCGCAAACCAGGAACCCATAGACAGACGCTCCTCTAGCAAGAAGGGGATACTATTATGCTGAACACAAACTGTGCGATTTGGACGCGAACGACTCTCTTATCGTACACAAAAAAATCGCTGAGAGGAAAGAGTTATGGTTCGCGAGTGGACAAACGCAGAAGTAATAGGATGTACTTCAGAAAAACATAGGAATTATATCTGCGGCACACCAAGCTATGGAGTGCTAGTTGACGATGGCAGGCACAGCCTGCCCTACAGGGTTCGGAGGGGGACAACGGCGAAAAGGGCAAAGGGAGAAAAGGAAACAATGTCTCTTCTTTCTTTCCCTATCCATTTCCTCGTTTCGCCATTTCCCCTTTTCCTCTCATCTTGAGACGAGCTGCGCCCGCTACGGTGCGCTCAAGCAAAAATCCGTATCTTGGGGTGCGTTCCATGCAGCGACTTGTTTGGCCTCGGTAAACGCGCTAACACAGTAAGAGAGGTTGGGAAAAGACCTGGTGGTCGTTCCCAGAAAGAGAGAGCGCATGCGCGTGACAGTGCTCGGCGCTGGCGATGCATTTTGTAGTAGCGGTCGGCGTCATAGTGGATATTTCGTTGAAACAAGGGATGTCGGTTTCCTACTGGATTGTGGGGCAACAACGCTGCTAGCACTGAAAGCGTTGAACATTGCTGCCGAGCGTATTGATTTTATCGCCATTAGTCACTTGCACGGCGACCACTTTGGTGGACTGCCGTTTCTCTTCCTCGAATATACCTATGAAAAACCTCGTACCAAGCCGTTAGTGATCATTGGTCCGCCAGGATTGGAAGAGCGAGTGCGAACCTTACATAGCACTATGTATCGTGAACTCGCGGCGCGAGGTACTGCGTTCCCTTTGCAGTTTCATGAAGTTACGCCAGGAAAAGCGGAAACGTCTCACGGTGTCACTCTTCTTCCTTTTCGTGTCCCGCATCAAGAGAAGGACATTTCTTTAGGATACCGTGCCGCTGTTGAGGGGAAGGCGATACTCTACTCTGGAGACTGTGGCTGGAACGACGATCTGGTGGCCCAGTCGCGAGGCACGGATTTGTTTATTTGTGAGTGTTGCTACTTTGCGACCATGACAAACTTTCATGTCAGCTACCCACAGATCGCTCAGGCCCATCAGCAAGGACAGTTGGGTTGTAAGCGTTTGGTGTTGAGTCATATTGGACGCGAAGTGCTAGAACGAATAGATGAAGTGACTATCGAGTGTGCGCATGATGGGTTGGTTCTTGAAGTGTAGACACAAAAGAGGCGCTTGCGCTCTGTTATGCTACGATTCCTGGTTTTTACTTCACTTTGCGTGATGATCGGGGGTGCCTTTTCAGCAGTCGCCCAGAGCCCATCTCCTGCTGGACCTCCGCAACTCATCCGCATGACGGGAGCCTTCGTCGAGCCTGCAGGAGCCGGAAGTCAACAATCGCCCCAACCGTATCCTACGATCGATGTTCGTGTTGCTGAACACGTACGCCCGTTCCGTGTGCGTGAGGTCGAGTCTTTGACTAACGCTAAGCAAGGTACGCCCATCCTCCGCAATCTTGGCGGCTTTCTCATCTTTACTGGTCCACAAGAGATGCTCGATCGCTTGCAAAACCCAGAGGCTACAGGACAGCCCCTCAAGATAGAAGGTCGATTATACGTAAAAGACCGAGTTCTGATGATCAACTCTGTCGAATCAGCTGCCTGGAGCAAATGAGGATGCATGGAGGTTACCTTCGATCTCGTCCAAGACGGTCTCAAAAGAGGTCGTTACATCACGACCCCTAAGGTCGAAACTGCTATCTACCTGACCCTAGTTCTGGAAAAACCGCTTCTGATCGAAGGCCCAGCAGGAGTGGGCAAAACCGAGGTTGCTAAAGTCCTGGCTGAGTTTCTCCATACGGAGCTGGTTCGCTTGCAATGTTATGAAGGGCTCGACGAAGCGCGAGCGTTATACGAATGGAATTATCAGAAGCAGCTTCTGCGTATTCAGGCCGATACCGCGCAAGAGCAAGGCTGGGATGAGGTCTCGTCACATATTTTCTCACGCGAGTATTTGCTTGAACGCCCGCTCCTGCACGCCATCAGTGTGCCTCGCAAAGTTGTGTTGCTGATCGACGAGATTGATAAAGCCGATGAAGAATTTGAGGCGTTTCTGCTCGAAGTGTTGAGTGATTTTCAAGTCAGCGTACCGGAACTGGGCACTATCCGGGCGCTACATCGACCGGCAGTGATTCTTACTTCAAATCGTGCCCGTGAACTTTCCGAGGCGCTCAAACGGCGGTGTTTGCATCTGTACATTGATTTTCCTGGCTTTGAGGACGAAGCCCGAATCATCGCACTGAAAGTGCCAGATCTTGATGAAAAGTTACGACGGCAAGTGGCGCGTTTCGTCAACGGGCTGCGCAAACTTGATCTGAAGAAAGCGCCAAGCATTGCTGAAACCCTCGATTGGGCACGAGCACTGCTTGCGTTAGGTGTCAAAGAACTCGATGCTCCAGGAGTTAAGCGGACACTCAATCTTGTGCTCAAGTACGAAGAAGATATTCGCAAAGCGGAGGGGCGGGTTGGGGATTTGTTGCGAGCGAGCACGTGAAAAAGGTTAAAGGTTTTAGGTTTGATGTAGAACCCTAGCCGGTGATGGCAGGCACAGCCTGCCCTACCTTGCTCCTGCAAAGACACGTAGGACGGGCTGCGCCCGCCACAGTGCTCAATGCAGCGTAAGCCCGCGAGTGGGGTCTTTGATGTACACGCCAAGCTGTAGTGTGCGTAACACCTCGTCCCATACCGGCGTGTAACGTTCGGCATGCTCCGGCCAGAAATCCATCGTGATGCACGGTTGGACATTGGCGCCACGGGCAAGACACAGGCGTGAGATCGCCTCACGCTTTTCAGCCGGGTCGATGAAATAAATCTCTACCCAGGCATATTCCAGCTCTGATCTTTGTACGGTGTGAATTTCGCTCTGCGTGTATGGTGTCCGTGGATCTTCTTTCACAAGATGTTCTAGCAATTGTGATAAGGGAAGCTTGCCCCAATCAATTCCAGGCGGAAGCCGTAGATACGAGACTTCCAGGCGGCAGTCGTCATGAGGCGGCTTGCGATCGTGAAACTGAAAGGAGTCTGGACCTGGATCGAGTATCCACGTCTGCGGAATATCGAAGCGGACCGCGCCACGGTCGGCGACAAAGATGCGATGGCCAGGCTTGGCTTTCCAGCCATGGTCATCTTTCAGCTTTACAACCTGCTTTTTCCATTTTAGCTTCGCCATGACGATGGCTCTTTCCTATGTCGAACCAGTTGCGATAACGTCGCACTATGTAGCGGGAGTGTATAAGGAAACGGGTTGTCTGCCCAGAGGACTGAGGAAAGGGGAAGATTCTTAATGAAGATCTACTCCGTACTAATAGAGGGTAGGTCTGTTAAGTAATTTATAAAACAACTGTTCTTTTCCCCTTTCTTCTACCCTTATATGCGCCTTGACGCTTCCCTTGTTTGGCCTTACACTCATCTCGTTATTTTAAGGAAGAAAAGATGGGGGCGGGGGCGCTGCCACGAATATTGGTCCTTCATGGTCCAAACCTCAACCTGCTGGGGCAACGCGAGCCGCAGATCTACGGATATACGACCCTTGCTGATATTAATGCGATGTTACTCAGTAGGGGACAGGAGTTGGGAGTCGAGGTTGAGACCTTCCAATCGAATCATGAAGGTGAATTAGTCAGTAAGATTCAAGCAGCACGCGGACAGTATGCGGCGCTGATCATCAACGGCGGCGCATATACCCACACAAGTATTGCCATCCTTGATGCGCTACTGGCCATCGATATGCCGGTCATTGAAGTTCATCTTTCTAATCTCTATAAGCGCGAAGAGTTTCGTCATCATTCATACATCGCTCGTGCAGCTATTGGGCAGATCTGTGGCTTTGGTGCAGACAGTTACCTACTAGGTCTACAAGCAGCGACAGGAATCATAAGAAAATAGGGCTTGTTGGGGACTGGGGCTTAGGGGCTGGCGACAAAGAAAATCCTCCCCGAATCCTGAATCCCGAATCTTCTACTTATGGACATTGAAGAGATCAAGAAGCTCATGGAGATGATGGAAGAGCGAGGCGTGATCGAGTTGGAGATCAAGAACGCCTCGGGTGAGATCCGCCTTGTGCGGGAAAACCATCGTGCTGCTGTACAACCGCCAACAGTTGTGGGGACGGCGCCATCTCCGCATGTTGCCCTATACTCTATCTCCACAGCCGTTGAATTCATCAATGACTTCAGCCTCTTCGCCGTCAGCGCAATCTGACCTCAGTCAACTACGTGGAATAGCTATTCCTTCCCCGATGGTTGGTACGTTTTACCGTGCTGCCAAGCCCGATGCGAGTCCTTACGTGGAGATAGACTCGGTGGTTGAGGTCGGAGAAGTCGTGTGTATCGTCGAAGCGATGAAAATGATGAACGAAATTCAATCCGAGATTCGTGGTCGAGTGGTGAAAATTATGGCGGAGAACGGAAAACCGGTGGAATACGGGCAACCGTTGTTTCTGCTGGAGCCGCTCTAAGAACGGGCGGAGGGGAGGTATTTAGGTGTTTACGAAAGTATTGATTGCCAATCGCGGTGAAATTGCTATCCGTATTATCCGAGCCTGTCGCGCATTAGGTATCCCTACTGTTGCGGTCTACTCAACGGCTGATCGTGAAGCGCTGCATATGCGTCTTGCTGATGAACGGGTGTGCATTGGTCCACCCAGCGTACGCGAAAGCTATCTCAACATCCCAGTGATAGTTAGTGCGGCGCTGTCGTTTGGTGCCGATGCGGTTCATCCGGGCTATGGTTTTCTTTCTGAGAACGGTGATTTTGCCGAGGCTTGTCAACGTTCGGGATTGACATTCATTGGTCCGCGCGTGCGGAATATTCGTTTAATGGGTGATAAGCCACGTGCACGGCGCATTATGGAAAAGGCTGGTGTCCCTGTGCTTCCTGGTACATCCGCGGGAACGAAAGATGTTCGTGAAGCGCAAGCTGTGGCCGCACAGATTGGGTTCCCGGTGCTGCTGAAAGCTGCGGCTGGTGGTGGAGGTCGCGGCCTGCGTGTTGCCCACAATCCTGAGGAACTTGCGTCTGTGTTTGCCATTGCCGAAGAAGAAGGGGCGGCAGCCTTTGGCAATGGGGCGATTTACGTAGAAAAGTATCTCGAACATCCCCGACACATCGAGTTTCAGATCGTTGCTGATCAACATCGCAATATCATTCACCTCGGCGAGCGTGAGTGTTCGATCCAGCGCCGCTATCAGAAAATCATTGAAGAGACACCATCCGTAGCAATCACCAAACGGTTGCGTGAGCGGATGGGTACAGCAGCAGTCAAAGCGGCACGAGCTATTGGCTATACGAATGTTGGGACGGTTGAGTTCCTTCTTGATCAACAAGGCCACTTTTACTTCATTGAAATGAACACCCGCGTGCAGGTGGAGCATCCGATTACCGAAATGGTCACCGGTGTTGATATTGTCCGAGCCGGTATTCTTGCCGCGGCAGGTGAAGCGCTACCGTGGCGCCAGCGTGACATCTCTTTTTCCGGCCATGCGATTGAATGTCGAGTCGTGGCAGAAGACCCGAACACCATGCTCCCGTCTCCAGGAACGATTCGTGGCTATCATGCTCCAGGTGGATTGGGAGTCCGTATCGACTCTGGGGTTGCGGAGAATAGCATTATTCCTGTGTTCTATGATTCATTGGTTGCCAAAGTCGTGACGCATGGCAAAACTCGTGACGAAGCGATTCAACGGATGCGCGTGGCTTTGAGCGAATACCAAATTAGCGGAATTAAGACGAATATTGCACTGCACCAGAAAGTATTGCAGGACCCAGAATTTCTTACTGGTGACGTGCATACACGTTACCTCGATAAATTTTTATCGCGTCCTGTGACTCGCCCAGCTGCATCAGCGTCGAAACGTCTCGCTGCCGTTGCATGAGGAGAATATTCATGAACGTCTGTGCTCGAGCCATCTTCCTCCCTTTCTTAACATGGTTCACACTGGCTGCTGTTCCCTCCATCGTGGCTGCGCAAGCTCAGACTGTTCCACTGACTACTACCAACCCTCCGCGGATCACATTCACGGAGACAGTCTACGACTTTGGTAAGGTTGAACAGGGCGACCAAGTAAACCACCTGTTTCGCTTTACTAATCAAGGGGACCGAGACTTACGTATCGAATCGGTGAAAACCTCGTGTGGGTGTACGGCTGCAGTGATCTCCTCCGAGGTAACGGCTCCAGGAAAAGAAGGAACGATTAGTGCGACGTTCGACACGACGAAATTTTTCGGTGAGAAGGTAAAGCAGGTTACTGTACACAGCAATGACCCCATACAACCTGTGGTGACGCTTACCCTCCAAGGAGAAATTGCGGTTGAGGTCGAAGTGAACCCCGCGCAACTCTATCTTGGCAAAATTCGTCGTGGCGCGAGTGCGACCCATACGATCGAATTGTTGTATGATGCGAGCAAGCCGATTTCCATCACTAACGTTGCGACTGACAGTCCGCTCGTTTCGGTGCGAACAGAAGAGTTGGAAAGGCAGGGAAAGAAAGGCAAGAAGCTCCTTGTTACCTTGAGAAAAGATGTACCACTGGGACGAGTGAGCACGGAAATCAATGTGACGACGACGAGTCAGAAACGACCGTCGATAGCAATCCCTGTCTTTGGTCAGATTGAAGGTGATCTCATGGTGACACCTTCTCAAGTGTCGTTTGGTGTTGTCCGTAAAGGTGATAACAAAGAAAACAGCCTCAGTATTAAAAGTCGTGCGACGAACCCCATCCATGTCGTACGGACCCAGAGTTCGAGTCCTAATGTCATAGCTGAGATAGTAACTGTGAAGGCCGGAGAGGAATATAGTTTGACTTTGAAGGTGAATTCAGAAAGCACACCTGGGCAGATCAAAGGCGAGGTGCAGGTGTTCACTGATCACCCAACCGAGAAGGTCTTGACCATCCCGGTGTACGGGATGTTGGTTGATCCTCAAGCGGCGAAGAAGTAAACCTCCAGCTCTCAGCAGCCAGGCTTAATTGAATTGAGTGATTGAGTCATTTTTACATTTTTCAATGGTGTAATGAATCAATGAACCAACGGCTCAATACATTACCCGCTTGCCGTCCATGCTAGAATCTGTCGTTCCCTCCCAGTTTTTCTCTTTCGCTGAAACCCTCGAACGTTTTCTCACAACACTTCAGCATGCGTCTGTGGGCAAGGCGGTACGCGTAGGTGGGTTGCGTGGGGCAGCCCAGGCTTTTTTTCTCTCCCAGTGGTTTTTACGTACCCCGACACCAACGCTCTGTGTTTTACCTTCGTCGCAAGCAGCAGAAACGTTTGCTGATGATCTGCGGTTTTTCCTTGGCACCGAGAAATCTGCATTGCAACAGTTGTTCCTTTATCCTGCGTGGGACGTACCTGCCTTTGAAGGGGTGTCGCCGAGCAGTGAAGTCTTAGCAGCCCAGGTCGAAGGGCTCTACGCGTTGGCATCGTTGCCAACACCGCTTGTCGTCACAACCATTGATGCCGTTGCCCAGCGTGTCATGCCGCAGGAAGATTTTTTTACAGCAACGAGAGTGCTGCGTGTAAAGCAGGACGTGCCGCTCTCTGACTTGGTTGAGCACCTGACACAATGGGGCTATCGACGGGTGCCGCTAGTAGAAGAAAAAGGTGAGATCAGTGTACGAGGTGGGATTGTTGATGTGTTTCCGCCGCTAGCGACGCAACCGCTACGGATCGAGTTTTTTGACGACACAGTCGATTCGTTACGTACCTTTGATCCCGCGTCGCAACGTTCTCTTGATCGCGTCGAGGAGTTTACGTTTCTGCCGATGCGCTTCTTTTCTGTTGCTCGGCTCCAAGCCTCGCGTCGAGGTGTAGAAGAAGCCTTGGCTGATAGTGAGGCCAAACAACGTGAACAGCAGCGTATTAGTGAGAATTTCAAGAGTGGCCTTCCTTTTCCCGGAGTCGAGTTTTTTCTCCCCTATCTCTATTCGAGTCTCGAGAGTTTTGAAGATTACCTCCCGCGTGGGACAGTGGTGTGGATCCCTGAACCTGCAACTGTTCATGCTGAGTGCGCAAATTTTGCGGATCGGATTCTGTCATGCGCTACCCAAGCCCAAGAAGCTGGGCATCTCGTGCCACTACCAGACACGCTGTACCTTGGGTCAGAAGACACCTGGAAACAATTCACCTCTCGGGTTACTGTCGAACTACCAGTGCTAGAGACAACTGAGACTGAGTTCACTGTTACGCAAGGTTCGCATCTGGACCTGAAACCTATTCTGCACGCGCGAGGTGGTGAGGGTGGCTTGGCTCCGTTGGTTGAACGGATTCAGCATTGGCAAGACGAACGCAATCGTGTGGTCCTCGCGGTGTCGAGCGCACTGCAAGCTTCACATTTGCAAAATTTACTGCTTGGACACGATTTGCGTTTACCAGTGAGGCAAACGTGGCAAAGCGACGGTGATCCGTCAGCTGCCATTGTCATTGGTCCGCTCTCGCACGGATTTACCCTACCAGGTGACGGACTGATTTTTCTTGCGGAAGAAGAAATCTTCGGTGAGCGCCGGCACCGTCGTCGCTCGCGTCCACGTCCAGTAGCCGACTACCTGACTGGCCTGAGTCAGCTCACCGTAGGTGACTATGTCGTACATATCGATCATGGAGTCGGGCACTATCAGGGCCTGCGACACCTTAGCGTCGCTGGCACTGAAGGCGACTATCTGCACCTCGAGTATGCAGGTGGGGATCGTCTCTACTTACCGGTTGAGCGGATCAACTTGGTACAGAAATACACCGGTGCTGACGGGCACACGCCGGGCCTCGACCGATTAGGCGGGGGAAGCTGGGAAAAGGTCAAGAAAAAAACGCGCGAAGCAATCCTGATGATGGCACGTGAACTGTTGGAAGTACATGCCGCACGTGCCAGTACCGAACGTCCAGTGACGGCCAAGTTGGACGAGGACTATGAAGAGTTTGTTGCGCGATTCCCATTTGAAGAGACGAGCGGACAACGTACGGCGATCGAGGATGTCATTGCGGATCTGCGCACCGACAAACCTATGGACCGTTTGGTGTGTGGTGATGTTGGCTACGGCAAGACCGAAATCGCCCTTCGTGCGGCATTTTTGACAGTGCAAAGCGGGAAACAAGTGGCGGTGCTCGTGCCCACGACGATTTTAGCGCAACAGCACGCGGAAACATTTATCCGTCGCTTTGCGGAGTATCCCATTCGCATTGAACTCCTCAATAGGTTTCGCTCGCCGCAAGAAGTAAAGACTGTGATCCAAGGACTCGTAGCGGGAACGGTTGATATTGTGATCGGCACACACCGGCTGTTGCAACGTGACATTGTCTTCAAAAACCTTGGGCTCATTGTTGTTGATGAGGAGCATCGTTTCGGGGTGGCGCATAAAGAGAAGATCAAGAAGATGCGCTATCTGGTCGATGTGTTGACACTCTCTGCGACTCCAATTCCGCGTACGTTGAATATGGCCCTGATGGGTCTCCGTGATCTCAGTGTCATCGAGACTCCACCAGTTGATCGTCAAGCGATTCGGACCTATGTCGCGCGGTTTGATGAGGGGTTAATTCGCTCGGCCATCTTGCAAGAGTTGGGACGTGGTGGGCAAATCTTTTTTGTCCATAACCGTGTCGAGACGATCGACAAGATGGCAAAACAATTACGTGAACTCGTCCCTGAAGCTACCATTGCAATTGGCCATGGCCAGATGGATGAACACGAATTGGAGAAGGTCATGCTCGACTTCATACATCACCGCTCTAACGTGCTCTTATGCTCGTCGATTATCGAATCTGGACTCGATATTCCCACGGCCAATACTATTATTATTAACCGTGCCGATCAGTTTGGCCTGGCGCAGCTCTATCAACTGCGTGGTCGAGTAGGGCGTTCCGCCCAGAAAGCCTACGCCTATTTGTTGATCCCTGGTGAACATTTGGTTACTAAAGACGCGACCCGACGGCTCGAAGTATTGCAAGAACTCGATGATCTCGGCGGTGGTTTTCGTCTTGCGGCCCATGATCTCGAAATTCGCGGCGCAGGAAACTTGTTAGGTAAAGAGCAATCCGGTCAGGTTGCGGCAGTTGGATTTGATCTGTACGCCCAGATGCTCGAAGAAACAGTCGTTGAGTTGCGCGGTGGGAAAATTCGTGTACAGATCGAGCCCGATATCCAGCTTGGTCTTCCAGCTTACATTCCTGAAGCCTATATTCCCGATGTGAATCAGCGGTTGGTATTTTACAAAAAGATGGCGAATGTCGAGAGCCGTGCTGATCTCGAAGATCTTGCGGCGGAAATGGAGGACCGCTTTGGTCCGTTGCCGCAATTGGTGTTGACGTTTCTCGAAGTCATGGACCTGCGCAGAGTTTTACGCGAGTATCTTGTCACATCGATATACAGAAAAGGGGAGAAAGTGACTTTGCACTTTCATCCTGACTCGCAAATCAAAGGCGAGCGGCTGGTTGCATTGCTACAAAAGGATCGAGGACGTTCTCAGCTTAGTCCAGATTTACGTTTTACCTTTACCCTTAAACCTGACGAAGATGTAATGGTTGCCACCAAGGCACTCTTGCAGAGCCTGGGCGAGGGAACATAACGTTTTCCCTCTTTTCTTCAGGCCCTTACCTTGTTCTTAAAAACGGCGTTCGTCTCGTTGGTTGCGTCTGGGTTGCGGATGGTTGCATTTTCTAGCCCGTCGAGCTTGTCCACTGCGCTTTTGTTCCCTCCTGGTATGAGATGTCCGTAGGTATCAACGGTCATGGTGATGCTGTGATGTCCCATCTGCTCTTTGACGTAGGCCAAGGATTCCCCTTGCTGAATGAGCAGTGAGGCGAAGGTGTGACGCAAGTCATGCACGCGGATATGGCGGAGGCCAGTTTTTCGCAACAGAGGTTCCCAGATGCGGTGCCGCACGTGTCCATGATCTAACGGGGTTCCGGTCGTGGTGATGAACACCCATGGAGGGATTGCTCCCCAGCCTTTGCGTAACGTTTCTTTTTTTCGTTCGAGTGACAACGCTGTGAGCGTTTCTGCAAGTTGCAGGGACATATCCACGCGGCGGGTCTTGCCGTTCTTAGGGGTCGACGCCCGGCCAAGCGTGACGGTGCGCTTCACTTCGATGAACCGCCCGTGAAAGTCGATGTCCTCCCATTGCAGACCGATCGCCTCACCAAAACGGAGCCCCGTACGAGCCAAGAGAGAAAAGAAGGGATAGCAGAGCGGAAAGTGTTCTTGGCAGGTCCGCAAGAGCAGGCCAAGTTCTTCTCTGGTGAGCGCGTCGGCTTTGCGGTGGGCTGTTGCTTCTGTGGCGCGGTTGCGCTTGAGAATTCGTAACACGGGGTTGACGCTGAGCTGCCCATCTTCAATCGCGTGGTTGAACATTTCCGAGAGCGGAGCAAGGATCACTTCTACCGTCTTTCGCGCCTTGCCCTGAGCGAGCAGTCCATAAGCGAGTGTCTTGACCTGGTCCCGCGTAATATCGGTGATGTCTTTTTTGCCGAAGGTGGGCAGGAGGTGTTGCTCGAATGCGTTCGTGTACAACCAGTGCGTACGCTCCTTAACAGTGTGCTCTGACGTAGGTGTCGAGCCAGTGACAGAAGTGCACGTCAAAGGGCCTCAATGTTTTTTCGTCTTTTATCTCGAACTGTCCAAGCGCAATCTTGGCTTGAATCTTTTCCGCCGCGATCTCCGCCGCACGCTTACTGCTACCGATCCGCTTTGCTTTGCGCTTTCCCTTGTGGTTGATAAAAATCCACCACGCGCCTTTATGCTGTTTGACTTTGACTGACATGGTTTGCCTCCCTCTATTGAATGGTGTCCTGTGTGGTCGACGGCCCATATCTGCCCGGCTGTCCTGGACGTCCTGGCATGCGTCCTTCATCGATCTCTTGCAGAAGCAAGTTCATACAGGTGGTGATATGGGCACACTGGCTTGTGCCAAGTCGGTGAGGGTTTGCATAGGGTCACTGCCGTAGTGGTCTGCCCCTTCGCGCGTGACGCAATGCGTGGAATCGAGGAGCGCTTTCAGATGGTCGACGGCGATGAGCGTGCTGCTGATAGGGTCCTGGCGGTCGCATTCGGTGAGTGTCATAACGTATTTCTCCTGTGCAGAGTGAAGGGTGACAAGTGCTCTTGCCGCGTCGTACAATGCGGGGTGGCGCACGTTGCCGAGCAGAAACAAGAGGTGATAGGGTTCATAGTGCTTCGAGCCTCCAGAGGTTGAAGCATCGGGCTTGCCAGAGTGTCCGCTCTGGCAAGCCTTTTTCAGTTAGGCCGTCCTCCTCGACTCGTCGCGAGCCTCAGATTTAACGGCTTCGGGGTTCAGTTCAGGTTCCGCCTTTACTCTCTACCCGTGGCGTACGGATCGCATACAGGGCCAGAGCGACAGCGTGTTTGCAGACCTTCCCGCGGAACATGCTGTCCCCACAGCCACAGAATGACCGGCCTTCAGTCAGCGTGACGCTGTAGTTCTTGCCGTCGCCATTGGCCACGTATGCGCTGATTTCTTGTCTCCGTCCGTCGCGTGAGACGTAATGCTGTATGCACCAGCCGTGAGTCCTTCCACGCCGCGCTGTAAGCCGGTCGCTGTCGACCTTCTGGATGATGCTCGTTGCTACCATTGCTGTTCCTCCTGTGTGGTTCGTCATAAGGATATTATAAACGTCATGACGAATTAGTCAAGAAGGTTATTCCTTCCTTGACAAAGAAAACTCCACCGCTATTCTGTAAGCAGGGGAGGAGCAATGCCGACGAAAGTAAAAACGCGTGCCATTACCATTGTGAGGCGCATCACCATAGAACAGAAAACTTGTCCGCAGTGTGGCAAGACATTTGAAGGGGCCAAGGTTGCGAAGTTCTGTTCAAAGACTTGCGCAAATAATGCGAGCTACGCCCGCCATGCAGAACAGTACCGCGCCCATCGGCGGGAGGTCTACCGCGCACGCAGGACACTACTACGAAGAAGGAGAAAAGGAGCTGAGACATATCCCCCATTTGGAGGATTGCTTCGCTTGATATGCTGGCGTAGTGCTCATATCCGTCATAAGGGGGTGGAGCAAAAATGCAGCATCGAGACCGGGACTATCACGATTTGTTAGACGCCGCCCCTGATGTAGGAATGTCTGCCTTGCTACAGCTGATCGAAGCTGGAAGCGGGACAACTCTCATGATTCAGGTGAAGGGAGAGGTGTGGGAGATCACGGCAAAAAAGCTGGCGTATCACAGGAGGGTCAAAGAATGCGATCACAAGTCGTGAAGGTGCTACTGCGGCACAGTCTTGTCGTATGGTACCTCCTGGCACCTGTCCGCACCGAGGCCGTGCCCATCTCGTACCGTTTCACGCTGGCTGTTGCCGTGGTCGAGATCCAATCCCCAGGAGAGTTTGTCGAGACCTTTCCGTGTGCCACGCATCCCCACGCCTTCTGTGCTACCCCCTTTGTCGGACGATTCGACATTGATGACGCCGTGCTCAGCCGTGAGGGGAATCATCTCCGAGGGGTGATGGCTAACTTCCACATCCGCTTGGCTGATGTCGTCTTCGACCAGAACCAGCCGTCGGCCATCCCAGCGAATTTTTTCAGGGGCTTTATTGGGCCAGTGACAGAGGAGGATGAACAGCTGGGTCTCGTGGACTCCCCTGCTCCCTCCCCTGGGTTGAACGTCCACGGGGGTATGCTCACGGGTCTCACTGGCGGAGTCTTGGGCGATGGCGACGCCGTGTTCATCGACTTCATTCCGCGTGCGCTTGGGACCAGCACCTTCCAGGCACATTTTTATGAATTCCTCTATCCCGCGTACCCCCCGTATATTTTCTATTCTGCGAGGGGTGATCTTATCCTCTCCCCCGTGCCCGAACCCTCCACCCTGCTCCTGGTGGGCAGTGCAGTTGCCCTTCTCCTCACCAGAAGACAACGCACGCACTAGCCATGGGCTCCCTCGTCACACGCACGAACAGCACCAGCGGAAGTGTGGGCAAGGCATAGACCAGGAGCACCGTCACTACTCTAAGGCGTGCGCCAAGAAAGCCGCCTGCCACCGCGCCCCTGAAGTCTATCGGGAAAGCCGGATGAAGAGTTACCGCAAGGCGAAGGGAGGAAAAAAGTAGCCGTCCTCTATATGGCCAGTGGTTATACCTACAGAGCTGAGTAGGGATGGTTACCCGTAGAAGGTTGCGGCCACCGCTCGGAAGGTGTTGCTGCTCAGAGCCCGGAGGGGTTGCTGTAGCTGATGACCAGTGCTCTGCTGATAAGATAGCGATCTGCGTTCCTCATATCCTGAATCCGCGTGCGGCCCAGGCGGAACGGTTTCTTTCGTGGCAGTGACCGCCCACACCAGGGAGAGGATCCAGCCTATAACCGTCCAACCCAGGAGCAGATTCAGCGCGGTGATGGCGCCGGTGTTGCGGTGGTTGCGGGACGAGGCGAGGATGGCCGGGAGAAGATACAGCCCAAAGAAACAGAGCCAGAACATTCCAGAGGACCCGCCAGGTTCCATAGCCTCCTCCTTATGCTGCCCTCATAGGCCAGCTTGGTCAGTATTACTAGCAGGGTTCTCTGGGCGTGTGATGGTAGTAGTTTCCCGCTCCTGATCGAGCCGCCGAATCGTCACGAGAGAGGCCGGCTCATTGGCGTGGACAATGATGGTTGGGACGTGCTCAGTCGTAGAGATTTACATCTAGATAAATGCCGACCATACCTGGTTTCTTGTTCTCGCTCCTTCCCCCCCCACGAATGTTCGCCTTACACGTAAAGTGCTGAGCTGTCACCCGTTCATTTTGGAGCCGTGTACGAAACGTGCTTGCATCACTCCGTGACAGATACCCGACTGTTTTCCCTTCGACTTCCACACGCACGGCGTTATTATCGTACCTGTTGGTATTATCGAGAATGAGTACCGCCGTGACAACGCGATTTTCGCCTTCCTCGGTTCGCGGGCCACAAATTTCTTCAAAGGTGCTCTGGTAGTGAAATTCCCCAACGACTGGGAGCTTGAACTCTTCGTTGCCCTCTACCCACGCGGGCTGGAGTTGGGTAGGAGAGAGACGGTGGGGTTGCAGTGCTAAACGTGTTTCTCCTCTCACGAGACGCTTCACCCACGACCAGAGCCCCATGATCTCCCCCTTCCTACCCCTCTGACTTCTTCGCCCACCGCGCTTCTGCTGCTTTCTTGGCAATCTCCGCTCGCTTTTTGGCGGAAAGATTTGCGGCTCTTGCCCTTCCTCCCTTGGAAGCACCAAGGCGTGAGAGCGCGACGGCGTGAGGGTTTTTCTTTGGTGGGGTTAGCGGTTCACCAAGGACAGTTTCAACAACCCGGCGGGCGATGAGGGTTACGTCTTCTTCTGGTTGTTTGCTTGCTCGTGTAGGCATAAAACAGGTATGCCACAATGAGAACAGGAGTCTAGGGTCTGAAGACAGGAAACCGGGTCAGTGAGCCAGGAGAAGAGCCGCCCGAGGGCAGAACGGCTCTTCTTCCGGGGGGCAGAACAGAAAGGATCTTATGCAGTGTACAAAAACACCAACAGGTTACAGGGAGACGACAGATACAAGACATTTCTGTGACGCTACGCTGTTCCGTCGTTCAGTTACTCACTCTTTCATTTTCCCCCAGCGTCTTCCTGCGCTCCTCTCTTCTGCAATGAGCGGGAAGATAGTCTCTCGCATCCAGGCCGGCGGTTGTTGCCCGGCGTGGAGTATGAGTGCACGTACCACCGCCGAGCTACCCACACCTCCACCAATGTAGTCAGTTGCGGCTTGGCGCATCTGCTTGAGCAGCGCTGCGGTCGATGGGGTCAATGTATGCAAGCGAATCGTGATCGGTTCTTTTTTCGAGCTGGGTTGTCGTGTTGCCATACCATGAGTTACTAACTCCTAGAAACGAACCGCGCTATGGGCCTGAGGGACTTCTTTGCAGAACGCTACACCAGACGCTGGAGAACCATCAAGGGAACAGGCGATGAGGCAGGAACACCAACAGTGCCAACGTGAGGCGTGCATAGACCAGGAGCAACGTCACCACCAAAGTAAAGCGGGTCTCGGGGCGAGGGAAACCAACGTACATGATGGTGGCAATGGTCACCGCACTCGATGCCCCAGCGAGCAGGAAAAGGGCAGTCAGGTCTGGTAGCATGCCCACGTTATCGTACAGATCACCGCAAGTGGCAAGGCTCAATTTTCAGAGCGTAGAAGGACCGGGACAGAGATGGGCAGCCTCTGGCTCTTTCTCCGCACCGGGGACTTCTTGGAAATCCCTCGCACGCTTCACTGATCCGCGAGCGGGACGACTGCCGTGAGCACTGGTTCGGTGCCCACCACGCGCGTCGTATGTCCGCGCCCAGTGGTATCTTCGACCAGCCGGGCATCCCCTGCTCCAAACCGGCGTACCGTGCCATCCCCCAACCCAATTTCCAGCTGGCCGGCGAGAATAATCACATACTGCCGACGGGGGGCGGGATGCCAGTCGATAAACGTCCCCACCGGCAGTTGCGTAAACACAATATGGGCCGCTGGCTGGGGGGTTGTCAGGGCAGGATGGGACGCGAGACTTTGGTCTTCGATGCGCGACTTCCCATCTTCGCCATTGTAGAGTCGAAACACACCCATAGGTCAGTTCCTCCCCTGAGAGCATACGCTGTCTCGACACGGTCGCAAGCCGTTCACTCCTCCTCGCTGGAGGCGGTTTTCCTCGCCACGGGAGAGAGAACGCGTCATAACAGTGCCGAACTGTAATTTAAGGGCCATGCTTGTGGCTCTTAGCAGAAACACATTCCTATCGGTAGACGCACCGGGTTACAAGGAGACAGATAACTTCCTGTGAACTCCTTCAGTTCATTGGTCCAGATAACCTTAAAAAATTAGGCGGAGAGAAGAGTCTAGGGATTCAATCTAATAGTGTCCATTTTTCCTTCCCTTTCCGGACTGGAATTCTTCTTTTTCAGACAATTCTTCGGAGTTTAAACTTGCGCGCACCGCGAGCCGCCCAAACGTGTCCTTTCAGCTTCATACCAAACTGCAACAGGGCAGCGATGCGGTGGAACGAAGGGTTAGGCAGATTAAAAAACACTCCTCGTCCGAGCGAACTGCATGAATGCCGCACAGATTCCTATCGCATCCTCCTCGTTCCGCCATGTAAAGTATTGAGACACAAAGAACCGGGAGCCAGGAGCGACTTCACCTGGAAATGGAGCCTGCGAGATTCGTCGCCGTTTCTTCGGAAACTCTCTGCATAAATTCGCTACCGCATTACTTGCAAGGTGCCCCATAACCCACACGATAGGTGCTTGGGATAATGATGCAAGAAGATGAGCAGGGTCCTGCACTCGAGTCGAGGCATATCGGACTGCCGCGTTGCGCTCTTCATCAACAATCTCTTTTGGCAAGGGACAGCGAATCGCATGGTCAAATAAGAATCCGGCATCTCGAAATCCTTCGAGCGTGGCCGTCGCAAGAAGCATTTGACTATGAAGACCGAGAAGAAGACAACGCCGCACGGCTACCGGATCGTTTGCGTAATCCTTGGGAGCTTCATAGAAATAGGCGGACTCAACGCTACCAGGGTTTTCTCCGACGATGAGACAACGGAGCCTCTGCGGTCGCCAAACGTGCTCGACTTCGAAGCGGTCCCATGGATGCGTGGCAATTCCGCAACACGTTAACAAGTGAAACCTTTCTTTCACTGCCTAACGCCGTGCATAAGGGGCGCAACTGGAGCGAAGCCCGAAGGGCGTAGCGGAAATTGCGCCCCTCTCTATGCACTTGTTATGCGGCAACACGTGGCGACACAAACTAATCGGCTTTGGCGACCGCTTCTACCTCCACAAGCGTGGCTTTCGATGCGAGAGAAGCGACACCAATACCAGTTACTGCTGGACGTGAACTGCCAAGGAAACTGGCCAAGATTGGCGCCAAAGATTCCATATGCTCTTCCAACTCTCCACGGACATAAATCCGCAGATGCAGCAGGCTGTCAACGCTTGAGCCGGCAGCCGCAAGTACGGTCCGTAAATTTTCTAGTGCGGCTTCAAACTGGCCCGAGACGGAGTTCTGTGAGACTTGGTGTTGGTGGTCCCAATCGACCTGACCGGACACAAACACCAGCGAGCTTTCTGTATCAAGCACTGCCTGCGACATTCCAATGGGGGTGCCGTCATACAGTCGTTCAGGGTTTACTAACTTTTTGGCCATTTGTTCACCTTCTGCTTATTGATCGTCACGCATAACGCGCCCCGGTCACCGTTTGCCGCCCAACCGAGCCCCTTCGGGTTTGCTCTGATCCGCAAACGGGCGGCAATACGGTGGAACGGGTTTGTTAGCCGGCGTTCTTTCCCTATCCAATTTTCTCTTCGAGCCAGCTGCAAATTGCTTCATTGACAAGTTCCGGCTTTTCCATATGGGGAAAGTGCCCCGTGTCTTTGATCATCGCTAGCCTCGCCTCGGGGATCGTCTCGGCCAGTACCTTGCCAGAGGTTTCAAATGGCAAGGGTTTGTCTGTATCGCCATGGACAACGAGTGTCGGCACTCGCACCGCCGATAAACGCTCAGTAAAGTTGAGACGGCAGAAGCCTCGGCAGGTTGCTTTACTGGCGTAAATGGGGGGCTTGCAGGCTTCTTTCTGGAGCATCGCTTCTATGTCCGCCCCGTAGGGGTTGTACTTGGCAAACTTCTCATGGGTGATGAAGGTCTGAAAGACCCTTTGCCGGCCCTCGATCGTATCGTAGAACTGCAACACCTGCTCTTCGGTAATCGTGAGTTGGCTGCCGGCTGAATACGACCCGAGAAAGACGATCCCTACTACCTCCCCTGGGTAGTCGAAGTAGTATTGCAGCGAGATCGGCCCACCAAAGGAGTGGCCGAGATGGACCGCCTTTGTCACGCCGAGGGCTTGCAAGATGGTATGGAGATCGGAGGCGTGAATGGTGGTGTCATACACCTCAGCTTGCGGTTTGCCGGAGAGGCCACAGCCGCGCAGGTCATGCAGGATACAGCGGTATCGTTTACGGAGGATGCGGGTTTGCAAAAAGAACTGTTGTCCGAAGCCCATGTTGCCGTGGGTGAACACGAGCGGGAAGCCGTCGCCTTCGACTTCGTAATGAAGCTCTACGCCATCCGATGCAGTGACAAAAGGCATAATCTCGCCTCCTTTCGTAATATGTTCATCCACCGTGTTCGGGCTAAGCCGGCTAACTTTAATTCAACGGCAATGCTCCCGGCTATTAGCAGAAACATCTTCCTACGAATAGCCAGAACGGTCTACGGGTAGGCAGCTCTATACGGCTGTATGTAGCCAGGTGGGCCGTGGCTACATAGAGGAACTTTTCTGGAAGTCCATCCAAAAATAGAGACAGGGAATAGGATCTTGTTGTTCGGTTAATTCCTACCTTTCCCTACACATTCTCACCTCAATACAAATAGCTACTTGCACGTCCGGGAAATCAGTACGGATTCTCCCGCTGCCCTTGCTCAAGCGGCGTCCGTGTCTCCTTTTGTCTCATGATGGCATGCCCACATCCTCAAACCCCCCAAGACAAACCTACACCACACAATTAGTGATCAGATAAATAGAGACATTTTGTCTCATGAGATACAAAAAATGAGCCACACCCTACCTAAACCACCTAAAGTCCCTAAAGCTGGGGACAAGATTAGCTCCTTTAGCCACTTTAGGCGGGAGGAACGAGGTCTGGTCAAGAGGTGCGGAAAAAGAAACAGGCAGATCTGCTCTTGGGTGAGGTTATCACTTCAGGTTAACTCCTCCAATATTTTGCCTTCGCCTCGTGCAAATCTTCAGTGTCAAAGCCTTCAGGAACTAGAGGGAAGGGCAACATGTTTTACTGGTGTCTCTTGCATGCCTCTTCCTTTCTCGCTGCTGGGTCCTGGAGCCGCGGGCAGCGTGAAGAAGAAGGTGGCCCCTTTGCCCACCTCCGACTCCACCCAGATCTGTCCGCCGTGTTGCTCAATGATCTTCTTACAGATCGCTAAGCCAATACCGGTGCCGGGATACTCCTGGCGGGTGTGTAAGCGCTGAAATACCTGGAAGAGCCGCCCGGCATGCGCCGGATCAATGCCAATGCCGTTGTCCCGCACACTGAATCGCCACTGCTTGCCGTCCCATTGCGCGGAGACGTGAATCTGCGGCGGCGCAGGGCCCCGAAACTTCAGCGCGTTACCGATCAGATTCTGTATCACCCGGCCTAACCGCGCCGCATCGCCCAAGACCGTCGGCAAGGGATCCTGCGTGATCGTGGCCCCGCTCTCGGCAATGGCGAGCTGGAGGTCCGCCAGGACACGTGCCAGTAGGGCGTCCCCGTCCACCGTGGTGACCTCCTGCCCCTCTCCCCCTGCCCGCGTGTAGGCCAGTAGACCGGCGAGTAAGTGGCGCAGACGTTGTGCACCCTCTTCGACAAAGGCGAGGTATTCAGAGGCCTCGGCATCGAGCGTGCCGGGCAAACGACGAGTGAGCAGTTGGAGGAAGCTGGTAATGGTGCGCAGCGGCTCATTCAAGTCGTGAGAGACGATGTGCGCGAACTGCTGAAGCTCCTCGTTGGTGCGCTGCACCTCGGCGAGCAACTGGGTGCGGGCGTCCTCCACCTGTTTGCGCACGGTGATGTCGCGGGCGATCTTCGAGGCCCCGATGATCATGCCCCGCCCGTCTCGCAACGGGGAGATCGTGACCGAGACGTCCAGCAACCGCCCGTCCTTGGCCTGCCGCACCGTCTCGAAGTGGTCCACGCGTTCCCCTCTGCGTAAGCGCTCCAGAATCATCCGTTCTTCGTCTTGTCGATCCTCGGGCAGCAGGCGCAGAATCGGCTGCCCGATCATCTCCTCCGCTGTGTAGCCGAAGAGGCGCTCAGCGGCGGCATTCCAACTGGTCACGATGCCGTCCAACGATTTGCTGATGATGGCGTCATCCGATGATTCAACGATAGCTGCTAGTCGGAGACTCGCCACCTCGGCCTGCCGCCGCTCGGTGATATCGCGAAAACTCCAGACGCGGCCTACGTTCCGTTCCTCGACGAACTGAATCCGTGAGTATCGCTCGAATACTCTGCCATCGGTGCATTCCAGCAGGTCATAGGTTTCTGCCGGCGACGACGCGTTAATGTCGTCAATTCTGGTCAGGAACTGGCAGGGCTCCTTGCAATACTGGCTAATGACGGCGAGTACGGAGGTGTGTTCTCTTGTGTCCAGGACCGCGCGGGGGAGCTGCCACATCGTCACGAATTGCTCGTTAAAGTCCGTGACCTTATCGTGGCCGTCGGTCACCAGAATCCCATCCGTGGTTGATTCCAACGTCGCGCGCATCCGCGCGAGCGAGTGCGTGAGCTCTTGCGTCTTGAGTTCCAACGCTTCCTTCGTCCGGATCAGCTCCTCCTCGGCACGCTGGCGTGCGAGGAAAATGCTCTGGGCGTTCTCCAAGGCCACGGAGCGGAGGAGTTCCTCCTCGGTCTTCTGCGTCGCCATTAGCCGCCTCCGAGTAGCGCCGACGCGAGTGCGGTACCCAGCACGCGCGCACGAATTTTTTCGAACGCCGTGTCCCGAGTCGTCGAAGTATCATCACAGAAGGGGGAGAAGCCGCAGTCATCGGTAGTGCCCAGTTGTTCGACGGGAATGTACAGGGCTGCTTCGAGGATGCGGTCCCGAATTTCTTCCGGCGTCTCCACCCGTGGATCGATCGGCGCAACCACGCCGATGAAGACCCGCTGATAGGGCTTTAAGTAATTCTGGATGATCTTCAAGACGCGGCCCCGATCCTGCTCGCCGGCCAGTGCGATGTAGAAATTCCCGGCCTTTAACTCGAACAAACTGGGCAACAACTCCGCGTAATCAACATCTGCACTATGGGTCGAGTCGCGGTCGCCGCCCGGGCAGGTATGCACACCGATGCGCTGTCGCTCCGCAGCGGAGAAGCGCGCCAACGCGAGATTGTTCAAATCGATAAAGCTATGCAGCAGGTTGCCGGAAGGATCGATCTTGAGCGCCAGGCGCCCCTCCGTGAAGTCGATTTGCACCTTGTGCGCGCCTTTTTTCAGACAATTGCGGATTTCGGTCTCGTGCTCATGCAACAAGTCCTGGAGGAACTGCTCGCGGGTATAGCCAGGAATCTCGTCGGCCGGATACATCAAGCTCAAGGCTGAGGGCGAGATGACTGCTTGCTTTACCAGCATATGCGCGTAGCGCAGGGCCACGTCGAGGTAACTATCCGCATGCCTCTTGTAGCGGAAAGGGCCGCCCGTCAGCCGCAGCATCCGGCGTACGTGTCCCGCTGCGAACGGGATCGTGAAGCCGTCCGGGGCAGTGTTCGGCAGCCCCTCCACGCTGTAGGTCCAGAAATTATGATACTTTCCCTGCTCACCGTCAGTGATCACCGGCGAGCCCGTGGCCTCGAACCGCTCAATAGTGTCCCGAATCGCCTTCTCGTAGAGTGGGTCCAATGCAGGGTCTGTCCCGTCTCGTGTCCCCATTGCCTCGATGAGCCAAGAGGGGCGTGGAATACTCCCGATGGGTTCGGTTGGGATTGTCATAACAGATCGCGTGCGTTGTGTTTATTCACGGCCTATGGCAATCCAAGCGGAAAAGTCGCTGGGTGTTCAAGCGTCCCCGATTTCCTAGAGCTGTATTATCAGCAACTGCAGTATGGCTAATGGGAGTCAAATAGGCAATGACTATCGGCATGGCAATGTCAGGTATAGACTTTCCTCTTGCATCAATAACGCTGTATAGAGCGCCCGCTGAGGATGATCCTCATGGGCAATCGGCGCGCCGAACAGCGCAAAGATGCCCTCCCCTAACGCTTGGGCCACATAGCCCTCGTAGCTATGCACCGCGTCCATCATCAGTTGCAGTGCAGGGTCAATAATCGCTCTGGCCTCTTCCGGATCAAGACCTTCAATGAATGCGGTAGAGCCTTTGAGATCGGCAAACAGCGCGGTGATGGTTTTCTTTTCACCGTCTGTTCCACTCCGCACTTCCATTGCCACCTGCTCCGCGAGTATGCGCTCAGCCAGGTGACACGGCGGAGGTCTTTGCAATAAGTGTGGGAAAAGCATCGGGCAGCAATCTGCCCTTGGCTGACGATTGTCTCTTCAGGTGAACTCTTCCAACAACGCTTTCGCCTCTTGCAAATCCTTGGTGTCGAACCCTTCGGTGAACCAGTGGTAGACCGCGGCTAACATCTCGTGAGCTTCTTTCTGCTTACCCTGTTGCTGCCAGAGCTTCGCCAGGCTCATTACCGCTCGTAGCTCCAGAGACTTTGCTTGCTGCCGCTGGGCAATCTCGCCGATCACGACTACCCCGGTGTGAATGCCGATACGGACCTGAAGAGGATGGGGTAACTGCTTGGACTGGAGGGATGACGTACGGAAGGCGGTAATGATCTCGATACCCGTATGTACGGCCCGTTGGGCATCGTCTTCATGGGCCATAGGATAACCAAAGTACACTAGCAAACCATCGCCCAGATGTTGGGCTACATATCCGTCGTAGCGCTGGATCACTGTAGTACAGGTCTCTTGATACTTTTGCACGACTTCCCGTAGGTCTTCGGGATCAAGTTGCGCAGAGAGAGTGGTTGAACCCACGAGGTCACAGAACAGCACGGTGAGCTGGCGTCGTTCAGCTTCCGGAGGTGTCGGACGGGGCTGTATAGCCAGAGGGGGAGTTGCACGTCGGGGTGTTTTCCTCGCTCTGGGAGTGCCCTGACGTGTACGCACCTTGGCGGCTGGAGGTCGCCCTTTGGCTCCTAGGGGTGTGCCGCATTCCGGACAGAACTTCGCTGTCGGTTTCGCTTGGTGGCCACAGCTGGGGCACACAAGTACAAGCTGGGCTCCGCAGGCTTCACAGAATTTGGCGCCGGCGTCAGTCTCGTGCTCGCAGCTTGGGCAACGCATGGCGTTTGTTTACTGCATTCAGCGCCCTGGAGCAAGGAAAACTATCCGGGACCCACAGGACGTGATCCTGCACGTAGCCTGGATCTCAGGCCAGGGTATACTGCGAGAAACCGGCTTACACTTGGTGTGTCCCAAAGCGTCGATAGAGCCACAGGAGAAAGACAGATCCACCCAGCGCCATCAGGAATCCCGCTGCGTCAGTAGGGCCATACCAGCCCAGACTCCTTCCAAGAAACCCACCCAGAAGGGCCCCAGCAATGCCGAGGAGAATAGTGACGATGATCCCCCCGGGGTCACGGCCCGGCATGACGAGTTTGGCTAAGGCTCCCACAATTAATCCAAAGATAATCCATCCGAGCATGTTGTCCTCCCTGCGGTCGTCCGCACTTTACTTCTTTCTTCTTGAAGGGGTTCCCACTGCGACCTCTTTCTCAATGAGGGGAAAGAGCTGGTCACGGAGCCAGGTCGGGTCTTGTTGTTCAGCGTATCGTAACAGCGCACGGATGACGGTCGAGTGACTGACGGCTCGGCCTAATGAGTCCGTCGCTGCAATACTCAGCTGCATGAGCAGCGCTGCTGTCGGTGGAGTCAGGTCATGGGTCCGGGTACGGAAGGAGTCGTTTTTCGGTGGTGGCGTATGTAGTGTCATACCAACAACAGTACTGCACCTGAGTGCTTATGCTATTCCTCCAGAAGATAGGTTTGTGCTTGACTGGGTCGAGGAAACCGGGGGAAGAAGAGCCGCCCGAGGGCAGAACGGCTCTTCTTCCTGGGGGCAAAACAGAAAGGATCTTATACAAGTGTACAAAAACACCCGCAGGTTACAGGAATACGACAGCTACGAGACATTTCTGTGACGCTCCGCTGTTCCGTCGTTCAGTTACTCACTCTTCATTTTCCCCCAGCGTCTTCCTGCGCTCCTCTCTTCTGCAATGAGCGGGAAGATAGTCTCTCGCATCCAGGCCGGCGGTTGTTGGCCAGCGTGGAGTATGAGTGCACGTACCACTGCCGAGCTACCCACACCTCCACCAATGTAGTCAGTTGCGGCTTGGCGCATCTGCTTGAGCAGCGCTACGGTCGATGGGGTCAATGTATGCAAGCGAATCGTGATCGGTTCTTTTCGAGAGATGGGTTGTTGTGTTGCCATACGATGAGTTACTAACTCATGGAGACGAACCGCGCTATGGGCCTGAGGGACTTCTTTGCAGAACGCTACCTCAGGCGCTAGAGAAGCGTCAAGGGAACAGGGGATAAGGAACACAAGTACCAACGTGAGAAGTGCATAGACCACGAGCAACGTCCCCACCAGGGTGAAGCGGGTCTCGGAGCGAGGGAAGCCGCGTGGGGGATTGTCCTCTCTCTGCCTTGCTTATACAGAAACCGAGGAGCTCGGCAGCGGCTGAAGGGACACGACGAAGAGCCACCGAGACCAGGCGACCCGTGTACGAAACTAAACAAGGGAAGGGCACTTTTCCTTCCCCGGAGGGGTAACGATGGATGGTGCAAAGCAGTGGAGAGACATTCTGCTCGCCGAGGATAGCCCCAGCGACGCAGAGATGTTGCGCGTAGCATTTCGGGAGTATGGGCACCTGCCATGTCGGATTCATAGCGTGCGCGATGGGGAGGCCGCGGTGGCCTTTGTGCAGCGGCATGGGTTATATGCGGGCATGCCCCGCCCCGATCTGCTCATCTTAGATATTGGGTTGCCCAAACTCGGGGGCTGGAAAGTGCTCAAGACCCTGCGCGCCCTTCCTGCGCTGGCCACGCTACCGGTCGTGATGCTGACCGGGGCGAGGATGGAAGTGGATGAGACACACAGAGCAGCGTTGCAGCCGCTGGGGTATTTCGTGAAGCCCTTGCTCCTCAGCGAGTATCAGCAGTTGGTGGAGGAGCTCGAAAAACTTCTACACACGATTGCCAGCAATGGGTGAAGAGTAGAGGGACAAAGAGGGACAAGGTTCAATTTTGTGGGGAGAGGAAGACCGGAGTGGAAAGAGCAGGACTATCGTTCAGATAACGTCCTGTGAACTCCTGCATTTCATAGGTCTAGACAACCTTCGCGCAGGTTGTCAAGCTGTGGCTGGCTGTTGCTCCTGGTGCTTCCTGAGGTGCTCTCTCCCCAGGGAGGACACCGAGATATATATTCCGCACCCTAGCTCAAGGCGATGGTCAAGGAACCCTTGCTCGTTCGCCTCTTCCCATACAGGTAGCCGGGGACACGACGTACGCCATGCTTCGATAACCTCGGCGTATGGACGCTCGTGGGGGCCGATCCACTCCAGCAGGTTGAGGATCAAGGCGTCTACTGGGTTTGGCATAAGAACCCCTTCGCTGGCATTCTGCTGCTTCAGGGTTGGTCGAGGAAGAGGGAAACCGCTAGCTCCATAGCGAGCAGTCTTCGACTTCCAGCGTGGTTTGAACCGATGAAGGTTTCAACGACATCCATGGTAGCAATTAGTAGAAATAACTTTCTATGGGGAGGCGCAACCGTCTATGAGTAGAACTCCCTGTCCGACTACTAGCTGTAGAGTTGTCCGGTTAATCCTGCTTTTCCCTACACATTCTCACTTCAATACAAATAGCTACTTGCGCGTCCGGGAACTCAGTGCGACAAATGAACGTTGTTCACGTCACGTAGCGACTTCCGAAGGAGGGAGCACAGAATGAAAACTCTTCTCTGTACCGCACTCATTGTTCTCTCAGTCTCCGTCTGTGGCGCGCAACAAACTCCTCCTGCGGCCGATCCTGCTCCACCCGCCGTCCCCGGTATACCGAATCCCCCCCCAGGTGGCACGCCCGAACTCCCCGGCGGGCCCGGCACTGTTCCAGAACGAAAATCGGTCCCCCCTGTCCCGGGTAGTTCTTCTCAACATCCTCTGGAGCCAAACCCTAAAGGGAAGAAAGTGGAACCCCTGGATCCTCTCCCCACCCTTCCTCCGGTTCCCGGAAAGACAATTGAATGAACGAGGCGTGGCAATATCTACTGAGTGAGTAAGGGGCAACGTAGGAGCAAGGTTACTGAGGGGGGGAGTGGTGGTTCTGGAAGGCGAGGAGAGAGGCTCTACCCTTCCCAGTGAAGGATGGAGCGGGGAGGGGTTAATAGTGAGCGACCTTCCTCTTCAGCAACTCGTGGTCCGCCATCGCATCAATGCGGGGGGTAATCTCAGGCATGGCCATTGGTGATCTCGATATGCCCGTTCCCATTCGTCAACTGCGCAGCACGACGGGCTTTGATGAAGGTCAGTATTTCTCTGAATAGTTCGTCTTGACTGTTCTCCACCTCAACCTCGTCCTTGAACATGCCCAAGTGCCGGCCCAAGTGCGCCCACGCAGCGATGCGCGCAGCCGGTGAGGTGTCCTTTCCCCAGCCCCGCGCTTCTGTGAGGAGGCCCTGCAGTACGAGGTCGGCGGTGATCTGGGTGCGCTCGGATTGGTGCTGTTGCGCTTCCTGAATTGCCCGCGCAACCCTAGTTTTCCCTAGTAGTTCTGGACCGATCTTATCGGCATTCCTTTGGCTGTACCCGGCGCGAACCGCCGATCGCGACGCATTAAGATCGATGAGATATTCCTGAACGAACTTTTGCTGTTTGGGGGTGAGTCCTGCTGTGGTCATGGGGTGAGTTCCTTTCTCCCGCTGGGTTACTGCTTCTGGCTCAGGGTGCCTAGAGAGGAAGGCGGTGCAGGAGAGACGCCCGCCGTGTCAGCTGCGTTGATCAGACGCAGCCTATCCCCCTTTAGGTCGAGGTCAGTGTATGACCGGTTCTATTTCGTGTCCACCTCCGCTTCAATGTCACAACCTGTACGGTTGCGTCTGGGTTGCGTGCATGGTCGTGCAGGTTTGTGTTTTAGCTTACAATACGCTAGAAAAATCAATAATTTCACGGCGTCCGGTTCAAGGCACTCTTGCAGAGCCTGGGCGAGGGAACATAACGTTTTCCCTCTTTTCTTCAGGCCCTTTGACGTGGTGCAGAGCGGGTTTACCCCGGTTCAGCGATAGCCGTTGGTGCAAATTATCGTTCAGATTGTATGCGCTCACGGTCCGTTCCTCCTCCTAACTCTGCCCTTTCGGGTGTGACCTGAACTCATAAATGAACCGAAAAATGAACTCTAATCTGAACGATTCACCTACTTCTGAACTGTAGCTAGAAGTAGTATACCCTTTGTCGGATATGGCAATTACTGCCAACCAAGCTCCTGTCGACACGACGGGTCGATAAGGCCTGGGCCGAGACACCCAAAACGCTACGGCACAAAGGAGGATCGAACGATGAGTACCTCACCAGCAGTCACTCCTCTCAAATACCTCGATCAGGCGCTCAACAAGTTACGGGACCTGGGCCTGGTACCGGAGAAGTCGGAAGATGCCCCGATCATCGCGCTGATTAACAAGATCTCTGATTTCGATCAGGAGCGGGCCGTTGCCATTGCCCGCACCCTGAATCAGGCGTCCTTGTTTAATCAAGTCGTACGTGAGCAGATTGACGCGATGCGCATCGGACAA
Source organism: uncultured delta proteobacterium (assembly GCA_963733195.1). Lineage (GTDB taxonomy): Bacteria > Desulfobacterota > Binatia > Bin18 > Bin18 > VGTJ01. Next base: position 48,499 of record CAVTCR010000028.1, read on the forward strand.
CGTTACGAAGACATCGCGAAATCGTTCAACGGCATCCGCGATGATGCCAAGCGCATGGTTGATCAGCTCGATGACGGGACAGTCGGCTTCTTGGAGCGGGTCCAGAACGTATGGATGAAAGTGGCCCGCGGTGATATTCCTGCGCGCTTCCAAAAGATCAAGGAGACGTACCTCGACGTCGCCAAGGACTCCAAAGATCAGATAGAGCGCGAGCGGCTGATTCTCGATGCCTACCGTGATTTCCGTGGGGCTCTCAAGGAAGCCGAGGTCCAGGCTCTCAACATTCTTAATAAAGCCGAAGCGCAATTGAATACCGCCAAACAAAAGCTACAGGACGCAGGTACAGCTCTCTCGCAGAACACCAGTACTGACCGTGAAGCAATCGCGAAACTCGAACTCGCTCGCGACGAGCGTCTGCGCGAGTTACAGCAGATGGATGAACGGTACCAAATCGCCAAAGACTTGGTAGATAATCTTACGATCTCCTACAATACCACCGAAACGATCATGGCTCGACTCTTACAGACGACAAACGCCAAAGAGCGCGTATATTCGCAGTCGGTGACTTTCTTCGGTACCAATGAGACCGTCTTAACTGCGTTGAGTGCCTCGTTTACTGGTCTCCACGGTCTGCACGAAAGCACGACGACATTGAAGACCATGAAAGAAGGAATCAATCAAAGCCTTGAAGACCTGGCCGAGGTCGGCGGCAAGGTGCAGGAAGCAGCGATTAAAGAGGGCTACGGGCCAACCCTGCGTGCTGATGCGGTCAAAAAACTCGTTGATTCGGTGATCAACTTCCAGGAGCGTTCATACGTTCTCATTGACGAGATGCGTGACGCTGCGACACGTAACGCTGAAGAGATAAGTCACGCTGTCGAGGATGGGAAACGCCACCTCGCTGAGTTAGCCCAACGCGGAAATGCGCTGGTAGGCGCATAAGGCGATCGATCTTCTACGTATATGAGCGAGCAGACGCAACCACAGAATGTCCCGCTCACTGATCTCATGTTAGCGATGGACGTGGTCGATACGCTGCGTCACCGGGAATCTTTGGTGGAACGGGAGTTGCGGGCCGACGTCCAGGAACAGGAACTGGTTGACAAAGTCAAAGCCATTTACGCCGCGCAAGGCATTGACGTGTCGGATGAAATTATCGCCGACGGTGTGAAGGCGCTCCGTGAGAAGCGGTTCTCTTACACCCCACCGGCGCCAAGTTTCAAAACTCGTCTCGCACATTTGTACATTGATCGTGGCAAATGGGTGAAGCGCGCCTTTGGCGCACTTGGCGCCGTCCTCTTGGCATGGGGAATACACTACGGTTTGGTGCGACTTCCGGCAGAGCGGGCTGCAAAGCACGAAGCGACGACGCTTACTAATACGGTACAGAAGGCCCAGAGTCAGGTAGTCGACCTCATCGCGCGCCTCAAAACCCTAGCCGCAGACCTGGCACAAGTGAAACGGCAAGTGCCCGATGCTCTTGGCGCTGCCTTTACTCGAAGTGAAGAAAAGACCAAACAGCTCCTCACACAAGCAGCGCAGCGCATCCAGTCGGCAAGTGAAGCTGCCCCGACTGGCGATATCATCGGAAGTGAGCAGGCGCGCGCGACAGCCCGCACCCGCCTCGGTCAGCAGACGGCGCTTTTGCAAGAAAGCACCACCTTGCTCGATCAAGCTCAGGACAACATCCGTCAGCTCAACCTCATGAACGTTCTCCCGGGAGGGCTAGAGCAACTGCGGCACGACATACGCGCTGTCTCGCAAGATGCTCAAGCGACCGCGCAGGCAGATCAGGCCTATCAGGACGCGCTAGCTGCCATGGGGCAGGGAGACTTCAACAAAGCTCAGCAGCGTTCATCGGACCTGAAGAACTTGTTAGCCACGCTGCAACAGACTTATACCTTAAAGATTGTGTCTCGCCCCGGCGAACCGAGCGGCGTGTGGCGGTACCCGGATGTAAACTCACAAGCACGGAACTACTACCTGATTGTTGAGGCAGTGACGGACACGGGGGATCGTCTCACGTTGCCGGTAACTTCGGAAGAGGACGGCAACGTGTACACAGTTGAGCGTTGGGGATTGCGTGTCGACAAGTCGATATATGATCAGGTCGCGGCAGATAAACAAGATGACGGCATTATTCAGCAGAACACCTTCGGACTGAAGCGCCGCGGCTTCGTACGCCCCGAGTATCAGGTGCCGACCACGGGCGCGGCCATCACGCAGTGGTAAAACGATGTTTAGGGGTTCTGACACTCTCGCTCGCATTGACTCCAGCCTCCAGCAGGTGCGCCAGGAGTTGCAGTCATTGGAGGCACAGATTCAACAAACCAGCAATCGTCTTGCCGCTATCCGCCAGCGCGAGTCGGAAGCGTACCGTGAACTTGCTCGCTTTCACATCGACAGCATGCAACTCGATACCGTCACGCAGAATCTCGATCGCGCCGAACGACAAGTGCAGGGGCTCCTCACCGAACGCGAACATACTGTCTCGCAGTTGGTCGCAGAGACGGAAGCTTCGCAGCGAAAACAAACCGAACTGGAGCAGACCCGCCAGCAGCAGAATGCTGTCGTCGAGGAAGCGACGCGGGCTCTGCAGGCGACGATTGATCGTGCGCATGCCCGCATCGTAAAAGATGCTGCCTACCTTGCCCAACAGCAGAAGGCCCAGAACGCGGTCAATATGGTGAGCGCTGCAGAGGACAAGGCGAAGCTAGCAGAAGCCGATAAGGCAGAGAAGGGAAAACTGTACCTGGCGGATCGGTTGTTCGTGTACTTATGGGAGCGAGGCTATGGCACCTCAGCGTACCGCGCCAGAGCCCTTGCTCGTTTTGGCGATGGACTGGTGGCACGTCTCATCGGCTTTGAACAAGCGCGCCGCAACTATGCCATGCTGGTCGACATTCCGCAGCGATTGCATGAGCACGTAGAGCGCTTAAGGAAGGGAGCCGAGGCAGAAATGCAGAAACTGGCAGAACTCGAACAGGCAGCCGAAGAAAGCGAAGGCAGTGCGAGCTGTGAAAAGGAATTAGCTGCTGCGAAAAGCAAATTGCAGGAATTGGACCAAGTCATGGCTGAGGAGGAAAAGAAGTACGCCGCCCTCCTCGAGCAGCGGGAACCGTACACGGTTGGAGAAGATCACCACTTTCAAGAGGCCCTTGAGCTACTCGTGACAAGTCTCCGAGCGGAACCGCTTACCCAATTGCGCCGTGAAGCAGAGCTCACGGCCAGTCGCGAAGACGACAGTGAGGTGAATGACCTGATCCAGCTGCAGCATGAAGAAGACACGATCGAGAATGGTCTGCAAGAGTATCGCAACGTCCATCAACGTAATCTGCAACGACTCCATGAACTTGAAGAGGTCCGGCGTCGCTTTAAGCAACAGGAGTATGACTCGCCATATTCCGTCTTTGGCAATGCTGATGCGGTAAGCATACTGATGGGAGAATTCCTCCGCGGCATGATCAGCTCCGAGCAACTATGGCAGACCATCCAACGTCACCAGCGGTTTCGCCGCCCATCGTTTCCTCGACCGATTGACATGGGTTTTCCCGGCACCTTTCGTTTTCCGCGCGGCGTGCAAATCCCTGGTGGATGGGGTGGGGGCATGGGAGTCCCCAGGGTACCCCAGAGCGCTGGTAGTAGAGGAGGGGGAGGTGGATTCCGCACAGGCGGGAGATTCTAAAGGGACTTTGTTGCATATTCCGCCCTTTGCCTTCTGCCGTTAAGATAAGCCCATGAGGGATGCCCGAGACCTTGTGCGTGCGGTGATCAAGGGCCTCCCAAGGAAGAGCCGTTTGTGAACTTGGAATTATGCAACAAAGCCCTTACAATACGTTAGAAAAATCAATAATTTCACGGCGTCCGGTTCAAGGCACCCTTGCAGAGCCTGAGTGAGTCATGTTAGCCGAGGAGAATATGAAAAAACGAGTATTGTTGTTTTCCCTGTGCGTTCTAGGATGGGCGTGGCAAACGCAGGCAGACGTCATCAATCGTGTTATCGCCACGGTTGATGATGACCCGATTACCCTCCATGAAGTAGAGGCCTTTCGTAAAGGCGGAAGTAACCAGCAAGGGATGATGATGCCACCACAGGAAAACCTCGCCAACATGGCCGACAAGGACATCCTGGAAATCCTCATCATGAACAAGCTGATTGGCAAGGAAGTCGAGTCCCAAGGGATGAAAGCCAAAGACTCCGATATCGACAACTATATCGAACGCATTAAAACTCAAGGCAACCTCAGCGACGAAGCCCTCAAAGAAGCCCTCGCGAAGCAAGGGCTAACGGTAGAAGCCTATCGTCAACAAATTAGTAACGAGATTGAACGTGCCATGCTCATTAACCGCGAGATTGGCTCAAAAGTGCATGTTACCCAACAAGAAGTGGAACGCTACTACCAAGAACAAGGCGGTGACAGTTCGTCGACTTCGGATGAGCAAGTACATGTGCGCCACATCTTCTTACCTCTCTCCCCTTCCGCATCTTCTGACGAAGAGAAATCAGCACTTGAGCAAATGCAAGATATTCGCAAACGAGCATTGGGCGGAGAAGATTTTGCCGCGCTTGCCAACGCGCATTCTCGTGGGCCAGGGGCGGGTCAAGGCGGTGATCTGGGTTTTTTCAAAAAGGGACAGATGGTCAATGAGATTGATACTGTCGCGTTCTCTTTGAAAGCTGGCGAAATCAGCGAGCCCTTTCGCAATGAGGCTGGAGTGCATCTGATAAAAGTAGAAGAACGTATTGGTGCTGGGGAGAAGTCGACCACCATAGACCCAGAGACCGCAGAGCAAATTAGAGGCAAACTGTATAATGAAGCGCTCCGCGAGCGGTACGAGCGTTGGTTCCAGTCTGACCTACGGTTCCGTCATCAAGTCGAAAATATGCTGACTACTTCTTCAGGCGATTCTTCAAGTGCCATCCCACTCATATCCGCACGACAGAAAGAAGAAACTACTAGTGCTGCCAAAGAACCAGAGCAGAAGGGTTTTTTCCGAGGTTTGTTGCCGTTCTAGTATCCCCATGTGATATATTCCATATGGAGGGGCGTATGGTTATACGCCCTACAGCAGACAGTTTTTGCTCACTCAACGGGGTGAAGTGAATGTGGTGATTCGTCATGAGCCCTCTCATTGGCATAACTATGGGTGATCCTTCCGGTATTGGGCCGGAGGTCACACTTAAGGTGGCATTAAAGAAACCGCCAAAGTGTCGTCTTGTCGTTCTGGGGGATCTAGGGGTACTTCAAGATACCGTGCGGCAGCTCGGGATTCGACTAACGCCGATTGCGTGGGCACCGCCGAATCCATATCCATGGGTTGCACGTACCCTACCTGTGATCGAGCTTTCTCACCTTGAGCCGGCACAGCGAAAACCTGGGCAGCCAACGTCGATGGGAGGAGATGCCTCCTACCGCTATGTTGAAGCGGCCGTCCTTCTTGCTCAGACGGACGTGCTGCAAGGCATTGTTACGGCGCCTATTAGCAAAGCGATGTGGCATACGGCAGGACGTGACTATCCTGGTCACACCGAGTTATTAGCATCTCTGACGCACACGCCCGACGTCCGTATGATGCTCGTCGGCAGCCGATTACGCGTGATCCTTGTGACCACCCATCTTGCGCTCTCACAGGTACCCACCGCACTGTCAAGTGAACGTATTCTTAAGACTATCCAAATAACGGCTGAGCATCTGGCACGTTTTCACGGGATCGCGCAGCCTCGCTTAGCTGTTGCTGGCCTCAATCCTCATGCTGGTGAGGCTGGTGCGTTCGGCGATGAAGAGGCACGCATCATCGCTCCGGCGATACAGCAGGCTCGAACGCTAGGGTTTGCTACAGAAGGCCCATTCCCTGCCGATACCGTTTTCGTCCGCGCCACACGTGGGGAATTTGACGGGGTAATTTGCTTGTATCACGATCAAGGATTGATTCCACTCAAACTGCTGTCATGGGAAGATGGCGTCAACGTCACTATCGGTTTGCCAATCGTTCGTACCTCGCCTGATCACGGGACGGCTTTTGATATTGCTGGCCAAGGGAGAGCCGATCCGCGAAGTATGCACGCCGCACTGACGTTAGCCGCACATATGACAAAACATCGGAGCACGCATGAATCCAGCTATCTTTCGTGAGTACGATATTCGCGGGATTGCCGAGAAAGATTTTAACGCTGACTTTGTAAAGACGCTCGGCCAGGCATACGGCACATATGCACGTGCCCAAGGCAAGCACCGCATCGCGGTTGGCCGTGACTGCCGCTTGACCTCAGACCCGTATGCTGCGGCATTGCGGCAGGGATTACGTTCTACTGGGATCGATGTCGTCGATATCGGGACGTGTCCGACACCACTTATGTATTTTGCCCTGCACCACTATGATTTAGATGGTGGGATACAGGTCACTGGTAGTCATAATCCCGGAGATCACAACGGTTTCAAAATCTGTATTGGCAAGATTACCATTCATGGCGAAGAAATTCAGGAACTGCGAAAGCTCATCGAGCACGGAAAATTCGTTGCCGGTCAAGGGAAAGAAGAGGCGGCTCCGATCATTCCCCCGTATCAAGAATTTGTCATCAAACAGTTTGGTCGTCTCGGCCGTAAGATTAACGTTGTGATTGACGCTGGCAACTCGACCGCTGGACCAGTTGCGCCACGCATTTTTCGTGAGCTTGGTTGCCAGGTTACCGAGTTGTTCTGCGAGTTAGACGGACGCTTTCCCAATCATCATCCAGATCCCACAGTACCGGAGAACCTCCAGCAGCTGATTGCCACGGTGAAAGAAACTGGCGCCGAAGTTGGAGTGGCCTACGATGGCGATGCTGACCGCCTCGGGTTGGTGGATCGTCACGGTCACATTATTTGGGGAGACGAGATGCTGGTGTTGTTTGCCCGCGATATTCTTCAACAGCGGCCTGGAGCGACGATCGTGTCTGAAGTGAAATGTTCGCAACGCTTGTTTGATGACATTGCCCGGCACGGTGGAACGCCAATTATGTGGAAAGCTGGTCACTCATTGTTAAAAGCGAAAATGCGCGAAACTGGCGCGCTGCTTGGTGGCGAAATGAGCGGGCATATCTTCTTTGCCGATCGCTACTTTGGCTACGATGATGCGATTTATGCATCCTGCCGTGTCATGGAAATCCTTGCCAAGAGCAAGAAAGAAGTAACCGAACTCCTGGCTGATCTTCCCACCTCCTTCACCACACCAGAGATTCGTATGGATTGTCCTGATGACATTAAATTTCGCCTGGCCGAGAAAGTCTGCGAACGCTTCCGCGGCAAGTATGATGTCGTTGACATTGACGGAGTTCGCGTAAAGTTCTCCGAAGGCTGGGGCCTCGTGCGTGCGTCGAACACACAACCTGTGCTGGTCCTCCGCTTTGAAGCGAAAACGCAGGAAAAGCTAACGGAATACCAGACGCTAATGGAAAGTGTCGTAGAGGAAGTGAAGCGGAATTTGCGGTAAGTAAGGGCGCTGTAATCTTTTCTCCCCCGTAGTCTTCTCCACAAGTCTCCTCGCTGGGAGGCCCGTCTGCGGTCGAGCAGAACGAGCCTGTTTGGTCTTCTGATGACGGACTTGGGTTAACCATTGCTCCACAATACTGCGCGCCAACGTAATATGACCGACTCTCTTTTCTTTGCCACCGCGCGTAATGTCTCTACGTCCTCTTTCGTCAATCGTAAGGCGAGCTGTTCGGTTGCGTCGGCTGGATCACGACATCGAGTCTCTCGCCACCGAATTCTTCCACGCTATGCCGATTCCAGAATGCCCGCTCTTCCTGATCGTGTAAGGTGGGAATTTTCGTTTTCTTACTTGCCATTATCGGTCTCCTTTACTGCGCCGGCCGTGTTTCAATTCGTCCTACGGAGTGTGAGGTGGCGTTTCACCAGGTCTCTGTGCAACGCATTTGGCACGAAAATGCGTTTCAATCTCCTACGGAATTAGAGGTTCGTTTCGTCTACACGATCATTCACCGCATGACTGTCGTGCAGAACTGAGTTTCAATCTCCTAGGGAGTGTAGTCGTTGTTCGAGCACCGTGAAAGACCTCCGAGAGACCTACGAAGCGCGAGCCAGTTTCAATCTCCTACGGAGTGTGAGGTTCGTTTCGTCCTCGTGTCCTGAGCGGTACGTATAAGGGTACTGTAGGTTTGGTTTCAATCTCCTACGGAGTGTGAGGTTCGTTTCGTCAAGGGACGCGGGGCGCTCTTTGCTCAGGTCAGTAGCAGAGTTTCAATCTCCTACGGAGTTACTAGAGCGATCCGTTTTGATTTGTGTATTATGATCGCTCAGAGAGGGAGGCGATCAGATTCAGGAGTTTGATGAGATCATTAACGAGGATCTAGACCGCGGGAAGTGCAACGCGAGGTGAGTGTAAAGATGGGGGCGCAAGAGCACATTGCGGCAAGAGTTGCCAGGTTCTAATTCTCGCTGGAGTAAGTGAGCAAGTGGAAACGCCAGAATGAAGCGGGAGGTGGGTCGTTTCTCCGACTGGGCCATCGAGGGAGCTAAAGCAATTTACGGAGAGAGGCGCGTCACGAGATTCTGCGGTGGATCGGCAGTCTCAAGACGTGAGTGTGGAAGCCGTTCGTGATTTGTCGAAGAGCAGTATGGGGTCGTGTTTTATCCAACCAGTCATTCTACGACTGATTGGAGGTGGGTGGCATGGGTTATCTCCGGAGTGAGAAGAAGAATCCCATACGGGATGAGGCCCAGATATTGGCGCGACGGAGGAGATTAGAAACGACGGAAACGCTTTGCGAGGCGATAGAGCTGGAAGAGGTGATCATCCTGCTGGAAGACGAGTGTGAGTTCGTTTCTGTCCATGTGTGTGACATCGTCTGAGCTAAGCGCAACACTCCGATTGAGGACCCGATCACGAACGAGCGAGAACCCAATCCTACTAAGGCCCGATTAATCTCGATGACCCAAGCGGTACATCTCCAAGAGCGGACGGTGGGGGATTCGACCAGTACAGTGGCCCATCTCCGTTGGTGTTAGAAACTGTATCCGGACAAGCGGTTCCTCGTGTTGTGGGATGGAGCAAGTTATCATCACGGGTCAGAGATGCAAACCTTCCTGGCATAGGAATGCCGTTTAGCGAAGCGGACTGGAGAGTGACCTGTCTCAGTTTGCGCCGAAGCCCCAGAGCAAAATCCCAACGAGACTTGTGGTTGAAAGGGAAGACCTATCTCAGCAAACAGTTTACGGTAGTGAGAGGTTCGCGACGGCTAAACACCGCTTCGCTACGTTTCTCCGCACCTTAGCTGTGAGTCGATCAAATGCAGATGTTATTGGCGCGATCTACAAATGAGTGTAGGAGGCGTTTAGTCGTTTTGGCAGCACTAAGGCTGTACATTGGGTCAGTATCTCCCGAGGACCCGGTTTCAATCTCCTACGGAGTGTGACTGGTTCGTTTCGTCTGCCGGCATGCGCTAGGGTGGCGGCCCGCTTCGCGAAGTTTCAATCTCCTACGGAGTGTGACGGTTCGTTTCGTCAAAGACTATTGGCGGGCGAGCAAAGCACGGCGATCTACTCAAGAGTTTCAATCTCCTACGGAGTGTAAGGTTCGTTTCGTCGGCGGACAACGGCGACCTCTGTAACAGAATCGTAACGACTGTTTCAATCTCCTACGGAGTGTGATGGTTCGTTTCGTCAGTTGGTACCATTTCTTTTGTAAAATTGCCAGCTTACCCTATTGTTTGCGCGGACCGAGCAACAACGAACGGTTTTCCTCTCTTTCTTCTTCGTCGTTCTTCTTCTGCTCATGATTCTTATCTCCTTGCTTCATCAAGTGTTTCTCGCGAGCGCGCATCTCCCTAGGGTTTGGCCCACAGCTTCGATCCGCGCTAGGCTGATCAAACAACAATCGCTCCTTCCTCTCGCGGCTTCTCTCCGCCAATGCGCTCGACTTGGCGCTTGCAACTCTCACACAAAAAGTAGAAGCGGATGCTGTCGTCTTGCTTGGCATCAATCAAGTGATCCAGACGGTCGCGAAGTTTCAGGAAGTGCATTTTGTCCAGGTCACACTCGAAGACGCTATACTGCATCCACTGCCCAAAGTTCTTCAGTGCCTTGAAGATGCGGTTCCGACGTTTGTCATCCTTAATGTCGTACGAAATCACTATGAACATGGCTCACTCACTGCTGAGAATCCGTGTCTAGACACGGATCTTTCGCGAAGCGGGAACCCCAAGATCCCGGCAAATCTTCACGGCCAGCCAATCTTTGAGCTTCAGGTGTCTGGGGACCGTTGATGGTCTTATTCGTAGTCCCGATGATACCACACTAATGTTTTTCTCCTTCGCGAAACAAGCGACATCCGTCGCTCGTGCAGATACTGAGAAATTCTCGGCGTTTCATGCATCGTGGCGCTGATAATTCAATTGTAAGGGGTCTCTTTACGTAATTTCACGCGAGCCTGGCTCTTTTCGGAAGAGTACGATTAGCTTCGAGCACCAGGACCAACGCTTCCTTTAAATTCTCCCGCGCTTCTTTCAGATGTCTTTCCTTGTGTGTTGGCTCCGGGCACCTCTTCTACGTAGTGGTCACTAATTTATTCCCTGCTTATTTTTCAGCAAGTTGAGGGACTTGAGATGAAGCAATCGGCGGAATTTTTGGGCGCGCATAGTCAGGCGCCCGTGACGGATGCGGCGGACCGTGGCCGCGTTGTGGGCCATGACGGCCATCGTGAGTTGCACACAGGCGCCGTGCCAGCCTTTGTAACGCAGCTGCCCGGCGCCCCGACTCAGCAAGCTGGCGATGATACTTTCGACCACCGGACGGCTGGAGCCGGCCGCGCAAGCCAGCTGCACTTGGCGGGGAGTGCGTTTGTGATGCAAGTCGGCGGTGGTGAGCATCTCGGGGATGGCTGCGGGAGACGGAGTGGGCAAGAGGGGCTCGACCGAGCGTGGGATACCGACGGTGAGAATACCGCGGGTGTGCAGACTGCTCCGCAGGGTGGGGTCGTTTACGGCCAGATCCCCGGCCAGCGAGTGGATACTGAGGAGTAGCCCGCGTGGGGACACGCGTACAGGCGGTCTGGACCAGGTCGACCAAGGGCAAGACGTAGCTGATATCACTGGGATTGCCCACGGGCAGCCGGGCCGCAAACACAAAGCCGGTGGCGGGCTCGGCGAGAAGACCGGGCTTGCGGCCAAACTGGGTGGGGCAGTTACTCTTGCCTTTGCAGATCGGGGCAATGGTGGCATGGTAGGCATAGGCAATTTTACAGGGCGTCAGGGGTTTGCCGTGGGTGAGGCGTCGGGATTGGGTCACGATTTGGTGATGGGTGGAGGAGGGCGCGTGTCAGTGTAGTGTCCCAGCGTGTCCGTTGGTCTGGGTCAACTCGGGGGCGCTTTGGACGTGCGCTTGGGCAGTGTGTGCCAACGCCACCACCGGCTCGCCCGTCGTCAACAGCTGGGTTTGGTCTGGCGTACCAACCTCACAAAGACTTTCCCTTGTCCCCGGCATTGCCGCCCAAAGCGGCGCATAATCTTGGCCAGCTCCTGGAGCTGGTGCTGGGCCTGCGTCTTCAAGGTCGTGCCCTGGGTGGTACATTGCGCCGCGATCTGCGTGATGAGTTGGAGGACTTTTTTTTCGCCTTGTACAGGGTGGCGGCATCATTGACCCGTTGGCTGCCCTGTTCGCTGGGGAAGGTATCCACGACCACGTGCGCTGGACTCACCGCGCCTTCCTCCATCGCCGCTGCGGCCTGGAGAGCCAACAACTTCTGGAGCAACGCTTCATCCAAACGACTGCGAAACTGGGTGAAGAGTTCCGGTAACACGAAGTGCGCTTGGGTACGGTTGACTTGGACCTCAGAAATCCCGCAGGCATACATCACCGCCAAGTCAGTCCGCAGCTGGCTACAGATTTGTTCATCCGAACAAGGCAGTTCATGCTTGAGTAATTCCAGCGCCAACACCACCCGCGTCGCCACCGGGGCGCGTCCACGAGCGGTAGGAGTCGGAAACCGTCGGGCGAAGTTCCGCTCTACGGCAGCGACCAGCGCCGTCCAGGGAAACGTGTCGGCCCATTGCCGTACCGGATGGCTCTCCGGCACGAAGTCAGCCACGCGCAGCAGGCGGCCTGTTCCGGTTAACCAATGCTGGAGATAGCGTAATAGACGCATAGGCAGGGCTCCGTCGCTTGAGATAGACGAAGCATGCGACGCGGACGCTCAATTGACAACCCTGTGAAAGAGTCTGGAATAAATTAGTAGTCACTACATAGGCGACGTACCATCCTCCTCGCTTTTCAAATACTGCGGTAAATTCACCTTTCATAATATATTTGCCCCTATTGCTGTTAGGAGAGAGTCACCGTACCACAAACGGTTCATACCGTTCGAGTTCGCCTTGAATGGTCTTTGCCAGAATACGAGCCTGCAACTCGAAGCAGCGTTGATAGGTTGCCTTGTACTCGAAGATCGGGTGCTGAATCTCGGTCTGTTTGCGTTCTTCATATTGCACAAGAAACTTCTTGCGTCCCTCGGGCGAGAGATTGTGTACCTCTCCTAAGCCCACCGCGAAGTCCTCTCGTTGGAGAATGCGCTTGTTGAGACAACTGAGGACTACGGCGTCTACGACGAGTGGGCGAAACTCTTCCATCAAGTCCAGTGCTAGCGAGGGCCGCCCATAGCGATCAGCGTGCAGGTAGCCACAGTAGGGATCAAAACCCAGAACATTGACTGCGGCGTGTACATCATTTGCCAACAGTGCATAGCCAAAGCTGAGCAACGCATTGATTGGATCAGTCGGTGGTCGCCGAACGCGCTTGGTAAACGAGAAACCATCAGCCTTGATCAGGTGGTCAAAGACACCAAAGTAGGCTGCCGATCCTTCGCCCTCATGCCCACGCAGCACGTCAAGCTCGTCCGCTCGCTCTGCCCGCTGTTCAGCGCCGCGAATGGCCTCAATAGCATTATCAACGTTGAGCCCATCACTGTTACGTGCCGCCCGCAGTAACGTGACCCGCAGGTTGGCAAGTTTGCCCAAGACAAACCCTCGCGCCAGCGTGAGGGTGCGATGTTCGTCGAATGACGCAGCGTATTGCGCCCGCCGTAACAGAGAGTTTTTCGAGAACGCCGGTTCGATGCGGCCAATGTAACGACCATATTCGGTGAGGTACGTGAGGTGAACATTACGTTCCATCAAAGCCGCTACTGTATGTGGCGTGACCGTGACACGGCCCATAACGACGACTTGCGAGACCTTGAGCATGGGCAGATCGAGCAGTGTTTCCCCTTTCAGGGTCACTCGGAGGCGTTCATCTTCTTTGCGAAGGACAGAGTCTTGTTGAGTGAGATAGAGTGTTGACATGGGAAAACCAGGATTTAGGATTTGGGCTCTAGGCTTTGGGTTTTAGGTTTCAGTAGCGTGCGCTGTGCGCACGATTTTCGTCCAATCTTTTCTTCTTTTTCAAGTAATTCGTTCACCGCGAAGTTGTGCGGATTCTTTCGGTAAGCAGATGTCGTATAGGCTGCACCCCTTGCATCGTGGTGTATATGGATTCGGTGGCCGCGTGCCGGATTCGATCAATTGTCGTACCGCAGCGATCGTGGCCATCGTTTGCTGCCGCAGTTCTGGGGTGAACTGGACTTCTTGCCGTCGCCCGGTCGCTGCATAGTAGAGGTACCCTTTGTTGACCTCCCTCCCGGTCATTTCTTCCAGGCACAGCGCTTGTGCGCAGAGTTGCAAGGCATCGTTGATCCAGTTCCGCGACGACCCTTTTTATGTTCGATCGGGTACAGCTCTCCATCTCGTTCTTCGATCACGTCGGCTTTACCACATACACCAAGTGTTCGTGCGTACAAATACACACTCGGGTTTGTATTGCTCCATCACGCGTACTGCTCTCGCCGGAGTTGGCGCGGGCATGCTGAAGCGTCCCTTCGACCGTGTGCTCATTCTCGACAAAGACGTTCTCGACAAAGATGTAGTAGCATCGCCGCGGGCAATAATCGTACTGATTCAGCGCTGAAAGAAAAACAAATTCTTCCATTTTCTTTCTTTACTCTGGAGCCTAAAGCCCAAATCCTAAATCCTCTTGGCAACGCCGAAGCCCATCGTGGTCTTTGCGCCTACACCGGCATAGAAAGCAAAATCCGCCAGCGCGTTCAGCGTCTTGATGATGCCTTGGTCATGCAATTCCACCAAGCGGAAGGAGCAAGAGCCCACGAAACCAGGGAAGGTCGTGGTGCGATACTGACCACCATCGCGTTGAAATATCAATCGCGCTACTTGTGACGAGACGTGATGGTAAGTCATTTCGAGGTGGTGGCAGCAAATCTCTTTGAGTAGATTTGCCTCGACAAAAGACGCAGGTGAAAATTGGTTCCAGTTGCGCAGCAAACTGCCGAAGATCAAATCCGGCAACGGGAAAGGCACGATCAGGTCTGGATAAGCAGGCCCACCACCGCGCTTAAAGAACGTCGGCGTGGCGAACTGGAAGGAGAATATTTTCTCCTCATCAGAAGCGCTCTTATACATCTCATCAAACGACACACACCCAGCCCACTCTTCGCCACTTTGCGGAGTGCTTAGAACGCGAGCGACCGTCAGTTCAGTCCGCACGAGATCGAAACTCAAGTCAGGGGTAGACAAGAAATAGCGCGCCAGCAGCGGGTAGAGCGAGTCATCGAGAAATGCGAAGCGCACTTTGAGTTCTTCACCAGCACGGATGTGATCAGAGCGGCGTTGTCGCTCGTTCAACAGGAGTGCTGTAGAGAAAGGTTTCAGTCCTTCGGTGCTGTGGACCTCATCACCTTTGACGGCACTGGCTTTTTGCAGGAGTTCATAAAACAAACCGTGCAGGATCTTCCCTTGTGCATGCATGAGCGGAAGGTCTGTTCGCGGAAACGCATGAATGACAATAGCGTAGGGCATTGCTGATACCTCGACTTTCACAATGAACCAAAGGGTAGGGTACGGCGCTTTGTCACCGGTACACCTTTCCCCCTTTGATGACGTGGGTTACGTGCTGCAGGTTGTTCAGATTTTCCAGAACATTGCCTTTGACGACGATAACATCGGCGAGCTTCCCGGCTTCGATGGTCCCTAGATGCGCTCCCTGTCCCATCACCAAGGCAGGCCACTTGGTCGCCGCGCTGATCACTTGCAGCGGCGTCATGCCATGCTGCGCCATCAGTTGCATTTCTCGCCAGGTTGACTCGGTGTGAAAATTGATCGGCGTGCCGGAATCCGTGCCGATCACGATGCGCACGCCGGCGTTGATAAGTTGTCGCCAGCGTCCCGGACCGCTCGCAATCCAGCCCGGCGCCCAAGCGAAATACTGCAATCCTGTGAAGTTACTGAGGGACTGCTCCAGGTCCTGCACGAGGTCGGGAGGAAAATCCTGCCGCACTTCCTGGTTGAAGCGACGCTCGGGAAACTCCTGCGTCAGTTTATACACCCAGGCGACAATGCCGGTTGGCACAACAACCGTCTGCTTTTCAATCAGCAACTTGATGACATCATCGGCGTAGGGCAGCGCGCCCGGGCCAAGCCCAGTATGTTCGATCGTATCCACGCCGGCCTTCACCATCGTGCGGATTTCATCTTCACTCAACCCATGGGCGGCAACGGTTTTACCGGCCTTGTGCGCTTCCTCGACGATAGCGGCCAGCTCGGCGGGGGCCATCTCCGCTCCTTGAATCAGCTTGATGAAATCCACTCCAGCGTCCAGCAGCTTCTTGACTTTCGCCCGCGCGTCTTCCGGACTGTCTATCGTCCAGCGGAATAAGGCTTGGGCGCTCATATCGTACATGTCGCCGCCAGCCAAAGTTTTTTGCAGGATCGGACCACAGATGAAAAGACGCGGTCCGGGAATCTCCTCACGGTTGATCCGTTCACGCACTTCTATAATGTCTTCCAGATTTGCTCCCATATCGCGCACGCTGGTCACTCCATGCAGCAACAACTCGCGGGCGCTCGCCGGCATAATCTCGCGGCGCAGTCTTTCTCGATATTTGGGGAAATAGTCGTCGTATTTTCCGTGTCCCATGAGCAGCAGATGGACGTGGAAATCGAACAGTCCAGGCATCACTGTCATCCCACCCGCCGAGATGACCTTGGCGTTGTCGGGAATCTGCACGGTTCCCCGTGGACCAGCGGCGACAATCCTCTCGTTCTGGATCAACACGACTGCATCATGCACTGGCGGGCCGCCGTTGCCGTCGATCAGCATGCCTTCAACAATCGCGAGCGGGGCGTCTTCGGGCGCGGCGGCCCACAGAGGAACGAGGTCCATCGCCAGCCAAACCGCCAGGCTTACCAGGATTACTGTTGCTTTCTCGGCCAAATCGAAAAGCAGGACATTGGCACAGCACAACCAAGACCGCTCATGCTGAGCGTAGCCAAGAGGGCGAAGTCGAAGCATCGAAAGCTGATTCGGCGCCCTTCGACTTCGCTCCGCATAGCCTGCTCCTGAGCAGACGCCTTCAATTCGAAGGCTCAGGGTGACGGTAAAGCCTCTAGTACGTACCGATCTCTTGCAGCTCCGACTTAGCTTTGTCTTCATGTGGACACTCCTCTCAAGGGGCGGAAGACGCGGTCCGCTCATCCACCGTAAAAATACCGCTCTTTTGATACACCACCTTGCCGCCGACCATTGTCAGCAACGCCTCGGTTGAGCGAAGGCGCTCGGGCGGACACGTCAGTATGTCGTCGGACACTACCACCAGATCCGCCAGTTTTCCCGGCTCGATCGAGCCTTTCTCTTTCTCCTCGAACATCAGGCGGGCGTTGTTGATCGTCAGCAACCGCAACGCCTCCTCTCGACTCACGCCTTCTTCGGGACCGAAGACTCCGCCGCTGATCGTGTCGCGCGTGACGAAGTGGTACATCACCCAGAAAGGAGGATAAGGAATCACCGGCGAGTCACTGCCGCCCGACACTGGAATGCCGGCGTCGAGATAGGTTCGCACCGGCGTGGTGCGATTGGCGCGCTCGGCGCCGAGATATTTTTTCAGACTCGGACCGGCGACATAGAGGTGATCTTGCACCGAGAGAAAAATCCCGAGTTGCTTGATGCGCGGGTATTGATCCGGCGCGGAGAAGAACGCGTGTTCAATCACCCAGTGTTTGTCGATCAGAGACCGGTCACGGTTCGCGGCCTCGTAGGCGGCTAGCGTCATATCGATCGCCCGATCTCCGACCGCATGGGTCGCCAGACGCCACCCCAGGCGATGAATTTCTCGCACGGTGGTCGTGAAGTCCTCTTCTGGAATCAGTCGCAACCCATAATAGGTTCCACCTTCGCCGTACGGTTCACTGTAGGGGTTGCGCATCCAGGCGCCTTCAAAGCCGCCATCGATGCCGATTTTGATGCCGCCGATACGCAGCCAGTGGTCGCCTTCGCTAGGACCGACACCCCAGCCGCGGATGATGGATTCGGTTTGTTTTCCTTCATTCCCGCGCAAGCGGATGAGGTGGTTGACGCGCATGGTCAACAGGCCGCGCTGTTTCAGCTCCTCCACCAGCCGGTATTCTTCGACCGGCGCGCCGGGATGACGCACGGTCGTGAGGCCAGCGGCGTTGAGCTTACGATACTCTTCGCGGCGTTGTTGGAGTTGTTCTTCGCGAGAAAGCGTGGGACGTGCGGGCAGGGTCACCAGAGCCCGCGCCGTATCGAGCAGCTCGCCATTGAGTTCACCGTCTGGATAGCGACTGATCTTTCCGCCAGGAACGGCGGGTGTCGCTGTCGTGATATTCCATTTCTGCAGAGCGGCGCTATTGAGAATGTATTCATGTCCACCGCGCACCACCACGACCGGATGGTGAGGAGCGATGGCATCGAGGTCGCGGCGCAGGGGCAAGCGTTGTTCTTTCAGTTGCGCCTCGTGCCAATCCGCGTTGGTGACGATCAGCTCCCCAGCTTTGCTCTGCTTGACGCGAGCGGCAATGGCGTCCAGGACCTCTTGCAAAGTGCGCGAGCGCGAGAGATCCACACCTGGACCACCGCCGGCATTGTGCAGATGGTTGTCCATCAGGCCGGGAATGACGGTACGACCTTGCAAGTCCAGAGTTCTGGTGCGCTTCCCGGCAAGCTTCAGGATGGCGTCGTTCGTTCCGATCGCAATGAAACGGTCGTCAGCGATCGCCACCGCCTCAGCAATGGAGAAATTCGTATCAACCGTGATGACCTTGCCATGATGAAGAATCCAGTCCGGTTCCTGCCCCTGGGAATACCCAGACCGAGCAGCGAGAGAGAAAATAGTACTCACCGTCAGAGAGACTGACACAGCGAGTAGCAACAGACGTGAGCGCGACGTAAGAGATCGATTGGTCATAGAGGAAATACCTCCCCCTTTTTCTTCTCAATAATTGATCGGAGTATAAGTGGTTCATCCTGAGCGTGGTTCATCTGGGCGTAGCCGCTTATACTACCCACCACTCCCCAGTTTGACGTTGGATTGACCACCCATAGCGTCCCATAACTCGGTAGCCATCTAGCCCACTGAGCAAACGAAGCTGCTTTTCTCCAGCTCCAGAGCAGGTCACTTTCAGGTTCGTCGGATAAACACCATCGCGGATAAGGTTCGCCCACTGCCACGGTCGAAGATTGTTTTCCTCAAGGATCAGACAGGGAAC
This sequence comes from uncultured delta proteobacterium, assembly GCA_963733195.1. Lineage (GTDB taxonomy): Bacteria > Desulfobacterota > Binatia > Bin18 > Bin18 > VGTJ01. Next base: position 67,097 of record CAVTCR010000028.1, read on the forward strand.
AAATTTTTGTTCGACGGCGTTGATTATCTGCGGAGCAGTAGCGACGACAGAGCCTTGGTGTAAGCGGCTCACTTTTAATCCTTGAAGGGCAGTCGGTTTCTTCATGTAGCGTCGGCGAAACTCTTCCCAGCTCTGCTCACAGTGAAATGTCCAACCGACTTCCAACGGTTTCTCCAGAATGTCTTGCAGAATGACATGGAGGTCCGTTGCTTTCCGTTGCCCCTGCTCTTTGGGCTGCCACTCGTAAAAACGCAACAGATGAAAGAGCGAGAGCGGAACTGTTTGTCGTGCAGGCGAGACCAACCCATGTGGGTCGTCTGCTTCAACCTCAACGCCCACATCTGCATCACGAAAACTGAACACCGGCTGCAGCGCCGCTACTTCACGGGCGACATACGCCTGAAGCTGTTCTCTCGCTTTGGTAGTGTTCAGAATTTGATCAGCCATACCCTTTATCTGCTCTTCAGAAACCGCTTGTCTTCCTTCTTCCTGAACATATTCGCGTAACGCTTTGACCACGGTAGCGTCGGGTTTTACTTCAGCCTTGCGTAGC
>CAVTCR010000029.1:0-61280 GCA_963733195.1 uncultured delta proteobacterium
CGCCGCAGCTGCCGGGTTTATTCGCGAGGCTCGTGATAGCCGGGATGGAAGTACCCATTGCCAACCTCTCGTTCGTTGGTAGTGAGGCGATGTTGCAACTCTTGCAAGACGCAAGCAAAGCACGGGGGAAAGATTATACGGCGAATCTCATTACCTCACAGGTTGTTCCCAGTTACGAGGACATGACGATTCCCGCGGTTCGGCAGTATCGCGAGATGATGGACCGCTACAATCCGCTTCCTCCACAACATCTTGTCACAGCGACCGCACAACCCTTCCGCTATAGCTTCACCAGTTTCGAGGGATTCCTTAACGCCAAGCTCCTTACCGAAATCCTCCACGGCATAGGAGAGCACCCCTCACGAACTTCACTCAAAGCCTTCGTAGAAACGATTCGCGGCTACGACATTGGGGTCTCCAGTGTCGTGTCCTTCGGTCCAGAGCGGCACCAAGGTCTTGACGATGTCTATTATACGACCGTGCAGGATGGCCATTTCGTCCCCATTACGGATTGGCAACGGTGGCAAAGATGAAACGGACCAAGCTCTTTCACAAAACCCTCCTGCTGATGGTCATCCTCTTCGGAGTCATTGCGACAGCCACCTCGGTCCTTTCTGCCTGGAATCTCTACCAACACCTAACGACAGAGTACCGTAGCAAAGGGATGGCCCTGGCGAAAATTGTTGCCGACGAGAATGTCGAGTCGTTGTTCAATGCTTCGGCGGCCACCCTGCAAGCAACGATTGACCAATTTCTCAGCATCGAAGGCGTCGCGTATGTGTTTGTGGTCGATGCCGAGCGAACGATCCTGGCCCATACATTTGTCCCACAGGTCCCACGGCAGATTCCTCTCCTCAGAGACGCTTCGCGAGAGATCGTCGTCCGAGATGTGACGATTAAGGGCATTGGCGATGTCATCGACGTTGCGGCTCCGGTCTTGGTTGGGGTGGCCGGATATGTCCATATCGGCATGGACAAAGCGATCATTCGCTCTGCTATATGGTCAGCGATTCTCAAGCAGCAGCTCTTACTACTGGTGATTTTTTTCTTCAGCATTGCGCTTGCCAATCTCATGGTCAAACGAATTTCTCGCCCGCTTGATCAGTTTACGGCTCACGTCTCCCGCTTGGCGACGCACGATTTTTCCACCCCGGTTGCAGGACAGGCGGAAGTGGCGCTGCTCGCGCAGAAGTCCACCGATGAGATTGGTGAACTGGCCACTGCCTTTCTCTCCCTCGAAAGTGCACTGCAACAGTCGATTGCCCATCTGAAAGAGACTACTGCCGCCAAAGAACGGATCGAGAGCGAACTCAAAATCGCCCACGATATTCAGATGAGCATTTTGCCCCGCATCTTCCCCCCTTTTCCACAGCGCACGGAATTTGAACTCCATGCCACCATCGAACCGGCGCGTGAAGTCGGAGGAGATTTTTACGATTTCTTTCTTGTTGATGATGACCACCTCTGCTTCGCGATTGGTGATGTCTCCGGGAAAGGCGTACCAGCCTCGCTTTTTATGGCGATCACAAAAACATTATGGCGAGTCGCGGTCGCTCATCAATACCGACCGGACCTTGTCCTCACTATGCTGAACAACGAACTTTGTCAGGGTAATGAGTCCTGCATGTTTGTGACCGTCTTCTGCGGCGTCCTGCATCTCCGCACGGGTGAGATTCAGTATAGTAACGGTGGTCATAATCTCCCCTATCGGCTTTCTCGACACGGAGCGCCCAGAGCGTGGAAAACACCGGCGGCATGGCGTTGGCGTGATGGAGACTACGAAGTATGCGATGAAAACCCTGTCAGCTCCACACTAGCGAGGGATTGTTTCTCTATACGGATGGGGTCACAGAAGCGATGGATGCCGATGGAAATTTATTCTCGGAGAACCGTTGCAATCGAGTCTCCAGCGCGACCAGGGTCCTCCGCCCAATGGAGGTGATTCGTCGCACGCTGGACGAGGTCAAGAAATTCGTTGCTGGGGCGGAACAGAGCGATGATATCACGACCCTCGCCATTCGCTATCTCCAACCGAACGGGAGCGGGGACATCGCATGACCGCCACACTCGCCGTCTCATTCAAGAACCAACTCGCGGAGATTGAACGGTTAGGGACAGTCCTGACTGCTTTTGCCCAACAACAGGGATGGTCGTCGCAGTTCCTGTTCGAGACCAATATCGCGCTCGAAGAGCTACTCACCAATATCATTTCGTATGGGTATGAGGATGAACAGGAGCAGACCATCGCGTTGCGTTTATCCGATGCTATGCACGAATTGACAGTAGAGATGGAGGACGATGGACGCCCATTTAATCCGCTAGAAAAACCGACCCCGATGTCACGTTACCACTCGAAGAGCGGGAAGTAGGAGGGCTTGGGATCTACCTCGTACGGCAATTTATGACCGACCTGGCCTATCAGCGCGCCGAAGGAAAAAACCGCATTATGCTCAAGAAGAAGCATGAACGCAGACAGGCAAAGAATGCTTAGCCATGTGGCTTTCTCTCAAACGACTCGCTCTTGGCTTCCTCTTACTCATAGTGACATCAAGCCTCTTACTGGACGAGACCGCTGCCCGGATGTTGCAACGGGTGTATGTGTAAGGAGCACGCATAGAGGTTTCCTAAATCATTTGTGACAAGCGCCGTTCATGCTTCGACTTCATTCTACGGGTTACGCTCAGGACGAGCGGTTTCAGTGCCCGTTCGTGCTGAGCGTAGCGAAGGAAGTCAAAGGGTGGACAGAGATCTTTACGACCCTCTTGTTTAGATTTATTGTGGCGAACCCTATCCTCAGTGACGAGGAATGAGTAAAAATTTGGCCCTCAGCTATTATCAGGGGCGGAGGCTTAGACTATGGAAATTACAGAGCGGAGAACGGAGGATATTGTTACGCTGAGCCTATCTGGAAAACTGGACACGACAACCGCGAAGATATTTGAGGCGAAAATTCTCGCCCAAATAGAATCGGGCGACCGCCGTTTCATAATCGACCTTGCACAGCTGGATTATATCAGCAGCGCAGGCCTGCGTGTGTTCGTCTTTGCGGCCAAGCGTCTCAATAGCGCGAACGGCAAGATCGTGTTGTGCTCGCTTAAGGATCCGGTCAGAGAAGTGTTCGACATAGCCGGGTTTTCGTCTATTTTTCCCGTTTACGGCTCACACGACGAGGCGATTAGAAGCCTTTAGCCGTAAACTATGAGTGCTTTACAATCCAAATCCGAGATAAGCCGGCTCGGCAACATCGCCGTTATTCGCTCAAGGAAGGGGCCGCTAGGTGGAGAGCATGCATAAGGGGGCGACGCTCAGAAATGCTCTCAGCAGGTGGTTGCCCAGCCTTGAGGTATGGCGACCCGGTTGGATTCTCACCGCCGGTTCTCTAGCCATCACGACCGCTCTCTGGACCGCTGCCCGATTCTCAAGTGGGATTCCGCCCGGCTTCTGGCCCTGGCGCGGGCTTTCTCAGCTCACCGTACTGTGGTCGGTTACTCTAATGGCGATCGCCATGCTCGCGGTTGTCCGCGCCCATGCCTTAGAGCCGGTTTTTGGCGGTCTCGATCGCGCAGTGCGTTTCCATAAAATCCTCGGGCCATCAGCAATCCTGCTCTTGGTCGCACACGTAATTTTCCTGGCTCTGGTAGAATTTGAGAGGGGCACTTCCATCGCCAACCTGTTCATCCCGTTCTGGTCGGAGTCGGCGCGTTCGATCGATATTCTCGTCTTCTATCTGCTTTTGCTGCTTGGCGGCCTTGCCTATGATCGCCGCATGAGCCATGAGCGCTGGCTGTCGGTCCACCGGATAACCGGCCTCGTTTTTCTCGGCGGCGCCGCGCACGCAGCCATGGAACCTGGAACGATTGCCGACTTCGAGCCGTTGAGGACGTGGATGGTGATTCTAATGCTGGCCGGTGGAGCCGCGTGGCTCTATCGAGTCGTACTGTTTAACCGGCTTGGACCACGCTATCCCTACCGTCTCGAAACGGTTGTTCCGCACCAGAGCAATATCATCGATCTTGTAATGCGCCCGGTCGACCGGCGTATGATGTACGAGCCCGGTACTTTTGTCTTTCTGCGCGTTCCCGATATGGAAGGTCAGCAGAAAGAACTTCATCCTTTTTCCATCTCCTCGTCACCGGTGGATCGGGATCTGCGCTTGTCTATCCGGACAGTCGGAGATTTCACGCGCCGGTTACCCTCGCTCAAATCCGGGACGCACCTAGAGGTCTACGGCCCGTTTGGCGGGTTCACTTCCCACCGCTTCGCTCCTTTCCGCCGGCTCGTCTGTATCGGCGCGGGCATTGGTATCACGCCGTTCCTCGGTATGCTCGCTTTTGAACTTAGTAATCGCGATTTCCGGCGAATCTGGCTCTACTACGTCGTCCGCGACGATCAGGACGCGGTCTATGACTCGGAAATCCGCGAGAGTTATTTGGAGGCGGAGTCGTATATCGACTATTCGCTGTGGCCAACGGCGCACCGTGGGAGAATTACTGCGGCTCAGGTCGCAGCTGAGATCGCGCCCTTGGAAGGCTATGCGGTGATGCTGTGCGGCCAACTCAGGTTCGTTTCGGACCTGGCCCGACAGTTCCGGGCGCTCGGCTTACCGCTTGACCGGATTATCACCGAAGAGTTGGAATTCCGCTAATTGTCTGAAGCCGAATGACGGGGCAAAAGCGGTTCTGTCGGGTCTATGACGAGGGGCGCCATTTCTTTCGCCCACGATCCCTGCGCAATGAAGCGGTAGCATTGGCTTGGCAACGGACCTTGCCTCTGGGCCGGATGCGAGTTCTCTTGGCGACGTTAACGCTGGCATAAGGAGTCGCTCAGAAGAGAGAGATTGTCCTGTCCCACATCGTTGGCCTGAAAGTTGACAGAACCTGCACGGGAGCAAGCAAGAGAAGTCCGTAATCTTTCCCAGTACTAGAATGGCGCTAACAACTTGCTAGTATGCTGCGCAGGTTACCGCAAATCACTGATGGGAGGTCTCATATGACATTCATTCATTACCGTTTCGTACCCGTGTTGTTGCTTATCATCGCCCTGACGTTGCCCCAGGCTCCGGTACCAAGTAATGCCGCAACTGACGCTCCGGCAGTCGGTTCTCCGGCTCCAGATTTCAACCTCACAACCAATGAGGGTAAGCCAGCAAGCTTGAAGGAGTACCGGGGCAAATGGGTAGTTCTCTACTTCTACCCGAAAGACTTCACCAGCGGCTGTACACTGGAAGCGCGTAATTTCCAGCAGGATGCAGCGAAATACGAACAACTGAATGCGGTGATCCTTGGTGTTAGTGTCGATACCGCTGAGTCACACAAAGACTTCTGCGCAAAAGAGGGCCTCAGCTTTAAGCTCTTGTCCGACACCGATACCGCAGTCTCAACCAAGTACGGCTCGGTCATGGAGTACAATGGCGCGAAATTATCAGCGCGGAACACTTTCATCATTGACCCCGAGGGCAAAGTGGCGAAGGTGTTCACAGGAGTCAAGCCAGCGGGCCATAGTGAAGAGGTGCTGAGTGCCTTAGCTGGCTTACAGAAGCGTTAGGAACCCTGTGAAAGTTGAGGCAGAGCTGACCGCCAAGGATTATGAAGCATTCTTCCTGATTGCGACCCGCAGAGCTTTTGCAGGAGGGGGCACTTATAGGGTGGGGGTGCGCTATTGGCTAATATTCACCCTCGGTTTCGTAGCCTGGATTGCCTTTGGCTTCCTTTTCCCATCTTTCTTCCACAGCTCTTCTTTGACTCAAGCGTTTGTGCTGCTTGCTGCGTATATTGCTTTCTCTATTTTTTGGCGTAGACGTTCCCGACGGGCAATGTCCCCAGAACCAGGAGGCGTATTACTCGGATCACACACCTTTTCACTCACCCCAGAGGGTTTTGAGGATCGCGGCACTTTTTCCTACTCGCTTACCAAATGGCCAGCAGTGCGAGCGATTGAAGAAACACCCGAGCACCTTTTCGTGTTCATTGATAAGACTGCGGCCCACATCGTTCCTAAGCGATGTTTTCCGCATCCAGAAGATTACGACGTATTTTTGCAAGGGTTACGAGAACACATTCCTTCCTCATCCGGTGTCACAGAAACGGCAACACTCTCCCGAACCGGAACGTGGCGATTGATGCCCCTCGCTGCTCTCAGCTTGGCCGTCATCCTTCTCACCACTCTCCTTTTATCAAGAACACTCCCTTGGCAAGCATCGCGCAATCATGAAGATACCACCGAAGATATATCCGATAAGGATTGGGAAGAAGGAGAGGATTTGCTCTACTCCCAGATGGCACTCGTTGAAAAGCAAATCTCAGCTCTTTTGTCAGAACGTCCCGGAGTGATTGACTCCTATTTTGTCGGGTTCGGGAGTGACGCTGATCAAGACGTCTTCATGAAGGAAGTGCTCTACGCGCGGCAATTATTTGATCGACTGTATGATACGCGCGGGAGATCAATTGCACTGATTAATAACCCAAAGACCAAGAAAGAATTCCCACTTGCCTCGTTCACGAATCTGCGGATCACGTTGCAACACCTTGGTCGGCGACTGAACTCGGAAGAAGACATCTTGTTTCTTTTTCTCACCAGCCACGGGTCACAAGACCATGTCCTTTCAGTCGATTACTGGCCATTGCCGTTAAAGGGAATTTCCTCAACTGCACTTGCCGGAATGCTTGAAGAGTCTGGTATCAAGTGGAGGGTCATCATCATCTCTGCTTGTTATTCAGGGGGGTTCATCGACGAGCTAAAGAACGACCATACGCTGATTATCACGTCGTCATCTGCAACTCGCCCCTCGTTTGGCTGCGGAAAAGCGGATGAGCTCACTTATTTTGGCAAAGCGTTCTTTAAGGACCAACTGAATAAAAGAATAGGCATCCTTCAAGCATTTTCGGGCGCAGTAACGCTTATCCAACAGCGAGAAGCCGCACGAAAATTGGAGGCATCCGGTCCTCAGCTCTCCTCGTCTCCGGCAATCAACGACAAGTTAAGAAACCTCGAAGCACGACTAGCGGTCAGCAAACCTCACTGACGAGCAACCGCGTTAGAGACTGGGCTCATAGCCATTCCGTTTGCTTTTGCTACTCACTGTGGTAGGAGCGGTGACGATGTTGCTCCCTGGTGGCCTCACCACTGTTCTCGGGCAGCATCGCGCTAAGGAGGGGAGCATGAACGAAACGCCAACGCGTACTCGCTGGCTGATTGTCGCCGCCGTGTTTTGCATGGGCGTGTTGATGTTCATCGACCGCGTGAACATCTCTATCGCTGGTAAGTACATCATGCCCGAATACGGCCTTACCAATGTACAAATGGGCTCGATCTTCAGTGCCTTTGTTTTAGGTTATGCGCTGCTACAAATTCCTGGTGGCTGGCTCGGTGACCGCTTCGGTCCACGTCCAGTGTTGGCTGGAGCAATTTGCTGGTGGTCGGCGTTTACTGCATTGACAGCAATCGCAGGTGATTTCTTCTTGGCCTCATTACTTGGCATCGTCGGCTCTTTCATGGTGGTGCGTGCGTTGATCGGCATCGGCGAAGCGGCTGGTCCGCCAAACTACAACCGCCTTGTCGCCAATTGGGTTGCTCCAGAAGAGCGTGGCCTCGCAATGGGCATTGCGACCAGTGGTAGTGCGCTTGGTGCCGCGCTAACACCACCACTGATTGTGTGGATCATGGTCACTTGGGGTTGGCGCGCGGCGTTCTACATCGCTGGAGCCGCAGGCATTCTGCTGGCGCTGGCAGTGTATTGCGTTCATTACTGATCGACCAGCGGATCACTCGTGGGTCAATGCCGCCGAACTCCATCGTATTACTAAGAACGCACCAGTCGCACCAAGCAAAGCCCAACCGACTGGTCCAGTGCCGTGGCGGGCATTGCTGGGACGCGCAGATTTATGGTTGCTCACCGCTGCCTACTTTGTACTCGGCTACATCATGTACATCTACTTCTCATGGTTCTACTTGTACCTCACTGACGTGCGCGGTTTTTCTGTTTTGAAAGGTGGCTGGTACAGCACTGCTCCGTTTCTCGCCGGAGCGATTACCGCGCCACTCGGTGGTTGGCTCTCTGATGCACTGGGCAAACGATGTGGCAAGCGCATCGGCCGCTGTGGCGTCGCCTGTGGGGCAATGATTCTCACTTCCTGTTTTATCTGGCTAGGAGCATCAGCCGCTGATCCATACATGGCTATTCTCTTCCTGTCCTTGGGCTCGGGCTCGCTCTTTCTGAGTACCGCAGCGTTCTGGGCAACAACCATGGATCTTGCCAGCAAATATGCCGGCACCGTCTCCGGCTTCATGAACATGGGCGGCAATCTTGGGGGGACACTCTCCCCTACCCTGACGCCGTATATCGCTGAGCGCTACGGCTGGGAAACTGCACTCTATGTCGCTGCGGTGTTGGCCATCCTCGGCATGTTTTGTTGGCTTGGCGTGCATCCTGAGCGAGCGATTGATCTGGAGGAGCGCGAGACCGCACATCCACTTGCATCTGCGGCGATTGCTGGGCAGAAGTAACAAAAGACGGCATAAGCGCGACACGCCGGATGTGTCACCCTGACCCCTTCGACAAACTCAGGATAAACTCCGTGAAGGGTCTCTCAGAAAGATTCTTCGCGAAGCCTGTCCTGAGCGTACCCTGAGTCCTGAGCTTGTCGAAGGATCGAAGGGGGAGTCGAAGGGCTCAGAATGACATTTCTGTAATGTCGCATCGTAAAACGTACGAATAACCTACGTTCTGATTTAGAAATCACAAAAGGAGGTCATTATGAAAGTTGGAGTTTTTCTTCTGCCATCACAAGAGTCAGCCGATCCTGCTGTTGTTGCCAAGCGCGCTGAAGAGCTAGGCTTTGCGTCGTTCTGGGTACCAGAACACGCAGTGTTGCCGGTACACTACAGCTCAAAATATCCAGGGACTCCAGATGGCCGCATTCCACCGGCAGTTGGGGTTATTGCTGATCCGTTTGTTGCACTCGCCCGTGCCTCGGCCACTACGACCAAGATTCAGCTCGGCACCGGAGTCTGTCTGGTCCCGGAGCGGAATCCATTAGTCATGGCAAAAGAGATCGCCACGCTCGATCACTTCTCTGGTGGACGCTTCCTGTTTGGCATCGGAGCCGGATGGTTGAAAGAAGAAAGTGAAATTATGGGCGCGGATTTCCAACACCGCTGGACCCAAACCCGTGACGCGATTTACGCGATGAAAGAACTGTGGACCAAAGAGGAATCTGCGTATTACGGGTCGTACTACAATTTCCCTGCCGTGCGCTCGTTCCCCAAACCCGCGCAAAAGCCGCACCCACCAGTGCTGCTGGGTGGCTCATCAAAGTATGTCTACAAACGCGTCGCTGAGTGGGGCGATGGTTGGCTACCAACCGGCATGAAGATAGACAAGATTCAGGAAGGTTGGGCTACGATCACTGACCTTGCGCAAAAGAAGGGGCGTGATCCTAAGTCACTGACACTGATTGTCTTCGGTGCTCCAGGACAGTTCCGCACGCGCGAAGACCTGAAGCCGCTCGAAAAAATCGGTGTTACTCATACCACCATTTGGCTCAAGAAGGCAGGAAAGACTGAAGCGGTCGCTGAAGTAGAGGAATTGGCAAAAGCGGTGCTGTAGAACGTGGGCTGTGATGCGAGTTCCATGATGCGTGAACATAAAACGTAAAGCGACAAACGTAAGAGGGTGGTGGGGTAGTTATTCTTTACGTTTTACGTTTTATTCAGCAACGAAAGGAGAAAATTCATGGCAGGACTCGTACAAGGAAAAGTTGCACTCGTCACCGGTGGAGGTTCAGGCATTGGACGCGCGACCTCGCTTATATTTGCCCGAGAAGGTGCAAAGGTCGTAGTTGCTGATATCGTCGTCGCTGGTGGTGAGGAAACCGTACAAATGGTGAAAGCTGCCGGTGGTAATGCGATTTTCGTCAAAGCCGATATGAGCAAAGCCGCCGACATCGAAGCGATGGTGAAGAAAACCGTGGATACGTTCGGTCGCCTCGATTGTGCCCACAACAACGCCGGCATCGAGGGAACAACGAAAAAGACCTTCGATTACTCAGAAGAAGAATGGGACCGTGTTATCAACATCAACCTCAAAGGTGTGTGGCTGTGCATGAAGTATCAGATCCCGCAGATGTTGAAACAAGGCGGTGGCGCGATCGTCAACACAGCTTCTGATGCAGGTTTGCTCGGCGTGCCACAGATGCCCGCCTATGTCGCCAGTAAGCACGGCGTTGTCGGACTTACCAAAACTGCTGCTCTCGAATATGCCAAGCAGGGCATTCGTGTAAATGCTGTATGTCCGGGAGTAATCAAAACCCCGATGGTTGATCGCATTACTGGTTTGCGTCCAGGTCGAGCAGAACGTATGACTGCCGCAGAGCCGATTGGACGAATGGGCAAACCAGAAGAAATCGGCGAAGCTGTCGTATGGCTGTGTTCAGACGCCTCGTCGTTTGTCACTGGGTTACCAATGCCGGTTGATGGTGGGATCGCGGCGCAGTATTGGGGAAAAATGATGAAGGATGAATGCCAAGCTAATATAATTCCCCAACCGCGGAGCGGTGAATAAATGCAGACCGGCCTTTCAAGGCCGGTTAAGATGAAGGGTGGTTTCTATGGCCGACCTCGAACAATTTCGTGCGGAAACTCGTAAGTGGTTATCAGAAAACTCACCCCAAGGTGTTCGGGGTCTCATCCTCGCATTGGGTGAAGGTAACTGGGGTGGGCGCAAAGCCACCTATCCCAACCCAAATATGAAACGCTGGCTCGAGGTCATGGCCGAGCGCGGGTGGACAGCACCAGAGTGGCCCACTCAATATGGCGGAGGTGGACTCTCAAAAGCCGAGGCAAAAATCTTGCGCGATGAGATGGTAGCACTCAAATTACCGGAACCGCTCTCTGGATTCGGTCTGACGATGATCGGCCCAACGTTGTTGCAATTCGGGACTGAAGAGCAGAAGCGCGAACACCTACCGAAGATCGTTCGCGGCGAGATTCGTTGGTGCCAAGGCTACTCAGAACCCGGTTCTGGCAGTGACCTTGCTTCACTCCAGACTAAGGCAGTGTTGCAAGGTGATTACTACGTCATCAACGGCCAGAAGGTCTGGACTTCTTACGCCAACTATTCCGACTGGATGTTCATGCTGGTTCGCACTGATCCCAACGCCAAGAAGCAGGAAGGCATCACGTTTATTCTTGTGGATATGGCAACACCTGGCGTAGAAACACGCCCTATTAAACTGATCAGCGGCTCCTCACCTTTTTGTGAGACCTTCCTGACAGATGTGCAGGTACCAGTAAAAAATGTAGTCTTCAAAGTGAATCAGGGATGGACGGTTGCTAAAGCGCTACTCAACCACGAGCGCTCGATGATCGCGTCAGCATTCGGCGGTGGTGGAAAGAAACGCACGATGCGCGACTGGGCACAAGAGTACGTTGGTTTCGATGGTGACCGTATTGCTGACACTGCACTACGACACCGAATCGCCCAGTACGAAATGGATAATCTTGCCTTCAAGCTGACGGCAGATCGCTCGCGTGATGCCGCAAAAGCTGGCCGCCCACCTGGACCGGAAAGTTCGATGTTCAAGATTTATGGCACGGAGTTAAATCAGCGTCGCCAGGAGTTGTTACTCTCAATCGCAGGACCTCATGCCCTCGGCTGGGAAGGAGCAGGATTCACGGAACGTGAGATCACCCTCACTCACGATTGGCTTCGTTCGCGCGGCAATAGCATCGAAGGCGGCACGAGCGAGGTGCAGTTGAACATTATTGCCAAGCGGGTATTAGGACTGCCGGATTAAAACGTGAAACGTGAGACGTGGGACGTGACGTTTAGTCCCTGCTTAGGAGCATCCTATGAACCTCGTCCTTACCGAAGATCAAGAATTACTAGCCAAAACCGCGGCTGATTTTGTTCGTCAGCATTCGCCCGTGAGCCGCATGCGTGCTTTGCGAGACGCCAACGATCCTATCGGTTTCTCACGCGACTTATGGAGGCAGATGGCGGAGTTGGGTTGGACTGGCATCCTCATTCCCGAAACTTACGGTGGTGCGGGTATGGGACTTGCCGATCTTGCGGTGGTGCTTGAAGCGCTCGGACGAACCCTCGCCCCAGAACCATTTCTTTCCACGGTTCTTCTTGCTGGAGAACTGCTTACCCGCGCTGGGAGCGATGCACAGAAACAAGCATGGCTTCCCGGCATCGCAGGCGGAGAGAAGATCCTCACCATTGCCTATCAAGAAGCGCGCAGTCGTTACGATCTGAATCGCGTCACGACGAAAGCCGAGCGGCAAGGACAAAACTGGTTGTTATCTGGCGAGAAAATTCAGGTTCTCGATGGTCAGACCGCAGACGCATTTATTGTTTCGGCCCGTACTTCCGGCAACCCGAACGATCTTTCCGGCATCACGCTCTTTCTCGTTGCGAAAGAGACACCTGGACTCACACTCACACCACAACACCGCGTCGATAATCGTCCCACCGCCCTTCTCACTCTTGATGGCGTGAAAGTTACTCAAGACAGTATCGTTGGTTCTCTCGATAAAGGGTACGAAATTCTATCACAGGTTGTTGACCGTGCGACGATTGGACTCTGCGCCGAGATGTTGGGAGGAATGAGTCAGATCTTCGACGACACTATCGCCTATCTCAAAACACGTCAGCAATTCGGCGTGTTGATTGGCACCTTCCAAGGGTTACAACATCGCGCGGCACGACTCTTTATGGAAATTGAACTGGCACGATCGTCTGTTATGGCTGCGGCCCGTGCTGCCGATGCGAATGACCCGGAATGGCAATCGCTGGGCTCGTTGGCGAAGGCACGCTGTTCAGACGCGTACATTCTCGCCGCGAATGAAGGCGTACAAATGCACGGCGGTATCGGCATGACCGACGAGCACGATGCCGGGTTTTACTTAAAGCGGGCCCGTGCCACGGAGATGACCTTTGGTGATGCGGCGTGGCACCGTGAGAGGTGGGCACAGCTGCACAGATACTAGGGATGTCGGGAAAGAACTTACCTGTAGACAGCACTGCTGGGCAGAAGCACAGCAGTGGCACCCGAGGGACGACCGACTACAAAGGAGTGCAACAATGGCAGTCCAAGAACTCAACAATACATCAACCGCTGAGGACGTGGTAGAAGTTCTCCAGCAAGACGGCTGCGCCATCGTACGCAATCTCGTTCCTGAATCTCTGCTGGAGGCGATCTACCACGAACTTACGCCGTTCATTGATGCAACCTCAGTCGGGCGGGACGACTTTGCCGGCTTCCGTACGCAACGTACCGGAAGTTTGGTCGCTCGTTCACAATCCTTCCACCAACTCGCCATGCAGCCTCTGGTGCTCGATACAGCGGCTAAAGTGCTCGGCCCCTATTGCCAAAAGTTCCAGTTGCACCTGACGCAATTGATTAAAATCAATCCGGGAGAACCCGCACAGATGCTGCATCGCGATCAACTGGTGTACAGTCCTTTTCAGTTTCCCAAAGGCATGGAATGTGAACTCCACACCATGTGGGCGCTGACTGATTTCACCGACGAGAATGGCGCGACGCGTGTGATTCCCCGCAGTCACAAATGGGAAAATGATCGTACTCCTTCTCCTGACGAAACGGTACCTGCGGCCATGCCCAAAGGTTCAGTGCTGATGTTCACTGGCTCAGTGTGTCACGGCGGCGGTGCCAATCAGATCGAAGGAGCCACGCATGGGTATCGAGGTCGGCTATAATCTTGGCTGGCTACGTCAGGAAGAAAATCAGTACCTTGCTGTCCCCCCAGCTATAGCTCGACAATTGCCCGAGAAGTTACAGCGTCTCATCGGCTACAGCCTCGGGGGCTATGCACTTGGATACTTCGGCGACGTCCGCCATCCCAAGGAACTGTTGAAGGAATAACAGGCGGATATGTTAACTCACGCCAGATACTCATGGCAGCCTGTCATTCCGGGCAAGGCCGCAGGCCGCGACCCGGAATCCAGGAAAAGAAGACTGGATGCCAGCTTTCGCTGGCATGACGAAAAGTAGGGCGGGCTGTGCCCGCCACTATCATTCAATTACTTACGCCGCCTTCGCCGTTACTCGCTTCGCAGGAGCTGCTTTTGCCCGAGCAGGAGCCTTCTTGCCATTCTTCTTCTTAGCGTTGTCTACCATTTTCTGCACTGCGCGCCAGTCCAAAATACCGGCGAAGCCGCCTTTGCCATCGTGGAACGCGACCGGTCCATGAACGTTGGCGAGATATACAGTATCCATCGGGTGGGTTGTCGCTTCATGCACTGCACCAGCGGGTTCGTAAACCCAATCCCCCGCCCGAGCCGAACCACCACGGTAATCAAATCCACCGGAGAGCACATAGAAATCCGCCGGACCGATATGAGTATGCGGCGCGTTGACTTGCCCAGCTTTGGCCTTTACCAGTGCGCTCCACGCCCCAGTCTCTTTGCTAATCCGCAGGACGAGGAACTGATTCCCCGTCCCAGTATCGATCCATTCTTTGTCTTTGGTTCTCACCAAGGATGCACCAATCGGATCAAAAGCTTCTTTCGCCATCGAGAGTCCCTCCTTTTGCTCACACGTGTTTATTCGTTACTGCCAGGACCCCTGAAAAAACGCAAGAGTCCTCCATGGTCGTACGAAGAAACGATAAGGGGTTATTGTGTCGAGACTGATTCCTTGCTCGTGCAGTCAGTCTACAATAGGAAGGGGATGGGTGGCTAAAGATTGATGTGCTATCTGCGAAGAAAGAAGGCACATAATTGCATCAGAATAGTTCTTAATCCGGGAACAGACACAAAAGGAGTGCGATGTGGAAGCAACAACCAACCAAGAACAGATCCGCTACTGGAACGAACAAGGAGGCCCGCATTGGGTGCTCCTCCAGCAGAAACTGGATGCACAAATTCATCCACTCGGTCTCGTGGCTCTCCAGCGAGCGGCCATAAAGCCGGGTGAAAAAGTCATTGATGTCGGCTGCGGTTGCGGTCAGACTTCCCTTGATCTGGCCGAACGTGTGGGCCGAATGGGTCTGTTTTAGGCATCGATATCTCCCAACCGATGTTGAACCGTGCCCGAGAACGGCAAAAGGAACTCGGAGTGACAAACCTCGAATTCTCACAGGCCGATGCACAGACACATCAGTTTCCCATGAGCGTTTGATGTGATCTTCTCGCGCTTTGGTGTCATGTTCTTTGAAGACCCAACCGCTGCGTTTGGGAATTTGCGCTCAGCGTTGCGTCCCAATGGCCGACTCACGTTCCTCTGTTGGCAAGCACTAGAAAAAAACGACTGGGCGCGTGTCCCGTCTCAAAGCGGCACTGCAACATGTCCACCACCTGCGCCGATGCACCAGGAGCACCTGGTCCCTTTGCTTTTGCTGACCCAGAGCGTGTCCGTCAGATTCTCGAGAGACGCTGGATTTGCGGCGGTGCATTGCGAACCTTACGACCACAGAACTCAGTATGGGTGGGGCCACAACTGTGGATGAGGCGGTTGAATTTTCGCTCGAGATCGGTCCGGCCGCACGACTTCTTGGCTGAGGCTGATACCGCGACACGCACCCGCGTTGCCCAAACGCTTCGCCAAGCACTTAGTCCCTATGCGAGCGGAAGGAGTACACATTCCCTGGCGCAGTCTGGATCGTGCAGGCACGACGGAAGGACTGATGGCGTGTCAGTCAACTGCTTGCAGTGTCATTGCGAGGAGCCCATAGCGCTGGCGCTAAGCATTCAGGCAAAAACGGGACACGTGCTCGTCCCGGCTCTCCTGGGGCCGGAATGAGACGGAGTCTCCTGCCACTGCCGTTCAGGCAGAGCCTGGGAGCGGAGACTGAAGATTTGTTTCTGAGCAGCGTAGCGAAGCAATCTTTGTCTGAAAAGAGATTGCTTCGTCGCCTTGGCTCCTCGCAATGACACTATCGGTTTGCTGGCACCTTCTGCACCGTATTCACCCCCGGAAACTCGGCATGATTTCTTTGGCAAACAGCTCTAGCGATCGGGTTGTCTTCTGCGGATCAAGACCAGGCAACTGCATACCGATCACAAAGTGTGTACAGCTATGCCGCTTGAAGAAGGGTTCCATTTTGCGGGCAACTTGATCCGGGGTGCCAATCATTGCCGCGCGACCAAACCCTGAGTTGCGCATCTCACTGGACTCTTGAATTGCCAAATGTCTTTGTCGCCCGGCGCGTCATTCGCCTCGGACAGGATCTTTCCGTAGTATTCCATCGAGTTAAACAGATGATCCTGCACATCCGCCCATGCCTGATCCTCACTATTGGCAAGATAGACCAACCCGACTTGTCCGATGAAAAACTGCGCGGGATCGTACCCATGAGCCTTGAGAGTCTCACGATAGAGCGGCGCGGGATCAGGGCCGAGGGTTGCCATCAGATGCGCGCCCATACGCGCCGACCCGTTGGATCGCCTTCTCGGCTCGTGCACCCATCCAGATCGGGATATGTGGCTGCTGGACCGGACGCGGAGAAAGCGTCATGTCCTTCACCTGCGTAAACTTTCCATTGAAGGTCACATTTTCTTCAGTCCACAGACGGCGGACTAACTCCACGCCTTCAGCAAGGCGAGCCGAGCGCTCCTTGCGATTCATACAATGGGCAGCAAACTCTTCGGCGGCGTACCCTTGCCCAGCACCAAGATCGAAGCGTCCATTCGAGATGATGTCGATACACGTCGCATCTTCGGCCACGCGCACCGGATGACGAAACGGCATCAACAACACATACGTGCCAATGCGAATACGACTGGTGCGTGCCGCGATGGCTGCTGCAGTTGTCAACGGTGACGGGTTGTAGCCATCATCAGCAAAATGATGCTCAGCCAGCCAGACATTGTCATAGCCAAGCTCTTCGGCCCGGACGATTTGATCGAGGATTTCTCGATAGAACTGTGGCCACGGTCGCCGCCATTGGCGCGGATTGCGAAAGTCATGAATGATGCCGAATTTCATAGTGTTATCCTTTCATGAAGAGCTTCGAAAGCAAGGTAAAAACAATGACACAATGGTCAAAGATGAATTCCTCTAAAAGCGCTGCGCCTCTTGTAGACCGTGTGGCGAAGCGTCAGAAGGGAACTTCTTTACCAAGTGGCTGATCCAATTGACTGTGCGGCGTTTCTCTTCTCCTACTTGCCACCAGTCTAGTTGTCCCTCGCTGACGCGCACGATCTTACCCATACGAGCAGCCTCCGTTTTGAACTGTGGCAGATGAAAGAGCTGACGCAGGAGAAGTGGGAGTCGGTGTTGTTCCTGGGGGAACAAGGAGACAGAGATAAGACATAGCGGCGATCTCGATAGTTTTTCTTGTAAAAGCCGACATCAAGCGTCACGAACGTCGGTTGCTTTTGTGAATGTAAGATTTGGAGAATCCGTTCATCCTTGAGAGTTGTCTGTGGGATGAGGTCTTCGATTTTCTGAGCGGTTGTCTCCAGGTGCGAAGGGGAGCGAGCACCTCCGTACGACTGAGGTGCTCATCGATAAGGATCTGGCTCATGCTGCTTTGCGGTATCTCTCTAGTAATGCCGCAGTAGCAAGTTGTAAGGCCTCTTGCACGGCTTCCCAGAGAGATGAAGCGATCGGTCAGTACGCAATCTACTAAGCGCCCATCGGCCATATAGCTATAGACTGTCTCAACGAGAATGCGTGTTCTTTTCAACGTAAGCTCACTATGGCAGATCGCCGGATCTCGAACCGGATATTGCCGATCTCGATAGGATTCATGGAAATTCCTGATCCGTACATTAGCCTGAACGGATATACAGGGCAGATTCTTGTTTTTCGTCTGAGGAAAGTTCGGCCAACAGCATCTTCGCCTCTTGCAAATCCTTGGTATCAAAACCTTCCGTGAACCAGTTGTAGACTGCGGCTAACAGGCCGTGAGCTTCTTTTCTTCTTACCCTGCTGTTGCCACAGCCGTGCAAGGCTTGTTGCAGCGCGCAATTCCCAGGATTTTGCCTGTTGCTTCTGGGCAATATCAATGGCTCTCGAGAAACATTCTCCAGCTTCTTCTTCGACTTTGGATTTTGGACCTTGGACTTTGGACTGTAGCGTTAGCTCGCCTTTTAATCGATACAGCTCCGCCTCGTAGAAACGCTCCTCAGTTTTGTTCACCAGAGTCCAGTGCTTCAGTCAGATGCGTAAGTCCTTCTTCTACCTGTCCTACTTTCCCATACACCTCGGCCAGCAGAGCAAGACAACACGGCCGTCCTAACTCTGTCCCAGTGGCCCGCAAGGTGGTCAGCCCCTGACGTATCTGGGCAATCCCTTCCTCTACCTGTCCCTGCTCGGCCAGCGCCAAGCCACGCAGGATAGTCCCTACGCCAACAAGAAACGAAAACCCTTGCTCGCTACGAGAGCGTCATCAGTGCCTCTGCCCGCTCTTGGGCTAGTTGTCCCTCCCGGCGGAGCTGATGGAGCATAGCAGCAAAGGTCAAGGCAAAAGCCAGACTAAAGGGATGAGACAGATCTTGCGCAAGGGTGAGGCCTCCTGGCTCCTCTTCAGGGCTGGTCTGGATAGCCCAGAAACCACAGGTTCACGGCCGCATAAGATAGGCAGCCTACTCCAGGGTCATACCCATAGAGAGAAGGACGGGAACGGTGCTTCTGAGGGTTATAGAGGGCAATTCCTTGCTCCAAGTGCTCACGGGCAGAGACAAACTCTCCAAGCATGAGAACAAGGTCTCCCTAGCGCATAGTGGGCCTCCACGAGAAGCGCCGGATCTTGCTGGCGCTGGGCCAAGCTAAGCAGCTGCTCCGCCAACTCACGCGCTGTCTGTAACTCTGCTCGTACCTGATAAAACACCGACAGCCCACGCAGCACCGGGAAGAGTTGAGGGGTTTCTCCAATCTGCCGGCACAGCTCTAGCGCCCGGCCGTAGGCTTATTCCCACTTCCGGAGCCGCATAGCCTTTGGTGACCATCAGCGGCGGACCCAAGGCGATTTGCAGCGTAAGTTCTTGCTGGGCACGTTCAGGAGTGTCCGGCAGAGTTTTGAGCAACTCCAGCCCCTTGGTGAGGTGAGCAATCGCTTCCACGTTGGCCGAGCGCTGGATGGCTCTCTGCCCTGCCTTCTGCCAGTAGGGAATGGCTTGCGCGATGAGACCTGCCTCGGTGTAGTGATGCGCCAGCAGCTCTGGCTGGGTCTCTTTCGTCTCTGGGAAACCGTTCTTCCAATACCTGAGCTATCTGTTGGTGATACTTCTGGCGGGTGCTCTTGAGCAGCGACTGATACGCCGTGTCTTGAATCAGGGCATGTTTGAAGACGTAGTGCGCCTGCGGCAGCAATCCGCGCTGATAGAGCAGTTCGCTATCGACCAACTTTCGTAAGGCTTGTTGCAAGCTGATTCATCTAAAGATGAAACAGCCTGGAGGAGTTCTAAGAAAACTCCCGACCCAGCGTCGCACCGAGTTGCGCGATCTCTTTGGCTTCCCCCAGCCGATCCAGCCGGGCCATCAGGGCATCCTGCAACGTCGCAGGAATTCCCACTGGTAGGGAGCGACTGGCCGACTGTCCTAGACTCAATAGACTCTATGGACTCAATAGACTCTAAGACTGTTCTTCGTCAACTCTTCCACAAACAACGGGTACCCCATCGGTCTTGCTGACAATTTGCTCTACAACCTCTAGGCAAAGTTTTGCTCGCCTGTGACTTTCTCACCATTTCTTCTACGTGAGTCTTGCCGAGACGACCGAGAGTCAACTGACTCAGATAGGAATGCGTACCCCACGAGGGCGTGAACTCTGGCCGACACGTCAGCACGGTCAGTAATCGGATCGTGGGCACTTGGGCCAATAAGAGGGTGAGCAGTTCCAGGGTGGACGGATCGGCCCAATGCAGATCCTCCCAGGCGTAATAAGTCGCTCGTTGCGCTTGCCTCTCACACAACCAGGCGACGAGTACTTCATAGGTCTTCTCCCTTTGCTTTTGCGGAGTGAGAGCGGTAGAGGAAACTCATCGGATGGGGAAGCACAGCAGGGAGGCCAGAAGGGGACATTCCTCCTCTAGGGACGGCCGCCACGCGCAAGAACGCACTCTCTAGATTCCGTAGTTTCTCTTCTGGGGCTCGTCTCGTGTCGAAACCCAGCGCACGCTGCAGATGTGCAATCACCGGATAGAGCGCACTGTTTTGATGATACGGCGAACAGCGCAATTCCAGCCAGGCGTGAGCCTTCGTGCTTGAGCGTTTCTTTCAGCGCCTCCAAGGCGAGATTTGCCGATCCCGGCTTCGCCCGGAGCAATACTACCTGTCCTTCCCCTTCTTTCACTCTCTCCCAACGCTTCTCTAACAGTTCGATTTCTTCCTCGCGTCCGACCAGCGGTGTGAGACCGGTCGTGACGGCAAGCTCAAAGCGACTGTGGATCTGCTCTCTCCTTGGACTTCGTACACTTCCACGGGGGTCGAGAGCCCTTTGAGTGTCTGCTGCCCGAGCGGACGGCAAGTAATGTAATCACGTACCAAGCGGTGGGTGGCCGCACTGATAACGACGGTGTTGGGTTCTGCCAGGGCTTGCACGCGAGCCGCAAGATTTGGGGTCTCACCGACAATAGCCAGGGCTTCTCGCGTCTCTCCTGCTCCCATCTCTCCCGCGACGACTAACCCAGTGTGAATGCCGATGCGAACCTGAATTTCTTTCACCTCTTTGGGGAGGGTCGGGAGGACCAGCTTCTGTATCGCCGCAACAATCTCCAAGCCCGTTCGCACCGCACGCTGAGCATCGTCCTCATGCGCTACGGGATAGCCAAAGTACACCAGCAGTCCATCACCCAGATACTTGGCCAGATATCCGTCAAACTGTTTAATCACCCTGGCACACGCTTCGTTATATGCTTGAATGACATCGCGATAATCTTCCGGGTCGAGTTGTTCCGAGAGCGCCGTCGAACCGACCAGGTCACAGAACATCACGGTCAACTGCCGCCGTTCGGCGATAGTGTCTAGGGTCTGGTGTCTAGGGTCTAGCGTCTGAGGACTAGGAGATAGAGACGGGGAACTGGCAACTGACAACTGAGAACTGACAACTTCCGTGCCGCCGACCCAAACCAGTACTTTCCCATCCTCATCAAGTGCCACCCGCTGGGCATCGATCAGTTCGGCTTTGAGGTCAGCAAGATCATCGTCATCAAGCTCAAACTCGCGCTTGAGGGCACGGTACGAGACCCGTCCCTGACGTTGCAGCCAGGCTTTCACTTGCGCGGTTAGCTCAGAGAATTTCATGGTTATGGCTCGCCCAATCAGACCGTTGTGATTGAACCACACTTGAGGGATTTTGCAATGGAAAAAGTGTATGGTCCCGCAACAGCGCCGGGAGGAAGAAATGCGACATGAATTTGCGTTGGGCCAACGATCTCGTCTTACTGCTATTTGCGGTCTTTGGCCTCTGTTACTAATGACAATCACAACAACGATAGCAGACACCTCTCCGCCATCTCCAACACGACAAGAAGTCGCCAATGGCCTCACTGCTGTCACAGGAGTGAAAGTCGGACACCACACACTAAGTGAGCGACCTACCGGATGCACGGTCGTGCTGGTCGAGGCCGGAGCAGTTGCAGGCGTTGATATCCGCGGTTCTGCTCCTGGCACGCGGGAAACCGATCTGCTCAACCCTCTCAATATGGTCGAGCAAGTGCATGCTATCGTACTTTCCGGTGGCAGTGCGTTTGGCCTTGATGCGGCAAGCGGGGTCGTTCGTTACCTTGAAGAACGGGGAATCGGTTTCGATGTGCGAGTGGCAAAAGTCCCTATCGTTCCGGCAGCAATTCTTTTCGATCTCGCCATTGGTGATGCCAAAATCCGTCCGACTGCTGAGTGTGGCTATCAAGCCGCACAATAGCTGAATACCAAGCTCCGTGCAGGAAGGAAACGTCGGTGCCGGTGCCGGTGCAACAGTAGGGAAGCTCGCGGGACGTAACCGTGCGATGAAAGCAGGAATTGGCTACTGCAGCAGTGACGTTACCAAGTGGGCTCACCGTTGCCGCATTAGTTGCGGTCAATGCGGTTGGTGATGTGATCGATCCTGCCACTGGCCAGGTTGTTGCTGGCGCGCGCAGGACGATGAGAAAATCGTTCGCTGACGTCGAGGACCTTATTGAAAGCTGGCACACTCCAGAGCCGACGGGTGGGTCAGAACACGACGATTGGCGTTGTCGCCACTAATGCGCGCCTCACCAAAGTTCAGGCAACTAAAGTCGCCCAGATGGCCCATGATGGATTTGCTCGGGCAATCTCACCAGTGCATACGCCGCTTGATGGCGACACGATCTTTGCTCTTGCTACAGGAACCCACACACAGGCTGTCGATCTGCTCACTGTCGGTGCGCTTGCGGCTGAAGTAATGGCCGAAGCTATCGTGCGAGCGGCTCGTGCAGCAACTGGGATTCCGGGGTATCCTGCGGCGCGGGATTTGATAAATACAGGTAAAGGTGACCAATGGATAAAAAGTCAGCTCCGAAAACGAAGAAGAAAGCAATAGCGCGACTACGCCCGTGCCCAGAATGTGGAGCAACAATGAATTCAGGCCGAATCACGCTTCATTTCGAACAGATGGATATTATGCAGATGTCGAGAATGTTCCTGCAATGATTTGTAACCACTGTGGAACACGCAGTGTTCCAGGTCCATCGCCGTAAAGATCAGTGAGACCGTGAATCAACTCTTTGCGCAAGCAAAGGACCTCGACGCAACCGGGATTTCTTTTCATAAGTTGGCGAGTTGACACTTGCTATGATGCAATGACCCAATGAAACAATGGCTCAATTCTTCTAAAAGTGGCTTCGCCCCTTGCACGTCTTTGGTATCAAAGTCTGTTGCGTAACCCAGTTACAGAGAGGTAATCCATCCCGCCAGTCTCTGTCGTATCCGCTGCAGGCGGTCCGAGCTGATCTCACCAATCGTTCCTACCAACATACTTGCTGGGACAACCGCAAGACGCGCAATACGAATCACGCTGGCCACTTTCAATCCCGAACTTTGGAAATCAGTCTGAGTCTGGTCGATCACTTCATCGAATCCCGCAACCGCTTGTTGCAGTTGAGTCGAAAGCATACTCACCAACCAGTCATCATACGGGCCAGGGAGCGGTGCGACGAGTAGCACTGGCCTTGGCTTCCCCTCGCCAAGCGCAACAGTTGGAAACTGAACGATAGCAAGCTGTCCGGCTTTCCTCACTGCCACTTCTCCTTGAAATCCGCTTCGCCATATTCAGGCCAGATGTCATTCTCCATACCCGACAACGCAGCCTGCAACGACGACATCGCCGAATCGTGATCTTCCTCTCTTAACCTCCGAGCGAGCTGCTCAACAAAAGCGAGGACGGTCTGCTGTGCCGGCTCTGGTAAGTGCTGTACTTGTTCGTGAATGCGGTCCACAGTATTCATAGCCATAATCCAATCATTTTATGACCCAATTTCATTGAGTTATCGAGCCATTGAGTGATTGAGAACAATAGCCTTTTAATCTTGCCTTTATCCTTTATCCGTTTCCCCATTTTGCCATTTCCCCCAAGTCTTCAAGCAGCGCCTTCGCCTCTTGCAAATCCTTGGTATCAAACCCTTCGGTGAACCAGGTGTAGATCTCGGACAACAGCTTGTGCGCTTCGGCTTGCTTGCCTTGCTCTTGCCAGAGCTGTGCGAGGCTTGTTGACGCACGGAGTTCCCAGGATTTCGCTTGTTGCTTCTGAGCAAGATCAATAGCTCTCAAGAAACATTCTCCAGCTTCTTCTTCGACTTTGGATTTTGGACCTTGGACTTTGGACTGTAGCGTTAGCTCGCCTTTTAATCGATACAGTTCCGCCTCCCGTATACGTTCCCCTGTTTTCTTTACATGATCGAGCGCTTCGGTCACAAGACGGTTAGTCC
Organism: uncultured delta proteobacterium; assembly: GCA_963733195.1. GTDB lineage: Bacteria > Desulfobacterota > Binatia > Bin18 > Bin18 > VGTJ01. The sequence continues at coordinate 23,855 of CAVTCR010000029.1, forward strand.
TTCTTGTATCTGCCCTACTTTCTCCATACGCCTGGGCCAACAAACCAAGAAAAATTTGGCTCTTGATAACTCAGTTCCTATGGCCGCTTGAAAGTGCCCAGACTCTGGCGTATCTGTGGTAATTCCTTCTTCTGCTTGTCCTTGTTCGGCCAGTGTCCGACCTGCGAATGATATGTTGCCCACCGCTCGACCAGTATGAAAAGCCCTCTGTTCACGTCGAGAGAGTAAATGGCTGTCTCTGCTCGTTCTTGGGTCAGTCGTGACTTCTCAGGCGAGCACCAGGTAGAGATAACTCGGCAGAGAAGGAGAGAGCAAGAGCCAAGGCTAACGAGGATGAGCTAACTCTTGAGCAAGAGCTACAGCACTTGCCTGACTACTCTTCAAGGCTTGGTCGGGATAGCCTAAGCATCCATAGAGACCGATGGCCGTAGGAGGATCGGCAGCGCTACCCTAGGGTCTATGCTCACCACGAGAGGAATGTAGGAATGGTGACTGTCTGGGGGTCGTAAAGGGCAATCTCCCTGCTTCGAGATGCTCTCGGGCTGAGAAGTAAGCTCTCCGAGGTTGATACATGGCCTGGCCTAGTGCTCATGTAGGCTTCGATGAGGAAAGCTGCGGATTTTGCTGACGCTGGAGCCAACGTAAGAAGCTGTTCGGCTAACTCACGCTCTGTTCTGATGTTCTGCGCGTGAAAGATAAAATAGCCTCAGTCCCCGTAATACCGGGAAGAGTTGAGGAGTCTCCCCTAGTCTGCCGGCACAGCTCTCGGGCTCGAGCGTAGAACTGCCGGCTGCTTCCAGAGCTGAAAGCCTTTAGTGACCTGCGAGTGGTGGACCCAAAGCGATTTGTAGAGTGAGTTCTTGCTGGGCACGTTCAGGCGCTGTCAGGCAGAGTCTTGAGCAACTCCAACCCCTTAGTGAAGTGGGCTAATCGCTTCCACATTGGCCGAGCGTTGGGTTGCTCGCTGCCCAGCGTTTTGCCAATAGGGAACGGCTTGGGTGATGAGCCAGGCCTCGGTGTAGTGCTGCGCCAGCAGTTCTGGTTGGGTCTCTTTTGTGCCAGGAAATCGTTCTTCCAATATCTGCGCTATCTGTTGGTGATACTTCTGTCGAGTGCTTTTGAGTAGCGACTGATATGCCGTGTCTTGAATCAGGGCATGTTTGAAGACGTACTGCGCCTGCGGGAGCAAGCCACGCTGATAGAGCAGCTCACTATCGACTAACTTTCCTAACGCTCCCTGCAAGGCTGATTCGTCCGCGGATGCAGACAGCATGAAGGAGTTCGTAGGAAAACTCCCGGCCTATCGTTGCACCTGAGTTGTGCGATCTCTTTCGCTTCCCCAAGTCGATCAAGCCGGGCCATCAGGGCATCGTGCAAGGTTACAGGAATAGTCTGAAGCATCTTCTTCTTCTCTGACTCATTAGACCCCAGAGACTCTCCAGACTCCAAGACTGCTTTTGTCACCTCCTCCACAAATAGCGGTACGCCATCGGTCTTGCTGATAATTTGCTCTACAACTTCCGCAGGTAGGGTTTTACCGCCTGTGACTTTCCTCACCATTTCTTCTACGTGAGTCTTGCCAAGACGACCGAGAGTCAACTGACTCAGATAGGAATGCGTACTCCATGAGGGCGTGAACTCTGGCCGACACGTCAGCACGGTCAGTAATCGGATCGTGGGCACTTGGGCCAATAAGAGGGTGAGCAGTTCCAGGGTGGACGGATCGGCCCAATGCAGATCCTCCCAGGCATAGCAGGTCGCTTGTTGCGCTGCCTCTTCCACACAACCAGGCGACGAGTACTTCATAGGTCTTCTCTTTTTGCTTCTGCGGACTGAAAGACAATGAGGGATACCCATCAGGATGGGGCAGTGACAGCAGAGCGGCCAGTAGCGGCATTGCCTCCGGTTGTAGGGACGGACGGCCGTTCGCCCCTACGAGCGCGGTCTCTAACTTCCGTAGCTTCTCTTGCGGGCTCTCCTCGCTCTCGAACCCCAGCACCCGCTGCAGGTGTGCAATCACCGGATAGAGCGCACTGTTTTGGTGATACGGCGAACAGCGCAACTCGATGTGAAGCGCCCCATCTTGTATGAACGTGAGCTTTGAGTGTCTCGACCAGCCGCGATTTGCCAATCCCAGCCTCGCCCTGGAGCACCACCACCTGCCCTTTTCCTTCTTTCACCCGCTCCCAGCGCTTCTCTAACAGTCCGACTTCTTCCTCTCTTCCCACCAGCGGACTGAGGCCAGTCAGCGACAGCAAGTTCAAAGCGACTCTGAATTCGGCTCTCGCCCTGGACTTCGTACACTGCCACAGGCGTGGACAATCCCTTCACTGCATGAGAACCAGCGATACATGAAGAGTGAAAAATCCGTCCACTAATCGGTGCGTCGCAGCACTGATGACCACGGTATTGGGCTCAGCCAGCCCTTGCAAACGGGCGGCAAGGTTCGGGGTCTCGCCGACAATGGCCAGTGGCTCGCGTGTACTCTCCCGCCCCCATCTCTCCAGCGACCACCAGCCCAGTATGAATGCCGAGGCGGACTTGCAAGGGCGCAGCATGCTGCGCCCCTACCCCTTTTTCGTTTTTCTGTAACCTGTTCCCGGTAACCTGTTCCCTTATTGCCCTAACTATTTCTAATCCCGCACGCACGCGCACGCTGGGCGTCATCCTCATGTGCCACGGGATAACCAAAGTACACCAGCAACCCATCACCCATGTACTTGGCCAGATGCCCGTCAAATCGTTGAATCGCCGCGGCACAGACTTCGTTATAGGCCTGGATGACCTCGCGATAATCTTCCGGGTCAAGTTGTTCCGAAAGTGCCGTCGAACCGACTAAGTCGCAGAACATCACGGTCAATTGGCGACGTTCGACGATAGTGTCTAGGGTACTGCGGTGCTAGCGTCTAGCGTCTGAGGTGCTGGGAACGAGCAACTGAGAGCTGAGAACTGGCAACTTCCTTTTCGCTCTTTCCCCCTTTCGCCTTTTCGCCTTCGCTTTTTGACAACTATCTGTACAACTGTTTCCCCGTTTATCCGTCCCGACCCAAACCAGCACCTTTCCATCTTCGTCGACTGCCACTCGCTGGGCATCGATCAACTCGACTTTGAGGTCAGCAAGGTCGTCATCATCAAGCTCAAACTCGCGCTTGGAGGGCACGGGTGCGCGAACCGTCCCTGGCGTTGCAGCCAGGCTTTCACTTGCGCGGTGAGCTCAGAGAACTTCATGGTTATGGCTCGCCCCAATCAGACCGTTGTGATTGAACCACACCGGCGGGATTTTGCAATGGAAAAAGTGTATGGTCTCGCAACAGCACCGGGAGGAAGAAATGCGACATGAATTTGTGTTAAGCCAACGATCTAAATTGAAGCCCCAGAACATTCGTACACTTTACGCGGCAACATTTCGGAGCTGTCATTGTGAGCGCAGCGAAGAATGACATGAATGCGTAATCGCGTCGTAAAGTACACAGGATGTTATGTATTCGACTTAACGTCCATGAAACTTCGGCGGACGCTTTTCCAAAAAAGCGCGGCGGCCTTCGTTGAAATCCTCGGTTTGTTGCGCGTAGTAGAGCGCCTGTCCTTGATGTTCGTACGCCGCTTCAGGGGAAATTTCCTCCCAACCATGAATAATCGCAGCTTTGGTGTAACCGTAGGTTAGTGTCGGACCTTCCGCAAACTCACGAGCCCATTCCATCGTTGCTTCTTCAAGTTGTGCGAGAGGCACTACTCGATTCACCAACCCCCAACGTTCAGCTTCTTGTGCAGAGAGCTGTTTAGCCAACAGTGCCCATTCCATCGCCTTGCCGATACCAACAAATTGTTGAAGAAGGCTTGTCCCGGTAGCAATCCCACGCTTTACAAACGGAATGCAGAGCGTGGCTGAGTCAGCCATAACCCGTAGGTCACAGCCAAGCGCAAGATTAAACCCGGCTCCGTGGGCGTGACCGTTGATCATACCAATCACGGGTTTTGACAGCGAACGCATCTTCGCCACGACTAACGGCCAGCGACCTTCGCCTTTTACATACTGTTTCACCGGGTCCTTGTAGCGACGATCCAGTTCGCCAGGTTCAGTCATCCCCTTAAGATCATCGCCAGCGCAGAATGCCCGTCCTGCGCCAGTAAGAACAACTACCCGGACGTTCTCGTCTCGATCACACTCCTCCAACGCGTGCAACAGCTCCACACCGATGCGCACGTTAATTGCGTTCAGACGCTCAGGACGATTGAGCGTGAGGCGGCAAATGCCTGTGTCTTGTTTAACCAGTAGATAACGGAAATCCATACAGAGCCTCGTCTAAAACGTGGGACGTAAACATATCAGTGGTGCGTAAGCGTGTTACGTACTGCGGTTACGTGGAAAGGGCTGCAACTCATACCTATCACGCAACACGTTTTACGCAACACGTCTCAGTACAACACCTTCTCTTCTTTTAACTTGGCAATGAGTTCCTCGCTATAACCAAACACATTGCGCATCACTTCATCGGTATGCTCTCCGAGCAACGGCGCATGCGACCGCACCCCGTTCGGCGCATTGGTCAGAAGCCACGGGATGCCAGTGTGCGTAAGTACCCCGATCTCAGCATGTGGTAGTTTGGCAAAGAACCCACGTTCATTGAGGTGTGGATCATCCGCTAGATCTTTGCTGTTCATCGACGGAAAAGCAGCGACCCCTGCAGCCTGCAGCGTACGAGTGACGTCCCATTTGTCTCGCGATAAGGTCCACTCGGTCAGAATCTGATCGAGCGCATCTTCGTTGGCTTTACGGTCACGAGCAGTGCGGAAACGTACATCGGTTGCGAGTTGCGGTTGCCCGATCGCATGACAGAGCGCATGCCACTCTTCGTCCGAACCGCAGGCAATGGAGACCCACTCATCTTCACCGGCACACCGGAAACAATCATGCGGTGCCATCCAGGGATCGCGGTTGCCAACCCGTGCTGGTTCTATTCCGTTCATCACATATTCCATCCAACCTTCGGGAACTAAGGCAGTCATTGCATCCCACAACGAGACGTCAATGTACTGCCCTTTGCCCGTACGTTTACGCGCCGCAAGCGCAGCACAGATGGCAACTGCGGCATGGATCCCCGCGTTGGGGTCACCAAGGGAGAGGCCAATCTCTTGTGGTGAACCTCCAACATATCCCGTGAGGGATGACATACCAGAGAGCGGTGCCATTGCCGGTCCGTATCCCATGTAGTCTTTCAACGGACCACTGTGACCGTAGCCAGAAATCGAAGCGACGATAATGTCGGGCTTTATCTTTTTGAGTTCGTCGTACCCCAACCCTAACTCTTCCATCACGCCGGTGGCGAAATTGTCGACGACGATGTCGCTTTTCTTGATGAGATCTTTGGCGATGGCAATCGCCTCGGGCTTGGTGAAATTGAGGAGGAGGCTCTTTTTCCCAAAGGCCCATTGGTTAAACACGCCAGAACGGTTCACCCCACCTTTCATACCTTTCGGATACATCGGCAAACGGCGTGTGACATCAACTCGTGCTTGTGACTCAATCTTAATCACCTCTGCGCCAAGATGCGTCAGATGCATCGTACAGTACGGTCCGGCCCATACCCAGGTGAAGTCAGCCACGCGAACACCTTCGAGTGGCAACCGAGGAGGAGAAACGTCTGACGAAAGAGCAACGGTTTGCGGCGGAATACCACGGAGTGTGGATGAAGGCCCAATAGTCTCGTCGTTATGTTCACCGAGCAGTGGGGCGGGGCGACGAATCTGCCACCACGGTTCACGTAATTGATAGGGTCGCCCCGGATGAGTAAGCTTTCCGGCACGCGGATGTGTCACCTCGACAAAAAAGTTTCTCGCATGCAACTGTTCCTGCTGCGCCATTTGCGTCATGGTAAGGACCGGCGCAACACAAATACGCTGGGCTTGTGTTGCATGCCACAAGTCTTCGACTTTCCAGTTTTGCGTCCATTCTTCGAGATAAATTTTGAGGGCATCGTAGTTCTTTGAGCGATTGATCTGGTCTTTGAAAATGTCCCATGTGGCCCATTCCGGGTTCCCCATCAACTCGACCAAGCGCTGCCATTGGTCTTCCTCGACCGCCAGGATGAAGATCAACCCATCCTGGCATTGATACATACCCCACGGGTAAAGCTGCCGGCGGCCTAAACGTGAAGCGACTCGCTCTGCGTAGGTGTAGTAGATAAAGTTCTGTTCCAGGAAAGACGCCGTGTACGATTGGGCGGAAAGATCAATGTGTTCGCCTACTCCTAAAACCAACGCCTTATAGTAAGCAGCAAGACTGACGGTCGCAGCACACAATGCCGTCTGAAAATCTGCTTGTTGCCCAGAGGGTTTGAGCGGCGGCAATTCTGGATGGTCCGACGCCCCAGGACTGAGCCACGCCCATCCCCCAGCATTCGTGGTGTTGAGTTCATAAGCTTTGTAGTCTTTGTAGGGGCCGGTCAACCCGAACGACGTGATCGAACACATCACTAGCCGAGGACTGACTGCGCGGAATTGCTGCATAATCAATCCCTAATGCGGCCATCTGAGCTGGAGGATAGTTCTGCACGAGGATGTCAGCTTGTGAGACTAAGTGCAGGAGCTTTTCTATATCTTGGCGCAGGTCTAACGTCACCCCACGCTTGTTGGTATTGAGATAGAGGAAAAGGCCGCTTTTTTCCGGATCAGGAGTTCCCCCTGGAAACGGCCCACGCTGACGAGCAGTATCGCCAGTGGGTTCTTCGACTTTCACAACATCGGCACCGAGATCAGCCATCAGCTTCGTGGCATAAGCGGCCGATACCATATTTCCTAATTCAACGACTTTTACCCCTTCGAGTCCTTGCACGTGCTTCCCTCCTTATTTGAGGTTTAACCACGAGCGACTCTATAGCATCGGCGACAAAAGAGACAAGAGAAGGGGAGGGAAAAGGGAAGTCGATCCACAGAACATTCATACACTGCTACAATTCCTCGGCGTGTCATTCTGAGTGTAGCGAAGAATCTCTCTGAGAGACCCTTGTTTCACTCAGGGTGACAAATCTGCTGCGCTAATCTCATGTGGCCGGATTTCGTAAACAGGCACACTCAACGTGCACCGGAAAAACTGCTATCTCTGCAAAAGCCACACCATAATAGCTTTTTGGATATGCAAGCGGTTTTCCGCTTGTTCAAGGACGACAGATCGCGGGCTTTCGAGAACATCAGCTGTGATCTCTTCCCCACGATGCGCCGGAAGGCAGTGCATGACAAGTGCATCTTTTTTGGCCTTGGCCATGACCTGAGCATTTACTTGATACCCTTCAAACGCTTGACGACGAAGTACCGTCTCTTGCTCCTGGCCCATACTAATCCACACATCCGTATAGACAGCATCGGCTCCGCGAACTGCCTCTTCGACCGACTGCGTGATCGTCACCTGTGCACCGTTCTTACGAGCACGCGCAAGCACGTCGGCATCTGGTTCATAACCCACTGGGCAGGCGAGGGCAAAGGTAAACGGGAATTTGCTCGCCGCGTTGATCCAAGAATTGACGACGTTATTGCCGTCACCGATGAAGGCGATTTTCATTCCATCCAAGCGACCACGCTGCTCTATGAGCTGTCAAACAATCTGCCAAGATCTGGCAAGGGTGTAACAAATCAGACAGGGCATTAATAACCGGCACTGTGGCATACTGCGCCAATTCGACGATGGTGTTATGAGAAAATGTCCTGCGCCATAATGATATCAACCCAGCGCGAGAGATTCTGCGCTACATCCGCCACAGTTTCTCTCGTGCCTAAGCCAATATCTTGCGGTGCCAGATACACAGCATGTCCACCAAGTTGTGCAATCCCTACCTCAAACGAGACGCGCGTCCGCAAGCTCGGCTTCTCGAAGATCATCGCTAGCGTCTTGCCTGCCAGCAGTGGATGCGGCCAGCCGGATTTCCGGTCAGCCTTGAGCCGTTGCGCGAGCGTCAAGATTTCTTCGAGTTGTTCGCGGGTCAGGTCGGCAATACTAATCAAGTCACGCTTGCGTTCAACCTTTTTTGTCATCGTTATTCACACATCACACGGTTCGCAACACTTTCTCTAGTGTCACCATGCCTTCGTCAATTTCTGCTTTTGTCACAATAAGTGGGGGGATAAAGCGTAACACCTTTCCAGCGGTACAGTTAATCAGTAACCCCTCTCTGAGACAGGTATCGGCAATAGCAGCCCCCTCGCGATCCAGCTCAGCTCCCAGAATCAAGCCACGTCCACGGACTTCTTTAATAAACGAGTATTTCTCTTTCAACGCCAAGAGCTTGCCGGTGAAATACTCACCCATTGTGCGACAGTTTTCTAAGACGCCATTTAGCAATGTGTTGACGACAGCCACACCAGCAGCACAGGCAACTGCGTTCCCACCAAACGTTGAACCGTGACTGCCCAGGTTGAAGCTCTCGGCAACTTCCCGCCGCGCCAACATCGCACCAATAGGAATACCTCCCCCGAGCGCCTTTGCCAATGTCATGATGTCCGGCGTTACTCCTTCATGCTCATACGCAAACAGCTTACCGGTTCGTCCCATGCCCGTTTGGACTTCATCAAGCATCAGGAGCAGTCCGTTGCGATCACACAATGCACGCAACCCCTTCAGATAGCCAGCGGGAGGAACATTCACCCCCCCTTCTCCTTGAATCGGCTCGACTAAGATTCCCACTGTACGTTCAGAAATTGCGGCTTCCATCGCGGTGAGGTCACCAAACGGCACATAACGGAACCCCTCCAGTGTCGGAGCAAATCCCTGACGAATTTTCTCTTGTCCAGTGGCTGAAATTGTTGCCATCGTCCGCCCATGGAAAGACCCAAGAGTCGTAAGGATTTCATAGCGCCCGTCGCGCTTATCGCTGCCAAACTTGCGCGCGAGCTTAATCGCCGCTTCGTTTGCCTCTGCACCGCTATTGCAGAAAAAAACTTTGTCAGCAAACGAATTGTTACAGAGCAACTCCGACAGACGGGCCTGTGGCACGGTGTGATGCAAGTTGGAGATATGCGTGAGCGTCGACACTTGCTCGGTCACCGCTTTCACGACAGCCGGATGGCACTGTCCAAGATTCATCACCGCTAAGCTGGCAAAAAAATCGAGATACGCTTTACCCTCTGCATCCCAGAGGCGACAGCCTTGGCCACGGACAAAGGCCACGGGGAACCGCGCGTACGTCGTACAGAGATACTGAGCATTCTTATCGATAATTTCTTGGTTGGTCATGCGGTCCTCCGTATCACCTCGGTCCCAATCCCTTCCTTGGTGAATATTTCGAGTAACGTCGCGTGCCGAGCGCGCCCGTCAATAATATGCGTTTTCTTCACTCCACCATGTAACGCCGCAATGCAGCATTCCACCTTGGGAATCATCCCCTCACCAATAGTGCCATCCTGAATCAGTACCTCTGCTTCGTCGCTCCTCAGCGTGGGAATCAACGTTTTCTCTTTGGTCTTGATACCTTCTACATCCGTCAACAAGATGAGTTTCTCTGCTTGTAAGGCCTCTGCTACTTTGCCAGCAACTAAGTCAGCGTTGATGTTATACGGCGTGCCGTCTGCACCAACACCAACCGGAGCAATCACGGGAATAAAGTCGGCTTGCGTAAGCGCGTGAATCACACGTGGATTGACACCCACAACTTCTCCGACTTGCCCGATGTCATGGGTCGAAGATTGGCCATTTTCTGTGATGTTCAGTAACATTTTGCGCGCAATAACCATCTCTCCATCTTTGCCACTTAACCCAACCGCTTTTCCGCCCTGGCTGTTAATCAGTGTCACAATCTCCTGGTTAATTTTGCCAAGAACCATTTCCACGACATCCATCGTCTGGGGATCGGTCACCCGCATCCCACGAACGAACTTGGAGGAGACACCCAACTTTTTCAGCATGTCGCCAATTTGGGGTCCACCACCGTGGACGACCACTGGACTCATACCAACAAACTTGAGCAAGACGATGTCACGGGCAAAGTGCTGCCGAAGTTCTTCATTCTCCATCGCATGTCCGCCATACTTAATGACGAACGTCTTGCCGGAAAACCGTTGAATATACGGAAGTGCCTCGAGGAGGGTGTCAGCTTTCTCAATGAGTGTATTCACCACCACGCCTGTTTCAGGAGAATAGCAGCTTTATGCCTTGTCACTGGTAGAGGGTCAATAGGATTGCGAATTGTAGATTAACGATTGCGGAATAGAACGGTCCCAGTTTGAGATTGCAGATTGGTGATTGTGGATTGTCGATCCTTTATCCTTTATCCATTTCCCCTATTTTCCCATTTCCCCGTTTCACCCTATCTTCCTTTCGCCTTGCGTCAGAGCCCTGTAACTTCTTCTGTCGTTTCGTGTTATGTAAGGGAATAAGGAGGAGCTATGCGCATCTCTCTTCTTGTTTGCGGGCTCTTTTTTGCTGTTTTCACGATCGCCGCGGCTGACCTGTATCAGTGGACTGACGAGAACGGTGTAATTCATGTTGTTGATGAGTCTAGGCAGATTCCCCCTACCTACCGCGAAAAAGTGAAGGTCTTTGAATCACAGAAATCACGCACCCCGCCAAGTTCCTTGCCACTCTCTCCAAGTCGCACGTACCCAACCCATAGCCAAGGCCGCTTTGCGCAGAAATTGGCTCTTGACCTAGGCTTGATTAAAAGTCGCCAGGAAGATGCGATCGGTCCCCTCACCGGTGCTGGTATTCGTCCCGCCAGTAGTTGGCAAGTGAATGACCCACTCACGCCCGAAACGATTGACGAGGTCATTGATTCTGCACGCCGCGCGGCAGACGCGCAGCGACTCTCACTCTCAGCTGACGGCGTCGAAGCAATCGTCCAACAAGCCGCTGCCGCTATTCTTCCTCCGCCGCCGCCAGTTCAGGAACAGGCTCGCGAAGAGTCGCTACCTCAGCAAATCATTATTCATCAGACTCCCTCTCAGATCATTGAAGTAGAACGCGAGACTGTGCCCGTGTATGTACCGGTGCCAGTAGTGCCGTACTATCCGCGCCATCCCCACTATCCTCGCCATCACTCCCCTCGACGCAATCCTCACCCTGGGGATGGTCCCTTTGCGCCATCCTCACCGTCGGGCCCACATACCGAGCGCTGGTATGTACCACAAACGCCGACACCGAACTCTCCGCGTGGGCCGCATACGAGCACTCCTGGTCCGACTCATATGCCATTCGGTGCGTCACACATGCCGTTCGGTGCGTCACACATGCCGTTTGGCACAGGCCACCACGGTACGCAACGTTCGTTCGGGCGATGAAGGAACGCCGCAAGCCCTAACCGAAAGGCACTTGCACTTATGAAGATCACTGTGTTTAGCGATTACATCTGCCCATTCTGTTACATCGGTGTAGTAACCCTGAAACAGATACAACCAGATGTCCCGCCGTTCACTCTAGAGTGGAAGGGCTTTCAGATTCACCCGGAATACCCAGCCGCTGGCATTCCAGTCGAGCAGCGTATGGCCCAGATCGGTCGGGAACGTTACGAAATGATCTGGAAGAATATTCTTTCACTTGCCGAAACTGTCGGACTCACCATACGCCGTCCTTCTGTCTTGACGAATTCTCTCATGGCGCTGGAGGCAACCGAGTACGCAAAAGAACAGGGCAAAGGAGAACCTTTCTCACAGGCAGTATACGAAGCCTATTTTCAAGAAGGACAAAATATCGGTGATCTTGATGTCATTCGTACGTTAGCGCGAGAGAATGGACTCGATAGTAATGCGGTGGCAACTCATCTTCAAGAACGCACCTACGCTCCACGTCTCGAGGCCGCACGGCAAGAGGCCCGCACACGAGGTGTTTCTGGCGTACCGACGTTCATCATTGGTCCGGCGCAGATAGTCGGAGCCCAACCCCGCGAGACATTTGTCTCAATGCTCAATCGTGTTGCCGAGCGAGGATTAGCCTAAGCACATGATTCGTGGATTGATCTTTGATTTCGACGGACTGATCCTCGATACCGAACTTCCAGGCGTCCAGTGCTGGCAAGAGATCTACCAAGAGTACGGCTGTACCTTTCCTGCTTCGGCCTACGCAAATAGCATTGGGACGTTACCGCGTTCGTTTAACGTGTATGATCATCTCGAAGCACAGATTGGTCGCCCACTCGATCGGATCGCGCTTCAGCAGTGGCGATTGCAACGCTGTACCGAGTTGATTGAACAACAGTCAGTCTTGCCAGGGGTGGAAGACTACCTCAGGGAAGCAAAACAACGTGGCTTGAAGGTTGGAATCGCCTCAAGCTCCTCCCGCGAATGGGTCGCCGGGCATCTCGAACGGTTGGAACTGCTGTCGCTCTTCGATTTTCTCTCATGCGGTGATGCAGTTGCTGCAACCAAGCCACACCCAGAGTTATATCTTATAGCGCTGTCATCCTTACAGCTTTACCCCTATGAAGCCATTGCCTTCGAGGATTCGCCCCACGGTGTCACCGCCGCCAAAGCCGCCGGCATTTTTTGTGTGGTAGCTCCGAATAACGTGACACGGCAGCTGTCGCTTGCACACGCGGATTTGCAGCTCTCTTCACTCGCAGAGATGCCGTTCGCACAGATCCTGGAGATCGTACAAAAAAAGTGGGCGTCGGTTAAAACGTAGAACACACTATCTGTTTGTCATAAATGGTGGGAGTGTACTGAAGCTAAATCGAACGACAGAAGACTTCGTACACTTTCACCTACAGTATAACACTTTCCCGCTCGTCCTGAGCCCTTCGACGGAGCCTGTCCTGAGCCTGTCGAAGGACTCAGGATAAACTACGCGCAGCGAAGTCGAAGCATGAACGGTCTTGGTAGCCAGTGCGCCAATGTCGTGTGGTTCGATTTAGGCTCTTCAACAGGTTCTGGACCGGCTTGCCACTGCGCCGATTCTCGCCGTCGATGATAAGTGAGGGTAATGGCATTAGATTTGCTCGGACTTAGAACTGAGCTTCTTTTAGCTTGCAAGTGGATACATGCTGAAAGGAGAGCAGTTATGGAACGGAAGGAACACCAGGCTGAACAGTTAGAGATATTAGCACGAGAAACTGCTCTCAAGAGCAATTGTGAGGCCGTAGAATGGTGGCGGGATAAAGACGACCCGCGACGCCTTATTATTAAAGCGAAAGCGCGTCGCGGAAAGAGAAAATCATTCTTTGTTATGCTTCAAGCCGTGGTGCCTCAGCAGACCAAACCGTACCTAAAAAAGCCCCAAAAAAGTCTCAACTTTTCGGTGCAGAAACCATTCCGACTATGTTTGCTCCAGAGATTATAAGCGTACGTACCAGAAGGGCAAGTGATGGAAATAAATACAACCTGTGACTGGATTGCATCATCCCACTATTGAGACAGTTTTCGTGTAAACTGCAAATTCAGAAGTCAACGAAAGCACGCTCAGACGCAATTCGTTTGCTACTTTGAAACCTTGTCTCCTGACACAAGATAGGAGATATCTAATGCTCGCAATCATCACTTTTCCTTTGTTCGCTGTCTTATTAATGTTGAGTCTCACCAGCTGTAGCGAAAAAGCGACATTATCAGAGAGCGCAGGTACCGGCCCCCAACCGACGCTACCGGCGCCAAACCCCACACTTATTCCCACCGTTGATATTGCTCCGGCAAAGGGTTGGCCCGCCGGTGCGACACCGACTGCTGCCGCGGGCCTTTCAGTGAGTGCTTACGCGACCAGCCTTGATCATCCCCGATGGCTCTATGTTCTTCCTAACGGTGACGTACTTGTCGCCGAGACTAATGCCCCGCCCAAACCCGAGGATGGCAAAGGCATCAAAGGCTGGATCATGAAGCTAGTTATGAAGCGCGTAGGTGCGGACGTTCCAAGCGCCAACCGCATCACGCTGCTGCGCGACGCCGACGGGAATGGTACCGTGGAAACGCGAACAGTTTTCCTGCAGGGGCTAAATTCACCCTTCGGCATGACGCTCGTTGGCCGTGCCCTGTATGTTGCCACCACCGATGCGGTTGTGCGCTTCCCTTATAATGACGGCGAAACGCAGATTACCGAGCCCGGAGTAAAGATAGTTGATCTACCCGCAGGCCCGATCAACCATCACTGGACCAAGAATATTATCGCGAGCCGTGACGGTTCGCGTCTTTATGTAACGGTTGGCTCGAACAGTAATGTGGGCGAAAACGGTATGGAGAACGAGGATCGTCGCGCCGCCATCCTCGAAGTCGATCCGGCAACAGGTCGTACGCGGGTCTTCGCCTCAGGCTTGCGTAACCCGAACGGGCTCGCTTGGCAGCCGCATAGCGGCGCGCTCTGGACTGCTGTCAATGAACGCGACGAGATCGGCAGTGATCTCGTTCCCGACTATATGACGACAGTGAAGGACGGCGGCTTTTACGGCTGGCCCTACAGTTATTACGGCCAGCATGTTGACGTGCGGGTGAAGCCGCAGCGTCCTGATCTGGTTGCCCAAGCGATCGTGCCAGATTATGCGCTCGGCGCACATACAGCCTCGCTTGGACTTACCTTCTATGAAGGAAAGTTCTTGCCGGAACGGTATGTGGGCGGGGCGTTTATTGGTCAGCATGGCTCATGGAACCGCAACCCGCTGAGTGGCTATAAGGTGATTTTTGTACCGTTCGCCGACGGTCGCCCGATCGGAGCACCCGAGGACGTGCTCACCGGGTTTATCAATGCGGACGGCGACGCACATGGCCGTCCGGTTGGCGTGGCGGTTGACCGAGTGGGCGCGCTGCTTGTCGCCGATGATGTTGGCAACACTGTGTGGCGGGTGACGCCCTCTGTGGGGTAATGTCGTAGGGCTCGTCCTTTATACAGACAGTAGCCTAAATCCCTCTGAGCGGCGGCATCATTGAGAAGTGCTGCGACACCCAGCAACCACTGGTATCGAAACAAGTCTTTCTTCACGCCAATGCCGTCTCGGTACATTAACGCCAAGTGATACATGGCTGACACATAGGTGATGCGATTGCTCGCATGTACGTGTAGGGAATGGTCGACCCACCTGCATAGGTCACTTGCGTGCGGCGGTTGAGGCCGTCATAGGTTACATTGGTGATTTGACTCTTGCGGTCGGTAGTCGATGAGGTACAATCCCGCCGCTCTGCTAATAATGACTACGCTGGAATGGAAATCGTAGAGCGAAAGAAGTAACCTGCAAGCTTGCTATGTCTCAACAACTCTCGATCTCACACGTTGAACAGACGAAGACAGAGTCAACTTCCTCCATGCTTTCGTCTGCCTATCGAAGTTATGCCTTAGGACTGCTCGTCGTTGTCAACGTGTTCAACTATCTCGACCGGCAGATTCTCTCGATTCTCCTAGAGTCGATTAAGCGAGACTTGCAGCTTTCCGACACGGCGCTCGGTTTTCTGACTGGCATTGCCTTTGCCTTGTTCTATACATTTGCCGGGATCCCCATTGCGCGCTGGGCGGATCGAGGAGTGCGTCGCACGATTATGGCGCTCGGGCTCGCGATCTGGAGTGGCATGACTGCTCTCACCGGGATGGCACAGTCGTTCACACAACTGGCACTGGCTCGGATTGGTGTTGGCGTCGGTGAGGCCGCCTGCTCGCCCCCCGCGCATTCTCTTCTTTCCGATTACTTTCCCCCTGAACGCCGGGGGACCGCATTGTCTATTTTCTCACTCGGTGTTCCTATCGGCATTATGATCGGCTATTTGGTGGGCGGTTGGATCAATCAGTATTTCGGCTGGCGTACAGCATTCTTTGTCGTCGGATTGCCGGGAGTAGTGCTCGCCTTGGTAGTACGGTTGACCTTGCGTGAGCCGCCACGCGGACACTCGGAAGGTCTGCAGACGAGTATGTCGGCCACCCCGGCAGACTCCTTCTCTGATGTGTTGCGGTTCATGTGGCAACTGCGCTCGTTTCGTCACTTGTCTCTCGCAGCTGCGCTCCACGCCTTGTATGGCTACGGAGTTCTTGCCTTTATGCCAGCCTTCATGATGCGCGTGCACGGCATGACCAACACTGCCGAGCTTGGATTGTGGCTGGGGTTAATCGCCGGAGTCTTTTCTGGAATCGGCACCTTTCTTGGTGGAACCTTGGGAGATCGTTTCTCGGCGCGGAGACAAGACATGCGCTGGTATCTGTGGTTACCAGCGTGGGCAACGCTTGTGAGTGTCCCGTTCTCGTGTCTGTTTTACTTGTGGCCGGATGGACGAACTGCGTTGTTACTCAGCATTCCTGCTGCCGTCCTTGGTCCAACCTATATTGGCCCGACGATGGCGATGACCCAAGGGCTGGTGAAATTACAAATGCGAGCAACAGCTTCGGCAATTCTATTGTTCATCCTTAACCTGATCGGCTTGGGCTTAGGACCGCAAGCCGTGGGCGTACTTAGTGATCTGTTGGCTCCGACCTACGGCACACAGTCGATTCGTTATGCGTTGTTGTTCGTCGTCGTCACTGGTAGTGTGTGGTCGTCGCTGCATTATTTCTTGGCAGCACGAACACTTCGAGAGGATCTCAAAGTGACTTCCTCCCAACCCAAAGGTCCGTGAACATGTATCGCACAGGCGATAGGTGCGGGTGAAGGTCAGAGGAATCACATCCGAGAGGAAACCTAAAAACAACCTTACTCATGCAATGCAGATCACTAAACGTAGGAAAACTATCTCCCCGCACGTTCCTTTACTTTATCCGCCGCAGCGCTTTGTTCACTTTCTCCAATTCAAACGTTTCAGGATCAAACTTCTCGCCAAGCCATTCTACCATCTCCTCATGCTCTGGATGCTCTGGGTCATTGATCACGGCAATCAGATTCGCATACCCCCATACTCCCCCACAGTCCTCTGGCGGACAGGCTCGTTTGCCGTCCAGACAAGTAGGATACTTCACTCCTTGTTCTAGTGGAAGAATTTTCTCCAAGACAATCTCATGCTCCCAACTGTCGCCGAAGTCGTATTCATATGTAATTTTTGCCTTCGGTTTGGTCAGGGCTTCTCCAACAGTGATCTTATCTTCAGCCTTTGTCTCGGTGGTTCCATCGAAATCATCAGGATAGGAGGAGCCGTAATAGGTCTTCCCTACCTTGAATTGATGCATATGGGAATTCTCCCAGCCCATCACTATTTGCATCAACGAATGCAGGTCGCCTAATGTCATTTGACTAGACACTTGTACACGCCGCCAGACCGGAGGTGCCAAACCATTCAAGGTGATTTTAAGTTGATAAATCTGTGTATCTGCGGATTCTTTTTTCGTAGCCATAGGGCTTCTCCTCTTTTCTTGGCATATACTACGAAGCAAACGAAAGGAACTGTTATCATGGCATCAAATATTTCCCCAAAACTGAGTGAGCAAATCGTACAGAATGCCCAAGAAGCGATTATCTATGCCGACCGTGCAGGCATCATCCAACTCTGGAATACAGGAGCTGAAGTCATGTTCGGCTTTACAGCCGAGGAAGCGTTGGGCAAGAATTTGGATCTGATTATTCCAGAGCGCCAACGCCAACGCCATTGGGACGGCTATGAAAGGGTGATGGCGACCGGCGAAACTCGTTACGGCAAAGAGTTGCTCGCGGTTCCAGCCCTGCACAAAAACGGTACGCGTATTTCGCTGGAATTCTCTATTGTCCTTGTGCGTGATGAAACTGGTTCCCCTCAAGGAGTGGCAGCGATTATGCGTGATGTGACCGCACGACGGCAACAGGAACAGGAAGTGAAGCAGCGGCTTGCGGCATTAGAAGCAAAAGGCAAGGCTTAAGTATGAGGATTGCGAAGTATCTAAGTTCACCTCTCCTTTGAGGGGTTGATTTTTACCAAGAGAAGGGATGAAACGTCATTCCCGCACAGCTTGTCCCAAGTCCTACTGGGACCTGTCCCAAGTCCTACTGGGAGCGGGAATCCAGTTTCTGCTCCTGGATTCCGGGTCTCGCGTTACTCGCCCGGAATGACGAGCTGCCACGCGTATCTGGATTGAGAATTTTGTCTCTAAGCGGCAACGTCCTTTTCGTGTGCATAGCACACGCAACGGCTACGGCTGCTCAGATGCTCAGACTCCTAGACTCTCAGACTCTAGACTCTCTTTCCCCCATCTCGCTATAGTACCGTCCTATGGCAACAACAACTGACGTCGTAGTCATTGGTGGTGGGGTCGTAGGGTCAGCGATCGCCTATGAACTCACCAAACAACAACAACGAGTGATCCTGGTCGAGAAAAACCAACCCGGACAAGAGGCCTCAGCCGCGGCAGCTGGTATTCTCGCCGTCGCTAGTGGACGCTCGAAACGCGGGCCGATGTATCAACTCAAACGCGCCGGGCAAGATTTGTATCCCGCGCTGGTACGAGAGTTAGAAGAGCAGACCGGGATCGATATTGAATACCAAACTGTTGGCGTGCTTGATCTCATTCGCAACGACGCCGACGAGAAAAAATATCACCAGCTCTATGAACTGCGTCGAGCGCAAGGCTACTCAGCGACGTGGCTTTCGGCAGACGAAGTCCGGCGTCTAGAACCAACATTGACCACCAACTTACGTGGCGCTGTCCACTTCCCTGGCGATCACCACTTACATAACGGAAAATTAGCAGAAGCCTGGGCCAAGGCGGCAGCTCAACGTGGCGTTGATGTCCGCGTTGGTGTCACCGTTAATGAAGCTCGTATGACCGGTGGAAAAGTTTCCGCCGTGCGAATTGGTGACGACTGGGTGGATGTGCGTACGGTCGTCATCGCTGCAGGTTCGTGGTCACGGCAAGTCGGTGACGTGTTTGGTCTGGCCATTCCTGTTGAACCTGCAAAAGGGCAAATGCTAGCCGTGCATGCGCCACAACTGCGGTATGTGGTCTCTTGGGATGACCATTATCTCGTCCCGCGCAAAAATGGCGAAGTAGTCATCGGTTCAACGGTAGAGTTCGTTGGTCACAATAAGGATGTCACGTTGGAAACACTGCGGTCGCTGATTACCCGTGCCGAGGATCTTGTCCCTGGCATTGGCAAAGCACCACTCAGCCGCTTCTGGGCGGGGTTGCGCCCCTACTCTCCGACTCGTCGACCGATTCTCTGCCGTGCACCAGGTCTCGATAATATCGTTCTTGCTACTGGCCATCATCGCAACGGTATCGTTCTCGCGCCGATCACCGGGAAGCTGATCTGTGAGTTGATTACCACCGGGCAGACATCGATGTCGCTGGAACCATTCGCTCTGCCTCGTGAGCCACTGCCACCACCACCAGCAGATGAATCGCCAGATGAAGCGGATTAACTAGGGGCTAGGGATTGGGAGTTAGGGGTTAGAGAAAACCAGCCCCCAGCCCCTAACCCCCAACACCTAAGGAGAGAATCATGGCTGGCCCACTCACAGGAATGCGCGTCATGGATTTTACCCGCGCGCTTGCAGGACCGCATTGCACCTTGCTGCTGGCCGACATGGGCGCAGAGGTCATTAAAATTGAACGGGTGAATGGCGGGGACGAAGTCCGCCGTATGGGACCGCCGTTTATCAACGGTGAGAGCGCGGCGTTCATGGCAAGCAACCGCAATAAGAAAAGTGTGACCGTTGATCTCAAAGATCCGCGTGGACAAGAAATCTGCAAACGTCTCGCCATATGGGCGGATGTATTGGTGGAGAATTTTCGTCCGGGCGTGATGAAAGGGCTTGGGCTTGATTATCACACAATGTCGCAAATCAATCCGCGCCTCATTTACTGCTCAATCTCCGGCTTCGGGCAGACCGGGCCGATGGCCAACCAAGGTGGGTACGACACTGTCGCCCAAGGTATGGGCGGCATTATGATGGTCACCGGAGTACCCGGCGGTCCGCCGGTGAAAGCCGGAGTTCCGATCATCGACCTCGGCACCGGCATGTTCGGTGCTCTGGGCGTGCTGGCGGCGTACATCGCCCGAGAAAAGACCGGTGAAGGCCAACATATAGATGCCTCACTATT
This sequence comes from uncultured delta proteobacterium, assembly GCA_963733195.1. Taxonomy (GTDB): domain Bacteria; phylum Desulfobacterota; class Binatia; order Bin18; family Bin18; genus VGTJ01. Next base: position 43,734 of record CAVTCR010000029.1, read on the forward strand.
AGATACTTCTGTTGCCTTGGGTCTTATTGACGGTAGCGATTATCTCGCTAGTGGGGAGCTGCCTATGCAGTTGGCTTCGGCCCATCGCCGCATTGCGCCCCATGGTGCATTCAAGACCAAGGATGGCTACATCACGATAGCTGCGGATTCAGCACCACGCACGTGGAAGACACTCTGTGGGATTCTCAGCAAGCCGGAAATGGAAACACATCCGCAGCTTGCCGATAACACCCTGCGGCGCAAGAATCTCCCGTTTTTAATCGAACAGATCGAAGCGGCAACGACGCAACGGGAGAGCGGGCACTGGTTGGCACAGTTACAAGCGGTTGGGATTCCGTGCGGACCAGTGAATAACTATGACAAAATGTTCCAGGAACCACAGGTGCTGGCTCGTAATCTCCTCGTCGAGAACGTTCATCCCAAAGCTGGGCGTGTCCGCATGGTCGGCAAACCGATGAAATTCTCCGCTACACCAGCCACCGATCTCATCCCCTCTGCCGCACTCGGAGAACACACGGACGCGATTCTGCGTTCGCTTGGTTACACAGAGGAAGAGGTTATGCAGTTTAGAAGGAATGGAATCATTTAGGCAGGAAAAAACATTGCACCTCGAGCAGCGCTGTGTCATACTCCGGCCTGCAAGGGCAGTCGCAAGGTAGGATATTTTCCCGCAACGAAGGAGGAAGGTTATGGCAGATGTTATAATTCGTGCTTTGAAGAATGGCCCCTATGAGGTCTCTGGTGGAGCAACCGTGACCGACCAAAAAAAGAACCAATATACCGGGCAAGCAGATCCTATCGATCTGTGCCGCTGCGGACAGTCGGCAAACAAACCGTTCTGCGATGGGACCCACACCAAAATCGGATTCAAGGCTGAAGAGACGGCGAGCTAAACGCGACTAGTCTTATTTGTTCACAGCCTCGGAGGTTTCTTCCGGGGCTTTTTTTTGTTCATGCGCAGGCAATTGAGAAGTCAGTACCTGCACCGCCCGTACGCCTGTCCCATACCGATAGACAAGTTCCCCACCAAGGTATCCTTGGACCAGCAGGCCAATCAGCCCGACACCAGAGAGTAGGACAAAAAAAAGTGGAAGTCGTTCGTGAATCCCAGAGCGGAAGATTGCGAGGACGAGAAAAAATCCTGCCAACGCGTAGCCCCCATATTCGTGGTAGAAGAGAATATTCTGGCTATGAGTATCAAATGCACTCGGTGGCCGCGGCAGTTCATGCTCGATCCAACCGCTCAGGGCAGCAAGGCCCAGTGCAACGACACCGGCAAAGAAGCAGATTTTACCAGCTTGTTGCCACGCCAGCTGTTCACGCAAGCTTCCCAACCAGTCGAAGACACAACCAAAGCAGGTGAGTGCAATCGCGAAGTGAACGGCAATGGGATGAAAAATGAAGAGAGCCCCTTCTTCGAGGGGCGGTACTGGTACGTCATCCTGGGCTAACGCTGCTCCACGAAAAAGACAAAAGGCAAAAGGTAAAAGGTAAAAAACTGGGGAAGTCCAAGGCCTAAAGTCCAAGGTCCAAGGTCCAAAATCATCACATGAACCTTCTTCCTGATTTAGACTCTGAACTCTGAACTCTGAACTCTAGGTTACTGCTAGCTTCTCCGTTCATTCGTATGCTACAAAAAGTGTTATCTCGACTATGGAGGCACTAGTGGCCGATACTGAAGTCGTTGTCGCGCGCGTCGGAGAAGTCATCCCCGGTCACACAAAGAAATTCATGCTACTGGTCGATGGCCGAGAGACCGAGTGTTTTATCGTCAATTATGAGGGGCAGCTTTTCGCTTACGTGAACCGCTGCCGTCACGTCCCCATGACCATGGACTGGATAGACAATCAATTCCTTACAGAAGACGGGCGCTATATTCTCTGCGCAACTCATGGCGCGGCGTTCGAACCTGAGAGTGGAGAGTGCATCTTCGGCCCACCATGCGGAAAGTTCTTGGCTCGTGTCCCACTCTCTATCGACAACGACCAAGTGATTGCCCATCACCCGCTGGAAGAAGAAGATTAATACCGAGCCATCGAGGAAGGAAAGTTCTCCGTCGCAGCCACTACGACTATTCCCACTCATCTCCAAAGTGCGCACGCAACAGTCGCTGCTTAAGGTATTCAAGTGTGCCAACGTCTTCAATAATATCACCACCTGTATCGTAGAAAAAAATTTCCCCTTTTTTGTTGCGCCCAATCGCAACAAGCCACTCGAGCTCGTTACGGTCTTCCAATAGATAGTTGATGGTTTGCGAGACACCTTTCGCCGGGATGAGCGTGACCTTCGGCCGTTTCGGCTTCTCTTGTGGTGACATAGACATCATGCGTCTCCAACAGCGACCAACCTTGCGATTGATTTTCTCTTAATACGTCTAGAAAAGATAGGAGGTGATCAGAATCAAGTCAAGACGCAGGTTGCAACCGTCTCCACATGATAGGTCTGCGGGAATAAATCGATCGGCTGCGCGATATGCAAGCGATATCCGTACCGCTGCAATTGGCGTATGTCGCGTGCCAACGTGGTAGGATCACATGAAACGTAGACGATCATGTGCGCAGCGAAACGAGGGAGTTCTTCAACCACCTCTACCGCGCCGGTGCGTGGAGGGTCCAGCACAACCACTTCACATTGAGTGTTCTTTCGTAAGAGCTGGCGTACGCCCTCCTGTGCTGACGCACGCAAGAACTGTACATTCGACACTCCAGCGCGAGCAGCGTTGGCTCGAGCATCAGCAACAGCATCAAATGCAGACTCGATACCAATGAGCGTAGACACACACTGAGCGATCGGCAAGCTGAGGTTTCCTGCTCCGCAATAGAGTTCAATCACTCGTTGTTCTTTCTGAAAGCCACCAAGCCGGAGGAGTGTTGCAATGAGTGCTTGATTCCCAGCAGAATTCACCTGTGTGAAGGTCCCTCGACTCACTTGGAGCGAGAGGCCATCCACACCGAGATCACAGGTCACAACTGGATTGCCCCAGGTCCGCCTCCATCCATGGCCAGAGAGTAGGAGGCCCGAAACCGTAGGATGCGTACGTAGAAACTGCGTACAGACAGCATCGTCACGTTGGTGAAACATTTCGTCGGCTTCACCCACCAACACAAACGTCTCATCGTTTTTTGCTTGGCCCTGCCCCACAATCTCGACATGGTGCAGCATCGTGTGTAATGCCGTCACCCATTCTCGTGCAGCCCTAAGCTGGAGAGCACTCGCTTCTCCGGCAATCAGACACGCGCCAATCTCTACGATGTCGTGTGATTGCGGAGGCGAGAAGCCAAGGCGAGCGTTGTTCTCAACTCGTAAGCGAAGGCGGTGACGATAATGCCACTCACTTGGCGCAGCGATAATCGGGAGCACGGGAGGGTCAGCAATGCCACCAATGCGCTGGAGCTGCTCGCGGACTGTCGCTTCTTTTGCCTTGAGTTGTGCCTCGTAAGAAATATGTTGCCAGGGACAACCGCCACACCGTGTCACATACGGACAGGGTGGAATCCGCCGATGAGACGAAGGAGAAACGAGAGTTGTGACATGCCCGCGGGCATAGTTCTTTTTTTCTTCATCAATTGCGACCTCAACTTCATCGCCAGGAACAGTGCCAGGAACGAACACCACTTTTCCTTCGCTGCGACCAACACCAGCTGGGCCATAGGAGAGACGATCGATCGTTAGGCGAACAGTCGGTTTTGGCATAGTAGGGGATGGAACATAAAGCGTAAGGAGTCAAACGTAAACGGGGAAGCTTGGTAGTACAATGGCGGGCGCAGCCCGCCCTATGGTGATCACTTAGAGCTGAGTGCAGGCGTCGTAGGCCAGGCAGTGCCTGCCGAGTCCCGTTCTTTGCTGAATACGAGTCTGTTCTTTTACACTTTACGTTTTCCGCTTTACAGCACGGAGAACGTGAAACCCAGTAAACAGTATGCTAGAACCAGCGGACCATGCGGCACGGCTTGATCAACATTCGACGCGGAAAGCGGACTGACCTTCCCGCATTGGCTCCTCTTCTCGCATTCCCGCCCACCCACAACACTGACAAGAAACACACTCAACACTGGCGCCGCTTGGCAAGCGATCCGGCACACGACTTTTATGTAGCCGAACAGCAAGGCACGCTTCAGGGCATGGTCTTAGTGTCCTATGTACGGACACTTATCCACCTGGGGTGGCTCGCGGTCCTCGATCTAGCGATTACACCCCCGGCATCAAGTGACGTTAGTCGTGAACTGATTGATTTCGCCAAGGCCCGTGCCCGCAAACGTGGCTGCCAACGCATCGTCGTACACACCGATAGCAACAATCATCAGATGCCCTTGACGCCGCTGCTTGAAACAGGCTTTCTTCGCACAGGAGAAGTGTTATCTTGCCCCCTACAGGGAACTCCGTAAACTTCACAGGCAAAGAAAAGAGGGTGCTGTGGTACGAATTTTCATTGGTTTGCTAATAGGTTTTATTCTCGGCGTTGCGGGCGTCCTGCAGTATCTGTCTGCCAGAGATGGTGATCTACTGGTCGTCACTAGAGCACGCCATTTAGAAGAAGAAGTAAAGCAAGCGAATCAGCAGATTGAACGCTTAGCCAAAAAACTCGAAGAGGCCGCCAACACAATGGAAAAGACGGCCGCCAGGTTTACTGCCCTCGAGGATCGCTTCGAAACGTTGCGTCCGTCTTTTGCTGCCGAGGAGTCTTCTTCCTCTACTACCGCACCGAGCTCTTCTGTGCCAAAGCCCCCGTCAGACGAACCATCGAGTGGATCGGCAAACCAACCAGCGGAATCTCCTCCTCCTTCGTGATTGCAGGAGAACCCCTGTCTGCGCTTTGTGGTACGCCTTGCTAATCAAGCCGCAAACGAGTGGGGCTTGACCCTTTTGCAGGGAGAGCGCTATTACAACGCTATCAACACTGTAGCGATTCATCATGTCGGGGTGTGGCTCAGCCTGGTAGAGCACACGGTTCGGGACCGTGGGGTCGCTGGTTCGAATCCAGTCACCCCGACCACTTTTCTTCTTTCCTCTTTGTTTTATCGTCTGTTCCGCTATTCCCTTCGCTGATCTGAAGGATATATCTATGCTGCGCATCATTGTCGTGTCTCTAGCGGCGTACCTGTGCGGATCAATCCCTACAGGAGTGTTGCTGACGCGCCGCCTGGGAATCGACATTCGCAACACTGGCAGTGGCAACGTCGGAGCCACGAATGTTGCGCGCAGTGCCGGAAAGAAAATTGGCCTCCTCACTCTTCTTGGAGATGCGCTCAAAGGTCTCGTTCCTGTAGTCGTGGTGCGTATGCTTGGCCTCGGTGAAATCACGCTTGCCTGTGCTGCCGTTGCCGCACTACTCGGTCATATGTTTTCTCCATTCTTGCAATTCTCTGGCGGTAAAGGAGTGGCGACCGGTCTCGGCATCTTTCTCGGTATGGCCCCACAAGCAATCCTTGTCGCGTTTGTCGCGTTTATTGCGACCGTTGCAGTAAGCCGCATTGTTTCTTTGGCTTCTATTGTCGCTACCGTGACCCTCCCACCTTTGTTGATGTGGTTTGCTTACCCAACAAGCTATATATGGGCCGGGATGATTATGGCTGTTCTTGTGCTTGTGCGGCATAAGGAAAATATTATTCGACTCCTCAGAGGTGAGGAATCAAAGTTTAGTTTTGCCAAGTCGTCACCACCTGCTGCCTAAAAATGCAGCGCTGCCTGGGAACTAGGCAACAGTGTACTGGCGAGTCGTGCAGTTGCACGGGAATTTCCCTTGTCATACTAGGGGTACTCCTGGCACTGGTTTTGCTCCTGCTCTAAAGAGAACAAGAACAGCTGAACTCGACACAGTTCGCTTTACAAGACTGTTATTTTGCTCTAGAGAGGCCTCTCAGGAGGTCGTCTCGTATGAAAGGCATTATGAAAAAAATTGAAGCGATCATAAAGCCCTTTAAGCTGGACGAAGTCAAAGAAAACCTTAATGCTGTGGGCGTTCGCGGTCTGACAGTGAGTGAAGTTAAAGGCTTCGGTCGGCAGAAAGGCCACACTGAACTCTATCGTGGGGCAGAGTACGTCGTCGATTTTCTCCCCAAGGTCAAACTCGAAATTATTGTCCAAGAGGAGATGGTCGCCAAAGTTGTAGAGACGATTGAGAAAGCTGCTCGGACTGGTCGGATCGGTGATGGCAAAATTTTTGTCACCCCAGTGGAAGATGTGGTGCGTATTCGCACTGGCGAACGGGGTGAGGACGCAGTGTAAATTTTCGTATTTTAGCGAAGGAGGAGTGTAGGCAATGACACCCAAAGACGCCGTGCGTTTGGCACGCGAGCAACAAGCCGAGGCCGTTGACTTTAAGTTCATGGATCTGCTCGGCACCTGGCAACACTTTACTATTCCGATGAGTGAATACGAAGAAGCAATCTTTGACGAAGGACTGGGCTTCGACGGATCCTCGATTCGCGGCTGGCAGCCGATCAACGCGTCAGACATGTTGGTCATGCCTGATGCCTCGACCGCTGTCATCGATCCGTTCTGCGCAGTGCCGACGTTAAGCCTGATCTGTAACATCGTCGACCCGATCACCAAGGAAGAATATTCGCGTGATCCGCGTAATATCGCTCGCAAAGCCGAAGCCTACCTCAAATCAACCGGCATTGGCGATGTTGCCTACTTTGGCCCGGAGCCCGAGTTTTTTGTTTTTAATGACGTTCGCTTCGACCAGAACCAACACGAAGCGTACTATCACATCGATTCGATCGAAGCAGTATGGAACTCTGGTCGCAATGAAGGACCCAATCTCGGATCGAAGATTCGCTACAAAGAAGGCTACTTCCCTGTTGCTCCACTTGATACGCAACAAGACATCCGCACCGAAATGGTGCAGTACATGGAGCGCGTTGGTATCCGCGTCGAGCGGCAACACCACGAAGTGGCGACTGCGGGTCAGGCCGAAATCGACATGCGCTTCTCTCTCGCTGGTGAAAATGGCGGACATGCTGCAGTGGTACAAATACATCGTCAGGAACGTCGCCCGAAAACATGGCATGACTGCCACGTTCATGCCCAAACCGATCTTCGGTGATAACGGCTCAGGCATGCACTGCCATCAATCGATTTGGAAAGGTGAGAAACCGCTGTTTGCTGGCGACGGCTACGGCGGCATGAGCGAATTGGCAATGCATTACATTGCCGGTATTCTCGCCCACGCTCCGGCGCTCTGTGCGATCGTTGCACCGACGAACAACTCCTATCGTCGTTTAGTGCCAGGATTCGAAGCACCGGTGAACCTCGCCTATTCGTCACGGAACCGCTCGGCAGCAGTGCGTATCCCGATGTATTCCCCAAGCCCGAAAGCAAAACGCATCGAGGTCCGCTTCCCCGACCCATCCGCGAACGGCTATCTCGCCTTTTCGGCGATGATGATGGCTGGACTCGATGGCATCCAACGCAAACTCAGTCCTGGCAATCCGCTCGATAAGGATATTTACGCACTCACGCCGGAAGAGCTGAAAGATGTTCCTTCAGTTCCTGGATCACTCGAAGGCTCACTCCAAGCGTTAGAGAAAGATCACGCGTTTCTCTTAAAGGGTGATGTTTTCACGCAAGACGTGATCGAAACCTGGATTGACTGGAAACGCACCAAAGAAATAGACCCATTGCGCCTGCGTCCACATCCGTATGAGTTCGCGCTGTATTACGATGTGTAATCGGTTCCCGAGAACCGCTCAATGAAGAGAAGGGGCAGGAGCTTTCCTGTCCCTTTTTTCTTGTACACATGCCATTTTCATCTCTCCTTGACAAAAATTCGCGGCTCAGGCAGATGGAAGTGGCTCAGATCTCCCCCCTATCTAATCTCGCCAAAATAAGGAGAACGCCATGGCATTACTAGATGGAAAAGTTGCAATTGTTACTGGTGCAGGACGAGGCATTGGTCGTGAAGAAGCCCTGTTGTTGGCTAAACATGGAGCCAAAGTTGTCGTTAACGACCTTGGTGGCAGTTTTGACGGCACCGGCTCAGATAACCGCCCCGCCCAGCAGGTTGTCGATGAAATCAAGGCAGCAGGCGGACAAGCCGTGGCGAATTACGAAAGCGTCTCCGACTTCAAAGCGGCAAAGCGCATTGTCCAGTGCGCTATCGATACGTTTGGTAAGCTGAATATTCTCGTCAACAATGCAGGGATTTTGCGTGATCGCATGGTCTTTAACATGAGTGAGGAAGAGTTCGATTCAGTTGTCGGCGTCCACCTCAAAGGCACCTTCAATTGCACGCGCCATGCGGCGGAATATTGGCGTGAGCAACACAAGATGGGGAATATTCTCAATGGACGTGTCATCAATACCTCTTCAGATGCAGGGCTGCTGGGAAGCCCTGGCCAGCCCAATTACGGACCGGCCAAAGCCGCTGTCGCCACCCTGGCCATCATTGTTGATGGCGAACTCCAGAAGTATGGCGTTACTGCCAATGCCATTGCACCACTAGCGCGCACCCGGATGACAGTTGATGCCACACCGCAGACTGCAGGACTGATGGGTGCCCCAGCAGAAGGTGAGCATGACTATTTTAGTCCACATCACGTTGCCCCACTCGTTGCCTGGCTCGCCAGTGATGACGCAGCCAATGTCCACGGTGAAGTCTTCCGTGTGGGTGGTGGGTGCGTGTGGCTCATGCAAGGCTGGCATTCAGTCGGAACCGTGAAGAAGAAAGGGACATGGGAACCTGCCGACCTCGGGACCAAAATCAAAACCGAACTTGCTAAAGGTGGCACTAAGAAAGAAGGACTGGGCGAAGTATTCCGTGCGCTGAAATCCTAAACTCCCCTACAGCAACGGTTTGCCGTCTGCTGTCCTATGGGTCGGGGGGAGGAATACAGGGGAAGGAATGACTGTAGGGAGGGGAGGCTTTTTAACCTTCCCCCACCCGCCCGTCTAGATATAGCACCTCCAGTGATACATCAGATCTACAACATCCTTATCATTTGTCACGCCAATACGAGTCGTAGTGTCATGGCGCATGCGCTGCTGGAAAAAATGCTGGCTGATCGTGGAGCAACGCATATTAACGTTCGCTCCGGTGGTATCGCCATTTATGCTCGCGACCGTATGCTTGCTTCGCTTGATGCCCGTCTCGTTCTTCGCGATGTTGGTATCCACATCAACGATGGCGAGTTTGTTTCCACCGATCTCAAGCGGCATCGTCATCTCATCGAACAGGCACACCTGATTCTAGCTATGACCGAGGAGCAAAAACGCATGCTCGACGCGTATCCTGAGGCGACAGGAAAGCCAACCTACACATTACGGGAGTTCGCCGGGGAAAGTGGTGACATCGAGGATCCAGCCATGCAAGGAGATGAAGTCTTTCGGCTCCGTCTCGACGAGATCAAGTACTGTCTAGAAAAGTCCTTCGATCATCTGCTAAGACTATCGTATGAACACGTTTAAAAACCCGTCGGACGAACAGATTCGCGAGATTCTTGCCACACCCCGTACTGTCGCTGTTGTTGGTTGCTCACCTGATCCCAATCGCGATAGCCACGAGATCGCGGCACTGCTGAAGGCTAAAGGCCACAAGGTTATCCCGGTCAATCCGAGCTGCCAGGAGATTCTTGGTGAGCGCTGCTATGCCAGTGTTCGAGACATTCCGGTGCCAGTGGACATGGTCGATGTTTTTCGCCGGTCAGAACATGTTGGGCCGATCGCTGACGATGCCATCGCCGTGAAAGCGAAAATTCTCTGGTTGCAGCTTGACGTGATTAACGAACCCGCCGCACAGAAAGCGCAGACCGCTGGGTTAACTGTCGTGATGGACCGATGTCCGGCAATTGAATATCGGCAGGCTCTTCTAGGACAGTTATCAGTTGTCAGTCGTCAGAGATCAGTTGTTAATCCTCTAATTTTTCACCCTTTTGCCTTTTCTTCCTGGTTCCTCTTTTCACTCAATAAGACACATGGCCTATCATCCGAAAATATTAAATCGTGGGCCACGCCTCGACTCGGAGACAGTCTATACCTGCCGCATTTTCTCCCTGCGCAAGGATCGTAACCGCTCGCCACGAGATGGCCGCGAGCATGATTTTTTTGTCCTGGAGAGTGGCGATTGGGTGAATATCATCCCCGTCACTGCGGACAATCACATTGTGTTAATCCACCAACATCGGCATGGCATTAACGATATTACCCTGGAAATTCCCGGTGGGATGGTCGATGCAGATGATCCCTCTCCGCTCCATGCGGCACGTCGGGAAATGCAAGAAGAAACCGGTTACGATTCTGATGATGTAATCCAGATCGGAGCCATACACCCAAATCCCGCCATTCAAGAAAATCGTTGCCATACCTTCTTGGCTCGCAACGTCGAGAAACGCTTCGACACTCACTTTGATACGACTGAGGAGACTGAGGTTATTCTGGTTCCGGCGCTACAGATCCCCGACTTGGTCCGCCAGGGCCGTATCACTCACGCACTCGTGGTGACAGCCTTCTATTGGTACGACTTGTTGCAGCGGAATTCATAATTTGCGAGAAGTCTCTTACTCCAGATCGCTGAGGAAGCTTATCGCGGCTTCGATCCCCGTAAATACGAGATCAACAGTTCCTTCGATCAACAGCTGATCACTGTACGAGAGTGTTTCTCTGGTAGGGCTCCGCGAATGCGAGAGTCTTTCGATTTGCAATTCCTGCCCCACTGACGGCTTACGCCATCCTGGTGCCGCTCGTCGTTCCTCCAGCTGCTGCAGTTCCCGCACTGTCTTTTCCATCTGTTGTGGATCAAGCATTGAGACCGGTGAGCGGCAATACGAGCAATGGGCGTCTTTGGTTAAATCGATACTTGCGCCACAGTTTGAACAATGCAGCATTTGTACTCGCCGCTTCAATTCCTCCATCTCTTTCAGCGAGAGATCACGAACAAAGTTCTTCTCACGCAAGAATTGGAAAAATGTAATCAACCGTCCATGATTCTGCGGGCAACGTTCATAGAAGAATCGAGTAGTACGCTGGAGATCTCCCGTATGCACGAGCATTCTTAGACAGCGGGGACATTGCAAGGGTTTGCTGGCCGCTTTGTTGTGGAGTGCCTGTTTCTCGTGGATCAGCTTGAAAAGCTGCAGAGATAGAGCTAGGAGTGAGTTGGAGGTTCTCAAACCCATCAAACCAAATCGCACTACACGGGTAACACAAATCGAGGATGATGGGTTTCCCATAGTTCCCTGTAAAGGTCTGCACGTCCATCAATGCGTCACAGCCGGGGCAGTTCATATTCTGAGTGTAGCACTCTCCCACGTCAACCGACAAAGAAAGGGTGGGATTCTTCCGATCCACCCCTATTGCTCGTGATCAGCGAGCAAGGCCGGGCTCGGCTTCAGTCGGAGCATCGAATGGTTTCCGAAGTACGGCAATGCCCTCGCCAATGAGTCCCACTGCCAACACCAGAAGAAAAACAGCAGCAATGCCAATCGGATCTACGACCGAACGGGTCGCCGCATTAATCCCGGTCAGCCAGCGTTGAATGATGATTGCCAGCGACCACAAGGTCATGGTCATCATGAACGCCATCGGTACACCAACCAAGAAGATCGCCTTCTGTTGTCGTTCTCGACGTACCAGCCAAATAAACAGTCCAAGCAGACTCAGAGCAGCTAACAGTTGGTTACTCGCGCCAAACACTGGCCAGATCGAGAGATACGCTGGCATGGGTTTGCCGTCTGGACCCGAGATCGTCAATCCCAAAAGTATCGCTGGAACAGCGAGGGTCAGTAGAGTTGCAAACGTCTTGCCAAATAAACTTTTCCACCCAAATAACTCTTGTAGCAAGTAACGGCCTAAGCGAGTGGTCACGTCGATCGTATCAAAGACGAAGGTAGCAAACGCCAGCATGCCGAAGCTTACTGCGAACGTCAGCGGGATGCCAAGCGAGCTGAGAAACTTGCCGATCCCAGTGGCAAATACGGCATCAGGTCCTCCGCCTTGCACTCCGGGAACTAAGACCATCACGCAGGCGAGCGCGAGCAACGCGACCACGCCCTCCATGAGCATTCCACCGTAGCCAACGACAGAGGCATCACATTCGCAGCGTAACTGCTTACTCGTGGTGCCGCTGGATACCATACCATGAAAACCACTACACGCCCCGCAAGCAATAGTAATAAACAAGAACGGCACCAACGGGCCTAACTTCTCGTTAGTAAATCCAAGAAATGCAGGATAGCGAAGAACATGCTCGCCCTGCACCCCACCCAGCACAAGACCGATCAGTCCCCCAATCAAGATAGTGTAGAGGAATGCTCCGCCCAAGAAGCCGCGCGGTTGGAGCAGTAGCCACACCGGTAAGATACTGGCGATGCCACAATAAGCCAGGATGATGTACGACCACGCGCGAGTTGGATTGGCAAAACCATCAAGAGAAAGAGGGAGCACTTGTCCAAGCCAGATCACCACGCCGACGAGGATCAGTCCAGCAATCAACAGCACATTCTGTAACTGTCCTCCACTTGTGCCTTGCTGTTCCTGTTTTGGAGAGTCAGAGTCCGACAGCTTGAGCAGTGCACCAAGCAGTACGCCAAGACCGAGATACATTACACTACTCGATGCGGTCCCTGCGCCAAGGATCGTACCAATCTGCTCGCCATTAGCACCGAGGATTGGTACATCGCTAGTAAACGCTCTGGCAGTGACATCAGTGAATGCGGTCAGCACGTACACCAACGACAGCCAGATGTAAGCGAGGAAGAGATAGAACGCGCGAGTGCCAATGTGCATGCGTACAATTTCGGCGACCGACGCTCCCTTGTGTCGCACCGAACCGATCAGCGTAGAAAAATCATGAACCGCTCCGATAAAGATGCACCCGAACACAATCCACAGTAACGCGGGTAACCACCCGAACATCAACCCGGCGATAATCGGGCCAAAGATTGGACCAGCCGCAGAAATGGCGGAAAAATGCTGGGCCAGCAGATAGAAGCGACTGGTGGGAACGAAATCTTGTCCGTCTTCATATAATGTCGCCGGTGTCGCTACGTCACAATCCAGCTTATAGAAACGCGAGACCACTAGCTTGCCATACACGACATACGCTGCCGCGAGCGCGGCAAGACAAATCAACAGGATGTGGATCAGCGACATGGTCTCCTCCTTCGGCTCTCGAACACAGCCGAGAATCACACGGAGCTACGCTCGCTGTCAAGAATAGGAAGTTGCTACGAATCTGTGACACTACGCCACTCCAACCCAAACCGTGCCAGGGATTGTTCCGTAGACGGTGCGGTGTCATTCGTGCTCCGTCGCTTCGCCATGCTGGCGGAAAAGAGCTTACGTCCAGCATCCGCTAGGCTCTGTGATGCCCGACACACTTTAAGCACTTCCGCAAGCTGGAGCTGATCGAACAAGTCGATTTCCGCACTAGCGTGTCGTCTCCCAAGCAGATCAACTAACGAGGATTCGGTCGGCTCTTCACGCCACAACGCTTGCAGTCTCAGTGATTTCCTCGTCTACCACGGCAAGCGTGATTCGCCCACCATCAGCGAGTGTGGCCATGCGTGTGACGGAAGCCGACAACTCACGGAAGTTTCCAGCCCAGACTGCAGTTGGTGAGGTAGCAAAGCGCAGATAGTGCTCCTTCGCTTCTTTGTTAAAACGAATAGTGACATTATTCTCTTGCGCGAAGCGCACCAAGTTCATAGTCCAGGTTCGGCTCGATATCCTCACTCCGCTCGATCAACGACGGCAGAAAGAACGTCCACAGATTGATCCGGGCAAAGAGATCTTCGCGGAACCGTCCGCCTTGACATCATTGCGCAAATCACGATTGGTACCGGCAATTAACTGAAAATCACTCGCCACCTCTTTGTCACTGCCAAAGGGAAAGAAACGTTTTTCTTCGATCGCTTTGAGTAACATCGCTTGCTCATCGAGTTCAAGCTCACCGATCTCGTCCGAGAAGATACGAGACCTTTATCTGCCTTGCGCAGCAGTCCGGCGCGATCCGTGGTTGCACCGGTAAACGCCCCTTCACGTGACCGAACAGTGCTGGACATCGCGCTTTCGCCGCGAGCGTCGCGCAATTCACTTCGACAAATTCCCCGGCAAGCTGATGTCGGGTCTGCTTCAGAACAAAGACGCGTCGTGCCAGGAAGGATTTGCCCGCACCAGTCTGGCCCCATCAGGAGGACGGGCGCACGTGAACGTACAGCAACTCGCTCGATATGTCTCTATCAGTTTGTTGAAAGGTAGTGTTGCGAGTAGCGATCCCGGATTTCGAGAAAAGAGAAACTTTCTTCTTGCTCACGCCGGAATCGTGCGGCGATCTGGTTATACTTGAGAGAGGTCGAGGTCAATGATCGAGTAACTCGCCGCCTACGGGCGAGCCTGTTGACGTTTCGGAGGCGAGGTTTGCAGGAGCTCGGCAGCGTGGAAAAGGACCGTGTTTCAGTCAGCAAAAACATACAAATCTGCGCAACATGCGTGCCGGTAGTGATATGATAACAGATAGTCTTCGTTGTCAGGATCAAATGGATACGCACGCGCGAAAGTCATGCAGGACGCTGTACATCTCGCCAAAATCCCACGGGTCTTTAATATCGAGCAACACCGGACGCAATTCAGTCTCCGGCGAGAGCTGCGTGAATATCTTTTACCAGTTGATCAACCAGACTCTGATACTGCCGCGGAATACAACGATTCGAACCGATGGACAAGAAAGTCCTCATGCTGACAGAGCGCGACACTTGGTCGCCAACGCTCCCAACGATCAGCTCCTTTACCACGATTATCGAGCTGAGTTCCGACAAAACCAATCACCACAGTTTTCTTCATAGCCGATCTATTCTTTCAGATATATTTCTATAGTAGAAAATATAATCTCCCGCACTTTCATCTTTATCGTAATTTTTTGCTTGCATCTTTATATATAAAAATTCTTTGGAAAAACAGCTACTTACGCCAGAAATACGACCTCCACTCCGCTCGTGGCATGCCGGTTGTCTCGATAGCAAGAACAGTCGAATACACAAGGGGAAAGGAACAATACGTATGGCAAACTTCCAGTTATTCCAATCATTACGCGGTGAAATTCTTACCGTCCGAACCAACATAGTCAATCAGTGAAAGTGCTCCATCGCTTACGAGTACCCGCCCAAACATAAGCTGAGCGCAGTACGCGGTGACAGGATGCCTGAACCAGACTTTTTATGCGTCTGCCGAAGCGCAACTCGAAACCGTGCTTGGCGTTAACGGAAGAAGGTCGAAACCAGCCTTTGTCGCCAAAACTGCGCTGTACTGTCGTGAAACAGGGCTCTTATGAAAGACATGCCAACCTTGCTCACTGCCGCATTGTCGGTGAAGGGACATGAATACTTACCAGCAAGTTTTCTCTCGTGTGATCGATAATGGAAAGATGTTGCGCACATTAGTGCAGATTACTACGCGAGCGGAGTCACCGGCCGGAAATATCTGGGAACGCGCCCGAAGTAGTTAGTCCAGCAATGGCTGAACACTGCGAGTGAGAAACAGTTCCTTGATCGACGCGGCAGTCGGAACAACACCTTCCTTGGCTGATGTGGTGAAAATGGTCCACCCAAAGCCAGCGGATGCGATGCGCGAAGCATTCTTCGCGTGGCTCATTGGTAAGCCGTATGCAGCAGACGCCTTACCAGGACACTCCAGCGCCATTGAGGAATATCAAAAGTAAGAAAACATACGATCGGTATACCATCAGTACCGTTTCAGATGTTCACTGCGCCTCGGATCTGACACAGAAGGAGTGGGCACAGATCGCTCGCCAGTCTGGGTGGCACATGGTCCGATGAACTTGAATACCTTTGCTCGTCATGCAGTGTATTACGACATGGACGGAATGGCTGAACGAGATTGCCGTGAAGTTGAAAGACGCGCAAGCGATCCGCAAGGCGCGCGTATTTCCATACCAACTGCTGATCGCCTACAAGAGGTCCGCAAAGATATCCCACACGTCGTCCGCGACGCGTTGCACGATGCACTGGAACTGGCGTTAGTCAGAGTGCCCCGCCGATGCCTGGACAGGTTGTGACATCTGCCCGGACATCTCAGGCTCAATGGCATCGCCGGTGACAGGATATGGTCATGGGGGCCCGACCAGCGTGCGCTGTATCGATGTGGCAGCGCTAGTCGCAGCGGCATCTTTACGGAAGAATTCGAAGAAACGTCGTACTGCCGTTCGAAACTAAGGTCCGTAATCCGTAACTCAATCCACGTGACACGGTCATGACCAACGCCGAGAAGTTGGCGGCAATCGGCGGCGGTGGGACCAACTCCAGCGCGCCGTTGGCATCGCTCCGAACCAACGGAAGGCGCGCGGGATATCGTCGTCTTTGTTTCTGACAACCAGTCGTGGGTCGATGCCCGCAGTCATGGTGCCACGGAGATGATGCGGCAATGGGAAGCCTTCAAGCAGAACAATCACCAGGCGAAGTTGGTCTGCCTTGGATCTGCAACCCTACGGGACCACCCAAGCGGCCGAACGTGAAGATATTCTCAACATAGGAGGATTCAGTGATGACGCTTTCTCCATCGTTGATCGTTTGCTAGTGGACAGCTGGGGCCGGAACACTGGGTGAGTGTGATTGAGGCGGTGGAACTGTATGGAACGCGCGTCCGAATGCGTGTGTGATTACATTCACCAATGTACGGGATCACACCTATTCTTGTCGGACGCATGTCTTGTCAACCTAATGAGAATGGTATGCGAATGCTGGCACAATCCCCCCGCTGGCGAATGCCGGTGGAACTACATCGATGATCACGAGGTGGATCAGTTCCGAATTCCGCCGGCTCCTACCGTATGGAGCCGTAGCTCAGTGGTAGAGCGCCCGTTTCACCGACCCTTGTCGCCAGGTTATAAAATGGAGAAGATGATGACCACACGAACCTACGACGTACTGCATCACGAAGGAGCGCCCCAATCAGAAGGTGGACCCAAGGAGTACCGGTTGAAGATGCGGCGAAACAGCAACTGAGCAACACGGCTAAGATGCCGTTTATCTATAAGTGGCTCGCTGTCATGCCGGACGTGCACGTCGGAAAAGGCGCAACCATCGGTAGCGTTGTTCCGACCAAGCGGGCGATTATTCCGGCGGCTGTGGAAGTCGACATCGGATGCGGAATCACGGCGGTCAAGACCACGCTCACGGCAAGTGATTTGCCCGATAGGCTCTCTGGGTTGCGGAACGCGATCGAACGAGCGGTTCCACACGGAAAGACATTCGGGGCGCCAGATAAGGGGCGTGGACAGCCACCTGACAATGTCGATCAGGCCTGGGCAATGTTCAAGCAGCGCTTTGCCAAAATCGTTGATAAGTATCCAAGATTACAGAAGACCAATAATTACGTACATCTGGGCACCTTGGGAACAGGCAATCATTTCATTGAAGTTTGCCTGGATGAAGCCAATGCGGTCTGGTTCATGTTGCATAGCGGATAGCGTGGTGTCGGTGGCGCGATCGGGGTAGCTTGTTCATTGAGTTGGCGAAGAAACGGGATATGCGCACCTGGTTGATCAATTTGCCAGATATGGACCTTGCATATCTGCCGGAAGGGACGAGCATTTCA
>CAVTCR010000030.1:0-55926 GCA_963733195.1 uncultured delta proteobacterium
CCAGTCCAGGGAAGTCGCTCGCCCACAGGAAGTTCTGTAACCCGACCTCCGGCACGCGCCGAAACCCGCCCTCTTCTTCGACCTCGAACGTAAAGAAGACTTGCCGCTTTACAAACTCGCTGGGTTTCTCAGACAGTAGAATATCGGGCTGAAAGACACGCGCCGAGGGATCGCCCCAATCGTACTCTCGGTCGAAGCGCCAGAACAGAAATGGCACCCACCCGACACCAGCCTCTTCGAGGACAAAGCGAACACCGGGATGGCGATCGCAGATCCCAGCGAACACGACCGCGCTCATCAGGTCCGCCATCGGTCCCATCGGGAAGCTCGCCACTTTCATCAGGAGCTGATTGCGTGGTTCTAGGCCTGCGACGCCCTCGCCTAACTGCCGTGACCCACCAAGAGGGTGCGCGTGCAAGTTAACTGGCAAGCGTGTCTCCGCAGCTGCCGCCCACACCGGCTCCCACATCTGGTGCAACACCGGTTGCGGCGCATTCGCCCAGTCGAAGATGACACCAGTCGGCAAGCCGAACGCTGCCACCCGTAGCAGCTCGGCCACCGCTTCCTCTGGGGTCTGGCATGGTAACGGGAGCAGCATGATGAACCGGCCGTTCGACTCCTCATACAGCTCTCGCGCCCAATCGTTGACGACTTGCACGCAGGCGGTCCGCAGTTCAGCATCTTTGATGGCTGCAATTTGCTCATACGGCCCGTTGACGAGTTCGGCATCCACCCCATCCCGGTCCATATCTTCGCAGCGATACTTGGCATTGGCAGCGCGGAAGATCCCTGGCTCCGGCTCTTCCGCAACTCCCGCACGCGCATAGCAGGAGACTTTTCCCCAGCCCAGGCCACTCCAACCCACACCACTCCAGGGCCGTCCTTCCACGATCCACTGCCGAGCACCGTCGGGCTTTGTCACCACTCTCGGTCCGGTGTCCTGGAACTTCTTGGGGAGTCGCTTTGTCCACAAGTCGAAGGGCAA
This sequence comes from uncultured delta proteobacterium, assembly GCA_963733195.1. GTDB lineage: Bacteria > Desulfobacterota > Binatia > Bin18 > Bin18 > VGTJ01. Next base: position 986 of record CAVTCR010000030.1, read on the forward strand.
GTGCATCACCCGGCAATGCCCATCCGCTGAGATCACGCCAAATTTTTTCTCCATGTCGAGTCCCTCCTTTCAGTAGGTTGACCGCTTACACCTTCCTTATAAGAACGTGTCCTGCACATTGCTATGGGAGTGCCAGGGCACCGGGTTGCGTCGGCAACCTCTGGCGTTCGCTGATGCATGTGACATTTTCTCTCTTTCGTGTTGTCGGATGGGCACGCAAGCCGTTGCGTGCCCCATGCTTGGCTTTATCTTGGAATAATCGGCAAGACGACATGCGACGGACGCCGATCGTCGTGGAAGACTTGTTGCAGTGCCGGTTCTACGCGGGTTGCCTCACGACTCTGTTCTCCTGTTTGCGGATTCCGATCAAAACGCGGAAAGTTGGAGCTGGCGATCTCCAGGCGGATCCGATGCCCGGCTTTGAAGACATTGCTCGTTGCCCACAGGTCAATCGTGTATGCGTACACTTCTCCCGGTTTCAGCAATGTTCCCTGTGTTCGTGACTCGCGATACCGGGCGCGGAGAATCCCATCCGTCAGATTGCGGGCAAAGCCATCAGGATGCACATCGACGAGTTTACCGGTGAAGTCCGTGTCGACTGCACTGGTCGCGGCAAAAAGTGTGAGAGTCACCGGACCAGTCACTTCGACCTCGCGCTCCAACACCGCCGTCGTATACACGAGCACATCAGGGCGTGCTTCTATGGCCCGTTGGTCATGCGCTCCGCCAGGGAGTTCGGCTGGCCAACAACAGAGCCCACCTCCTTTCGTGGGCACTGGATTGCGCGGGTCGGACACGTAGACATCCGCGGGCTCGCTGCGCGGCGGTTGCGGGCTCAAAGACCCGTCGCCGTGCAGGCTGTTCGCTTTGCCGTCACTGTGGAGGTAGTACTTCGTATACTGTGTCCGCGCCAATGGCCATTCATTCTCTGAGCGCCAACGATTCTCTCCCATCACAAACAGACGCACCGGCGGTTCTTCGAGCACACCGTTCTGCTTCCCTTTGAGCCAATAGTCGAACCACTTGAGTTGGAGTCCATCAATATCTACCGCGAGCGCAGTACTGGAAAGGCCATAGTTGACCTCACCTACGACGTTATTGGGTGGCCATGCGTGTTGCCAGGGGCCGATGATGAGTCGTTGTCCTTGGCGCGCTTCCGGCGTGGCACCATGTTCGCGCAGGCCACTATAGTTGCGGATAGTCCCGCCGAGGAAGATGTCATACCACCCACCAAGATTGCAGGCAGGAATCCGAATCTTGTTGTAGTGCTTCTCAATATTCCATTGCGCCCAGTAGTCATCGTCATCGGGGTGCGCAAGCCAATCATAGAAGTAGGGAGCGGCGTCCTGAAAGAACGGAAAGTCCTTGAGCGGCAGATGGCGGAACCATTGGCACATGTCGTCCACGCCCTGCATCAACGCAGCAAGGCGTTCTCCCGCTTCTGGCTGTGTCCGCATCAAGCGCTGCAGCGTATCCGGTGCCAAGGAGGTCATCGTCCAGCTTTCGTTGAAGCCGAGGGCAAACGCCCCACCTTGGTACGCCCACCCCTCGTGGTAGTGCGAGGCCGTAATGAGAGGAAAGATGGCCTTCAAGTGTGGCGGTTGAGCAATGGTCGCCAGCCATTGCGTTGCCCCAACGTACGAAGCACCATACATCCCGACGTTCCCATTGGACCACGACTGCACCGCACACCATTCAACTGTGTCGTAGCCGTCAAGAATATCATCGCGAAAGGTATAGAACTCTCCTTCCGAGGCATACCGTCCACGCGAGTCCTGGATAACGACAACATATCCTTCACTGGCTGCACGCATGACGTCGAGCAACATGGTCGAGATGATGTTCAAGTTTTTATTATAGGGGGTGCGCTGGAGCAGCACGGGATACGTTCCTGCGGCGGCAGGTCGATAGACGTCGGCGCGTAGGACGATACCGTCGCGCATCGGCACAGCCACATTCTTTTCCACGACAATCGTTAGTTCAGACATAAGTTCTTCCTCCGATATAGCGCTCAGCAGTGGGCAGGTTGGGCAATACGACCATCATCCTCCCCTGGAGGATGCGTTTCCACTCCGTACTGTCTCTGCACGCATCGCGAGAGCGTAGCTTCACCCCGATGCAACGTGCTGCCATCTGTAGGTAAACGCATTTGGAGAACCCCATCCCGTCGCTCCATCTGGATGTGCCTGTACTTGTTCGCACACTCTTCAAAGCGCGCCATAGTGCCCCTCCTCTTTACGAAAGGGGATCTTACTGCACTGTGCTTCGTACAGTAAAGAAAGGTTGCCGAGTCGCTCACTGCCTATCGTGCTTACCGAAGACTAGCAGAGTGTCGTCTTGACAACCAAAGGGGGGAAGTTTCATGTACGCACACTATGTCCACAATCTCGTTTTCAGAGTCAGTGTACTGTCGTGTCTTTTGCTATCCACGACAGCACGTGCTGCCGATGTCGCCAAGAGTCCTCACGGACCCAACGACGAACTCGGCGTGCTGAACACATTGACTGCAGCGCAGAGTTTAGCGGTCCTTCAGCGCGTGAGTAGTGGTAAGGTGTATGATCTCAGTGTCGAGTATTTCGTCGGGATGCCAGGACTGGCCGATTTGGGGATGGGCGATCCGCCATACCATATCTGGATGACGCACACGCCCAGTGGGATCAAGGTCGAAAAGCTCTCGCCTGCCGGCGGCCCGTCAGATCTGGCGCTTTATGATGATGCGATCACCATGTCCACCCACAGTGGCACCCACTTCGATAGTTTGAATCACGTTGGCTACGGCGACAAAATCTTCAACGGTTTCGAAGCGACACGCTACTTGGGGAACAAGGGATGGACCAAAGCAGGAGCCAACAAGATCCCACCGCTGATTACGCGTGGGATTCTCCTTGATCTCCCCGCTACTAAAGGAGTGGCGATGCTGCCAGATGCGTATGAGATCACCACCGTTGATATCCAACAAACACTCAGCAAACAAGGAGTGCATCTTCAACCAGGAGATGCAGTACTGATTCGTACCGGGCGGATGACGGTCTGGCCGGACGCCAAGAAATTCGTGCCCAACGAACCCGGTATAACCCGAGAGAGTGCGGCCTGGTTGATTGATCACGGCGCAGTGCTGTTGGGAGCAGACACGATGGGCGTCGAGAAATTTCCGATGGCCAAAGAAAGTGTGCATGCCTACGCCTTTGCCGAACGTGGCGTGTGTTTATTGGAGCTGGCGTGGTTGGAGGATCTGGCGAAAGACAAAGTGTACGAATTTGCCTTTATCGCGGCCCCACTCAAACTGCGTGGTGCGACCGGCGCTCCGGCTCGCCCACTGGCGTTACCGCTTCGGCCTGAAAAACCCGCCGCTGCGAAAGCTGCTGGCCAATAACGGGTCGGCTTGATCGGTGTGGAGACCTGTTACAAGGCAAACCATTCGCCCCAGTATCGAAAGGAGAGAAATACGACACAGCCTGTGCGCGTGCAACGAGCGAGCTCTCTGCCAGAGTGGTTCCTAGATTTCCTCTATGCCGTTTTGCCCTACATTCGCATCCTTGGTATGGTAGCCATCGATATGTCAGTTCTATGGCTGTGATAACTAAGTGTTACTGTTGGAGAGGTCGAAAGGAGGAACATCATGGCTGCGAATACCGATTTGACTGAAGAACACGTGCGTGGCTTTTTCACTACGCTCAGCAACTGGGGCAAGTGGGGCCCTACCGATCAACTGGGCGCACTGAACTATATTACTCCGGAGAAGCGTCGGCGTGCCGGAGCGGAGGTGCGCGACGGACATTCGGTGTCTCTCTCGCTGCCGTTAGCGACACGACCCGCGCCGGATAATCCGACGCCGGTAACGCACTTGATGATCCAGACTGGCGCGCGCGGCGAGAGCGGTGGTTTGGTGGATGCACCGTATAGCGCCGACTATTTTGCCATCTCACCACATGGATTGGCGAATACGCATCTTGACGCCCTTTGTCACGTGTTCAGCCAGGGGAAGATGTATAACGGGTACCCAGCTAGTGACGTCACCAGCCAGGGAGCCCGCAACGGTGCCATCGATGCGCTTAAAGATGGGATTGTCTCTCGCGGCGTGCTGATCGATGCCCCCCGCGTATTGGGACGTGAATGGCTTGAACCGGGAGAAGCAATTTATCCTGCTGACCTCGAAGCAGCAGAGAAGTCCGGCAACTTTCGTGTGGAAGAAGGCGACATCCTCTTTGTTCGCACTGGGCGCCACGTACGGCAAAAAGCGAAGGGACCGTGGAATTCGTTCAAGGAGGGATTAGCTGGTTTAGGTGCCGCCTGTTTACCGTGGCTCCATGAACGGAAGGTCGCCTTACTTGGCTGCGATGGGGTGAGTGATGTGCTTCCCAGCGGTTTTCCGAAAGTCACTATGCCGATTCACACGGTGGCCATCGTCACCATGGGCATTCATCTCATTGATAATTGTAATCTCGATGATGTTGCCGCTGCCTGTGCGGCGCGCTCACGCTGGACATTCCTGTGCGCCATCGCTCCCCTGGTCCTCATTCGCGGCACCGCCTCGCCTGTGAATCCGTTGGCGATATTTTAGACAGCACCGGATCCCGGGTACGGAGTCCTGACATCTGACGGGCGTTGTCCTGCAGTCAACATGGCCGCAGGTTCCTTCCACACGCCGTTTACCAGACGAGTCGTACAGAGATGTACGACTCGGTGTTCAGTTCGCCGTGGACTCACGGGGGAGTAGCAACGCGGTGAAAACTGGCACCAGCCCCCTTCTAAAAGCTCGGCTTGGTCGCAAAGGGCGTCAATTGCAGTTCGTGTGTCCAACAGGATTTGTCTTGGGTGTGCAGGTAATAGAACGCCTCCGCGATCTTCACCGGATTCATCACCACCTCTGGCCGCTGCTGGGCTTGCGGCAGGGCGCGGGTACCGGGGGAGTCGATGAGGCCGTCGATCACGACGTTGGCTACGTGTATGCCATGCTCGGAATACTCCTCCGTCAGCACCTGGGCCAGCGTGCGCATCATCACGCGCGGATAGTAGAGCGACTGGCCGGTTAGCCGCTTGCGCCCGCGCAAGGACGCCGCGTTATTCGAAATGAGGAACGTCCCGGCTCCGCGCTCGCGCATGGCGGGCAACACCTCCTTGGCGACCAAGAACGGGCCACGGCTGGAAATGTGTTGCGCGGTGTCGAACAGCTCAAGCGGGATATGCTCAAGCAATTCTTTCTCGGGCGGCAACTCCCGCCCCTCCAGATAACCCGCGTTGTAGATCACCACCTCTGGGTCCCCCACCTGCTCGCGAATCGTGGCGAACGCGTGGGAGATGGAGGCGGGCGACACCAGGTCCAGCTCGACAATCATGCTGGCGCCGCCTTGCGCGCGGATGGCCTGCTCCAGCGCCGCCGCATTGGCGCGGTTCCGGGTCGTCAGCACCACGAAGAAGCCCTCCTGGGCAAACTTTTGGGCAATGGCACCGCCGATGCCCCAGCGGATGCTGACGGGGAGGTCGCTGTCGTCGAGCACCTTCCCATGCGCCAGTTTGGTATTGCGGCCATCGGCCTGCCACTTGGAGGTCGCCCCAATCACGACGGCGACCTGTTGACGGGGTGTGGTCATAGCGGATTCCTTTCTGCGTGATGTCCACGGAAGGCTGGCCGGTTCATCTCATGGGAAGATAAATTCCCCAACACTAACTATCCCCTAGAGGTCCACACCAACCATGCGCATCTGAGACGTCTGTCCACGTTCCACGTCACGCAAGTATATGGGCATACGGCCACGTTCACAATGGCAAACCGCCGCATCCGTACAAAGCCTGTGGTCGTCTGTTTCGTTTTTGACGAGCAGCCGAGACTCTCGCCTTCGCTTCGGCAAAGAACGCAAGCAACGGAGACCGGGCCAAAATATGAGTACGAGCGAGGAGAAAGAATGGTATGAGGCGGCGGGATGGTTGACCGCCCGCAGCGAAGGTGTTGTACAGACACGGTGCGCTCGGTCGGTTATCCTGAGGTTCAAGCGCATCATGAAAAATATCGCCACCCTTCTGGCATTTTTTCCTAAGTTATCGTGGGTGCAGACCTGGCAGGTAATCCTCCATTTCAGCTTGTTTCTCTCCGCCATCGTGATGGGACTATTGGGGACACGGCGGGCGTTTTTTATCCTGGCGCTGATTCCTCTCGCCTTCCTCCCTTTCTCGTATGCTCGGGTGCGGTTACACGCGTTTCTCGTCCAGCTGCTGAGCAGCCGGGAGCCGACCGCCCCATTACGTGTCGGCCTGACCAGTCTCGGCATCCTGTGTGACGTCGTCATGATTGCTCAACTGTTAACCGCAAGAGCCGGGCAACTGAATCCCCTCCTTCATGGTCCCGGCATCGCGTGGATTGGCGCTATCTGGTTTAGCGCTCACGGACTTTTCTTCCTCGGCTATGCGATCGCGAGACTTGTCCACTGGCTTGTCCACCTCGTGCGTCAGACGCTTCTGCCTCGTTCCGCCGACGCTCCAGACCTCAGAATCTCTCCTGGACGTCGGCACTTCCTCCAGCAATTGGGCGTGCTGGGCGCGGGCGCGCCATTCTTCGTCTCACTGTCGAACGTCAAGCTCTCGTATAACTTTCGCGTAGAAGAACACGAGCTCACTCTCCCCCAGTGGCCACACGCCCTTGACGGTCTCCGTCTTGCCCACCTCTCTGATATCCATGTTGGCGGCTCGATGAATCGGGAGCGACTCTTACACATGGCGAGGCTCACGAACAACGCCAAGCCGGATATGGTCGTGCATACCGGCGACTTCCTGACCCATCGCAGTGGAGATTTTGACGCGCCGCTCTATGAGGCGCTGGCGCGGATCCGCGCTCCGTACGGACAATGGGCGTGTCTCGGGAATCATGACTTCGACGCGCCAGAACGGTTGGTGCACCGCCTCGAGCGGGCCGGCGTCACCGTGCTCCGGGATACAGTGGTGACAATGTCAGTTTGGGGTCAGCCTCTGGAAATTGCCGGACTGGATTATGTGTTTGGAGACCGAGAACGAAGCGCGTGGTACACCCAGCTGATGCGCGTCTGGCCGTCCCGCACCGCAACCCCTCGCATACTCTTGAATCATGACCCACGCGCCTTCACCCTTCTCCCCGCGGAATGCGCGCATATCGTGCTGTCCGGGCACACGCATGGCGGTCAGGTCGGGGTGCAATGGGGCAAAGAGTCTGCGCTGACGGTGGTCGGGCTGTTGGGGATTCCCGATCAAGGCGTCTTTCACCGAAGAGATATGACGTTATATGTCACTCGCTGTGTTGGCTTTTATGGGTACCCGATGCGGCTGGGCATTCCGCCAGAAATCGCCCTGCTGACGCTCCGAGCGCCACGATCACCATCTCCGTCATAATGGAACGTGCAGGCACTCCAATAGAGTCGCTCGATGGTCTCATATAGGGAGCCTAAATGAGATGTGTCATTGTACTGCGCGCTCGCCCTTCGACTGGGCTCAGGACAGGTCTCTCTGAGAGCCCCTTCCCTTCGCTCAGGGTGACAACTCTGGTATGAGAATCTCTTGCAGTCGGATTGAGTAGCAGAAGGGACAGGATCGTATGAACAAACGCATTTATTTGAACGCTTTCCACATGAACTGTGTCGTGCATCAGTCGCCGGGATTGTGGGTACGCTCCGATGACCAGATGCACAAATACACGGATCTCCAGACCTGGATTGAACTGGCGAAACTCCTGGAACGCGGCAAACTGGATGCTCTGTTTTTGGCCGATGTGGTTGGGGTTTATGATGTGTTTCGCGGCACCCGCGAGGCTGCGGTTACTCAGGCGACGCAAATTCCGGTCAACGATCCGATGCTATTGATTCCGGCGATGGCGGCGGCCACTGAGAACCTGGGCTTTGCCTTCACCAGTTCTATGTTGCAGTACCATCCGTTCACCTTTGCACGACTGATTTCCACTCTTGATCATCTCACCAAAGGCCGGATCGCCTGGAACGTGGTGACCTCATACTTGGAAAGTGCAGGGCGTAATTTTGGTCACTCCGGCTTAGCCGAGCACGATGAGCGGTACGATCTCGCTGATGAATATCTGGACGTTTGCTACAAGCTGTGGGAAAGCAGTTGGGAAGATGATGCCGTGGTCAAAGATCGTCAACGTGGGATGTATGCTGATCCGCAGAAGATTCATAACGTCGAGCACGACGGTAAATACTTCCGTGTCCACGGCTGTCATCTGACGGAGCCGTCACCGCAACGCACACCGGTGCTCTATCAGGCAGGGGCCTCACCGCGAGGGCGAGAATTTGCCGCACGACATGCCGAGTGTGTCTTTGTCATTGGCGCCAATCCTCAGGTCATAGGTCAATACGTGCAGGATACGCGTGAGAAAGTCCGGCTCCAGGGCAGAAATCCTGAGGATTTGATCTTCTTGGCGTACGTCAAAGTCATTACTGGAGACACGGAAGCAGCCGCGCGTCGGAAGTACGAGGAGTTCTTTGAGCAGATAAGTTACGATGGTGGGCTGGCACTGCTCAGTGGTTGGACGGGGATCGACTTTGGCCAGTTTACGCCCGAGCAGCCACTCGAATACATCGAGACCAATGCGATCCGGACGTTGGTGCACGGATTTACCGAGGCCGATCCTAGTCGCAAATGGACCCTCAGAGACTTAGCGAAATATGTGGGCATCGGCGGTGCGGGGCCGGTGCTCGTGGGCACGCCAGAACAAATTGCCGATTCCTTCCAAGACTGGATTGACGCCGGGGTGGACGGTTTCAATCTGGCGTACGCGATCACTCCTGGTTCCTTTATCGATTTTATCGACGGCGTGGTGCCGGTGTTACAGAAGCGGGGCGTGATGCAAAAGGACTATCAGGAAGGAACACTCCGAGAGAAGCTGTTCGGCCGTGGCCAGGCGCGCGTGCGGAGTTCGCACCCGGCGGCGGCGTACCGACGGTCATCGACGGGCGCGGCTCACGTCCCTGCGCCGGACTCTGGCAAAAAGGGAACGTCAGTCAACAGCGTACGTCACTAGTAGTGTGTAATTTTAAGAACTCTTGCTCCTCCGTCTACAGATTGTAGAGGACTCGCCGAAAGAAACTCGACGTATATGGCCGGTATCGGATGGTCTTTTCTTTTAGCCGAACGAGAGTCCAGAGATAGAAAACACATTGTGAGTATACTGTCGAAAAGCCTTAAATGACCGGACTCTGATACTCTCTCTCCTTTTGATAAACCGTCGTAACCTGCCGACGCCGATTACGCGCCGCAGCCCAACCGAGTGTACGACCTCACTGTTACCGTGCGTCCACAATTCACGGACACAAAGCTCGCTACCGTTCACACCGGGCGCTAAAGTCCTTGAGCAACTACCCGCGAAATGCTGACGCACCCTGACAGTGAGACTACATGCCGACCTGCACGCAAACAGCCCGAAACGAGACGAATCGTTCTCATCCCTCTAATATTGCTGTAAAGGTGAAGAAAAAGAGGAGGTTCCCTCTCAAAGCGGCGCTCCTTAGATGACGGCATAGTACTGTGACCAGTGCGGAGGTTGTAGCCGCGCCTGCTCTCCTACTTTTCGGTATCCTTAAGTGACTTTTCAGTTTCTCCCTCTCCCATACCCATTACAACCAACCAGCACCACTTATCCTAGTAAACGAATCGATGCAGGTGTGCCGCGCGACGGCACACCTGCGTCACGCCTCTAGGGTAATGAGCATCACAAAAGCACCCCTCCTCCCGATACGAATTCGGTCGCCGTGTTTGCTTGCAGTTTTGCACCACGCAGTGGCATCTGTTGCTCTGACTCAGATTCCCTGTGGATATCCATCCACCCACTTACACTGAGGAGGTCAAGATGAAAATGCATCAGTTCTTTCGCGACGTCGCCTTCGCTGCCGCACTCGCTACCACCACCGTGGGGATCCAGGCGCGAACAGCTAGCGCCATGCCGAGAAACCCCTGCCAAGACTACGTCAACCAGGCCCGTGCGAATCAAGCGTTAGGAAGGATGTGGTTTAACTACGGCAGCGCGTTGATGGACCTCGGCTGGGTGAGCCAAGCTTCAGACGCATTCAACAACGCCACAGTCTTTTATGGTTTTGCTGAAGCGTACGTGACGTGGTACGATCAAGAGTGCCGTTGAACCCAGCGTTGAGTTGCGTGACCACGAGGCAGGAATTGCCATAGCCTATTAGACATAGACAGAATCTTCCGGTGCTCCGCGCGGCCCCTTGTCAAAAGAGGGTACGCGCGGTTGTGCCTGGTCAAAATGAGTCAGGAAAAGATCCCTCGCTAGCAACGTCTGATACGCGCCCCGTATGTCAAGTTTGTCCCTACCTAACTTCGTGATTTCTTGAGTCTCTTGCACTCGTTGTGACAGGGTAGAAATCCGCATACCTACTGTGCCCTGTTTGCACCCTTTACCAGCGCCGGTGTGTGCGACGCAGATAACACGGATCGAGGAAGAGTTTCGCGAAGTCTCTCATGACGAAAGAACGAGGGCCCGTGAGCAACAGGAAATTGGCACACGCTCACCCTTGATCCTCGATGACAACGTGAAGCCTCACATCAGAAGTGACATTTCTCTGTGCCTTCAACGTGAGTCTGTAACTGTTCGATAGGCTCGCAACAGATCAGGACCTCTTACGCGGAGTGCAGGAGAGGAAACTGCTCCTACGATTCTTCAGGGAGGATTGGGGGATGGAGTGGACGCTGCTTGGAGCGAAGTCCGTGGCCTGTCTCTGTCCGTGCTATGTGCGAGAAGACGTCCATCTTTTCCTGAGTGTCTGAGGGTCGACTTGTATCGCAGTGAATTCAGATACTTCTGCGGAGCCCGATACAAGGGGTTCATGGCGGAACACACATAGGATCAGTTCGAGCTGACGGCAGGAGATAATTTTATCACCCCACTCGCCGCCTCGTGTCATTTCTCATTGTCCCGTCTCGTGGCACACCCTCGTCACGCCTTAAGTGGTTGTAATGAATAACCGTCGCAGCTCCCTCTGCGCCACGTTTGCCACGAGCGCGAGAAGCTGGCGAGCCATTCCATGACAGCGCAGCTCTAGCAACACCGTGATGTCGAACTGGGCCAGATGCTGGTTGTGCTCAGTACGCCACAACACAACATGTGCCATCGCGACAATCTGTGCGACTTCTCCGGACCAGACGGCCCAGGCGTGCACCTCCCAAAAGGCGGGAATACTACTCCATTCGTGGATCGTCTCTTCCACCGTTAACGGTGGATCCTCAGGCCATTGTTCAGCGCGGATGCGATTACCAAAGACGTTGACCGCGACCCACTCGCGTGGGCTCGCAGTGGTTGGGACAAAGAGTGCAGTGTAGAACGTACGCTTAGACATGGGACACCTCCGGTTGCACAACCGCCGTCTGACGCAATAACTCATGATGTTCGAATAGGTGGAAACGCATATCTCTGTCTGGTGATTCCTTCTGCGAAGCGATATGCCAACGCATCGTGGTCAATCGATCGAGGAAGTACTGATCGTGACTGACCAAGAGCAAGCCACAAGGACACTCCTGCAGCGCGGCTTCGAGACACTGAATCGATGGCAGATCGAGATGATTGGTGGGTTCATCCATGATGATCAGGTGTGGAGCCCGCGTGATACCTAGGGCGAACACGAGCTTGCGGACTTCCCCAGGACTTGGGTCCGTCGTTTCTAGCAACCGCTGCGGGCGTGATCCCAGCCGACTCACGATCGTCATCAAGTGGCCCAGTTGCTCCTTACGAAGGGTTCGCACCTGCATAAGCAGAGTACGCGCAGCCTGGGCATCAATCTCTTGCGGAACATAGACGAGTTGCTCGGTAGGAAGATCAAGCAGACTGACCATATAGCGGACGAGCGTACTCTTACCGCCTCCGTTGAGACCAGTGAGGGCAATGCGATCACGCGGTCGTATTACCAGATGTGGGTAATGAAGCCGACGGTCCTCGCCGAGCGGCAATGAACCTGCTTCTACAGTGAGAAGCGCATTGCGTCGCGAGCAGAAGCCGGGCAGCAAATGCCCATCTCGTACCTCTTGGTGACCGCAAATTGTTGCTCACGTCGCTGCAGTTGCTCGACACGACTCTGTATCTGACGCAAGCGTTGAGCGGCTCCAGCATCTTTGCCTGTGATCAGTGCGTGATTGATTTTGCCCCGGGCGTCATGATCTTTGGGATCCAGCCCACGCTTGGACAGTCGAGCTTGCGAGCCAGCGACTTCTGCTCTCCGCACTGCTACTTCACGTTCCAATCGACGGCGTTCCCGTTTGAGCAAATCAGCCTGCGAACGTTGATACACCTCGTCCTGTGCTGCGTATTGGAGCCCTTGGGTAATACCACCAGGACGGAGTGTCACATATGGCGGTTCAACGAACAAACACTGGTGACACAAGTCATCAAGCAGTGCACGATCGTGACTCACCAGTAGTCCTACGCCAGCGAAAGAGCGTAACGCGTCACGGAGCAACTGCCGTGCTTGAGCATCGAGGTGGTTCGTTGGTTCATCGATCGCTAACACTTCAGGCTGCCGCCACAGGGCAACGGCAATCTGCGCACGCTTGCGCTCACCATGACTCAGCGTTGACCAGCGAGCTAACAATTCATCTGCAATCCCGAGCTGGCCTTTCCATGAACACGCTTCACCGTCTGTCGCTGGGAGAAGCTCTGCAAGCCCTGCAGGTGGCGCATCGGTACGCTGCGGGCAATAGATCGACTCGGTAGCCACTATAATAGTCCCCTGCTGCGGCGCAAGCTCACCGGTTCCCAAGCGGAGTAGCGTCGTTTTCCCAGTCCCATTGGCTCCCACGATCCCAGTCCAGCCTCGCGGGAAGTGGGCCGACACGGCAGTGAGAAGCGGTATCGTACGTAAATGACACATCATGAAAGATCACTTGCAAATGACTCATACCCCCTCACTTTCTTCCCACCGAAGGAAAGGCAGCGGGTTGCGCATCGAGCCGAAGTCGTACAGAAGAAAGGAAGCCATCATCCCAGAGGATGGGAGAGGACAACGAGCTATTCAGGGAGTGAACGTAACCGTCGGGCACGAATGGCAACCCAGATCGTCCGGACATGACCCCACAAGCGCGGAACAGGCGTGTACGCAGTAGGGCACCGTGTACTGTTCTTGCTTGCTAGGTCTACCGTGTTATCGAACCTGGTCCAACATGCCTTTGGCCCTCTTGGGGGATGCGTTGCAATGACGGTTGAGAATCCGTCGTTCAAGTAACGCTAAAGAACCTACCGCGAGCTGTCAAGCGGTTGTTCGTGATGAAGCAAGAATCACATTGAGTTTTATAAAAGAATCTCAAAACCCAAGCAGAAAGTACGAGTGTGCCACGTTGATTGTGGGACGGGTTTTGGAAGAGGAGGAGGAAACTACCCGTGTTGGCGCTCTGCCTTGTCGCGGATGATCATGAGCTCATTGAGAGAACGATTAATGCCGTTAATGATCTCGCGCAATCCATCTACATTTGTCACATGATTGCTGACCAAGGACACAAGGCCGATCCATCCTGAACGTATCCCAGCTTCTATCGCCCAGTACAAGGCGATTAAGCACCGACGATCAAAGGTCGGAAACACGGCCAACCCACTAGCATCTTCGGCGTAGGCCGCGATGTGTTGCTGTACTAACGGATTGCCGTGTTTGAAGACGCACAGTGGCTTATACATACCCTCGTAGGGATCGCCAAGCTGTCTCTTTAACCCCGGGTTCTCGCTATCAAGCTTGTCAAGTGCAGCCTTAACACAATCCTTGACGTTATCGATATTTTGCTTTTCATCCGTGTGCCCAAGCCATTTTTCGCTCGGACGCTGTCAGCGCCAATCGAGGCCAGCATCATGGAATGCTCGAAAGTGGACGCGGCGATTGAAGCCGCTTGATAAGCGAACCCAGCAGCCGTCAATCGACGGATAGCGGAAATATCCTGAGCTATCTGGGCAAGAAGTTGACCACAGACCTGCTTCGCAACGGTAATAGTTGGGGATGGGTGTGCGGCGCTTGAGCGCCGCAAGGTCAGCATAATTGAGTCAAATGTGTCCCCCGCTAAGCTTTGGTGTTGTTGGAGGGCAGGGACGAGCGCGTTCTCCGGAACACCATACCTCTGCAATGCTATTGCATGAGCAGAATCTCCAAACTCCGCCTCGAACTTCGACGAAAGAACCTCCTTCCAAGACTCTTTCATTCTCGATAACCTCTATCTCACGCAGTTATTAATTCGATAACACACGTTGCCATGATCGTTGATTCCGGGTACGCGTTTGAGCAGAATTGCCGGATCGAACACTTTTACATTGGTATTCCATTGTACATGGTCTGTTATTGCGTGAGTCTTGGCAACGATTCCATATGAATTCTAGGAAACATACCATGAGATCCAGAGAAGTTCACAAACTCACATGATGGACTTGCGTGCCACTAGACTTCGCGACGCCAATAGTAAAGACACTCCCCAAAGGTTGAGCCACGCCCGTTGCGCTGCGGAGATAGAGCCTGCCGATTATCCGCCTGCACGCACCTGCAGGTTGTTGACTACGCGACTCACGCCTTGGGTCTCCTGTGCCAGCGTCGCCGCCCGTTGCTTCAGAGCCTCGCTCTCGACCGTGCCGCTGAGACTGACGACCCCCTGAGTAGTGTCGACGTTAACCGCGGTTAAGGTCGCGGCCTGCTCGGTAGCTAATTTGCCCTTCACTGCCGTGGTAATCGCCGCGTCATCCACATTTTGCCCCACCGTCTTCCCGGTCCCTGGTTCACACCCCCCAAGGAGGGCGGCGCAGAGCACCCCGACAACCATTAAGCGTATACCATAATGCATGACATGATCTCCTCTCACAGGTATTTTGGGGAGCCATCCCTCTTTCACACTACCGACGTTTCTTGCTTATGCAAGCATTACGAACGCCTCTGGGGAAGAACTACCCCCTTCGTGGGGAAACCACCAGAGCCGCTCTTCAGGTCTGCTTACGGAGCAGAAGGGGAGAATGGAATCCGTGTTTGGGAGACGTAAACGCATCGAACCGCAACGTGCTCAATACGGTAGTGCTATCCAAGTAATAATGGCCAGCAAACGCGAATCTACAAAATATTGGACAATCATGGCTTTTGCGTGATCTTATCGGGACTAAGCATTACCAGGATCGCACTACTCACTACTGGAATGGTGTATCCATTGTGGCCCAGTATGAGGCCGTTGCGTGAGGGGGACGGTCCATTCCATTAGAACCTAGACGCATTGTTCACGTGTGCCCTGTGAGGGACGCTCGCCCACGCCTCCGCAGACTGGTATAAGAGTTGTTGCATGGATTGGGTATGACTTTTGCTCCTCCTTCCGCGCTGTTCACTGACTTGTACGAACTGACGATGGCAGCCAGCTACTTTCAGCACCGCATGGTTGCCCCGGCGACGTTCAGCCTGTTCGTGCGCTCCTTACCCCCAGACCGTGGGTTTCTCGTTGTCGCTGGCATTGCCGAGGTGCTTCACCTTCTCGAAGAGTTCTTCTTTACGACCGAAGACCTTGCCTTCCTGCGCCAGACGGGACGGTTTGCCCCAGAGTTTCTCGAGTACCTGGCCCAGCTGCGCTTTACTGGCGAGGTGGCTACTCTTCCCGAAGGGTCTTTCTGTTTTGCGCAGGAACCCTTGCTGGAGATCACTGCCCCCCTCATCGAGGCGCAATTGGTCGAGACCGTCGTGCTCAATGCGTTACACATGCAGACCCTGATTGCGAGCAAAGCCGCCCGCTATTTTTCCGCCGCCGCCGGTCGGAGCTTGGTCGATTTTGCGCTCCGCCGTACTCACGGCAGGGAGGCGGGACTCAAAGTGGCCCGCGCCAGTTACTTGGCGGGCTTCGACGGTACGAGCAATGTCCTAGCGAGTCAGCTCTATGGCATTCCGAGCTACGGAACCATGGCGCATTCGTTCATTGAAAGTTTCGACGACGAAGAAACCGCGTTTGCCGCCTATGCAGCGACATTTCCCGCGGACGCCGCGCTGTTGCTCGACACATACGATACCGTGACGGGCGCACGTCGGGCGGCGCGAGTGGGGCAAAGGTTACTGCAGCGGGGCTATCACTTGCGCGGGGTGCGGCTGGATAGTGGCGAGCTCCTCCCGCTGAGTCAGGCGACTCGCAGGATTCTTGATGAGGCGGGCCTCCCCTTTACCCGCATCTATGCCAGTGGGGGACTCACCGAACACACGGTCGAACGGCTCGTGCGCGCGGGCGCGCCCATTGACGTATTCGGCGTCGGCACCGCTCTCGGGGGGAGTACGGACGCGCCCGCACTCGATATGGCCTACAAGCTGGTGGAGTACGCGGGGCGGCCGCGCCTGAAACTCAGTCCCGAGAAAGTCAGTCTGGTCGGTCGCAAGCAAGTCTTTCGCCTGCACGCGCCGGATGGCACCTATGCCCGAGATGTGATCGGGTTTCGTGAGGAGACGGCGGATTCGGTCGCCCACGAAGCGGGCGTTGCCCCGGACCGGGTTGTCCCGCTGCTCCACCCGGTGATGAGCAAAGGGCGGGTCAGTCCTCCCTTGCCACCCCTACACGAGAGTCGCGCCCGTTTCATCGCCGACTTTGCGCACCTCCCCCCTGGGACCCGGGCGTTGCACCCCCCAGCTCCGTACTCCGTAACCTTGACGAAGACGCTCACGCAATGTCAACAAGAAACCCTGGCACAACTACGGACACGAGACGAACGCACATAGCAACCTGCTTTCCTGGTAACCGGACTCGTCGAGTAGGGAGGATGGCTCCAAGGTGTAGGTCAGCTTTGTATTCCCTGTTGCTCCCGCCTTTCGGTATCAGGAGTGTCACATGATTCGACCGCGCCTTGTTGCGCCCCTCCCCCTCACAGAAGCCTGCCGGCGGATTTCCCGCACAAGCCTCTTCAGCCAGCCGTTCCCCGCACAGGAAGGGGTGAGACGAGACGACCGGGTTGCGGAAGCGGATACCGCACCCGATAGTGACAGAACTGCGCCCAGGAGAAACTGTGGCGTTGGCTGCGGGCTGCGCCGATTGAGCCACTTGAACACCAAGCGATCCACTAGTGAGACTTGAACAGCTTTGAGCGTTGCGGGAGCACCGTCCTCCCCGGATGGCTTGCTGGCATATCCGCAGGAGGACGGTATGACGGAAACGAGCTGGCAGAGCTTGGCGCACTCGCGCTGGGAATGCAAGGATCACGTGGTGTTTATCCCCAAGTATCGCCGCAAGGCAATCTATGGCGAGATCAGAGCGAGCGTGGGCGGGATCTTCCCTGAGCTTGCCCGGCAGAAGGAAGGCCGGATTGTGGAGGGGCATTTGTTGGCGGACCATGTCCACATGTGTATCGAGATCCCGCCCAAGCATGCGGTGGCCTCGATTATCGGCTTCTTGAAGGGCAAGAGTGCGGTGGCGATTGCGCGGCAGTTTGGCGGGAAGCTGAAGAACTTCACGGGTGAGCACTTCTGGGCGCGTGGCTATGCAGTGTCGACGGTGGGGTACGAGCTGGAAAAGGTGAAACGGTACATTCGGGAACAAGAGGCAGACGATCAGGCAGGGAGATTCTAACCGCAACTAGCCGTCTTTGAGACGGCCCAACCCAGCAAGCCACCCGCTTCGCGGGGGGTACGCTGACTTAGTGACCACTAAGTAGGGGCTACGGTATCAATACGAAAATAAAACTATACCGAGTCTGATGGGAAGAGTGAGCTTTGACACGAAGGATGGCATTGTCAGATGCTATGAAGCGCATCGCCGAAGATGCGTTGGTATTGCTACAGTCCTCTGGAATCTACAGAAGGAGGACAGAAACAATGGCGACAACAACTCAGCATCGACACGTGACAGTAACGCGGGCTCCACAGTAATTTCTCGCACTTGATCTGGGCTCATGACCTGGAAGCTCGGCTTCACTCGCGACTTCAACGATACGCCGTGGGTGCGAGAAATTACTGGGAGCGGCGGAGAAACACTGCTCAAAATAATTGCCCAGGCCAAGCGGCATTTCAAGATGCCCGCCACGACTGCAGTCCACAGCTTCTATGAAGCCGGGTGTGATGGATTTTTGCTCCATCGCTTTTTAGAGCAGCACGGCGTGCAGAGTCTGGTAGTGGATTCCTCCAGTATTACCGTAGAGCGCCGGGCTCATTGGGCTAAGACGGATCGGCTGGATGTCCGTAAGTTATTTACAATGCTGGACGTTGTTGCATAATTCGTAACGTCACAAATAGTCATAGTTAGAGTACCCCCCGACCGAAACAGATGGCTTGTTGGGTATGGGCCGTCCCAAAGACGACTACTTACACAGAGTTAAAATCTCACCCTGAGCTAGCCTGATGCTTCTCCGTGTGCACTTCTGCCTTCTTGTTCGCGTAGCTCTGTACCGCTTCACCTAGCTCTAGCTCGTATCGCCCACGGTCGACACCGTATAGCCTCCCGGGCCCAGAACGGCGATCCCGGGTGAAGTTTTGCCGTGCCACTTCCCGCTGCAAACTGTCGGGCAATTAGCCATTTCCGCACTTTTGCCATCTTGGCGAAGCCGATAATCGAGGCCGCCGCAGGTTTGGGCGGGGAATCTCGATTCACCTGCGGGACATCGTCCGCGCAACACTACTGACCCTGCACGATTCGACACTGCTTGTGCCGGGCTAACTCATGAAAGATACCGCCCAAGGTGGCCGAGGATCTCCCCATAAAGTCTTGCTTTGCGCCTGATACTTTAGGCACTGAAGCGTTTCATTTCTGTCGTCTGATATCTTGCACTCCCAGCGCCAGCCATACACGTCAGAACTCTTCCGGGGTTCGGTCATGAGAGTCGGCCTTCCGAGTCTGCCACGCAAGCCATCCGGTGAGGACTCTGACTCGGACATCGTCTCAAAGCTCTGCCACGTCGCACTCGTCGCACGAGTAGCTTACCTCCATTAACGAGTTGGAGACCCCTGCTCATCCCATACATATGGTCTCGGGTATGCCTCCCAAGGAACTACTCACACAGAGTGAATCTCACGCTGAGCTAGCCTGCATGGCGTCGTCCGTGGTGGGCAGCAGTTTGTAACCCAGTGCCTTGGCTTTGCGCGCTAAGCTCTGGACGACGCGTTCGCGTTAGCTCTGTTCGTACTCGGCCATGCCCTGGGTCACATAAGCCTCGCCGTGCTTCAGGAGGCGATAGACCAAGCGGGCGAGTTTGTGGGCCGTAGCCACCACCGCTTTAGGGGTGCCTAGGCGCGCCTTCAAACGCCGGAAGAATGCGCCGAGCGCACATCGAGCGTCGCATTGAGGATGCGGTTAATGCGTTGTAGGGCCTCAAGCTCTTCGCGCTCTCTCTGGTGGATGGAGCGAGCTGAAGTTTTCGCCATAGGAGCCTTATGCTTACCGCCCAGGTGGGGCGCCGCGCTCGCCCGAGGCACAGGGGCAGCGGTTAAGTGTTTACAGTCTAAAGATATCCATTCCAAGCAAGTGGGTTTCATATAATCTCGCTCACTTCGCGCTTCGTCACGACGACAGGCAGGTTAAAGAACGGGGTTCAATGGTCTAGACCACGGCTCTCCTTCGAACATAAGGGCTCAAGCAAATATTACAGCTGTGTCCTCTGAAACCGCACAGTAACTTGCAGACCGAGACGTTCCGGCCGTTTCCGGAGGTACCCTTTATATTCTCAACATGGCGACGATCCAGGAAATCAGCCCCTAACCCACGATAGCTCTGTTTACTTTTCAGTCTGGGATACAGACTCACCAAAAGGTACGGGCCATGGCCACAATCGCGCACTTCTAGCCCTTGCGCGGCAAGGCGGCGAAACCGGGCAGCGAGGTAGGTCTACATGGGGTGCGACGCAATCCAGGCTGCCTGACAAAACCGTGAATGCACCCCCCAAAATTGATACTCCTACCCCTAAATGTCCAGTCACATTGACCCCCCAAACTCTCCTCGATTCTACGATGTCCGATAATATTACAGTATGTAAAATTTTAAGGTGCAAAAATCCCGTCTTTTCACGTGTGTTTTCACTAGGTGTTTTCGAAGTTCTAGAGTGTGCGTTTTTGCTGGGTGTTAGCATTCCTGCTAGCAGTACATAAACTGCGTTGAAAAACTAGGAGAGAGGATTCGTTTTTGGAAGTCCAGTGGAACTGTGAAACAGTTCTCAGCTGATGAAGAACGTTAGCGTTTTTCTATATATAGTTTTGTTTCATCCTCTCCCCTGCTCTGACTATTACCCACAAATAAACGCGTTGAATCTCTTGAGGGTACATTCCCCGAAGCTTGCTTCGTTCAGGTTTTTTGGGTAGCGGAGGGGGATGGCAAAAAGCAAGTATCTTCACAAGAGTCACAATGTTTCGGTGTTACTCTATCATGTCGTCTGTACGGCGAAGTATCGTCGGGTGGTGTTCAGTGCGCATGTCGATGAGGTGGTCCGAGAGGTGTGTTTAGAGATCGCGAAGCGGTACGAGATGAGTTTCTTGGAGATTGGGACGGATAAGAATCACGTGCATTTTCTGATTCAGGCAGTGCCGACGTACAGTCCGACGAAGATCGTGCAGACGGTCAAGAGTCTGACGGCGCGGCACGTGTTTGCGCAGGCACCGGAAGTCAAGAAGCAGCTCTGGGGAGGAGAGTTTTGGGGGAAAGGATATTTCATGGCGACGGTGGGCCAACACGGCAACGAGCGGGTGATTGCGACGTATATCCGTAAGCAGGGCCAAGAACGAGACTACAAGCAGTTACACAAGCAGCCGCTGCAGTTAGAGTTGTTTTGATTGGATGCCTCGCAGCTTGCTGCGAGGTTCTTCACTGTTTTTTCCCATCTTGAGATAGATTGTTATTTACTCTATTATCAAAATGACCGGTCAATTTTAATAGAGATATAACAAAAGGGTAGAGTGTGTTCAACGAAGAGAATAATGATGTGGCCTGGACTATGGTTGGGAAATCGTATGTTGAGCTGATGGATGAAGTGATGCCGTTTTTGAATGCTGCAGAGCAGATCGTATATCAACGCTTATTTCGTTTATCTTATGTGCTCGGAAAACCCTTTACTCAGTGCCGCTATGACGAATTGAGAGAAATGTGCGGAATATCATTGAGTACTCTGCAACGCGCATTAAGAGGTTTACGATCAAAGAAGCTTGTACGAACAGTGTGGCAGAGTCACGGTGCTTCTACGTTTCAAGTGCAGTTGCTATCGACTTTACCTCACCGACCTGCGTTTCTCCCAAAGAAAGGACAACAGCAAAATTCAAGTATAGGAAGGCTTAAGAAGCCACCAGTATACTCTTCATTCACAGCCGAAGATCGAGAACTTTTTCTTGCGTGTAAGCGGTCCCTAAGCCCACAGCGGCTCAGCGAGATTACTGAACAGGCTGTAGAATGGCTTACTGAAAAGTGGGGGGGCAATCCAGTTCTGTTAAGTGATGAAATTTTACGGGATAAAGTAGACGAGTTGATACTCAAGGACGCTTTTGGTCCGGAGCGCCTGGGAAAGTATGCTGGTTTATTTACTTTTTTAGATTTCGCAGAACAAGAAGATAAAGGTAACAAACGTGACGCTGAATAAAACCCTATATAGCGTTCTTAGCCGGTATTAGTAGGATCTGCAATACGTGGTCATCGCAGATTCTCTACCAAGCTTTTGCTTTGGCATGTCGCAATTAATAGTGAGCTTGAAAATGAGTGATCTACTCTACCTGCGCTTGAGCGCGCAAATTTTGTAGCTTCTCTTCAAGTGCGGAAACTAGTTCTTCTTTGGTTTGGTAATAGATTTTTAAAACGCGACGTGCAGCCATTGGAGAATCTTTTTTCATTTGTCTGACTAATACTAGTGCCTCATCTCCTGACAGTTTTTGCTGTCTTATTTCATTATGAGCTCGCTCCAACAGCACAGGATTGTCTCGAAGGATGCGAAGCGCGCGTCCGTGTTTTTCGTTGAGAACGCTACTACGAATATCATCCTTTACTGCTTCCGGGAGAGTAGTAAGTCCCAAGAGGTGAAAGATCTGACGGCGGCTAATGCCTAGCATCCCTGAGGAGGCAACCTCATCCCACGTCGACTGTGCACCTAGGTGCACTTTTATTTTTCCCAGCGCTTCGGCCCGATCGATCGGATTCAAATCTTCACGAACAACATTTTCCACTAGCGCGTCTATATAGGCCTGTTCTGGACTTTGTTCCCGTACAATCACTGCAGGGATTTCTTTCAATCCTACTTCTCTAGCCGCACGCCACCTTCGTTCTCCCGCAATAATCTCATATTGCCCACTCTCCGGTAGTTCACGTACACGAATCGGTTGTAGCACTCCCCTTTCACGTACAGAAAGCACCATATCGGCAAATTTCCTTGCTGATTGGTGGCGTCTCGGTTGACCGCTGTTCGGTACAATTTTTTCAATGTTCAACGACGCCATCAACTGCTGACGCTCGAATCCGAGCGTGTTCTCTAAACTTGCGCGTGCTTTCTGAGGGACACTTAATTTCCTGAGGCCATCAGCTGCAGCTTTCTTCATGATCCTTCCAACCGAGTTTCAATCTCTTCAGTTAGAGTTCGGTAATTTTGCGCTGCCTCGGAGCTAGAGGCGTATAAAATGATCGGAGTATCAGCAACTGCCGATTCTCCCACCTTGCTAGCGGTTTTGATAACTGTCGAAAAAAGGCCGGTGCCAAATTGCTCGCCAATTTTTGCGAGTATTTCTCGGCTTAGTGTTGTGCGACTGTCATAAAAGGTACATACAACGCCAAGAATTGACAGTCTCGTATTCAAGCGTAGACGTACCAGGTCAATCGTTTCACAGAGTTGGGCTGTTCCAGTAATTGCCCACTTGCCAATTTGTACAGGGATCAACACATGAGTTGCAGCAGTTAAGGCGTTCAGCGTAAGACGTCCAAGTGACGGAGGACAATCAATTACAATCCGTTCGTACTCAATAGCTTTCGATAGTCCTTCGTCGAGCAGCTTTTCCGCACCAATCATCTGCGGTAAAGTCAGTTCTGCTCCAGCCAGATCTAGAGATGATGGAATGAGATCGAGGTTATATATCCCAGTCTTTCTAATCACTAATCCTATATCCATTTTCGGATCAAGAAGAAGATCATAAACGGTAGTAGCTTTAGCTTCTCCGGAAATCTCAACTCCTACTCCCGCCGTCGCGTTTGCCTGAGGGTCTAAGTCTACTAACAGGACTCTATGTCCCTTTTCCGCAAGAGCTGTGGCAACGTTAATTGCGAGGGTTGTTTTGCCGACCCCACCTTTTTGATTCGCAATTGCAATCCGTGGCAGCACTTTTCTGATCCCCTCATAAAGTCAACCAGGTACTATTCGATGTCATTTGTTTGTTGTAAGAGCCTACACATTTCCGCCGTTACCAAAGCGTCGAGAAGAAATCGACGAGGAACTCCTTGTTCCGTTAATTGATCCATGGCCGCCTGCCGTAATTCCTCCTGCTTCTCCTTGGGCATTTCACGCAACTGCATTTCAATCTCTTTTCTCTCACTCGTCAACTTCTGCAGCGATGCGTCGTTCTCGTTCACTTTCTCCAAGTGCTTCTTTTTTTCTGTGTGACAGCCCGCTCCCCAAGTGCCTCACCAATAATATGCGGAAGAATTCCTATTGACTTCACGCGACCATCAAATTTTTCTGCAATGTTTTTGACTATCCAGTTTAGCGCGAAATCCAAATCCTCAAGAGAATATCCTTGTCCTTCAACCAGACTACGAAGCGTAATAATCCCACTATTAATCTTCTCCCGACTAGGTCTATTCTGGCCAATTTTCTCATAAAAAGATGTAATACGCTCGCTGTACTGATCATCGGCGTTCTGTTCATCAGGTGTGGATAGAGGCAAAAATAGCTGAGTACCAATTGCGGTCACTTGTTTACTCGATAGATTTACCTCCGGCAACAAGACTTCGCTAGCCTTATCTTTCGGACGTCTCCTCTGCTCTTGATCATAGATCCATTTCGGTCCTGGCCACCAACGTACGGTACCTGTCCACCTGCCTGAAGGGTCTACCGGATAGTCATAGGACGCGACGAATTTCTCACGTAATAACTCATCATTCGACGGGTCCAATTGCTGCTGAACGCGGGACAGTTGTTCATACACTTGAATATCCAGTAATGCACACAGGTCTCCGTAACGCTTCGTATAGGGATGGCCACTCGCAGCAAACCACCCGTTATCGAGTAACGGATACAGCGCCTTTGAAATGCTTCGAGTCAGACGGTGGTGAAATTTCAGATCGATAGGACGGCTATACAAATAAAAATAGTTCTCTACGAACCAGTCAGCAAGCCAGACAAAGTTTTGCGATGCTATTTCTCCACTCGGTAATGGTCGTCCGACATGCACATATTTACGAAACAAGGGCTCAATTCCGATACGAACATCTAGCTTCCGTTCGCGTGCGTTATAGAGTTCGCCATGGATGGTAGTTGAATTCAATCGCTCAACCCACGACCGCACCGCCCCATGGCCTCGACCATTCTTTGTCCTTCCAGCTTTGGCGATTAGCTCGCGACTGGAGAATCCAATTGGAGAAGGGAGGCGTGGACGAATGACAAACTGCCCATCCAATTCGACCTTTTCAAGTTGCGCCCGTTCGTCACAGATTTTTAGGAATGCGCGATAAAAATCTAAATCTTCGGCATTGGGAAATCCGTACTTCATCGACGGTACAATCTCGATGCGCCGGCTATCGGAGAGAACAATTACTTTCGACTTTTGCTTCTCATCAAGTGCGCGGCGAGCATACCTGGCAGAAAAGTAACCGATTGTCTCTAGATTCTGTTCTGCTGGAACATAGTCAACTGACCACGACATGAGTGTGATCTGGTTCTCTCGCGGTGATTTCTTGACTTCTAACGTTTTTTCCATTCCCGTCCCCATTGTCTTCCCCTGCGAAAAACTCTCTCACCGCATAGTGGAGAGAGTAGTAGAAAGTAGGAGAATATAGGAGAGCATTTATACACCATACTTAAGTGCTTGTCAAAAAAGGATTTTTTCGTTTATTCGTTTACTCTACTGTCCCCATTGTCTTACTCTACTGTCCCCATTGTCTTACTCTACTGTCCCCATTTCTTACTTTACTGTCCCCACTTTTATTTTACTGTCCCCACTTTTTTACTCTACTGTCCCCAGCTGCGTTCGCCTATATTGGGGGCTTAATCTTATGGTGATCTCGTTAGATAGGGTCAAACGAGTTGACTCTGGCTTGTCTTCTTCGTAAGCCGTACTCGCGCTCTGAGTTTCATTACCATTCTTTTTCAAATACTTACTATCTTTTTCGTACGTGAAAAAGCTTTACTGATAAAATTCTGTTATAGAGTACGAATATCTTTAACTATATTAATGAAAGACCATAAGTAATTGATTTAATTGGAAGACGCTTACGACAAAGGAACCAGTGAAAGCTGCGCGAAAGCTTGGATTCTAGCGCCGTCGTGTTTCGGCGCCGACTAAAACCAATGATGTGCCAAAGCCTAACGTATTACTCATCGTCACGATCTTTACTTTACTGTCCCCACATAGAGGAGGAATAGTGGTAAGCTACTTTACTTTAGTGTCCCCAGGGGAAATGACAGCGCCAGTGCTATAATTCACCAAATCCGACGAGCAAATGAGCTTTATGAATCAAAAAAAGATCGTTACGCGAATTTGTGTGTGTAATGAAGAGGAAGTGAGTTTCCGTAGTCTCTTTACGCTAGTGTCCCCACCTACGGAAGGTAGCCAGATCGTTCGGTCATTTGACGATGCTGTATAAATTCTGCATCTTTAGATTGATGTCAAAGTGAAGGGGCAGTTATATAAATATCACTATTTGTTATTTTTTCTACATCTGCTTTTTTCGTTTCTCTCCTCTTTCCGCGAGTGTGATGTTTAGCTGGTCGTACTCGCCGCAGATCGTATCCATTGAACTCCGCAACAAAACCCGCTAAGTGCACCAACGAACGATGAATCGAGTTGGTCCTGCGTATGATGGAAAAAACTCCAGCTTCAGTAAGTGAACTCTTGCAGATCTTGCCCGAGCGGCATCGTGGCGAGCTTCAACTTGTTTTACAATCATTACCTACAGAGACCCTCAACTCTTTGATGGTAAATAGATCGCTCCGTGAGTGGCTACAGGAGGGCTTTACCGCCTGTTCCCAAAGAGAGAGGCGTGAAGAGCTACTCTCGAAGCTCATTGTTGCAATTCCTCGCATCTTGCCACACTTGGAAGGGAACGAGATCGGTGACTGGATTCGTGCGGCTTTCGATCTTTCTTCAATATACCCCGAAGTCTTCACGGTGTTGCCAGCGCAGCTTAATGAGCTTGCGTTTGAGGATAGGACAAATTTGTACCGACTTGTCCGTACTACTGCCTATCGTTCGCCTCAGGCTGCTGTACTGCTGTACCAAGGCTTACCGTTAACTCTCACGCAACTAGAGCAGGATCTCCGCGGGCTTCTTGTGCGGTGCTTACAAACTGCTGCCGCGTTTGATCCGAATCCATTGCCTGAGATCCTACCGCTGATTGGTCCGACTTTTCGCTCATTGCCTCACGCAAGTCGTTACCCACTACTCGACCGTATCGCCCGCCTTGCGCAAACTCTTCCTGCCGCCGTTGCCCGTTTATTCCGTACATTGACGAGAGCCTACGATGCCGTGGGTGCAGACGGTATTGTCGCCTGGATTCTTACGGGGGAAGAGATCGCCAAGAAAAATCCACAAGCCGGAGAGGCGTTCTTTGCTCTAGAATCCCGTACTAGCCAGTTGTTTCTTTCCGGCAGTTCCGTTCACGTCGCCCTCAGTGACATTTATGGTTTCATCTTGCGTTATCTTCATATGTTGTCTGGCACGACCGTTGAACTTAAAGAGGACGCATTGGTTGTCATACCACCACCGTTAGCTGACGAGGGCGGTGAGATGGTGCCACTCCCGGCTTCAGTTGATATCTTTGCGACTTACGAAGAGAATCTCCGCTTGTATCGTGCACTCGCCGCTCAACATGCCGGACGACTGACCTTTGGGACCTATGATTGTTCGATTGAGCGACTGTGGACCACGCTACCAAATGTTGCTCATGAAGCGTTAGCCGGAGATGGTACGATTCCAGTGGATGTGGCGGCATTTTTTGAGCGTTTTCCGCAACCGCAACACATTGAGGCTTTGTTCCTCATTGTTGAGAACGAACGGATCGCCACGCGGTTAGCCGCGAGCTACAAAGGTCTTCACGAGGATCTCGCCTGGTCGAAATCAATGGTCGATTTGTATCCGCCCACCGTTGCTCGTCTACTCCGGCAATTACCCCAGGGAGTCCCGCTCGAACTGGCTCCAGGGGCGACCGTCTACGATTCGCTTTTGCTCGCAACCGAAATCTACCTCACAATGACGCTTTCCCCTGGACACGAAGGCGAGCGCACCTTTGCCGATGAATTTCCCGAACCCTCAAGTTCTGCACCAGACCAACAAATGATGCAATCAGACGACAATGGTGCTGGCGTCTTCGTTGACGCTGCACAGCGGTCTGCTGACCAACGCGAAACGTGGCGGAAATTCTTGGAAGCCTTACGTGAAC
This sequence comes from uncultured delta proteobacterium, assembly GCA_963733195.1. Taxonomy (GTDB): domain Bacteria; phylum Desulfobacterota; class Binatia; order Bin18; family Bin18; genus VGTJ01. Next base: position 28,481 of record CAVTCR010000030.1, read on the forward strand.
GCGGCAAGAGGACAGGGAAGAGCAGCCAGAAGAACAACGGTCCGACGATAGTGGTCACCCATGAAGCGTCCGCAGCGACAGATGAGGAAGACAGCCGTCACCGAGGAAAATCGTCGCGCGGAGGTCGTACAGCTGGAGTCGCTGAGTTCGGTTATCTTTATGATGAATGGGATTTCTTGATCGATGATTACCGTCCCCAATGGTGTGAGTTACGCGAAAGAGCAATCTCAGGCGACGACGGGGGATTTTTCTCCCGTACGCTCGCTGCACACGAAGAATTAACCGCAGAAATCAAGCGAGAATTTCAGCGGCTGCGCCCGCGTCAATATCGTCATGTGAACGGCTTGGAACATGGTGAAGACATAGACGTGAATGCGGCGGTCGCGGCGCGAATAGATCTGCGTAGTGGTCTGGCTCCATCCTCGAAGCTCTATACTGCGCGGCAACCTTTAGAGCGTGACGTTGCCGCGCTCTTTCTTTTGGATCTGAGCGCATCGACGGAAAGTATAGTCGGGGAAGGGGAGGGGAGGGTAATTGATCGGATGAAAGAAGCGCTCGTGTTGCTCACGACAGCGCTTGAGGAAATCGGGGATGTATACTCGGTCTATGGTTTCTCGAGCTATGGACGTCGCAACGTTGAGGTCTTTCCAGTAAAGAGTTTCAGCGAGCCACTCTCTGAAGGTGTGAAGGCTCGTATCGGAGGACTAGTACCGCAACGAAGCACGCGTATGGGTCCTGCGGTAAGACATGCAACACGAAAACTGCGTGACCTGTCATGCCGCGCAAAATTCTTGGTTTTGCTGAGCGACGGATATCCAGAAGATGCCGATTATGGTCCTAGCCACCATGCTCCGACCTATGGGGTGCGAGATACGATGATGGCGTTGCGAGAAGCAGAGAGAAGTGGGGTTCTCTCCTTCTGCCTGACAATAGATAAAACTGGTCGTGATTATTTGCGTGAAATGTGTTCACCTTCACGGTATATGATCATTGAGGATGTTGGATCTTTACCTACGGAGCTGCCCAAGATTTATCAGCGTTACATCAGGACACAAAGCGCGTAGCCGGTGAGCTAACCGCTTCCAGTTTCTGTTGATGCTCTCTTTCTCTTGCATCTCATTGGGAAAAAGGCGTAAAGAAGGAGTCAGCTTCGCGTTGGGTCCATGTTGCTTTACGGTAACCAGCAAAAAGAGGAGGGACTCTATGACAAAGGATTTCACTATCTGTATTGGCACTGTCGGTGCCGGGGTATGGTACAGTCCAAATAGCGGTGAGAAATGGCGTCGCAGCAAAATGAAACTTCCGTTCCATGCGGAACCAGGGGAAGTACAGATTCGTGCGCTGGCGGTGTACCCGAACAATCCTCAGCGGCTTCTCGCAGGATCGGAGGTCGGCGTTTATCGGAGTGAGGATAAAGGGGCGACGTGGGAATTGGTGGACTCACCAATGGATGGCAAGCAAATCTGGTCTCTTGCGGTGCACCCGACCAATTCCGATGTAATATACGCAGGAACCAAACACCCGGCGGTGTACAGATCGCATGATGGCGGCGAACACTGGGAACAAGTAACGATTCCTATTGCTGAGCGTTGTTTCGCTGGTGCACCGAAGGTGACTAACATCGTTTTTGATCCTCGTGATCCCAACACCATCTGGGTTGGTGTCGAGATCGATGGTGTGTATTGCAGTCGTGATGGAGGCAACTCGTGGGTTCACTTGCCACCCCTTGGCAAAGACATGCTGAATCAGGATCTTCACGGCCTCGCTGTCTGTCAAAGCCAACCGACAAAACTCCTTGCCACGACACCTGATGGTATCTGGGCGAGTACAACGGAGGGCGAAAACTGGTCATTGCATGGGTTTCCTAAATTCTTCGAAAGAGATCAGATTTCCTATTGTCGGGGAGTAGCCGTAAAGGCCGACAATCCTGATGTCATGTTCGTCGGCAACGGTGACTTTATTCCCGGACGCACTGGGGCGATCCAACGATCTACTGATGGCGGGAAAACATGGAAAGCTGCACCACTTTCTGTTGAGCCGAACTCAACCATTTACTGGTTTGCCACTCATCCGGCAGATCCTGATGTGATCGTCGCGAACAGCCTAAACGGTTATGTTTATACTAGCGTTGATGGTGGGGAGTCGTGGAAGAAAGTGAAGCAGGAGTTCGGTGAGATTCGCGCGGTGGCGTGGGTGCCGAACTGAACGTGAAGAAGAGATCTAATTTTGTGGTACATTCCCACACCCATTCCCTCTCCCTGACGGGAGAGGGAGGAGAAAACCAAAGCGATAGGTGTGGGTTGAGGGTTAACGTCCGTGTCGCAACAGGCGGCCCGGAGTTGCTCCGGTGCACTTGCCATCGCGGAACGTCACTTCGCCATTCACAACAATCGCGTGATAGCCTTTAGCGCGCTGAATGCGGCGCCACTCACCACCAGGAAAGTCATGAACGATTTCGCCAATCCAGTCAGGCTCAATGCCTAAGCCATTGAGGTCGTAGACCACAACATCCGCTGCCCAGCCGGGTCGTAGCGTGCCCCGGTTCTGGAATCCCGCTGCTTTTGCCGGAAGTGCGGACAAGCGATAATGCGCTTCTTCTAGTGTTATGCGCTGCTCGTCACGTACCAGCCACTTCAAAAAGTCGGTCGTGAATGCACCACCCGTGAAGAACTTCGTGTGCGCACCACCATCGGAGACACCAGGGAAGGTATAGTCTGAGTCGTTAATCATCTCAGCCATGAATTCGCCGTTAAATCCCTTATTGGGGCCGAGGAACTCAACCTTAAGCTCACTGGCTATCGACAAGTCGAGCATCACGTCGATCGGCGTCTTGTTCTCTTCCTGAGCAATCTGGCCAAGAGATTTGCCGAGGTATTTTTCCAGTTCTGGTTTTCCACCGTCACTCTGTACGAGCAAGGTAGGAATCGCTCCACCCACGCCAGCCTGAATGACTTGCAAGCGACGATCGGCTTCTTCAGCTTCACGCTTCACGGCTTCGCGTAGTGCAGGGTTCTGGAGCTTGGCCAATTTTTCTTTCTTCGAGCCGGTCGTGAGTTCACGCCACGCTGGGCTGGCATCATACAAGTTCCAGTGTTCGAGCGTGAAAGCAAAACCAGTGCGAACCGTTCCGGTCTGACCGTAAATGGGTAGACCCTTTGCGCGGACGCGCTCCAACCACTGCAAGCTTCGCCGGTGCACTTTGGGATCTTTACGCGCTGGCACGATCGCATTGTGTAAGATTGGGCGCTGCGCAGTGTCTGCCAGTCGTTCGAGAAACGCCAAGTCGCGCTTAATTTCACCCTCAGCTTGGGTGATCTGTATGAATCCATCGCCACGGCGACGCAGCACTTCAGCAAGATTCAAAATGTCCGCGTCAGCCATTGTGTCTGTCACCATCGGTGACCCGTCGTAATCAGCCTGAACAGAATTTGGCCCGAGGCGTTGAATCGAAAAACCACACAATCCAGCTTCCATGCCTTCGTTCAGCAATCGTTGCATTTCCAGACGTTCGGCTTCTGTGGCTGGACGTGCTTTTGCAGCTTCCAGACCCATCACGTAGGTCATCAGTGATGCCGTCGGCATGTACTGGATGCAGTTCACGCCTTTGGTAGTGCGATCGAGTGAATCCATATATTGAGGAATAGTTTCCCAATCCCAGTGCATACCGACTTTCATCGCATCGTACGGGATCGCTTCTGTCCGCGTCATTGTTAGCATCGAGCGTTCACGAAAATCAGGCTTCACTGGAGCAAAGCCAAATCCGCAGTTACCCAGCACGACCGAAGTGACACCATGCCAGCCAGAGATTGTGCAATACGGGTCCCAGCGAATCTGGGCATCGTAATGGGTATGCAGATCGATAAAGCCTGGGGCAACGATCAATCCACCGGCGTCGATTACCTGTTTCGCCGAGCCGTCGGCTTTGCCGCCTACTTGAGCAATTTTGCCATCCTTAATCCAAACGTCAGCTTGGCGACGCGGTGCTCGTGTCCCATCTACAACCGTGCCTCCCTTAATGTGAAGATCATACTCAGCCATACTTGGTTCCCTCCTTCGTTCTATTCCTTGTTGGTTAGGACCATTCTTGTATCATCGGACACTAACGAGTTCCATCTTTTGCCAGTTTCGACTATAGCGTATGAACCTGCCGAACGTCTACAGTTTCCTCATAGATTAAGCCGCACTCAGCTTAGGAATTCAACCGGGCAATCACCTTTATTTCGACGAGACCACCAGGGAACGCGAGCTCAGTAATGCCGATCGCGGTCCACGAAGGGTAGGGGGCCTTCATGTACCGATCCTTGACCTTCATAAACGCCGTCAAGTTCTTTTGCAGGCCAACATGAAACGTGGTCATCTCGATAACTTCATCGAAAGTGACACCAGCGGTTGTCAGTACTGACTGCAGTGAGTCAAACGCGTGGGTGAATTGAGTTTCCGGGTCGGGTGAAGGTTTGCCATCGGGACCGACACCGATGACCCCAGAACAGTAGAGACGGTTTCCGTCTTTCACCGCGGGTGCGAAGTGGTACTGTTCATAATAGTGTTCTTGGCCTTTGGGAATGACTACTTCTTTCTTGCTCATTGATCGTCCTCCTTTGTCGATTTATGCCTATGTATCTATACGATCTTTACACCGGACTTTTATATTTGCTCTCTTGTTCGAGCCACCAATCGATCCCGACCTTTTTAAAGATATCCATCGGGCTAAGAATACGTCCATCAGACCAATCCGTCCCACGTTCACGGAGCCCAACCAGCGCATCCTCGATCGCCAAGGTCGCGGCCATTAAGCTCACCACAGGGAAGATGACAATCTTATAGCCGAGTTTTTCCAGTTCTGACACCTTCAGCGGTGGTGTCTTACCTCCAGGTACCTGGTTGCTCAATAACGGAGCCTTGATTTCGCGCGCCACTCGCTCGATTTCTTCACGGTTTTGTGGAGCCTCGACAAAGATCACGTCAGCCCCAGCTTCACGATAACAGAGGCTTCGTTCAATCGCGTCGTCGATGCCGTTGACTGCGCGTGCATCGGTGCGGGCAATAATGACAAAATCTGGATCGCTGCGATTCTCTGCCGCGGCGCGAATCTTTTCAGCGAACTCTTTCATGGGAATCACGGCCTTGCCAGCGATGTGGCCGCACTTCTTTGGAAAGACCTGATCTTCGAGATGCAGCCCGGCAACTCCTGCGCGTTCATACTCACGCACAGTGCGGATGACATTCAGCGGATTGCCATAGCCGGTATCAGCATCAGCGATCAGCGGCAAAGAGATACAGCCGGCGATACGACCGGCGTGGGTGGCCATCTCAGTGAGCGTTGTGAGTCCCACATCCGCCTGTCCTATGGCAGATGCAGCGGTTCCGGCTCCTGTCATATACACCGCCTGGAAGCCATGACGCTCGATGAGGCGAGCCGAGAGACCATCATACGCTCCTGGGGCTACAATAATCCCTGGTTCCTCTAACATCCGCCGAAGCTGAGTCGTAGAACGCACGATCGATAACCTCCTCTGTTCTTTCTCCTGGATGGTACTGTCGCCGCGAATGCTTAGGTACGTCGTCTATGCCCCTCGTGATACACACTTTCTTGCCATTGGGCAAACCCTAACAAATAGGCTTCCGAGGAGTGATTGATGAGCGCTGAGCAGGGACATTCATTCTGTCCCTGTGGTTATGGTAAACTCCAATGCCAACTGACGGACGAGCGGAGCGATATGGAGGAGCTATGGAGTTAACGAAACTTGGAGTTCTTGGGTTTTTCGGGTCGTGTCTCCCCTTTGTTGATAGGAGAAAAGACAGGTATCGTGTGGTCAGAAGGAGAAACAACCGATGGCTGAGGCAGCAGTAAAGTGTCCCCATTGTCAGAGTAAGGCGGTCGTGAAGTATGGCAAGACGAGCAATGGCAAGGAGCGGTGTCGCTGTCAGCAAAGCGCGGCGTGGGGGCGGACATTTTTACGCAGCTCTGCCTCTCCCGGCTGTTTGCCGACGGTGAAGCAGCAGAGCGTGGACCTGACACTCAAGGGGAGGGGGATCCGCGATAGTGCCCGCGTCCTGCAGGTCGGGTCCAATACCGGGCTTCGCGAATTAAAAAAAAGCCGCCGGTCTGTCCCAGGTCAACACGAGCGGCGGGGAGGGCTGTTGTCCGGAGGCGCTCACGGTCGAAGTGCGGCGCGTCGAAGCCGCGGAGGGCGATGAGAGGTGGAGTTTCGTGCAAAGCCAAGCCCCCCAGCGCTGGTTGTGGCAGGCGATTGATCATGTGAGCGGCGTGGTCCTGGCGTCTGTCTTCGGCAGTCGAGCGGATAGAGTCTTCATCGAGTTGCAGAAGTTGCTCAAGCCCTTTGGCCTGGAGCCCTTCTACACGGCTGGGGCGGGAGTCTCTGCGCGGCCCCTGCCTACAGCGGCGCATACCATTGGCAAAAGCAACCCCCAGCAGCTCGAACGCAAACCTCTCACGCGACGGACCCGCATCAAGCGCTGAGCTCGCAAAACCATTTGGTTCTCGAAATCCGGGTTCATGCACGCTACCGTCATAGGACTCTTTGTGCATCGCTACGAGTTCGGGACGCCCATCTAACTTCACCCTAACAACAATTTGAGAACACGACCCCAGTTTTGACGTCGCCAGCGTGGCCGAGTTTATGAACGTTTACGAGAAGATCAAGCATCTGCCGGCCAAACAACGGCAGGACTTCATTTGGGATCGCATTATTTACGCCAACCCGATCAAGGCGATCGAAACGCTCGTGCAGTTAGACCAATACAAACCGTTAGTCACATACGACAACCACGACGAGGTGGTCAAGATCGCCCGCCACGCACCGCACTCCGGCCTCGTTCTCCGGTTGCGCGTGCCCAACACCGGGTCGATGGTAGAACTGTCGAGCAAGTTTGGCGCTTTGCCGGGCGACGCCGTCGACTTGATCGCCTTTGCTCACAACAACAAGCTCGAGGTTGAGGGACTGAGCTTCCACGTCGGCAGCCAGTGTACGAACGTGCAGAACTACATTCAGGCCCTGCATTTAGCCGCGGCATCTTTTCCGAGGCCAAGACACGCGGCTTCGATATCAAGCTGCTCGATATAGGGGGAAGATTCCCCGCCCACTATGACGACACCGTCCCCGCTTTCAAGAGCCTAGCGAAAACGATCAATACCGAGTTAGACCGCCTTTTTCCCAAGTCGATCGAGATTCTTGCCGAGCCGGGGCGATTCCTGGTTGCCTCTGCCGCCACCGCTGTCGCCCAGATTATTGGCAAGGCTGTCCGAGGCGGCAAGCTCTGCTACTATCTCAATGACGGTGTATATCACACCTACAGCGGTGTGATCTTTGACCACTGCCAGTATCCCCTAAAAAGCTTCAAGAAAGGCCCCACTCAGCTGTGCTCCGTCTTCGGTCCCACGTGCGATGCCCTCGACACCATCAGCCTGGCCGAGCAGCTCCCCGACCTAGATCTCGGCGAATTGGTCTACTCCGAGAATATAGGTGCCTACTCCGCCGCCAGCAGCACATTCTTCAACGGCTTCCCGCCGGCCAAGGCTGTGCATGTGAACCAATAAGCTCACGGCCAGCGTTATGGAGAGATTGCCCAGCTATTCATACGGTGAGGAGGGAGCTGGCGACACTACGAAGTTGGCGGATGGATGAGACCCATGTCCGCGTCAAGGGCGAGTGGAAATATTTGTATCGCGCCGTCCTGTGATCCGTTCCCTCGAAATGACGAAGAGTCAGGGATGGGTAGTGGTATCCAAGTAATGCTCTGAAAAGGTTCATACTACAGTGAGCCCGAAGCCGAAATCGAAAAGGGGAGGGGAGGTTTGAGAGTGCATTATACCACTACGAAACGTATGTCCGCAGTGTGAATCGGTGTGGTTCAAGAGAAACGGCCATATTCATACCGAAGTACTATGTTCACCTGTTGAGCAGCATCCACACCCCGATGGCAATGAAGCCAAACGCGGCCACAATCTGAAGTGCTGCGGGCGAAACTACGCGGCCAATCAGCTCACCAAACACCACCGCTAACAGAGTACTCAAGACGAGTGCCGCTGACGCTGCAACAAAAACTCCTACGCGGCTGAGATTCTCGTCAGTGGCAAATAAGAGCGTGGCTAACTGTGTCTTATCGCCGAGCTCGGCAAGAAAGACGCTCACAAAGATCGGTAGCAGGGTTTTCATGCCGGATTTTTTATTCCATTTCTACGACGAGTTTCAACATGTCGGTTTCGGTGACAATGCCGACCAATTTTGGCCCTTCCAGCACTGGCAGACAGCCAATCTTTTTCTCCATCATGATGCGTGCGGCTTCTTTGACTGAGGCGTGCGGCGCAATGGTGATGACCGGCTCGCACATTACCTCTTTGACCGCGATGCCTTCTAAAAATGAGCGCTGCGCTTTTTCACCGTACTTCATGACAGAGCCGAGCGACGCTTTATACAAATCGCGCTGACTCACTACCCCGACCAGCTTGCCATCATCGATGACCGGGAAATGGCGTACACGCCCGAGCGTCATGATGTCTTTCACTACCTGCAATGAATCATTGCGTCCTAAGGTTGTGACTTCCGGTGTCATAATATCGCGCACGGTTTTTGCCATAGTCGGTTCTCCTTCGTTATATTACTTCCTTTACCGTGGATAATAGGGTAACGGTTTTGTATCACTCACATTCTCCACTTATGAGAAGCAATTAGAATGCCGAGCAATAACTATGGCACAGCCGTTGCTGATCTTCGTTATATGCACAGTGAGCCACAGACAACAGAGGAGGCTTTATGGAAGATGCTGACATCAAACAACAGCTCCATCTCCTGCAGAAACAAGTCGAGGCAGCAGTGTCACTGCTCGAAGATACGAAACTCAATCTGTTGTCGCAAGTTGACAGTCTGAAAATTGAGATCGAGGTAATGAAGCGCTTTCTGGGGCATCACTATAGCGATTTCCCGCGTCACTATCCTCAGATGAAAGACAAGGTAATAAGAGAGGTTGACCCGGAATGGAATGTAAAAGTGAGTAAACGCTCTCCAACGGATAACTAATGCAGGCAAGAATTTCTCATTCTTGTGGGACGAACGCAGTGCGACTGGAAACTTACTTGTGTCATTCTTGCGAAACACATCGCGGTTTTTTGCAAAAATAGGAATCCTGACAACCACAATGTGATCACCTGCGGCGATTGTGGACGGCCCTAAAGATACTAACGAGATGACTGCTGGGAGGAACACACTATGGTACAACCGTTTCATAAAATCTTATGTCCAGTGTATTTTGACGAGACCTCTCTCGTCGCTCTGGAATATGCCCGTCATTTTGCCTATCAGGATGACGGAATGGTCTATCTGTTCCACGCTGTTCCAACTGACGAGCTCCATCTACTCCGAAAGGTCTATCACGCCTCAGAGCACGGAGGCGCGGATGTGGTCCGAGCTGAGCAGGTCGCGCGGGACCGACTTGAAGACATTGCTCAAGAGCATTTACAGGGAGTACGATATGAAGTTGTGACTGCGCGTAATGGTGATTCCGCCAGGGCGATTCTTGAAACAGAAAAACAAACTGGGGCTGATCTCGTAGTGATGGCCACACACGGACGGACGGGCATTGCCCACCTCATCCTTGGGAGTGTCGCCGAGAAGGGTCGTGCGGGAGTCAAAGCGTCCCGTATTAACCACCCACCGTGGAGAGATGCTTGCTGGGGCGAAACCGTTTCAGAGAGTTCTTGTGCCGGTTGATATTTCTAATCCAACCAATGCCGCACTCGCCTGTGCTCGACGGATCGCTGAACAAAGCGGTGGCATGGTTTATCCCCTGCATATCGTCCCGACAGATGAAACCGAGCTGCTTTTTCACGATGTGTACGAGGCACGCGAAGATAAGACGAGCCACAAGGTCAATGCTGTCGTTGCGGAAAAAGTCGCGCGACGCAAACTCACGGAGCTGGCAGAAGAGCATCTGGCAGGAATGCAGTATAAACCGTTACTGCAGGTCAGTGGGGACCCGGCTAAAACCATTCTTGAAGTCAAGGCCGATATCAACGCCGATCTGATCGTTATGACGACCCACGGAGTTTCAGGTTTCTTTCATCTGCTGTTAGGGAGTATCACTGAGAAAATGATACGTGAGGCAAACTGTTCAGTGCTTGCTTTTCGCCAGTGACGTATTTCACTGAGAAAAGAGAAGACGCCGGTTCATGGTAGCGGGAGCTGGCGTCTGTCCTCTGTTTTATCTCAGCGGAACGACTTGGCAAATCAAGCTAATAGTTTGGCTAAACCAAGAGTGAACGCCGCACCCAAAGAAGGACCGGACAGGGTAACAAGTGGTTTGCCGTCGTGACGGTGCAATTGCCAGCGTACATCCCACTCCTTTCGCCATAGTCCTATTTCTTCAACATAGGCGCGGGCATTATCTTCTGCTTGGCGCGCATCTTTGTCTCGCAGGAATGCCAGCTCAGGAACAGCGTAGCATTCTCCTCGCCCCTTGCTTATCAACTCCAAGAGCAAACTTGCACCAACTCCTTCGTTGCGGGCAGTGTCTACGAGTAATACACCAAGTGACAGGCTTCGTTCTGCTTCGCGCAGCGGTTCCTCCATCAGTGCGAGCGTGAGGTCACAGCAGAATCCGCGAGATGTTGTGGGAGCACTCGCTTCGAGTTCAGTATGCAGCCATTCCCGTGCTGCACCCTCTCGTGTTCGGCATCCCACTAGGGCACAGCGCATGTGCAAGTGCACTAGCTGAGCTGCTTCCGGGCCGACAAATTGCATAATATCCTGCTTTGTCGAGTCACCGGTGTCGAGCCACGTTTCCAACGTTGTCCGTTCGTTCAGCCGCACCGCCTCTCGGCACGCACTCAACCATCCCCCTTTTGCTAAGACCCGCCACACCGCGCGCTTGTCCGACTCGCGTTCAGCTCTACGCCACGCCACTTCAATGTCATTGAACGTCTGAATCTGGCTCGCCGGCATAGGCATCTCGGCGCTTATCACGTCTCGTCCGGTGACACGACCTCAAAAACAAGTTCGTAGGGACCTTGCAAGTGAGCTCGGGAACCGACGGAACACCAGCCTTCCCAGGTACCTGACGTGCGTGTCGGTTCCAAGGAGAGACGATGACTAGAGTGCACACGCTTGCTATTCAGCTCAACGAGACTGAAGACGACGACGTAACCGGCGAGACGCTCCTCGCGCGTCTCGAAGGCAATCTGGACATCGCCTTCCTCTGTCTCTTCAATGGTCCAGACCAGCGCACCTTCTTCACTGTTTCCGCGCCACAGCCGGCGATCGTCCTGCTCGTCTTCACCCTGAGCTGCTAAGCGCTCGGGCTTGCCACCAAGGACGGGTTCACCTCGTAGAGGTGTGAGCCGCAGGGACAGCGTGTAGTCTCCCGGTGGGAGACTAGGGATGACGGTCTGGCCACGCGAGTCCAGACGTGCAATAACGCGGACGCCTGCTTTGCCGCCTTGCGGTAGCACATAAACAGGGAGTGAAGACCATTTGATCCGATTATGTCCGAACGCATAACAGGTGATGAGGACACACAAAGTTTGGCGATCAACATTCCAGCGAGGATCGACACTAATAGCGACATGCCTGGCCTTCCGCATAGGCGCCATGGTCATGCGAAAGCCGCATTTGACGAAGCAACTGGGCGGCTTCAGCGAGAGCGGCGTTACCTTGCTGCAGCGTCGGTTGTCCTTTATCGCTCGTGTTCTTGCGCATAGGATGTCGCCTCGTCGTTTACGTTTGTTGTGGTTGTCTTAGCCCGCATTCACTCTTCGGTAGCTTCGCTGTTTTGTAACCATTCATAATCCTGGAGTTCTTCGACTGACTCCGCGGTTTGAAACGTACGCACCCAGACGATGAGAAGATTTTGCGGTAAGCCTCCCGTCGCACCAAGATCGCATCCAGTGTCATGTACCGGACACCAGCTTCTCAACACGATCGGATGAGCACAGGAGACACACGAGCGCATCTGTCTTCGCGCACGCTCAAGCTTCCTCGCTCTCTGTAACAAAGTTTCGGCATCTTTCCAGATTTCCTGTATCTGCATCCTATTGAACAGCGGCTCTCGGCACGCGCTGCATATGGCCCGTTCCGTCACCTCGTGCGCGGAGAGATCGAAAAGATTCTTACAGTCGGTGCAGCGGCAGCGCTGGGCTGGCTCATACACAGGGGGATCGATATCAACGAGGATCAAGCGGTCACGCAGCGTCTTTCTTGTGCGTTGCGGGTCGAACGGTTGCTGACACCGGGGACAGTGCTGACCCTCATACGTGGTGTGGCAATGAGCCGTGGGACATTCTTTATACTCTACTGGTGCAATCCGCAGTCTCATTGGGTACATCCCTCCTGCGCCAGTAGTGGGAAATATAGGCCTTGCACAAAAGACCCCGTCTGTATGCGTAGCTGCGGTCCTTTCACTGCCGAGGCAACAAAATCCCAGAGAGTCAATGGCTTTTCCTCCTTGCGTGAAGAGCTCTCCTCTGTCTCGGTCGTTCTCACCGTCTGTAACGGATCCCAACTGTGCAAACGATGACGTTCCTGACAATGTGTAGTGCCGCAAGTGCATTCCCAGACCACTAACATCTTCGGCCCCTGTAGGTTTGCCTCCTCTCCGGTTGAGAAGCGAATTTGCTGACTTTGCTCATTCTTTGCAGTTTTTATGATCGCATCCTCATCGCGGGCAATGAGGATGACTGTAGTTCCAGCAGCGAGCGCACGGGATTGTCCATTGGACAGCACAAGTACTCCCTTTCCCTCTGGTACTGTCCAGATTGCTTTCGCGCCAGGAAAGATCGTGTGTCGGTAGTCTTGCGTAGACGATGTACAGTCTGTCCCTTCGGGCAAACAGGCAAACGAGAGGCTTTCTTGCTCTTCCAGGTAGAAGGAATGCTCTGGACGCACGAGCCGGGTCGCTAACAACCAGGCATCAGACCATACTGCCGTATCTTCTGGGAAATTTTTATCATGGGGGACACCTCGGTTTTGGGGAAACTTGACCACGTGCTCGGCCAGCCAGCGGTTCGCCTGCGCAACTGCCGGTTCGAGAGCGCGCACCACACCCCGTAGCGCTCCGTGCCAGCGGTGCTCCCAGCCGCCACCACCTAGCTGCACGTTGCGCCATTGGCCACAGCCATAGGCGATGACAAATTCCATGATCCGGTCGACGCGTTCGCGCTCATCCGTTACACATCGACGCAGGATACTATGTAGATCATGACGCATATCAGCGGGTGGAACGCCAGCCGATTGCGGCCCTAACCAGCACATGGCTACCACCATACGTAAATCGTCCTCGGCCAGGTCTGAGAACTCTGCACGTGCGTGGTCCACTAGCCGTGCAAGGTGAGAAGGATTCCCTACGTCGAGTCCGCGACCGTCTTGGTTGTCGAGGAAGCTTGTGACCCGGGTTTGCACAGCCCGAGCTTCATCATCTGTCATATCACGCATTCCTCTACTCAACTCTTTTCTCATCGACTCACTCCACCTCATTCCCGCTTAGTCTCACTCACTTCGCGGCGTCGTGCAACTGTGGGCACTACACAACAACAAACGGAGTGGAGCGGAAGAACCCTTAGCGTCAAAGAGAAAGCATCTTTACGTAGTAACAAATCAGGGGGGACCACTCAAGATAAATATAACTAATAGTGATAAAGAAAGAAAACCATGACACTGCGTTTGGGCCACCACGCCATTGTTATCGGCGGGAGCATAGCGGGGTTGATGACAGCTCGAGTGCTTGCCGATCATTTTGCTCAAGTCACCATTATTGAGCGGGATGCCATCGAGGACAAACCGGTGCTCCATAAATCAACTCCGCAGGGGCATCATCTCCACGCGCTCATGCTGGGCGGTCAGCAGGTGGTAGCGTCACTGTATCCCGGTATTCTTGCGCGACTGCGCTCTCTTGGTGCCGTACGGTACCGCGCGGGTATAGAAAACGTCTGGTTCTTACCTGACGGGAAGGCCTACAACGCCTCCGGCACAGTTCGCGAGCCGCGCGATCTTGGCTTTGACGCATATAGCCAAAGTCGCGGCCTCCTCGAACACTGTGTGCGGCAATGCACCTTAGCGCTCACCAACGTCCAACTCGTCACTAACAGTTCAGTGCGTAGCCTTCTTCATACAAACGGGAGAGTCCACGGGGTACAGTATCTCAGTCAGGGCGCGTGGCATTGTCTCCCCGCCGATTTCGTCGTGGACGCGGGGGGCGAGGGTCACACGCGGCTTGGTGGCTTATGGAACTTGGTTTCCCGACGCCGGAGGGGACGACTATTGGTGTAGACTTCGCCTACGCGAGCACGAAATTCCGGGTACCGGATTCCTACGACGCGCCGGAACGACTGCTGAATTTCTTTGTTCCCTCCCCCCAATTTCCTCTGGCGGCGATCATGGGGGAAATCGAAGATCGTACATGGCACGTTAGCTTAGCGGGACGGTTTGGAAACTATCCTCCTACTGATGAAGAGGGCTTTCTAATGTTTGCCAAGTCGCTACCTAACCAGAAGTTGTACGATCTGATCAATGACGCTGAGCGAGTAAGCGACATCATGGCATACCGTTTCCCGACCAGCCTACAGCGCCATTACGAGCGGCTGACCAAGTTTCCCGAGGGATTCCTGGTACTGGGAGACGCGATCTGCAGCTTTAATCCCGTGTATGGACAAGGAATGAGCTCGGCGGCGCTGCAGGTTGAAGCATTGCAGCAATTACTTAAACGAGCGAGCCGAAAGCGCTCAAGGGCTCGACGGCGTGGCGCTGGCGTTCTTCCCAAAAGCGGCGGAAGTTATTGTCACGCCTTGGACCTTGGCCGCCACCTTTGATTTTCTATATCCGCAGACCTGTGGCACCCGCCCGCCGAATCTCGCAGCGACCGCGCATTATTTAGCCGCAGCGAGCGCTGTGGCGGCGGACGATATCGAGGTACAAAGACTGCTCGCCGAAGTCATTGCTCTTGCCAAGCCATTCGCAGACTTGTGGGATGAGCCATTATACAGCCGTATCCTAGCATGCCAGCGGCCAGAGACGTATTCACAATCAGTGAAATTCTCTCAAGAAAGCGGCGTTGCGTAGCTCCTGCCTCTTAAGATGAGAGCGCTCCGTCCAGTGCGCCTACCAGCACTTGCGTTCACTCCTATGAGTGATTGAATAAGAGGTAAGGCTATCATATGAATCTCTGACACGGAGCGAAGAACGTAGCATGATGGTTCCTTTTCTCCTCACGGTGCTTTCGGCCCTGCTTTACGCACTGAGCTTTCCACCGGTTTCTTTCTTTCCACTTGCTTGGGTCGCGCTTGTACCATTCTTCCTTTCGGCATCAATGGTGCGCCCCATCTACGCGGCAGGGTATGGCATACTGTGGGGGATACTCGCAGCGTATGGGGTCGGCTGGTGGTTTCCCGAAATGCTTGCGCACTATTTCGCAGTTTCTCTGCTCGTCGGTTGGCTGGGCTTTTTTGCCATGAGCATCGTGCTCGCAGGCGTCTACTACGGTGCCTTCGCGGCGTGGTTATCCTGGCTTGCGCACAGACAGGCAGCGAATCCCTTGGTGATTGCTGCCGGATGGGGGACATGTGAGTTCGCCCGGGCGAACCTCCTGGTTGGTAACCCTTGGGCGTTGTCAGTGTATTCGCAAGTACCGCTCCCCTGGCTGATGCAACTCGCGGACGCGACTGGCCCTTATGGTATTGGCATGCTTATTGGTGCTGTGAACGCTCTCGTTGCAGGGCTCTGTCTACCTGCGTTGCGCGGTGGTCGAGCAGCAATCTCTTCCATAGGAATCGTCGCTGTTTTTGGTTTTGCGTTCCTCTATGGCGAGTGGCGACTGTCGCAGACTTTTGCCACGAGCGAACCAGTAGAGGTTGCGGTGATCCAAGGAGCAATCGAACGTCAGTCGCGCTGGAACCCAGAGCACCGCACGGCGAGTCTTGATCGTTACCTTGCACTGACCAAAGAGGTTGCGGCAACACGTCCGCGCTTGATCTTTTGGCCTGAGTATGCGGTAGACTTCTATCTGCAAGAAGAGGTCCCCGAGCGACAGGCACTCCTCAGCATGACCCGAGACCTTGGCGCCGACTTGATTCTCGGTGGTCCCTCCTACGGTTATGGTGTGTCGGATCTTTTCTATCGTAACTCTGTGTTTCTCCTCCGCCGTGGAAGACTCACAGGTCGTTACGATAAGATTCGCCTGTTGCCTTTTGCAGAGGAGGCTGAGTTCGGCAGGCGCCTTTTTCAAGAACAATTAACCTACGAACCAGGGCGACGTCTTCACACACTGCAGGCCGGAGACGCTCAGATCGGCGCATTCGTGTGCTTTGAGGCGATGTATCCTGACTTGGCGCGCACTCTCGCCTTGCAGGGTGCTGAGGTCTTTACCAATCCTGCGAACGATGACTGGTTCGGCTATGCTGCTCCTGCGCAGCATCACCTCGACATCGCTACTGTGCGCGCTATTGAAAATCGCCGCTATCTCGTGCGTCCCACGACCACTGGATACTCGGCGATCATCGATCCGCATGGGCAGACGGTTGTGCGCAGCAGCTTTGGGACGCCCGCCGTGCTGACCGGGGCGATCCGTCTATCACAAGCCCAAACCCCATACCAACGCTGGGGTGACGCGACTGCCTGGATTGCAGTTGTCTGGGTCACCGCCGTGTCGCTGTACCACCTCAAGTGGCGCAAACGAAAATAACAATACAGGAGGTCTATTTATGCACTCTCCATATCCATTTCTCAGCCTTGTTCTTGCTATATTGCTCTTTGCTGCCGGCATCTGCATATGCAGGCTCGCCTGTCTCGGAACTACGCGAGAACCAGCTTCCTCATGTCTGCAAAGATGGGCCGAAGAAAGGCCAGGCATGCACTCAGGACGCCCAGTGTCCAGCGTGGCCTATGTGAAATTAATTTTGTCCGCGGACCCGACGCAACATTCGAGGCCGAGGTGACCCTCATTATTGACGACAACGTCAGCAAATTCGACGGCACAGAGGAAATCTCTGATGTCAAAGCCGCCACTGTGCTTCTTGAGATCAAAGATAAAGGAGAAACGCATTTGCTCGCGCAAACGTACCAGAACCTCAAGGGACACAACTTCAAAGCCCTCACTGATGCACTCAAAGGGTCCTTTTCTTGCTGATATGGGATCGCCAGTGTCAAATAGACGGGCAGCCGAGTTCCGGCTCTTCGAATCACTGACTGACGACCCTTTCCCTTCAATCTTGGATGACTTTCTGTTTCGAGGAGGGAGACAGCGAACTGGCGAATGCCGTACGCGCTCTTGCGGGTGTGACGGGACGGCCAATCATAGCTGACGTTCCACAGGACGCCGCATTTGTGCAACGCTCTGATCACGTCGCCGATGGTCTTGCTTCGCTCGTGCGCTTAAAAGTCAAGATCCGTTTTGTCGCACCGTGAGGCGCGTGGGGAATGAACTGTAGAAACACGACAGCAAGATGTGGGTTTCACAATCAACGCACCCGGCGGGCACAGCCCGCCCTACTAGAACTGCTGTGTCCCTCCTCAGCCCGACGATGCATCGTCGGGCTCACAGTGCAAAGCCTGGTGAACTAGGCTCTGAGGAAACTTTACTCCCCTTCTTTCTGTGAGCCTGGGGCTTTAACGCCAGGCGACCACTTCTCCATCAATCTGACATTCCTCGTACGAGATCATGAGGCGAGGGGACAAAACAACGACGACTGAATGTTGGAAGAACTTTGAGACGTTTACAGGCACTTGATACAGCACTGCTCGTTATTTTTGTTCCGCTCTGGTTGGGGTGTTTCGCGCTGCACGTACGCGAGGTCATACGTGGCCGACTCGCATGGGTCCCTATTATCGTGTCCCAACCAGAGAGTGCGGAGGAATACCCAACTGTACGTGAGTTCTGGCCCGGAACTGGGGCTGAAGCCTCGGGTGTGGTGATTGGCGACCAGCTTACACGTTTGGGTGAGGCCGACCTTCGTGGCGTTGGGACCCATCGGTTTTGTTGCCCGAGCCTACGAACAAGCGGACACGAAGCTGCGCGTTCCAATATTCTTCGTGCGGGCAGGAGAACAGTATGAGTCATTTCTCAGTCTGACTCCAGTGACTGTTCCTTGGCGAATTCTCCTCCTGGCACTGGGGTTTGCAGTAACCTCGATACTGGTGCTGCTCCGTACCTCTGGCTCGCGGGCAGCTCGGGCATTTTTCCTCGCCGGGATGTCGTATAGCTTTCACTGGGCCTACTTCCCTGGCGGGTCGCGTGTGCAGACCTACGCCTGGATCGTCATTTTTCTTTGTTCTTCTATTGTCATGTTCCCCCTCATTCTGCGGGCGGTGTTGATCTTTCCCGAAGAGATCGTGCCCACTGGGAGGCGGATGCCTGTTTGGCCTTGGCTCTTTACGGTCTTCGGACCGTTTACGGCCAGTTGGGTTTTCGGCGTACCGTTATCGTCCGGACTCGGGCTTCGTGCCATCTTTGTGACGAACACGACGTTTATTATCGCGCTGCTCGTGCTCCTCACGCACAACTTCCGCCGGGCGGGCCCTGTCGGCCGCCGACAACTCAAGTGGGTCGTCTACGGCTTCTACATAGGCACCCTCCCGGTGCTGGCCACGAACGTGGTGACTGCTCTCGCCCCATCGCTGTGGTGGCTCCACGATCTCAGCATGATCGCGCCTGTCTTGATTCCGATCTGTCTCTGCATCGCGATCATCCGCTATAATTTCTTCGATATCGATCGTTTGATTAGTGCGACAGCGGCTTCCTCTATCCTGTTAGTCGTATTGGTTGGAGGTGCGCTTTTGGGCGGACCTCAACTCGTGCGCGCCATGAGCGGAGTAGTGGGAATTGATCCAACAGTGGGAGAGAATATTTTGCAACTCGCGCTTGTGGCTCTGGTCGTGCCAGGCCAGCGCTACCTACATCCCTGGATCGAACGATGGTTCTTTCCTGAACGCCAGGCGTTGAAGCACGGAATGGATCAGCTCTTCCGCGAGCTATCAACCTGTGAAGATTCACAGGTACTGCTCACGCTCTTCAGTGAGCGGCTCTATACTTTGCTTCAGCCAGAATGTTGCGTGATGTATGAGCGAGTAAACGAAACTTACATCCCAGCCCTTACACGTGGAAGTGCCGTGCCTCCGATCATCGCGGTGGAGAGCTCACTGGTTGGAGCGCTCCGAGGCCGGATAGCGCCGGTTGATGTCGAACGCTGGCGACGTACGGCGAGAGTGCATTTGGACTCGGCTGACCGGGTAGCGCTGGATAACTTACGGGCGGCGGTCATGCTGTCTGTTAGCCGGAGTGAGCCTCCTGCCGCTTTCGTCTCCCTGGGTTACAAGCGTTCAGGTGATATCTATACGCAGACCGACTACGCATTGCTTGCCGCCCTAGCCGATAAGGTAGCGGGTGAGCTGTTACGTTTTGAGGAGGCGGAGATTCATCGTCAAACACAGGCGATGCAAGATGCGCTGCGCCGCTATGTGCCTGAGTCCAGTGGCAGCCCGTATCGTCAGTGGCCAGGAGTTGGATACCGGAGAACAAGAGATCTCTGTGCTCTTCGTGGATATCCGCGGCTATACGACCTACTGCTGAGGGCCGGACCGCCACAGAGATTTTTTCGCTGATCAATCGGTATACCGAAACTGTCTCGGGGGTCGTGCGTCACTACAAAGGTACGATCGTCGAGTTCAATGGTGACGGCATGATGGCGGTGTTTGGAGCACCCGAACCGCTTTTAGAAAAGGAGAGGGCTGCCGTTGATGCCGGTCGCGAGATTGTCACAGCCGTACGGTTATTGGCTCTGGGGGAGACACGGATGGAGAGTCGACCACTTGAGGTTGGCGTGGGGATTGCCACGGGGAAAGCCTTTGTCGGTAACATCCAGTCAGTAGATCGCCTGATTTGGAGTGCGATCGGCAACACAACCAACTTGGCTGCGCGTCTCCAGAGCTTAACGCGGGATCTGCATGCAGCCATCGTGATTGATGCGGCCACTTGGGTCGCTGCGGCAGAGAGTGCCGCTGATTTCGAGCGGCACGAGCACATGCCAATCCGTGGGCGCCGCCAGACCGAAGACGTCTATGTGCTACCGCTCGAAGCGCAGGAAGTGATGGCCTGATTGTTATCAGTGGTAAGCACTTACAGCGACTACTACTTGTAAGAATTGCTGATCCCCGACACCTCTAGCACCATTGTTCAGCCTTCTCTTTATCATGTTACTCGCGCAAGGCTGCTAGCTCTTGTATCGTTTTTCCCTCCACCTTCCCCCAGCGCCGACGAAATACGCGTACTCCCTGTGCCATTATCTGCCCCAATGCTTCCGCTGCCCCGAAACGCACATCGGCGTCAGCGTCTCGCATAGCTTGCACCAAAGCGGACAACATTTCAGGCTGCGATGCAGCCTTGTTCCCTATTTGCCCTAATGCCTGGGCTGCACGAGCCCGCACTCCTGCATCCGTATCGCGCAAGACAAGTCGTACCAGTGCAAGCAGCACGCTCGTGTGCTGTGTTGCCGTTGCTTGCACCCGTCCTAATGCCGCTGCTGCCTCAGTACGCACTCCCCCATCCGCGTCGTGCAAAGCTATTTCCACCAGAGAGGAAAGCATATCAGGGTGTTGGGTGACCATTTCCTTTCCCTGTCCCAGCGCTCGTATTACCGCACGGCGTACACCTGAGTCCTTACTGCGCAGAGCTTGCACGAAAGCAAAAGCTGTCTCAGGATGCTGAGTGCTCGTTTCTCCTGTCTGATTGAATAAGGCTGCAGATTCGGAAAACCCCTCTTTGTCCTGATCACGCGATACTTGCTGTCCTAGGACCGGCGACAGCGGAAGCTGCTGAATTGTCACTCCGTCTACCAGCCTGAGTACACCAGCCCCATGAGCGCGTACGTGCGGGTTGTCGTC
Source organism: uncultured delta proteobacterium (assembly GCA_963733195.1). GTDB lineage: Bacteria > Desulfobacterota > Binatia > Bin18 > Bin18 > VGTJ01. The sequence goes on from CAVTCR010000030.1 coordinate 49,357, forward strand.
TTGCAAGGCAGCTTCCACAGCTGAAAGCACCTCTGGATGCCAAGCTGCCGCTGGACCTATTTGCGCTAATGCTCGCGCCGCTCTAGAGCGAACGAACCAGTCCGTGTCATGGAGTGCAGCCTGCACCAGAGCTAAGAGGGTCTGCGGATACTGGGCTACCGTTACGCCCATCTGCCTGAATGCCTCTGCTGCTTGGGCACGTACCAATTCGTCCGTGTCATGCAGGAGTATGTGTTCCAGATCTAAGAGCACCTCAGGATACTGAGCTACCACCATTCCCATCTGCCCTAATGCTTTTGCTACTCCTGCACGTACTTCTCCAGATGAAGCGTGTAACTGCTGGCGGAGCCGGTGCGGAAAGGCGATTCCCCCCATGCGCGCATTAAGCTGCCCCAATGCGGGCAATGCACGTGTCAGGTGTATAGCGACGGGTTCGGTACTGTTCTGCTCGTGTTGCAGCCAGTTTGTGAAGGCCGTAGTACTAATACGGTCAACAAAGGTGGCGTGGTGATCGCTGCTGGCTAATTGCATTTCTGGCAAGCAAAGAGCAGCAAGGGCAAGACGGGAGTTGAAGAGATCATCTTTTTTGTCATCGGCTAATAGCGTGAGCAGCGGGAGGGGATCTTCAAGTTGTCCTGCCAGAAGGATCAGGACTTCGTGCCAGCGAGGGTCCCAGGCTTTGCTGTCTACCAACTGGCGCGCACTTACCGGTGTGCCTGCAATTTCTACAAGCGTTTGCCATCCCTTTTCAGCAATGATCTTGGCAAGGGCCGCGGCCGCGAGAAATTCTTGAATCGTCAGGTGGAGAAAGAAGAAACCTTGTGTCGGATTGCCGCGCAGGATGGCACTATTGGCGACAAGATCGACTCTGAGCGCATTTGCCCACGGAGCCGGCGCTGCCCCATAGCCTGCCTCGCTGAGTGCCCATTTGAGCTCCTGCCCTAATTCTTCTCCGGTAAACGTGAGCTTGCGGTCGTGCTTAGCGAACAGGTTGAGCGCTACCCGTTCGAGAACTGCAAGTTTCTCTGTTCCTGTCGGTTCCTCGCCTGGATAACGTACCTCCACTCGTTGGGGAGGACGGGTGAGCAATCTCTCAAGCGCACGGGCGTAGAGTTCGCTTCGCGTTGTGGGGATAACACCGTTCACATCGTCCACAACATAACAGATGATGCTCAATAGCAGTGGATTCGCTGCGAGCGGGAGGAGCTGCGGGGTGCGCGTGAGTTGGGCAATCACAGTGTCAGGATCATAGTGGTCGCGGTATTTCGCAGGGAATGCCTTGATAAACGCATCGCGTTGTTCCGGAGCGAGGGGCGCTAGGGTGAACAGCGGAAAGTCCGGACACACGGCTTGATGCTGTTCAACACTCACAGTGCGACAGGTAATTAGAGTGGGGCATTCATTGAAGGTTACCAATGCAGTTTTCAGAACAGAGAGAAAAAACGGCTTTCCCTCGATTTCATCCAAACCATCGAGGAGCAGCAGCACCTCTCCCTTTTGTAGCCAGCGCTGCCACTGCGCAGCGTGTTGGGCAGGGGAGAGCATTTTGTAGTGCTCGGTTAAATAGTGAGGCAGATTCTCTTCCTGCTTTCCCTCTCTTGTTGCCCATGTTTCCCACTCTCGCAGTCGTATACGCACAGGCAGGAGGGGACCGCCAGACGGAGGCCAGGCTCGCCGCGCGACCTGCCATCCCACATACTGCATGAGCATGGTCTTTCCACTCCCGGGTGGACCGAGCACTACACAGCGCGGGACTGAGGTGGTTGCTCCCTTTGTCACCGACCGGAAGTCTGAGAATACGCGTTCTAGTGGTACGCGCTTATATGTGACTGTTTCCTCCCGTACTTGCTCCTCCCAGCGCAAAATGTCCACTTCACTAAAACCGCTATGCTCTTCGTGCGGCTCCTGTTCCTGACGACCTTCGCGTTCCGTCCGTGGCAATCGCTCTCGCTTCACTTCCTGTAGTAAGGGTAGGACCTGATAGTGCGTGGCGATCGGCAGAGATTGGTCCAGGATGTTCAGGACGGCGCACTGTTCCCGCTCGTGTCGCCGCACTGCTTCACGCGCGCCGTGTTCCTCATACAGTCGTTGCACGGCCTCCTGTAGCGTAGCTGCCTTCAACACCCTCAGGGGAGACGCGTCAGGGGCGAGTAATTCCGAGGCAACATCAGATTGCTCCTCCGCTACCACGACCACCCGCAAGAGTCCCAGCGTCGCGGCCTCTGTGGCAGCAACGAGTAATTTCGGCCACAGCCCCCCAACTGCCCCGAGCCGTCCTGCCGGGCCGATAGTTGCCGTAATCGTCACCTGCGCCAGCTCTAGGGCGTGCAGCCATTCAGTCCACTGTGTTTTGTCCATCGGCGATTTCCCACGCATGGCCGCATCCGCGGTTTGCACATACACGTTCTACCGCCTTTCCTACTGTGCAGAGCCAGGACGGCAAGCCACGCAACCTATGCAAGCACATGCAGAACACCCTTGGAAAGAGGACCACCCTCATGTGTGTCGCGAGATTCGTCGAATTTCTCAAAACTTTCCTCAAATTTTATCAAAACTTTAGCTTTCCTTTAGAACTTTCACGTCTCCGAGCACTACACTCCTCTCGTACGGAACAACAGAAAGGATACTCACGATGAAAAAATATATTGTGTCCATTGCCGCCCTTATGGTGTCCCTCACGGTGTCTCCCACGCTGCGGGCCGATGTCCTACCGAACGTGTCTTCGCGCTACGCTGCGGTAGCGAACCATGAAAAACGTCCTCCGTTCGTCGGCGACCGCTTCGCGCGCACAGAGTTGTACTTTGGCACCGCCAGGTCCGACAATCAGCCGCCAGTGTCGGAAGCGGAGTTTCAGAGTTTTCTCGATAACAACATTACCCCGGCATTCCCCGACGGTTTAACCTTGCTGAAAGGCTTGGGGCAGTTCAGCGGCGCCAACGGCGCCATCGAGGAGACCTCCTTCCTCGTGATTCTCCTGTATCCCGCGGAAGCGCGGCGGGAGAGCAGCGAGAAGATCGAGAAAATTCGTAAGGATTACAAGGATGCGTATCAGCAAGAGTCCGTGTTGCGCTCGGACTTCTGCTGCGAGCGGGTCGGGTTCTGAAGGCGTTCTCTGAGAGGCCGCGTACCTAGCCACTACCTACATACTTCAACTTTAGAGTAGTTCGCGGCCTCCTCGCATTGCCAATAACGGAGGATAGAAAACAATCAGTGACTCTCCTCATACCTCAATGTTTAAATCCCCGGGAGAGACACAATAATACCTGATCGCACAGATAAGAACAACAAATTGTTACATCATAAAAGGAGAAAATATTATGTTACGCTTTACTATCACTGACGTTCAAGAGATCGAACCCGTGTCATACGATTGGGGGGCGGTCAAATGGGTCAGCAACAACGAGGTCGCCCCGGGATGCGAGCAGAGCTTCGGGCTCGTGCACATTCTCCCAGGGAAGACGAACCCCCTGCATTGGCACACGGCGGCCGAGGAACTTGTGTACGTCTTGTCAGGCGAGTGCGATATCAAGTTCGATGATAAATGGTACCGACTCACTTCAGGGCGCACCCTGTACATCCCGCCGGGCGTCAAGCACGAACTCAAGAACAACGGCTGGGAACCTGTCATTTATGTCGCGTCCTTTTCGGCCTCGATGCGGGGGACCATCTTTGATGACCCCGATGCCGTAGGCGTTCGGCCGCTGACAGCATCGTTGTACTGATACGAACCAAGCAAGGCCTTAGCGCAGGCTCTGAGGATCTGGGAGGAAGTGATGAACAATGCCTTTGATCTCGTCGTGATCGGTGCCGGCCCAGCCGGAGAGAAGGGAGCGGCTCAGGCAGCCTATTACAATAAGAGAGTTGCTCTTGTCGAATACGCGCCGAAGCCGGGCGGCATTGCTGTAAGCAGCGCGGGTATCCCGACCAAGACTTTGCGCGAGACGGCTCTGTATGTGAGCGGGTTTCGCCACCGCGAAGTGTACGGACTGAGCCTCAACCTCGATCCCCAGGTCGCCCTCGAACGCTTGATGACGCGCAAGTCCGAAGTCGTCACCGTGATGACCAGGGCGGTAGAGCGTAACCTCGCCAGGCATGGCATCGAGCTGATTCAGGGAAAGGCTCATCTGGGACCCAACCGGACGGTCCAGGTCTCGCTGGACACAGGGGAAGAACGTACCCTACAGGCCAAGGTGGTCCTCCTTGCCACAGGCTCGCATCCAGTTCTTCCAACCGGGGTGCCGTTCGATGACCCCGATGTGTACGACCCGGTGGGGATTCTCCAGCTTGACCGTCTCCCCAGCACGCTCCTGGTGGTGGGAGGTGGAGCAGTAGGATGCGAATATGCCTCCATGTTTACCGCCCTGGGAGTAAAGGTAACCCTAGTCGATCCCCATCCGCGATTGCTTCGCTGCCTCGATTTGGAGTGCGCGCGCCTGCAAGCAGAGGTTTTCAACAGCGTGGGAATGCGGCTCAGGTTGGGGACGCCGCTCACCAACGTCCGGCGGGTAGCGGGGAGGCTCGAGGTGCACTTGGCCAACGGGCAGGTGCTCTATCCCGAGAAAGTGCTCTTCGCCACCGGCAGGGCAGGGAACACTGTGGGGCTTGGGCTTGAGGAGGTCGGAGTCGCACTCAACCCCAATGGGGACATTATGGTCAATGACCGGTTTGAAACTACCGCCCCGGGCGTTTTTGCGGCCGGCGATGTCATCGGTCCTCCTCGCCTCGCGTCGGTCTCGATGGAACAGGCACGGGTTGCCATCTGTCACGCCTTTGGGAGCAAATTCAAAGAAAGAGTTGATCCTCTGGTCCCCCATTGCGTCTTCTCCATACCCGAGGTCGCCATGGTCGGGATGACCGAAGAACAGGCGCAAGCAGCGGGGATCGAATACGAGGTCGGCAGAGGGCAATTTTCGGCAAACAGCAAGGCGAGAATCTCCGGGCTTCACGAAGGAATGATCAAGTTAGTATTTCGCCGTGCTGACCGTACTTTGCTCGGGGTACATATCCTGGGTGAAACGGCAAGCGAGCTAATCCACCAGGGACAACTCGTTATGCATGAAGGGGGCGCGATTGACCGGTTCATCCATATGACCTTCGCCGTCCCCTCGCGGAGCGAGGCATACAAGTATGCGGCGTACGACGGGCTCGCGAATCTCGACCGGCGGCGCCAAGCGCAACAGCGCTGCTCCAAACACGTTTGACGATCCCTTTCCTTCGCGCACTATGGCATCTCTTCGGAAATGTAGAGAGGAAAATCACAGAAAGGAAATTATGAGCATCCCACGAGTTCTATTGTCCGGCAGACTCACTCAGAAGCTGATGAACTCCGGGCCGCACACTTTCACCTTTGGTGATGGCCCCGACATCCTATTGATTTTTGACCCGAGGACTTCCAGCGCTTTGGGCCAAATTGAGGGCCGTAATATTGAGGTCCTGGTTCGCGACATTGAACCGCCCTCAGTGTGGACTACGGAAGAGCAACTGCCTTGATCCTTCCTGACTCTTCTTCCACCTGAGGAGTCCACTCCCTGCCTGTTCTTACAGACAGCCGATAGGAATTCTCTGCCTGTGGCTCGATGCCGTGATTAAAACTCCTTGTGATAATTGACTCTGCGACGCAATGAGAGAACCCCATCATCACGTAAGGCCAATTGGGTAATGTTGCAGATGTGGATACGTGCGGCTCTAACAGATTGTCAATCTTGGAGAATAAGAATCACTTTATCCAGATCTGAAGCACTACCCGATTTGGTATCACCTCCACGCTTCTTGCTTCACACGTACGCCCGCCGTAACATCTCGGCCGCGGTTTCGTCGAGCAGCTCCCCGCGGCGCACCTCCTCGAACCGCGCTAATAAGTCATCTACGCGCAGGCGCCGCTTTTCGGCACCCTGCAAGTCGTGAATGATCCGGCCGCGGTGCATCATGATGAGTCGATCGCCTAAGCTCGTCGCCTGTTGCATCGAATGGGTAACCATCAGGGTCGTCAACTGGTCGCGGGAGATCATTTCCTCGCTGAGTCGGATGACTTGGTCGGCGCTCTTGGGATCCAGGGCGGCCGTGTGTTCGTCGAGGAGCAACAGTTTCGGCTTGAGCCACGTCGCCATCAGCAGCGTCAGCGCTTGCCGCTGCCCGCCGGACAGGCTGCCGATAGTATTGTCTAGTCTGCCCTCCAGGCCCATGCCCAAGCGACGCACCCGTTCTCCGAGTTGGTTAGTAAAACTACGCCGCAGCGCCCACCCGAGCCCACGCCGGTGACCGCGCCGGGCAGCCAGTGCCAGGTTCTCAGCAATCGACATATGCGGTGCCGTGCCGCTGAAAGGGTTCTGAAAGACTCGCCCGATAAGCGTGGCGCGACGGTGCTCGGGCCAGCATGTGACCTCAGTGCCTGCCAGGTAAATCGTGCCCGTATCCACCAGGAATGTCCCGGCTACTGCATTGAGCAGTGTGGACTTTCCTGAGCCGTTGGTGCCGATGACGACGACGAAAGATCCTTCCTGGATCGTCAGGCCCACACCCTGTAGGGACGGACTTCGTTCAACGTGCCAGGGTTAAACGTCTTCAAGATGC